>NZ_JBQFTY010000001.1:0-1239867 GCF_056538885.1 Ruegeria sp. BE1
TCGAGTAAGGCGCGAGGGTGCGGAGATTATTCGTCGAATAATCTCGGACCCAACCGTTGACTCAAAGAAGGCCGTCCCAAACAGGGGCGGCTTTTTTAGTTGGAAAGACAACCTTTGGTCCTGCTGGCGTTTCGCAAATCAATCATCTGCCGTGCAACGTCTGGACGTCTTAATCAAATGCACATGCTTGCATAAGTCTTGGCGCCTATCTCGGTGAGGGAAGACACAGCGCAATTCCCCCAGCACAGAAAGGCTGCAACATGTTTGGCGACACTTTTTTCACCTATGCAACCCGGCTTATGCATAGCGGCGACCTTGATGATATGCAGGATGCCATTTTGTGCGAACCTGTCCCCGAGGCTGAGCATGACCAGAAGGATACCGACACCCCGCAGGAGCCTGAGGACCGTGTCATTCCTTTGGCGCGCTGCGCCTGACATTTGGCTATTTAAAACATGGGGCCGCTTCTGAGGGAGCGGCCTTTTGCATTGGCAAACCTGGCGGGGCTAACCCCTTATAGCACGCGACCGGTCGCGCATGCCTCGACGGCGGGTTGATGGTGCGTTATCGTACAAGGCTACCAAGCCTCGTCGTTGAACGGGGTGTTTCCGTAAGGCACATTTGTTCGCAGTTCTTTGACCCCAATGGAAAATTACCTGCTCTTGTCCTTTGTCCTGCTGGGTGCAGGCATCGCCATCGTGCCAATCGCCGTGTGGCTTGGGCTGGGTTCGGTGCTTGGATTTCTGATCGCGGGTATGTTGCTGGGGCCAACGCTGTCCGTCCTGAACGTGAATATCGAGAACCTCGAACAATTCGCTGAATTCGGCGTCGTCATGATGCTGTTCCTGATCGGGTTGGAACTGGCCCCGAAAAAGCTGTGGGATCTGCGGCGCAGGCTGATTGGATTGGGCGGTCTGCAAATGGTGTGCACGACCCTGGCCATCATGGGGCTGGCCCTTGTCTTGGGTCAACAATGGCAGGTTGGGCTAACGGTGGGCCTGATCTTTTCGCTGTCATCCACGGCCATTGTCCTGCAGACCCTGCATGAAAAGGGGCTGCTTATGGGCAGTGGGGGGCAGTCGAGCTTTTCCGTTCTGTTGATGCAGGACATTGCTGTCATCCCGATCCTGGCATTTCTGCCATTGCTGGCGATGCCTGATCTGGCGGCTACGGGCCTGAACACCGTCAGCCATGGGCCCGCGACAAGCCCGGGCTTTTCTCTGAATCTCGTGCAGGGCCTGCCGGAATGGCTCAGGGCGGTTGTGACGCTGGGGTCGATCTGTCTGGTAATCGTCGGCGGCGCTTACCTCACCGGCCCTGTGTTTCGCTATGTGGAATCTGCCAATTTGCCCGAGCTTTTCACGGCCATGGCCCTGACGCTGGTGGTCGGCGTGGCGGTGCTGATGATGGTCGTTGGGCTCACCCCGGCACTGGGTGCCTTCATCGCCGGTGTTGTTCTGGCCAACAGCGAATACCGCCACGCGCTTGAGAAAGAGATCACGCCGTTCAAGGGCCTGTTCCTTGGTCTGTTTTTCGTCAGTGTCGGAGCGTCCGTGGACTTCCGCCTGATGCTGGATCATCTGGGGCTGGTGGTTGGGTTAACCCTGGGCGTTATGGTCATCAAGGCGGTTGTTCTGCTGGGTTTGGGGCGATTGTTCGGCGTCTCGGGTGCGAACAACTGGCTGTTTGCGTTGGGGATGGCGCAGGCCGGAGAGTTCGGGTTTGTGCTGCTGTCCTTCTCGGTCGCCACCCATGTTCTGAGCGCGGACGTGGCGAACACGCTGATCATTGTGGTTGCCCTGTCGATGGTACTGACGCCGTTATTCTTTGTGCTTTACGAAAAGGTGATCGCGCCGAGATATGAGGCAGGGCAGGCGGTGGAGGGTTAGGGTTTTCGGTCGGGCCCTGCGATAACGTGTCGTTCGGCGTTGAGCTAATCGCACCGATCGCGAAGTAAATCGGTTTTTGCTTCACGATCCGCGAAGGTGGCCGCACCGTCGACGTCGTGTCGAAGACTATTGAATAGCTCTGAAAGAGCAATGAGAGCCTATTCTATTGAAAGAAAGAAGGCCGTCCCACATCGGTGTGGCCTTTTCGATTGAAGCACAACCATTCTACTGGATGGGGCGCTGGAGCGATTAACTTGTAATCTACAATTTGTTCGCTATATTCGAGCTAAAGGTTCCCCCCCGATGATAAGAACCCAAGGGGTTCTCCGTGAGGTAGTTGGGGGGGTCAAATTCTCTAATATTAGTGGCGTATTCCGGTTCGGAATATATCAAATTCGCTTTGAATCAAATGGCGGATGGTTTCATATGTACTGGTATCTCCGTGTTCCCATTTTCTATAGATCGCCCAATTAAGATAGTCTGCAACTTGAAGGCCATAATGTGCTTTGGACGCGTGATGCATAACTCGATAGGGCGTGTCGGCAGGCAGCATTTCTTTGAGGACTGTCTTAAGCCCTTTTTCTATCGCCCTGCGCTTGCGTGCGACGGGAATTGAGTCGGTAATTACCACGAGTTCGCCGATTCCTTCCTGACTTTTACCCACGACATACCTTAGCAGGTACCCTAACATCCGCGGATAGAACTTTTCAGGGGCTTGCAACGCTGGACCAGTCTTTGACTTTTCGACCAGAACTGAGTCGACTGAGTTTTCTGCCAACCCTTGAGCTAGCATATCAAAAACGCGACGCCTCACGTGGGCATTGTCGTCGGCACAATGAAAATGTTGAAGTTCAATACGAGGTTGGATGCGATGTTCGATTAAGTCGTATTTGTAGGTATCCAAACTTGTGTGTAGCCGGAAAGGCCTTCTCATACTGACCGACGTAATACTGAAGAACTTTGTTCCATTTCTGGAAAAGTCGAAATTCCCACCCTCATCGAGAAAAATGTACAGCGTTGAGAGATCTTCCAATGCCCGCTCCTAAAAAGTGCTTTATCTTCTTGTGACGTAACTAAGAGGTTGTGTCGAGAACAGAGGTGTTCGCTTCTCACGCAAGTGACTTATGGCGGGACAGAAACTATCTTTTTCAAACCCACGGAAACCTAATTCCCCCTTGCCAAACCCCACCAACCCCACTATCACGCGCGAGTTCTCGATAAGAACGTCAAGGCGGGGTGATTCCCGCCTTTTGGGTTCGATGAGGGTTGGCGATGCGCGTCTGTCCTCCTCTCAACCTCAACGCCTGATAAAAGGCTGTATCTATGCAAAGCCAAAACATCCGTATTCGGCTGAAGGCATTTGACTATCGCGTTCTGGATGCCAGCACGCAAGAGATCGTCAACACTGCCAAGCGGACCGGCGCGAACGTGCGTGGCCCGATCCCGCTGCCGAACAAGATTGAGAAGTTCACGGTTCTCCGTGGCCCTCACGTTGACAAGAAATCCCGCGACCAGTTCGAGATCCGCACGCACAAGCGTCTGCTCGACATCGTTGATCCGACCCCCCAGACCGTTGACGCGCTGATGAAGCTCGACCTCGCTGCTGGTGTGGATGTCGAGATCAAGCTGCAGTCGTAAGATCGGAGGGTATAGATTATGCGCTCTGGTATTATCGCAAAAAAAGTTGGCATGACCCGCCTGTTCATGGAAGACGGCAAGCAGATCCCTGTGACCGTTCTTCACTTGGACAACCTGCAGGTTGTTGCACAGCGTACCGCTGACAAAGACGGCTACACCGCCGTTCAGCTGGGCGCCGGTGCTGCCAAGGCAAAACGCACCTCGAAAGCCATGCGCGGTCACTATGCCGCTGCCAAGGTTGAGCCCAAGCGTAAGCTGGCCGAGTTCCGCGTCTCTGCTGATGGCCTGATCGATGTGGGCGCCGAGATTTCGGCAGAACACTTCCTGGAAGGTCAGAAAGTTGACGTTTCGGGTACCTCGATCGGTAAAGGCTTTGCCGGTGCGATGAAGCGCCACAACTTCGGTGGTCTGCGCGCCTCGCACGGTGTTTCGATCAGCCACCGTTCGCACGGTTCGACCGGTCAGTGTCAGGACCCGGGCAAGGTTTTCAAAGGCAAGAAGATGGCCGGTCACATGGGTGCTGCCCGTGTAACCACCCAGAACCTGGAAGTCGTCAAAACCGACGCGGACCGGAACCTGGTCTTCATCAAAGGCGCCGTTCCCGGACCGAAATCGGGCTGGGTCACCGTCAAGGACGCCGTGAAGAAGAAAGCACCGGAAGGCCTGCCTTTCCCGGCTGCTGTGAAATCGGCTGCAACCGAAGCACCTGCGGAAGAAGCTCCCGCGGAAGGTGGTGAAGCATGAAACTTGATGTAATCAAACTGGACGGCGGCAAAGCCGGCGACATCGAGCTGAACGCCGATCTGTTCGGCCTCGAGCCGCGCGCGGACATCCTGCACCGTGTGGTCCGTTGGCAGCGCAACAACGCGCAGGCCGGCACCCACAAGGTAAAGACCCGCTCGGAAACCAGCTACTCGACCAAGAAGATCTATCGCCAGAAGGGCACCGGTGGCGCTCGTCACGGTGACCGCAACGCGCCGATCTTCCGTGGTGGTGGTATCTACAAAGGCCCCGTCGTACGTTCGCACGGCCACGACCTGCCCAAGAAGTTCCGCAAGCTTGGCCTGCGCCACGCTCTGTCGGCCAAAGCCAAGGCAGGTGAACTGGTTGTGATCGAGAACGCCGAAGCCGAAGGCAAGACCGCCGCTCTGGCCAAACAGGTTGCAAACCTGGGCTGGAAACGCGCTCTGGTCATCGACGGCGCGACCGTGAACGAAGGGTTCCTGAAAGCGTCCAAGAACATCGAAGGTCTGGATATCCTGCCGTCGATGGGCGCAAACGTCTATGACATCCTCAAGCGTGACACTCTGGTGCTCACCAAAGCGGCTGTCGAAGCACTGGAGGCTCGTCTGAAATGAGCGCGAAGGCAGAACACTACGACGTGATCCGCAAGCCGATCATCACCGAGAAGTCGACCATGGCGTCCGAAAACGGCGCGGTTGTCTTTGAAGTGGCGATCGACAGCAACAAGCCGCAGATCAAAGAGGCCGTTGAGGCGCTGTTTGGTGTGAAGGTCAAAGCGGTGAACACCACTGTGACCAAAGGCAAGGTCAAGCGGTTCCGCGGCCAGCTGGGCAAGCGGAAAGACGTCAAAAAAGCATATGTGACCCTGGAAGAGGGGAACACCATCGACGTGTCCACCGGTCTCTGATCGGATCGCGTTTGTGGAGAGAGCTAAAGGCCCCCGCGAAAGCGGGGGTTTTTTTGTTGGTATTAGTAGTTTTTGAGTGGCGAGCGCGGTCAAAAATCAGCTACTGGCAACCCAAGTTCCGGACCTACTTTCAACTTAACAGCGGTTCTAGCAAGAGCTGCACCGGGGCTGGTGATGAGTACCCAAGTCGCGAAGGCAATTTTGCTATTGGGACTGGCTTCTAGAAGACGTCCAATACTGACTTCTGCGATTGCAACCCACATTCTAGCTTCCTCTAGAGTGGGTCGGCAAGTAGGATCATAGTCCACACGCTTTCTGGCATCCTGCAAGCGAACAAAAGCAGCAGCGAAACCTTCGATTTCTTCCGGAAAGCCGATGGACTTGGCTTTTGAACAGGCATCTTTACACGAGCCATGCGAAAGACCACGGTAGACTTCTACCCAAGCGCGGTTGGGGCGGTCTTCACGGTTTTCGCCAACCAAGCTGTGCGCCGAAACTCGTGCAAGCGCATGGTAAACGGCAAAATATGCTGTGCTGATTGCTCTTCGTAGATCGGTCTGGCTAACGTCTTCGTCCCTGGGGGCGAGCAGTTTGTTTGCAGTTGCCACCAAGCTCTCGGCCAACTGTTCGTCAGGCATGTACCTCGTGTCCAATTGACGGTGTGACTACAGGGAAGAATTTGCTCCACTTGTCGCCTTTTTCGGCAAGTGATCGGCGCATTTTTCCTGTTAGTCCAAAATATCCTTGGGCGAATTCTGTGGGATCCACTGTTGTGCTCACAATAAGAGTAACCCGTATTTCACGGGCTTCAGTGTCGATTATTACGTCTTCAATTTTGATGTCTGCTATCAATTCTGCAGGGAACGCCTCAGTGACAGCAGCTTCTAACCGCTTGAGCACTTGGTTCGGAATATTCATTTGTTATCTCCCTATGACACCACGATTGCATGGCGCGGTGCACATTCAAAGAAAAAAATGATGTGACTCGTTTGTTGACTACGTAATATTGATTTTAGGTATAAACAATAGCTTACCACAGCAAACGTAGGGGCAGATTGTCGCTTGACGCCACACCCCGAAGTATGTTGCTTGGTCTTTGGATGCCCGTCGTCATCTCTATTCCTCTCCGGCTTCTAAGGTGAAGACCTAAGAGGGGTTTTCACGAGCGCAGACTTAAGTCTGCAGTCGTGATTAAGGAGAAATTCTATGACGACATGTAGTTGGCCGAAACCGGTACGCGTTCGCGCGTATACCCGGTTTCGGAACGGGCGCTGGGAATACGTAGTATCCCATTGCCGGAGTTATCCGTCGTAAGGCGCTGCAACGCCAATGACGTTCTGTAGATAAGATGGCGGGCATCTACCAACAATAGACTAAGGTGGCAAGTGAGAATAGGTGAACAACTATTTTGTGAATTCTTCGCAATGTTGCCGTTGTGATTCACTTTCTCCCTATAGACACCCACCCCCAACCCTGTTACACGCTCCCAATCTTACGGCCTCGGATTCGTTCCGGGGCCTCTGATATTTGTAACCGGGGACCTTCGGGGCCCTTCACCTTGGGCACCTACGGGGGCCTATCACATAGCAGGGAAATCCCCTGCACTTGCTAAACGGAAGACAGAAAGCATGGCACTCAAGTCGTACAAGCCGACGACGCCGGGCCAGCGCGGGCTGGTGCTGATCGACCGTTCGGAGCTTTGGAAAGGACGTCCGGTCAAGTCTCTCACTGAGGGTTTGACCAAATCGGGCGGCCGGAACAACACCGGACGGATCACTTCACGCCGCCGCGGCGGTGGCGCAAAGCGTCTCTACCGGATCGTTGACTTCAAACGGAACAAATTTGATGTCGCGGCAACCGTCGAGCGGATCGAATATGACCCGAACCGGACCGCATTCATCGCACTGGTAAAATATGAAGACGGCGAGCAGGCATATATCCTGGCTCCGCAGCGTCTGGCTGTTGGTGACAAAGTCGTGGCATCCGCCAAGGCTGACATCAAGCCGGGCAACGCAATGCCGTTCTCGGGCATGCCCATTGGTACCATTGTCCACAACATCGAGATGAAGCCTGGCAAAGGCGGTCAGATCGCACGTGCGGCCGGTACTTACGCGCAATTCGTTGGTCGCGATGGCGGCTATGCTCAGATACGTCTGAGCTCGGGCGAGCTGCGCATGGTCCGTCAGGAATGCATGGCCACCGTCGGTGCCGTGTCCAACCCCGACAACAGCAACCAAAACCTCGGTAAAGCCGGTCGTATGCGCCACAAGGGCGTGCGTCCGTCGGTTCGTGGTGTTGCAATGAACCCGATCGATCACCCGCACGGTGGTGGTGAAGGTCGTACCTCGGGTGGCCGTACGCCGGTTACGCCTTGGGGTAAGGACACCAAGGGTAAGCGTACCCGCAACAAGAACAAAGCGTCCCAGAAGCTGATCATCCGCTCGCGGCACGCCAAGAAGAAGGGACGTTAATCCATGTCTCGCTCTGTTTGGAAGGGTCCTTTCGTCGATGCTTACGTGCTGAAAAAAGCCGAAGCAGCGCGCGAGTCGGGCCGCAACGAAGTCATCAAAATCTGGTCGCGTCGTTCCACCATTCTGCCCCAGTTCGTGGGTCTGACCTTTGGTGTGTACAACGGCCAGAAGCATATTCCCGTCAACGTCTCGGAAGACATGATCGGTCAGAAGTTCGGTGAATACTCGCCGACCCGTACCTATTATGGCCACGCCGCAGACAAAAAAGCGAAGCGGAAGTAAGTCATGGGCAAGGAAAAGAACCCCCGCCGCGTGGCTGAAAACGAAGCAATGGCGAAAACCCGCATGCTTCGCACCAGCCCGCAGAAACTGAACCTGGTTGCGCAAATGATCCGCGGCAAGAAAGTTGAGAAGGCTCTGACCGACCTGACTTTCAGCAACAAGCGTGTCGCGCAGGACGTCAAAAAGTGTCTGCAATCCGCAATCGCCAACGCCGAGAACAACCACAACCTGGATGTCGACGAGCTGATCGTTGCCGAAGCATGGGTTGGTAAGAACCTGGTCATGAAGCGCGGTCGCCCGCGTGCCCGTGGCCGTTTCGGCAAAATCATGAAGCCGTTCTCGGAGATCACCATCAAGGTGCGTCAAGTTGAGGAGCAAGCCTAATGGGTCATAAAGTAAATCCGATCGGCATGCGCCTTCAGGTCAACCGCACCTGGGACAGCCGCTGGTACGCCGACACCAAGGACTACGGTGATCTTCTGCTGGAAGACCTCAATATCCGTGAGTTCATCAACAAAGAGTGCAAGCAGGCCGGTGTTGCCCGTGTGATCATCGAACGTCCGCACAAGAAGTGCCGCGTTACAATCCACACGGCTCGTCCCGGTGTCATCATCGGCAAGAAAGGTGCAGACATTGAAGTTCTGCGCAAAAAGCTTGCTCGTATGACCGACAGCGAACTGCACCTGAACATCGTCGAAGTGCGCAAGCCCGAGCTTGACGCGCAGCTGGTTGCCGAGTCCATCGCTCAGCAGCTGGAACGTCGTGTTTCGTTCCGTCGCGCCATGAAGCGGTCGGTTCAGAACGCCATGCGCATGGGCGCCCTGGGTATCCGGGTGAACGTCGCGGGTCGTCTGGGCGGCGCCGAAATCGCACGGACCGAGTGGTACCGCGAAGGCCGCGTGCCTCTGCACACTCTGCGTGCCGACATCGATTACGCACATGCCGAAGCGATGACCCCCTACGGGATCATCGGGATCAAGGTCTGGATCTTCAAAGGTGAGATCATGGAGCACGATCCGCAGGCACGTGACCGTAAAGCACAGGAACTCCAGGACGGCCCTGCACCTCGTGGTGCTGGTGGCGGTCGTCGCTAAGGAGGGAGAGATATGCTTCAACCAAAGCGTACTAAATTCCGCAAGATGCACAAAGGCCGGATCAAGGGTCTCGCCAAAGGCGGCTCTGATCTGAACTTTGGCACCTACGGCCTGAAAGCTCTTGAGCCTGAGCGTGTAACTGCACGCCAGATCGAAGCTGCACGTCGTGCCATGACACGTCACATGAAACGTCAGGGTCGCGTCTGGATCCGCATCTTCCCCGACACTCCGGTCACGGCTAAGCCGATCGAAGTTCGTATGGGTAAAGGTAAGGGTTCGGTCGACCGCTGGGCCTGCAAAGTCAAGCCTGGCCGCGTGATGTTCGAGATCGACGGCGTCAATGACGACATCGCCCGCGAGGCCCTGCGCCTGGCCGCGATGAAGCTGCCGATCAAGACCCGCGTCGTGGTTCGCGAAGACTGGTAAGACTATCGGGGGTAACCCTGGTTTCGAAAAAGGCCCCCGGCGTGTTCGCGCCGGGGGCCTTTGTGCTTTCGGACGTAGTGGGTGTTATGTTGGATCGGGCTCGGCCGAGTTGCGCGAGGCCAGCACTTGCCAAACCCATGCCAGGATCAATGTCATCCCGACATGCGCGATAAACGAGGACTGGGTATAGGCACCGAATCCCATCATGAAGCTGCGGCCAACCGCCGGCGCCAAGATGCCTTGCGCAGCAAACCACAGCGCAATTCCCGCCAGCGCGCCGGACGGAATATAGCCCAATCCGGTGATTTTCTTCATGGTCCAAACAACTCCGGCAAAGCCGACGGCACCGATGAGGAAGTGCACCGCAAAAGCGACCCCGTAGGGCAGCGCGAGGCCGGTGAATTGAGCGGTGAGCGCGACGACAAGATTGGCTGGCTGAAGGGCGACGCCAAACAGAAGCGGGGAAACAAGCCAGGCATAGAGCTCAAAGGCAAGTTCGCCGACCAACCCGGCAATAAGAAGGCTTGGGGCAGAGGGAAATTGGGGCATGGCGGTAGATCCGGTATCGTGAGGGCGACAGGCACAGACCATCTATGTATTCAGCTGCGCATTGCTAGCGCTAAAGGTTCAAGAATTAGAGAGGGTTTACAGCACACTTGCCTCTTCTGAGTCAGCGCTTAGGCTACGCGGCACGTCTGAGGGAGGGCTCCATGGTTCAGCTGCGTAAGAAGATGTTCGTCAAAGAAATCATAACCACCGATCAGTTGGGCCAGCCAGGTGAGCCGATCAGCCGGGTTGCGGCGTTGGCAGTGATGCGGAACCCTTTGGCCGGGCGGTTCTTGGATGATCTTTCAGAGTTGTTCGAAATCGGTGCAATTCTGGGCCCCGAACTCGCCGCCGAGGCGATTTCTCAACTGGATGGCGCTCCAGTCTCTTATGGCAAAGCTGCCATTGTCGGCATGAACGGCGATCTGGAGCAGGGCGGGGCGGTGATCCACCCCAAACTGGGGGCACCCATGCGGGCCGCTGCGGGCGGGGGCGAGGCGGTGATCCCCTCGAACGCCAAGCTGGGCGCGCCAGGTTGCGCGATTGATCTGCCGCTGGGGCATAAGGACAACCCTTGGTCTTTCGATCATTTCGACACGATGACGCTGACCATTCCGGACGCTCCGAAACCGGACGAAATTGTCTTGTGCCTTGCCTATGCGGATGGTGGCCGGCCCATCCCGCGCTGCGGCAAAGGTCCGGTGCAAAGCTAAAGGCCACCATTGCTCTTGCAGATAGCCCGCTGACCGCTAATTTGCCCTCTACCGACTCGAGCTGAGGGAGAGATTTGCCCGCTTCGTCGTAGGCAAAATCAATACAGCGAAACTCGGGGCCTATCTCATGCACCTTCATCTTCTTCACGGTACCGAAACCGGTACGTCTGAATTTCTGTGCGAAGACCTTCAAACCGCTTTGCCCGATCAGGTCGACTGCACGGTTCAAAGCCTTGATGATCTTTCACCAGCCGACATGAGCGCGGATCGGCATTATGTTCTGGTTCTGTCGACCTTTGGGTCAGGCGAATTGCCCTTTACGGCCAAGGCGTTCTTTGAAGCCCTGCGCAAGCAGACCCCTGATCTGAGCCACGTGCGCTTTTCTGTGTTCGGATTGGGCGACACGACATTTGATACGACCTTTAACCACGGGTCTGAGCACATGATGAATCAGATGCTGGCCTGCAACGCCCGGATGATCGGGGAGCGTTACCTGTTTGACACGTCCTCAGGCGACAAGGCCGAGGATGTGGCGCTGGACTGGCTGAAAGGCATATTGGCGGACCAGCAGGTCGAGCAGGGCTAGTTCCCCTCTCGCACTTGGGGGCGGGCTGGTTTATAGGCGGGTCATGCCACAGATTGAATCACTCTTCGTGACCCGCCTTTACCGTGCCTCTCTGTCCGAGTTCGATCCCAAGATCGACGCGGAGGAGCTTGAAAGCTCGTGCCTTGTCATCGCCGAAGACGATGAGGCCGGGCAGGAATGGTGTGAAGAGAACGGCTATCCTGGGTATACCAGCTATGCCTCACTGACCGACCTGCCGTGGCGGTTCCCGATCTTTGCCGATCTGGTCGCCGCGCTGGACCAACACGTCGCGGCCTTTGCCAAGGATCTGGAGTTTGATCTGGGCGAGGGGGAATTGAAACTGGAAGACCTCTGGATCAACATCCTGCCCGAGGGCGGCATGCATTCCAGCCACCTGCACCCGCACAGCGTGATCTCGGGCACGACCTATGTGGCGATGCCCGAGGGGGCGAGTGCCTTGAAGCTGGAAGACCCCCGCTCAGGCCGCATGATGGCCGCGCCGACGCGTTTGAAAGGAGGGCGGAGGGATTTGCAGCCATTCATCTATATGAAGCCTCAGGTGGGCGACGTGTTGCTGTGGGAAAGCTGGCTGCGCCACGAGGTGCCGATGAATATGGCCGAGGATGAGCGGATTTCGGTGAGTTTCAATTATAAGTGGGAGTAAGGCTGAGCTGACAATGCGATCACGCTTTTCAGAAGGTTTGGAATAAACCTTGCAATGTTCAGTGGATTGCCCCATGTGAACCATGCATACGTTTTTCTATTTCGACCACTGTCTCCCATTATTTGGCGTTCAGTCTCTCGATCCAGACCGACTACGCCGCGCTGTCGCAATTCCGCGGACGGCAATTCAAAGGAGATACGGATATGGCCAATGGCACCGTAAAATGGTTCAACACAACTAAAGGTTTTGGCTTCATCGCACCGGAGACCGGTGGCAAAGACGTGTTTGTACACATCTCAGCTGTCGAGCGCTCGGGTCTGACCGGTTTGGCCGACAACCAGAAAGTAACATTCGACATCGAACCCGGCCGTGACGGTCGCGAGTCGGCTGTGAACATCGCTCTGGCATAAGTCGCCAGACTTAGGCAGTTAAAGACGCGGTCCTGTGCAAACGGGTCCGCGTTTTGCGTTTGTGGGACACATGGTCATGTTTAACTGGACCAGATCCCTTACCTTAAACCGCATTGCTTCTTGGATAGACGAACGGTTTTCTTGAGCTGGCTATGTGTTTTTCTTTGAGATTGTTTGAGGCTTTCCATTTCTTTCGTGCGGGACTCGCCAGAATACATCGCTTCTGTCCACAATACGTAGAGTTCGGGCGAAAGGTTCTGTTGGGCGATTTGAGCCATGCACCGACATTGATCGATGGACATGCCGTTTAGTCGGTTGTCCGTATTCGCCTTGTCGCAAACCTTGGTGCTCGAGATTGCTTGGGCTTGTACCGAAGCGGCGCCTAGAACCAGGGAAACGACCAATAAACTAGTCTTCATAACTAAGCCTTCCAATTTCCAATGACTTACCTGTATTTCGCACTTTTCAACTACTTTTGCTCGGCACGCAATATCAGAGCATACTGGATGCAGGATGCACCAAATTGAGCGATGAAGTGTGAATTGGACTTACACCAAACTTCCTCTTGCCACCCACCCCCTAACCCCCTATAGAGCGACATCCTGCGATCTCCCGGCGTTGTCGGGCGATTCGTATGTCTATAATTCATCCACCAGGTCCAAGGTGACCCTGTCAGGGGGCCTTCTGGTGTTTTGAGCAAAGGAAAAAGGCGATGAACGCCCAAGAACTGCGTGACAAGACCCCGGACCAGCTCCGCGAGGAACTGGCCAACCTGAAGAAAGAAAGCTTTAACCTGCGCTTTCAACAGGCCACCGGTCAGCTGGAAAACACAGCCGGTATCAAAGCGGCCCGCCGCAATGCTGCCCGCGTCAAAACCATTCTGAACGAAAAGGCCGCTGCCGCGGCATCCGAGGAGTAATCAGATGCCCAAGCGTATCCTGTCCGGCACCGTAACCAGCGACGCCAACGAACAGACCGTAACCGTATCCGTCGAGCGCCGCTTTACGCATCCGGTTCTGAAGAAAACCATCCGTAAGTCCAAGAAATACCGGGCTCACGATGAAAAGAACGCCTTCAAGGTCGGCGATACAGTCCGCATCATCGAATGCGCGCCGAAATCGAAGACGAAACGTTGGGAAGTTCTGGAGGCGTAAGCCCCCGGGATTTTCCCATTTGTCGAAACCCTGGGGGATTTAACTAGACCAGCCCCCACAGGTCGGGAGAAACCACATGATCCAGATGCAGACCAATCTGGATGTCGCTGACAACTCCGGCGCACGCCGAGTTCAGTGCATCAAGGTCCTGGGTGGTTCCAAGCGTAAATACGCCTCCGTCGGCGACATCATTGTCGTCTCGGTGAAGGAAGCCATCCCGCGCGGCCGCGTAAAGAAAGGGGACGTCCGTAAGGCCGTCGTCGTACGCACCGCCAAGGAAGTCCGTCGCGAAGACGGCACCGCGATCCGTTTCGATCGCAACGCCGCCGTCATCCTGAACAACAACAACGAGCCAGTCGGTACCCGTATCTTTGGCCCCGTTGTTCGTGAACTGCGCGGCAAGAACTTCATGAAAATCATCTCGCTGGCTCCGGAGGTGCTGTAATCATGGCTGCTAAACTCCGCAAAGGCGACAAGGTCGTCGTGCTGGCCGGCAAGGACAAGGGCAAAGAGGGAACTATTTCCTCGGTTGACCCCAAGGCCGGTAAAGCTGTTGTCGAAGGCATCAACATTGCCATCCGTCACACCCGTCAGTCGCAAACTTCGCAAGGTGGCCGTCTGCCCCAGGCAAACCCGATCGAATTGTCGAACCTGGCGCTGCTGGACAAAAACGGCAAAGCAACCCGCGTTGGCTTCCGCATGGAAGGCGACAAGAAGGTCCGCTTCGCCAAGACCACAGGGGACGTGATCGATGCTTGATTCCGCAACCTACACCCCGCGTCTGAAAGCTCAGTACGTTGAAACCATCCGTGCCGCTCTGAAAGAAGAATTCGGCTACAAGAACGACATGCAGCTGCCCAAGCTGGACAAGATCGTTCTGAACATCGGTTGTGGTGCTGAGGCGGTCAAAGACTCGAAGAAAGCGAAAGCTGCTGTCGAAGACCTGACTGCGATTGCTGGTCAACAGGCCGTTTCAACCAAGGCGAAGAAGTCGATCGCGGGTTTCCGCGTCCGTGAAGACATGCCGCTGGGCGCGAAAGTGACCCTGCGCGGTGACCGGATGTACGAATTCCTGGATCGCCTGATCACCATCGCGCTGCCGCGCGTTCGTGACTTCCGCGGTGTTAAGCCGTCTTTCGATGGTCAGGGCAACTTTGCCATGGGCATGAAAGAGCACATCGTGTTCCCGGAAATCGACTTCGACAAAGTCGACGAGGTCTGGGGCCTGGATATCGTAATTGCCACCACAGCGAAAACCGACGCTGAAGCAAAGAGCCTGTTGAAAGCTTTCAACATGCCCTTCAACGCTTAAGCGCCGCGAGGATTGAGACATGGCTAAAAAAGCAATGATCGAACGCGAGAAGAAGCGCGAACGCCTGGTGGCCAAATATGCCGCAAAGCGTGCCGAGCTGAAAGAAATCGCGAATGACGAGAGCCGCCCGATGGAAGAGCGTTTCAAAGCGCGTCTGAAACTGGCGAAACTGCCGCGCAACAGCTCGGCAACCCGTCTGCACAACCGTTGTCAGCTGACCGGTCGTCCCCACGCTTACTACCGTAAGCTGAAGGTCAGCCGTATCGCGCTGCGCGAGCTGGGTTCTGCTGGTCAGATTCCCGGCATGGTGAAATCGAGCTGGTAAGGGAGACATAGATATGAATGATCCTATCGGCGATATGCTCACCCGTATCCGCAACGCGCAAATGCGCGGCAAGTCCACCGTTTCCACCCCGGCTTCCAAGCTGCGCGGTTGGGTTCTGGACGTGCTGGCGGACGAAGGTTACATCCGTGGCTATGAAAAGACGACCGGTGAAAACGGTCATCCGGCCATCGAAATCAGCCTGAAATACTACGAAGGCACCCCTGTCATTCGCGAACTCAAGCGGGTTTCGAAACCCGGTCGTCGCGTCTACATGGGCGTCAATGACATCCCGCAGGTCCGTCAGGGCCTGGGCGTGTCGATTGTCAGCACTCCGAAAGGTGTGATGTCGGACCAGAACGCACGCTCCAACAATGTTGGCGGCGAAGTGCTTTGCACCGTCTTCTAAGGAGGTCTGCAATGTCTCGTATTGGTAAAAAACCGGTCGAGCTGCCCAGCGGCGTTTCCGCCTCTGTGTCGGGTCAGACCATCGAAGTCAAAGGTCCGAAAGGCACCCGCAGCTTCACCGCAACTGATGACGTAACGCTGTCGGTCGAAGACAACGTTGTGCAGATCAACCCTCGTGGCATGTCCAAGCGTGCCCGCCAGCAGTGGGGCATGAGCCGCACCATGGTTGCCAATCTGGTAACCGGTGTGACCGAAGGCTTCAAAAAAGAGCTGGAGATCCAGGGTGTTGGTTACCGGGCTCAGATGCAGGGCAACACCCTGAAGCTGAACCTGGGCTACAGCCACGATGTTGATTTCACTGCTCCGGAAGGTGTCACCATCACCGCGCCGAAGCAGACCGAGATCGTTGTGGAAGGTATCGACCAGCAGCAGGTGGGCGAAGTCGCGGCCAAAATCCGCGAATGGCGCCGTCCCGAGCCGTACAAAGGCAAGGGCATCCGCTATAAGGGCGAGTTCATCTTCCGCAAGGAAGGCAAGAAGAAGTAAGGACGCAGACAATGGCAAACAGCAAAAGAACCCTGTTTCTGAAGCGCCGCCTGCGCGTTCGGAACAAACTTCGCAAAGTCAACGCCGGCCGTGTACGCCTGTCGGTTCACCGCTCGAACAAGAACATCAGTGTTCAACTGATCGACGACGTTCGTGGCGTGACCCTGGCTTCGGCCTCGACCCTGGAAAAAGATCTGGGTGTTGTTGGCAAGAACAACGTCGAAGCGGCCACCAAAGTGGGCGCGGCCATCGCCGAGCGTGCCAAGAAGGCAGGCGTCGAAGAGGCCTATTTCGATCGTGGTGGCTTCCTGTTCCACGGCAAGGTGAAGGCAGTAGCCGACGCCGCGCGTGAAGGTGGTCTGAAGATCTAAGACCTGCGGGCAGCCTTCGGGCTGTCCCGATGATCCGGGGGCCCTGACGTCAGTCGGGGCTCACTTGGATTGAAGAAAACGGCGCCGTATGCGCCACATGAGAAAAGGGATGCCAAATGGCAGAACGTGAAAACCGTCGGGGCCGTGGCCGCGACCGTGAAGAAGCACCGGAATTTGCAGATCGTCTGGTCGCAATCAACCGTGTGTCGAAAACCGTAAAAGGTGGTAAGCGCTTTGGCTTCGCCGCTCTAGTGGTTGTCGGCGATCAGAAAGGCCGCGTGGGCTTTGGCAAAGGTAAAGCGAAAGAAGTACC
Source organism: Ruegeria sp. BE1 (assembly GCF_056538885.1). NCBI lineage: Bacteria > Pseudomonadati > Pseudomonadota > Alphaproteobacteria > Rhodobacterales > Roseobacteraceae > Ruegeria > Ruegeria sp. BE1. Next base: position 16,797 of record NZ_JBQFTY010000001.1, read on the forward strand.
TGAGGCCATCCGCAAGGCGACTGAACAAGCCAAGCGTCAGATGATCCGCGTGCAACTGCGCGAAGGTCGGACCCTGCACCACGACATCGAGGGCCGTCACGGCGCTGGTAAAGTGGTTATGCGCACCGCACCTGAAGGTACTGGTATCATCGCCGGTGGTCCGATGCGTGCTGTGTTCGAAATGCTGGGCGTCAAGGACGTTGTGTCCAAGTCGATCGGCTCGCAGAACCCCTACAACATGATCCGCGCCACCATGAACGGCCTGCAGAAAGAGCAGAGCCCGCGTTCGGTCGCGCAGCGTCGTGGCAAAAAGGTTGCCGACATCCTGCCCAAGCGGGACGAAGCACCTGCTGCTGCTGAAGCAGAAGCATAAGGAGAGCGAGTCATGGCAAAAACCATCGTCGTCAAGCAGATCGGTTCCCCGATCCGCCGCCCCGCCGAACAGCGCGCAACCCTGATCGGTCTGGGCCTGAACAAGATGCACAAAACCCGTGAGCTGGAGGACACTCCTTCGGTGCGCGGCATGGTCAACAAGATCCCGCATCTGGTTGAGATCATCCAAGAGCGCGGCTGAGCGCGATCTCTTTTAAGTTTTGAAAGCGCCTCTGACTGCGGTCAGGGGCGTTTTTTGTTGCGATATGACCAAATAAGTCTAGGTTTGATACTTGTTTTTCAGACAGGAAATTTGACATGAAACTTTATCTGATCGCGATTTGCGCGATTTTCGCCGTAACCGTATCTTTCGCCGACTGCCCCTCTAAAGCCCCAAAAATCAAAAAGGGCTTTCTCTCGGATGGTGACCAGAAAGTGACTGCGGCTTGGCTGCAAAAAAACCTTTCGGGACGCAAAGTGGTCTATCAGGGCAATGAAGTGGAAACCTATTTGGCTAACGGCTCTTACTCTTATAGGGCTGGTGGGCAGTCCTATGACGCGGCTACTTACAAGTTTTATGAGAATGGAATGCGCTGCATCGGATATTCGACTCCGCGATTTGATCTCTACGTCGTTAACAACGGAAAACTGGTCCTGGTAAATGCCCAAAAGCAGCGGTTTGTAGGTCAAATTCGCAAATAGCGCTTGGGGCTTTGCCTTGCGAGACTCAAACGCCGAACTTTCCTCCAATTGACCCATGCAATGATTGCAAGGCGGCTAGACCGAAACATCCGTTGTTAGCGTTACCCATCACCCCTATCTGAGCGTTGTCCCAAACAGGAACGTATCAACTACCCGTGGAATTCGCCTCGGGCTCAGAAAGGAATGAAACTATGGCAAACACTGCAACATTTACCCGCGAAGGCTTTGGCCTGACCGCCCGCATCGCAACACTCGTCGCCCGCGTCAAAGAAACTTACGCGCTGCGTGCAGAATACAACCGCACCTATTCGGAGCTGCAAAGCCTGTCCGACCGCGAGTTGAACGACATCGGCGTCCGCCGCTGCGACATCCGCGATATCGCGCGGGATCACGTTTACTGCTCGTAAGACTGAAAAACACCACTCACTCAGAGGCGCCTTATGGCGCCTCTTTTCGTTTTGGGTGCGGAGATTTGATGGACGCCCCACGATTTTTAGCGGACCTGTTGAAAGGCAAACGGTTATCTGTCAATTGAGGGATGGTCGGCTTGGGCTGATGGCTGTCAGGAAAGGGCGTGCCTCGTGCGGGAATATCAGATCGGTATGCTGTGGATCGATGGCGCGCTGAGCTTTCTGGAACAGCTTTGTATAAAGTCCTTTCTGGATGCCGGTCAGCATGTACGCCTGTACACCTACGGTCCGGTCACAAATATCCCCGATGGTGTCGAACGTCGCGATGCGCGCGAAATCCTGCCCGACAACGAAGTTATTCTGCATCAGCGCACGGGTAGTCCCGCATTGCATTCCGACAAGTTCCGCGTGCAAATGCTGGCTCAGGAAGACGACATCATCTGGGCGGATACCGATGCTTATTGCGTAAAGCCCTTTACCACTGAGAATGGGCATCTGCATGGCTGGCTGGCACCTCATGAGATCAACGGAGGCGTGTTGGCGCTGCCCAAGGACAGTGCCACCCTCTATGATCTGATCGAATACACCAATGATCCCTACAGGATCCCCCATTGGTTGCCGCCAAAACACCGAGGACCGCTGATCCGGGAGGCTATCGCCGGGAACCGGCTGCATGCGGGTGAAATGCCTTGGGGGGTTTGGGGGCCGCGTGCCTTGACATGGCTTTTACAGCAGAACAAGGAAGCGCGGTTCTCAAAGCCGCAAGAGGTTCTTTACCCAATCGGGTACAAGGACAGACGGACCATGGCTCGAGCTTCGGGCGGGGCTGAGAAGTTTTTGACGGACAATACGATGTCAATCCATTTTTATGGCCGACGCATGCGCGCGTTCATTCGCCATAGGTTCGATGGCGTTCCGCACCCCGATAGTCTGGTTGGGCAGCTTGTCGCAAAACACGGTATCGACCCGCATGCGGCCCCGATAACTCGCAAAGTGGCGGATGACATGGAAGAGGTTGCGCAGGACGAACTGTGACCCACGCCACCTATGGGCTTGCCAATTCAGGGTTGCGGGCCTATACGCCTCCGGTGGATTTCCGTCCATGAGAATCAAAACCAAGAAATGCCGTGTTTGGCCCATCACGCTTCGGGGGTCATATCCGGCTAAGGAGAAGCGATATGAAACTGAACGAATTGCGCGACAATCCTGGCGCCAGCCCGAAACGCACCCGTGTTGGCCGCGGTCCGGGTTCCGGCAAAGGTAAAATGGGTGGCCGTGGTATCAAAGGCCAGAAATCCCGTTCGGGTGTGGCCATCAATGGCTACGAAGGCGGCCAGATGCCGCTGTACCAGCGCCTGCCCAAGCGTGGCTTTAACAAGCCGAACCGCAAGGCATTCGCCGTTATCAACCTGGGTCTGATCCAGAAATTCATCGACGCCAAGAAACTGGACGCCAAAGCCGCGATCACCGAGGACGCGCTGGTTGCCTCCGGCCTGGTGCGCCGTAAGCTGGACGGTATCCGCGTTCTGGCCAAAGGCGAAATCAGCGCCAAGGTGAACCTGGAAGTGACCGGTGCTTCGAAAGCTGCCGTTGAGGCAGTTGAGAAAGCGGGCGGTTCACTGACGGTCACAAAAGCTGCTGCGGCAGAGTAAGCGCTTGTGAGCGGGCCAAGACCCGCTTACATAGACCTCAGAGTTTTCCTAGACGCCGCCCGAGCCGGAAAACGGTTCCGGGCGGTGTTTTCATAAGAGAGACCGATTTATGGTATCAGCAGCAGAACAAATGGCAGCCAACACAAGCTGGGCTGCTTTGGGCAAAGCCACCGATCTGCGCAACCGCATTCTGTTCACGCTTGCATTGCTGATCGTCTATCGTCTGGGCACCTTTATTCCGGTTCCGGGCATCGACGGCCAAGCACTGCGCGAGTTCATGGAGCAAGCGGGGCAGGGCATCGGCGGCATGGTTTCGATGTTTACCGGCGGGGCGCTGGGGCGGATGGGTATTTTTGCCCTTGGCATCATGCCCTATATTTCGGCTTCGATCATCGTGCAGCTGCTGACATCCATGGTTCCCGCGCTCGAGCAACTCAAGAAAGAGGGTGAACAGGGCCGCAAGAAGATCAACCAATATACCCGTTTCGGCACCGTGGCGCTGGCCACTGTACAGGCTTATGGTCTGGCGGTTTCGCTGGAGTCGGGCGATCTGGCGACCGATCCGGGCATGTTCTTCCGCATGTCGACCATGATTACGCTGGTCGGCGGTACCATGTTCCTGATGTGGCTGGGTGAACAGATCACCGCGCGCGGCATCGGTAACGGCATCTCTCTGATCATTTTCGTTGGCATCATTGCCGAAGTTCCGGCCGCGCTGGCGCAGTTTTTTGCCAGCGGTCGCAGCGGTGCGATCAGCCCCGCTGTGATCGTGGGTGTGATCGTAATGGTCATCGCCGTGATCACATTCGTGGTGTTTATGGAACGAGCCTTGCGCAAGATCCACATCCAGTATCCGCGCCGTCAGGCCGGTATGAAAGTCTACGAGGGCGGCTCCAGCCACCTGCCGGTCAAAGTGAACCCGGCGGGCGTTATCCCGGCAATCTTTGCCAGTTCCTTGTTGCTGCTGCCGGTGACGATCTCGACCTTCTCGTCAGGCGCGACCAACGGGCCGGTCATGTCGTGGCTGCTGGCCAACTTTGGCCCCGGACAACCGCTGTACCTGCTGTTCTTCGCCTCGATGATCGTGTTCTTCGCCTATTTCTACACGTTCAACGTGTCATTCAAGCCGGACGATGTGGCGGACAACCTGAAAAAGCAGAACGGTTTTGTGCCGGGTATCCGCCCGGGCAAGAAAACCGCCGAGTATCTGGAATACGTGGTCAACCGCGTGTTGGTTTTGGGTTCGGCCTATCTGGCGGCGGTCTGTCTGCTGCCTGAAATCCTGCGCAACCAGTTCGCCATCCCGTTTTACTTTGGCGGCACCTCGGTTCTGATTATCGTCTCGGTGACCATGGATACGATCCAACAGGTTCAAAGCCACCTGCTGGCGCATCAGTACGAAGGGCTGATTGAAAAATCCCAACTGCGTGGCAAGGGCAAGAAACGCGGTAGAAAGGCTCCGTCCCGTCGATGAACATCATTCTTCTCGGCCCCCCGGGGGCAGGCAAAGGCACGCAAGCACGTCATCTGGTTGAAACCCGCGGCATGGTACAGCTGAGCACTGGTGACATGCTGCGTGAGGCCAAGGACAGCGGCACCGAAATGGGCAACCGCGTGGCCGAGGTGATGGCCAAGGGGCAGCTTGTAACAGATGAGATCGTGATCGGCCTCATCCGCGAAAAGCTGGACGCTGGTGCCGAGGGTGGTTTTATTTTTGACGGCTTCCCTCGCACGCTGGCGCAGGCCGATGCGTTGGGCGAGTTGTTGGAGAGTACCGGCAATAACCTTGACGCAGTGATCGAGATGGAAGTGGACGATGCGGCGCTGGTCCAGCGGATCACGGCGCGTTCTACCTGCGGCGGTTGTGGTGAGGTCTATAACGACATCACCAAGCCGATCCCGGCGGATGGCAAATGCACCAATTGCGGCAAAGAGAATGACTTCAAACGTCGTGCGGATGACAATGAGGAAAGCCTCAAGACCCGCTTGATGGAGTACTATAAAAAGACCTCGCCGCTGATCGGCTACTACTATGCCAAGGGTCAGCTGACCAAGATCAATGGTCTGGGCGAGATCGACGAGGTTCAAGAAGCAATTTCCAGCGCGCTGGACGCCTAGGAATACTCGTAGTTGAATATGGGCTTGACGGCGTGGCCAAAAGCCCATATCGACCCCCATCCCTAAAGGGAATCAAGACTGCGTGAGGGATTCGTCCTAACCGCCCCGACCACCTCGAATAATACTGGACCCTCTGGCGTCACTGCCACGGTCAGGTGTTGTGAAAAAAGGTTCCGGAGCTACGGAACCGCAACAAAAAGGAAAGTGACACGTGGCACGTATTGCCGGCGTAAACATCCCGACTGCAAAGCGGGTACCAATCGCCCTCACATATATCACCGGTATCGGCAACACCTCGGCCAAAGCGATCTGCGAAGCCGTGGGCATTGAAGCGACCCGTCGCGTCAACGAACTGTCCGACGCCGAAGTTCTGAAAATCCGCGAATACATCGACGAAAACTTCACCGTTGAAGGTGATCTGCGTCGTGAAGTTCAGATGAACGTCAAGCGCCTGATGGACCTGGGCTGCTATCGCGGTCTGCGTCACCGCCGCAACCTGCCGGTTCGCGGTCAGCGTACCCACACCAACGCTCGTACCCGCAAAGGCCCCGCAAAGGCCATTGCCGGTAAGAAGAAATAAGGGAGGGTCTGACTGATGGCACGTGATAAGACTCGCGTTAAGCGCAAAGAGCGTAAGAACATCGCATCGGGCGTTGCCCATGTGAACTCGACCTTCAACAACACCAAGATCCTGATCTCGGACGTACAGGGCAACGCCATCTCGTGGTCGTCTGCCGGTACCATGGGCTTCAAAGGATCGCGGAAATCGACCCCCTACGCCGCTCAGATGGCTGCAGAAGACGCAGGCAAGAAGGCGCAGGAACATGGCGTCAAGACGCTGGAAGTCGAAGTTCAGGGCCCCGGTTCGGGTCGTGAATCGGCTCTGCGTGCGCTGGCTGCCGTGGGCTTCAACATCACGTCGATCCGCGACGTGACACCGATCGCTCACAACGGCTGCCGTCCGCCGAAGCGTCGTCGCGTCTAAGCGATTTGGAATTAGGCTGGGGCTGTGTTTTTTTGCACGGCCCCAGCACGTCATTTTGAACCTCGGGCGTCTGCACCTTGTTGGTCATGGGGCGCGGACAGGAATGGAGGGATTACATGATCCACAAGAATTGGGCAGAATTGATCAAGCCGACCCAACTGGACGGCAAGCCGGGCAACGACCCTGCACGTCAGGCAACTCTGGTTGCCGAACCGCTGGAGCGTGGCTTTGGTCTGACCCTGGGCAACGCGCTGCGTCGCGTTCTGATGAGCTCGCTGCAAGGCGCGGCCATCACCAGCGTTCAGATCGACAACGTCCTGCACGAGTTCTCCTCGGTCGCGGGTGTGCGTGAAGACGTTACCGACATCATCCTGAACCTCAAGGGCGTTGCCCTGCGCATGGAAGTCGAAGGCCCCAAGCGCCTGTCGATCAATGCCAAAGGCCCCGCAGTTGTCACCGCTGGCGACATCAGCGAAAGCGCCGGTATCGAGGTTCTGAACCGCGATCACGTCATCTGCCACCTGGACGATGGCGCCGACCTGTTCATGGAACTGACCGTCAACACCGGCAAGGGTTACGTCTCGGCTGAGAAGAACAAGCCCGAAGACGCGCCTATCGGCCTGATTCCGATCGACGCGATCTATTCGCCGGTCAAAAAGGTTGCCTATGATGTTCAGCCGACCCGTGAAGGTCAGGTTCTGGACTATGACAAGCTGACCCTGAAGATCGAAACCGACGGTTCGATCACTCCCGAGGACGCGCTGGCCTTTGCCGCGCGCATCCTGCAGGATCAGCTGTCGATCTTCGTCAACTTCGACGAGCCGGAATCGGCTGGTCGCCAGGACGAAGACGATGGTCTGGAGTTCAACCCGCTGCTGCTGAAGAAAGTGGACGAGCTGGAGCTGTCGGTCCGTTCGGCAAACTGCCTGAAGAACGACAACATCGTCTATATCGGCGATCTGATCCAGAAGACCGAAGCCGAGATGCTGCGCACTCCGAACTTCGGCCGCAAGTCGCTGAACGAGATCAAGGAAGTGCTGTCCGGCATGGGTCTGCACCTCGGCATGGATGTCGAGGACTGGCCGCCCGACAACATCGAAGATCTGGCCAAGAAATTCGAAGACGCGTTCTAAGCGCGTCTTCTCAAATGCCCGGGGTTCCGGGGACTGTATGGGCGATGATGCCCCAAGGAGAGCCGGTGACACGCATCGCCGGCCAGACAAAGCAAAACGCAAGAAGGAATTGAAAAATGCGTCACGCACGTGGTTACCGCCGCCTGAACCGTACTCATGAGCACCGCAAGGCTCTGTTTGCGAACATGGCTGGCTCGCTCATCGAGCATGAGCAAATCAAAACGACCCTGCCCAAGGCAAAAGAACTGCGCCCGATCATCGAAAAGCTGGTCACTCTGGGCAAACGCGGCGACCTGCACGCCCGCCGTCAGGCCGCAGCACAGCTGAAAGAAGACAAAGACGTCGCCAAGCTGTTCGAAGTTCTGGGCCCTCGCTACGCCGAGCGTCAGGGCGGTTATGTCCGCATCCTGAAAGCGGGCTTCCGCTATGGCGATATGGCGCCGATGGCGATCATCGAATTCGTGGATCGTGACGTCGACGCCAAAGGCGCGGCTGACAAGGCCCGCGTTGCTGCGGAAGACGCCGCAGAAGAATAAGAAAGCATCGCTTTCAAATGAAAACCCTCGCGTCCTGAACGCGGGGGTTTTTCTTTTCTACCTGATCCATCCTTGTTCCCGATAATACCGCTCTGCACCCGGATGCAGGGGGGCAGGTAAGCTGTCACGGATCATCGCTGATGGCGTCAGCCCGCTCAATAAGGGGTGCTGTTGCTTAAGGTTGTCCAGGTTCTCAAAGGTGAATTTAACAAACGCATAAGCATCTTCTTCTGGCAATTGCGTGTCTGTTAAGAACGCCATTTTGTAAGCTATTGTTTGTGTGTGAGTGTCTTGCGTTAGGTAGGCATTTCTGGGGATTAGACTTTTACTGATGTAGCTGTGGTTCTTGGTCATTGCGTCGATGCGATGGTCCGAAAAGCTGATCAGGCGGATGGGGCAGGATTCTGAAAAATCCTTCATCCAGCCGGAAGGAAAAGTGACCGCTAACGCGACAGCATCAATCCTGCCGATACAGAGCAGATCGCCCAGCTTTTTCGTCCCACCGTGTGGTAAGTTTGAAAAGCCTGAGAAGTTCCAGTCGCGGTTCCGAAGTAGGTCTCTCATCAAAGGGACTGCAAGCCCACCAATGGCCACCGATTTTCCGTTGAGATCGGTGAACCTTTTGATAGGTGCGTCTTCTTTGACGAATATATTTAAAGCCATGCTATGGACTGAGAACAAAGATCGCAGCTCTGTATCCGGCCCCACGTTTTTGTATTGCCTGAACCCAAGCAATGAATCGCGAACCTCATCGGAACGGGCAATGACAATATCGTATTTATCTCGCCGCAAGCCATGTAAATTTTCGACGGATCCGCTGGATCTGGCCGCGCGGCATCTGTAGCCGTCTGCGTGTTGGGCAAATGAGGTGCAGACTTCCTTGCTGACACTGAAGTCCACGCTTCCTTGTGGGCCACTTCCTATTATCAGCTTGGGTCCGGCCAAAGCGGTCAGCGGGAGCACTGCCATCAAACCTGCCGTAAGTATTAGCCGGGATGCCATTGTAACAAGACGTTTAAGTAAATCCGATTTTTCCGACATAATTCAACTGCTTCGTTACTTTGAGGTTCCGCCGACACTTTCAATCCTTCGCATCCAAGTCAACGCGATGAATTTACCAACACGCTTGCATTCCCCACACGGGCCTCGCATATCCGATGGGCAGTCAATCGACGGAATGGTCATGCGAAAAACCCTGTGCTCACTGCTGCTGGCGACACTGGCCATGACAGCCCATGCCGAAACCAAAGTGCCCACATCCCAGGCCGAGATCAGCCTCGGGTTTGCGCCGGTGGTCAAAGAGGCCTCGCCCGCGGTCGTCAATATCTATGCCAAGATCGTGCGGCAGGGGCGTGGCAACACGCTGTTTTCCGACCCGTTCTTTCAGGATTTCTTTGGCCGCGGCTTCAATGAGCCGCGCCAGAGGGTACAGAACTCGCTGGGGTCTGGTGTGATCCTGTCGGATGATGGCTTTGTGGTGTCGAACTATCACGTGGTCGGGACGGCCACGGAAATCAGGGTGGTCACAACGGACCGGCGTGAGTTTTCGGCGCGCGTGGTTCTGGGCGACGCGGAAAGCGATATTGCCATTCTGCAACTGGAAGAGGCCAAAGACCTGCCTTTTCTGCACCTGCGCGATTCCGACCATGTTGAAGTGGGGGAGCTGGCGCTCGCCATCGGCAACCCCTTTGGCGTGGGGCAGACGGTGTCGTCGGGCATTATCTCGGGGCTTGCGCGCACCGGGACGGCCACGGGAAATGGGCGGGGCTATTTCATTCAGACCGATGCGGCGATCAATCCGGGCAACTCGGGCGGCGCGCTGATTGATGTGAATGGCGATCTGATTGGGATCAATACCTCGATCCTGACCCGTTCGGGCGGGTCGAACGGTATTGGTTTCGCGATCCCGGCCAATCTGGTGGCCGAGTTCCTGCGGCAGGCCAAAGACGGCAATGACAGCTTTGTCAGCCCGTGGGCCGGTATGGCGGGCCAGCACATGAGCGCGGACATTGCCGAGTCTCTGGGTCTTGTGATCCCCATGGGCGTGGTGATTTCCGATCTGCACCCGCTGAGCCCGCTGGCCGATGCGGGGCTGCGTGTGGGTGATGTGGTGACCCATGTGGACGGGGATGAGGTCAACTCACCCGCCGAGATGAAGTTTCGCATGTCCGTGGCCGGGGTGGGCGGCACGTCTATCGTGACCCGGCTGCGCGGCGACGCGCAGGAGGATATCGAAATCGCGCTGGTCAAAGCACCCGAGGTTCCGGCGGCCGAGGAAACCCTTCTGGACGACCGAACCGTCATGCCGGGGCTGAAACTGTCGCGGATCAATCCTGCGGTCATTGCCCGGATGGGGTTGCTCCTGTCGCAAACCGGTGTGGTCGTGGTGGATGCGGGCCCCTATGGCGGCCGGTCCGGATTGCGCCCGGGCGACGTGATCGACAGCGTCAATGGCACACAGGTTGAGCGCCCCGCCGATGTGGTGAGCGCGCTGACCGATCCGGGGCGGCGGATCAATCTGAGCATTCTCAGGGGCGGTCGTCAGATCTCGTTGCGGTTCCGGCTGTGAGCGATCTGTTCGACACCGGGGCCGACCAGCCCGCGCCGTCTGCGCATCGTCCGCTGGCAGATCGGTTGCGCCCGCAGACCCTGGCCGAGGTGATCGGGCAGGAGCAGGTGCTGGGGCCTGATGCGCCCTTGGGGGTGATGTTGGCGTCGGGCAGCTTGTCCAGTCTGGTGTTCTGGGGTCCTCCGGGTGTTGGCAAGACGACCATCGCACGGCTGCTGGCGCAGGAGACCGACCTGCATTTTGTTCAGATCAGCGCGATTTTCACGGGCGTTCCCGACCTGAAAAAGGTGTTCGAGGCCGCCAAGATTCGTCGCCAGAACGGGCAGGGCACCTTGCTGTTCGTGGATGAGATTCACCGTTTCAACAAGGCCCAGCAGGACGGGTTTCTGCCGCATATGGAGGACGGCACGATCCTTTTGGTGGGGGCGACGACCGAGAACCCCTCGTTCGAGTTGAACGCCGCTGTGCTCAGCCGGGCGCAGGTGCTGGTGCTGGAACGCCTCAGCCTTTCCGATCTGGAACGCCTGACCCAGCGGGCCGAGAAAGAGTTGGGCCGCGCGCTGCCCCTGACCGGCCCCGCGCGCGAGGCGTTGCAGGAAATGGCCGATGGGGACGGGCGGGCGTTGCTGAACCTGATCGAACAGGTTGCGGCTTGGAAGGTGGATGCGCCGCTGGACCCGGATGCGTTGTCGACCCGTCTGATGCGGCGCGCGGCGAAATACGACAAGTCCGGGGATGAGCATTACAACCTGATCTCCGCCCTGCATAAATCGGTGCGCGGATCGGACCCGGACGCGGCTTTGTACTGGTTTGCCCGGATGCTGACTGGGGGTGAAGATCCGCGCTATCTGGCGCGTCGGATTACGCGGATGGCGGTTGAAGATATTGGGCTGGCCGACCCGCAGGCGCAGGCGATTTGCCTGCAATCATGGCAGACCTATGAACGCCTTGGCAGCCCCGAAGGCGAGCTGGCGCTGGCGCAGGCGCTGGTTTATCTGGCGCTGGCCCCCAAATCGAACGGCGCCTATGTGGGCTACAAGGCGGCGATGCGGCTGGCCAGGCAATCCGGCAGTGAACCGCCGCCCAAACACATCCTGAACGCGCCGACCTCGCTGATGAAGGATCAGGGCTATGGCGCGGGTTATGCCTATGATCATGATGCCGAGGATGGGTTCTCGGGCCAGAACTATTTTCCGGACGGGATCGAGCGGCCCGAGCTGTACCAGCCGGTCGAACGCGGGTTCGAGCGCGAGTTGAAAAAGCGTCTGGACTATTTCGCCAAGCTGCGGGCGCAGCGCAACGGTTGACTCTTTGTCCATGGCGCGCCACAGACGCGCATGTTTTCAAAGGCACCGAATGGCATGCAATCCGCGCGGACCCGCCGCGTGAAGGGGATATCGGTATGAGTGGCGTACAAATGATCACCGTGGCAGAGGGTGACGGCGACCAGCGGATCGACCGTTGGCTGCGCCGCCTGTTCCCGCATGTCAGTCAGGGGCGCATCGAAAAGATGTGCCGCAAGGGTGAGCTGCGCGTTGAAGGCGGACGGGTGAAAGCCTCGACCCGGCTTGAGGTTGGGCAGGTCGTGCGCGTGCCGCCCTTGCCCGATGCGGATCACAAACCGGCTGAGGTCAAGCGCCGTATCTCGGATGCGGATGCAAAGATGATCCAGTCCTGTGTGATCTATCGCGACGATCACGTTCTGGCGCTGAACAAACCGCATGGTCTGCCGGTTCAGGGCGGCAGCGGTCAGACGCGTCACGTGGACAGCCTGTCCGAGGCGCTACGTTTTGGCTATGACGAAAATCCCCGCCTTGTGCACCGGTTGGACAAGGACACCTCGGGCGTTTTGCTGCTGGCGCGCACCCGGGATGCGGCCAAAGGGCTGACGGCGGCGTTCCGGCATCGTGACACGCGCAAGATTTACTGGGCTTTGGTTGCCGGTGTGCCGACCCCCTATCTGGGTGAGATCAAGACCGGTCTGGTCAAGGCTGCGGGTCACGGCAAACAGGGCGAGGGCGAAAAGATGATCCCCGTCCACCTGAACGAGATCAACGACACCCCCGGCGCGAAACGGGCGCATACGCTATATGCAACGCTCTACCGGGTGGCCGGGCGCGCGGCTTGGGTCGCGATGGAGCCGATCACCGGCCGCACCCACCAGTTGCGGGCGCATATGGCGGCGATCGGGCATCCGATCATTGGCGATGGGAAATATGGCGGCTCGGGTCAGGAAAATCTGGGCGATGGCTGGGGTGCGCAGCTGGGCGGGATCATCAGCAAAAAGCTGCACCTGCATGCACGGCAGGCAAGCTTCCAGCATCCGGTAATGCGCAAGACCATCACCGTCACGGCGCCCTTGCCCGATCATATGAAACACAGCTGGGACACATTCGGCTGGACCGAGGATCTGGCCAAAGACGACCCGTTCGAGGAATTGCAATGAGCGCACCCTTGCGCCTGGTCCTGTTCGATGTCGATGGCACTCTGGTCGACAGTCAAGGCAGCATCGTCGCAGCGATGACAGCCAGTTTCAGCGCTTTGTCTTTGCCTGTGCCGGATCGAAAGGCGATCCTGTCGATTGTGGGTCTGTCTCTACCGAACGCGATGGCGCAACTGGCGCCGGAATGTTCAGACAGTGTTCAACACTCTCTGGTCGAGGGATACAAGCACGCCTATCACGCGCACCGTCTGGAACAGGGGGTGGCCAGTTCGCCGCTTTACCCAGGTGCGCGCGAGGTGATCGAGGCATTGCATGCGGTGCCCGAGGTGTTGTTGGGCGTTGCCACCGGCAAGTCTAAACGCGGGCTGGATGCGTTGATCGAAGGGCACGGGCTGGAACGCTATTTCGTCACCCGGCAAGTTGCCGATCATCACCCGTCAAAGCCGCACCCATCAATGATTGATACCGCCCGTGACGAGACCGGGGTTGAGGCCGTAAATACGGTCATGATCGGAGATACCCGGTTCGACATGGACATGGCCCGCGCAGCCGGGGTTGCCGGTATCGGAGTGACCTGGGGTTATCATGGCCGGTCCACTCTGGATGGGGCAGCCCGCATAATCGAAACCTTTGACCAGTTGCCCGCCGCGCTGGATGAAATCTGGACCTGACATCATGAGTGACTGGAAACCCAAACGCTTCTGGACCGAAAGTGCGGTTGTCGAAGCCGAGGGCGGCTATACCGTGGAACTGGACGGTCGCCGCGTGAAGACGCCGGCAAAGGCGGGTTTGATCCTGCCTACTCAGGACATGGCCCAAGCAGTTGCCGCTGAGTGGGACGCGCAGGAAAAGGTAATAGACCCGACCGTGATGCCCTTTACCCGGTCGGCCAACGCAGCGATCGACAAGGTGCACCACCAACACGCCGAGGTTGCGGACATGCTGGCCGACTACGGCGATTCGGACCTGTTGTGCTATCGTGCGACCCACCCGCAAGAGTTGCAGGACCGTCAGGCTGCGCAATGGAACCCCGTTCTGGACTGGGCTGCGGGCGCGCTTTCGGCCCGTCTGATCCCGGTCGCGGGGGTTCTGCATCACCCGCAACCCGAGGCCGCGCTGACCACACTTCGTCAACGAGTTCATGGGCTTAACGATTTTCAGATGGCGGCCTTCCACGATCTGGTCAGCCTGTCCGGGTCACTGATCCTTGGGTTTGCAGCCGCCGAAAGCTGGCGCGATGCGGAACAGATCTGGCGGATTTCACGGTTGGATGAGCTGTGGCAGATCGAACAATGGGGCCATGACGACGAAGCTCATGCCGTTGCGGAAACAAAAAAAGCAGCTTTTCTGCACGCCAAACGGTTCTTTGACCTCTCTGAGTGATCCTTCAGAGCCGGTTTTTCGAACCTCTGACGAGTCATCTCTGGATTGACCCATCGTTTTCCCTGATCGGGGCCTTGACGTTTGTTTATGAATGCGCCCAAACTCATGCCCACTAAAGGGGAGACACCTTTGGGGAAACCTTATCGGTGCCAGAGGTGCCGGACAGAACCGCCTCATGATCGGGGCGGACAATCAGGAAGAGGTAAAAATGAAAAAATCCGTAATCTTGGGCGTGGCAACCATCGCCGGCCTGGCTGCTGGTGCAGCTGCGGCGGGGACTGCCGATGATGTCAAGGCACGCGGCAAGCTGAACTGCGGCGTGGCAAGCGGTGTTCCCGGTTTTGCCAGCCCGGATGCCAACGGTGAGTGGCAAGGTTTTGACGTGGCTGTCTGCCGCGCAGTTGCCGCCGCTGTTCTGGACGATCCGACCGCAGTAGAATTCATTCCGACCACCGGTAAAACACGTTTCACCGCGCTGGCTTCGGGCGAGATCGACATGCTGGCCCGTAACACCACCTGGACCTTCAGCCGTGACGTCGACCTGAAATTCGAATTCGTCGGCATCAACTATTACGATGGTCAGGGCTTCATGGTTCCCAAGGCTCTGGGCGTCAGCTCGGCCAAGGAACTGGACGGCGCGACTGTCTGCATTCAGACCGGTACCACCACCGAGCTGAACCTGGCGGATTTCTTCCGCATCAACAACATGAGCTACGAGCCGGTTCCGATCGAAACCAACGCCGAAGCTCAGCAGCAGTACCTGGCGGGTGCCTGCGACGTCTATACCACCGACGCTTCAGGTCTGGCCGCAACGCGTGCCACCTTTGAAAACGCCAATGATCACGTGATCCTGCCTGAAATCATCTCGAAAGAGCCGCTGGGCCCGCTGGTCCGCCACGGCGACCATGAATGGGGTGATGTTGTCCGCTGGACTCTGAACGCGCTGATCGCGGCAGAAGAAATGGGTGTGACCTCGGCCAATATCGATGAGATGGCCGCTGGCACCGACAACCCCGAAGTGAACCGTCTGCTGGGCAGCGAAGGCACTCTGGGTGAGATGCTGGGTCTGGACGCAACCTGGGCACAGCGCGCGATCAAAGCCGGTGGTAACTACGGTGAAGTATTTGCCAAGAACATCGGTGAAGAAACCCCGATCGGTCTGGCACGCGGCCTGAACGCACAGTGGACCGATGGCGGTCTGCTGTACTCGCCGCCGTTCCGCTAAAACCCACGGAAAAGGGCGCAGGGCAACCTGCGCCCTTTTTCCATCCATAACAAACACGCCCGCATAGATTGAACGAAGAACAACTTCGTCGGCTAATGAAACGGGATGCACGGGGAAAAACATAGGTCATGACGACACTCACTGACCCGCCGAAGGAGCACTTCCGGCTGTCGATGCTCCTTTACGATACGCGGTATCGATCTGCGACCATTCAGGTCATTGCTCTGATCGGTTTCATGCTTTTGGCAGCCTGGCTTGTTTCAAACGCTATTCACAATATCGAAGCATTGGGCAAACCTGTTGGCTTTGACTTTTTCAGCCAGCCAGCCAGCTACGATATCAACCAGCGGCTGCTGGAGTATGACTCGCGCGATACCCATTTGCGCGCAGCGCTTGTTGGTCTGTTAAACACGCTGGTTGTTGCCGTGCTGGGCTGTATCACCGCGACGATCCTTGGTGTGATCATCGGTGTTCTGCGCCTGTCCAACAACTGGCTGATTGCGCGCATCATGACGGTGTATGTCGAGATGTTCCGCAATGTGCCGGTCCTGCTGTGGATCGTGTTCGCCATGGCCATCCTGATCGAAAGCCTGCCCGCGCCACGCGCGTTCCGGGGCGAGGACCCCGAGGCAACGATGAAGCTGTTCGACTCGGTCGCCATTACCAATCGCGGGGTTTACATCCCCGAGTTTCTGTTCTCGCGCAGTTTGGGTGACATCCACTTCTTTGGCACCTCCAGCCTGCGCTTTGACGTTTCACTGGACCTGATCGCGTTTCTGATCGTGATTGGCGGCAGCATCTTTGCCATGCGCAAAGTGTCGGCCTGGGCCAATGCAACGCAGGAGAAAACCGGCGACCGTCCGACCACCTGGCATATCCAATTGGGCCTTCTGTTCGTACCATCAGCCATCCTGCTGACCGCGCTGGGTTTCCACCTTGGTTATCCTGAGCTGAAGGGGTTCAACTTCACCGGTGGCACTCATCTGCGGAACTCGCTGATTGCCCTATGGCTGGCCTTGTCGCTGTACACGGCGGCGTTCATCGCCGAGATCGTCCGTGCCGGTATTCTGGCTATCTCGAAAGGTCAGACCGAGGCCGCATCTGCGTTGGGTCTGCGCCCGAACCGCACGATGCGTCTGGTGATCCTGCCGCAGGCGCTGCGCGTGATCATCCCGCCGATGATCTCGAACTATCTGAACCTGACCAAGAACTCGTCTCTGGCGATTGCGGTTGGATATATGGACATCACGGGGACGCTGGGCGGCATCACCATGAACCAGACCGGCCGCGAGCTGGAATGCGTTCTGCTGCTGATGCTGATTTACCTGTCCATCTCGCTGAGCATCTCGGCGGTGATGAACTGGTACAACAACCGTGTCAAACTGGTGGAGCGGTAATATGAGTGATGTTTCATTTGTCCGCACGGAAATGCTGCCGGAACAGGCACCACCGGCCTCTGAGGTTGGGGTGCTGGGCTGGATCAGGCATAACCTGTTCTCAAGCTGGTTGAATGCGATCCTGACAATCCTGTCGCTGGCTCTGATCTACTACGTGCTGTCGAACATCCTGTCGTGGACGTTCGAATCCGTCTGGAATGCCAATTCCCTTTCGGAATGCCGCGAGATCATGATGGCCACATGGGGCGACACCCACGGCCATGCCTGCTGGGGCGTAATCAAGGACCGGTGGCTGCAGCTGCTTTATGGTTTCTACCCGCCTTATCCGGCGCATCCGGATGCAACATGGTCGAACCCGCCTGAAAGCGGTGGCTGGCCTGCCTATTTCCGGCCAAACCTGACCTTTATCCTGCTGATCGTTGCCATCGCACCGGTGCTGTTCACCAACGTGCCGCGCAAACTGCTGATCGTCACAGCGGCCTATCCGTTCCTGTTGCCCTGGCTGATGTGGGGCGGATCGATCTGGGGGCCGCTGATGGTCGCTGCGGGACTTGCTATCGGTTACTTTGCCTACAAGCTGGCGCTGCCAGTTGCAGGGTCGCTGATTGCGCTGATCCTTGCTGTGGCTCTGCCGATCCTGTGGTGGTTGTTTGCGGCTGGCGCAGTGGCGGATGCCATCAATTCGGTCATCCCGATTGGCATCGCCACGGTCGAAAGCCGTGATTTTGGTGGCTTCATGCTGGCGATCCTGCTGGGGGTTGTGGCCATTGGTGTCTCGCTGCCCATCGGCATCGTACTGGCGCTGGGCCGTCAGTCGGATCTGCTGATCGTCAAATACCTGTGCGTGGGCTTTATCGAGTTCATCCGGGGCGTTCCGCTGATCACGCTGCTGTTCGTGGCTTCGCTGCTGCTGAACATCTTCATGCCGCCGGGCACCAATTTCGACATCATCCTGCGGGTGATGATCATGATGACCCTGTTTTCGGCTGCCTATATGGCCGAGGTGATCCGGGGTGGTCTGGCCGCCCTGCCGCGTGGACAGTATGAAGGGGCCGACAGTCTGGGCCTGAACTACTGGCAGGCGCAGCGGCTGATCATCATGCCTCAGGCGCTGAAAATCTCGATCCCGGGCATCGTGAGCACGTTCATCGGTATCTTCAAGGATACGACGCTGGTGTCGATCATCGGTCTGATTGACGTGATTGGATTGTCCAACGCGATCCGCGCCGATACCGCCTGGAATGGCGTCTACTGGGAGCTGTTCGCCTTTATCGGCGTCCTGTTCTTTGTCGTCTGCTTCTCCATGTCCCGTTATTCCATGTATCTTGAGCGCAAGCTCAATACTGGCCACCGTTAAGGAGTTCAAACTATGTCTGAACTTGCAATTGAACGCGAAATTGACCGCTCCAAAATGCAGGTGAGCGACGAGGTCGCCATCGAAATCACCAACATGAACAAGTGGTACGGGTCTTTCCACGTGCTGCGCGACATCAATCTGACCGTCAATCAAGGCGAACGGATCGTGATCGCGGGGCCATCGGGGTCAGGTAAATCCACTTTGATCCGCTGCCTGAACGCTCTGGAGGAACACCAGCAGGGCACGATCATGGTGGACGGGACTGAGCTGTCGAATGACCTGAAGAACATCGACAAGATCCGCTCCGAGGTTGGGATGGTGTTTCAACACTTCAACCTGTTCCCGCATCTGACCATTCTGGAAAACTGCACGCTGGCCCCGATCTGGGTGCGCAAGACGCCCAAGAAAGAGGCCGAAGAGCGCGCGATGCACTTCCTTGAGAAGGTGAAAATCCCCGATCAGGCGCTGAAATACCCGGGTCAGTTGTCGGGTGGTCAGCAGCAGCGAGTGGCGATTGCGCGGTCCTTGTGCATGATGCCGCGGATCATGTTGTTCGATGAACCGACATCGGCACTGGACCCCGAGATGATCAAAGAGGTGCTCGACACCATGATCGAACTGGCCGAGGAAGGCATGACCATGCTGTGCGTGACCCACGAGATGGGCTTTGCCCGTCAGGTCGCCAACCGCGTGATTTTCATGGATGCCGGTCAGATCGTGGAACAGAACGAACCAGAAGAGTTCTTTAACAACCCGCAGAGCGAACGGACCAAGCTGTTCCTGAGCCAGATTCTGGGTCACTGATCCGGGCGAAACAGATGAAAAGGCGGGGTTTTGCCCCGCCTTTTTTCATTCCAGCAAGTCACGTGGGATAGTGAACCCCAGCACGTCACCGCTGTTCCAGCGCACCCGCGCCCATTCTTCGACATCAAAGCGGATCACGGTGGTGGCACAGGTTGGATAGTCGTGAAACCGGGGATGATCCGGCGCGCGCTGGACAATTCGGTTTGCAAAGTAGCCAATTCCGGGATTATGCCCCAGCATCAGCACGGTTGGCCCAGTCGCGTCGGACAATTGGCGCAGAATATCTTCAGCATCAGCGTGATACAGGGTGCGATCAAAATGGACGTTTTCGGCCTCTAGCCCCATCTGCTCCCATGTTTCTCGGGTGCGGGTTGAGGTTGAACTTAGCACCTCATCCGGCAGCCAGCCGTTTTGGCGCAGCCAAGCCCCAATAGCTGGGGCTGATTTGCGCCCACGCTTGTTCAGGGGACGGTCATGATCGCCGAGGGTGGGGTCACCCCAACTGGATTTTGCGTGGCGGGTCAGGATCAGTGTGCGGGTCATGACGGGTGAAAGGCGCGCATGTGATGGGCGGATTGTTCCGGGTCACGACCGGCCCCAGCGCTGACCGGGCAGGACAGGCGCGCCAGGCAGCCGCTGGTCAGGCAGGTTTGTCCTTCGGCAGTGGAGAGATGGCCGTGGCAGGCATTAACGTCATAGAAATCTTGGGTGTTCAGCGCTTGGACCGGGCAAGATGTTGCACAGGGGGCGGGACAATCTGTGCAAGGTGACGTGCCGCTGCCTTCGGGGATGTCGAATTCCCGTCCGAAATGCAGCGCCCCCCGGTATGAGATCATCATCCCCACTGTTTCATGCACCAAAGCGCCAACCGGGCTGTTGAACGTGCGGCCGGATTTCAACGCCCAGTCGATGAAGGGGGTGTAAGGTGGCCCGCCAAACGGAAAATATGCCTGCGCGCCCAGATTCTGCGCCATCTGTCCAATGACGCGACTGGACCAACGGTCAACCGGGTCGGGCCCCGACCATTCTGCGGATGTTTTCAAGACGGGCCAGAAAGCCGCACCCGCGCCCAAAAGAACCAGAGTTCCCCCGTCCAGACCCTTGGCGCCACTCAGTCGTGGATGCGTTGCGCCCATGACGATCAGGCCTGCTTGATGCGCCGCACGCATGACCCAGCCATAGCTGACTGCCGCCGCGTAAGAGGATGGGGGGGGATATCCGGTCATCTCTCCTCGGCGGGTTACGTCAATCGGGCCGGATCAGGGATCCGGCGCCGTGCTCGGTGAACAGTTCCAACAATACGGCATTGGGCGCGCGCCCGTCCAGAATGACAACAGCCCGTACGCCGCTGTGCAGCGCGTCCAGCGCCGTTTCGGTCTTTGGGATCATCCCGCCTGCGATCGTGCCGTCCATGGTCATCTCGCGGATCTGACCGGCCTTGAGCTCGGTCACGACCTCTCCGCCTGCGTTTTTCACGCCCGAGACATCGGTCAGCAGCAACAGCCGGTCCGCCTTGAGGGCCGATGCGATGGCACCCGCGGCGGTATCGCCGTTGATGTTGAAGGTTTCCCCGTTCCTGCCCGCACCCAACGGCGCGATGACCGGGATCACATCATGTGAAAACAGGTTGTGCAGAATGGCCGGGTTCATTTCGGCAGGCGAGCCGACAAACCCCAGCGATGGATCGGCCTGATCGCAGACAATCAGGTTCGCATCCTTGCCCGACAGCCCCACAGCAGTACCGCCCTGACCGTTGATCGCCTGAACGATACGCTTGTTCACAAGACCGGACAGGACCATTTCAACCACTTCGACGGTGGCTTTGTCGGTCACCCGCTTGCCGTTCACGAACTCGGACTGGATATTCAGTTGGTCCAGCATCGCGTTGATCATCGGTCCACCGCCATGCACGATCACCGGGTTCACGCCGACCTGACGCATCAGCACCACGTCGCGGGCAAAGCTCTCCATCGCTTCATCGCTGCCCATGGCGTGGCCGCCCAGTTTGATAACGACAACTGCACCGTCATAGCGCTGCAGATAGGGCAAAGCGCTGTTCAACGTGGCAGCGGTGGCGATCCAGTCTCGGTTCATGTCTCGTGTCTTCATGTCATGTCCTCTTCTTCACGTGTTAGGCGTTTTGGCGGCGTAAGCCAAGATCGCTGTTGTGGGTCGCAATGGCGCTGCTAGGGTGCCGGTGCGCCCTGAATCAGGAGGCATGTCCGATGGAACAGAAAACTCTTGTCTTGACGGGGGCAAGCCGGGGGATCGGTTTTGCGACGGTACGCAGGTTCCACGCCGAAGGCTGGCGGGTGATCACATGCTCGCGCCATCCTGTGCCCGACGACTGCCCTTGGGACGGCAAGGAAAATCATGTGCAACTGGATCTGAGCGACCCGGCCGACACGATCAACGCGGTTGGCCTGCTGCAAGAGATGACAAACGGCAAGCTGCACGCGCTGGTCAACAATGCCGGTGTATCGCCCAAAGGCCCGAACGGAGAGCGGCTGAGCACCCTCAACACCGACCTCATGACCTGGGGGCAAGTGTTTCATGTCAATTTCTTTGCGTCGGTCGTTCTGGCGCGCGGGTTGAAAGAGGAACTGGCCGCCGCACGCGGGTCCGTGGTGAACGTGACATCCATCGCCGGATCGCGGGTGCATCCGTTTGCAGGTGCAGCCTATGCCACATCCAAGGCGGCGCTGGCGGCTTTGACCCGTGAAATGGCGCATGATTTCGGACCGATGGGTGTGCGGGTGAACGCGATTGCGCCGGGTGAGGTCGAAACCTCGATCCTAAGCCCGGGCACAGATAAAATTGTGGAAAAACTGCCGCTGGGCCGGTTGGGCCAACCCGAAGAGGTCGCGGCGGCCATCTATTTCCTGTGTTCGCAGGAAAGCTCATACATCTCGGGCGCGGAAATTGAGGTGAACGGCGCGCAGCACGTCTAAAGCGCTTCGGGTTTTACCTGAATCACTCTGTGACACGAATGTCCCGAGAACGCCGCAGGCGTGGCAGGGTATTCGAGTCTCAAGTTAAACCCGAAACGCTTTATGGGGCTTTATTCCAACCCTGCGATGATTGAGCGGAGTGTCGGCACTCCGTCCCCTTTTTCCGATGAGGTCAGCACGATTTCAGGAAAGGCTGCGGGATGTTTCGACAGTGCGCCCCGGACCTGTTCCAGCACCTTTTCGCGATCCTTGGTTTTGACTTTGTCGGCCTTGGTCATCACGCATTGGAACGTCACCGCGCTGGTGTCCAGCAGCTTCATAATTTCTGCATCCACCGGTTTGACCCCGTGGCGCGAGTCGATCAGAACAAAGGCACGGCGCAGGGTCTGACGGCCGCTGAGATATTGTTTCAGCAGGCGCTGCCATTTCTCAACCACCTTAACCGGCGCATTGGCATAGCCATAGCCGGGCAGGTCCACCAGATATAGTTCGGGGCCTTGGGTGAAAAAGTTGATCTCTTGCGTCCGGCCCGGCGTGTTCGACGCGCGGGCCAGACCCTTGGTGCCGGTCAGCGCGTTAATCAGGCTGGATTTCCCCACGTTTGAGCGGCCTGCAAAACAGACCTCAAGACGGTCGGGCGCGGGCAGGCCGTTCATGGCGACCACGCCTTTGACGAACTCGGATTCGCCGGCGAACAGCTTGCGGCCCCGCTCAAGCGCGAAGTCGTCCGGTTCATCGGCTAGGGGGAAGGGCAGGGTGCTCATAGCAGTTGAACCTTGTCTCCGACTGAGATTGCGCCGCCTTTGACAACCTCGGCATAGATGCCGAAATCCTGATGGCCCCAGCTGTTCAGCGTGCCCAGCGTGTCGGCATCCCGCACACCCGTTTCGGGGTTGGCGGTTGTGGCCAGACAGCGGGTGATGCGTTCGCGCACGTCGAATACGGCCTCACCGATCTGAACCTGACGGCCCAGCCAGTCGAATTCTTCCCACAGCGGCAGGCCATCGAACCAGATATTGCCTCGCCAGCGTTCGGTCGACAGGTCTTGCCCCAGCTTCTGTTCCACCGCGCGGTGCGAGGCCATGTTGCACAGGCTGATCGAGGGGAAATCGCTGTCGGTCATGCCGCGCCCGAGCACCCGAATGATCCGGGCCGAGGCCGCCCGATCCGCGGGCATCAGGGGTTTGACCCAGTCCAGAAATACCTCTTGGTCGGTATCGGGTTGGAAGTTCAGATCAGGGCGGTCCGGATGGGTCAAGGTCACCCGATCCCCGTCCAGACGCGCAGCAATGGCCATCAGCATCGGCGCCTTGGCCCCTCGGCTGAAATTCGGGCAGGGCACCCATTCCGAGCCATCCGCCTTGGACGCCTCATGCGCGACCGCCCAAACGCGATCCCCGGGCATGGTCTGCCCGGGGTTCACGGTTACGGTTTCGACGGCTTCACGACCATGGCTTTTGATCGGATGCCGCCAAAGCTGGGTGACTTGGCCCGTCATTTGTCATCCGCTTTTGGTGTGCGCTTGAAGCTGGACTTTATGTTGCCAAACACGTCCGGCTTATAGCCCTGGCTGCGCATGATTAGGTATTGCTGGGTGAAGGTGATCGTGTTGTTCGCGATCCAGTAGACCACCAACCCACTGGCAAAACCACCCAGCATGAACATGAACACCCACGGCATCCACGCAAAGATCATCTGTTGCGTCGGATCGGTTGGTGCCGGGTTCAGCTTTTGTTGCAGCCACATCGAGATACCCAGCAGCAGGGGCAGGATGCCGATAAAGATCAGCGCCATAAAGCTTTCGGGTTGCGGCGCAGCCCAAGGCAGCAGACCAAACAGGTTCATGATCGAGGTCGGGTCAGGCGCACTCAGGTCGCGGAACGGGCCAAACCAAGGGGCCTGACGCAGTTCGATGGTGACAAAGATCACCTTATACAGCGAGAAGAAGATCGGAATCTGCATCAGGATCGGCAGACAGCCCGCAGCGGGGTTCACCTTTTCCTTCTTGTACAGCTCCATCATGCCTTGCTGCATCTTCTGACGGTCATCGCCAGCGGCCTCTTTCAGGGCCTCCATCTGCGGCTGCAGTTCCTTCATCTTCGCCATCGAGACGTAGGATTTGAACGCCAGCGGGAACAGGATCGCCTTGATGATCAGGGTCAGGCCGATGATCGACCAGCCCATGTTGCCGATCAGCAAATTGATATTGTGCAGCAGCCAGAAGATCGGCTTGGTCAGGAAAAAGAACCAACCCCAGTCGATGCTGTCGATGAACTTCTGAACGCCTTCCGACTGGTATTCACGAATGGTTGCCCATTCCTTGGCACCTGCGAACAACTGCGTGGTCACCTCTTCGGTCGCGCCGGGGGCGACGGTCAGGGTCGGCAGAACGGTTTCGGTTTGATAGATTTTGCGGCGCGAGTCGTATTTCGCGGCGGCTTTGAAAGGTGTGCCCGGCTCAGGGATCAGGGTGGTCATCCAGTAGTGGTCGGTGAAACCGATCCAGCCGTTTTCCTTGACCTGATACACCTCGGCCTGCGCGCGTTCGTTCGGGTCGATGTCGAAATCGCGGACATCGCCATAATCGATCTCGGCCAGGGTGCCGTCGGCCATGCCGATCACGCCTTCATGCAGGATGAAGAAGTTCTTCAGCCCCGGCAGGTCGCCGTCTTCGCCGATGCCGTGGCGGGCCAGAATGCCGTAGGGGGCCATCCCGACCTCAGCGCCCGAGTTGTTTTCGACCGATTGCGTGACCGAGAACATGTAGTTCTCATCGACCGAGATCGTACGGCGGAAGGTCAGACCCGTGTCGTTTTCCCATTTCAGGGTAACTGGCGTGTCTACGCCCAGTGTCTCACCGTCTTCAACCGTCCAAAGCGTGTTGGGTCCGGGGACATCCGCGCCACCCACGCCTGCGCCGGGGGCCCAACCGTATAGGGCGTAGTAGGCAGATTCCGATCCGACGGGATAGAGCAGTTCGACAATCGGTGCACCTTCGTCGATCGAGACTTTGTAATCCTTCAGGAACAGTTCATCGATGCGACCGCCGGACAGCGAAAGGCTGCCTTGCAGGCGGGGGGTGTCGATCTCAATACGCGGGGCTTCGTCATCAGGCAGGGTTTCCTCGGCCGCCGCAGTCGCTTCGCCCGTGGTGCCGGCGGCGCTGGGGGTCTGAACCTCATCACCATCAACAGCAGCGATTTCCGACCCTTCCGGCAGGGTTGTCTGTTCCGGAGGCGGGAACAGGACGAACCAAACAAGGATCACCAGAAAGCTGAGCGCGGTTGCAAGGATAAGATTCTTGTTCTGATCGTCCATCGGGGACAGCCACCTTAAGCAGTGAAACACACCCGGTGGGTTCAACAGAGTGCGGGCCCAAAGGTCAAGCGGATTCGCCTGTCATTTCGTCACGGATCGCGTTTCTGTGGCGTAAATCGACGATTATGGCCCGGTCTTGCGCCCGATCTTGGGCATCCCGATGACCTTGTTCTGATGCGCAGCTATCCAATCCAGCGTCTGTTCGAAGGGCATCGGCTTGCCAATCCCAAAGCCCTGAACATGGTCGCATCCCAATTGGGCCATCAGCGCGTGCTCTCCCTTGGTTTCGACGCCTTCGGCCAGAGTCTCGAGATTCAGCCGCTCGGCCATGGTTAGGATGGCGCTGACCAGTTGTTGCTGGCCGGAGTCCCGATCCGCCTTGGCAACAAAAGTCCGGTCAATCTTGATCCGCGAGACATTGAAGCGCTTGATCGACGCGATCGAGGCATGACCGGTACCAAAATCATCCAGATCGATGCAACATCCCAGATCAGACATGCTGACAACGTTGCGGGTGATCACATCGTCCGGGCGGCGTG
Source organism: Ruegeria sp. BE1 (assembly GCF_056538885.1). Taxonomy (NCBI): domain Bacteria; kingdom Pseudomonadati; phylum Pseudomonadota; class Alphaproteobacteria; order Rhodobacterales; family Roseobacteraceae; genus Ruegeria; species Ruegeria sp. BE1. The sequence goes on from NZ_JBQFTY010000001.1 coordinate 42,691, forward strand.
AGAATACGGTTTCCAGAATTTCAACCGCCAGACGGTCCGGTGTCAGATCATTCTGGTCCAGTTCCCATTTCAGGCGATCAATCAGGGCCGGGTCGCGCAGCTCATCTGACGAGAAGTTCACCCCGATCCGCGGCACAACAACTTCGGCGCGGTCCCATTCACGCATGGCTGCAAATGCGTGGTGCCGCATGGTTTGCCCGAGCCGTTCCATAAGTTCGGCCTGTTCCGCGAACGGTAGGAAAATCTGCGGGCTCAATACACCCTTTTGCGGATGTTCCCAGCGCGCCAAAGCCTCAAATCCCGTAACCCGGCCGGTATCGGTTGAAATCTGAGGTTGAAACCACGGGCGGATTTCCCCGTTATCCAGCGCCGCCAGGAAGTCCTTGCGCAGGTTGGCGCGGATATGCGAACGGCGGCGGGTTTCGTCGGAATAGGCGCGAATGGTTGATGGTCCGTTTCTCTGCGCTTCGCTAAGGGCGGCTGAGGCCGCGTCGATCCAGCCCTCGTAGGCGCCATCCGCCACGCTGGACAGCAGGCTGAAACCAATTGAGCAGGACACATAGACACCTGCGCCATTCAGCGTAAACGGTTCTTCGACGACGGCCTGCATGCGTCCTGCCATCTGAATGCAGGCCTCAAGGTCCAACTGTCCTGAGGGCTGCAAACCGATTGCGATCTTGTTCTGATCCAGTCGTGTTACGATGTCATGTGAACGCAGGATCGAAAGAATCCGGCGACCGAATTGCTCGGACAAATGATTGGCCGCCGCATTCCCATGCAAATCCTGAAACTCAGCGTAGTCATCCAGCGCCACAAGAAGGCAGGCGGAATCTGTGACATCTGTCGTTGATGTCTTGAAAATCTGCTCCAACTCGGTGGCGAAACTGTCCAGCGCCATGATCCCGCCGGGTGGGTTCCGGCGCTGATATTGCCGGTCGGCGCGCGCCTCAAACGCGGCGACACCCATGAAAACAAGAGGCAGACCCAGTGCGGCCATCACCAGAGCCCTTTCCCCGCCGATCCAGAATGTGGCCAGGGTTATCGCGGGAACAAAGGCCAGTGCAGATGGCCCGCTGAGCGCGGAGAGTATAGTATTGAGAACGCGTTCGACAGTGAGGTGTTTCCACATCGGTTTTCCGGGCCTCTACGTTTCGGCATAGAACGATAGAGGTGACCGTAGAAAACCAATCTGAGTCAGACGTTAACGCAACTGTGGAATTTCGCCTGAATTTTCGTCTTTTTTGCCGGGTTTCAGCGTTAGGTTGGCAAAATCGAACAATTTCGGGTCTAAAAGATGTGAGGGGCGCGCATTGGTCAGGGCCCGGAACATGACTTGACGACGACCGGGGCTGTTCTTTTCCCACTGATCCAGAATCTGTTTCACCTGCTGACGCTGCAGCCCGTCCTGACTGCCGCACAGATCGCAGGGAATGATGGGGTAGTTCATCGCATTGGCGAATTTCTCGCAATCGGCCTCGGCCACATGGGCCAGCGGGCGGAACACGAACAGGTCGCCTTCTTCATTCACCAGTTTTGGCGGCATGGTCGCCAGACGCCCGCCGTGGAACAGGTTCATGAAGAAGGTCTCAAGAATATCGTCGCGGTGGTGGCCCAGCACGACGGCGGAACACCCTTCCTCGCGTGCGATGCGATACAAGTTGCCGCGGCGCAAGCGTGAACACAGCGCGCAATAGGTGCGGCCCTGCGGAACCTTGTCCATCACGACAGAATAGGTGTCTTGATATTCAATGCGATGGGGCACCTGCATGCGTTCCAGAAACTCTGGCAGGACGGTTGCGGGAAAGCCGGGCTGACCCTGATCCAGATTACAGGCCAGCAGATCGACGGGCAGCAAACCGCGCCATTTCAGCTCATACAGCACCGCCAGCAGGGTATAGCTGTCTTTGCCACCCGACAGACAGACCAGCCAGCGCGGCGGTTTGCCGTCCTTGTCATGGGCTGCAGGGTCCACCATCCCATAATGCTCGATCGCCTCACGGGTCTGGCGCACGATGCGCTTGCGCAGCTTTTTGAACTCGGTGGTCGAGGGCGCGCCGGAAAAGAGCGGGTGGATATCGTCAGCTTCGTCAAACATGGGCGGGGCCTATCGCAAAATGGGTCAACCGGGCAAGGGGCGGGGTTATTCGTCGGGCACCGGATCATAGCCGTCACCGCCCCAGGGATGACAGCGCCCGATCCGCCGGGCGGCCAGCCACGCGCCCTTGATTGCGCCGTGTTTTTCGAGCGCTTCCAACGCATAGGCTGAACATGTGGGCTGATACCGGCAATTGAAACCGACCCACGGACTGAACACCAACCGATAGGCTTTCACGGGCAGGGCAAAGAGGCGGGCCAGCAGGGTCATTTTCGATCGCCATGCAGCTTGCGCAGGGCATAACGCAGATCACCCAAAAGCGACTCATAAGGCCGGTCTGCAGTGACCTCAGCACGTCCGATCAGCACGTAATCCCAGCCGTCCAGCCCGTGATTGGGCAGAACAGCCCGTGCGGCCTCGCGCAGGCGCCGCTTGGCGCGGTTGCGGGCCACGGCATTGCCGACCTTCTTGGAGCAGGTGAACCCGACGCGAATCCCCGCGGCCTCATCCGACGCGCGCTTGCGGGCTTGTACCATCATGGACGAGGTGCCCTGACGTCGCGCCCGTGCTGCCTTCAGGAAATCGGACCGGTTTTTGAGGACAGTCAATGCATCAGGCGCGCAAACGGACGCCGCCGGGGGCTGTACCCTCGGCTGGTGTTTACCATCCTCAGGGGCCTCCGGCGGCGTCATGTTCATAACCTGAAAGGTCGAGCGGCTTACGCGCTCAACGATTTGCGGCCACGTGCACGGCGCGCGTTCAGGATCTTGCGGCCGGCCTTGGTGGCCATGCGCGCGCGGAAACCGTGGCGGCGTTTGCGAACCAGGTTCGAAGGCTGATAGGTGCGTTTCATCGCTCCGTCTCCAATCTAATGCGGTGGGGTGCGGCGCGGATTCGCCTGGCCCTAGTGTTCGAAGCCCGTCCTCTACTGTCTGGCGCGGGGTAAGTCAAACCCCTAGGTGGGGGTTTTGACGCCTTTTGCAACAATTCTGTAGCCGCACAGGGCAAAAGGTTTCAAAATAGCGGTTTTGATCCCCCAAACCCTCACATTCCCTGTCGGAAACATCAAGGCCGCGTGAGGCCCCTGTTGTGCTGAACCCGGAAAGCGCATGTTGATCGCAGACATGAAACGCACGAAACCGGACGATCCCATGAGCGATACATCTCAGGCCCCGCGCAACGGGCTTGCGCGCCATATTCCCTTGCTGGTGATTCTTGCCGTCGCTGCGGCGGGGTTTTTCACGCTGGGCGACTATCTGACCTTTGAGACCCTGCGCGACAATCGCGAATCCCTGCTGGCATGGCGCGACGCGCATTACGGGTGGATGGTCGCCGCCTTCATCGCGGTCTATATCGTGATCGTTGCCTTTTCGCTGCCGGGTGCAGCTGTCGCCTCGATGACCGGCGGGTTCCTGTTCGGTCTGTTTGCAGGCACCGTGTTCAACGTGGTTGCCGCCACCATCGGAGCTTCGGCCATTTTTCTGGCGGCACGCTGGGGGTTGGGTGAATCCCTAACAGCGCGGCTGGAATCCTCGGAAGGCACCATCAAAAAGCTGAAAGACGGGCTGCGCGAGAATGAAATCTCGGTCCTGTTTCTGCTGCGTCTGGTTCCCGTGGTGCCGTTCTTTGTGGCCAATCTGGTGCCTGCTCTGGTGGGTGTGAAATTCCGCAACTTCCTGATCACAACGGCGCTGGGCATCATTCCGGGGGGCATCGTTTATACCTGGATCGGCGTCGGACTGGGCGGCGTGTTTGACAGGGGTGAGACACCAGATGTCTCGCTGCTGTGGGAGCCCTTCGTGATCGGCCCGATCATCGGCTTGTGCGTATTGGCTGCTTTGCCGATAGTCATCAAAGCCGTCAAAGGCAAAAAGGACGCCTGATCCCATGCAAGACTTGAAAACAGATATCCTGGTGATCGGAGCCGGGTCGGGCGGGTTGTCCGTTGCGGCCGGGGCCAGCCAGATGGGTGCCGACGTGATCCTGCTGGAAGGTCACAAGATGGGCGGCGACTGCCTGAATTTCGGCTGTGTCCCGTCCAAGGCGCTGATTGCCAGTGGCAAGGCGGCTTATGGTCAGGCGCATTCCTCTGCGCTGGGCGTGGCGGATGTGGTGCCTCAGGTGGATTATGCCGCAGCCAAGGACCACGTACACGGTGTGATCGCCCAGATTGAGCCGATGGACAGTCAGGACCGGTTCGAGGGCTTTGGCGTCAGGGTGATCCGCGAGTATGGCAGTTTTGTCTCGCCCACCCAGGTGCAGGCAGGGGATCACCTGATCACCGCGCGGCGGGTTGTGATCGCGACAGGTTCATCGCCCTTGGTGCCGCCTATCCCCGGTCTGGATCAAGTGCCGTATTTCACCAATGAGACGATCTTTGATCTGCGCGAAAAGCCCGAGCATCTGTTGATCATCGGCGGCGGCCCCATCGGGATGGAGATGGCGCAGGCACATATCCGACTGGGCAGCAAGGTCACCGTGATAGAAGGCATGGCTGCGCTGAGCAAGGATGACCCCGAGGCGGCGGCTGTCGTATTGGACACCCTGCGGGACGAAGGCGTTGCGATCCATGAACAGGCGATGGTCGCGCAGATCAGGCAGAATAACGGTGCGGTCGAGGTCGTGACCGAGAATGGCGATATCTTCGCGGGCTCGCACTTGTTGCTTGCCGCCGGGCGCAAGGCCAACATCGACCGTCTGAACTTGCAGGCTGCGGGGATTGAGCCGACCCGGACAGGTATCAAGGTCGACGCATCCCTGCGCACCACAAACCGCAAGGTCTATGCCATCGGGGATGTGGCGGGCGGGCTGCAATTCACCCATGTGGCGGGGTATCATGCGGGTATCATCATCCGCTCGGCCCTGTTCGGGCTGCCGTCCAAGGCCAAAACGGCGCATATCCCTTGGGCCACATATACCGACCCCGAACTGGCGCAGGTTGGCATGACCGAAGCGCAGGCGCGTGATCAGCATGGCGACGGGGTGGAAATCGCGCGCTTCGATTATCATCACAACGACCGCGCCATTTCCGAGCGTAAGACGAAAGGCCTCATTAAGGTCATGGTCGTAAAAGGCCGACCGGTCGGGGCCACAATCGTAGGGCATCAGGCCGGGGAGCTGATCAACTTGTGGTCGCTGGCGCTGGCCAATAACCTGAAGATGGGACAGATCGCCGCGATGGTTTCACCCTATCCGACGATCGGAGAGCTTAACAAACGGGTGGCGGGTGCCTATTTCTCGCCAAGGCTATTTGAGAATCAAACGGTTAAACGCGTGGTGGGTTTCGTCCAGCGCTGGATACCCTGATCAGGAAGGGAGAGCAGATTGAACTCACTGTCGGGCCGATTTCTGATCCTGACGACGGTCTTCGTGATGTTGGCCGAGATTTTGATCTTTGTTCCTTCCATCGCGCGCTTCCGCGAAGACTTTCTGCTGAACCGGCTGGAACGCGCGCAGATCGCCTCATTGGCTTTGCTGGCCGATGACATGCTGGCCGATGATCTTGAGGCTGAGCTTCTGGCCAATGCGGGTGTCTATAACGTCGTGCTGCGGCGGGACGAGGTGCGGCAGCTGATGCTATCCTCGCCCATCCCTGATCAGGTCACTAATACCTACGATCTGCGCGACGCGACCCCATGGATTTTGATCCGGGACGCCGTGGCCCGCCTGTTCACCCCCGAAAACGAAGTGATCCGCGTGATCGGGGAACCGGTCAAAGGAGCCGGCTTGTTGATCGAGGTCACGACAGACAGTGAACCCTTGCGTATGGCAATGACCGACTATGGGCTGCGCATTCTGGGGCTGTCCTTTGTCATTTCTATCATAACCGCGTTCTTCCTGTTCCTTGCCGTGCGGGTGGTGCTGGTGAAGCCAATCAAAGGCGTCGTCGGCTATATGCAGCGCTATGCAAGCGCGCCCGAGGATGCGCGCGGCATCATCACGCCCAATTCCAAAGTCACCGAGCTGCGCGAGGCCGAAGAAGCGCTGGAGCAGTTGCAAAAGGAACTGACCCAGGCCCTCAAACAGCGCGAGCGTCTGGCCCAACTTGGCGGCGCAGTTGCCAAGGTCAGCCACGATTTGCGCAATATTCTGACTTCGGCCCAGTTGTTTACGGATCGGATCGAATCGAGCGATGATCCTTTGGTCAGTCGCATGGCGCCGAAACTGGTGAACTCGATCACGCGCGCGGTCTCCTTGTGCGAAAGCACGCTGGCCTTCGGTCGCGCCGAGGAGCCTGCACCGACCCTGACCATGGTCCCCTTGCACAACGTGGCCGAGGATGTCGTCGCCAGCGAGCAGCTTGCTGTTGCAGATGCCTGTGTCGAAATCGTCAACGAAGTACCCGACGATCTGATCGCCCGCGCGGATCCCGAGCAGATTTTCCGGGTGATGATGAACCTTGTACGCAACGCGCGCCAGGCCCTTGTGGCGTCCGGCAAGCCGGGCAAGATCACGATTGCAGGCTGTACCTATGAAAACGACTGGTGCCTGGAAATCAGGGACAATGGCCCCGGATTGCCCCCTAAAGCGCGCGAGAATCTGTTTACTCCGTTCCAGGGCGGCGTGCGCAAAGGCGGCTCGGGTCTTGGTCTGGCGATTTCACAGGAACTGGTGCGCGGGCACGGCGGCGATCTGGTTCTGGCCGAGACAGGGCCGCAGGGAACGACCTTTGAAATAAGGCTCCCGCGGGGCGACGTGACTTTTTAAAATATTTTTGCAGAATCGACTTGCACGTCCTTCGGGGTAGGTCTAAACACCGCCTCACCAACGCGGACCGATAGCTCAGCTGGATAGAGTACTTGACTACGAATCAAGGGGTCGGGGGTTCGAATCCTCCTCGGTCCGCCATTGGTATCTTGTTGTATATCATGACACAAACTCGACCCAACAGTCATAGTGCGACCAGAGCAGGGTGTAATCTCAGCATAAAATGGCGGGCCAGGTAGAAAAGCCCTCATGCAACGAAATAGGGATTGAGCTGCAGATCTGCACGATGACGTGTTTCAGAAAATGTCGGCGGAGAGCCCAAGTTGCAAAACGCTGCGCAGTATCGGAATGGCTATTGTATACGCAAAGCGGTCAATGAAGGCTATCGATCCAGTCGATCTACTGGCATGAAAATAGCGTCTCCTAGATGGTTAACGTCGTACCCTATCATCGAAAACGACCATCATCGCATTTCTCAATCTAGACACATCCTCGTCTACAGAAGCGGACGGATCGCATTCGAATGACGGCAAAACCTCGACCCGGATCGTTCCACTTTTAGGCAGGTGTTTGCCGCGAGGTAACAAGCGATCGGAATCGTGAATGACGATCGGCCGGATTGTCCTACCCGTACTGCGCGCGGCCAATACGGCACCTGCCTTGAATGCGCCAAGACTTTCGGACCGGGTGCGCGTGCCCTCGGGAAACAGCACGACAGAGCATCGTGCAGGCATTCCGTGGATGGCGGCAGTAAGTGTTTCAAGCGCTACACGGCCGCTCCTGCGGTCAACTTCAACAAGCCCGGCGCCTTTGAACCCGCGGCGCAAAAGGGCCGCGTCACAAAGTTCCTTTTTGGCGGCAAAGGTGATCCACTTGGCGTCCGGCAAAGCATCCATCAGGGCGAAGCCATCCAGGTGGCTGCGGTGGTTGATCACAATGATGCTGCCGGTGTCAGCTGCCAACATTGCCACTTCTTCCTGTGTCATCTCAGTTCGGATGCTCAGCAGCCACAAAAGCCGCGAACAGGCACGTTTGACCAGCCGCCAATACCAGCCGCGAAAGCCTCGCCGTTTTGCACAAAGCAAGGGTACAAACGCAACGTAAAGGAAGTAAACAGGGCCCAGCAGGAATAACGCTGTGCGCTTTATGATGCGCAAGCCGGTCGAGCCTATCGCCGCTGGTCCGGCGCCTTCGTCCAGAGATTGGGGTGACATGGGATCCGTCACAAGTGTCGCTTTCCTAGTGATAGTCACGAGGGTCCTTCTTTTGGCTTTCGCAGCCTGCCCTCTGCGCGCGTGGCCCAATATGCACCCAGCGTATTGCCTCTATGAGGCAATGGCGAAGGTACATCAACAGTAAGTCGCGTATTGGTGATTGGCCTCATTGGTTGGTTTGAGCCCAACAAGTGCACTCCATACCTTGCACGAATAGCTAGACAGCGCTTGTTGTGGTGGTTCGACCCTAGAACGTGTACGTCTGATTTGTCCCGCGTCACGAACGCCTGCGCCACCAACAGCAAAGGTGAGGTGTTAGTTAGGTCCAAATTGGGGCGAGTTAACGACTGTTTCGGTGACATGCGCTGCATGGCAACAAGATGTGTGCCAAGACTGCTAAGATATGCTGCGTCAGCACAGTCCAGAAAGTGAACTGCGGCTCTGTCCGCGAGGCAACCTTTCGTGCTCGTTCCAATGAACGGCCATCACTCAACAAGAGATCACTTCACCTAGAACCGCTTCAAGGATTCTCGAAAACTGCCATCGCATCATCAAACATCCAATGGTTGCGGAATCCGTCGCTCGTTTCATTGCTCTCCGTAGACCGCGAAGCGGACAACGCTGACCTTTTCAGCGCTTACTTCGGTGCGAGGTTTCTGAAACTGATGGCGCAACGCAACAACAATGCCCGGATCTTATACTCTGCCAATCCGGTAAGCGTGTCGTGAAGTATCTGAGGAGCCGGACTGCAAACAGCCGTTTCAGCGTGGATTTCAAGACAAGGCCCAAGCCGACGGTAGCCGATGTCTACGCCGCCGGTCAGGTCAAAGAACGCACATCGGTAATGCAGAGCAAAACACAATAGCCTGTTCGGTTCGAGATCACTGAAGGCACCGGGAAATTGCTCGCGAGATGGATGGAGGAGTCCCCAATGGTCGGGCCCGACTGCTTCTGGCCAGAAGACTCCCATGAGCGCCAGAATATATCTATACGTCATTGCGCTCAGCTTGTTCGCGATTGGGTCAAATCTATTGGCTTGGAGCCGAGCGACTGCGGCACGCATTCGATGCGCAGAACCATGGTTTCAAACACTTAACAAAAGACCGGCGATCTGAGAGCAGTTCAATTCTTGCTCGGACATACAAAGATGGGCCGCACGGTGCGATATCTTGGCAATCTCGGGAACCGTTGAAGTCTAAATAAGTGGGCAGTCTTCGTAGGTGGTCTTTTGCTGTCCGTCATCGATCAGTTGAGATGCAGTGGCTACAGCCCACTATTGGGACATGTGCCGCAAGTGCAAACAAATCGATCGAATTTGCGGAACGCGGACGATGCCACTACTTGCGACCTTACTATGAATGGCTTTTGTCTGCGCTTTGTCGCCCCACGAGAACTGGCAATAGCGAAAAGGTGTCATTCGTCGCTATTGCGGGAGTGAAAGGGGTGCCCTCAACAAAGGGCGTGCATGCACCATGGAAAATGCTGTCTTCGCAGAGCCATAACGCCTAGTGATGTTCCCACCGCGCGCGCGAATCAAGCCACTTAGTGAAATCTGAATTTGATTTGCAGACTACCGTGTTTTTCCCTCGAAGCGGGTGGCGCTATAGGAATGACCGAGGTTTTTAGTGAAGACATAAAGCCCGAATGTTGAGCACAATGCCATTCAAGGGCTTGCGCGCTTTTCAGGTTTTACATAGGCAGCCGCGACACTTCTCAACTGCCTTGGTTCCTCTGATGCCTTCGAAAAAACGTCTGACTTTCTCGTTCTTCGCCTCTCTGTTTTGCGCTTGCGTAATGCTGTTTGAAGATATTGGCGAAGCGATGGGTGTGGCCTGGATCGATGAATGGGATGACATCCACGTCTGGGAAGTGCTGATCATGCTGTCCCTGTTCGGTGCGATCATGGTGTTGGGGAATGAGGTCCTGAAAATGCGCCGCTATCAGGAGACCTTGGAGGACAAGATTGCCCGCGCGTCCGGCGCGTTCGAGGACCTGTTGAATGCCTATTTCGAAGAATGGTCTTTTTCGGATGCCGAACGCGAAGTGACCCGGCTTTTGATCAAGGGATGCTCAACCGCAGAAATGGCCGAGATTCGCAACGCCAAGGAAGGCACGATCAAGGCTCAGACCAACGCGATCTACAAGAAATCAGGGTATGCCGGGAAAGCCCAACTCCTGAGCGCGCTGCTGGAAGACCTGACCGATGGCGGGTCTGTTGCATGACGGTCTTGGTGGTGTTCGGCGGCAAATCCAGCCGATTGCAGGCATTACGTCTCAAAATGGCGCAAGAGCCAACGAAATAAGCATAAACTAAAGTTCTAAAGTGCTGTCTCAGCCATAATCCTGCCTCTATTCGTCCTTTAACCGCTGCCTTGCGCATGCCTAATACAGGAACGCAATTAGGGTGCACTTCGGGGCAAACCGAGGGCACGGGGAATGGAAACATAGCCAGGTGAGGCGGGGTTTTATGCTGACCGAGCAGAAGAAACGCGCGTTTGCGCGCAGTGGTCGTTTGACGAAATTCAAAGGTAGGGTCGCCAGCATCGCGCCCTCGCTTTTTCTAAGCACAGTGTCCGTTGTGGCGCTGTCGGTTGGCAGCGGCAGCGCCCAGGTCGTCTCGACCGCGCAAACCACCCCCTTGGTCAGCGCTTTGGATCAGGACATTACGATCACAGATACCGGATCGATCACAGCAGACCCTCTGTCGGGGCCGGGCCTGGTCGTCGTCAACGTGCCGGATTACACCAGCGACCTGACCAATGACGGGCTGTTGTCGGCACCGGAAGGGCTGAACCGGACCCGCGCCGGAATTGACATAAACGGGAACCTGTCCGGTTCGGTTTTGAACTCGGGCACGGTCACAATGGGCGCAGCCCTTGGCGATTCCGCGAATTTGAAGGGGATCGATATTCAGGATGACGTTACCGGCGCCCTGCAAAACACCGGCACAATCCGCATAGAAAACTCTGCGCTGACCTTCGCGACGGCTGCCGGCATTCAGACGGGTGCTGTGGCCGGATCGCTGTCCAACTCAGGCACGATTGAGGTCAATGCCGACGCAAGCAGCCGGGTAGCGGCAGATGGTATCCGGTCAACCAGCGTAGACGGGACACTAAAAAACACGGGCAGCATCGCGGTTACGGCCTCGACCGACGGTTTTAGCGCCAATGCCGATGGTATTCAGGTCGATCAGGCTGCCGGTCAGGTCGTCAACTCAGGGCCTGTCCACGTTGCCGCGTCAAGTTTGACCGGAAATGCAGGTGGAGACGGGATCGAGATAAACGATCTTTCGGGACGCCTGAACAACACCGGAGCAGTCACTGTACAGATTAGCGGCGGCACAAACGCAAACGCCGACGTCATCGAAGTTCTGAGACTTTCGGGTCATTTGGAAAACAGCGGCGCCCTGACGGTTGGCGTCAACACAGCGAATGGCAGCGCTTTTTTCGATATCATAGAGGTCAGCGACGGCGGCAGTGGCATCACCGGATCGGTGAACAATACCGGAGCTCTGAACGGGGTGGCCAACGGCTCAAGGGTCAGTGTCGATGGGTTTGACGTTGGGGACATTGCCAGTGCCGGCACATTTGCCAACAGCGGTACAGTGAGTGTTCAGGCGATTGCCAATGCAAGCAGCGCTTTTGCCGATGCGTTGAACTTTGTTGATGTGTCGGGAACTGTGACGAACACAGGCACGCTGGACGTAAGGGCGGATGGTGTCACAAGCGCAGGTGCCCGCGGGATCTGGGCCAGCCACATTGATGGCTCTCTGTCAAACAGCGGCAGCATTTCCGCCCGGGCCGAAGCCACAAGCGGAAGTGCAAAAGCAATCGGGATTCTGGTCGATGACGTAAGCGGAAGCGTCACAAACACCGGCACGCTGACTGTTTCAGCCATCGCGTCGTCGGGCGCGAATGCCATAGGTATCGAAGCCGGCGACTTGACCGGGACACTGCAAAACAATGGCACGATGACAGTCACTGCGACCGGGGACAGCCCGGACGCACAGGGCATTTTGGTGCAGGACATCGGCAGTTCAGGGATTCTGAGCAATTCCGGGGGGCTCACGGTCAGCGCCCTGAACGCATCCAGCGGTGAAGCCTATGGCATTGTCGCCCAAAACGTCGCGGGTACGCTGAACAACTCGGGTACACTGGATCTGACGGTCTCTGCCACAAGCCACGCGACAGCCTACGGGATCGACACCCGGGATGTCACGGGCAGTCTGACGAATTCGGGCACAATCCAAATGAAAGTGCAGGGTTCCAGCATCGAGGTCAGCGGCTTTCGCATGTCGAATATCGCCGGGTCCGTGACCAATAGCGGTACAATCGCAATCAACACTGACGGATCCGATGCGCGTGTCGAAGGTATCTCGGCGAACTCGGTTTCCGGTGCCCTGCTGAACAGCGGCTCGATCAGCATCAGCGCCAGCAATGCGACACAGGCCAATGTCCAGGCAATTGGGGTCGGCAATATCTCGGGCCGGTTGCAGAATTCCGGCAACCTGACGGTTTCCGCCTCGGCCACGTCGTCGGCAGCTGCCGTTGGCATCAATGTCGGTGTTGTTTCGGGCAAGTTGATGAACTCGGGTACGATTGCCGCGATGGCAGATGGAACCAGTGCATTTGCAGAGGGCATCAATCTGCGGGACGTATCGGGTACACTCGAAAACACCGGTGTCATTCAGGTTCGTGCCGTTGCCGGGTCATCGGCACATGCAAATGGGATCGACATGAACGATCTGACCGGGCAGGTCACAAATTCAGGCGCGATACAGGCCTACGCAGAAGGCGCTTTTGCCTTCGCGGATGGCATCGAAATGGATGATGTCACGGGTCAGTTCCATAACTCGGCGGCCATCACAGTCGCAGCAGTCGGAACCTCATCTGCCAATGCGGCGGGCCTGGAAATCAATGACATCACCGGTAGCGTCAGCAACTCGGGCGCGATTCAGGTCAGCACCATCGGCAGGTCTTCGTCCGCCTATGGTGCCGGGGTCCAAATGGATGTGCTTGCCGACGGTGGTTCGTTTTCGAATTCGGGGACGGTCTCTGTCGCAGTTGAATCACGCGGGGCATTTGTCACCTCGGCGTTTGGCGTAGAAGGAGGTGACGTCGACGGCGCATTCTCAAACTCTGGCTACATAGATATTGCTTTGCAAACTCAGGGCGGGTTTGTCGCCGAAGCTTTTGGTCTGGATCTGGGCGACATCTCTTCAACCGGTTCCTTTTCCAATGCCGGAGCGATCCGGGTCGGGGCAACAGTTCAGAGCGTGGCCATCGCCTCTGCCTACGGGATAGACATAACCGACATTGGCGGAAGCTTTCAAAACTCCGGCAATGTAACGGTATCGCTTGATGTGGATGGCGCGTCGCAGGCAGAGGCTGTGGGCATCGAACCAAACACTATCCTGACCGGGGGGACCTTCAGCAACAGCGGCTCAATCGCGGTCAGCGCAACCACGCGATCTGCGCTGGATACGGTTGCGCTGGGGATTGATGCCGATGACGTCAATGGAACCCTGGAAAACAGTGGCAACATCAACGTCTCAGCATCCGCAGAAGAAAATGCCGTCGCAATCGGGATTTTTGCTGAACAGCTGTCATCTGACGGCGTGATAACGCATAGCGGCGCGATTGAAGTATCAGCGGATGGCCCCGTTGCCGAAGCGCATGGCCCCGTTGCCGAAGCGCATGGTCTCTATGTCGATGTTGCAGAGGGCACCGTCAACATAACCGGTGATATCTCGGCCACGTCCTCTGGCGAAAGCTATGCGGTGTTTTTGGGCGATGGCGGCGGCACGCTGAACGTCGAGACGACCGCGGATATCGACGGAACACTCAGGGTCAGCGACCACGACGTCAACCTGACAAACACAGGTGGCAGAGTGGTCTACCAATTTCAGGACGACGACACCGCGCAGGGTACGTTTACCACCCGCGTCACCGATCCCGGCCAGGGCTGGTTTGTGGACGGCGAAGGCGGTGCAGCGCCCGTCTACGCCTCTTTTGATGCAGACGAGGTTCAACCGAACCTGAACCAATCCTTTGAAATTGCAGGCTTGTCCTATGACCTTGCCCGTCAGGTGCAGGGGGCCTCTGGCCTGAGCAACGCTGAAGGAACCGCGCCCGGTACAAGAGGGAGCGGTCTGATCGAAGAAACCCGCCCCTATTTCCTGATCAGCGGCAGCCAAAGTGACGCGGACGCGGGGTCGGACACGGCAGCTTTGTCCTCGAACATGTGGAGCGTCAGCGCAGGCGTGACGCGCGACCTGGGGGCAGGTCTGCGATATGGGTTTGGGGCCAGCTACCTTGAAAATAATGGGTCCTTTGGCACTGCATCCTTCGACACATCCGGCGTTTTTCTCAGTGGTATAGTCGCCCAGAACTTCGGGTTTGCCGATCTGAGTTTTGGGCTGGGGTACGGTCATCTTGACCACAAAGAAACGCGCGCCATTGAAGGTTCCGATGCAGACGCCGACTATTCCAGCAACATGCTTACGGCTCTGGTTGTGGCGCAGCGGGACTATGCGCTGGAAAACGGTGCTGTAATCACGCCCCGGGCGAGCTTCCTCTATGGTCGCCAGGACTTGGACGGATACACTGAAACGGGTGCGCCCGCCAATGCGACGGTCGGAGAGCGAGACGTCAATTTCAGTGAAACACGGTTGGGCGGAAGCTATTCGACGTCTGTAGCAGGCGGAGTGCTATCAGCATCGGTCGCTGCCGTTCACCGTGACGCGGATGCGCCGTCTGCGGTTGATGTGACAATCTTCGGCAATACGCTTGTTTTGGCGTCTGGTGGTAGCGGCAATGAAACCTTTGGCGAGGTTGGCCTGAGTTACCAAATGGACTTTGATCACGGTGGCACCTTGAACCTTGAGGCCCGGTCGACCCTCGGCGCCGATGTGTCAACTCAGGCGGCCTGGGCATCCTACGAGTGGCGGTTTTAGTCGGTTGCTGATCAACACCGCATGCTCCCTTAAAGGCTGGTCTGTCGACCGGCCTTTTTTATTCTGGTTACTGCCAATCAATGCCGAATTGCCTTTTCACCCAATGTATCGATTAGGGGGTTAAGCCATTGAAATACAAAGCCGTTGAGTCGCCGCCAAAGGGTGGCACAGGCCGGTCATCCGACTTGTGCGGTCACGCTGCAGTGCGGGCAAACTCAAGCGTTTCCTGAGGTCCGCTGTGCGAACACAGCAACCCTACAACCAAACGCGGCTGAGAAGTCGCGTTACGGATTATTCGACCCTGCAACTCAGCTTGGCAGCTTAATGAGTGAGCAACAACGAGATCGACCCCACAAGGATCAAGCTCAGCGCCCAAACTATGTCCAAGTTGAACCACCCTTTTGAGAGAAACCGCAAGCCCAGCCAATGATACACGCCGAACGCAAGCAGGCCGCCTGAGGCTGTCATGGCCAAGGTGTGGGCCAATGCGACACCAACAGCGATTTTGGCGTTTCCAGTCATCAGATTGGCCGCCGCCGCGTGGCCTGCGTCAGTGGCTATCGTGCGACAGATGCCCAGGTAGATTGGGACCAACATCAGCCCTGCACCATGTGCCATCGCGGCCAAAAACGACCAGAGCGCAAGCCGCGACGGAGGCACCCGCGCAAGAATCCTTGGATGGCGACGGTTGAACAACAGGTAGACGCCCAGGCCGATCACGAGAAAGGCCGCGAAAATCTGAATCTCACGCTGCCATTCGGCCAGAAAGAGCAGCGCAGTGAAGGGGAAAAGAATGGCGCCCATCGCAACCAGATGCCCGGCTGCCAAAGCGATCAATGCCCTGAACAGACTGTTGCGGCTTTTGTCCATCAGCGCCGCAGACACCGCCAGAGGCCAACCCATGCCCGGATTGACCCCGTGGTATATGCCTGAGGCGACAACAGCCCACCAAAGGGCTGTTGCCGTATCTAATCCGTCCACGCGTCAGACGGAAGGATAGCAGAAGCTATCGGTTGAGCAGTCTCCGCCTTCCAGGCGGATCTGGTGGCTGCGGTAGCCTTTGGGAAACTCGACAAAGAAATCCTTGTCCAGTTCCAGACCACCGTTTTCTCCGACATTGGCCATGACCATCTGTCCGCCCTCATCGTCTGGGTAGAACTGATCATCCCACGTAGAATACAGCGAGTTGGTCCAATAGACCCGCTTACCGTCGCGGCTGATCTCGACCATCTGGGGGCCGTAAACAAAATCCTTGCCGTTAGGATGTTTCGCACCGCGCGCAATCCCGCCAAGTTCGACCTTGCCTGTCAGCTTGGGATTCATCGGGTCGGACACATCATACTGATGCATTTCGCCCTGACCCCAGCACGCGACGTAGAGATACTTGTCGTCCAGGCTCAGGTCGATATCGGTGACCAATGGAGGGACAGCTTCAAAGCCCTGCAACAGCGGCGGAAGGTTTTCAGCCTTTTCTGGCCGGGGATCAATCGTGATCGTCTTTTTTGCCTCGAAAGTCCCGTCATCCTTCTGCCACCATGTGAAAATCGCGCCTTGCAGATTTGTGGTGTCCACGACGACACCGCAAAAGCCATAGTCTTTTGCCGGATCATGGGCAGGCCTGATTTCCAAGGCCATCTGGTGATTTTCACCCAAGTCTATGGTTTGAACGTTGCGGCGTTCGCGCAGGTTCCAGAAATGGATCTTGTGCCCGTATTTGTTGGACAACAGATCCTCGGCCACAATCCCGTTTTCAAACTGTGGCGGCAGCCCCCATTCAGAACTTACCATGTAGTCGCGTGGAAGGTTCCACCAAAAGTCATAGTGCTTGTCCTGTTCACCGCGGTCCATTTCGTAACGGCCAAGAATATCAAAGGTCTCGCAATCCATGATGAAGATGCCCGGAGGGCCATCCGTGCCGTCTTTGCCGCCTCCGCCAAGCGTTGAAACATAAATCCCTTCGGGACCGCAGTGGATTGTGTGTGGGCGGGAATAACCCGTTTTGGCGAACACCTCTTCGGGTTCGATGATCTTGTGAATCTTCGCCTTCAGAGGTTCCTTCACGTCGATCACGTAAATGCGCGAGGACCGAATACCCGGTACGATCAGATACCTGCGTTCCAGAAAGGCATGCCCTGTCAGGGGCGAAAGTGCAGAAGAGCACGCGTTCCAGCCAAAGTGATGAAACTCATCACCTTTGTTGGGCATAATGAGTTGATGGACGATTTGGCTGTAGGTCTTCGATTTCGGATCAACATCTACGACGGCCAGACCATCCGGCTGTGAGCCGTCCGGGCTGAGCATCAATGTGAAGGCGAGCGTTTCCGCTGGCGCTTCCATAGCAAGCTTCGGTGTCGCATGAAAAGTCGGGTCAGGTCTCAGGTTCATAGCTGGCTCCTCCCAGGCCACAGGCGCCAAATCTGAATTTGTCTGGCATAGCCCCCGGCAGAGCATGCCACATATTCAAGATTCGTAAAAACGCCTCAAGCTCAGCGTCTTGAGTTTGTTCTTTTGAAGCGGCTCTACCAATGGCCGTATAGAACGCTTTTTCAGTCCTCAGAGCCGACGCAATATAGGCCCGGCCCAAGGCCACCCGCTGCAGCCACGCAGCTTCCCAAAACCGGAAATTTACAAGCAGCGGCTTCCTTCGTTTGGTGGGACAGGTCGCATGGTTAAAACCAACCGGCTCTGCCACGATTATCGGTTCCAACCTGATTAGCGATGTGCACCTGATCGCAGAGGCTGTGTTGGTGCCTCAAAAAGACTCAGAACCTTATCCGAAAACTCGCGCCTTGCTTTGGCGTCATGACTTCGATCACAGCGTCCGCCCGATTCAGTACAGCCGCGACAATGGACAGGCCCAAACCAGTACCACCCTGATCCCGTCTGGTTGTGAAGAAGGGGTCAGTAATACGCGCACTGTTTCGCGCGGATATCCCCTTACCGTTGTCGGCGACAATCAGGCTGTTCGAAGCCGCGTCAAAGCGTATGTCGACGCGCGTTGCGCCGTTCTGGAACGCGTTTTGCAAGAGATGGTGCAAAACAATCTGCCCCTGGGCTTTGGACAAAGGCAGCTGGGTTTCCGGTGGGGCATGCAACTCGACTTCGCATTCCGAAAACTCGGCAGATGCAGCTTGTACAATATCCGTAAGTGGCGTCGGTGTCGGATCGGACTGAATACTGGCCCGCGCCAGTTCGCGCAGACGCACCAGCAAAGCGTTCATGCGCAAACCTTCTTCCTGAATGTTTTGAACCAGTTTCTGATTGCGCTCTCCGGATACTGCAGAAGGCCCGTCCGACAGCAGCTCAGCTGCACCGAGAATTGCGGTGACCGGAGATTTCAGCTCATGCGTGACATGGCTCGTGTAGGTCTCGATTGCGGCAGACCGCTCCGACAAGGTCGCAGCCATCGAAACGACGTTGTGGCCCAGATCCGCCAGTTCCTGCACGCCATAGTGTTCCACCGGGTCCGGTGTCGGTTTCAGCCCGCTGGC
This sequence comes from Ruegeria sp. BE1, assembly GCF_056538885.1. Lineage (NCBI taxonomy): Bacteria > Pseudomonadati > Pseudomonadota > Alphaproteobacteria > Rhodobacterales > Roseobacteraceae > Ruegeria > Ruegeria sp. BE1. The sequence continues at coordinate 61,153 of NZ_JBQFTY010000001.1, forward strand.
GACATCCCGGCTTTGGCTGCTGAGATCACCAATTGGTTTCGAGATCAGGCGCCACAACATCCAACCTACCGCAATGGCAGATAACAGCATGAATGCCGCAACAGAGGTCAGCGTGAACCTTTCTTGAAACAGGAACTTCCTCAGGTCCATAGGCGTACGCGAAAGATAAACGGCCCCGATGACCCTGTCGCCCAGGATCACGGGATGGGCGACAAACACACGGTAAGACGTATCCCGGCTGATCGAATTCAGCACATGCTGCCCAGAGGAATCATCCCGATACCGCAGCACCGAAACAGTGTGGCCCAACAGGGCTTGAGACACCTCTGGGACGTGCGAAAAAGACCCGCTGACTGATCCGCTGCTGGCAACGACCTGACCTGCGTAATCCATGAAGACATAACCCGAAAGAGTGGTCTTTTTTGCCGATGTTGCCAGCCGCGACAGCGATCGCGAAACTGCTTTGTACGGCGCGATGAGAGGGTCCTCAGGTGAAACCGGTTCGGGCCGGGGTGGGGCGACGGCACCGCGCAGCAGGTCCAAGCTGGGTGGGATAGGGTGAAAATCCTGTTCCAGGCGCTTGATCTGTTCGGGTGACAAGCGATGGCCAACGTCTGGCGCGGGCTGCAGTTCCGAGAAAGCCGCAGCATACACCTCGGCAAAGATGACTGCCTGAGACAGCAGGCTGCGCTCAGTCTCACGCGCGAACTGGTTGCTGGACAAACGAGCCCCAAGGACGCCGATGATCGGAAGCGTCACCAAAGCAATGCAGACCATTGCAATGACCAGCGCCAGTGATGGCCGCCATTTTTGCTTGATGCTCAGCACTGACAGACGCCCAGTTTCACGCCAACTCCGTGGACGGTCTGGATCATGTCGGGATAACCCAGAGCGCGCGCTTTTTGACGGATATTGCGGATATGGCTATCGACCGTTCGCCCGGACAGGTAGGTGTTGTGACCATAGACCAGTTCGATCAGTTGCGTGCGTGAATAGACCCGGTTTGGCGTTTTGGCCAAGATCGTCAGGACCGAGAACTCTATTCCGGTCAGCTGCATCTCGGCATCCCCAAGGAGGCAGAGATGTGCGTTGTGGTCCAGCCGCAAGTCCTGAAAGATTGTCACGTCATCCGGAGATTTTGTGTCAGATGCGCGGGCAAGGATGGCCTTGATCCGCAGCACCAGTTCACGCGGGCTAAAGGGTTTGGTCACATAGTCATCGCCACCAAGCTGAAACCCAAGGATGCGGTCGATCTCATCATCCCGGGCCGTCAGAAACAGGATCGGCACGGTTGAGCTTTTGCGCAATTCCTTGCAGGCCTCTAACCCGTCCATGTCAGGCATGCCGATATCCAGAACAACCAGATCAGCAGGGGTTTTGCGAAACTGCTCCAACGCTGCTTGACCGGTGGCTGCCTCGGTGGTTTGAAAACCGGAATCTTCCAGCGCAAAGCGAACGACATCGCGGATACGGGCATCATCATCTACGATCAGGATGGTGTTCACAGTATGGGTCCGCCATAGAAGTTTTACCGAGGTCACGTTCAGAGATCATACTGCCCTTGGCTGGGTCAAGTGGGGCGTGCACCAGCGGTCTGTGCCATTTGAAATCATCGCTCAGCCACCAGGCATCCGTGCGTAATTTGTAAGGGACGTTCCTCATGCCGCGGTCCTCCGCCCTCGGGTCAAACGCAGTGCGCCCAGGGCTGCAAGGACGATCAGCCCTAAAATCGTCTGAGGTTCAGGTGTGGACGATCCGCTGAACGCGGTCTTGGGGTAGGCATTGGCGTCGACGCCCGCTACCTGAGGCAAGGCCACCCTAGTGGTGCCTGCCGGCGCGTCGCCTTCATTCACAACTTGTTTTGACACCGCAACAAAAGAGGTGAACCGCGTCTGAAGATTGAACTTCAACCCAAGATCGGTGATCTGCGCCTCAAGCGTCTTGGGATTGCCCGCCTGCACGGCCATCGCCCGGTCCAGATCGGCTATTTTGGTCCGCGCCCATGTCAGCGGGATCGCAGCACCCTGATGCGTGTCACCTTCGGGATCAGACACGGTGGGCAGAACTGTTGAGAGTGCCATCTGCGCCTTTCTGCCCTGCACAAGGCCATTGATCTTGATGTCGGCAGGCCCACCGCCTTCGTAGCGCGCCAGAACCCGCACCGAACCGCCGTCGAACAGATCGGGTATCTGTTTGGGGACCACTTCGCTGACAGTCAGCCCGCCCCAATCAATGGAAATATCTGTCAACACAGGCGATTTCAGATCGCGGGCCAGAGTGTCCGCGACATCTGAGGCGCGCTGTGTCGGATCGACATAGCGGGCATAGCCACGGCCTTCCTCGGCCATCGCGTCCAGAAGGTAGCGATTGACAGCCGTGCCCACGCCAAAGGCATAGATGCGTGCGTCTCCGATTTGGTGCCGGATCGTGCGTATGACATCCGCTTCACGCCCGATGTAGCCATCGCTGAGGAATACGACGATGCGCAAAGTGTTCTCGGGTTGCCGCGTTGCAAAAGCGTGACGGATGGCATTGTCTATTTCGGTGCCACCCCCTGCGCGCAGGCCCTGCACATAGCGCAAGCCAGAGCGGATATTGCCGCGCGTGGCGGGAACGGCCTGAGATGCGAAGTCGGAGGCGTTCGAAGAAAACCGGATCACGCGAAAGTAATCCTCGGGGCGCAGACCCTTTAATGCGGCTTCCATAAAGCGCTTGCTGGCATCCAGAGGCGCACCGCCCATCGATCCCGAGGTATCCAGAACAAAGACCAGTTCCCGTGCAGTGATTTGATCTGGCTGTGGGACCTTCGGCGGTTCGATCAGCAGTGATACAAAGCCGCCTTGTTCATCGTGATGGGCCAGAACACCGGCTGTCGTTTCATCGCCACCAAGTTCATAGCGCAGAACAAGATCGCGGTTATCGATCACCCGCCCGTCCTGAAATGTTGCGCGCAATACTCCTTCGGATCGCTCGACCTCAAGATCGTGGGTCGCGCTTATGAGGTTGGATACCGGAACCGCGCCGCGCAGGTTCAGGTCCAGCGACACGCGTGCCGGTTCAATTGCATCCGGGTTCGACAGACGCGGAACCTGCGGGTATTGCGGCAGCTCGGCAACCGTCCAGCCATCGATCTGAGTTGCGGTGGCCAGGGCCTCGTTTTCGAAATCCGTCAACACAATGTCGTCGGAGATCGGGTCGAAATCCTTGGCCCCCTGATAGCGCGGTCCAACGATCAGGGGCAGCACCAGCTCATACGCGTCGTCGATCTTGGGAACGGCCTGCACATAGCTGAGCGTCACCGTAATCGGCTGCCCCGGCATCAGATTGGCAACTTTCTGCGTAAACATATTGGGACGGTGCTGGGTCAAAAGCGCTGCGGCCTTGCCGTCTTGCTTTGCGGTTTCAAAGGTCTGTTCTGCCCGCTGTTTTTGTTGAATCTGAGCCTCGACAATTTCGTCCCCGACCTGCATCTGCATCGCGTAGACGGCAGCATTTTGGTTAAGCGGGAACAGGTATTCCGCCGAGATCGGAACGTCCGAGGGGTTTGCGAATACCTGTCGCACCTGCACGGTTGCCATGTCGCCCTGAACATCCACGGACAGGTCCGATTTCAGCATTGGCAGGTCCAGTTGACCGGCTGCCCCGCTGCCGACCAGCCGACCGGCGATTTCGTCGTCAGGCTGAGCGGACGCAACTCCCGGCAGTAGCAGAAAAACAAAAGCAATGTGGCGTATCATATGTCCGTTCCTTTGATGGTTTGAATGTCCAGGGCTGCAATCGTGGCAGCGTCGAGTTGCGCGCGTAGCGTTGTGTCCAGCGCCCATGGGGTGATCCTTTGCACGCTGCTCCAGGTGCCGCCGGAGCCGTTCAGCCAGCGCCAGATCGCCTCACCAACGCTGGGAGTGACATGTCCGTTTTGTGAGACGTAGCTGACCGCAACCAGCCACTGGTTGCCGTCCGGGCCGGTGGCCTTGTAATAGGCGCTGGGAACCCCGTCGTAGCGCGTGCCCAGAAACCGAACCTTGTAGCCAAGGCCCCGCAGGCAGATTTCCGGAGCATGCAAATGCCGCAGCGGTGCGCGGGTGCTGACAACGTTCAATCCCAGTGGACCAAACTGAGCTTTCTGCGCCTGCCCGCCATAGGCTTCGAAGAAGTAAGCCTCCATCGCGGTCAGAGGCTCGTATCGCGCGAGATGCCCGTGGATTTGTGCGGGCAGGTTCGGTGTTACCACATTGCCCGAAACATCCACGGGGTTGGCTTTGAGAGAAACGATTGCCGCGCTGCTGATCAGACACGCAACCCCGGCCAGCGCTTTGATGGGCTTTGGCAGTGCCATCTGTATGGTCCGAGATCGGCCTTTTTGCGACCCCGCATTGCGGGGGCGGTAGAACAGTGCGAAAGGTGCTATTGTCAGGCCAAGTGTCCCCAGCCCGATAAGGCTGTGCCATGGCTCGGCCATGACATCCAGATCATGCGCAAGCCCAACGGCCAGAACCGAAATGCGCAGGCTATTGCCCAAAGTGGCACAAGTGATCACGGCCAGCAGGCTGAGGCCACCAACTTGCCAGCGCGGTCTCAACACGGCGTTTTGGGTGACCACAAAAGCCAGCGACAGCAAAAGCCCCGACGCGCCAGAACACGGCAAGTCCACCAGAATATCCCGTTGTTCTAAGGTGATGCGCACCCCGTCGCAGACAATATCTGAATACAGGGCGCTAAGTATGCGGCAGGACACGTCTGCTGAAACCATTTGCAACGGGAATCCAAGGGTGCGTTGCAAGACCATTTCGGTTGGGAGGGAAAACAAGAACAGCGCCGCCATCCAGAAGGGCGACAGTGCGAAGGGACGCCGATTGAGATGCAACACTCCAACCAGCGCAAACACATCCAAGGCAAGGGCGAGTGCGCTGAGGATGTTGACCGCCAAGACCTGCCCAAAAAACCGGATCAAGGCTGCCAGTAACAAAAGGGCAATGGCCGGTATCTGAGAGCTTGTGCCGTTCGGTCGTCCGCTCAGCAGGCTCGCCCCCGCAAGGCCAACGATCAGCAGGACATAAACATAGCCGTACGACCCGTAGGCGGGGCTAAGCCAACTTCGAACAAGCCATTGCGCAGGTTGCGCAGCAAGAATGACCGAAGCAATCGCAAAGGCACACCAAGCCAAGGTATCTGTGGTTAAATGTTTCATGCCGCCAGATGTGACCGGCGAATACGCATTTCCCCTGCCCAAGATGTGCAGTTTTTGATGAGACGCTCTGCGGCTCAGGGTGCAATGGTTTTCACCGCGCAGCGGGGGTCAACGTCCGAAAACCAAGTGGGGCCATGAGCGTTTTTTGGGCGGAGGGATGTCCAGATGGCCAACTCTGGACGTGTTCTTGCTGCTTCGCTCCCTAGGTTGCGGTGCTGTCAAGAACGAGCCATACCGGACGTCGTGTCGCCACCAGCTGCGCTGCAAAACATCACGACGCTGACACCGCCGTTGGTCGAAAACATGAACCTGCGTGTTTTGGAGCTTTTGGTCTCGGGCCTGTCGCGAATGTTGATGGTTTTTGCCAGAGAGCAAGGGCTTCAGAACCTGCCAAAATCAATTGCCGAGCTCAGCGGAAGAATTCTGTTTGAGAAAACCACCAAACACATAAGACGTGTTGGTGAGAAAAACGTGCAGTGGACCACGGATCATCATCTGGTTTCTTAACAAGAGCCATGGCGAAAACACCTACGGTCCGCTTCCGTGTCGCGGTTGGCATGCGGGCTTAGGGGTTAACTTAGACGGTCGCTCTGGCGATCTGGTTCTCACGCCCGGATTTCACCAAGAATCCAGTCACGCAACTCACGCAGCTTGGGCGAGGCGTCTGGTCGGACGGTGGTAATGAAATACCCGCGTTTCGTTTTGTAAGTCTGTTCCAGCAATGGGGTTAACTCGGCATCGCGAACCAGATCGTCAATCAGGCCGTACCACGCTAATGCAATGCCCTGCCCATCCTGAGCGGCACGGATCACCATCTCGTAATTGTTGAACACTGTGCCTTTCCCAATGTCTGTGGCGTCTACATTCTGGGCGTTTAACCATTCTTCCCAAGTGCACCAGTCACTATCGCGCGAAGGTGGAACAAGATGCAGCAATTGTGAGGCAGTCTTCAGGTCGGCGGGGGATCTGATATGCGCATTTGCGTTTTTGAACGCAGGGCTGCAAACAATTCCAACTGTCTCTTCGAACAGCAACTGCATGCCGGGCTCGATCTGGTCCAGATTAGCCATATGGACAACCAAATCGGTTTCGTGCACCGCCGTCTGACGCGGTTGATCCGAAGTGAGAATACTGATCTCGACATCGCCAAGGCTTTGGCGGATCGCCGGAAGGCGCGGCAAGAGCCAAAAATACGCAAACGCGAAATCTGATGAAATCAGCACCCTCTCTTGCTTTCCGTTTTTCGAAAGCGTGTTGAACTTGTTTGCCAGCTCGGCCATCGGATTCTTGACCCGCCGGTACAGCGCGTCGCCATCGCGGGTCAAGGTGACGCCCTTCGCGGTACGTTCGAACAGGGTTGTGCCCAACGCGGTTTCCAGATTGCGGATACGCTGGCTGAGACTGGGCTGGGAAACTTTCATGTCACGCGCTGCCGCTGAGAGCTGGCCCCGTTGGCACACGACCATGAAAGCGCACAGGTCGGCTGCACTACGGGCCAAAAGGCTATAGGAATTTCCTTTATCGTCCATCAGATATTTGCACTTTTGTCATAAATTTTTCTGTTTCATCCTTCGTCTCTATAGTCAAAGCCTAGAGCCAACCTGGCCGTGGGCGATCTGAGCGCGTCTGCCACTCATGTGTCAAGGAGCGAGTGCGGAAGGCTGAAAATGCGTCATGTGCCAGACTCGCACGGCGCCCGCGCTCAAAGATGTGAACGGCGAAAGGATGAAAGAGTCTGTAGGGTTGTCAAACCTTTCGGGCAAAACGGCAAGCAGCGTGAAAGGATAATCGCGCGCTTCAATTGACGACATGGGAGGACCTAAATGTCAATCAAACCACCCTTAACCGACCTGCCGATCAAGACGGCAGATAGCGGTTTTTATTCGGGGTTCAGCGTCGATGTGACGGTAACGTCGAAGATCATTGTGGGCCTTCTGGTCATCTGGGCCGTTGCCTTCCCCGAGCAGGCAGGTGCCGTGCTCAGTGGGTTCAACAGCTTTATCCTGTCGAACTTTGGCACGTGGTACATCTATGTGATGGCCTTGTTCGTAATCGTCTGCATCGTTCTGGCCATCTGGCCAAGCGCGGGCCGACTAAAGTTGGGGCAGGATACGGATGAGCCCGAGTTTTCAAATTTCTCGTGGTTCTCGATGATGTTCGGCGCGGGTATCGGTGTCGGCATGCTGACATGGGCCGTGGCCGAGCCGGTCTATCACTTTCAGAACAACCCCGAGGTGATCCAGGGAATTGTCGAAGGCGGGACCGAGGAAAACTTTCTGAACGCCTATAAGTACTCTTACCTGCATTGGGGCTTCTCGGCCTGGGCGTCTTACGCCATCGCCGGTCTGGCGCTGGCCTTTTTTGCCTATCGCCGGGGCCTTCCGCTGACCATCCGGTCGGCGCTGACGCCGCTTTTCGGGTCCAAACTGTCTGGCCCTCTGGGCAGCCTGATCGACATCGTGGCCGTGATTGCGACCATTCTGGGCGTGGCGCAGACGCTGGGCTTTGGGGTCGAGCAATTCGTGGCAGGCATGAGCCGCATTGGCATCGGCAGTTGGCTGTTGAACAGTGAAGGTAACGCCTCGTCGCTGGGAATCATCGTCGCCATCGTGGTGATCATGGGTGCGTCGACCCTGTCGGCGCTGTCCGGCGTCGGTAAGGGCATCAAATGGCTGTCGAACCTGAACATGGGTCTGTCAATCTTCCTGCTGGCCTTCCTGATGATCTTCGGATCCACATGGTTCGGTCTTCAGGCACTGATCCTGGGTACCTGGGAATATCTGATCGCCTTGCCGGGCATGATGTTCCGCGTCTATTCCGGTGACGGAGCGGGCGGTGTGGCAGACAATCTGGAAGGCTGGCAGGGGGCTTGGTCGGTCTTCTACTGGGCTTGGTGGGTTGCGTTTGCTCCCTTCGTCGGCTTGTTCCTGGCGCGTATTTCGCGCGGACGCTCCATTCGCGAGTTCGTTCTGGGCGCGCTGATCGTTCCGGCGATCATGTGCTTTGTCTGGTTCTCGTTCGCTGGTGGCACCGCGATCGAGATGGAGCTGAACGGCGGCGCCAATGGCGAGATTTTCGGCGCCACGGATGGTGACAAGATCTTTGCGATGACCGGCCTGATCCTGGGCGAGGTTCTGGGCTGGGCGATGGCTGTCATCATCGTTGTGCTGCTGATGACCTATCTGGTGACCTCGGCGGACTCGGCGGTGCTGATCGTCAACACTATCAACGCGGCGGGCGATGAAGGACCCAAAGCGCGTCCGCACATCATCTTCTGGGGTGTGGCACTTGGGGCGGTTGTTGCCGCACTGTTGCTGGTGGGTGGTCTGACGGCCATTCAGACGGCGATGGTGATCGGGGCGCTTCCGTTCTCGTTGGTCATGGTGCTGATGTCAGTGTCTCTGATCAAGGCGATCTATAATGATGGCAAGCGCGAAGCAGCGAATATTCCGACCACGGCCAACGCGGCGGAATAGGGCCTGATACAGACTGAAAGCAAGCCCGGCATTGTCCGGGCTTGTTGCATTTTGGGTGCTGTCGCCAAACAGTTTGGAACGCTTGTTCACCCGGCGGATACCGTCTGGCTTGGCCGCGCGCATAATGGTTAGGTATTCGTTCGAAAAAACAGCTTATGCCGACCGACCGGCGTAGAAATCGGTCAGTTCGTCAGCCAGCGCCTTGTACATCTCATGAACTTCTTCGATGTCGGGGACCTCAAGCTGGTCAATGCGCTCCACAAAGGGGCAGTTGATGACGCAAATTGACATGCCTTCCTGATTGAAGACGGGGTAGGCTAGGTTCGTAACGCCGATGGCCGTCGCCGAAGGCATCCGTTCGTAGCCCACTTCGCGGATACGGGCCAGGTGCTCAAAGAATTCGGGCCGATCAATCTCGGGCTCGCCCTGCGCAAGCCGGTGGCTGTCGAGAAGGGCTTCGATTTCATCGTCGCTTCGGAACGCGGCCAAAACGCGGCCGGTGCCGGTGTTGCCCAAGCCGACCACGGTGCCAACACGCAGCGAAAAAACCCAGTTTCCGGGGGCGGCGACCGAAGTGACAATGACGATGTCACCATTGCTTTCCATGCCCAAATGACAGGACTGCCACGCGCGCCGGGTCACGGCCCTCATGCGCGGCGTCGCGACTTCGAGCAAACGTTCTACCGGCGGGTGCCGCTGAGATACGGCGTACATTTTCAGGCTCAGCGAATACAGGTCGTTGTCTTTGGAACGAATGACATATCCGCGCCGTACCAGAGTGGACAGCATGCGGTAAATCTCGCTTTGTGAACGGTCAAGTGCCCGCGCGATATCGCCCTGCGAAACGCCTTCCCCGTGGGATGATAAAAGCTCGATGATATCAAGCCCTTTTTCAAGGGCTGGCGCGCGATATTTGTCCGCTGTCTCAGCCACGGTTTTCTCCCTCAGCGGCGCTTGAATTGACTTCTTAAACCATCTTCCGGATAGCCGCACAAAGTCAATGTTGATTTACAAATGAATTTGTGATTTGCATATGAATTGAAAAATGGGAGCTACCGAATGGGGCAGGGGCAAGGAGGACCGGGCCGCCGCTTTTCGAAACGTGTTAAAAATAACGTCGCGCGCCAGGTTAAGCCTGAGAGTTGCGCGGCAGAAAATACGAAGACCGAGGATGACATGACGCATGCACAGGGCCGTTTGGCCGGTAAGAAAGCTTTGGTAACGGCGGCGGGTCAGGGCATTGGCCGCGCCAGCGTCGAGAAATACGTCACTGAGGGCGCGCAGGTTATTGCCTGCGACATCAACGACGCGATGCTGGCTGAGCTGGCGCAGATCGACGGTGTGACCGCGCTCAAGCTGGATGTGACCGATGCAGACGCGGTGGCCAGCGCGATGGCGCAGGTCGGTCCGTTCGATGTGTTGTTCAACTGCGCGGGGTTTGTGGGCGCGGGCTCGATCCTGGACTGTGATGAGGCGCAGTGGGATTTCAGCTTTGACTTGAACGTTAAGGCGATGTTCCGTCTGGCCAAGCTGGTGCTGCCGGGCATGTTGGAGAATGGCGGCGGGTCGATCGTCAACATGTCGTCGGTGGCCTCGTCGATCAAAGGGGTGCCCAACCGTTTCTCGTATTGCGCCTCGAAGGCGTCGGTGATTGGGTTGACCAAGTCCATCGCAGCCGATTTTGTGACGCGTGGCATCCGCTGCAACGCGATCTGTCCGGGAACCGTGGACAGCCCCAGCCTGCATGACCGCCTGCGTGCGATGGGTGATTACGATCAGGCCCTAAAGGACTTTATCGCGCGCCAGCCCATGGGGCGTATCGGCGATGCCAACGAAATCGCGGCGCTGGCGGTTTATCTGGCCAGCGACGAATCTGCATTCACGACCGGACAGACTTTTGCCATCGATGGCGGCTGGACCGTTTGAACAAGGAGACTTTTGATGAAACTGCTGCGTTACGGTACGACAGGACAGGAAAAACCCGGCCTTCTGGATGATAGTGGCGCGATCCGCGATCTTTCCGGTGTTGTGGGCGATATTGCAGGTGATGTGCTGAGCGATGACAGCCTTGCGCGCCTGCGCGATCTGGATGTGGCCACCCTGCCGGTGGTCGAGGGCAACCCCCGCATCGGAGCCTGTGTCGGGCAGGTGGGCAAGTTCATCTGCATCGGTCTGAACTATGCCGATCACGCCGCTGAATCCGGCATGGCCCTGCCCGAGGAGCCGGTGATCTTTTTCAAGGCCACCTCGGCGATTATGGGCCCCGATGACACGGTGGAAATCCCCCGCAACTCGGTCAAGACCGATTGGGAGGTCGAGCTGGGCGTGGTCATCGGAAAAGAGGCCAAATACGTCTCGGAAGAGGACGCGCTGGACCATGTGGCGGGCTATTGCGTGGTCAATGACCTGTCCGAGCGTGACTTTCAGCTGCACCGCTCTGGCCAGTGGGTCAAGGGCAAGTCGGCGGATACGTTCGGCCCCATCGGCCCGTGGCTGGTAACGCGGGATGAAGTGGCGGACCCGCAGAACCTGCCGATGTACTTGGAGGTGAACGGGCATCGCTATCAGGACGGCTCGACCAAGACGATGCATTTTGGCGTGGCGACCGTCATTTCGCACCTGTCGCAGTTCATGTCGCTGCAGCCGGGCGACGTGATCTCGACCGGCACGCCTCCGGGGGTTGGCATGGGGCAGAAGCCGCAGACCTACCTGAAACCGGGTGACCGGATGGAGCTGGGCATCGAAGGGTTGGGCGTGCAGCGTCAGGCGGTTGAGGCCAGTAAATGACACGTATCACGGGCATTCGGACCGAAGACCTGCGCTTTCCGACCTCGGAGAGTTTGGACGGATCGGATGCAATGAACCCCGATCCCGATTACTCGGCAGCTTATGTGGTGCTGGAAACCGATGGCGATCACGAAGGCCACGGGCTGACCTTTACCATCGGGCGCGGCAATGAAATCTGCGTTGCCGCGATCCATGCGCTGGGGGCTTTGGTCAAGGGGCTGGAATTGGACTGGATCGCCGAGGATATGGGCCGGTTCTGGCGCCATATCACCGGCGACAGCCAGCTGCGCTGGATCGGGCCGGACAAGGGTGCGATCCATCTGGCCACCGGCGCTGTGGTCAATGCAGCGTGGGATTTGTGGGCCAAGGAGGCCGGCAAGCCCGTCTGGCAACTGGTCAGCGAAATGAGCGCCGAAGAGATCGTGCGCCTGATCGATTTCCGCTATCTCACCGATGCGATCACCCCGGATGAGGCGCTGTCCATGCTGCGCGCCGCCGCGCCGGGCAAAGCCGTCCGCATCGCCACGCTGAGGGCCGAAGGCTATCCCTGCTACACGACTTCGGCCGGGTGGCTGGGCTATCCCGATGACAAGCTGCGCCGCCTGTGCCAGGAGGCCAAGGATGCCGGTTTTACCCACACCAAGTTCAAGGTTGGCCGCGATCTGGACGACGACATCCGCCGCCTGACAATCGCGCGCGAGGTGTTGGGTGAAGACATGAACATCATGATCGACGCCAATCAAGTGTGGGAGGTCGATCAGGCCATCGATTGGGTCAAGGCCCTGTCCTTTGCGCGGCCCTTCTTTATCGAGGAACCCACCAGTCCCGATGACGTGTTCGGCCACAAGGCGATCCGCGAAGGTGTTGCGCCGGTCAAGGTCGCAACCGGCGAGATGTGCCAGAACCGGATCATGTTCAAACAGTTCATCAAGGAAGGCGCGATTGACATCGTTCAGATCGACAGTTGCCGGATGGGCGGGTTGAATGAGGTGCTGGCCGTGATGCTGATGGCCGCGAAATACGACCTGCCGGTCTGGCCCCATGCCGGGGGCGTGGGCCTGTGCGAATATGTGCAGCACATGTCGATGATCGATTACGTCGCGATCTCGGGCGAGAAAGACAGCAAACGTATCGAGTATGTCGATCACCTGCACGAGCACTTCGTCGACCCCTGCGTGGTGAGGAACGGGGCTTACATGGCTCCGACGCAGCCGGGCTTTTCGATCGAAATCAAACCCGAAACACTCAGAGATTTCCGCTTTTCACAACCATTGGCAGCGGAATAACCCCGACCGCCCGATCGGACGCAAGAAACCGACGGGCGTTTTCATAGAAACATGGAGGAAAATATGTTCAACTTTGGCAAAACGGCCTTTGGGGCCGCCTGTATTGTTGCGCTCAGCGCAACGGCTGGATTGGCACAAGAGACACTGCGCTTTGGCCATGTTTACGAGGCGTCGACCCCGTATCACGCCGCAGCTGTCCGCGCGGCAGAACTGCTCGAAGAAAAGACAGATGGCCGTTACAAAATGGAAGTGTTCCCGGCCTCGCAACTGGGCAAAGAAGCGGCGCTGAACGAGGCGCTGTCGCTGGGCACGGTCGATGCGATCTATACCGGCGTGGCGTTTCTGGGTCAGTCCTATGGTCCGATCAGTATCTCGGATTACCCATTCACCATGCGCTCTTACGATCACTGGAAGGCCTATGTGAATTCGGACCTGTTTGGCGAGATGGCGGATGAATACAAGAACATCTCGGGCAACACGATTGCGACGATGACCTATTACGGCGCCCGCCATGTCACCTCGAACAAGCCGATCCTTGCGCCGGGCGACATGGAAGGTCTGAAAATCCGCACGCCGAATGCGCCAGCCTATCAGATGTTCCCCGAAGCCACGGGTGCAAACCCCACGCCGATGGCCTTTGCCGAAGTGTATCTGGCCCTGCAGCAAGGCGTTGTGGATGCTCAGGAAAATCCGCTGCCCACCATCCAGTTCAAGAAGTTCTACGAGGTGCAGTCAAACATCAACCTGACCGGTCATATCACCAACTCGCTGGCCGTTGTGGTTTCGCCCGTGACGCTGGGCAAGATGGGGGATGACGGTCAGGCGCTGATTGACGCGCTGGCCGAGGCCGCGTCGGCCACGTCGGATGAAATCGTGCAATCCGAGGCCGAACTGGCCGACTGGTTCCGCGAGCAGGGCGTGACCGTCAACGAAGTGGATCGTGCGCCCTTTATGGCCGCAGTTGCACCGCTGCTGAGCAGCGACTCGGTTCCGTGGGATGCCGAGACTTTTGAGCGTCTGCAGGCGATTCAGGAATAAGCCAATCTGTTGGGCCCGGTTCTGCACCGGGTCCGACCACTATTCAGAAGGTGTGCCTGATGACTCAGACCGAGACCCCGCCCGAGATTGATTTCGACGCGCTGGCCGCAGAAGACGATGCGCATTTCCGAGACTATCGTATCACCGTGCCGGATTATGGCTTGCTGGCGCTGTTTGCGGTGTTGTTCGGTGTGGTGTTCCTGCAGTTCTTTACGCGCTACGTTCTGAATGATTCCATCGCCTGGACGGAAGAAGCCGCGCGGTATCTGCTGATCCTGCTGGGCTTTGCCGGGGCAATCCGGTGTCAGGCCGTGGGTAGCCATATCGTTCTGGAGTTTGTTGACAAATACTACGGCCGGGGCCTCGGTTGGGTGCATCTTTTTGCCTTAATGGCCACTATTGTCCTGTTTGCTGTAATCATCTGGTCGGCGTTTGAACTGATCCAGCGCACCTCGTTCCAGCAAATGGTCTCGCTGCCGTTTCCGAAATACTACCTGCACATCGCCGTTCTGGCACTGGCGATCGGCAATCTGGGCGTTGTTGCCTACCAAATCGTCTCGCGGCTGAAACAAATCGCAAAGGGGGGCGATACATGGGCCTGATCATTCTTTTTGTCACGCTGTTCGGCCTGATGCTGCTGCGCGTGCCGATTGCGTTTTCGCTGGCGATGTCTTCCTTTGCCTACATCCTCTATTCCGGTCTGCCACCTGTGTTGTTGATGCACAATATGGTCAATGGCATGGACAGTTTCCCGCTGCTGGCGATCCCGTTCTTCATTCTGGCCGGGGCACTCATGAACTCAGCTGGGATCACCGCACGAATCTTTGGGTTTGCCCGTGCCATTGTCGGCTGGATGCATGGCGGGCTTGGGCATGTGAACGTGGGCGCCAGCATCATCTTTGCCGGCATGTCCGGCGCTGCGGTTGCCGATGCGGGCGGTCTTGGCGCGATTGAGATCAAGGCCATGCGCGAAGCGGGCTATGACGATGACTTCAGCGTCGGTGTGACGGCTGCCTCGTCCACCATCGGGCCGATCATTCCGCCCTCGCTGCCTTTGGTGATCTTTGGCGTCATGGCGTCCGTGTCGATTGGCAAGCTTTTCGTCGCCGGGATCGTTCCGGGCCTGCTGATGGCCGCTGCGCTGTCGGCAATGATCTGGTGGATGTCCCGCACGCGGAATTACCCGCGCGACGTGAGCTTTAGCCCTGCGGTCATCGCAACGCGGTTCAAGGCGGCCTTTCTGCCGCTGATGACTCCGGTCATTATCGTGGGTGGCATCGTCTCGGGTGCTTTCACTCCGACCGAGGCGGCCATTGGGGCTGCCGCCTATGCGCTGATCCTTGGGACAGTGGTCTATCGCACCCTGACCGTTCGGAAACTGGCGGTGATTTCTCTGGAAACCATCGAGACAACAGCGGCGATCATGATGATTGTGGGCGCGGCGTCGGTCTTTGCTTGGATTTTGACGGCCAATCAGGTCGCCGCACATTTTGCGGAATTCGTGCTGTCCTTCACCGACAGCAAGGCTGTTGTATTGCTGCTGATCATGGCGGTTGTTCTGATCGTCGGCCTGTTCATGGAGACCATCGCCGCGATCTCGATCCTTGTGCCGGTCTTGATGCCCGTGGCCGCGCAGTTTGGCATTGATCCAGTGCATCTGGGTATCATCGTCATCCTGAACCTGATGCTGGGGCTGTTGACCCCGCCGGTCGGAATGGTGCTGTTCGTGCTGTCCCGAGTGTCCAAGGTGCCGTTCGAGCAATGCGTGCGCGCCACCCTGCCGTTCCTTGTGCCGCTGCTGGGTGTTCTTCTTCTGCTGACCTTCGTGCCCTCGCTGGTCCTGTGGTTGCCGGAACAGCTGTACGGCGCGCCTTAGGATCAGGGGGCGTTCGCTGTGCCCGAGTGCTGAGCCGGGAGGAGATTTTCCTGGATCAGGATTTCTATACGGATCTGCTCTTGCGATCTCATGATCTCTCGCTTGTCACAGCGCGCCCGTAGCAACCGAACCGAACTGCGTACCAGGTGGCCCGGGTTTTGAACGATCAGGGCATCCACTTCACCTGCCAGCAGAGCTTGGCGCGTGCGCCGCGTCAGCTCGTGAGCGACGACCGTAAGCTCTTTTGGGTCGGTTTTTTCGCGCAGAGCGTCGAGAGGCGTCCGGGCCTCGGAGCTCATGATGTAAGCTGCGACAATGTCCGAATTGTTGTTCAGAGTATTCGCAATAATCTCATGCGCGCGGGTTTCGTCCCCATGCGTTTCCAGCGAGGGCAGGGCGATCAGATTTGGATAATCGCGTGTCAGTACCTGATCAAAGCCCCGACGACGTTCGAGGCTGTCGCGGGCGTTCATCGTTTCCGACACAACCACTATTTTCCCTTCACGCCCGCAAATGAAGCGGCCCAAAAGACGGGCAGCGGTTGCACCGGCTGCGTGATTGTCGATTCCCACAAAATCGGTCCCTGACAATTTGCGCTGGCCGGAAATCAAGTGAACCACCTGCACGCCTTTTTCCTGCAGTCTTATCGTTGCGTCGCGCACTTGCGGAGATTCCGGCGCCATCAACGCAATCCCGTCCACGTCTTCCGGTCTGACCTTCAACAAGGTCTGCGCGATCAGATGTGGATCTGCCTGAGAGATTTCCCGATGCGCAATTTCCAAGCCTTCAGCCGACAGACCCATGTTGGTTTCTGAAATACGGTCACGCAATTCGGATATGAACAAATCTCCGCGGCGAGGTAGCAGGAACTGAAACCGGTAGTGTTTGCTTTTGGCCAGGTTGGCGGCTGAAAGGTTGCGGACGAACCCGATTTCCTCGATCGCCTTATTGACGGCCTCCACCGTCTTTTTTCGCACGCCCGGGCGTTCGTTCAGAACGCGGTCGACCGTTGCAAGGCTGACGCCTGCAGCTTTTGCCAGGTCTTTGGTTGTCGGGCGCATGATGTGATCTTTGCTTAGAATTCCAAGGGAGTATTTGCTGAAACACAAGGGACATGCAAGTGAATTGAGGTACGTGCCTCAGAAATGTCTTGATCTGAGGTACGTACCTCAAATATCAATACTCCCACAAATGAGTCGCCGCCTGAAACATCGGCGCAGGTCAGTTGGGAGGAACTACCAGATGAAAGCGAACTTGAAACACACCGTGGCTGCAGTGGCATTGATGGGCGCGGCAGGGACCGCACAGGCCGAAGATCTGACACTGTGCTGGGCGTCATGGGACCCGGCAAATGCTCTGATCGAGTTGAGCAAGGATTTCGAAGAGAAATCCGGCCACAGTATGAACTTTGAATTTGTGCCCTGGCCCAACTTTGCGGACCGGATGCTGAATGAGCTGAACTCGGGCGGCAAGCTGTGCGACCTGATGATCGGCGACAGTCAGTGGATCGGTGGCGGTGCCGAAAACGGGCACTATGTCAAACTGAACGATTTCTTCGACGCCGAAGGCATCACGATGGATGACTTCATTCCGGCAACTGTCACGGGGTACGCGGAATGGCCTAAAAACACCCCTAACTATTGGGCTCTGCCGGCGTTCGGGGACGTGGTTGGGTGGACCTATCGCAAAGACTGGTTCGAACGGCCCGAGCTACAGGCCGAATTCAAGGAAAAATACGGTCGCGATCTGGATGTTCCCAACTCTTTGGAGGAACTGAAAGACATCGCGCAATTCTTCCAGGGGCGCGATATTGACGGGACAACCGTTTATGGCGCCGCAATCTATACTGAGCGCGGATCCGAAGGCATCACGATGGGTGTCACGAATGCGCTCTACAATTACGGTTTTGAATATGGAAATCCCGATAGCCCTTATGAGTTGGACGGTTTTGTAAACTCCGAGGACGCTGTGGCGGGGCTTGAGTTTTACAAGGATCTCTACGATACAGCCACGCCTCCGGGCTCATCGAACTGGTACATGGGTGAGAATATCGACGCCTATAAATCCGGTCAGGTCGCCCTGCAGATGAACTTTGCCTTCATCTGGCCGGGGGTTGAGGCTGACCCGAACGTGGGCGGCGGCAAATCCGGCTACTTCCCGAATCCCGCAGGCCCGAATGGGCAGTTTGCGCAGCTGGGTGGGCAAGGGATTTCAGTCGTGTCCTATTCGGACAAGCAGGACGCAGCCCTTGAATACATTAAGTGGTTCGCGCAGCCCGAAATCCAGGCCCGCTGGTGGGAACTGGGTGGCTATTCGGCCCTTAAGGCCGTGGTTGAAGATCCCGATTTCGCGACCAGCCAGCCCTATGCGCAGACCTTCCTCGACTCGATGGCGATCGTAAAGGATTTTTGGGCTGAACCGGCCTATGCCGAATTGCTTCTGGCGATGCAGCAGCGGGTGCATGACTATGTCATCGCGGGCAATGGCACCGCGCAAGAGGCGCTGGATGGTCTGGTAGACGACTGGACGGAGACCTTCGAGGACGAAGGCAAAATCTAAGCCTGTCTTCCTGTCGGGTCTCTGCTCGGGCCCGGCTCTCCCTCTCCCGGTTGGTGTCGCATCAACCGGGAGCAATCCGTCAACTTCGGTGGCCATCTGCCTGCCCGCCGATGAAGGACCAAAACCATGATACACACTCCGATGGATAAGATCGCCGACGCGACGCCCGAGCCGATGGCCCGGAAAGTGCGGGGGCTGTCAGATCGGGCCATCGCCTGGATTTTCGTTGCGCCGTCCATCTTCCTGCTGCTGGCCGTCAACATCTTTCCGCTGATCTGGACCATCCGGCTGAGCTTTACCAACTACAAGGTAAACCGGCCCAACCGTGAAATCGACTTTGTCGGCCTGCGCAACTACGAGCGTATCCTGACCGATAGCGATACGTGGATGACGATGCAGGCAACCGCGCATTTCCTGATCTGGACAATCGTCTTGCAGGTTCTGATCGGCTTTGCGCTGGCCTATCTGCTGAACATGAAATTCAAGGGCAACGACATGTGGACCACGATCATCGTGTTCCCGATGATGCTCAGCCCCGCCGTCGTAGGGAATTTCTGGACCTTCCTGTATCAGCCGCAGATCGGCCTGTTCAACTATGTGGTGACGTTCTTCACCGGTGGTGATCCATCCAGCTTTTCGATGATCGGGGATGTGAACCTTGCCCCCTGGGCGATTGTGATCGCCGACACATGGATGTGGACGCCCTTCGTAATGCTGATCTGTCTGGCGGGTCTGCGGTCTATCCCGGACTCGATCTATGAGGCGGCGGAATGCGACCGCGCCAGCAAATGGCGACAGTTCTGGACGATCACGATCCCGATGGCGCTGCCGTTTCTGATGCTGGCCGTGCTGTTCCGTGGCATCGAGAATTTCAAGATGTTCGACCTTGTGGTGCAGCTGACCGGCGGTGGTCCGGGCAACACGACCACCCTGACCTCGATCGACCTCAAACGTGAAGCGTTCGAGAAATGGCGCACCGGCTATTCCTCGGCCTATGCGGTCATCCTGTTCGTCACCGTCTTTGGACTGGCTTCGATCTACGTCAAAGCCCTGAACAAGGTAAAAGAAAGATGAGCTTTTCAGTCACAGAGCCGTCCAACCGGACGAAGTGGGTCGCAGGTACCGCCGTGATACTATACGCGGTCATCACGATCCTGCCGCTGATGTGGATCATCGCCACCGGGTTCAAATCCCCTGCGGACTCAATCGCCTATCCGCCCAAAGTCGTGTTCGAGCCGACGCTGGAAGGCTACGTCAACCTGTTCACCCAGCGCACGCGCCTGAACCAGGAAGATCTGGCCGCGCTGCCGCCACCAGAGACATGGTACGATGAAATGGTGCGCGAGCAGGGGCAGGTGATCACCGGCGCATCGCGCTATGGCGAGCGGTTTCTGAATTCGGTCATCATCGGGTTTGGTTCGACCTTCCTGTGCATGGTGCTGGGCACTGCTGCGGCCTATGCGTTCAGCCGGTTCCGGGTGCCGCTCAAGGATGATCTGCTGTTTTTCATCCTGTCGACCCGGATGATGCCGCCGATTGCGGTGGCGATCCCGATCTTTCTGATGTTCCGGCAGTTGGGGCTGAACGACACGCATCTGGGCATGATCCTGCTGTACACGGCGGTCAACCTGTCCCTTTCGGTCTGGTTGCTAAAAGGGTTCATCGACGAGATCCCTGTGGAGTATGAAGAGGCCGCATTGATCGATGGATACACCCGCTTTCAGGCTTTCTACAAAGTGGTGCTGCCTCAGGCCGCAACCGGTATCGCCTCAACCGCGATCTTCTGCCTGATCTTTGCGTGGAACGAATACGCTTTTGCTGTCCTGCTAACCTCGGGCACTGCGCAAACCGCGCCGCCCTTTATCCCGACCATCATCGGTGTTGGTGGCAAGGACTGGCCCGCCGTGGCCGCCGGGGCGACGATCTTTCTGGTGCCGGTCATGGTCTTCACCATCCTTTTGCGCAAGCATCTGTTGCGTGGGATCACATTCGGAGCGGTACGCAAATGAGTAGCTTTATCAACGGCCTGCTGCGGCTGCGCCGTGGTCCTTGGGAAATGGTGGCCTCGATCCTTATCGCGTTGGGTGTGATCATGCTGATGCAGCCTTTCGTGCTGGCCCTGTTCTCCTATTCCTTCATTGTCACGCTGATTGGCACGGTGATGTTCATCATCGTCAGCCACTTCCCGGAGTAAACACATGGCACAGATCAGAATTGAAAACGTGCGCAAAGATTTCGGGACGTTTACGGCCGTGCAGTCCTCAAGCTTCACCATCGAAGACGGCGAATTCTTCATGCTGCTTGGCCCTTCGGGTTGCGGCAAGACCACGACTTTGCGCATGATGGCGGGGCTTGAGTTGCCCACCAGTGGAGAGATTTACATCGACGGCGAAGAGGTGGGTATGAAACCCGCCAGCCAGCGCGATATTGCCTTTGTGTTCCAGATGTTCGCGCTCTACCCGCATATGAATGTGGGCAAGAACATCAGCTATCCTTTGCTGAGCCAGGGCATGCCCAAGGCACAGGTGAAAAAGAAGGTGGACGAGGTCGCGCAGATTTTGGGGATCACCGATATCCTGAAAAAACCGGTCGGCGGCCTGTCTGGAGGCGACCGCCAGCGCGTGGCGCTGGGGCGTGCCATCGTGCGCGACCCCAAGGCGTTTTTCATGGATGAACCTCTGGGTGCGCTGGATGCAGAATTCCGCGAACATATGTCCGAGGAACTGCGCGCCCTGCATGACAGGATGGGGGCGACCACGGTTTACGTGACGCATGATCAGTTGGAGGCGATGCAGATGGGCGACAAGATCGTGGTCATGAACCACGGCGTTGTCGAACAATTCGGTGTGCCGCAGGATATCTATGACTGGCCCGCCACGATGTTCGTGGCCAGTTTCATCGGTTCACCAGCGATGAATTTCCTGAGTTTTCATGGCATTGTTGGCAGCGGTACCCAATCGGTCGATCTGGGGGGCAGCCAAATCCGCATCCCCGAACAACATGGTGGCGCGCGTGGCGATCTGGCGCTGGGCGTTCGGCCTGAACATGTACACCTGGACGACAGCGCGACTTACCGCGGTGAGGTGATGGCGACAGAATATCTGGGCACCACGCAGATCGTAACGCTGGATACGCCGAATGGTGAAATCAAGGCGCGTATCCCGTCAAGCACTCGCGCAGAGGTGGGCGAGAAGACCGGATTGCGTTTCGATGAACGCACGATCACCGTGTTTGAAACCGAAAAGGGCAGGGCGCTGTTGTCCGCCGGAAACGAGGGAGTTCTGCATCATGGCTGAGGTCGAGCTTCGCAATGTGACAAAAACCTATGGCGATACGGTTGCGTTGGACGGCGTGTCGATGACCATTCCGGACGGGGCCTTTGTCGTCCTGCTTGGGCCGACCGGCGCAGGCAAGACAACCACACTGCGCATGGTTTCCGGACTGGATAAACCGGATAAGGGCGACGTGTTGATGAACGGCCAATCGCTGAACGGGCTGACCCCGGCACAGCGCAACATTGCCATGGTGTTCCAGCAATACTCGCTCTACCCGCATCTGACGGTCTATGAGAATCTGGCTTTCCCGCTGCGCTCGCCGTTGCTGAAAACCCCCGAGGATCAGATCAGGGTAAAGGTCCAGCGCGTGGCCGAGACGTTGCAGATTGCGCATAAGCTGGACAACAAGGCGACGGCCTTGTCCGGCGGCGAAATGCAGCGTGTTTCTATCGGACGCGCCCTTGTACGTAACCCCGAGGTTTATCTGATGGACGAACCGCTCAGCTCGCTGGACGCAAAACTGCGCGCCGATTTGCGGGTCGAACTGAAAAGCATTCAGGCCGATAGCGGCGCGACGCTGCTGTATGTGACACATGACCAGATCGAAGCGATGACCATGGCGACCCATGTGGGTGTTCTGGATCACGGCAAGCTGGTTCAGTTCGGCACCCCGCGCGAGATTTACGAAGATCCTGTCAGCATCTATGCGGCCAGCCGCTTGGGCCAGCCCCGGATCAATATCCTGCCCGCCGATATCTTTGGCCACGCCCCAACAGGGGCCAAATCCATCGGTCTGCGCCCCGAGCAAATCGGGCAGGGCGATGGACAGGACAGTCTTGTGACGCGGGTCGAGCATCTGGGCGATCAGACGCGTCTGCATCTGTCCTTCAAAGATCACGATCTGATCACGGTCACAGATGCACATACCCCGCTGAAGTCAGGCGATATTGTTAAGATCGCCCCCAATAAACCATTTTTCTTTGACGCCTCAGGCGCCCGGATTCAGTGAAAGAGACCGACATGACCCACTTCATCAACAAAAAAGAAGACATCGTCGCCGAGGCCGTGGATGGCGTGATCGCTACCTCTGGGGGCCGTCTGGCGCGGTTGGATGGTTACCCGCATATCCGCGTAGTCGTTCGTACCGACTGGGACAAATCCAAGGTCGCGCTGGTATCGGGCGGCGGATCGGGGCATGAGCCGGCTCATGCGGGTTTCGTTGGCGAGGGCATGCTGACGGCTGCGGTTTGCGGTGATGTGTTCGCCTCGCCGTCGGTCGATGCGGTTCTGGCTGGGATTTTGGCCGTGACAGGCCCGGCAGGGTGCCTGCTGATCGTAAAGAACTATACCGGAGATCGGCTGAACTTTGGCCTTGCCGCGGAACGTGCCCGGGCCTTTGGCCTGAACGTGAACATGGTGATCGTGGATGATGATGTTGCCCTGCCGGACCTGCCGCAGGCGCGCGGCGTTGCGGGCACGCTGTTCGTGCACAAGATTGCCGGCGCGCTGGCCGAGAATGGCGCTGATCTGGATGCCGTGACCACGGCTGCAGAGCGGGTGATTGCGGGGACGTCATCCATCGGCATGTCTCTTGATACCTGCACTGTACCGGGTGCCCCAAAAGAGGATCGCATCCCATTGGGCAAGGCCGAGCTTGGTCTGGGCATCCATGGCGAAGCAGGCATCGAACAGGTCGATTATTCGGACGCGAAAACGGCCATTGCGATGATGGTCGAAAAACTCAGCTCAACCATGAAGCCGGATCAACGCTATGTGGCGCTTTTGAACAACCTCGGTGGAGCGTCGGTTTTGGAGATGTCCATTCTGGCGCATGAGTTGGCGAAGTCAGACATCGGCCCTCAGATCAGCCACATGGTTGGACCGGCGGCGATGATGACGTCCCTTGAAATGCGGGGCTTTTCGATTTCGATCTATCCGGCCCCGGCCGAGGATCTGATGGCGTTGCAGGCCAAAACCCCGCTGAGCGCCTGGCCCGGAGTGAACGCCGTGGTTGAGGTGCCTGTGCTGGATTTGCCGGATGGGCTTAAGCCAATCAAGCCGCTTGCGTCCGATCACCCCGAAACCCGATCCTTCCTGACCCGCTGTTGCGAGATATTGATCGCGGCAGAGGCCGACCTGAACGCTCTGGACGCCAAATCCGGGGATGGCGATACGGGCTCGACCCTGGCCGGTGCCGCGCGCGCCTTGATCACAGCGATGGACAGGTTGCCTCTGGCGGATCACACGCAGCTGTACCGCGCAATAGGGCAAGAGCTCAGCCAGACCATGGGCGGGTCTTCGGGTGTGTTGCTGGCGATCTTCTTTGCGGCGGCTGGGGATGCGGCGTCCAGCGGTCAGACGATGCGGGATTCCCTGCACGTTGGTCTGAGCCGTATGCAGGAAATCGGAGGCGCGCAACCGGGCGACCGAACGATGATTGATGCGTTGAAACCCGCGCTGGACAAACTGGAAAGCGGGTTGCCGGATGCGGCAGTGGCTGCCCGTGCAGGTGCTGACAAAACCGCGACGATGCTGCGGGCGCGGGCAGGTCGCGCGTCCTATATCAATGCCGACCAACTGCGCGGCCACGTCGATCCCGGCGCCGAGGCTGTCGCACGGTTGTTTGAACGGTTAGCCGGATGACCAGACGCCCCGAGCCGCGATGACGGCTTGGGGCCTTTCTTTAAGGCGCAGGTCTCACTCCTGCCAATCTAACTGAGATGGTACACCTCTTGGAGGTCATAGACAGGTGTTGGGATACCCTCCATCCGGGCCTTTATCTGCAACGACAGGAACTGTGAGTAATGTCGGGACTGATGCAGGTTTCCACCATGCATCCAAAGGTTTGAAACCTGAGTCGGCTTCCACATGTTACGCTGCTCGCCTTCCCATGGTCCCGGGTCCTTGGTCGTGTCAGAGCCCAGCCCCCAGCATTTTCCAAGCCGATCCGCCATATCCTGGCCCATCAGATCGGCGACCCAGCCGTTCATCGAATTGTACCCGGTCGCATAGACCACCAAATCGGCATCCAGATGTGTTCCGTCGTCAAGGATTACTCCGGTTTCATCAAGCGCTGTTACCTGACCGCGTTTCAACTTGATCTCGCCATCAATGATTAACTGGCTGGCCCCGATATCGATGTAATAGCCCGATCCGCGGCGCAGGTATTTCATGAACAGCCCGCTGTCGTCATCGCCCCAGTCCAGCCAGAACCCGGCCTTTTCCAGCCCGTCGTAGAACTCTTTGTCTTGCTCTTTCATCGCGGCATAGGCGGGAATCTGAAACTCGTGCAGAATGCGATAGGGCAGCGATGCAAAGATCAGATCGGCCTTTTCAGTGGTCATGCCAGACTGCACCGCGCGTTCGGAATAGAGATCGCCCAGCCCGATCTCCATCAAACTGTCCGAGCGCACGATATGGGTCGAGGACCGCTGCACCATGGTCACGTCGGCGTCGTTTTCCCAAAGCGCTGCGCAGATGTCATGGGCTGAGTTGTTGGACCCCACCACGACGACTTTCTTGCCCGACCATCTGTCTGGCCCGTCATGTTCCGAGGAATGAACCTGCTCACCCTTGAACACATCCATGCCGGGGAAGTCGGGCATACGTTTCTTGCCGGACATCCCTGTGGCCATGATCAGTTGCTTGGGCCTCAGCACCACCTCTTCACCGTCCCGGTCCACAATGATCGTCCATTCACCCTTGTCTTCGTCGAAGGTGGCGGATTTGGCCGTTGTGCGCGTCCAGTAGTTCAGCTCCATCACCTTCGTGTACATCTCAAGCCAGTCACCGATCTTGTCTTTGGGTGAGAAGACGGGCCAGTTTTCCGGGAACTTGATATAGGGCAGATGGTCGTACCAGACCGGATCGTGCAGGCAGAGGGATTTGTAGCGATTGCGCCAACTGTCGCCGGGCCGGTCATTCCGTTCGATGATGATCGTCGGAACACCAAGTTGGCGCAGCCGTGCACCCATGGCGATACCGCCCTGACCGCCGCCGATGATAACGCAGTAGGGCTGGGTCTCGTAACCCAGTTCGGCCTCTTCCTGCGCTCGTTCTTCGGCCCATGTGGTCCGGTGTTTGCCAGCCCCATGCTTGGCGCCCAGCGGACGGTTGAATCCTTTGGGCTCTTCATGTCCTTTCAGCTCGACCATCGTGGTCAGCAAGGTCCATATCTTGCCATCCTTGAGGCGGATCAACCCGTAGCCACGCGCCACTTCGGTCTCGAATTCGATCCATGCGGTGGTCACGCCGCCATCCTCGGTGGGCATTTCACCTTCGGCTATTGTCCAACCGTTTGGCTTGGTTGTGGCCAACTGGTGCGAGAGCATATCTGCAACCTGCGCCTTACCTTCGACTGTTTTGATGTTCCAGGTAAAGCTGACCAGATCGCGCCAATAGCAATCGTCCTGAAACATCTCGCAGGCGGCATCGATATCACCTTTGGACAAGGCCGCCCCGAAATCGTCCAGAAACCCCTGCACCTGATCCGAGAGTGTTGTGTCGAGCATGTCATCCTCCCTATCTCCACAGAGCAGAAGGCTGGCAAATCAGCGCCCCGTCGGGCAAGCGGATTTGGCGGTTCAACACGTGGTCCGGCCCAAAAATGCCATGGCTTGTTGCGCGTGCAACAAGGGCGCAACACGGGTGCATGTGCGTTCAAGCGGGTGGAACAAGCCCGGCCTTTCGCATCCGACGCAGGATTGTCGACCGGTTCACACCAAGCCGCCGCGCCACCTGGGACATGTTCCAATCGCAAGCGCGCAAAAGCGCTTCCAGATCATCGGAGTCCTGCGTTTGCGTGTGGGCAAGCGCCGGTGCGGGCAAATCCGTTAAATCGATGATGTTGTCCTCACACAGGGCGACTGCACTGTGCAGCAGATGCTCCAGTTCACGAATATTGCCGCGCCACAGCCGTGATTTCAGATCAGCGCGCGCGACTGTCGACAGGCGAATATCATGGCTGGCAAACCGTCGAAGCAGGCGATCAATCAGCCAATCCAGATCCGCCCGGTGGCGCAAAGGCGGCAGGGACAATGTGGCCCCTGCAATCCGGTGCAGCAGATCTTCGCGCAGACTGTCGTGCAATCCCGCCGGGGGCTGCCGGCATGAGGCGATGATCCTCAGATCGGACCGCCGTTCCAGTACTGCCAACAGAGAGGACTGCGCAGGCTTGCTCAGGTCTTCGACACCGCGCAGAAACAGCGTGCCGGGATCGACGGCATGGCAGAAATCGAACGTCTGAGTGTCGCAGCAGATCACAGTGTGGAAATCCTGTGTCGCAGGATCGGCCATGTGGATTGCGCGTGCCAGCTTGGTCTTGCCTGTGCCGCTTTCACCAGTCAGCAACAGCGGCAGGTTGGTCGGAGCAAGGCGGGCAGCAGTGTTCAAAAGCTGCTGAAGGTCCGCATCCGGCCCCGCAAAACTGCCAAGGGCGCCGGGCAGAATCTGTTCGCGTTTGCGCAGGGCAGCCGTCATCTGTGGCGTCTGCGGTGCCACGGCATGACCATAAAGCGCGCGCCCGTCCTTGAGGTGCAGAACACGGTCTTCGGACGGTCTGCCGCGCATGAATTCGGGCATGTCATCCACACTGATTTCAAGCCAGTCCTGCAAGTGCGACCCGATCAGGTGACCGGAACCGTCCGGGTCCAGCGCGCGGCGGGCGCCCGAGGTCATACCGATGATCTTGCCGCTGCCGTCCACGGCAACCGCCGCTTCGGGATCGACCTCAAGAAACTCGGGGCTGGCTGAAAACCGCAGGACCCAATCGCGCCGGGTCGACGCCATCAGGTTTGCCATCTCGACGCGGCGGGCGGAATTCGTCACCAGCGTCATAGCAAGATTCTGCGAAGCCTTGGGTGAAGGGCCCCGCAACAAAGACACATCGAGAACCGCAGCAAGCCCGCCCTTGGTGTCAAAGATGGGGGCCGCCGTGCAGGACAGCGGTGTATGCGTGATCGAAAAATGGTCGCCCTGATGGATCGTCACCGGTTGGCCTGTGACAATGCACGACCCTACACCGTTCGTTCCGGCCAATTCCTCGGTCCATTTGAAACCCAGGTGAAGACCCGCATTTCTAAGTTCATCTTCGAAGTTCCGATCCCCAAAGAAATCGACGCAGACGCCCTCTGCATCCGCAAGCAGCAAGACATAGTTCTGCCCCGCCACCTGCGCAAACAACGACTGTAGCCCCGAGCGTGCCGTGGCGATCAGCCGTTCGGATTGCTCCAGATGTTCGCGGAACTGGGTGTCCGGAAGGATATGCGCGGGTTCTTGTCGCGTCGGGTCCATGCCATAGGTTTCGACGCAGCGCTGCCAGCTATCCGCAACAAGACGATCGCGTCCTGTGTCGAACCCATTCAGAACGCGGTCAATCTCGTGTGTATGGTGGCGATCCAACGGTTTTTGATCCTCTCAACCCAACAGCAAAGTAACATGGGGAAGGATTCGCGCCTACGGGCAGGTTTCGCAGGCACTTTCCCCGCGGCTCAGAGGTGGCTACGGGATGTCTGTGAGTCGAACTGCACTGCCTTTAGGATTGCGATCCCTCAGATGGTCGGCCGTTGGTCAGGTATTCCGCTATGGCCGCGCGGCATCCGCGCTGCCAGATCGTCGTCAACCATCCGGCAAAGGCGTTGGAAAAGCCTGTGTCCCGGCCAAGCTCTCCGTAATACTGGCGCTGTCCCACCCAGTGGGCAGGATCGCTTTTGGCGGCCAAAGCAGCGTTTTGAAGAGTTGCCCATTCGGGGTCATTTGCTGCGATTTCCGAGCCGTCTTCGCGTATCCCGGCGCACATCCGGCACCAGAATGCCTCGGCCAGGGCCAGCCCGCTTGTGGAAGACCCTGTTGCCAGCCCATCGCGCAGCGACGGTAGAAGGAACCCGGGATGTCGAGAGGACCCGTCGAATGCAACGCGCCGGGTGGTGTCGTGGATTGCTGTATTGGCAAAACGCGTCTCAACCAGCGAAAGATATTCCTGCGTGCTTGTCCCGGGGACAGTCTCGACATGTGGCAGAATTTCCTCTGCCTGAACCTTTCCGAAAAAGGCTGAAATGTCCGGGTCCTGCATGCAATCGGCAATTGTCGGTATGCTGAGTATCTCACCGACATTGGCAAGCAATTGATGGCCGCCATTCAGAATGCGCAGCTTCATGGCTTCGTATCGGTGGACATCCTGAGTCAGCGTGACACCAACCTCTTCCAGCGGTGGCCGCCCTGCGCAGAAGTTATCCTCGATCACCCATTGGCGAAAGTTCTCGTGCGAGACCGGTGCGCGATCATCGACACCCAGATTTCGGCATTGCGATAACACCTGTTCTGTCGTCGCAGGGACGATGCAATCGACCATCGAATTGGGGAAGGTGACGTTTTTCTCGATCCAGCCGGCCAGTTCGGGGTCAGACAAGCGGGCCAATTCGACAACGCAGCTGCGCAAGATTGCCCCGTTGCCCTGAAGATTGTCGCAGCTCAGCGCAGTGAAGGGTTCGATCCCTTTTTTGCGCCGCTCATGGAGGGCGGCGACAATGGCGCCAAAAACGGTGCGAGGCTGCGCGGGGTTCGCTGCATCATGCAGAATATCCTTGTGATGTC
This sequence comes from Ruegeria sp. BE1, assembly GCF_056538885.1. NCBI lineage: Bacteria > Pseudomonadati > Pseudomonadota > Alphaproteobacteria > Rhodobacterales > Roseobacteraceae > Ruegeria > Ruegeria sp. BE1. Next base: position 90,228 of record NZ_JBQFTY010000001.1, read on the forward strand.
TGTTGAACGCGCCGGTGTCAGATTCCAGATAATACCCGCCTTCAGTCACCGTCAGCGATACAATTCTGATCGTGGGATCAGCCATTTTGAGGATCAGTGCTGCATTGTTTTCCTCAATGGGCAGATAGTCGATCATTGGGCCGATCACCTCGGCGGACATGCCGTTGGGGTCCAGCTCGATCAGCGTCGTCAGATGGTCCTGGGCCTGCAGGCGTTCTCGCATCTCGGCGTCATAGCTTCGCACACCGGCACCGATGATCGCCCAGTCAAGGGCCTGTCCTTTTTGCATCAGTCGATGAATGTACCACGCCTGATGCGCGCGATGAAAATTGCCCAGACCGATATGGACGATGCCAGCCGTCAGATCTGCTTTGCGATACACTGGCCGTTTGATGCTGTTGGGTAACTCATCAAGGGTCTCACGTGTAAGCCTGATTGCTGTGTTGGCCAGAGGTTCCATCAGCTCATCCAATTTCCGCCATCCACGTTATAGGTTTGCGCCACGATATATTCCGCCTCATCCGAGGCCAGAAACACCGCCATACCGGTCAGGTCTTCGGCCCGCCCCATGCGGCCATAAGGGACGGCCGCGCCAACCTCGCGTTTCTTCTGACCCGGCGCTTTGCCTTCGTGCCTTGCAAAAAAGGCGTCGACCCCGTCCCAATGCTCGCCGTCGACAACGCCGGGTGCGATGGCGTTTACGTTGATGCCGTGATTGATAAGGTTCAGCCCGGCCGATTGGGTGATCGAGATCACTGCGGCCTTGCTGGCGCAATAGACGGCGACCAAAGGTTCCCCCCGTCGACCTGCCTGCGAAGCCATGTTGATGACGCGCCCTTTGACCCCGTGTTCAATCATGTGTCGCGCAACCGCCTGCAAAGTAAACAGGGTGCCTGCGACGTTGATGTCAAAGACCCTCTCATAGTCAGCGCGCTGGATGTCCGTGATCGGAGCAGCAGTGAAGATCGCGGCATTGTTGACCAGAATATCGATCGGTCCGAACCTTTCGGATACGCGGGCTATGGCGGTGTCTATGCTGCTCTGGTTCGTTACATCCATGTCAACGGCCATTGCGGCGGCCCCGATATCTGTCGCAGCCACCTGTGCCCGCTGATCATCGATATCGGCTATGGCGACACGGGCACCTTCGGCCACATAGGCTTTGGCAAAAGCCAGCCCAATGCCACGCGCGGCCCCGGTGATCAGGGCGGTTTTGCCTGCCAGACGAGTCATGCGATCCGCAGGCCTTTCGCATCAAACCGGTGGATCACATCAGCGCGCGGGGTCAGGTGAATGCGGTCGCCATGGCGAAACCCGACCTCGCCATCTGCGCGCACAGTGATCGTTTCGGCCAGTCCGGTTTCGTGGACGTGAAAGAAAGTGTCCGAGCCCAAATGTTCGGAAACGCTGACCACCCCGGACCAATCCCCTTCGGTTTCTGACACTGCGATGTGCTCGGGCCGTATTCCGATGGTTTGGGCGCCGTGTTTCGCGGCCTCGGGCCCTTCGATGAAGTTCATCTTGGGGGACCCGATGAACCCGGCGACAAACAGGTTTCGCGGTGTCCTGTACAGCTCGAGCGGGCTTCCGACCTGTTCGATCACCCCGGCCTGCAGGACGACGATCTTGTCGGCCATGGTCATGGCTTCGACCTGATCGTGAGTCACATAGATCATCGTGGTAGCCAGACGTTCGTGCAGCTCGCTGATTTCCAGCCGCATGCCAACGCGCAAGGCCGCGTCGAGGTTTGAGAGAGGTTCGTCAAACAGGAACGCGGCGGGTTCGCGGACAATCGCACGCCCGATGGCCACCCGCTGACGTTGCCCACCCGACAATTGGCCGGGGCGGCGGTCCAGATAGTCGGACAGGTTCAGCACGCTGGCGGCACCTTCAACGCGCTTGTCGATCTCGGCCTGATCCAGCTTGGCCATGCGCAGCGGAAAGGCGATGTTCTTGCGCACGGACATATGCGGGTACAAAGCGTAGGACTGGAACACCATCGCCAATCCGCGCTTTGCAGGCGGCACATCCGTCGCATCAGAACCATCAATGTCGATGGAGCCGCTGGTGATGTCCTCCAACCCCGCGATCAGCCGCAGCAAGGTAGATTTACCGCAGCCCGAGGGGCCGACAAAGACCGTGAACTCGCCATCTTCGATGGTCAGGTCCAGTGGGGGGATGACCTGCACATCGCCGAAGCTTTTGGTCACGGACTTGAGTTGGATATGTCCCATGTGTCGTGTTCCTTATTTCACAGCGCCGAAGGTCAGGCCGCGGACAAGTTGTTTCTGACTGAACCAGCCAAGGATCAGGATCGGAGCAATCGCCATGGTCGAGGCCGCGCTGAGCTTGGCAAAGAACAGGCCCTCGGGGCTGGAATAGCTGGCGATGAAGGCCGTCAGGGGCGCGGCGTCTACAGCTGTCAGGTTGAGGGTCCAGAACGCCTCGTTCCACGCAAGGATGAAGTTCAGAAGCACGGTTGAGGCGATGCCGGGGATGGCCATGGGGGTCAGCACATAGAGGATTTCCTCTTTCAACGTCGCCCCGTCCATCCGCGCGGCTTCCAGAATTTCACCCGGAATTTCGCGGAAATAAGTGTACAGCATCCAGACGATGATCGGCAGGTTGATCAGCATCAGGACAACGACCAGACCTCCGCGTGTGTCCAGCAGACCCAGACGGATGAACAGCAGGTAGATCGGGTAGAGAACACCGACCGCCGGCAACATCTTGGTGGACAGCATCCACAGCAGAATGTCCTTGGTCCGTTTTGACGGCACGAATGCCATTGCCCATGCGGCGGGAACGGCGATGATGACACCCAGAATGGTGGAGCCGCCTGCAATGATGACCGAATTCCACAGGAACCGCATATAGTCCGAGCGTTCCTGCACAACGGCATAATTCTCCAGCGTCCAGTCAAAGTTCAGGAACAGGGGCGGGCTGGCAATCGCCTGCGCCTCGGTCTTGAAGCTGGTCAGGATGGTCCAGAGGATCGGGAAGAAGATCAGCAGACCAACAGCCCAGGCAAGGACTGTGTTCAGCGATTTACGGCGGGGTGTGACGGCGCGGGCCATGGGTTTACCTCCTCACGCGTCCAGGTTCTTGCCGACGATGCGCATCAGGAAGATCGCAACGATATTGGCAAGGATGATGGCGTAGACACCTCCGGCTGATCCAAGGCCGACATTCTGGCTTTCCAGCACGCGCTGGAAGATCAGGTAGGTGAGTGTACGGGTGCCGAACGCGCCGCCGGTGGTCACGAAGATCTCGGCGAAGATCGACAACAGGAAGATCGTCTGGATCAGGATCACGATGGTAATCGCACGGCTGAGATGCGGCAGCACGATGTGATAGAAGCGTTTCAGCGGGGGCGCGCCATCCATCTCGGCCGCTTCCAGCTGTTCACTGTCCAGCGATTGGATCGCGGTCAGCAGGATCAGCGTCGCGAAGGGCAGCCACTGCCATGAGACGATCATGATGATCGAGGTCATCGACGCCTCGGACAGCCAGGAGATCGGCTCGGCCCCGAAAAAACGCCACAGATGGGCCAGCAGGCCATTCACCGGATCCATGAACATGTTCTTCCAAACCAGCGCGGATACGGTGGGCATGACAAAGAACGGGGCAATTACAAGGATGCGCACGACGCCCTGACCCCACATCGGCTGGTCCAGCAGCATTGCCAGAAGAATGCCCAGAACGACCGTAATGACCAGTACGCCGCCGACAATCACCAGCGTCGCCTGTACGGCAGGCCAGAACGAACTGGAGGACACGAAACGGACGTAGTTGTCGAACCCGACCCAGCCCAGATCGCCACCGCGCAGCGGCAGGTATTTCTTGAAGGAAAAATACAGCGTCATCGTCAGCGGTACCAGCATCCAGCCAAGCAAAAGGACCACAGCAGGTGCCATCATCAGGCGCGCAACGGATCGGGAGTGTTGAGTTGCCATAACGCAAACCCTCTCTTTTCAGGCGTAGCTTAGCCTGCGAGAAAAACGCGAGTCGTGGAAGGGTGGGGCGGGGGCAGATCGCTGCCCACCCGCCGGGGAGGAGGCCTTAGTACCCTGCGGCTTCCATTTCTTCGGCTGTGAAAGCCTGCGCTTTGGCCAGCGCTTCCTCAACCGTTTGCTGTCCGGCATAGACGGCCGAGAATTCCTGGCTGACCTGCGTCGCAATACCTGCAAATTCCGGGATCGCCGCGAACTGGATGCCAACATATGGCACCGGTTTCACCGTTGGGTTGTTCGGATCAGCTGACAGGATCGAATCCAGCGTCTTCTGGGCGAACGGAACCTTCAGGTATTCGGGGTTCTCATACAGAGAGGTCCGCGCACCCGGTGGCACATTGGCCCAGCCCTCATTTTCGGCAACCAGTTCGATATAGTCTTTCGAGGTCGCCCATTCGATGAACTGCTTGGCCGCGTCTTCCTGCTGGGTTCCGGCCGGAACCGCCAGCGCCCAGGCCCACAGCCAGTTGGACCGTTTGCCCAGACCGGTATCCGGTGCCAGCGCAAATCCAACGCTATCCGCAACCGTTGAGTCCTCGGGGTTGGTCACGAATGACGCCGCAACCGTCGCGTCAATCCACATGCCGCATTTACCCTGCTGGAACAGCGACAGGTTTTCGTTGAACCCGTTGGTCGCATAGCCTGCCGGACCGGATTCGTTCATCATTTCGACGTAGAAGTTCAGCGTATCGGCCCATTCGGGCTGGTCGAATTGCGGTTTCCAGTCCTCATCAAACCAGCGCGCGCCGAACGAGTTCGACATGGCCGTGATAAACGCCCCGCCTTCACCCCATCCGGCCTTGCCGCGCAGGCAGATGCCGTTGATGTCATTGTCGCGGTCCGTCATGGCCGCTGCGGCCTCTTTGATGAACTGCCACGAGGGCGCGTCAGGCATTTCCATGCCCGCCTTGTCCATCAGGTCGGTGCGATACATGATCATCGAGCTTTCGCCGTAGAACGGTGCTGCATACAGCGTGCCTTCGTGGCTGAGGCCCCCTGCCATCGCGGGCAGGATGTCATCGACATCGTATTCCTCGGACATGCCGTCCAGTGGCACCAGCCAGCCATTCGCGCCCCAGATCGGCGTCTCGTACATGCCGATGGTCATGATGTCGAACTGGCCGCCTTTGGTGGTGATGTCGGTGGTCACGCGCTGGCGCAGCACGTTTTCTTCCAGCGTCACCCATTCCACATCAATGCCGGTCGCTTCGGTGAATTTGTCCGTATAGCCCTGCATCCGGATCATGTCGCCGTTGTTTACGGTGGCGATCGTTATGGATTGCGCATGGGCTGCTGCCGTGGCGACGAATGTCAATGCAGTCGCCGCACGAAGTGCGTGTTTCAGATACATCCCTGTCCTCCCTGAGCTTGGATGTCGTGCAGAGAGACTAGGATTTAAATTGTCGCGGCGTCAATAAAAACTTTACGCGCGTTAAAAAATGAAAGTCACGCAGAATCCCGCAACACCAACCGCGCAGGGAAAAGGGTCTCTGTCCGGGATGAGAGTTTCCCACCGTTTTCAATAAGTTCGAAAAGGGTTTCGACACTTCGTGCGGCTACATTGTCATAGTCATGCGCGGCGGTGGTCAGAGACGGGCATGTAAACTTGGCAAACGGGTGGTCGTCATTTGAGGCGACGCGAAGTGTGCAACCTTCTCTGCGCCCGACCCGAATCCCCTGTTCGTAACACGCCGCAAGAAAGCCGATTGCAAGACGATCGTTGCTGCACAAGACCGAGTCTGTCTTCAGCCCCCGCTCGTCCAGCACTTTCAGGGCGCCCCTGTGGCCGATCTCTTCAAACGCCCAGCCCTTGCCATCGACCTTGATGATATGAGGTTCGAACCCCAGGCGTTCCATAACGTCGATATACGCCTTTCTGCGCTTGTTGGCATTTGGGTTCGCCGGTGTGCGCATCTCAAAGAAAGAGGGGGGTTCGCCCGTCCGGGTCATGTATTCGACGGTCCGGGACACAAAGCTGAAATTGTCTGATCCGATGAATGCGGCCCCCAGTCCATCCAGGTTACTGTCAAACAGGACGGTCGGCACATTGGCGCAGAATTTTTCAATTGCCGATCGGTCCGAAATCCGCCCCAGAGGGGCCAACAGAACGCCTGCGGGTTTCAGAGATTGCAGCCCGTCCAGAATGTCGTTCTCGAGCTTTTGTTCGCCATGAGAACTGAAAAGAGACGGGCGATACCCGGCCGCGATACAGCTTTGTTCTAGAAAGCGCGCGATCTCGGCAAAGAATGGGTCGGCAAGGTAGGGTACGACAATACCAATGTTCTTGGTCAGCTTTCTGTTCTGGTTCACCGCATAAATATTCGGGCGATAATCGAACCGTTCCAGGGCCTCTTCGATGCGGGCCCGCGTCGTAGGGCGGACGCTGTCGGGATCGTGAAAGTACTTGGATACCGTGGGCCGCGAGATGCCGCTCAGGGCCGCAAACTCTTCCATATTCTTAATCTTGGTCATGCCGTTCTGCCTGCGGGTTCTGTCCGTCTTGATCTTATCATAGTTTTACATATTCTTTCCGCGCGCTAAAAAATCAATAGCCAGACAAGACACAAGTGTTTGTGTGGGCAAGGGGTTCGAATGTATCTGGGGATCGATATCGGAACGTCGGCGGTCAAGCTTGTCTGTGCGGATACGGATCGCATTCTTGCGACATCATCAACGGGGATGGACACGTCCTCGCCGCAGCCCGGATGGTCCGAGCAGCACCCGGACCTATGGTGGCAAGCGACGCGTGACGCATTGCGTCAGCTTGCGGAACACATCCCACTGTCCGAGGTCAAAGCCATTGGGTTGTCTGGTCAAATGCACGGGGCGGTTTTGCTGGATCGGGATCTGCGGCCGATCCGACCGGCAATCCTGTGGAATGATAGCAGGGCGGCACTCCAATGTGATGACCTGCGCGCCGCCGTGCCGCAGATTGGTCAAATCGCAGGCGTCCTGCCTCTGCCGGGATTTACCGCACCCAAGATTGCCTGGTTGAAGCAAAACGAACCGGATCAGTATGCAAAACTGGCTCATATTCTGCTTCCCAAAGACTACGTCGGCTTGCGGCTGCACGGAGCGCTTGCGACCGATACCTCCGATGCCGCCGGGACATTGTGGCTGGATCAGGCATCGCGGTGTTGGAATGCTGAAATAGCTGAGGCCACGGGGGCGTCGTCCGAGTGGTTGCCGCAGGTTTTCGATGGCCACAGTGTTGTTGGTGCCGTAACCAAACAGGCAGCGTCTGAGACAGGATTAAAACCCGGCGTGCCCGTCGTCGCCGGAGGCGGGGATGCGGCGACCGGAGCAGTGTCGTTGGGGGCTACTGAGCCGGGGCGGGGTTTTATTTCACTTGGAACGTCGGGGCAGCTTTTCGTGGCGGACCGGGTCTACAAACCCAATCCTGAACGCTATGTGCATGCCTTCGCGCATACACTGCCCGACCGTTGGTACCAGATGGCGGCGATGCTGAACGGGGCCAGACCGATTTCCTGGATTGGCGGTCAACTGGGGCTGTCCGCTGCCGAGGTTGTCGCGCTTGCCGAAACAGCGGGTGGGGATCGCGTGCCGATTTTCCTGCCTTATCTGACGGGCGAACGCAGCCCTCTGGGTGATCCGCACATCCGGGCGTGTTTCTTTGGTCTTGAGGATGCGACAACCCGCGCCGATATCTGCCGTTCCGTGGTAGAAGCGGTTGCATTTTGCTTTGCAGATGCCGTGCAAAGCTTTGGCGATACCATGGATAACTTGCCAGAGTTGGCCGCCATCGGAGGAGGTAGCCGATCGGACCTGTTGTTGACGCTTATCGCAACGGTCACCGGAAAACCCATCGTTCGTTCGGATGGCGCAGAATCCGGCCCGGCCTATGGCGCGGCGCGGTTGGCAGCCTTTGGTCGCGGTGCGTTGGGCAGAAATGACCTGGCCGAGCGGCCAGTGACCACAGACAGGTTTGACCCACAGGACGTGCCCGCATTGTCAGAAAGGCTGACGCGATACCGCCGCTTGTATAGTGCAGTTAAGAACGTGAATTGAGCCTTGCGGATCGCTCAGCCAATACCTTGATTCCACGTCTATTTCCTTCGAACACCTCTTGCCACACATGTGTTTTCCCGTGCAGGTTGTTGCAAATGGATCCTTTACTGGTTCTCTGTTTCAACAAGGTAAAGAGGCACAATGCCCGAGCACAACAAGCTGGCTTTGAGACTAAAGCACTTCTTGCAGAAAACACTGGGTCGCAAGTACAGCAGCCCAAGCACCTCTGACACGGGCAGGGATTTCGTTACCGATGCCGCCAAAGGAATAGTGGCGCAAGTTCAGCACGAGTCCAGCTTGCGAACCGCGCGTGGAAAAGAGCCGGTATCCGTCCGCCTTGTTCCACAGGTTCCGGTCAGAGATGTGGATGCTGCGGCGGGTTGGATCGGTGGCGGGGCGTGTTTGCCTGCTGGAACAAGCTGGCCAGTTATCGACTCCCCCACACAGCTTTTGGCCCAGATCAATTGTAGCCAGTTGCCGGACGATCTTTGGCAGGGGTTGGGGCCGCGCGAAGGCTGGCTTGCCATCTTTCTGGATCCGTTAAGCTTTAAGCTGACGGCGCTTCATTTCGAACACGTTGGCCCCTTTCTTCCCTCACCCGAGGTTGATGAGACATGCTATATTCTCGGCATTGATACCAGCCGAAGATCGCCGAACCAAACCTGGCGTTTTGCGCGGTGGCCCGTGGATATTGTCCCCGTTCGGGATGGGCAGGACGATCCGCGATCATCAGGGCGTTGCAAAATCGGCCATGAACGTTACCGGGAGCGGCACGACATCGTTGAAAAACAGCGCGTGCCTTTCGATTGGCCAACAACGCAGATTATGATCACAAAAGCGCTTGCCTTTATCGAACCTAGGGTCGGTTCGGGTGATCTGCCAGATCATTTAAATCCATCGAGTCTGGAACAGAAAAAGCTGCAGATTGAACAAGCCCGAAGAGACGGCGCATCCGAAGAGGAAATCGCCAGAATGTCGCTGGATTACGACGAGGCGCTGGCTATGGTGGCCTCACATGAATTTCGGTCGGAAAATGGCCCGCGCGTTCTCAGCGCGTTGAGGGCGATAAAGGCCAAAGTCGATGCAATTGCCGTGAACGACGTCTTCTCGCAGGAAAAGATCGCGCCGCTCATGACCGAACTGCAGCAACTGACCTGGATGCATATCAAGACACCTCCCTGGACCATGTCCCAGGTGGAACGTTTGAAGGTCGGTATTCAGGCTTTTGAAATCCCTCTCACGACACATGACCCAAAACCGACAAACGGCTGGATTTATGAGTACGAGCAAGAGTTGTTGGATGCAGCAAAAGTCGCTTACTTAAGACGTGACGATGCATTGCCGGACGCGTTAGTCTCGGACTGCGAAGAGGTTTGGAAGGCTCAGGCCCGTCATGAAATGGGGGGGATGGGGCACACGCCTTGGGGCTTTGTTCACGAGTTCAACCCCAGAACTGAGGTTACGTTGCTCGAACTACCATCCAGCGACTTGATCGGTTGGATGTTTGGGGACGTAGAGAGCCTGGTTATCACCATTAAAAAGAGCGCCCTGAAAAGGGGGGATTTTTCAGATTTGCATTTGCAGCTTACGAACTAGCACAGCGAAGATCGAAAAACGTTAACAGGCCCTTCTTTCCCGGCGGCGGGATTGCCCCCCTTAGTCTTGTCGACAATTTTCAGGCTCTCTGTTCAGAGGCTTGGCATGTTTCGAGATCAAATCGGCCAGTTCTGGGCGGCATGAGCCGCAGTTCGTTCCGGCCTGCAGCGCTGCGCCGATCTGGTCCACTGCGATAAGCTGTTGGTTGTGGATGGCCCGGACGATGGATTTAAGTCCCACCTGAAAGCATGAACAGACGATCGGGCCCGCGTCTTGTGACCCGTCGGCTGATCGACCGGACAGGACATGGCCGGGTGGGACGTCGGGCAGGGTGGCAATATAATCCCGCATCAGCGTGACAGGCGTACGCGACACAAAAAGCGCGGCCAATAATTGCTGGTCGTCTGAAAAGGCAATTCGGAACCATCCACGTTCGGTGTCTTCGGCTGAAACCGATGCGGCCCGGGGCAGGCCGAACCATTCACGGGCGCACGCCTCCCAATCTTGGACGGTCTGATAACCGGCAAGTTCCGCTCGGTAGCCCTTTTCCGTTTTGGTCGTCGCCCAGTAGTCTGCTTTTGGCGCAATGGCCGCGGTCGATACTGCAAAACCGTACCATTTCGCTTTCATGGGGCGAATGGCCACGGCGGTTGCCTTGCTTTCCGGTTGGCCCGAGATCGGGTCGGTCACACTTGGGATCAGGGCATCCACGCGCGCACTTGGCGCCGTTTCACCTGTCCAGTGAATCGGCGCAAAGACCTGACCGGGTTTGACGGTGTCTGTGATGCGAATTCGAAAAATACCCTTTCCGACAGCGCTTTGCACTTCGACCAAATCGTCAGGACCAAGGTTCAAACACTGCGCGTCTTTGGGGTGAACCTCGACAAAAGGTTCAGCCAGATGCGCTGACAGGCGAGGCGACTGACCGGATCGGGTCATGGTATGCCATTGATCGCGGTTACGTCCCGTGTTCAACAGCAGCGGGTACCGTTCGGACAAGTCTGCCTTGGCTGGTGTGTAGGTCACGGCCACAAAGCGGGCTTTTCCGTCGGGATGAAAAAATTGCCCATCGCCGAAAAAGCGTTCGCTTTCCGCCTGTGGCGCAACGGGCCAGCGCGTTGGTTCCAGCGCGGCGTATGCGTCATAGTCGATATCCGCAAACCCGGAGATATCGAAATCTCGACCAAAGGATTGTGAAAGGGCTGACAGTCTGGCGTATTCCCGGAATATCTGGGCTGGCGCGCTATAGTCGAAAGCCGTTTCCCACCCCATGCGGCGGCCCACCTCTGCAAGGATGTCCCAGTCTGCACGCGCCTGCCCGGGTTTTGCCAAAACGGCGCGCTGTCGGCTGATCGTGCGATCCGAGTTTGTGACCGTGCCATTTTTTTCCGCCCAGCCCGTCGCCGGAAGAACCACATCGGCAAGGCGTGCGGTGTCGGTGCGAACAGTCAGGTCACTTACGACGGTAAAGGGACAGTTCGAAATTGCGGTCCTTACGCGATCCGCATCGGGCATTGTGACAGCAGGGTTGGTGTGAATAACCCAAAGCGCCTTGATCTTTTGATCTTCGACGGCGCGAAACAGGTCGACGGCTTTCAGCCCCGGTTTGTCTGGCATGGACGGGGCGTTCCAGAATGTCTGAACCGCCTGTCGGTGCGCTTCGTTTTCGATGTCCAGATGGCAGGCCAGCATGTTGGCCAGACCGCCGACTTCTCGCCCGCCCATCGCGTTGGGCTGCCCGGTGACCGAGAAGGGGCTCATCCCGGGGTGCCCGATCCGGCCTGTGGCCAGGTGGCAGTTCAGGATCGCATTTACCTTGTCCGTGCCGGATGACGATTGGTTCACGCCCTGGCTAAAGATCGTCACCACGCGTTGGGTCTTGATCCAGAGGTCGCAGAACGTGTCGATTTCTGCTTGGGTTAACCCCGTGACCTCGGGGTCATCCTGACGCGCCGTTCGCAACGCATCCGAAAACCCGGCGGTCCGTTCCAGAAACTGCCTGTCGAAATGCCCCCCTGCTTGAATCTTGATGAGCAGCTGATTGAACAGGGACACGTCACTGCCGGGGTTCAGCGCCAGATGCATATCCGCCTGATCGCAACTGGCCGTCCGGCGCGGATCGATCACAACTATCTTCGTGCCACGCGCCTGACGCGCCGCCAGAATACGCTGATAGAGAACCGGGTGACACCAGGCGAGGTTCGATCCCACGAGCACAACCAAATCGCACTGATCCAGATCCTCGTAATTTCCCGGTACGGTATCTGTCCCGAAGGCGCGTTTTTGCCCGGCCACCGTTGAGGCCATGCAGAGCCGCGAATTGGTATCGATATTTGCCGAGCCCATGAAGCCTTTCATCAGTTTATTGGCGACATAGTAGTCCTCGGTCAGCAATTGGCCTGAGACGTAAAAGGCAACACTGTCGGGCCCATGAGTTCGGATAGCCGAGGCAAAGCGATCTGCAACCAGTTGCAACGCATTGTCCCAAGTCGTATCCGCGCCAGACACCTTTGGTGCCAGCAAACGGTGATCAAGCCCGACTGTTTCGCCCAAGGCCATGCCTTTTGAACATAAGCGGCCTCGGTTTGCAGGATGTTCGGGGTCACCCCGAACGGCCAATCCACCGGCGCCGTCCGGACGCAGCAGGACACCACAGCCGACACCGCAATAGGCGCAGGTCGATCGAATCTCGGGCAGGCCGGTGCCGTCCATCAGGCGGCGCTCCGCCGTGTCACGGTGCTGTCGTCCAACAGGATGCGACCGTTTTCCAGACGCACGGGGTAAGTTGTGATCTGTCCATCGTCAGCGCCTTGTGCTTTTCCGGTGTTCAGATCAAAGACCCAATTGTGCAAAGGACAGGTCACGGATTGGCCATGCAAGATCCCTTCGGACAGAGGGCCGCCCTTGTGCGGGCAGCTATTGGTTGCTGCGAATATTTCGGCCTCGGCGGTTCGGAAGACGGCGATGCACCCGATATGGGTTTTCACCAGCCGCGCCCCGCGCAGGGGGATATCGTCGATATGCCCGATGTCGATCCAGCTCATTCTGCGGCCTCCAGTGTGAAATCTGCAATTGGCGCGTAGGTCTGCGCCTTGTCCTTGACGTGTTCCGCCCATGGGTCCTTGCGGTAGATGCTTTGCGACAGCTCGAACCGGTCCACCAAAGCGGCACGGTTTTCAAGATCGTCGACGACCTGCACTTTGACCCAGTTCATGCCGACCTTGCCCAACCATTTGTACAGCCGGTCCAAATACTTACCGCCTTCGCGATAGGCTTGTGTGACGGCCATCACCACCTCAATCGCTTCGTCTTCGGTGGGCACCTGACACAGCAATTCGGTTTCGCGCACATCCATCCCGGCGGCCCCGCCAATGCTGATCTGAAAGCCAGAATCCACGCAGACCACGCCAATGTCTTTGCACGTCGCCTCAGCACAGTTGCGCGGGCAGCCCGACACGGCCAGTTTCAGCTTGTGTGGCGTCCATGATCCCCACAGGATTTTCTCAAGCTTGATGCCAAGGCCAGTGCTGTCCTGCGTGCCGAACCGGCAGTGATCGGTGCCGACACAGGTTTTGACCGTGCGCAGGCCCTTGGAATAGGCGTGACCCGAGACCAGGCCGGCATTGTTCAGATCCGACCAGATCGCAGGCAGGTCCTCGCCCTTCACCCCCAACAGGTCGATCCGCTGCCCACCCGTGACCTTGACGGTCGGCACGTCATACTTGTCGGCAGCATTGGCAATGGCGCGCAACTCTTCCGGTGTCGTGATCCCTCCCCACATGCGGGGCACGACACTGAATGTGCCGTCCTTCTGGATGTTTGCGTGTTTGCGTTCGTTGACGAACCGGCTTTGTGGGTCGTCTTGGTATTCCAGTGGCCAATCCGCCAGCAGGTAATAGTTGATCGCCGGACGGCAGACATGGCAGCCGTTGGGCGTGGTCCAGCTGAGTTCCTGCCAGACAGCGGCCTGGCTTTTCAGTTCTTGCCCCTTGATCAGACGACGTACATCCTCATGCGTCAGATCGGTGCAACCGCAGATCGATTGCGCGGCAGGCATTTGAAAGTCGTCGCCCAAAGTGACCTGCAATACCTGTTCCACCAGTCCAGTACAGGTGCCGCAGGACGCACTGGCCTTGGTGCCTGCACGAACCGCGCCCAAATCATTGGCGCCTGCGTTGATCGCCTCGACAATCTCGCCTTTGCATACGCCGTTGCAGCCGCAAATCTCCGCCTCAGGCGGCAATGCTGCAACGGCTGAGAGAGGGTCCGCAGTGTCGCCTCCCTGATAGGCGGGTCCGAAGATCAGCGTCTCACGCATCTCGTCGATGCTGGTGCCGTCCTTGATCAACCCGAAGAACCAGCTGCCATCGGCGGTGTCGCCATACATGACTGCACCAACCAACCGATCCTCTTCGATAACGAGGCGCTTGTAGACGCCGCGCGAAGGGTCGCGAAACACGATATCTTCACGCCCCGGCCCGTCAGCGAAATCGCCGGCACTGAACAGATCGCAGCCCGTGACCTTCAGCTTGGTCGAGAGGGTTTTCCGCGCGAATGCGGAGTCTTCTTCCAACAGAGCACGCGCCGCCACTTTCGCTTGATCGTAGAGCGGAGCGACGAGGCCAAAGATCTCTCCGCCATGTTCGACGCATTCACCCACGGCATAGACATCCGGGTCCGAAGTCAGCATTTGATCGTCCACATGGATGCCGCGACCGGTGGCTAGCCCGGCCTCATGCGCCAGCGCCGTGTTGGGACGGATACCCACCGCCATAACCAACAGGTCACAGGGCAGTTCGGTCCCGTCATCCAGCAGCAGAGCGCGAACCTTGCCATCTTGCCCCAGAACTTCCTTGGAATTCGCCTGTAGGCAGATCTTGATGCCTTTGTCTTCCAGCGATTTCTTCAGCAAGTAGCCTGCGGCCTCGTCCAACTGACGCTCCATCAGGTGGCCCATGATATGCACCACCGTAACGTCAACGCCATGGGCGGCCATGCCTGCTGCGGCCTCAAGCCCCAGTAAACCGCCGCCGATCACGACCACCTTGTTGTCAGGCCCCATGCCCATCATCCGCTGGGTGTCTTCCAGATCACGATAGGCAATCACACCGTCCAACTCGTGACCGGGCAGAGGGATCATGAATGGGTCAGACCCGGTCGCAATCACCAGCTTGTCGTAGGGAACGTGACCGTTCTCACCCTCGACCACCTTCATGTCGCGGTCTATCTTCGCGACCTTTTCACCAAAGCGACAGGCGATGCCGCGCTCGGCATACCAGGCGTCGTCATGGGTGACGATCTCTTCATAGGTTTTCTCACCCGACAGAACCGGGCTCAGCATGATGCGGTTGTAGTTCCCGCGCGGCTCGGCGTTGAACAGGGTGATGTCGAACGCATCGGGCGCGACGTCGGTCAGGTGTTCCAGCACCCGACCCGAGGCCATTCCTGCGCCAATGACGACCAGTTTTTGTTTCATGGGTTCACTCCGCTGCAATCGCCTTTGGGGCGGGTGTTTTTGGCTTGGCGCCGTGTTCGTATTCTTCAAGGAAATCGAGGACTTCCTGCCGGTAGGCATAGTAATCCGGGTGCTCCAACAACGCCTTACGGGTCCGCGGACGCGGAAGGTCGACCTTGGTGATCTTGCCGATGGTCGCCTGCGGGCCGTTGGTCATCATCACCACGCGGTCGGCCAGCAGGATCGCCTCATCCACATCATGGGTCACGCAAATCGCGGTAACCTTGGTGCGGGACCAGACCTCCATCAGCACTTCCTGCAATTCCCAGCGTGTGAGGCTGTCGAGCATCCCGAAGGGTTCGTCCAGCAGCAATAGCTTAGGAGACAGAGCAAAGGCGCGGGCGATGCCGACGCGTTGTTTCATCCCGTTCGATAGATCAGAGGCGGATTTATCCATCGCATCGGCCAGACCGACGCGTTCCAGATAATACTCCACCACATCCTGACGCTCGGCCATGCTGGCCTTGGGGTAAACCTTGTCGACTCCAATCGCGACGTTTTCCTTGGCGGTGAGCCATGGAAACAGGTTGGGCGATTGGAACACCACAGCGCGTTCCGGATCGGCTCCTTCGACGTGACGACCATCCAGCTTGATCGCGCCTTTCGAGATATCGTTCAGCCCGGCCGCCATGGTCAGAACCGTGGACTTGCCGCAGCCCGAATGGCCGATCAGCGAGATGAACTCACCCTTGTCGATCTTCAGGTCAAAGTCCTCGACCACGGTCAGTGGACCTTTGGGTGTCGGGTAGACCTTGTGCAGTTGTGAGAAGTCGAGGAAACGGCTCTCAATCATCCCTCTTTGGGCCTCGGCCACCGCTGTCGGCACGCCGTGGATCGGGGTAACATCCGGCAGGATGCGCGAGCCTTCGACCTTGGCCTCAATCCCCACATCCATCAGGTATTTGGTGACATCTGCGCGCAGGCGTTTGAACGTCTCGTCGTTGTTCATCGCCCCCCGCTCGCGCGGGCGCGGGATCGACACGCGGAACTCTTGTCCCAATGTCCCGTCAGGGTTCAGTGCAATGATACGGTCGGCCAGAATGATCGCCTCATCAACGTCATTGGTGATGAGGACGCAGGTCTTTTTGTCGGCCTCCCAGATATGTTCGATCTCATCCGCCAGATTGGCGCGCGTCAGTGCGTCCAATGCCGACAGAGGCTCATCCAGCAACAAAACCTCGGGGTTCATAGACAATGCGCGCGCTACGTTGACCCGTTGGCGCATCCCACCCGACAATTCCGCCGGGCGGCGCATTGCGGCGTGGCTAAGGCCCACCATCTTGACGTAATGCGCCACTTTCTCAGCTTTCTCGGTCTTGCTGAGGCTCGGGAAAACCGTATCCACCGCCAGACCCACGTTGCCGCTGACCGTCAGCCACGGCATCAGCGAATAGTTCTGAAAGATCACGCCACGTTCCGGTCCGGGGCCTTTGATCGGGGCGCCTTTGAAAGTGACCTCTCCGCTAGTCGGGGTATCCAGTCCTGCCATCAGGTTGATCAGGGTGGTTTTGCCGGTGCCGGAAAAGCCGAGGATGACCAGAAACTCACCCTCTTGCACATCCAGATCGATGCCTTTCAGCACATCCGCGCGTGCAGTGCCTTCGCCAAAGGATTTCGAGGCGTTTTTGAAACTTAGTATGCTCATCACGCTCACCGGTTGTTGGTAAAGGTAAACAGGGATTGCAGCGCATACATCACCCGGTCCAGCAGGAAGCCGATGATGCCGATGGTGAAGACCGCAACCATGATCTTGGCGAGCGAACTGGACGAGCCGTTCTGGAACTCATCCCAGACGAATTTGCCCAGACCGGGGTTTTGCGCCAGCATTTCCGCTGCGATCAGAACCATCCAGCCGACACCCAGCGACAGGCGCAAACCGGTAAAGATCAGCGGCAGGGCCGAGGGCAGCACCAGCTTGGTGATCTTGGTGTAGGTGTTCATCTTCAACACCTTGGACACGTTCACCAGATCCTTGTCGATCGAGGCAACACCCAGCGACGTGTTGATCAATGTCGGCCACAGCGAACACAGGGTCACCGTGATGGCCGAGATCAGAAAGGACTTGGCGAACCAGCCGTCATTGGTCACGTAAACGGCTGAGACGATCATTGTCACAATCGGCAACCATGCAAGCGGCGAGACGGGTTTGAAGATCTGGATCAGCGGATTCAACGCGGCGTTAGCGGTCGGCGACAGGCCGGCAGCGATCCCAAGAGGAACGGCCACGACAGTCGCGATCAGAAAGCCGAAGAATACGGTTTTGATCGACGTCCAGATTTGCTGGTAGTAGGTCGGAGCCCCGGTAAAAGCGACGTCTTTCACCTTTTCGGGCTGGCCGGCATCTATGAATTTCTGATTGCGCTTTTCAACCATCGCCTCGAACTTGGCGCGTTTGGCGGCCTTCGCCTTGGCGTCTTCGTTCAGGCTGACCATTTCGCTCCAAACCTGCGCAGGGCCGGGAACCGCACCCAGCGAGGTTTGCACTTTGGGCGCCAGTGTCGCCCAGAGCAGCAGGAAGGCGCAGATTGACAACAGGGGAACGATCAGCAACCGCCAAATCTCGGTCATCTGTGCGCGCGGGTTATCCCCGGCGGCAGCCTTCAGGACGGGCGTGGCCCAGCTGAGGCCCAGAACCTGAAACCATTTGTCGGCGGTATTGATACGGGTGAAAAGGCGGGCGCGACGTTCTTCTTTGGCGGCGTCTGCGTTGAATTCGGGATCGACCGTTGTCATTTGTTGTGTCCTTGCGATGGCGGGGCACTTGTGGCGCCACGCCCGACCGCAGCCGGGCGTAGCGGTTCCGGGTTAGCCTTGTACGTCCGAACCGACGATCTTCTGTTCGCCCTTCAAACCGATGGACAGGCTTTCGAGATAGGCGTTGGGGGTGCGGCCGTCATAAGCGATGCCGTCGATGATATCCTCGGCCGGCGTCGGGGCTTTGTAGCCGTCGCTGTCCCAGGGGAAATCGGCCTCATTCGCCAGGCCTTCATCGACCAGCAGGCGGGCGGCTTCCAGATAGATATCGGGTTTGTAGACGGACTTGGCGACCTCATCATACCAGCTGTCGGGCTTGGCATCCGCGATCTGGCCCCAGCGGCGCATCTGCGTCAGGTACCAGACAGCGTCCGAATAGAACGGGTAGGTGGCGTTATAGCGAAAGAACACGTTGAAATCGGGAACTTCGCGTTTGTCGCCCTTTTCGTATTCGAACGTACCCGTCATCGAATTGGCGATAACGTCATAGTCCGCGCCCACATATTCCGGACGGCTGAGGATTTCGACCGCTTCGGGGCGGTTGGCGTTATCGTTTTCATCCAGCCATTGTGCTGCGCGGATCAGCGCCTTGGTCACGGCCAGAGTGGTGTTCGGATATTCTTCGGCAAACTCCACGGTGATGCCAAACACCTTCTCGGGATTGTTCTTCCACAGCTCATAATCGGTGATGACCGGAACGCCGATGCCCTTGAACACGGCCTGCTGGTTCCACGGCTCACCCACGCAATAGCCATAGATCGTACCGGCCTCCAACGTCGCGGGCATTTGCGGCGGCGGGGTCACGGACAGGAACACATCCGCGCCGATCTGACCGGTCACGTTTTCAGGGCTGTAGTAGCCCGGGTGCAGACCACCTGCGGCCAGCCAATAGCGCAGTTCGTAGTTATGCGTGGAAACCGGAAAGACCATGCCCATGTTGAACGGCTTGCCTTCGGATTTGTATTTCTCAACAACCGGAGCCAAGGCTTCGGCGCTGATCGGGTGCTGTGGGCGACCATCTTCCATCACCGGGATGTTGGGCTTCATCTCTTCCCAGATTTCGTTTGAGACGGTGATGCCGTTGCCGTTCAGGTCCATCGAAAAGGGCGTGATGATATGTGCCTCGGTCCCGTATCCGATGGTTGCGGCCAAAGGCTGCCCGGCCAGCATATGTGCGCCGTCCAGCTGCCCGTCGATCACACCATCCAGCAGCACTTTCCAATTGGCCTGCGCCTCAAGCGTCACGAACAGACCTTCGTCCAGAAAATACCCCTGCTCATAGGCCACGGCCAGCGGGGCCATATCTGTCAGCTTGATAAAGCCAAAGGTCAGTTCGTCTTTTTCCAGCTCCAGTTCAGCAAAAGCCGGAGAAGCAAGCGCCGTGGTTGCAGCAAGGCTCAGAAGTAGCTTTTTCATCTCGATCCCTTTCGGTTCAGCCCAACCTTGTGGGCAAACAAAAAAGCCGCCGACACACACCGCCGGGAGGAGTTGGCGGTTGGTCGAGCGGCTTTGCTCTTGTCAGATGCCCGGGATTGCGGGCGAATTCCTTCGGTGGGCGTCGTTGCCTTCCGATGTAGTGATTAAGCCACCCGACCTGCGCGGCGTCATCACTTTTCGCTAGTTCCGGGGAGATTTTCTGCGATGCAGCAAGAAATAATGCTGCACTGCGAAAAAAATGGGCACAATTAGGCCGTCGGTTCGAAAATACGGCGGTCGAAAAACACGTTTCGGGGTAGAATCAGGCTGCCATTGACCGAAGCCACCGCAGTCGACTCGGTGAGCGCACCCTCCAGTTTTTCCGATGCACCGGGCGTTTCGACGCCCAGTGATTTGAGTTCCCGGCGGTACAGGTCGCTGCGAAAGACTTTGGCGGCCTGTCGCTCAGCGGTGCCTGTGTCCAAACCGTTTCGTCTTGCAAGTTGGTGGGCGACCCACTTTGCCTGACTGCGCCATGGAAAGGTCGCCGCGCCATCGAAGAATTCGACGAATCCTTTGACCGAGCGTTGTTCTCCACCTGCGGAAATCGTGAATTCGCCCAACAGGGCGCGATCGATCAGCTCGGGCGAAAGGTTGAGGTACGCTTTGCGTGACAACATATCTGACGCGGTCGCTCTGCTTTCCGGATCGGCAAGCCATCGGCCGGCACGCCAAACGGCCCGCATCAGGCTGCCAAGCAGATGTGGCTCTGTCTCGGCCCAGTCTGTTCTGACAGCCAGAACCTTTTCTGGCGCACAGGTCCAGATCGCCTGCCCAGGCAGCAACAAACGTCCGACATTGTCATCAACTGCGACAGAGCCCCAGGGCTCTCCGACGCAAAACGCGTCGATCTCACCGCTTGCCAGCGCCTGTGCCATGAGTGGCGGTGGGACAGTGCGGATTTCGACCTGTTTCGATGCCAGTGCGGTGCCTGCAACCCAATAGCGCAACAGTTCAACATGCATTGAGAAAGGGAAAGGCACCCCAAAGACCAGAACGTCACCGGCGGCCTTTGCCAGCGTCGCTCCGGCAGTTTCGGCATCGTTAAAGTCGAACTCATACCCAAGATCGACCAGCCGAGCCGCCAATTTGGTTCCAACACCAATGACATTGCCATTCAGGGAAAGAACGGACACAGCCGACAACGGTGTCGCGATGCCACCAAGACCCAAAGCCATTGCCACAGGAACCGGAGACAACAGATGTGCCGCATCGACATGGCCAAAGGCCAGCATATCGCGCAACGATGACCATGAGGGGGCAGGCCGCAGATCAAGCGAGATCCCCTCTGCACGATCGAACCCCATCTCGCGGGCCACAATCAAGGGCGCAGCGTCGACCAGCGGCATATAAGCGACGGGCAGGCTGACGGTTCTCATGACAACAACCCCGATGCTGTCACCAAAGCCTCAGCGACATCCGCCACGCGCCGGTTCTGGTTCATCGCGGTTTTGCGCAACAAGGCATAAGCTTCGTCCTCCTGAAGGTTTTTTGCCTTCATCAGCAAGCCCTTTGCCCTATCTATCAGCTTACGCTCTTGCAGTGCGCGGCGGGTCTCTTCCAATTCCACACGCATCTGACGCAGCATTTGGAATCGCGCGATAGCGGTGTCCATCACGGGTTTCAGGCGCTCGGTCTGGAGACCGTCCACCACATAGGCCGAAACCCCGGCCTCGACTGCGGCCTTGGCCAGACCGCCTGCGGCACCGGATACAAACATCGCCACCGGACGCTCCATCGGGCCTGAGGCAACGGTCAGCTCCTCCAACATGTCCCGGGATGGGTTGTCGATATCGATCAGCACGATGTCGGGGCTGTGGGTGGCGATCTTGCGCGCAAGCCCCGATACGTTGCCAATCACAAAGACGTCCACATCACCGGAATCCTTCAAGGCATCGACAATAGCAAGCGCGCGGTCCTGATTTTGTTCGACCACGACAACGGTCAGATTTTGGGTCATAGCCAGTCAGGTGGGCCGAGGGGGTGCCCGGGACAATTTCAAAAGCGCTGATCTTATTGCTGATCGGCGCTTCTGCTTAATAAATCGGCGTTTCCTGGGTGCATTGCAGAAAGACTGCGCAAATGGTTTGCAAGATCGACCGGAATCTGAGGCGCGCACAATCTACAGGCTGGGGTCCATGATGATCAATGCGATCATGGCATAGAAAGGCGCGCACAAAACAAGTACGCCAATGGCGGGCCAGCCGAATCTGGAGTTCTTGCGAATGACGACCGGGTAATCGGAATTCAGCTTTTTCACCTGCACCACCATCGGAAGCCAGGCCAGCAGGGTTGCGCATGTAAAGAGCAGAAGCCAATCCGATACATCCGAGTCCAAATCGGGTTCGTACCACGAAAAGATAGTCCCCACGAGCAGGATTGCAGCCAGCCCCATTGCCGATCTGTGATGGGTTTTAGTCTTGTCCGACCAGGCCGCGATACGGGCAAACAGACTGAAATTTGTGACTGGGTTAAAGACAGCCCGCCAGAACGGAGATACAGGCTGTTCCCCGACATCTCGGATCCATTGCCAGTTCTTAAAGCTCCAGAAGGTCGGATAGACACCTATTGTTCCGATCGTCATCACGATGAATTTGGTAACTGATACCGGGTGATAGACCTGATCCTTGCGCCATTCCACATCCCTGTTTCGTGTCAGAACGGCACCGGTTAACGCTATCAGGCCAACCCCAAAGAAATACACATAGACGGCCAGCATGCCGTCTTCGGTGTCGTCCAACCAATTGTTCGCAGCGACGGCGTCATGCGAAAGGTCAATTGTAAGAGAAACCTGTGTGTCGTTCCGGGCGTCTCGAATGTCTGCCATGGAAGCAGGAAAATCGCTCGCGGTAATCCTGTCTGCTTTTGAGATATAGGTTATTTCTTTGGTATATACGTCGTTCAGGAAGTGCTCGGTGCGATTGTATTCAAATGCTGGTTGCTCAAAGCTTTGCTCGGCAGCGTCTATGGCCCAAGTGTCGTCCAGCAAAAAACGCATCGATTGTCTGGTCCGCGTTGGATGCGAAAGTGCATACGGCATGGTGCGCGCAGCGCCTACAAAATTGGGCATGTCGAAAAGCAGGTCACCCGTATCGGCATAGAACTCGTTGACATCAGGTGTGTCGCTGTCTTTCCAGGCCCCCGGAATGCGGTATTGCCCCGTAATGACCAGCTCACCCGCGGTTTCGTCAATGTCGACCTGCAGATCGGCAATTGCTTCGGTTTGTGGACGGCTGTTCTGGTAGAATTCCAGGAAGGACTTGTTGGCTGCCTTTGGTCCCAGCTTTTGGTACCAGGACAGCATCGCGTCCGCAGAACCCATGCGGTATCTGGAAACGCTGGTCAGTGTTATCGTGTCGGGGTCAGACACCACGTCGTACGTGTCGGTGAAATCCCTGTACAGCTCGGGCTTGGGCGCTTCGACTGGAACAAGGCCGGGGCCATTTTCTGCAACGACAAGACCTTTTCCAAAATCGGCCTGCTGAAGGTGATCAAGATCGCCCAGTTGCACACCGCGCGTCGGATCAAGGAAATAGGTTCGGCCCGCAAGCACAGCTGACACAATGACATGATCGAATGCACTGTGAGAGGGCGGAAAATCCTCAATCGCGTGCCGGCGGTCAAAATCAACCAATACCGGAGATGCCTCAATCCCAAGCTCGGCCAACAAAGCGATAAGAAGGACGACCATGTCCTTGCAGTCACCAAACCGGTTGCGCAGAACCTGATCTGGCTGACGCGGTACAAAGCCACCCGGTCCGATTTCTATGCCAAGATAGCGGATTTCACGTTGGACGAAATCCAGGGCCGCGCGCAGACGGTCTTTGTTGGAAACGTGCTTGTTTCGGATTTCGGTGGCAATTTGCTGCAACTCGGCGGATTGCAGGTTGCTGACGTCATAGAAGGGCGCGAAATGTGCACCGACTGCCGCCCAGCTGTCATAGCTGCTGAGGTATGTCGTAGGGTATGGTATATACCAGCTGGGCAAGTCGTCATCGACATCAATCGCCGGAATGTTGTCCTGGACCCAAAGGTATTCGGTCTCATCCCCAATGTCCGAGATGGCGGGGAGGCGAGGGTCTCTGAAAGACCGATCCTGTATTTCGGTGTGGTCAGGGACGAGTACGCGTTTGTATTGGTATTGAACCGGTGCGCCGTATTGCAGTTGCACACGGGCTGAAAACTCTGAACCCAGCGCAGGGTTCCGGCCGTGGATGGTGTAGGAATAGTCCAGAATGTCTCCGGCGCGCACATCGGGGACTAGGTAGGACAGCACCATTTCGCCGTTGTAAATCAGCTTATCACGGTCGACTTCCGCGCGATACATGTCGAACAGTGAGCGGTCCAGTATATCTGACACTACGCCATCACGTACGCGGTGCAGGTGGTGGAACGAAACAACCTGATAACTGGGATCAAACCTTATCGAGAGGGATGAGTTTTCTTCCACCGCGTTGGGGGTCGTCAGTTGTTCGGCGTAGTGCAGAAAGGCATGGGTATCGGATTCGCTATGCCTGATTTGGGTGTCGACCAGCAAATACATGACTTCGCGGTCCCGGCCCAAAGGAAACTCTGCTTCTGGGCGATCTATCTTGTTGATCCAGGATGCAGGCGGTTCAATTGTCAGGTAACGCGTGACGTTCTGTGCCCATGCTGACGAAGTGCAGAAAACGACGAGCAAAAAAGCAAAAATACGTGCCATTCCAACAGGAATACCTTCTTGTTTTCAATGCAGTGGTTTTAACAACCTTGTTTTGGTCCGAGAAAGAGGTCTCGTGCGTTTTGTAAAACTGGCATGTCGCGTGTGACGAAAATACCAAGGGTTTCGGCTATCGACTTAAGCGAGAAATGCAGGAACAGGGGATGGTATTGAAGCCGTCTGCGGTGGGCGGCATTTCGGGCATGAAGGCCGCCATTCATGATCTAAGGGCCGTATACCCCATACCGGCACAACACCATTTCCACGGTGCTGTCGATCACCTTTTGCATATCTTCTGCACTGATAACCGCGTCCGAGAAGACATACGGCCAAAAGGCACGTGCTTTCAGCAGGCCCACAAATTCCTGGGCCGCGGCATCCGGGTCTTCGATATGCAGCGCACCTGCTTTTGCGGCGTCAGACAGGAACTGGCTGAACACGCTGTGGGCATCGATTTTCATCTGGCTGTTTTGGACCACCTCGGGGTTGCGCAGGTTTTCGCTGATCAGCATCCGCGCGGTTCCCATGACCTCGTACGAGACGAAAAGCCGGCCCTCGGCTTCGGCCAGTTCGGTCAGTTGCTGCCGGATGTCACGCGCGGGCGAATAGGTTATGTCCAGTTCGGCCGCCATCCGTCCCCACATCAGTTCCACGATGGCGGAGAACAAGTTCTCTTTGCTTTCAAAGTGCTTATAGACCGTCCGCTTTGACACTTCGGCACGTGTTGAGATGCGATCCATGCTGGCGTCACTGAATCCCCGCTCCTGAAATTCGGCAATGGCAGCTTTGATGATCTGCTCTCGTTTGAGCTGGGTCAGAGAAGTGGGCGTGTTCATGTCGTTCCGGCTTTGGTCTGCGGGCAACCTACCGGCATTTTGGCAGGCTGTAAACTTTGGCGTTTACTTTGCGATCTTTTGCGCTAAGGTACACTCTTGAGTTTACACCAGACAGGTCGTCTTCCCCCAACAGGAGATCCCCATCCATGACCATTTCCCTGAAATTGAATGGCAAGACCCATCAGGTCACGTCCGAACCGGGCACCCCGCTGCTGTGGGTGATCCGGGATGAGCTGAAACTGACCGGAACCAAGTTCGGCTGCGGTGTCGCCTCGTGCGGGGCGTGCACCGTTCACCTGAACGGGGAACCCGTGCGGTCGTGCCAGACCTATATCGAAGATGTCGAGGGTGGCGAGGTGACCACCATCGAAATGATGGAGCAGGACAAGATCGGTGCTGCTGTTCAGCAGGCCTGGCTTGAGCTGGACGTTGTCCAATGCGGATATTGTCAATCCGGCCAGATCATGAGCGCCGTGGGACTGTTGCGCGAAAACGCGTCGCCCACGGCGGAAGAGGTCGACGATTACATGCATGGCAATGCCTGCCGCTGTGCCACCTACCAACGCATTCGCGCAGGCGTTCTGCGCGCATCTGAAATCCTGGAGGCGTAAGAGATGACATCCACTCTATCCCGCCGCGGCTTTCTGAAATCCGCCGCCGCCGCAACTGCCGTTCTGTATGTTGGTGCAAATGCCCAAGGGGCTTTGGCCGCCGGTTCATCTGCCGATGCCATGCTCAACCCCTTCGTCAAAATCGGTGAGGATGGCCGGGCCATCGCGATTGTCAAACATGTGGAATTCGGGCAGGGCGCGGCCACGGGTTTGACAGCACTGATCGCCGAAGAACTTGGCGTCACCATGGACCAGATCGACTATGAATTCGCGCCGTCCAACCCGCAGGTTTACAACAATCTGCTCTTTGGCCCGTTCCAGGGCACGGGTGGCTCGACGGCCATTGCAAACTCTTACCAACAATATCGCAACGCCGGTGCCGCCGCGCGTGAGATGTTGATCGCGGCTGCGGCCGAAGCGTGGGATGCTGATTCTTCAAGTCTTGATATCGTCGACGGTATGATCACCGGTGGCGGTAACTCCGCCCCATTGGGCGCGTTCGTGGCTGCCGCCGCCACGCAGGCAGCCCCGGAAGCGCCGCGTTTGCGCGAGGCCTCTGAATGGAAGATCATCGGCAAGGATCAGACGCGCCGCGTTGACAGTGCCGTCAAGGTCAACGGCAGCGGCCAATATGCGATGGACCTGCAGTTGGACAACCAGATGGTTGTCATGATCTCGCGCGCTCCAAACTATGGGGCAACCGTGGCCGGTTTTGACGACAGCGGCGCGAGTGAGGTCAAGGGCTTCATCATGGCGCAGGCGCTGCCCAACAAAGCAGGCGTTGCGGTTTATGCCGAAAACACCTGGTCGGCGATGCAGGCGCGGGACGCGATTACCGTGGATTGGGACATGTCGGGCGCAGAAACACGCTCGTCGGATGAGATCAAGTCCGAGATCATGGCCGCACTGGCGGCAGAGCCCGAACTGAACGTGAACAAGGCCGATGCTGCGGCTGTGTCCGCAGCGATTGACGGGGCCGCGACAGTGCTGGAGAAAGAGTTCTATTTCCCATTGCTGGCCCATGCTCCGATGGAGCCGCTGACCTGCACGATTGAACAAACCGCCGATGGGGACATCGTTCTGCATGACGGGGCCCAGATGCCCACCGGTCCGCATATGGCTTATCAGCAGATCTTTGACCTGCCTGCCGAGAAAATCCACGTCAACTCCATGTTGGCAGGGGGATCGTTTGGTCGTCGTGCCACACCGGATGCGGATTATCAGGTTGAGGCCGCGCTGGCCTTTGTCATCACCGACCGCTCGCGCCCGGTCAAACTGGTCTGGACGCGCGAGGATGACATTCGCAGCGGCTATTACCGCCCGGCCAATGGCCACAAAGTGCGCGTCGGGCTGGATGCGGATGGCAATATCATCGGCTGGGATCACCGCGTCGCGGGCCAGTCGATCATGATCGGCACTGCGTTCGAGGCGTTCGCGGTGAAGGATGGCGTTGATGGTTCGGTCGTTGAGGGTGTCCACGAAAGCCCCTATCAGATCCCGGGCCTCGCTATTGGTTTGACCTATACGAAAAAGGCAACGTCTGTTCTGTGGTGGCGGTCGGTCGGGCATACCCATACGGCCTATGTGATGGAAACCATGATGGATCTGGCGGCGCGGACGGCGGGCCGCGATCCGGTTGAATACCGTCTGGGGTACCTTGGCGGCGACGCCCGCAAAGCCAACGTTCTGAAAGTCGCCGCAGGGAAGGCGGACTGGGGCAATGCCAAAGCGGGCATCACTCAGGGGATCGCGGTGCACAAATCATTCGGGTCCTATGTCGGCATGGTCGTCGACATTTCGGGCAATCTTGAAGATGGCATTCAGATCGAAAAGGTCACCGCTGCGGTCGACTGTGGCGTGGCTGTCACCCCTGATCAGGTCAAAGCTCAGATCGAAGGGGGCATCGGCTATGGTATCGGTCACGTGATGCGCGGCCAGATTACGCTGGATGGTGGTGTGGTCGAGCAGTGGAACTTCCCAGATTACGAGCCGCTGCGCATTTCCGACATCAAGGCGATTGAGGTGCATGTCGTGCCGTCCGCCGAGGCTCCGACCGGTGCCGGTGAACCCGGTACGCCGCCGGCCGCGCCAGCCTTGGCAAACGCGATCGCGACCCTGACGGGCGACGACCTGTTTGTGTCGGTCCTGCCGATGAGTGAAAACGGCGTTTCTTTCGCCTGATCAGGCGGAAAGGAAGGTTGCGCAATCAACAATGAAAGGGGCGGTGCCATGTGTGATGGCGTCGCCCTTTTTCTGTTCGTGATGTTCTTGGCACGGATATTGCTGCTACATCGGCGCAAGGGCGTCCGACCCTAACCGACCTTCACAACCATTTTGCCGAAATTGCCGCCATCCAGAAGTTGGTTGAAGGCGTCCGGCGCGTTCTCCAACCCCTCAACGACGTGTTCCTTATAAGCAATCGAGCCGTCTTTGAGCCACCCGGTCATGTCGCGCACAAACTCTTGGTACACATCGGGGCCAAAACTGTCGAAGATGATGAAACCCTGCATCTTGACCTTCATCCGCAGCAGCGTGCCCATGATGGCGGGGGCCATATCCGGCCCCTCGGGCAGGCCAGGCAGGTTGTACCACGCGACAATCCCGCAGACAGGCACGCGGGCAAACGGGTTCAAAAGCGGCAAAACCGCATACAGAACCTTGCCGCCAACATTTTCGAAATAGACATCGATGCCATCGGGGCACGCACCGCGCAGCTGCTCGGCCAAATCCTCTGCCCTGTGGTCAACGCACGCATCGAATCCAAGGTTTTCCACAACATGCGCGCATTTTTCGGGCCCGCCCGCGATGCCGACCACACGGCAACCTTTGAGCTTTGCAATCTGGCCAACCGTTGCACCCACCGGTCCCGCCGCAGCGGCGACAACCACTGTCTCGCCTGCCTTGGGCTCTCCGATCTTCAAAAGGCCCGCATAGGCGGTATAGCCGGGCATACCCAAAATCCCCAACGCCCAGGATGGGTTTTCCGGCGTCTTGCCCAGATTGACCACCTGTGTGCCATCCGAGACGGCATAATCCTGCCAGCCGCTCATGTTCAGCACATAATCACCGGCCTCAAACCCGTCCAAGTGGGATTCGACCACTTGCGCCACGACCTGAGCCGTCATGACGCCACCGATGGCGACAGGCTCGGCATAGGATTTTGCATCATTCATACGCCCGCGCATATAGGGGTCCAGCGACAGAAACTCGGTCCGTACCAACATCTGGTCTGGGCCCGCTATGGGGATGTAGGTGGTTTCAAGGCGCAGCGTATTGGCGTCGGGCCGTCCTTTCGGACGTTCGGTAAGGACGATACGGCGATTGATGTCGGATGATTGTGGCATTGGATATCCTGACTGAATACTGAGGCGCTGTGTAACAATGCAAGATCGTCCGAAACTGTCCAGAGTGAAAGAGGACTGGTATGCTTCAAAGGCTGCCGCATGAGGGTTCGACGCCAAACCGCAAAACCCGCCACAGGGCGTTTTCATCGACCGATACTGCACCCTTGCCCAAAAACGGCGTGTGACGCACACTTAGCTCAGGAGGACCGCCGTGACATCCGAAACCGCAAAAACTTCGCCAGTGAAAGAGCAAAACCCGCAGCAGCGCGGATTGCCCGTAGTGAACCGTGTAACGGCTGATGATATCGCGGCATCGCTGAAGGCCGGATTTTCCGACTTTCTGTCACGTCCTGTCCTGAGCGGCTTTTTCGGTCTGTTCTATGCGATTTTCGGCCTGCTGTTCGTATGGGGCCTTGTCTGGCTTGGTCAGATTTGGATGATTATTCCCGCCGCGGTGGGCTTTCCTCTGATCGCGCCATTCGCCGCAGCCGGGCTTTATGAAATGTCCCGCCGCTTGCAGACCGGCGAAAGCTTTGGCTGGTCCGAGATTCTGGGCGTCATGGCCAATCAGCGCAAACGAGAAATGGGGTGGATGGCCTTTGTCACGCTGTTCGTTTTCTGGGTGTGGGTCTATCAGGTGCGGCTTTGGCTGGCGATCATCCTGCAGAATGCCTCTTTTTCGAATTTCGACGGGTTTCTGCACACGGTGTTCTTCACCCCGCAAGGATGGATTTTTCTTGCCATCGGGACCTGCATCGGCGCGTTTTTGTCGGCTGTTTTGTTCTCGGTCACCGTTATTGCCATGCCCATGCTGCTGGAGCGGGAAACCAACTTTGTCTCGGCCATGCTGACCTCCCTTCGTGTTGTCGCGGAAAGCCCTGTTGTCATGCTCGGCTGGGCCGCCATTATTTCGGTCACCATGTTGCTGTCGATGGTGCCCGCATTTCTGGGCCTGATCTTCACGCTGCCGATCCTGGGCCATACAACCTGGCATCTGTATCAGCGCGCCGTGCAGCTACCGGCAGAGGACTGATCACAGCACTGTCACACAGGTTTGACCCAGGCGTCAGCCGTGCTGTGTTACGCAAGATCGGCAGCCCTGGGGTTGCATCCTTGCAACGAATGTAAAGGCAAACACATGATCCGAGCCGCCCTTATCACCGCCAGCCTGTTCTTTGTGGCCGCCTGCGATGGCCCAACCGGTGGCAGCGCCGAAAACCAAACACGCGAATTCGAAGACAGCTTTCGCAACAGTGGCAGCTAATGCCATCGCGTCGGGTTGAACACGGTTTAGCCCGGCGTTTTGAGAACCCGATCTGTCCGTAAAAATGGTCCCGGCTCTGACGGGCGCGCCGGAGCATCAAACGGAAGATCTGTTGCCCTGTCTGCCAATCCTCACGGTGTTCCCATGATCAGATCATTCCTTATCTTTGTTTGCGCAATGCTGGTAAGCGCTGCTGCCGCTGCCGAAACTGTACAGTTCAAGGCCCAAGATGGGGTTGTTGTCACCGCCGAATTCCAAAAGCCCTCCAAAACCTATGACACCGTTCTCGTCCTGTTTCACATGGCCGGGGCCAGCCGGGGTGAATATACCGAGATTGCCCGGCGCCTGAACGGGCTTGGTTATGCGACGCTAGCCGTCGATCAGCGGTCCGGCGGCAGGTTTAGCGGTGTCAAAAACGAAACAGCAGCCAGGGCAGGGGGCAATGTGGCCTACACTGCCGCCATCCCCGACATGAAGGCAGCAGCAGCCTGGGCACGTCAAAACGCAAACGCGCGAAAAATCGGGGTCCTTGGGTCTTCTTACTCTGCGGGTTTGGTTCTTGTGCTGGCTGCGGAAGATGCAGGTTTCGCAGATGCCGTCATGGCGTTTTCTCCGGGTGAGTATTTCGGTGGCAAAGACTATGTCTCAAAACGGCTTGGCACGCTGAATGCACCCGTGTTTCTTACATCGGCTCGAAATGAAACGGGTCAGTGGAAGCCATTCGCGGCGAAAATCGACGGCCCCGTCACCGGGTTTACGCCAGCAGGCCGGGGGCGTCACGGCGCATCCGCGCTTGTTAGTGGCAATGGCAAGGAATACTGGACAGCACTGACCACGTTTCTCGAGACACATTTACCACCCGGCTGAGCGCGCATCGGTTGCTAGGGACAAGGTATCCGACCCTGATTGGGCACCAAGGTTCTTGAAACGGCGCAGCGTTATGTCCGGGTGGGAACAGAGCGACGATAACGCTGCGTGGTCAACGGAGGGCTAAGGCGGCTCGTTAGCTGGTTCGCTGTTTATAATACGTGTCTTTGTGTACGATCAGCCCGTCGCGATAGGTCAGGATATCGACACTGAGAAACTCTTCTTTTGTGCCATCCTTATGCGTCGCGGTGCGGCGGTATTCACAATAGGCTTTGTTGCCGGAAATTGCGCAATCCAGCGTTTCCCAGTGGACGTTCTCGACTTTTTCGAACAACGCGGAAAAGGCCCCGCGGATTGTCTCGGCCCCTTCAAGGCGCACGCCATGCTCTTCGGGGCCGACGGCGTGGTCAAATGTTGCATCTTCGGCGAAGTGCTTCATCACGGCGTCGATGTCATTGGCGTTGAAGGCATCACCGACAGAGTCGACGAGATCTCGGGTCAAAGCAGTCATGCGTGTGGTCCTTTTCCTTGAAGCATAGAGCACGTGTGTTTGAAGAAGGGGCTTGCCGGGTCAACCAGCGTGTTCAGTTCGTCAAAATGATCGACGTCGGGCACGACATAGAGGCCAATCTGGCGGTCTGCGGTTTCGTATTTTTCGACATACATGCGCGCTTGACGGTGGAATTCGTCCGTTTCTGCGCCACCGACAACGACCAGTTGCGGTGCATTTGTAACTGGGGGATGGCTGGTCATCGGGCTTTCGGCCTCGGCCTCTTCGGGGGTCATCCGGATGCCGGCATTGAGCGCTTCTGTCAGACGCACCGGTTCGAGGTAGCTAAGCGGTGACACCGGGATGCCGGATTTGAGCAGATCCGTAGGAAGATCATCGTCAAACGCAGGCCAGTTGGTCGCCATCATCATTTGAGTGATGTGACCTCCGGCCGAGTGGCCCATCACGGTGATATTGTCCGGATTGAGGCCCAGATCACGCGCATTGCGCCAGATAAATGCCAAGGCTTCGCGGATTTCTTCGGAAATACGGGTGATGGTCACCGATGGGCAAAGATCATAGCCGATGACCACAACATTGATCCCAGCCGCGACAAAGGGCGGAGCGATGAAGCTGTAAATCGACTTGTCGCCACGCTGCCAATAGCCGCCATGCACATAGACCAGCGTTGGCGCATCCACATACTGACACCGGAAAACATCCAGCTTTTGCTTCTCGCCTTCCCCGTAACGGATATCGAGGCTGCAATCGGATGAGGCGCGCGCGGCCTCGCTGTCGCGGCTCCAGGCCGGAATGACGGTGGCTTCGTAATCCGGTCGTCCGGCCCGCAGGTTGTATTGCGCGTCGAACTCATCGGGGCCGAAACGGGTGTGGTAGGTCAGATGATCGCTCATGACAAAGCCTCGGGTTGGGGCGCAGAGAAGAATGCGCCACGGCAAAAGACAAGTGGTGGAACGGGCACATGGGTGTAGTTGATGACGCGGCCCAGAAGGATCTCATGATCGTCTGCATCGACCCTGCCGTGAACCGTGCATTCCAATTGCGCCGAGGCACCTGGGATCAAAGGCGTCTCGCTGCCCGGTGTCCACTCGGTGTCGGTGAACCGGTTTTCGACATCGCTGGCGAAGTGCATGGCAAGGTTTTTCTGATCGGCCGACAGGATGTTGACCGCGAAATGAGCCGATTGCGACAGCGTCGGGAACACCCGGCCTGACTTTGCGATGCAAACCGAGATCACCGGCGGCTGCAACGAGACCGAGGTAAAGGAATTGGCCGTCAGACCCCATGGCGCGCCGTCCGCGTCATAGGCGGCGACAATGGTCACCCCTGTTGGAAAGGCGCCAAGGGCGCGGCGATAGTCTCGGATATCCATCATAGCACTCCTTCGCTGGCACAGGCTTTTTCCAAAGCAGCCCATTCATCGGGGTTGGTCCCGAACGGGCGCATGACGTGAGCCTGATAGGCGGGGCGCTCTGCCAGCCGTTGATACCATGCCTCAACATGCGGCAAGGGCGGGCGGTCGACTTCGACATTGAAATAGCGGTAGGCCACGCATCCCAATGGGATATCCGCCATCGTAAAGCTGTCGCCGCAGACATAGGTGCGATCCGTAAGATGCCGATCCAGAATGGTCAGGGCCTCATGCGCTTCATCGCGCAGCTTGGCGATCTTTTCGGGATCACGCTGATCGGGTTGCGTGCGCACCGTTGCAAAGAACAGATAGATCACCGGCCCAAAGGCGCGGCTGGCCGACCACTCCATCCACTGATCCGCAATCGCGCGGGTCTGAATGTCGGCGGGGCTGAGCGTCCCTGCGCCGTAGCGGTCACAGAGATAACGCACGATGGCGAGGCTCTCCCACAGCGCAAAATCCCCGTCACGGATCGCCGGGATCATCTTGTTGGGATTGATCTGTGCGTACATTTCGGTGTCCAGCTTGCCAAAGCTGCCCCCGGCCAATTGCAGCGTATACTCCAACCCCAGTTCATTCGCGGTCCAGATCACCGGAATGACGTTTGATGAATAGGGACGCCCCCAAATCTCAAGCATGTTCCAGAATCCTTTTCTGGGCGATGGACTGCGTGCCAAACCTTGGGACGACGTGTTCGAACAAACGATGCCAACTGGCCAGGATCTTTTCGTAGGGCACACCGGTGTATTGCTGCATCAGCATAAGGTGATCGAGGCCGATGGTTTCCTGCCGTTCCGCAAACCGATCCGCGACGTATTCGGCGTCGCCCACCACTATGATCCCGCGTTTATTGAGGAAGTCGAACCAGTCCATATCCTCATCTTCGGAGGTCATCTCTTCGCCGACATCCAGGTAACCGTGCTTGGTCCATTCGCCCTTGGGACGCGAGCCGCCGAGGAATTCGTAATAAGCATTGATCGGACCGCGGATCGTGTTCACCGCTTCTTCCATGCTTTCACCGACGTAAAAGGCTGTACAGACACCAACGCCTTCGCCCAGCTTCACCTCGCGCCCTTCGCGTTTCGACAGGGCCTGACGATAAGGTTCCCAACAGGCCAGCGTCGCCTTTGGTCCTGCCGCCATCGAAATCACACCCCAGCCACGCTCGCCAGCCAGTTTGAATGTCGGCGGGGCATTCGACATCAGCCAGACCGGCGGATGCGGGTCGGAATATGGGCGCGGATGCACATACATCGCTTTGTATTCGCCATCCTCACCGTGATAACGCGGGTCCAGAGGGTCAAAGAACCGGTTGGTCTCTTTCCAGCCGGGGACGGGAAACTGATAGAATTCGCCGCGATGGGTGAATGCCTCGTTGGTCCAGGCTTTCAGGATAATCTCAAGGCTCTCCTGATACAGCCGCATCACCTTGGCATTGTCGCGCCGGTCCGCATCCTTGTTGAACTGGAGGGTCGAGCGTTCGTTGATGCCCTTGGCAACGCCGAAATCGAACCGGCCTTGGGTCATATTGTCCAGCATCGCGGCATCTTCAGCCACGCGCAAAGGATGCCAGTCCGGCAAAATGATGGGGGCTGTTCCGACCCGCAGTTTCTTGCAATGTGCGGCGACATGGGTGCCCATCTGGATCGGGTTGGGCGGCGCATTCATGTACCCGTTGTGGGCAAAGTGATGCTCGGTAAACCATGCGGTTGTGAAACCAGCCTGCTCGGCCAGCGAACACTGTTCGAGGATCATTTCCAGCGTACGAGCCCAGGGAATCGTCTCACCAGGGCTAAAATTAGCAATCAGATCAAAGCGCATGGTGTCCTCCCAAACAGTGGCGATTAGTTGATTTTTTGTTCGCTTTTCAACTAAGTTGATTTTCTCTCGAAAAGTCAACTGAAAACCATTAGTGGAGTGTTATGGATCAGGATGTCGACCAGAGTGATGCCCAACGGCTTGGCAGTGAAATCCGCGAGGTGCGCAAAGCCCGCGGTCTGACCTTGCAGGATCTTTCAAATGAGGTGTCCTGCTCAAAAGCCTACCTCAGTCGGATTGAATTGGGATCGGCGAAGGTTTCGTCAGAGTTACTGGGCGAAATCAGCAAAGCGCTGTCCGTTGATCCAAGTTGGTTTTTCCCTAAAAAGACCGGTCAGGGGCCGCTTGAGCGCAAGCATGTTGTAAGGGCCGAAAATCGCCGCGCGTTGTCAGGAATGTACACCCGGTCGACCGAAGAGTTGGGGTTCGAGGATGAGCTTTTGTCCAGCACGCTTGCGGGTGATTGCTACATGATACTGTCCCGCTTCCGCCCGGGCGCTGGCACCCCACCTGAGCCGTTAGAAGGCTATTCCTTTGAGGGTGAACAACACGCGATTATCTTGACCGGCGAGGTCGAGTTGCACTTGGGTGACGAGGTGATCGTGCTGCGCGAAGGGGACAGTTTTTCTTACCCCTCACGGATCGCGCACCGTTTCCGCAACCACACGGACAAAGAGGCAACAATGGTCTGGGCAATGTCGCCGATCCGGATCACCTGGTGACGCATAATTGGGGATCGTCTGAACGACGAAATACGTGTGGTTATAGTGGTGCCGGGGGCGTAATCGAACCGCCGACACAAGGATTTACAATTTTCCTAGGTTCCTATGCAAGCACTACCAAGTCGGTTCATTCCATCGCAATAGGCATTTCCATTGAACGGCTTGCAGTCTTCAGAGCCAATATCTGCCCGCTAAGTCATTTCATCCTAGCCTCGGCGCCCTCGGCCCCCATCCTACATGCCGCGCTGTCACGAGCGCATGCGAGGGAACGGCCCTGACCGTTGACAGGGCGGCGCGTCCGGCCAGAACGCGGCCCCTACTTTCGAAAACGAACAGGAAGACACCTGAAGACCGTCACGCACCAAAGCGCGAGGGATCAAAGCCGCATGGCCGAGACCGCTACAAAAGCGGGCTTGGTTTACGAGAGCCCGGTCCTGCTATGCCAAAGGCCACGCAGGGCGCGCCCTACCGGATTTATCCGCAGAAAGTATCAGATTCTGATACTTTTCGAGTTCGGATCAGGATTTGTCCAGTGAATCGCTGAAAACTGCTTTATATAGCGACTTACGACGCCAAAAGTGCTTTAAAAGGCATTTTTTTGACAATATCTGCCAATAAGTGTATGCTTTAAAAGGCAGTAAAATAACGATAAGAGGCTTTAGAAAGCACATGGCAAGAAAGAACCTTCTCCTGGAAGCACCGCCCTATGAGGTCGAACAGGCCATCAGACGGCTGGGCACCAATCTCCGCACAGCACGGCTGCGCCGCAACCTGACCATTGAGCAGGTCGCCGAAAAGATTGGCACCGGCCCGCGCGCCGTCATGGACGCTGAAAAAGGCAAGCTCGCGACCGGCATGGCGGTCTATACGGCGCTGCTATGGAGCTATGACCTGCTGCACCCGTTCAAGGAGCTTGCCGACCCGCTAACCGACAGCGAGGGCCTTGCTCTTGACCAACTAAGTGGCCGCGAGCGGGCACGCTCCGGCAAAGGGCTCGACAATGACTTCTAAGCCCGGCGCTAGCGAATGCTTTGTCTATATCATGCTGCCCGGAACGAACAGCTTCGTAACAGCGGGGCGTTTCGTGCTGGAACCGGACCGGACAGGTGTGCCGGTCGGTCGTTTCGTCTATGGCAAAAGCTATCTCGATAACCCGGATGCAGTGCCGATCGATCCGATCGAACTCAAGCTGACGGGCACGACCTATCAGACCGCAGCCCTAAAAGGCGTGTTTGGCGCGCTGCGTGATGCCGGGCCCGACTATTGGGGGCGGCGCGTCATCGAAAAACACGCGGGCATGCCGCAGCTGGGCGAGATCGATTATTTGCTCTATGCGCCTGATGACCGTGCTGGAGCGCTCGGCTTTGGTCTGGGAGCAAAACCGCCCGCACCGCAAAGAAAGTTCAACAAGACACTCGATCTGGAAAAGCTGATCGGGCTCGCCGATGCGATCATAGACGGAGAGGACGTTCCTGACGGGCCGGAAGCCGGACAGGTCGAGGACCTGATGTTGATCGGTACCTCAATGGGCGGTGCCCGTCCGAAGGCCGTGGTCGAAGATGATGAGGGCCTGTGGATCGCAAAATTCAACAGACCTGATGATAAATGGAACTACGCGCGCGTGGAGCACGCGATGCTTGAGCTCGCCCGTGCCTGCGGCCTCCAGACGGCACAAAGCCGCGTCGCCAGCGTTGGTGATCGCGATGTTCTGCTGGTCAAACGCTTTGACCGCGAACGCACTGATCAAGGTTATCTGCGCGCCCGCATGATGAGCGGCCTGACGATCCTGCGCACAGAGGACACGCATCAGCATCGTGACCGCTGGTCCTATGTGCTGCTTGCCGAAGAGCTGCGCCGCCTAAGCGCGCGGCCCAGGGATGACGCGCGCGAGCTATTTGCGCGCATGGTCTTCAACGCGCTGATCTCGAATACTGACGATCACCCGCGCAACCATGCAGCGATTGCGAGAGACAAGGATTGGCGGCTTTCAGCGGCCTACGATCTGACACCTTCGATACCGATCAGCGAAGAACGGCGCGACCTTGCTATGACCTGCGGAGACTATGGCCGGTACGCGAATGCGGAGAACATGCTTTCGCAATCCGCCCGCTTCCACCTCACCTCGGACGAAGCCACAGCGATTATCGACGGGATGGAAGAGCAGATCAAAGCGACCTGGTATGAAACCGCGCGCCGCGAAGGTGTCGCTGGGGCGCACTGCGAGGCCATCAGCAAGGCTTTCGCCTATCCGGGCTTTCGGCTGAAGCCGCAGGACCCGTAAAACCGCTAGGACATCACTTGTTCAACCAGAAGATTAAGTGATAAAATTCAAGCAAGTATGGTTGTCTGAATTCTCGGCAAAGAGCCAAGGCTTCTGTATGTTTTCAACAAGAAAAAGAGAGGCCTGGCAGAGTAATGATTAGTTTCGAGATCGGCGGTCGCCGCGTCAAACCTGAGAACATTGCTGACGCACTGGAAGCGGCAATGCTCGAAGCCATTGCAGGACAGATACGGGAAAAGATTGGCTCGATCCGCGATCCGAAGACGGGAGAATTTCCGACAATCGTCATGCGCGGAGAGTCCCTTGATAGTCTCTCTATGCATGTTGAAGGCTCACCGGCCCTTATCGAGGCCGTGCGATCCCGGATGGAAGATGATGAGATGCTGGAAGAGCAAATTGACGCTGGCGATACGACCATTCCAAAGGTTTTCCTGTCCTACACCCATGAGAACATGGAACTTGCCCGCAATGTTGCACAGACCCTGCAATCAAACGGCATAGATACCTGGTGGGACCAGTGGTGTATCAACGCTGGTGACAGCCTGCGTCAAAAGATCGACGAGGGTCTTGGTGAGTGCACTCACTTTCTGGTCTTGCTAACGCCTGAATCCATCAAAAAGCCCTGGGTCAATCAGGAAATGGATGCAGGACTGGTACGCAGGCTCAATAGCAAATGCCGGTTTCTGCCGATACGCTATCAGCTTCCAGCATCGGAGCTGCCGCCTTTATTGTCCGGCATGCATGCACCCGAGATTGGCGATGACGGCGATATTTCCCAGCTGATTTCTGATATTCACGGTGTTACCCGCAAACCGCCAATCGGCCCCAAGCCGGATGCAGTTGTGTCCTCAGAAGAGACTGAGACTGGCTATTCTCCCGCAGCCAATGCCGTTGCCAAGCTGTTCGTGCGACAGTCCCGGCATGGCAGGTTCGCAGACCCGCAGATCAACGCTGAGGACATAGCAGAGCAAACCGGTTTGAGCCTGGACGACACGCAAGACGCGCTGTTTGAACTCTCGCCATTCTTTAAAGACACATCCATCCATGTTCTGGTAAAGGGCGCGCTGTTTGCAGAATTTGATCGCCATTGGATGGAGTGGGACACGAGAGACGATGCCCTGCGGCTCGCTGCGGACATTATGAATGATGAAGACTTTCCATCTGATTGCGGCGAAATAGCAGAGCGTTATGGCTGGGAGGCGCGCCGTCTGAACCCGGTTGCCGCCTATTTGCACGAGCGCGATTTGATCATGGACTACAATGTCATGGGGAACGGCAATTTTGACATGATCCGCATCGTTGGCAAGGAAGGCCCGCTCCGCCGCTTCATAAAAAGCCGTCGGTAGCAGCCCTAGTATTTTGTATCGACAAGAAACCCCGTGCGCCCGCCGCACGGAAATGCAGCCTGCAAAGCATCATAAGCACCCCTTCATGCCGCGCGGCTTAAACCGTCGCGAGGCGGCGTACTACGTTGGCGTGTCGGCGCGGTCTCGCACTTTGGTTCCCAGGGTGTTCTCGATGAACGCATCAATAGATTCATACGGTTGCTTGTCGTCAGGCACATGCTCCTCCAATTACTTGATGTTAAAGTGAAAAAACAAGACTATACAGCATCCCGCCTTACGTGAATGGACGACGTCAAAGTTATCCACAGGACGAGATATGGAACGAAGGCCATTGTACACGACAGGACACCGCGAGAAGGGTTCGGAAAAGCCCAAACCAAGAACAAAATTGTCCCACTTTTCCCGCCCGCACATAGCGGTGGGACAAAAAGCCCATCTAAGCCATTGATATTATTCAATCTGGAAAGTGTAGTGGTGCCCGGGGGCGGAATCGAACCACCGACACGAGGATTTTCAATCCACTGCTCTACCCCTGAGCTACCCGGGCACGGGAACGGCGACTGCCGATGGGTGGAGGCGTTCTATGACTTGCTACCGGCAGTGTCCAGAGGCTTTTTGACATTTTTTCAATGTGGCCGAACTTGCCCGGTTTCTTCATCCGAAACGTCACTGTCCATCTCTTCTTCGCGCTGGGATGGAACGGCGTAAGACCCGTTCAGCCATTTGGCCAAGTCAATGTCGGCACAACGTTTTGAGCAAAACGGGCGGAATTTGACGACAGCCTCGTCGCCGCAGATCGGGCAGCTCATTTCAAGATCTCCGCAAGGGGGATACGGGCCCGTTTCCGCTGCAATTCGTAGTTCCCCAACGGGGTCCAGCCGGCCAGAGTGGTTTCGATACCATCGACTTTGAATGCGGCGCGCAGTGCGGATTCGAAGCCGCGGCGGTCCTTCTTGGGCATCGGAGCTGGGTCCAGGGTTATCTGCCCGCCAAGGCCGCGGATGCGCAGCGCGCGGGCCAGAGTTTTGGCGCAGGCAAAATTGGCTTTGACCCCCGCCGCCAGCGACGTGTCTGACCCTGTGTTCACGTCAACAGCTACCATGGCGCGTGTGGGTTGGATATAGAGATGCCCGCCGCCGGGAAGCGGTTCGGTGATACCACGCGCCACGTCCAGCGCTTCAAGCACGGTGTGGGTTTCGAACCCTCCGGACTGGGTCACAACCTCGGCCGGGTCGGTCCAGTCGCGCCAGGCCAGAACATGGGGGCCGTCGCCCGCCAGCAACATCCCGGGCTCGGTACCGGCGTCGTTCAGCACCTCTTCGGAGTGGACCAGCATCGCGTTGATATCTTCGGCGATTTCACCTGCGTCCTCACCTGCGCAGCAGGACCGCAGGATCAGGCCATAGTCGCTGCCCTCCATACACTCATGCGCGATCTCAAGCAGGCGGTCACGCTCATCCTCATCCCGAATGCTGCGCGAGATATTCAAACCCGGCGCATCGGGGGTGACAATCGCATAGCGGCTTTTGAACAGAATGCGATCCGTGACCGGTAGCGCCTTGCCCGGTTCGGCATAGCCGGTCACCTGAACCAGTTTCATTGCGCCGGGGGGCAGGCCCTTGACCTGTCTCAGAAAGGCGGGGCCGTCCGGGGTTGTCAGGAACATACCGCCCTGACCTTTGACCGGACGGTCGGCGCGGGCGCGATAGATAGTGCCGGGGGCAGGGGCGTCTGCGGCAATCAGGAAATCGTCCAGCTTGCCATCCACCATCAAGGCAGCGGCTTCGCGGTTGTCGATATGGTCCAGAACGATGGTGCGACCCTTCATGATGCCTCACGATACAGGGGATAGCCGATGCCTTGCAAAAGGGCGGCGGTTTCAGACAGGGGCAGGCCAACGATACCGGTGAATGAGCCCGAAATCCACGGGATGAAGGCACCAGCGGGGCCTTGGATCGCATAAGCGCCTGCTTTGCCCTGCCAATCGCCGGTTGCCAGATAGGCGTTGATCTCAACATCCGACAGGCGCTTGACCTTGACCTGGGAAACCACTTCGCGTTGCAGAACCCGATCGCCACGGCGCACAGCGACCGAGGTGATCACACGGTGCCGACGACCGGACAGGGCATGTAGGAATTCCGCCGCCTGACCGGCATTTTCGGGTTTTCCCAGAATACGGCGACCCAACGCAACCGTAGTGTCGGCGCACAGGGTGATGTCATCGCCATCGGCCTGAACCGCCTGAACCTTGGCGCGCGTGATGCGGCTGCAATAGGGTAGCGGCAGCTCGTCCTTCAGGGGTGTTTCGTCGATGTCGGGCGCGCGGATGGCATCGGGCTGCACGCCAAGCTGGGCCAACAGGTCCAGCCGTCTTGGGCTGCCCGATCCTAAGATAAACGCCATTTTGGCAGGCGTTACTTGAAGCGGTAGTTGATCCGACCCTTGGTCAGATCATAGGGGGTCATCTCGACCTGAACCTTGTCGCCGGCCAGAACACGGATGCGGTTCTTGCGCATCTTGCCTGCCGTATGTGCGATGATCTCATGGCCGTTTTCCAGCTCGACCCGAAACGTCGCATTAGGCAGGAGTTCCTTCACGACACCGGGAAATTCGAGCGTATCTTCCTTGGCCATGTTGTCTCCACATTTACGTTGCACTCGCAGAATCTGCGAGGATGTGCGCTTAAATGAGCCTATTTCGGGCTTATTTCAAGGCCGGAATCGCTAAACGGCCGAGATTGTGACCGATTCGACTCGGGGGGATTGTTCCTCCCAATGGGTTCGGTTCAGGACATGGCCATTGGCGCGAACCTCGGCAATGGCGGACAGGTCAATGTCCGCATAGGTCCAGCCGGGCTGGTTCAGAGTACCTTCGGCCAGTACCCCGGTGGGGGGGAAGCCTTTGTCTGGCGGGCCAAAGATGCCGCCAGTGCCGGTGTTCATATCCACGGCTTCGGACCAGTCATTGTTCCCGACCAACGATGCCATCACCGTAACGCATTGATTTTCCAGCGCCCGTGACATGGCCCCAATCCGAACGCGCCAATAGCCCGCTAATGCCTCGGTACACGAGGGGACGAGGATCAGATCAGCCTCGCGCAACGCGCGGCCCAGCAGAGGGAATTCGCTGTCGTAACAGATCAGAACGCCGATCCTGCCCAGCTTTGTGTCGAACAGTTTCAACGGGCCACCGGCGGCGATGTCCCAGTCCTCACGCTCGAACCGGGTCATGATCTGCTTGTCCTGATGGTCCTGCCCACCATCGGGCGCGTACAATTCGGCCCGATTCACCGGACGCCCCGGCCCATCTGTAACCGGAGCAGACGCGCCCAGAATGTAGGTGTTGTATTCGTGCGCCAAACGCCGATGCAGCGCTTGGGCGTCTTCCATCCTGTCAGAGACCGCGCGGATCGACCGCTCCAGATCGCCCGCGACCTCAGCCCCATCCAGCGTCGACAACTCCATCGCGCCATATTCGGGGAAGACCAGCAATTCGGCCCCCTGTTTGGCGGCGTCGCTGACCCAGCGATCCAGCTTGTCCTCATACTGGGCCCAACTGTCGAGCCAATCGAGGGTGTAGGCAGCAGTTGCGACTTTCATAGGGTGTTCCTTGCGGTTCAAATTTTCGGGCAAAATTTAGGTGTGAGTTTGCGGGCTGTATAGCCCAATCCCGACCCTGAGGGTTTTGAATGACCGATTCCGCTTTGGGCCCGGTTTTGGCATTGCTCGGAGCTGACATTCGTGCGACTGGATGAGGCATATGCTGAGGTGAAACAATGGCGAAACTCGTTTTTGAGATATGGAAATGCGAAAAATACCACAGCTTTGAATGCAGCCCGGTAAGTGAAGCCAGTGACAAGCTGCGCGCTAGTGTAAGTCCGAATGCCGAGCTGCTGTATTCGTTCTCGGCAGAAACGGATCACGAAGCCATGCAAAAAAACTACGATTTTCAAGAGTTAGGGCTATATAAACCCGGCGGATTTCCAGATAGGTGCTTTACAGAACAAGAAGAAAGAGAACAGCAGATCTATTTGAACTTGCGGAGTAATAAGTCAGCAGAAATTGGCTAATACCCCAAGAGGTTTGCATAG
Organism: Ruegeria sp. BE1; assembly: GCF_056538885.1. Classification (NCBI taxonomy): domain Bacteria; kingdom Pseudomonadati; phylum Pseudomonadota; class Alphaproteobacteria; order Rhodobacterales; family Roseobacteraceae; genus Ruegeria; species Ruegeria sp. BE1. The sequence continues at coordinate 133,411 of NZ_JBQFTY010000001.1, forward strand.
TTTATCTCCGCGGCGCCGATCCGGAAACATGGGCGGCAAAGTCTGCGTAGCAGACAAAGAGTACCTACAAATCCCGTATCCAAAACTGCAGCGGCTTCTGGGTCTCGGCCTGTTCCCCTACGTCCTTCCACGAAAACTGCGCGACCACACCGGGCAGCGGCCCATAACCTCGCGCGTGCCAGAAGGCATCCAGAGGTCGGTAGTTTTCGGGCCGCATCGGATGATCAGCCGGGCGCTGGACGCCGCAGAAGGCGCATTTTTTGAAACCCAGCGCACGGGCATGACCCTCGCGCAGGTCAAAGAACTTATGGCCCACGCCTTGTCCGCGATAGTCCGGCAGCAGAACGGATTCGGCGCAGTAGAAAATCTCGGACAGGTCCAGACCTGTTCCTTCGAACGCGGCGGCGAAATCGTCGGCATGGTCGGTCAGGGGCGCTCCGGTTGAGGCGCCGATCAGGCGGTCGCCGTCGAACGCCCCGACGACAATGGCGCGCGCGCTGTCGCGATAGGATTGCAGATACTTCCGCTCATACTCCAGATCGCCGTCGTAAAGGTACGGCCAGACGCGAAACACCTCAATCCGCAGGCGGGCCACATCGTCCAGAGCGGTCTCAAGCGCCGCTCCGGTCAGGGGGCGGACGTCAGTGACCTCAGCCATTTGAGACCTGTTTGGTCCAGTCGGCGAGGTTGTAGAAGGTGGTCACGCGGGTGATCTTGCCGTCCTTCAGGTCAAAGAATGACCCCGCGGGCAGGCGGTAGGTCTGGCCATGCGCCTCGGGCAAGCCTTCGTCGGTTTGCAGATAGGTGCCGTTCACGATGAATTCGGCCGCCGCGCGGGTGCCGCTCTGGGCGTCGAACACCACGATGTCGGTCAGGTTTTCGCGGTAGCAGCGGTTCATGTGGTCGCAGAAGGCTGCGAATTTCTCTTTGCCGACACGAATCTGGCCTTCGTTGACGTGATGGGCCACGTCGTCGGACAGGCAGGCCAGCATGCCGTCAACATCACCTGCGTTGAAGGCTTGGAAATAGGTTTCGACGGTCTGGTTCATGGTCACTCCGTTGGTTCGCCCCAGCGGTCTTTGAGATGCTTGATGATCTGATCGCGGGTTTGTCGGTAGTGATTTAGCTTTTCTTCGCGGCTCTCGCCCAGTCCGGTAGGGTCCATTATTGGCCAATAATCGACATCCAGGTGAAAAATCCGGGTTAATTCCAGCGCACGGCGCTGGCTGGCAGGCGACAGAGCCACCACAAGGTCGAACGAGCTGAGGTCATCGCCCCATTCCTGCATCTCATCAAAGGACCGGGTTCTGTGGCGCGACAGCTCGACATTGATCTCATGACACACCGCGATGCAAAAACCGTCGATCTCAAGATCGTTGCGGACACCGGCAGATTGCACATAGGTGCCGGTGCCATAGAATTTCTTCATGATGCCTTCGGCCATCGGGGACCGGACCGAGTTGTGGTCGCAGCAAAACAAAACCGACTGCGGCAGAGGCGTCACCCGTCACCCCCCGAAGTGCAGCACGCAGATCAGCGTGAACAGGCGGCGGGCGGTGTCTGTGTCAATCTCCGCTTTTCCTTCCAGGCGTTCCTGCAACACGCGGCTGCCTTCGTTGTGGATGCCGCGCCGGGCCATGTCGATGGTTTCGATCTGACTGGGCGGCAGGGATTTCACCGCGTCGAAATAGCTTTCGCAGATCTGGAAATAGTCTTTGACCACCTGCCGGAACGGGCCAAGGGACAGGTGGAATTCGGCCGCTTTTTCTGCGGCCTCGGTGGCGATGTCAAAAACCAGCCGTTTGTCGCGGATCGACAGCTGCAGGTGATAGGGGCCATCCGGCACGACACGCTCATCCCGTTGGGGCAGGGCAAAGCTGTTGTCTTCCAGCAGGTCAAAGATGGCGACCTTGCGCTCCTGCTCGATCTCGGGGGTCGGCGGGGGCAGGTTTCTGTCATCCAGTTCGATATGCGAAATGCGGCTCATCTTTACGGTCACAGTTTTTCGGGTCTGCCCAGACCTATAACACGGTCAGGCATTCGGCAACGCGCAGAAACGCCACATTGCACGCGCCTTTGCGTCACATCAGCCGTTGAGACGTTTCAGCCGCGCGGTCACGGACAGGCCATGTGCCTCAAGGCTTTCTGATGTCGCCAGTTGCTCAGCCGCAGGGCCGATGGCGCGCAGGGCTTCGGGCGTCATCTGGCTGAGGGTCGTGCGTTTGAGGAAATCCATGACGCTGAGACCGGAAGAGAACCGGGCGGATCGTGCAGTGGGCAGCACGTGATTGGGCCCGCCCACATAGTCACCGATGGCTTCGGGCGTGTACTGGCCCAAAAAGATCGCGCCTGCGTGAATTGTCTTCTCACTCAGTGCAACGGGGTCCGCGACGCAAAGCTCAAGGTGCTCGGGGGCGATACGGTTTGACAGGGCGGCGGCCTCGTCCAGATCACGCACGGTGATCACGGCACCAAAGTCGCGCCAGCTGGCCCCGGCGATGGCGCGGCGCTGCAGGGTTTCCAGCCGCTTGTCGACAGCCCCGGCCACGGCCTGGCCAAAGGCGGCATCATCGGTGATCAGGATCGACTGCGCGCTTTCGTCATGTTCGGCCTGGCTCAGCAGGTCCAGCGCGATCCAGTCTGGATCGTTGTCCTTGTCGGCGATGACCAGAATCTCGGACGGACCCGCGATCATGTCGATCCCGACCTTGCCAAAGACCCGACGTTTGGCTGCCGCGACAAAGGCATTGCCCGGACCGGTGATCTTGTCCACGGGTTTCACGGTTTCAGTGCCATAGGCCAGTGCCGCAATCGCCTGTGCGCCGCCCATCCGGTAAATCGTATCCACACCCGACAATTGCGCAGCCAACAGGACCAGAGGGTTCACGTGCCCGTCCGGTGTCGGCACTGCGATGGCCAGCCGCTCAACGCCCGCCACCTTCGCCGGGATGGCGTTCATCAGAACCGACGACGGATAAGAGGCCAGCCCGCCCGGCACATACAGCCCCGCCGCCGACACCGCCGACCAACGCCAGCCCAGGGTTGCCCCGGCTGCGTCAGTCCATTGCTGATCTTCGGGCATCTGCTTTTCGTGATAGGCCCGAATGCGGTCTGCGGCCAGTTCCAGCGCGGCGCGGTCAGCGTCCGAGACCTGCGCGACCGCCTCGGCCACTTCGGCTGCGGAAAAGGCCAGGGTTTCCGGAGTCAGGTCCAGCCGGTCGAATTTCGCGGTCAACTCCAGAACGGCGGCATCGCCCCGGCTGCGCACATCCTCGATGATTTCGGCGACGACGGCATCCACATCCGGGCTGTCTTCGCGCTTGGCCGAGAGCAGGTCTTGGAAAGCGGCTTCAAACTCGGATGAGGTGGTATCAAGGAAAACGGGCATTGTCTGGCTCTCCGGGGGCGTTTCCCCCCGGACATATCGCCGGGGTTGCGTGGTCTCAACCCTCGCTATGTGTCGCAGGTTGCAAACGCGCAGTATTGGCGCGCTTGTACTTCGTTTATTCAGGATGATGCGGGGCCTGACCGGAAGGGGCCTGATAGGGGCGCGTCACATCCTTGAGCGTCGCGTCCACCGCCTCGACCCGCAGGCGAATGGCCCCGTCACCGGCCAAAGTCAGCAACACCTGACCTGCGCCATCTTCGCCGGGTTCGAAATCCACGGACAGCAAGGACAGGATCATGTCCTTGTCGCTGCGGTCGATCCCCTGACTGGCCACTGACAGCACTGAATCGAAGACCAATACTGACTGCACACGCTCGAACGGGCGGTCGCGGCGGCTGGCGGCGTCTTTGTCTTCCCAGCGAAAGCGGTTCAGCAGCAGGCCAAAGCGGCGCTGCGATGGATGCCATGTCATCTCGGTCACCGGGAAAACGGCATCCTGCGTCAGGGTCGAGATCACCTGCAGGTCATCCGCATCCTCGGCCCCAAGGTTCAGCGGGGCCTCGCGCCCATCGTGAAAACTTGCGTCTGTCATTGTCCCTTGATCCGTTCGATTTTGGCACCCACGCCTTCCAGCTTGCGCACCACATGCTCATATCCGCGGTCCAGATGATAGACCCTGCTGACCGTGGTTTCCCCTTCGGCCGCCAACCCGGCCAGAATCAACGAGACCGAAGCCCGCAAATCCGTCGCCATCACTGGCGCGCCTTTCAGGCGTTCAACACCTGTTACGGTGGCGGTGCCACCATGCACCTCGACATTCGCGCCCATACGCACCAGTTCGGGCGCGTGCATAAAGCGATTCTCGAAAATGCGTTCTTCAAGAACGGACACACCTTCGGCAGTGCACATCAGCGCCATCATCTGCGCCTGCAAATCGGTCGGGAAACCGGGGAAGGGCTCGGTCACCACATCCACAGCACGCACGCGGCCGTTTTTGCGTGCAACCTTCAGCCCTTTTTCCGTTTCCGTCACGCTGACCCCGGCAAGGTCCAGCTTTTCAGCAAAGGAGTCGACCAACCGCATCCGTCCGCCCAACAGCTCAACCTCGCCGCCGCAAATGGCAGGGGCCAGCATGTAAGTACCCAGCTCAATCCGATCTGTCACAACCTGATGGGTCGCTCCGTGCAGGCGATCCACGCCCTGAATTTCGATGGTCGAACTGCCTTCGCCCGAAATCTGTGCGCCCATCTTGCGCAGGCATTCGACCAGATCGACGATCTCAGGCTCGCGCGCAGCGTTTTTCAGAACCGTGGTGCCCTTGGCCAGCGTCGCCGCCATGACGATATTCTCGGTCGCCCCGACCGAAGCAAAACGCATCTCATGCACCGCGCCTTTCAGCCCGCCGGGCGCCTTGGCATGCAGGTAGCCGTCCTTCAGTTCGATCTCGGCCCCAAGCGCCTCAAGCCCTTCGACATGCAGGTCCATCGGGCGCGCACCGATCGCGCAGCCACCGGGCAGGGACACAACGGCCCGACCAAAGCGTGCCAGCAAGGGGCCCAGAACCAGGTTGGAGGCCCGCATCTTGCGCACAATATCGTAATCCGCCCGCTGGCTGGTCAGATCATGACTGGACATGGCAATGACCTGACCGTCCTGCAGCGCCGAGACCTCGGCCCCCAGCGATTGCAGCAAGGCTGTCATTGTCTTGATGTCACTCAGCCGGGGCGCGTTCGTCAGTGTCAGCGGTTCTTCGCTGAGCAATGTCGCAGGCATCAGCGTCAGACACGCGTTCTTGGCCCCCGCGATCGGTATCTGACCGTTTAGCGGCCCGTTGCCTGTTACCAGAATCGAATCCATCTGCTCTTATTCCTCGTCCTTATCAGCTTTGTCCTCGGATACCGCCCGCGCCTTGGCCTGCGCCTTGCGCCGCGCCATATTCGCCTTTAGCGCAGCCTTCAGCCGCGCTTCGCGCGCATCCCCGGATTTGCTTTGTTTTTTTGGTGAATTTTTATCTGTCATAATCTTTCTCTACAGGAGGCGAAAAAAACCGTCCAGACACCCTTGCGCCCCGTTTCGTTTGAGTCTAATCACCCGCCCACAGCGCTGCTGTAGCTCAGAGGTAGAGCACTCCCTTGGTAAGGGAGAGGTCGAGAGTTCAATTCTCTCCAGCAGCACCATTCCCCAGAAAATTTTAGGTTTGGCGCAGGGTCGATCCTTTTGGTGGTCTCTGAACGGTCATGCGCAGCGTCACGGGCGCGCCAGCTCAAGCGACAGCGTATCGGACAGGTAAGGGTTGTCCGCACGGGATTTTGCATATTCCTCAGGATCGATCCGGGCTGAGATAAGAGCGGCTGAATCTTGCGGTGCAAAGGCCAAACTTTGCCCGTCTGGGGCCACGATCGAGGACATGCCCTGATAGCTATAGCTTTCATCGATGCCCGCATGATTGACGTAGACAATGAAAACCTGATTTTCAAAGGCGCGCACTGGAACAACATGTTGGGTAATGAACGCGCCAGCAGGTCCTTCGGCCATGGCGGTCGGCACGATAATCACTTGCGCGCCAGCCTGTGCCAGCCTGCGGGTGTTTTCCGGAAACTCGACGTCATAGCAGATCAGAAAACCCAGTTTCAGGCCGTGCATGTCGGCCAGGATAGTTGACCGCCGGGGCGTGTGGAAAATCCCTTTCTCGTAATCGCCGTAAAGGCAGTTCTTTCGATAGATCAGCGGTCTATCTGGATCTGCGCTGTTGATGATGACGGCACTGATGTACCGCTGGTCGCCGTCGGCTTCGGGGAACCCGGTGACAAGGCTGATGCCGAGATCACGCACCAGCTGCTGCAGCTTTTGCACCCAGAGGCCGTCTTTTGGTTGCGCCAGGGTCCGCAACGCGGCGCCGCGACCATATCCGGAAATGGCCAGTTCGGGTGCGACCAGCAAATCTGTGCCGTCCGCTTTGGCATCGCGCATGGCCTGTTCCAACTGAGACAACCGGTCATCGGGGGTGCCGCCCGCCTGCATCTGAAATGCGGTGATTTTCATATCCGGCCCCTTACTTTGGCGCTGTTGGATCAAATTTTCAGCTTTTCTTCGCGCGACCGTATTCAGAAAGGCAATATTTACAAATAGCGCGTTGCAAACGGATACATTTCTCGGGCTCAATGCAAGGATGAAAATCACCGGCTCAGACATCCATTTATTGACAGTGTTCGACAGTGTTGTGCGTAATCGGGGCTTTTCGGCCGCGCAGGTGGAACTTGGCCTGAGCCAGCCCACGATCTCGAACCACATTACCGCGTTAGAGGAGCGTTTGGGCGTGCGCCTATGTCAAAGGGGACGGCGTGGGTTCCTGCTGACCGAGAAGGGGCAGATGGTGCATCAGATCGGCATGGCTTTGCTTGGGTCGCTGGATGAACATTCGACCCATCTGGCCGCGTTGAAAGGCAATCTGGTAGGCCGTTTGAAGCTGGCGGTGGTAGATGCCACCACAAGTGACGCGAATTTCAAGCTGCCGCAGGCGATCAAACGGTTCACCGAGGCCGCGCCAGCCGTTCGGATCGACCTTACAATTTCGGAGCCGCAAGAGATTTTGCAGGGTATTCTGGATGGAAGTTATCATATCGGATTTGGCAGTTTTGACAATGTCAGCAACGGGTTAGGCCTGACGGATTTATACCAGGAAAACCACGCGCTGTATTGTGCGGATGCGCATCCCTTGTTTGATGCCCCGGCGGAAATGATCACCGAAGATGTCATTGCGCGCCAGGCCTGGGTGCATCGCGGATACTGGAATCAGCAAAGGCGGAAGACCCTGAATCCGTCCGAGCGGGACCTGTTCGTGCAAGAGATTGAGGCACAGCTGATCCTGGTTCTGAGCGGCGCCTATATCGGCCTTTTGCCCCTGCATCTGGCCATCCCGCTCGAACAGCAGGGTCGTGTTCGGCGCCTGCCCAACGCCAACGAAGACTATACCTGCTCCATGCAGATCGTCACGAGATCGGGAAGCCTGCCCAAAGTCAACGAGCTGTTTGTTTCACTTCTCGAAGAGATTTATGAGGGGGATTACATTGCCAAATGACAATGTAAGAGTTTGCGTAACGGTATTTTTTGCCCGCTCACGTCTGGCTAGGGTGCGAGGGAAATCGAATGTTCAGCGTGACAGGACCCACAATGCCAGACACCGCAAGGCCGCATTTCAATCAACCTCTGGGCGGGAACGAAATGCCGCGTTTCGGGGGCGGGACCACGATGATGCGGCTGCCGGCGCAGGACACGGCACAGGGGCTGGACGCTTGTTTTGTGGGGATACCGATGGATATCGGGACCTCAAACCGGACCGGAACGCGGCATGGTCCGCGCGCGATCCGCGCCGAAAGCTGTATGCTGCGGCCGTTCAACATGGCCACGGGGGCTGCGCCCTTTGCCAATATGCAGGTGGCCGATATTGGCGACGTGGCGATCAACACGTTTGATCTGAAGAAAACCATGGACATCATTACTGATGCCTATGATGAGATCCTCAGCCACGATGTCGTTCCAATCACGCTGGGCGGTGATCACACGCTGAGCTATCCGGTGTTGCGGGCCATTGCGCGCAAGCACGGGCCGGTGGCGTTGATCCATGTGGATGCCCATGCCGATACGAACGATGAGATGTTCGGCGAAAAGATCGCGCATGGCACCCCTTTCAGGCGGGCGGTCGAAGATGGGCTGCTGCAGAATGACAAGGTGTTTCAGATCGGGTTGCGCGGCACGGGCTATGCGCTCGACGATTTTGACTGGGGCCGCAAACAGGGCTTTACCGTCATTCCGGCCGAGGAGTGCTGGCACAAGTCTTTGGCCCCTCTGATGAAGGATATCCGTGCCAAAGTCGGCGATACGCCAACCTATCTGACCTTTGACATCGACAGTCTGGACCCGGCCTATGCGCCCGGAACCGGGACTGTCGAAATGGGTGGGCTGACCAATATACAGGCGCTTGAGATCGTGCGCGGCTGTGCCGGGCTGAACCTTGTCGGAACTGATCTGGTCGAAGTTTCACCGCAGTATGATGTCAGCGGATGTACTGCGCTGATCGGGGCGAACCTGGCCTATGAAATGCTGTGCGTCCTGCCCAAAAACCGGGCCAACTGAACAAAACCAACAGGAGATCACAATGCCAAAAACCTTTTCACGCCGCCGATTTCTGGGAACCGCTGCCGCAACCGGCGCTGTCGCGCTGGCTGCGCCGGCCATCGTTCAGGCGGCGCAACCGCTGAAGGTCGGAACTTATGGCGGCTTCTTTGAAGACAGCTTCAAGCAGTTCATCTACCCTGAATTCACCAGTGCCACTGGGATCGAGGTGAACTCGGTTGCCGTACCTACCGGTGAGACGTGGCTGGTGCAGATCAAGAACGCTGCTCGCGCCAAAACCGCCCCGGCGGATGTGTCTCTGATGGCAGGCATCCCACGCAGCCACGGGGCAGATCAGAAAGTGTTCAAAACGCTGGACGATTCCAAAATTCCGAACCTGTCGAACATGCCTGATCGGTTCAAGGACCGGTATGACGATGGTACCCTGTACGGCGTTGGCGCGGTGTCGTGGTACATCACACTGTGCACCAATTCGGACGAAATCCCGCAGGCCCCGGACAGCTGGGCCGCGCTGTGGGATGAGACCTACAAGGACCAAATCGGCCTGCTGGGTCTGGCGTCGAACTCGCACATGCTTGAGGTGACGGCGGCCACTTTCTTTGGTGGCACGGATATTCTGGACACCAAGGAAGGTATCCAGCAGGTGTTCGACAAACTGTCCGAACTCGTCCCCAATGTGCGGCTTTGGTACAAGGACGAAGGCGCGTTCCAGCAAGCGCTGCAGGACGGTGAGATTCCGATGGGTCAGTATTATCACGATGTGGCGGGCCTTGCTGCCGCCGAAGGCTTCCCGGTTGTGTCCACCTTCCCGAAAGAAGGTGCGGTTGTGGACTCGGGCTATTGGATCGTGCCCGAACACGCCCAGCCGGTCGACGAGATTCACGAATTCATCAACTTCATCTCGGCGGCTGAAACGCAGGCCCTGTTGTCGCGCAACGTAGGCACCGCGCCGGTCGTCGATCCCGCCCTGACCGATTTGACCGAAGAAGAACTGGCCGCCGTCAGCAGCCCCAAGGCGCCGATTGTGCCGCGCTATGACATCTACAAAGATCACGCGAACTGGATTTCCGACACCTGGAACCAAATGATCGCGGGATAACACCACTCACGATACTGGCCCGTCCCGCGCAGGTGGGGCGGGCCGTTTCCCTTGTTGAAAGAAAAGACCCATATGCCAGGTTTAAGCATCGAAAACGTCACCAAAAAGTTTGGCACAGTGACGGCCGTTACAGATGTGAACCTTCAGTTCAATACCGGCGAGATGATCTGTTTTCTGGGGCCGTCTGGTTGTGGCAAGACCACTCTGCTGCGGATGATCGCGGGGCTGGACGAACCCACGCAAGGTACGATCCGGTTCGAGGATCAGGACCTGACCGGCGTGCCCGTCCATCAGCGCAATATCGGCATGGTGTTTCAGTCTTTTGCGCTCTTTCCGCATTTGAATGTGGGCGAAAATATCAGCTATGCGATGCGCATTCGGGGCCATTCCCGGTCAGAATGCGAAGACCGCGCACGGCAGTTGCTGGACATGGTTCACCTGCCGGGGCTTGAGGATCGTAAGATCTCGCAATTGTCCGGCGGTCAGCGTCAGCGCGTCGCCATCGCGCGGGCCTTGGCCCTGAATCCGCAGGTGTTTCTGCTGGATGAGCCGATGTCGGCGCTGGATGCCAATCTGCGCGAGGTCATGCAGATCGAGCTGCGCAAACTGCAGCAAGAGCTTGGGATCACCACCGTCGTCGTCACCCATGACCAGACCGAAGCGATGACGATGGCTGATCAGATCGTGGTCATGGGCAAGGCGCAGGTGCTGCAGACCGGCACCCCGATGGAGATCTACAAGACCCCGGTCGACAAATTTGTCGCCGGTTTCATCGGCACCAGCAACCTGTTGCCCGCAAAAATGTCGGGACCTGACAGCGTGCATGTAAACGGGACCGATCTTACGGTGGGCGGCAACACAGGCCATTTTGCCCAAGGTGATGACGTTTTACTGATGACCCGACCCGAAGAGGTGTTCGTGCATCACCCCTCGGACGTGGATTTGGCCAATTCGGTCACCGGCACAGTGACATTCGTGCGTGATATCGGGGCCACGATCGAAATTTTGGTGGATTGCGCCGGGCACGAGGTGATCTCGGTCCTGACGCCAAAGGACTGGCCCAATGTGAAAGTGGGCGATCAGGTCCACGTGGAAATGCCCGCTGCGGCCTGCAGCGTGCTGGCGGTGTAAGGGGGGAGGGATGCAGACAAGCGCGCTTTCCCGCTATATCGGGCTGATCCCGTCCTCGGTGATGATCGGGGCGTTTTTCGTGATCCCCTTTGTCCTGATCCTGCTGACCAGCGTGTCTACCCCGACCGATGACGGAGGCTATGCCACCAGCTTTGACCTGCAGCATTTTGAACGGTTCCTGACGTGGTTCTATATCGAACGGGCGCTGTTCTCGGCCGGTCTTTGCGCGCTGATCGCGGTGCTGAGCTTGCTGATCGCGTATCCCTTCACCTATTTCCTGACCACGTTCCCGCCGCGCTCGCAAACCTTTTGGCTGATCTACATTCTGGCGCAGCTGTCGCTGTCCGAGGTGCTGATCGCGTTCAGCTGGCAAATCCTGCTGTCCCGCACCGCAGGCGTGGCCAATATCCTTGTCTGGATCGGGGTGATTGAGAAAAGCTTTGCCATGACGCCCTCGGCGGGCGCTGTGGTGGCCGCGCTGGTCTATCTGACCGTGCCGTTTTCGGTTCTGCTGCTGTTTCCCGCACTCAGCCGGTTGGACAAAAGCCTGATCGAGGCTTCGCGCACACTGGGGGCCTCGCCCTTGCGGACGTTTTTCACCGTGATCATTCCGGTTACGCGGCCAGCGATCATCTCGGGCGGGGTGACGGTGTTCGTGCTGACGCTGGGCGCCATCATCGTCCCGCAGGTGCTGGGCAAGCCCGAACACTGGACGCTGTCGGTGCTGATCACGGATCAGGCGATTTTCAACTTTAACATGCCCTTTGCCTCGGCTTTGGCAGTGGTGTTGCTGGTTCTCAGCGCGACTGTGATCTGGCTGGTCACGAAATTCTCGGGGAAAAAGGCATGAGGGCATTGCGCAGCATCTATCTGGCGCTGTTTGCGCTGTATCTGATCGGGCCGATCCTTGTGATCGCGGCCGTGTCTTTCAATGCCAAAAAGTTCCTAGCCTTCCCGCCGCGCGGCTTTTCTTTCCGCTGGTACGCTGAGGTTTTCGTGGCAAATGATTGGTTCACAGCGTTGAAAAATTCGCTGTTCATCGCCTTTGCCTCGGCCAGCCTTTCGGTTCTGATCGCGATGCCGGTGGCCTATTTCGCGTGGCGCTATGGGCTGCGCTATGCCAAGGCACTGCTGGCGCTTGGGGTGGCACCGTTCATCCTGCCGCCCGTCATCATGGCGCTGGCCTTCCTGCTGTTTTTCACCGGAATTGGTCTGAACGGGCTGATGATCAATGTCATCATCGCCCACGCGGTGTTCCTGCTGGCCCTGCCTTTGGTGACGATCTCGCTGGGGTTGGAAAGCGTCGATCACGCGCTGATCGAGGCCAGCCAGACCATGGGTGCCTCAAACGCCGTCGTCTTCCGCACGGTGATCCTGCCGATTGCCGCCCCTTTTGCCTTTGCGGGGTTTGCGTTCTGCTTTGTCCTCAGCCTGAATGAATACATCATCGCGCTGATGACCGTGGGCTTCTCGGTCGAGACCTTGCCGATCAAGATTTTCAACGCCCTGCGCTATGGGTACACGCCGGTCATTGCGTCGATTGCGGTGATCTTCATGGTGATCAACATTGTAATTTTCGCCCTGATCGCGCGGTTCTCGAACCTTGCGCGCATTCTGGGCGCGATGGAGTAACCGCCCCATGCCCCATGATCACGACCCGCTGGAAGAAGGCCCCGCCTTGCGCGTACGCGCGCTGGAAGAGTTGATGGTGGCCAAGGGATTGGTCAAACCCGAAACGCTCGACAGTATTGTCGAGTATTATGAACGCGAAACCGGTCCGCGCAATGGCGCGGCTGTGGTGGCGCGGGCCTGGACAGACCCGGACTACAAAGACTGGCTGCTGCGCGATGGAACCGCCGCAATCAACGCAATGGGGTTCAGTGGGTTTCAGGGCGAACATATCCGCGTGGTCGAGAATTCCGCTACAGTTCACAACGTGATCGTTTGCACCTTGTGCTCCTGCTATCCATGGCCGGTACTGGGCCTGCCGCCCACATGGTACAAAAGCCCCGCCTACCGATCACGCGTGGTGCGGGAACCTCGGGCCGTTTTGGCAGAGTTCGGCGTCACATTGCCCGAAGAGGTGCAGGTCAAGGTGTGGGACAGCACCGCAGAAATCCGCTATCTTGTTCTGCCGCGTCGGCCCGACGGGACAGACGGGCTGTCCGATGCGGACTTGGCTAAGCTTGTGACCCGTGACGGCATGATCGGCACGGCGTTGGTTTAGGGGCGGCGTATGGATGGCATTCACGATATGGGCGGGATGCACGGGTTCGGGAAAATCCCGCGCGACAAGGACCGTGCCTTTGATCATGACTGGCAAAAACGCGCCTTTGCCCTGACCGAAGCCTTGGCCTGGTCGGTTCCCTTTTGCGCCGATCAGCACCGTTATGCGATTGAGCGTCTTGCACCCGACGACTATCTGCGGCTGGACTATTTTGAGAAATGGGCAATTGCAGCCACTGCTCTGGTTCGGGAGGCGGGTCTGGTGGACGCGCAAGAGGTGGCTTTGGGCCGCAAGACGTATGACATCCCGCATGATGACCATCCCGCAGTTGGCCCGGCTGAGGTTCTGGCCGCGACCAAGGCGGGGGCTGAGATGACATTCCCGTCCGCCACGGCTGCTCCGCTGTTTTCTGTTGGCCAAACGGTACGTGTTCTGGCCAACAGCCCCGCCGGGCACACCCGTGTCCCGCGCTATGTACGCAACCATCTGGGCAAAGTCATTGCTGATAACGGGGTTTTCCAATTCGCCGATGCAATGGCCGCAGGGCAGGGTCCCCAGCCACAGCATTGCTATACAGTGGAGTTCCTGGCCTCTGATCTTTGGGGCGACGCGGCAGAGCCCAATGGCCGCGTCTGTCTGGACCTGTGGGAGAGTTATCTTGCAGCCGTTTGAAGACCATAAGCACGCGCTTGCATCGATGCGCCAATCGATCCCGGGCTTGGGCGAAACTGGGCCATTGTTCTGGGTCCCATGGCAAACCCGGGTTTTTGCGCTTGTCGTGGCTATGGTTGAACAGGGGTTCTTTCCCTGGGCCGTCTTTCAAACCCGGTTTGCAGCTTTGATCACAGAAATGGAAAAGCATGAGGCCGCGCATACGGCCAGATCGGTTGAAAGCCGGTATTTTGAATGTTGGCTGCAGGCGGTAGAGGAAACGCTGGCCGATCAGGGAATGCTGGGGGCTGCGGACATCGATGATAAGATGGATAGCTTGCGCCACTCAATCGCTGAGATCAGAGCCGCCCAGACACATCACGCGGACGGGTGAACGGCTGAAAATGAAACGATAGGAAAAGCAGATGGCGATCCTGTATCATGCACCCCTTACATGCTCATTGGCAGCGCGGTTTGCGGCGGCAGAGGGCGGCGTTGATCTGAACATTTCCCCCGTCAACCTGTCGACCAAGAAACTGGCCTCGGGACAGTCGCTCTTTGACATCAACCCGATGGGGCAGGTGGCGGTTCTGGAGTTGGACGACGGGAGCAGGCTGACCGAAACCTCGACCGTGATTGCCTGGATTCAGGCGCAGTCGGCCAATGATTCTTTTCGGATCGATCCTTTGGACCCTTCGTATTTTCAAATGCTGCGCTGGTTGACTTTTTGCGCGACGGAACTGCACAAAGGTCTGTTTCGCGTCGTCTTCTATCAAGAAGCCACCGAAGAGGTAAAACACCGCGTTCGCGCGTTGGTGCCGAGACGTTTTGAAATCCTTGAACGTCAGCTGAGCGAACACGACTTTTTGCTGGGTGACAGGTTTTCAGCCGCAGACGCCTATCTGACCTGGTTTTTCGTTTTGTCCGATTACGCTCAGGTCGATCCGTCCCCGTTTCCGCAACTGGACGCATACCGCCAGCGCGTATTGGGGCGTACGGCGATTCAAGAGCTGATTGAGGCGGACAGGCAACTGGATCGGGACCTGAAACAGAACCTTTTCGCCGGTTGAAGCCACGCGACGCACGACAATTGCTGAAATGGTCAGGCTAAAATAGATCCAAACCGCAATTCTTTACGTATTCGAATTAGTTTGGGACTGAGATTAGTGCGTCAAGAATTTCTGTTAGCCGCGGTGTTCTGTCTGGGCGTCGGCATTTTTGCCGGTGTTTTTCTGTTGTCGTCAGAAGGTGCGGGTCGCGCGTCAGACACAACGGCCTATTCCGTATCGGGCATGCCCGGGATGACGGTCGCCGTGGCGCATGAACTGTCGGACGAACTGACACCAGCCTTGTTGTTGGTCGTGTACAGCGCGTTTGCCGAAACGCAGGAAGACGCAATCTATGACACGCTGGCCGAGGTCACGCATGGGGATGCGCTGGAATACCTCTACCTTGAGCGGGTCGGCGCAATGGCAGGCGGCGGGTTGGAGGAGGCGGATCAGACGATCCACGAAATTAACATGGTCAGCAGCGATGTAGCGCGCGATGGCGCGACGCTGGCCATTGACGCCACATGGCAGGTCATCGGCACAGTGGGACATGCGGAACACCTGCACGTGCGGGGTAACACCTACAGCGCAGATCTCTCGATCTCTCCGGTCGAAGGGGCGTGGCGCATAACCGATTTCAAACTGCGTGAGGTCAATCGCGATGCGGCAGGTGAAACGTTCCTGGCCCCGGAAGATGATCAATGATCCGCATCGATGACCTTGCCTTTGAATACGCGTCAGGCGGGTTTCGCCTGCACATTCCCCGGTTGGAACTGACCGAGGGCGAACGGCTGGCCATTGTGGGCCCAAGTGGCAGTGGCAAGACGACCCTGTTGAACCTGATTGCCGGAATTCTGCCGCCGGATGCGGGGCAAATCTCGGTCGCTGGTGTGGACGTTGCCACGCTGACCGATGTCAGGCGGCGTCAGTTTCGCGCCAGTCATATCGGTTTTGTCTTTCAGGATTTCGCGCTGCTGGACTATCTGACCGCCCGGCAAAACATCCTGTACCCCTATCGCATCACTCCGGCGTTGCGACTTGATGCCAGCGCCCGCAACCGGGCAGAGGATTTGGCCAATGCCTGCGGGATTGGTGACAAATTGGACAGGCATCCCGCCGCGCTTAGCCAGGGCGAGCAGCAGCGGGTCGCGATTTGCCGGGCATTGGTGACGCAACCCAGCCTCATCCTTTCAGATGAGGCGACGGGCAATCTTGATCCCGAAAGTAAAGGGCGCATTCTCGATCTGTTGTTCGAACAGGCGTCCCATGCGGGCGCGACCCTATTGGCCGTAACCCATGACCATGAACTGCTGCCACGTTTCGATCGGGTGATTGATTTCGCGCAATATCGCGAGGTGGCGGCGGTATGAATGCGGTGTTTCTTGCCTTTGCCTATCTGCGGTTTCACTGGGCGCGCAGCCTTGTTCTTGTGGTCACTGCCGCCCTGATCATGTTCGTGCCGATTGCCACGCAAATCCTGTTGGCCACCAGCCAAACCGCCCTTGTCGCGCGAGGCGAGGCGACCCCGCTCTTGCTGGGCAGCCGTGGGTCGCAGCTGGATCTGACCATGGCTGCGCTCTATTTTTCCGACGAACGGCCCGATCCGATTGCCATGCGCGAAGTGGACGCGATCTGGGATGGTGGGTTGGCCTTGCCGATACCGGTGCATACTGCCTTTTCCTCGGACGGGTTTCGCATTGTCGGCACCACGCTGGACTATTTCGACTTCCGGGGCCTCACCCTGTCCGACGGGCGCGGCCTTTCATTGCTGGGCGATGCCGTGATTGGTGCATCGGTGGCCGAGGCGCTGGGCAAGGGCGTTGGCGACAGTCTGGTATCGGCCCCCGAAAACCTGTTCGATCTGGATGGAACCTATCCACTGGAAATGCCAATTGTCGGTGTTCTGGCCCCGACAAATACACCCGACGACCAGGCGATCTTTGTCGATATCAAAACGGCCTGGGTGATTCAGGGGATCGGCCACGGGCATGAAAACGTGGTCACTGCCGCAGATGTCGCCGCAGGAACTGCAGCGCTGGCAGATGCCGCCGTGGTTCAATACCAACGCATCACGCCTGAAAACATTGACAGATTTCATTTTCACGGCACGCAGGCCGGTTTCCCGGCCACTGCGGTCATTGTCGCCCCCTATGACACACGGGCATCCACGATTTTGAAAGGTCGTTATCTGGATCGCGACAACCCAAATCAGTTGGTCGAGCCTGCCCGCGTCATTCAGGGATTGGTCGATCGCATCTTCCGGATCAAAGCGCTGTTGAACGTCGTCACCGCGATCATTGCCGTTGCGGCAGTCGCAGCGGTCGGGCTGGCCGTTTTCCTCAGCTATCGGCTGCGTGCACGGGAAATCGCGACGGCTGTCAAGCTGGGGGCCCGACGGGGGATGGTTCTGCGCCTATTGGCGGCAGAGACCGTGACGTTGCTGTGTGTGTCAGGGTGTATCGCGGCCCTTGGGGCCGTATTGGTTTCACGAAATGCCGAGACGTGGGTGGGTTGGCTGCTCTCGCTTGGTGCATGAGAAAGGGAGAATAATGGGAAGACATATTGTTTTAGCGGCTTTGGTCAGCAGTATCGCAGTGTCACCGGCGCTGGCCCATTACGGCATGATTATTCCCAGCGATCCCATGATCAGCCAGGAAGACGGGCGCAGCCTGTCGCTGATCATGTCGTTCTCGCACCCGTTCGAACTGGACGGTATGACACTGGACAAGCCCGCGGCCTTTACCGTCACGCATGAGGGGAGCACGACCGACATCCTGAGCAGCCTTCAGGACGCAACGGTCATGGACGAACAGGGGTATACGCTTGACTACCCTCTGGAACGTCCGGGCACTTACATTTTCGCGATGGAGCCCGAACCTTATTGGGAGCCTGCCGAGGATGCGTTCATCATTCACTACACGAAAACCTATGTGACGGCCTATGGCGATGATGAAGGCTGGGACACCGAACTTGGCCTGAAAACCGAGATTGTACCCTTGTCCAAGCCCTTTGGACTGTGGGAGCACAACGTGTTTCAGGGCATTGTGAAAATGGACGGTGAGGCGGTTCCCTACGCCGAGGTTGAGGTTGAATTCCTTAACGACGGAGCAGGCGCCACCGTCCCTGATGAGCTGATGATCACCCAAACCGTAAAGGCCGATGCCAATGGCGTGTTTACCTATGCCGCGCCGTCTGACGGCTGGTGGGGGTTCGCGGCGCTCAATACCGCGGATTACACCTTGCCGCAGGATGGAGAAGACAAGGCCGTTGAGCTGGGCGCGGTGATCTGGGTTCATTTCGAAGACTGGACCGGCCAGTGATCCGCGCGTTTGGTTTGGCGGCGCTTTGTGCCGCTGCCCCTGTGGCTGCGGTCGCACACGGTCTTGTCGTTTTTGCGTCTGTCGACTGTGACGTGGTAAATGTCGAAGCCAAATTCTCGAATGGCAAGCCAGCCCGCAAAGGCGATGTGCGCGTGTTGGATGGCCAAAACGACGTGTTGGCGACGTTAACGCTCGGCAGTGACGGCACCGCGCAGATCCCGCTGGCCAATGTCGACCATTCCACCGGTTTGGTGATCGAGGTCGATACCGGCGGGCATGACAATTACTGGATTGTAACGCCCGAGGATATTGCGCGTAAATGCGGGAGCTGAGGATGAAGCGTTTTTGGGGCCGCGCTGTAGCTGCCTTTTCCATGCTGATAGCAGTGGGTGCAGCGGCGCAGGAACGACCGCAGGTGGTCGCGGTCAACTACCCTTTGACTTATTTTGCCGAGCGTCTACTGGATGGATCCGCTGATGTTGTGTTCCCGGTGCCCGACGGGGTTGATCCGTCCTTCTGGCGGCCCTCGATCAGCGATATCAGTAGGGTACAATCGGCGGACCTGATCCTGTTGAACGGTGCGGGGTTTGCAACATGGGTTGATCGCGTATCGCTGCCGCGATCCCGTTTGGTGGACACATCTGGGGCGATCAAGGATCAGTTCATCGTCACCGAAAGTATCACCCACAGCCATGGCGACGGTGGCGAGCATTCACATGAAGGTCTTGCCGCGTACATCTGGCTGGATCCGACTTTGGCGGCTGCTCAGGCCGAAGCGATTGCGCAGGCGATCGTGTCGCGCAATCTTGCCCCGCCCGACGAGGTGTCAGCGCGTCTGGAAACGCTGCGGGATGATCTTGAGGCATTGGACCAGAGTGCCCGGAATGCGGTTTCCCAAATTGGCGGGAGTGTCGTGATCACGACGCATCCGCGGTACCAGTATTTCGGGCAGCGCTACAATCTGCGGATTAAATCGCTGGACTGGGAGGCCGGTGCCAGCCCTGATGCGGAACAGCTTGCCGTGCTGCGTGATCTGAAACAACAGACCGGGGCGCGAATTTTGATTTGGGAAGCCAAACCAGATGCTGCAGCCCTGCAGGCCGTTAGCGCGTTGGGTCTGGAAAACGTGGTGCTACCGCCATTGGCGCATCCAGCGCCCGACGGCACGTACCTAGAGGTCTTGGCCCAGGCTCTCTCTGATCTCTCGGAAATTGGCCAGCGTATCAACAACTGACGGGGGGGCATCCACACTTTAGAACAGCGTGGATGCCGCTGAAATCAATACTCACGCGTCGCAGGCACAACCGCTGTGGCCACATCCAACGCCGTCAGGGTGGCCATTCGCGCAGTTGTCACTGCAATAGTTGCGGTCGTTTTTCTTGACCGCATCCTTGATGTCCACGATGCAAACGCAGGTGTCGCAGGCGCATTTCTGTTGGGTAACTGTCGTCATAGTTCTTCTCCTATACGATGTCGTCCATTGGGTCTTGGGCATGTGTGAAAACATGCTCGATCATGATCGTCAGAACGCGGCGGACACAGGCATCTGCCATTGTGTAAAAAACCTGCTTGCCGCGTCTTTCCGATTTCAGAATCCGGGCCGACCGCAGCAGCCTCAGATGATGACTGGTCAGTGACGGAGACGTGCCAAGCTTTGCGGCGATGTCCCCCGCGGACCGCTCTTGTTCCATACAAGCGATTACGATCGACAAGCGCGTCGGGTCGGCGAGGAGCCCGAAGGTCTCCGCCAACTGAGTCGTTTGGTCAATATGCAGGTCTGCGCTTGTCATGGAAACATTTAAACACTTGTTGAATTGTTGTCAATAACAGAGGCAACTTGAGGCTGTCCGACCGAACTCGCAATAGCGCAATCTGCGCGCTATTTGTGGTGAGAAAAAGCACAGCTGCCCAGCGGTGAAATCGGGCGCAACCTTTGCTGGTGCCCGTCGGTTCGAGAACACTCCGGCTTGCGCTGGAACCGGCCTGCTTAGCCCGGTATGGGTGTCTATTGCTTGAAAAGCTTCTTCAACGCTTTGGTGTCCGGCCCGTGATGCAAAAGACCGGCGATCAGCAACAGGCGCGCTTTGGCTGCGGGTAAGTCTCCGGCCAGAATAACGCCGGCCTTTTGCAGGGTTTCACCGCCCCCGGCATCTCCGTAAACGGGTTCGACATTGCCGTGATAGACACGCGTCGCGATCACCACCGGAATGCCTTTTTCCAGTGCGTATTTGATCGCGCTGAACATGTTCGCATCCACATTGCCCGCACCGACCCCGTTAACCACAAGCCCCTGTGCGCCGGTGTCAACCGCGTGGCGCAGCAATCTGCCGTCCGATCCTGAATAGGCCATGATCACCGGCACATCCGGCAAAGAGGATGGTAAAGGATCGGGCAGGGGGACATGCACGCGGTGCAGGCGATCATTGAGCCTTTGCACCTGACCGTTGAACACATAACCCAGATACCCTTTTTCCCCTGAATTGAAGGTCTGAACATTGGTTGTCTGGGTCTTACGGACATGACGGGCCGAGTTGATGTATTGGTTCAACGTAACCGAAACCCCCCAATCCTGCGCGTTCGGAGACAGCACCTGTACCACGGCGTTGTACATGTTTCCCGGGCCATCGGGGTTGGGGCTTGAGGCGTTGTTCATCGCACCTGTAAACACCACTGGTTTTTTGCTTTTCAGCGTCAGATCGACGAAAAATGCGCCTTCGGACATGGTATCGGTTCCATGCGTGACCACGGCCCCCTGAATGTCATCGCGCGACAGGATCTGGTCCAACCGCACACTTAGCTGCGCCCAGTCCATCGGTGTCATCTGCGACGAGTCGATATTGCTGAATTGGTCTACACCGATATTGGCCAACTTTGACAATCCGGGGACCGCGGCAACAAGGTCCTTGGCCGAAACGGCGGGCACGGCGCCACCTGTGTCGGGATCGATCCGTTCGGCTATCGTGCCGCCGGTTGCTACGATGGCGACGGAGTATAGATCTTCGGACTGCGTGGCGAATTGCAGTTCTGGGCTGTGTTGTTCGGCTTGCGCCGGTACATTTGTCAGAACGCCGAAACTCAGAACGAACGGTGTCAGGTTTCGCAGGATATTCATTGTCAGCCTTTCAAAGAACAGGACCGCACGCTTGGGGTCGTGCCCCCAAATAAGTCATCCATTGTCGAAAGTAACAACGAATTTCTGCTGTTTGCGGGCTCAGTTCGTCTGAACGTCTTTGACCACGCGAAAGCCGATATGATTGGTGCCCAGGCTCAGCTCAGCCGGTTGGCGCCCGGCGGGGCGGTAGCGACGGCAGAAGTTCGGGGCACACAGCCATGACCCTCCTTTGACAACCCGCATCGGCCCCATGGCCGAGTTGGCATAACGTTTCGCAAACTGCGCATCGGGCCCCTGAGGGTCGGGCTCTTCAGAGGGGATATGGCCTGGAATCCACCAATCCGATACATGCTCCCACACATTTCCGGCCATGTCATGCAAGCCAAACCCATTGGGCGCAAAGCTTGCAACCGGAGCCGTGCCTGGATGACCGTCCTCGGCCAATTGCTCATTGGGGAAGCGGCCCTGCCATGTGTTGGCTTTCCAGCCTTGCGCAGGGTCGTACGAGTCGCCCCAGGTATAGTTCGCGCCCTCTAGCCCACCGCGTGCGGCATATTCCCATTCGGCTTCGGTCGGAAGACGTCCTCCGGCCCATTTGGCATAGGCGGCGGCATCTTCTGGTGAGATTTGCACGACCGGGTGGTCGTCCATCCCATTAATGGAGCTGCCGGGGCCGGTTGGGTTTTGCCAGCTAGCACCGGCCACGTAGCGCCACCACAGATTGGGGTTCTCGCGGTCGACATGTTCCGAGGGTTGCGCAAAGACCATGGATCCAGGGGCGCGCAAATCGTCGGGAACGTTTGGAAACTTGTCCTTGTCCAAACCCTTTTCAGCGGTCGTTACATAGCCGGTATCCGCCACGAATTCCGCAAACTGGGCATTGGTGATTTCCGTTCGACTTATGCGGAAACTGCTGACATCTACCGGATGCACGGGGGTTTCTTCGGGCCGGTAGCGTTCAGACCCCATCAAAAATGAGCCAGCAGGAATATCGACAAAACCGTCGTCACGGGACCAATAAGAGTAGCCGGCTGTTGCCAGCACACCAATGATTGCGACACCCGCGACCGCTTTTGTTTTCCACATACCGCAAACCTCTCTGGCCTGAATTTTCGGGGAGCTCAAAATCTCAAGTATTTGTATATCTTGTTTCAATTCGATTTTCGGGTCATGCGCAACCCAATTCGCCGGGTCCGGGTTGGGTTTGCCATCAGCTTTGAACCTTGCAATCTATCTGCAACGTTGCAACAGCTGACCGAACCCTGTGATGGGATCCGCAAGGCCCACCATCTGCAGCGCCTGAAACATTATCGCCTGGTTTGATGTGATCACAGGTTTGCCAACTGCCTGTTCCAGCCGGTCGATGGTTTCAACGCTGCGCATGTCGGTGCAGGACAGGACCAGTGCCTGAGCGTTTGGATGATCCGCTGAACGGCCCAACTCAAAAACGGCATCCGGGTGCAACGCGCCCTGGCCTTCGTTGTCCAAAGCCTCGGCAATCTCGGACCGGTGGACTGTTTCGAAACCCAAGGTCGCGAGAAAATCCACCGCCATGTCGTTAATTGCGGGCACATAGGGAGAGGCGAAACCGATGTGTTTCACCCCCAACGTGTTCAGCGCATGGGCCAGCGCCCCGGCGGCAGTCACCGTTTTGGCCCCGCTATTGGCGCTGATGCGTCGGGCAAGGTCCCGGTCAAAAGCTGGACCATGGGTCAAGGTCGCCGACGTGCAGCCATAGAGAACCACATCCGGCTTCGCCCCGGCCAAAAGGCGCAAGGGCTCCTCCAGATCGGCGGCCCCGAGATCGTGCATTTGGGCCTCATCGGGAATTTCATCTTCGTCATACCCGCCCATCCGGGCCACGTGCAGTGAAATGCCCGCCGGGGCTATCAGGGCCAGATCGGGTTCGAGATTGGTGTTGGTGAACGGAACCAGCACCCCCAACCGGGCGCGTCCTCGGGATATGGTCATGTCTGGCCCTCTGATTTCCAGCGTTTCAGGATGGTGATTGCTTTGCCCATCGCCTCGCGTGGGCCGACGGTCATGCGCAAAGTGTGCGGCAAGCCCGCGCCCCCTTGAGGGCGTAGGAAAACGCCCTCGGATCGTAGTGCGTTGTCCGCACTGGCTGCGGCCTTGGGACTGCCCATGTCCAAGAGCAGGAAATTGGTGAAACTGGTGTACGGGCAGAAGCCCGCATCCTGCAAATCAGTGGCGGCCTGATCCCGAAAGGCGGCGGTCATCGCGCAGGTCTCGCGCACATAGCTGTCATCCTGCACCGCCGCTATAGCCGCAGCCTGTGCGCTAGCCGGAATGTTGTTCGGGTTCATGGCCTTGCGCATCTCAGCCGCAATGGCGCTCGGAAACAGCCCCCATCCAACGCGAAACCCGGCCATGCCGTAAGCTTTGGAGAAGGTGCGCAGAACGACCGTGTTGCCCTTATCCACCATATCGAAACACCGTTCACTAAGGTGGTCGGCGAATTCGCCATAAGCTTCATCGATCACCAGCAGGATGTCAGGCCGTAATCCTTCTCGCAGGCGGGTGAGCTCGGATTTGGGAATGCGCGTCCCGGTCGGGTTTCCGGGGTTTGCAACAAAGACGATCCCGGTATCCGGCTGGACTGCGGTCAACAGTGCTTCCACGTTGACAGTGGCATCCGTTTCCGGGGCCGTGTCAAACCGAGCAGCCGCCAGTCGCGCGGCTGTCTGAAAGAAAGGATAGGCGTGGGCAGGGGCCAGCACCGCCCGATCCGACCCGGCGAACACCCGCGCCAGACATCCAATCAGGTCGAGCGATCCGTTCCCGCACAAGATATCCCCGGGGTCGATCCCGTGCCTGTTGGCCAAAGCGTGGCGCAGGTCGCTCCAGTCAGGGTCGGGATACAGCATCGACGTGCCCATGGTTCCCATCGCGGCCTCTTGCACCTTTGGGCTGGGCGGGCGCAGGCTTTCGTTTTGCGACAGTGAGATCAGCGGTTTGTCGGCGGGCGCGTTCAGATCGGCCAGCGCGTAGGGCGACATGCGCGCGATATGCGCGTTTGGGTGGGTCATGAGGGCCTCCGATACAACGTGCGTGCGGCCTTGTCGCTGACAAGCCCCGCGCGGATATCGGCTTGCAGCGCTTCGTCTGATCGGTCCTGCGGCGGTCCGAAACCACCGCCACCCGGCGTTTCGAAAACCAGCGTCTCACCAGCCCTGATCCGAACCTCGCCTTTGCCCGGAAGCGGTCGGTGTCCGGGTTGCACCGTGATGCGCCCGGGGGCACCGTCCAACCCACCATCCCGACCCTGCGCAGGGTTTCTGATCCGCTCGACCGACAGAAACAGCATCAGGTCCTGATCCTTTGCGGCGCTGAGTTCGATATGCTGGCCCAACCCGCCCCGCAATCGTCCGGCACCGCCAGAATCAACCCGCAGCTCTCGCCGGTGAAACAGGACCGGGGCTGTGGCCTCGGTCGTTTCGACCTGACTGCCCCAGACGCCGCTGGGAAAGGCCGTGGCGGACAGGCCGTCCAGATGCGGGCGCGCACCGGTGCCACCATTGAAGACCAGTTCCAGCGCAAAGAGATCGTCGCCGCGATCCACCGCCTCCGGCGCGTGGCGCAGGGGCAGGTCGTACATGCAAGATGCGCCCTCAGCCGGAACTTTGTCGGGCAGGGCTTGCGACAGGCAGCCATAGACCAGATCAGGCGTCATCTGCCCCAGCGTGTGCCGCATGGCCACCGGGGCCGGAGGTTGCGCGTTCAGGATACACCCCTTGGGCCCGGTCACACGGAACAGGTCAAGCGAGCCTGCATTGTTCGGGATGTCCGCCCCGATAATGCAGCGCAGGGCAAAGACGGAATAGGCGGTCGCATAGTTCAGCGGCACATTGATCCCCTTGCCCACACAGCCTGCGGTGCCGTCGAAATCCAGCAGCAGGTGATCGTCGGCAATGGTAAGGGCAGCGTGCAATTCGATCTCATCTTCGTACCCGTCGACCGTCAGCACATGCCGCCACGTGCCCTTGGGCAGCGCAGCGATGGCGTCCAGAGTGCCACGACGTGAGGTTTCGATGATGTAATCCGACAGGGCGCGCAGGTCCGATAGCCCGAATTCCTGCATCATCTGAACCAGCCGCACCGATCCGGCCTCACAACAGGCAATCAGCGCATAGATGTCTCCCTCATTGGCGATGGGCTCGCGCGAGTTCGCTTTGACGATCTCCAGCAACAGGGCGTTCACCTCGCCCGCGTCGACCAGTTTGCACGGAGGGATCAGCAGCCCTTCGTCGTAGATGTCCGCGCCTTCGGGCCCCATGCCCAACCCGCCCAGATCGACCAGATGCGAGGTGCAGGCCGTGTACCCGATTACCGCCCCCTCAAAGAACACCGGCATCATCAACAGAAAGTCGTTCAGATGGCCCGAGGCGATCCACGGATCGTTGGTCATGTAGATGTCGCCGGGCTTCATCTGGCTTTGGGAAAAGCGGGCGCGCAGGGTTTTGACGGCCTCGGCCATGGTGTTGATGTGCCCCGGCGTGCCGGTTACGGCCTGTGCCAGCATCCGGCCCTGCGCGTCAAAAATCCCGGCCGAGATGTCGCCGCATTCACGGACAATGGGGCTAAAGGCCGCGCGGATCAGCGCCTGTCCCTGTTCCTCGACCACGGCCAGAAGGCGGTTCCACATCACTTGCAGGCGGGTATCTGATGGGATCATGGTTGAACCTCCGTGGGCCGGGTCAGCCAGATATTGCCCTGGCCATCAATGGTGGCGCTGAAATCGGCGCTGACGAATGTGGTTGTTTGGGCCTCGATGATCAGGGCCGGGCCGTTGAGCGTTGCGCCGGGCGTCAACTTGGACCGGTCGAACACGCCCGCTGCACGCCATTGTCCGGTGACATCGCACAGGATTTGGCGGTGTTCGGTTGCCGTGACCTGCTGTCTTGCCGGTGGGTCAGGATACGGCTCATGCGCTGGGGCGGGAGAGGAGACGGACAGCCCCCAGTTCAGGATTTCGATGCTCATGCCCGGCACGATCCGGCTGAATTGTCGGCTGTATTCGGTTTCGAACGCCTGCCGCAAAGCGCTAAGGTCCGCCGGGGTCAGCGCGCGGTCGGGCAGGCGGATTTCGATCTCATGCCCTTGCCCATGATAGCGCATATAGGCCACCCTTCGTTGCAACAGCGTGCCCATGGGGGCTCCGGCGCGGACGACCTGTTCGGCCTCTGCCTTCATGTTTTCAAAGAAACGGTTCAGCCCGTCTATGTCCAGGTCATCCAGCCGGGCATAGCGGGATCGGATCACCTCGTAAGAGACAGGAGCGAACAGGAACCCAACGGCCGAGCCGACACCCGGATCACGCGGGACCAGTATGCGCCGCATTTGCGCGCGCCGGGCCACGCGTGTGGCGTGCAAGGGGCCGTTGCCACCGAATGCGATCATCAACCGGGCGCTCAGGTCTTTGCCGGATTCCACGGCATGCATGCGGCCTGCGCTGGCCATGCTTTCATCGACGATCTCGCTCACCGCAAAGGCTGCCTGATCGGGGCTTAGGTCCAGCGGGTTCCCAACATCCTGCGTCAGGGCCTGCGAAGCCGCATTCGCGTCGATCCGCAGGCGCCCCTCGGCAAAGCGCCCCAGTTCGATCAGACCCAGAGTCAAGTCGGCATCAGTGACAGTTGGCGTGTTGCCGCCTTTGCCAAATGCCGCAGGGCCGGGATCGGACCCCGCGCTGTGGGGGCCGACCTGAATGCGGCCCAGACGGTCGACACTGGCGATTGAGCCGCCTCCGGCACCGATCTCGATCATCTCGATCACCGGGATGCGCACCGGCATGCCCGAGCCCTTGATGAACCGTTCCGCGCGCGAGATTTCAAACTTGCGTGCTGTCTGAGGGCGAAAACCGTCGATCAGGCACAGCTTGGCTGTGGTGCCGCCCATGTCAAAGGACAGAACATCGGTTTCGCCGGTTGCTTCGGCGATGCGGGCGGCCAGAACGGCCCCTCCGGCGGGGCCGGATTCCACCAGACGTATCGGCAGCCGGGCGGCAGTGTCCAGCGTGGTCATGCCACCGCCTGCCGTCATCATCAGGATCGGACAGTTAAGACCAAGCTGGCGAAACCGAGCTTCAAAATCCTGCAGGTAACCGGCCATGAGCGGTTGCACATAGGCGTTGGCGATTGTGGTGCACAAGCGGTCAAACTCACGCGCTTCGGGGCTGACCTCATGGCTCAGCGAGACGACCAGATCGGGCATGTGCCGGGCCAGCAGGTCGCGCAGGGCCAATTCATGCGCGGGGTTGGCATAGGCGTGCAGCAGGCAGATGGCGACGGCCTCAACCCCTAGCGTCTTCAACGCCTCGACCAAAGGCGCAACGCCTGCCACGTCCAGCGGCTCCAACTCAAGCCCCGTGGCATCCATGCGCCCGCCGATGGTCAATGATCGGGTGCGGGGTACGATCAGGTCCGGCTTGACCAGATCAATCGCATATTGGCTATAGCGCCGCTCATACGCGATTTCGAGGATGTCGCGAAATCCGCGCGTGGTGATGGTGGCTGTAGCGGCTCCGCGCCGCTCGATGAGGGCGTTGGTGGCCAGTGTCGTGCCGTGGATAAATCCGCGAACCTGCGCCCAATCGGCCCCCGCGCTGTCCAGCACATGGGTTGCGCCTGCAACCGCGCCAAGCGCGGGGCGCTGCGGTGTGGTGGGGGTCTTGGTGGTCGCCGCCACGCAAGAGGCATCGTCCAAAAGGACGGTATCGGTGAACGTCCCACCGATGTCGATTGCCATACGCAATCCATCTGTCATGGTCATTGAGGTATCAGCCTGAAGAAGGGAAACAGACCCGCGCCGGGTCAGATGAAAACGGTCTGTTCCGGCGGGTCAGGCGACCAGATCGCACCCGGTTTCGCGACGCATCATCGGTTGTCGAAGCGTGGGTCTCACTGCCTTGGGTCCTTATCTTCTGACAGAATGGACTGTGGGCGAAACCGCCCCCGTTCGTCAACAATTCTTTGGCGAGTGGGGCGGCACGGCGAAAAATGCAAGACGTTGCGCCGCCCCTCACGTCGCATGGTGCGATAGGTCATCTGCATCCATGATGCATTGGAGAGATGGATAGTGGGCCGATCCGTCCCCTCAGAACCGGTAGGCAGCCCCGATCAGTGGCCCGGACTGGTCAAAGGAATAGTCGCTGCCGTCAATGTCGTGATCAAATGAGATATAGCGGTATCCGCCGCGCAACAACCACCTGTCGTTGATCTCATAATCCGCCGTCAGCAGAACGGACCACGTCTCGCTGCCGCTGCGAAAGCCGCCATAGTCGACATAGGCCGTACCGCTCCAGGCATCGGAAAGGGCAACGCGGGCGCGAACACCGACAACAGGGTCGAACCAGCTGTCATCGGCGGTGTTGCTTTGCGAGGCTCCGCCTCCTGTGGTCAAGGCGAAATCTGTATCGGTGCTGTACCACCTGAATCCACCTGCCAAATCAACCTGCATCGCCTGGTCGTCGCGCACCCGGTAACCCAGCAGACCGGTCAGAAACTGCGTTTTGACCGAGCTGTCCAGGGATCCTCCGGCAGGGCCGCTGCTGCCGAAAGACAGGTTGGTGTAATTGTAGTCGGCCAGAACGCTCCATTGACCGTTGGTCGCTGAGATTGCGCCCATAAAGGCGAAATCCAGGTTTTCCAGCGCGTCCGAAAAGCTGAGCGTGGCGTCCAGAGTGCCCTGGGGTGTCTCGAAACTGGTCTCGGTCTCGGGCATGAACAGATAAATCGTCGCCTCATAGGACCAGTCGGAATCTTGGGCCAAAACGGAGGAACCGATCAGCGTGAAAAGTGCCGCGCCAAACGCTTTTTGCCCTGTGCGATGAAAATGTGCCATTCTATCCCTCCGGTTTCTATTGCTTTGATTTGAATGTGTTTTGGCCGATAGACTAACGGCTAATATATTGCAATATTAACATTTTTATCGGTGTCCGCTCAAGCAGTCACTGTGAACTTCTTTGAAGTTGGCCCGCAGCGGCTGATCTGTTTCGGCCGCTGCAGGCCAGTTTTTGTCGGGCGTTCAGGCCGCGACCTGTTCCATCGGCAGTTTACTTGGGTAGGGATCCCCTTGCTTGTACGACCCGGCCGCCGTGAACAGCACATCGGTGGAAGAGTTCAGCCCGGTTTCAGCCAAGTCCTGCAACACGCCGATGATAAAGCCGATGCTGACCACCTGCATCGCGGTTGCGTTGTCGATGCCAAACAGGCTGGCTGCCATCGGGATCAGCAAGAGCGACCCGCCCGCAACGCCCGATGCTCCGGTCGCGGCAATGGATGCGATGATGCTGAGGAACAGCGCCGAGAGGAAGTCGACCTGAATACCCATCGTGTGCACGGTTGCCAGCGTCATCACCGTGATGGTAATCGCCGCGCCAGCCATGTTGATCGTCGCACCGATGGGGATGGTGACCGAATAGGTTTCCTCATCCAGACCCATGCGGCGGCACAGTTCCATGTTCACCGGAATATTGGCGGCCGAACTGCGCATGAAAAACGCGGTGATGCCGGATTCCTTGAGGCAGGTGAAGACCAGCGGATAGGGGTTCTTGCGGATGCGCAGGAATACGATCAGCGGGTTCATCACCAGCGCCATAAACGCCATGCAACCGATCAGAACCAGCAGCAGGTGACCATAGCTGGCCAGGGTCGCAAATCCGGTTTCTGCAATGGTCGACGCCACGATGCCAAAGATACCAATGGGGGCAACTCGGATGATGGCCGCGACGATCTTGGTTATGGCACTGTCCAGATCGGACATGATTGTCTTGGTCGTGTCGCTGGCATGGCGGAACACCAGCCCAAGGCCCACAGCCCAGGCCAGAATGCCGATGTAGTTCGCCTGTGCCAGCGCGTTCACCGGATTGTCGACGATTTTCAGCAGGATGTTCTTGACCACTTCGGCCAGACCGTCCGGGGCCTCAAGCAATTCGGGTGTGCCGGTCAGGTGCAGGGTCACCGGGAACAGATAGCTGGCGGCCACCGCTACCAGAGCGGCGGCAAAGGTTCCCAGGATGTACAGCAGTACAACTGGCCCCATGCGGGCCTGACTGTCTTTTTTGTGGTTGGTGATC
Source organism: Ruegeria sp. BE1 (assembly GCF_056538885.1). Lineage (NCBI taxonomy): Bacteria > Pseudomonadati > Pseudomonadota > Alphaproteobacteria > Rhodobacterales > Roseobacteraceae > Ruegeria > Ruegeria sp. BE1. The sequence goes on from NZ_JBQFTY010000001.1 coordinate 163,618, forward strand.
GCGGCGCAGACCAGGATCAGCACCAGAACAGGTGCAACCGCTTTCAGCGCATCGACAAAGAAGTCGCCCAGCAACCCAACGGCCGATCCAGCGGCTGGCCAAAATGTGGCGAGAAGGGCACCAGCCACAAGACCGATGATGATTTGCGTAACCAGGCTACCGCGCAGAATGAAATTCATGGGGACCATCCTGTATGAACAAGGGCCTGCCGGGCTCGTCCGTTTCGGCAGACACGGTTAAAAATGAAGGGATGAGGGGAATATGGCCGCTCTGAAACCGATTTAAACGATGGCGCGCTTTACGTATCGTAAGTCCAATTACCTGTTCGCACCGAACTGCGCTGAAATTAGAATAAGTTTCAGTGGTATATAAGAATTTTATCCTGTCCCATGTCAGGCGATTTCTAAATGATTCTTCATGATCTGACCAAAGTGATGACGCCATAAATCCAGCCCAAGCTTACCGCTGCGATCAAGGGAAGACCCGACAACTGCATCTGCGATCATGGTCGGCTGAAGCCCCGCATCGAACAGAGCGAACCCTGCGGCCAGCACACAGGTTTCTGCCTGAATACCGCACACCAGAACGCGGTCGATATTCCAGGCGCGGAACTGTTCAATGACCTCTGGCGGCGGCCCGTACCCGTATTTCAAGACGGTCTTGTCTGTATGAACAAGGCTGTCATCGATCGAGCGGGGCTTCCATCCAAGCTGTTTGAAAAAGGGTACCTTTGCTTCGTCATTGCGTTCGACCGTAGCGATGGATGGAAAGCGCGTCGCAACATGCTGGCAGCGTTCGACCAACCAGTCCGGCGGGTCAAAGCTGGGTTGAACATCTACGACCAGTACAGCTTGTTTCAACTGCGGCTCCTTTGGTTTCAGACCGCTTGGTGAACCTCGATGATATTGCCTTCGGGGTCGTGAAAGAACAGCTGATGCCATTCCTTGGCAAAGGCGGTTCCGTAGTCCGAGTAGTGAATTCCGTTGTCGTCCAATAGCTTTTTGAACGCCTCGATATCATCGGTGCGAAAGGCGATATGGCCGCGCTCAACCGGGTTGATCGCCTCGCCATGTTTGAACGCAACATCCAGATTTCTTTCGGCAAGATGCATTTGCATCGTGCCATCGGTGGCAAAGCGGATTTTACCGCTGTAGCCCGAGCTTTCGGTTTCATCCGAGCGGGGGAAATTCTCGATCGGAATATCCGCAAGCCCAAGGACCTGAGTATAAAAACGGTGCAACCGCTCGACATTATCCGAGACATAGTTGATGTGGTGAAATTCAAGCTTCATGACGCGCGAGCCCTTAGGTTGCCAAGTGTTGCTCACCAAATCCCAAGAACCACAGGCTGGCAAGTCATGACTATCTGGCCAAGCAGCGGCACTTTGGAAGAATGAAGCCAAAAAGGAACCATGGCACTTTAGAGTGTTTGCAGCTGGGCGGTCCTTCCCAAAAGCTATTTGAAAGCAGGGACTTCCACGTGAGAAACGTACCGTTTAGACGTGCTTTAACGTCGATGGGACGGAAATCCGAAGGCAGATCAGCAGCTTTTCGAAGAGTCTCCTTTTTTCCAAGTAAGGTATTTCGCGACCCAGTGTTGATGTTCGCTACTTGTTCACGATCCTGCTATATTGCTCACCATGCAGCTACTCTTGATGCCTGACGAACGTACTGATCGTTTGATCGCAATCCATCGACGGCTTTCTTGCTGTTTTGGCCAGCCCGGGCCGTATTTCCTGCTGGAGCCTGTGTCACAACTGGTCGTGGGTCTAATTGGTGGAAGGACCCGCGGGGAGGTATCGGCTGCGGCCTTTCTCCGCCTTCGCGAAGGATTTAGGAATTGGGAAAGCCTTCGGGACGCGCCTGTCGACGAAATTCGGCGTTTAATCTCTGAGGTCACGTTTTCTGACGTTAAGGCAGCAAGGCTGAAAAAAGCACTTCAGGCAGTCACCGCTAGCCAGGGTGCGTTAACGCTCGATTTTCTTGAGGTGTTTTCGGTGAATTATGCCCTCGGTTGGTTGGAGCAGCTGCCGGGCGTTGGCCGGAAAACAGCCGCGGCTGTCCTGAACTTTAGCACCCTAAGAAAGCCTGCTATCGTTCTGGACACCCATCATTTGCGTGTTCTCTGCCGTCTTGGCATGATCGGGCGTTACGATAGCACTGTCGAGGTCTACGAACGACTGGTTCCAATACTGCCCCGCGACTGGAACGCCAAGGATATCGATGACCATCATCAGCTCGTCAAAATGCTTGGCCAAACGCTGTGTCGTCCAACACAACCGGTGTGTTTTCTGTGCCCATTGCGTGAACTTTGCATGACTGGTTCGGCTAAATCAGGCTAGTTCGAAAGCGAAGGCAAGACAGGTTGTGAAAGGCCGCGGTCAGGTACTGTTGCTGTGTTCAACTCAAATTCTCAGCGCGAAGATCACTGAAATGCTTCGTCACTTCTCTGCACTTTGATCTATAGACTCATCCAAAGCCACCAAACTCGTACCGCCGGAATCGCGAACTGAGACTGCGGCCGGAAATCAACCATTGTTGCGCTCACATTCGGGTCTCAGCTCAAAACGCCAAAAGCTAAGTCTCTGAAAATTTGCTACAATCGGCGGCTTATTATTCAGTGCGTGATTTTAGGGAAAATCATGGCTGGGGTGGTAGGATTAAAATTTTTCAAAAATACATTAAATTACAGATAGTTACGACCGTACACCTCAAAGAATGTTGCGGGATTTGTTGCGGGAAATTCCGCGCTGCAGCATCCGAATTTTCAATCTGGTTTCCGTCTGCAACTGTTCGAGAGTTGGCGGAGGAGACAGGTCTAGACCACGTGTCACACCGTAGATGTTTGGAATTGCTCGCCGGAATTGCTCGTATGAACTCATCCGACCACCGGCCAATGCTCTATCAAGATAGGTGCGGAGATGATCTTTTCGCATCGCCACTGGTTGAGCCATCGCAACCGCGAGATCAACAAATTGGATTCTACCTAGAAGGCCTTTGACCTTCCTCATTTTTCTGCTCAAGAGATACCTCTTGCTACTCGGTTATGCCTTCAAACCTTTCGGCAATGGTCCGGTTTTCGATTCTCATGCCGACGTTTACCCGTACCTTAGCATCTTCCATGGTTTGTGACCAAGGTGTACCGGGCTGGTGTGTCATCTCAACTAACTCAAAACTGGGTACATCGAGATACAATGGAAGGTGCTTTTCGATTGTATCAATCGCGGCGTTGTCTGAGATTTTCGGGAGTTCTCGTTTTACGCGCTTTATGGGATCAAAAGCACTCGCCAGTTCGCGTATTGGCTGATCGCCAAACTTCTTGAACGACCCTCTTAATACTCTCTGTACCGGTCCATAATCCCACGCTTCAAATTCTGTCGAGATGAGCGGCGCACCGTGCTCAACTAGGTGGTGCCCATGAAGAAAATAGCAGATTTTTTGGATGTCGATCTGCGTAAGGTCATATCCCGCTTCCCAAGCTCTCTCGAGGACATAGTTCGCAACTGCTCTGGCATCATACATTTGTTTTTCCTGTTTTTGCCTGCGCGCAGCCTAGGCGAAGATGAGTGATTTGCCTAGGTGGGCTGATTCTTCACGTGTGAGAAAAGTTGCTCGAAAACAGCTACAAAAGGGTTGGAATCCGTACCTGTGAGCCATCAAAAATGTTGCGGGATTGTTGCGGGATCCCTCAACATTTTTTATTCAATAAAATTAATTACTTACGTGAAAATGGCTGTGCAGGCAGTTTGCAGCTAGCCAGTCTCACCCAAAATTCCCTGAAAACAGGGAATTTTACAGGGAAAACGCACCGTTTTGGCGCTACTTGAGGTCCGTAGGTCTGAAATCTGCAAACAGATCAATGGTTTGTGGGCGAATTCCCTGAATGTCCAAACAGGGAAGCTTTTGCGCCTTTTCAGTGAAAACTCAGGGTACTGCAGGGAAAGGGTGGCTCTTTCAAGTTTCCTTTCCCATGATTTCGTCCGTCGTTGTCAGCATTCGAACAAGAGATTTCCGGAGACACGCAAGCTCTAAAGATATGCAAACTTCGCTTCGGCCGCAAAGAGCCATAACAGTTATAGCGACTTCGTCTGAATGCCGCATGAGTTCAATCAGGTGTTCGCCAGCGGGTCCATTGGCTCCGGCAAGCCAGTTCTTTGCGGTTCGCTCTGAGACACCTGCCCAGTTCATTGACGCTTTTACCGCCCGGTGTGATCCTCCAAGTTCGCGTTTCAGCGCCGCCGCTAATTCCAGTCGATAGTCTAATTTGTTCATCTGCCAATGTCCTGGTTTGGAAAAGTGTTGCCCATCTTCGGAAATACTTTTCCGAAGATGGGCGATTAAGCTTTGGCGCACAGGAATCACGGCCATTCCCGACAGTTGTGTAATTCGACGAATGGAGGTGCGTTGCACTTGAATTGGCGCGACGATTTTTACGAGAGCTCCGACGCTCCTGAAACGCGGCGCGCTATCCGCGGGGCGCAATACGTGCGCATGTCGACGGAACACCAGCGCTATTCGACTGAGAACCAATCCGATGCCATTGCTCAGTATGCCCGACAACGAGGTATTGATATCGTTCGAACATACTCGGATGAAGGTAAGAGTGGCCTGCGAATCCAGGGGCGCGACGGGCTGAAACAGCTCATCGACGATATACAGTCCGGGCGTGCCGATTTCGAAACAGTTCTCGTCTACGACATCAGTCGCTGGGGTCGGTTTCAGGATGCTGATGAAAGCGCCTACTACGAGTACATCTGCAAACGCGCCGGTATTTCCGTCGTGTATTGCGCTGAACAATTCGAAAACGACGGCAGCCCGGTCTCGACAATTGTCAAAGGCGTTAAGCGCGCCATGGCCGGCGAGTATAGCCGGGAGCTTTCTCAAAAAGTATTCACCGGACAGTGTCGCCTGATTGAAAGAGGGTATCGGCAGGGCGGGCCACCCGGTTTCGGTCTGAGGCGTATGCTGATTGACGAACATGGCGAACCGAAAGGCATTCTCAAACAGGGACAGCACAAGAGTATTCAGACGGACAGGGTCACTCTGGTTCCGGGCCCCGCGGAGGAGGTTGCCATTGTCCAGGAGATATTCCGATCATTTGTCGACGATGGGAAATCGGAAGCGGACATTGCAGAAAGCCTGAATTCCCGTGGAATTCTGACCGACCTGGAGCGCGCCTGGACCCGCGGTACCGTGCATCAGATTTTGATCAACGAGAAATACATCGGAAACAACGTCTGGAACCGAAGTTCTTTCAAGCTGAAGAAACATCGCGTTCAAAACGATCCAGATATCTGGGTCAGGGCAGAGGGTGCGTTCGAGGCGATTGTCGATCCAGAACTTTTTGCTGCAGCAGGAGCAATCGTCGTAGCGAGATCAGCCAGACTGACTGACGATGAAATGCTGGAAGGCTTGCGCGATATTCTTCAGGCTCAGGGATATCTGTCAGGCCTGATCATCGATGAAGCAGACACGCTTCCTTCAAGCGGCTCATACCGTACGCGTTTTGGCAGCCTGCTTCGGGCTTATCAGCTTGTCGGCTTTCAGCCTGATCGCGATTACAGATATGTCGAAATCAACAGACGCTTGCGGGACATTCATCCTGACATCGTTGCACATACGATCGCAGGAATTGGCGAGGTTGGCGGAAATGTGGAACGGGATCCCGTTACGGATCTTCTGACAATTAACAACGAGTTCACTGCGTCGCTCGTCGTTGTGCGATGTCACGAAACCAACGCCGGGTCTCTCCGCTGGAACATCCGTTTTGACACGAGTCTGAAACCCGACATCACTGTTGCCGTCCGGATGGATCGGCCCAACAGGAAACCACTCGACTATTACCTGCTCCCGGGTATCGACATTACATTGCCACGCCTTCGGCTTGCTGAAAACAACGGCCTGTCACTTGACGCCTACCGTTTCGACACACTCACTCCGTTGTCTGAAATGGCGGTTCAGGTCCCAATTCCGGAGGCCGCTTGATGACTTACCGTGCTTCTCAGATCGCGGAATTGATCCCCATTGATCTGATTTCAGTCGTTAATCCCCGCATTCGCAACCGAAGGGCCTTTGAAGCTATGGTCGACAGTATCGCAGAGCTGGGGCTGAAGCGGCCAATCACGGTTGCAAAAAGAGATGGCGAGGATGGACTTCGCTATGATCTTGTATGTGGTCAGGGTCGGCTCGAGGCTTTTAAGGAACTGGGCCAGGACGAAATCCCTGCAATTGTGATCACTGCAAGCAACGAAGATTGCCTTGTTATGAGTCTTGTTGAGAATCTGGCGCGACGCCATCATAAGGCCCTGGATCTACTCCGTGATATCAAAGGCCTGAAAAACAGAGGATATTCAGACGCGGAGATCGCGAAAAAAACTTATCTTTCAATGAAATATGTGCGGGGTGTTCTCCGGTTGCTGGAAAGGGGGGAACACCGGCTGCTCAGAGCAGTAGAAAGTGGCAAAATTCCTGTGAGTGTTGCCGTCGATATTGCGGATGCGGAGGACAGCAATATTCAGGTCATTCTGCGTCAGGCTTACGAAAACAATCTGTTGCGCGGTGGTAAACTCCTTGCCGCAAAACGTTTGGTAGAAGCTCGCCAAAAACATGGCAAAGGGCAGATTGGTACAGATAAACGGCAAAGGCGATCATTGTCCGTCGAAAGCCTGCTGCGCACATACCAGAATGACGTTGAAAAAAAGCAGGTTTTGCTTCGTAAAGCGACGGCAACCCGCAATGAACTGATGTTCATCACAGAAGCTCTTCGGACTTTGCTGAACGACGAGAATTTCGTGACGCTGTTGCGGGCGGAGAGTCTTGCGACACTTCCCAAAAAGCTAACGGACAGGCTTTCTTCAAGGACGGGAGAGATACAATGATGCGCGATAAGCTGGAAAAACCCATCGAACTGGCGTTCGAAAAGGAGCTGGTTCGGATCGCGCTGGATCGTATCTGCCCGCTCTACGCCGTTCAGAAAGGTACAAAGGAGACGGTTAAGTACGCTCAGGTTGCTGCATCAATCAGGGAAATTGGTCTTGTCGAGCCTTTGGTCATCGCGCCTGACAAATCCGACCCTGAAAACTACATTTTGCTTGATGGGCATCTCCGGCATGCGATTCTGCTGGATCGCGGTGCGAAAGACGTGCTTTGTCAGATCTCCACTGACGATGAAGCCTTCACCTACAACAAACGCATCAGCCGGCTCGCTACGATCCAGGAACACAAAATGATCCTGATGGCTCTTAAGCGAGGCGTTCCGGAAGGGCGACTGGCGCGCGCTCTCAATATCAACGTTAAAACACTTCAGGAAAAGAGGCGCCTGCTGGACGGGATTTGTCCGGAGGCGGCCGAATTGCTGAAGGACAAACAGGTTACACTGACGAGCTTTCGAATTCTCAGAAAGATGAAGCCGCTGCGTCAAATCGAGGCTGCGGAATTGATGGTGACAATGAACAAATACACGGTGAACTACGCACGTTCGCTGTTGGCAGCAACACCTGAAAGTCAGTTGGTTAATCCCGATAAACCCAAGGCTGCGAAAGGTGTTTCACGCCAGCAGTTGGAGTTGATGGAGCGCGAGTCTGCCAATCTGGAACGTGAGCTGCGATTGGTTGAAGATACCTACGGATCCGATCATCTCGATCTGGTTCTGGCACGCGGATACGTTTCGAAACTCGTCAGCAATGCTCGGATTACGCGATACATTGAAATGCACCACGCCGAGTTTCTGCCTGAGTTTGAAAAGATAACGGAGACGGAGGCCCTGACTTCCTGATCTGAGTGGTTTTGGTCAATTAGGGCCGGATCACGACCGGGGACCCGGACCCAATGAAGCGCGGGGACCGCAGGAGACGCCGCACGGTGGGGCGGATCGAGTGCGGAGGTGGGGATGGCGGCGACCCCGTGCGGAGCCCACTATTCCGGTATTGTACACCCGGCTGATACTGTGAGTTTGCTCACAAATTTGCAGCGCGTTGGATAGTCAACCCACCAACGCGCTGCATTTTGGCTGGATAAGGGCCGTTATGTTAAATCGTGAAGTTACAGCCTAGATTTCCTCCGGTTCGCTGGTCGCTCGCGATGTATTGGCCGCTGATGTGTGCCCAGAAATCTGAGGTAGCATTCGGCAGATAGCCAGCCAGAAGCGGTCATTCCACGGCCACCACTTTTGGGAGAAAGCAGACGTTCTGTGCTGATCAAAGTTTGTAAAGTCGGTCACAGAGCCATCGTTTGCTGCATACAAAAAGCCTGCTGCAAATGTGAAGTTTACAACACCAATCCACCCCACGTGCAGTGGGCTGCTGCTCAGCAGCGCCTGAGATCGCCGAGCTGATGTACCAAAGACCAATCACGCACTGGCTTTCTATTTGGACCACTCAAATTGGCATGTTTTCAGTCTACTGATGAAAGCTACAGACTGCTGTGGAATTTATGATCCAACGTGAGCCTGCATCGGTGGACGTCGTCTTTTCACTTGGTGGGCTCAGACTTGGCATCGTTGGGATCAGTTATGTTATCTAAGGGAGCAATTTCACCTTCCAACGAAGCAGCCTCAGTGTTTTGAACCTTGTGTGCGAGGGACGCTACCTGCGCTATTAGCTCAACTATTTCTTCCCTCAACTGCGAGGTCGTTTGTCTACTGTCGAAGACAGCGGGCAAGACCCAAGATACAGCAAGTTGCAGAAGCGCAAACATAAGCGCAGCCAGGCCCACCCAAGTGAGCGCCGAATTGCGCATCTTTTCCATCGCAACTTCTCCTGCCTTGTCAGCCACCTTATCGGCATTCAAGAACTGACGCCCAAAGGTCGTCATAGCGGTCTTGCGAACTTCGTTTTCATAGTTTTCAACGGTGGGCCCTTGTTGGAGCTCCGACACTGGCGAATGCTTGAAGAGTGAAACCCGCAAAAATACATCGCCCTTACTGATTGCAAAGGGAACCTTGCTGAAGTTGAAGAGGGTAGTGGAGACAGGGCAATCCCACCCCGGGTCCACGACACCGACGGTCAACGCCCAAATACCCTTGTGCGTCATGCTGGTTTTGTAGGATACGTGCGCGGTAATGTCAGCGGGAAGGCTAAAGACCTCAGCCGAAGTCACCTGAACCATCTCATTGGGTTGCAGGTTGTATGGGCCAACGATCTCTTGGCCCTCATCGTTGAAAATGCTGCCAACCGTGAGGTCGAAGCTGGATGCGCGCTTTTTGGGGTTACCCTCTCGAAAGAACTTCTTATTATCTAGTTCTTTTCCCGCAAGTAGTGTCATTTGGTCCTCTAAAAGTGACTTCGGCTTCAATACCTGGAACGATATGCCATGGAACTGATGAAATTTGACAAAGACTTTTTACGACGGTGCAACGAACTCCACGAGTTCAGCCACGACCCCCACCGTCAAGTCGGTGCGGTCATCATCGATGCTGATGGGCAGATATTGTCAGAAGGTGCAAACGCGCCCCCCAAGTCCTTAGGGCTGTCACCGGCCGATAGCTTACAGGCTATCGAGGGCGATCCAGATTGGAAGTACTTCGTGCTGGAACACGCGGAGCGGAACGCCATTAACTCGGCGCTTGCGAAGGGCGTAACGTTAGATGGCACAACAATGTATGCTTCACTGTTTCCATGTGCGGACTGCGCCCGAGCAATCGTCGCAGCAGGTATAACCCGCCTAGTGGTGCCAAACCTCGGAGGCGACACCGAGCGGGATAAAAAATGGAAGACGCACTACCTCTACGCAAAAGAAATCTTTCGCTTGGGGGGCGTAAAAGTCGATTTCGAATAGCAACGCACAATATTCGGGTTCTCATGGAAGTTTTAATACCTGTCTATCCGGCAGTGAAGTCTTGAGATAACGCGGGCTTGGGCCGGACGATCATGCCTTGTTTGCAAACTCGTGAAATTGGAGCAACGGCAGCAATGGGCTCTTCTGTCCGAAGTTTTTCAAGGCGTGAAGGTCCGCTTTCAGGAAGCGGCCTTGAGAACTGCTATACTCGCTGTCTGCGCGTTGCTGCCCTATGTGGTCGGTGTCGTATTTTGTGATCGGCTGACCTGAGGCCGCCGAAGACATTGATTGTAGGCGCCATTTAGGTTCGGATTTTTGGGGGTCGTAAACTGAAGACTAGGTTCAGTCGTGTCAGCGAGTTCTTTCCCTAGTCCAGACTGCATAATCCAACTGTCGTGGCGACCAGTCGCATCCTCGTATAGCCAGCACTGAGATCACGTTTTGCAGCAGCGATCTAGCGAACTCCGGCGTGACGCGTTCAGGTTTCATGTTCGTCGCATTAGCGATGTAGCGCTGAACCATCCGGTCCGGTTTGATCAGGTTGTCGTCACCTGCAAGCATCCGAAAGTAGTCAAATGAAATCCCGCTTCCCTGACCCGGAATGTCGCGGACCTGCTTTTCGACCAAAGTCAGCCGGGTTTCGGTCATGTCCCCAAAATCTTCGATCCCGTTTTCTTTCAACACTTCAGCAAATTGACGCACTGCTACTGCTTTTAGAATGCCAGAGCGAGTCGATGTGCGCTGCCGGTTGCTGAAGAGGTCATCAGCCATCTGTTCCGGCGTCAGGCCATCAAACAGCGCCAGAAACTCACTGATGGTGTGCTCGCCGGTTGAGCGAGGCGCATCCGGCGCCAGCGACTTCGTCCAGCCCTGGCGCTCGCAAAACCCGGCCACCGTGTTTGCGGTGGAGGTGTATGTGACGCCAATAGAAAACACCGCATCGATTATACAAAGCGGCAGGGAGGCGTAGAAGAACTCCGCGGGCAGGGGCAGCGGCTTCAGACCGGTTTCAATGATATAGTTCGCGACCAGATTTGCCTGGTCTTCAATTGTCACCCCAGGCTCGCCAACCGCTGTTTCTGAATTCAGCATATCAATTCCTTTGTCGTCGATCAGTGACATCGACAAATGCTTTCTGAAGGGTGGAAGTCAACATAAAATGTCACTGATCGTCTGTAGACGGATCGACGACATCCCGTGCCTTTGGGGGTCATGGATGTTCGTGACCGTCTCAGTGGAAACATGCGGCGTCTGCGCCGGTCGAAACACTGGTCGCAGGAAGAGCTCGCGCATCAGTCCGGCATCCACAGAACCTACATCAGTGATCTCGAACGCGGGGCCAGAAATCCCACGATAGAAGTGGTGGACAAGATAGCTGTTGCGCTGGGCGTACCCTGCGGCGAGCTACTGGACTGAGCCGAAGCCGAATCACGTCAGGGTTGAGAGGCCGCGGTAGGGCCCCGAGTGAACCGTTTGCCCGGTGCGAAATCACGGCGAAACCGGCCTGAATGTCATTTTTGTATAAGCCATTTATAATTCTGGCATCTCTACCAAAAAAAGTTCTTGAAATTCCCGCCGGACTTTCCTTTCTGGTGTTCAGCAAGACGCATCCACCGGGTGATCTTGCCTATCAACGGAAGCTGGCAGGTTTGCTGAACCTGCCGGATGTCGGGCTCAGACCCGGCAATTCCGTAAGCGCCTATGAGGCTGCTTACGCATCAACGGAGTTAAGCGGTGACTATCACCGCATGAAATTTCGAAGCCGCCGGATGGTCCGGAGGCAAATGGTGTGTGAGGAGTACTCTGATGCATGCTTCAAAACTGGAACTGCAGGTTCCGAAAATGCCGGTGACAAGCCGGTGGAAAACAGAGCAGGTTTCTCCAAAGAAACTTGTGGATTATGGTCGCGAATACATGCCGCTTCACAGCGGCGAGCAGATCAAGGTGATCGCTGATACGATCCGTAAATTTGGTTTTGCTCTGCCAGTTGTGACAGATGGCCGGGACTCCATTATCTGGGGACCTGGTCGTGTGAAGGCGGCAATAAGACTCAGGTATTCGACGATTCCGACTATTCCACTTCAGTGGATGACCGAGCAGGAAAGGCGCCTGCTGAGTATTGGCATGATCCGCTTTGCCCGTCTCGGAAACTGGTCGCCGGAGATCCTGGATATTGATGTGCGTGGCCTGAGAGAAACGCAGCTGAACACCGAATTCAAGATCAATGGTGGCTTCTGTGACGCGCGTGGAAACATGTACTATCCGAAGCTGCGCTAAACAGCCTGACCTGAACAAGCGCATACTTTATTAGCTTGTTCACGCGCACAGCGAAGTGATCGGTGGGGGGCCTGCCGATCTTGTGCCGGGAGTTTCCGGCCCTTCGCAGGGATCTGTTGATCCGGCCTCTTCCTGAAACAGCGCAGACCGGTTCCCCGAACGGGGATCTGATCTCTGTCAGGGCGAGCCGGCTGCGCGCATTTGAAAGGCCCCGAAATGGCTGACATTAAATCTCTGCCGGAGGGAACCCGGCTGAAGATCGTATATCGCAAAACGGTTGATCTGATCCCCTATGCCGGCAATGCCCGCACGCACAGTGACAAGCAAATTGATCAGATCGCAGCGTCGATCCGACAGTTTGGCTTTACCAATCCTGTGTTGATCGACGAAAAAGGCGGCATCATTGCCGGCCATGGTCGTGTCGCTGCAGCTAGACGGCTTGGCACTGCCGAGGTGCCGACAGTTGTACTGGCGCATTTGTCGGACGCAGAACGTCGTGCCTATGTCATTGCTGACAACAGACTGGCTGAACTGGCCGGCTGGGATCGCGACATCCTGAAAATCGAATTCCAGGCGCTGGAAGAGCTGGAGCTGGATTTCGATCTGGAAATCACCGGCTTTGAAACGGCCGAACTGGATCTGTTGCTGGATGACGATGATGAAGAAACAGCGGACCCGGCCGATGAGGTGCCGGAGCCCGCTGCAGAACAGGCAATCACGAAGTCCGGTGATGTCTGGATTCTCGGCACGCACAGACTGATCTGCTGTGATGCACGTGATCCCGAGACATATGCAAGCCTGATGGGCGACGATCGTGCGCGCGCTGTGTTTACCGATCCGCCTTACAATGTCAAAATCGATGGTCATGTCTGCGGCTCCGGTGCCGTGAAACACCGTGAGTTTGCAATGGCAGCCGGTGAGATGGATTCAAGTGCCTTTACAGCCTTCCTGGAAGCGTCACTCGGCGCTATGGCTGGTGTCAGTGTCGATGGTGCTATTCACTTTGTCTGCATGGATTGGCGCCACATGCCGGAGCTGCAGTCAGCCGGTTCCAAAACCTATTCAGAGCTAAAAAATCTGATCGTTTGGGCCAAGACCAATGGCGGCATGGGTACGTTTTACCGGTCGAGACATGAGCTGATCTACGTCTGGAAAGTCGGAACCGCTCCACATCTCAACACCTTCGGCCTTGGTGAGAAAGGCAGATACCGGACGAATGTCTGGGACTATCCTGGTGTGAACAGCTTTGGTGGCAATCAGAAAGATCTGGAACTGCACCCGACGGTTAAGCCTGTGGCGCTGGTGGCGGATGCGATCAGAGATGTCACTCGACGCGGTGATATCGTGCTGGACGGCTTTGGTGGCTCCGGCACGACCCTGATAGCTGCGGAGCGCTGTGGCCGCAGAGCCCGCCTGGTGGAACTCGACCCTATCTATTGCGACGTTATCTGCCGCCGCTTTATGGCGCAGACAGGGCAGCAAGCCGTTCTGGAAGCCACCGGTGAGACATTTGCCGAGACGGCCGCTCATCGCGCTGAAGAGGCAATGGCTCTTGCCATGGAGGCTGCAGAATGAGTGACCAGACCAAAACTCAGGTGGGCTATATGCGCCCGCCTGAACACAGCCGCTTCAAAAAGGGGAAATCCGGAAACCCAAAAGGCCGACCCAATAAACAGGATGATATTCTGTCTCTGACGCAAAAGGTGCTGAAGCGTAAAGTCAGGCCTAAAGGAGCAGAAAAGCAGATGCCGATCAGCGAAGCCCTGATCCGTAAACTGAGGGAACTGGCGCTGTCCGGTGATCGGCGTGCCATGGACCTGCAGCGGCGTATCCTGGAAGAGGCTGGTGCCGCCCAAGCTGCTGAGTTTGATCCGAAGGAGAAAAAGCAGCGGACCCTGAATGCGCTACGGAAGATGGGTGTCAATGTCATCGACGATGGAGGTGGAAATGACTGACGCCTACGATATCGGCTATGGCAAACCCCCGAAATCCAGTCAGTGGAAAAAAGGACAGTCTGGCAATCCGAAAGGTCGGCCGAAGACCCGTTCCGATCTGGTGAAAGACGCTGCAGCGATCCTGTCGGAGCCTGTTGCAGCCCGCACACCGGATGGCCGGACTGTGTCGCTGGACGGATATGAAGCTGCCTACCTGGCGCTCTGTAAAAAAGGTCTCAAAGGTCATGTGCCGTCCCTGATCAAAGCGATCAACATTATGCTGGAGGTTCAGCCGGAAATGGATGCCAGAGAAAACCAGGACAAACAGCGCCGCGAAGAGATACTCGCCAGGCTGGAAAAAATGGGTGTCGATGTCAGTGGCGCCAGGCGCGCATCTGCGGATGCTGGCTGAAAAGTTATGCCACTGGTTTTAGCGTCCAGACACGACCCGGATCAGGGGCGGCTGTGTTTTACCCGTCGCCCCTATCGAACACAGTCCCAGGTGTGTCGACCGGGTATCAGCGATTCTGGCCAGCCAGTCGCGCTATGGCCCGTATGCGGGCGTCAGCGTGGTTCAGCAAGGTCTGAATGGACCGTATCAGCTCGTCGGCCTCTTCCGCACCTATCTGCGGGTGCTGGCCCTTCAGGGCCAGCGAGGCCGCATCCTCCAGATTGCCGGTCAGCCTGGCAAAAACAAAACTGAGCTGTTCCCGGGTTACGTCGTCCATGACTGCAGTACGGCTTGCCGGGCCATGGAAGTCGAGCGATATCTGCACTACCTTCGGATGTATCGCAAAATCGCGGCGAGCATCCTGATGAGCCTCAGGTCCCGACCTGCGTTAACTTCAGATTCATCCCGATGTTTCCAGAATGTTCTTGCTTCGCGGGACCCTGGTCGCCATAGTGACAAAAAAATTCCCCGCGGGTATCTGAAGCGCGGGAGCAGAGGGCGAGCAGAATGACCGAATTTGAATTGTTGTTGCAGAAAACCGGGCATTCGGTTTCTGAGGCCGCGGAAATACTGGGTTATTCTGAAAGTCACATCTACCGCTGGAAACGCGGAGAGGAAACCCCGCGTGAGGGGGTGATGAACCTCCTGCGAATGGAGGCCGAGGCGCGCCAGCCAGACACGTCCGGCACGGCTTTTTCGTTCATTGACCTGTTTGCCGGTATCGGCGGCCTGCGAAAGGCGATGGAGAGCGTGGGCGGGCGCTGCGTGTTTACGTCTGAATGGGACAAATACGCTCAGCAAACCTACGATGCAAACTTCGCAGATAATCGCCCCATCGCGGGCGACATCACGAAAATCGGAGCCGAAGAAATCCCGGAACACGATGTTCTGGTTGCGGGCTTTCCCTGTCAGCCATTTTCGATTGCAGGGGTGTCAAAAAAGAACGCGCTGGGCCGCGCCCATGGCTTCGACGATGAAACTCAGGGCACGCTGTTTTTCGATGTGCTGCGGATCCTGAAGCATCACCGTCCGGCGGCATTCATGCTGGAAAACGTGAAAAACCTGCGCAGCCACGACAAGGGCCGGACCTTTGAGGTCATCATGAGGAAACTCCGGTACGAGCTGGGCTACTTTGTGCCCGACCCCCGGGTGATTGATGCAGCCCACTTTGTGCCCCAGCACCGGGAGCGGATCGTTATTATAGGATTCCGCGAGGAGGTATCGTTCAGCTTTGATGATGTTGCTCTGCCGTCACGCGGGGCGCGTCGAATGCGGGACATTCTGCATCCGGAGAACGGTCTGGAGAATCCTGAAGGGCATTTCACGCTCGGCAATGATGCCACCGTCAGTGACAAATACACGCTGACTGACAAGCTCTGGAAATACCTGCAGGACTATGCTGCCAAACACAAAGCTAAGGGCAACGGGTTTGGCTTTGGTCTTGTAAACGGCGACAGCATCGCCAGAACTCTGTCCGCCAGATACTACAAGGACGGATCCGAAATTTTGGTGAGCCGTGGCGAGGGGAACAATCCCCGCAGGTTGACGCCGCGCGAGTGCGCCCGCCTGATGGGCTATCCTGAGGACTTCCGGATCCCGGTCTCGGATACACAGGCCTACAAGCAGTTTGGGAACTCGGTGGCCGTGCCGGTATTTGCCGAGGTGGCGCGGATTATGGAGCCGCATGTCCGCGCAATCCTGGAAGGGCAGGGGACGGTACCTGTTCGCGAAGCTGGCTGACGTCCACGACCGGCAAACCCGCAGCCGCAACATGGCGGCAATCCGGGGTGCGGATACCAAACCGGAACTGATCATCCGGCGCGGGCTTCATGCCCGCGGATTCCGCTATCGCCTGCACGGCCGCAAACTGCCCGGGTGGCCGGATCTGGTGCTGCCAAAATATCAGGCCGTGATCTTTGTAAACGGGTGTTTCTGGCATGGTCATCAATGCCCGCTGTTCAAATGGCCAAAAACGCGCGAAGAGTTCTGGAGGGGCAAGATCGGCGGGAATGTGCAGCGGGATCAGAAGAACTTTGCTGCCCTTCGGGCAGCGGACTGGCGCGTAGCAATCGTGTGGGAATGCGCCCTGAAAGGAAAAGGCAGGCTAAACATTGCGGATGTGATTGACACGCTCTCGCAATGGTTGTCCTGTGGCGACGCGGAGCTTGATATTGAGGGGCTCCGGTAGCCATTCAGGGAGCAGTATTTGTCCGGGCACGGTTTTCTGTCGAAGTATTTTGTTGGTGCCGGTGCAAAAGTCCTGCGCGGCACGGAAGTTGATCCCAAAGTCTCCCATGGCCATGAGTTCCAGGGCGTTGATGTGTTCCGGGCATTTGTCGGGACCCCGGAAGACCGGGAAAAGATCCCGGTCACCTATATCTGGATCGACGACAGTGGAGATGATCCCATCAGGCTGAACCTGGCCGGCTCCTGGTACAACAGCCGAAAGCGGCAACCACACCGAACAGCGGAGTACAGGCTGTACTATCCGGCGGCTTCGGAGCCGGTTGTCTATCGCGCGTCTGCCGGAGACACTCTGTTTCTCTGCATGACCGCTCAGCGCCACGTACTGGCCGTTCTCTGCCCTGCTGGCAGTTCAATTGAACAACAGCTCCTGTGGCTGTTTGGACTGGCTCTCACCGGAGACTATGAGCTCAGCCAGCGGGACATTGGCAACGAAGGGGGCAGGGACGTTGATTTTGCCGCCCGGATCATTCTGGATGCGTTGGGCATTGAGCAAGAGGACGTCGAACCGCCTGCCTTCGAGCGGCTCGTTCGCAAGTTTGGTCTGGCGTTCCCGTCGACTGCGAAATTCTCGAAATTCGCGCGTGACAGTCTGTCCGGTGTTGATCCCGTCGGATCTCCGGACGAGGCCCTGTTGGCCTGGATGGAGCATGAAGAAGCGCTGTTCCGTTTCATGGAACGCGAGATCGTCGCGGATCGGTTAAAGACAGGGTTCTTCGATGAAAGCGGTGCTGATGTGGAGGGCTTTCTGAAGTTCTCGCTAGGGGTGCAGAACCGCCGCAAGTCACGAGCCGGATATGCGTTTGGCCATCATACCGAAGCCATTCTTCAGGCCCATAGCCTGCGCTACAAACGTGAAGCCACGACTGAAAAACGCAATGCCGCTGACTTCCTGTTTCCGGGCGAGGAAGAGTACGCAAATAACAGCTATCCGGAAAGTGGTCTCACGATGCTCGGTGTGAAAACAACCTGCAAAGACCGTTGGCGCCAGGTTCTGGCTGAAGCCAAACGGATTTCTGAAAAACACCTGCTGACACTTGAGCCCGCGATTTCCCGCGCGCAGACAACAGAAATGCAGGCTCAGAACCTGCGCCTTGTTTTGCCGCAAGGGTTGCACGGGACATATCACGCGGACCAGCAACCCTGGTTGTTGAGTGTCACCGGCTTTCTCGATCTGGTTCAGAAGCGCGGATCCGGAGATGTATTGCTATGACGGATTCACCGGTAGTGCTCTATGCCGGGCGCACGAGGGATAAGCGGGGACTCGCATCTCCCTTTTAGACCTCTCGCCTACATGCCTTCCGGCCCAGAGCTGACCTTGCGTATAAAGGCTGAATGCTGCGTATGCAGCCCGCATTGCCGGCTTTCGCTGCGGGCGCATGATCTCAGTTTTCTTTAGCCCTAAGGCTGCAGACAATGCGAGTATTTTCTGAGGTCAAGCAAAAGTGCGCCAACCAAATTGATACTCCGTTCAAGCGCTACGACAACTTCCCATACTTCTCGATGAATTTGCCAGGGAACGCGATCCGGTTCAGGGCTTCAGCAAAGAAATAGTCCCCAAACATCACTGCAGCGTCTGGGCCGATCTTGTGCGGCTCCGAATAGCAGCCATGCTTGAGAATGCCGCGATGAGCATCTTCCGTCGCCAAATAACCCTCACAAAGTCCCTTGATCAGGAATTCTGCCTTGCCACGCCAATAAGCGGCAACGCCTTCGTCAGGGTGCATATCGGCAAGGTCCAGCAGACCCGCAGCCATGATCGCACTTGCGGCGGAATCTTCAGGCACATCAGCACCAGTCGCGTCATAGTCGTAGGGCGGTACGGCTTTGTCTCCGAGGGCTTCGAACCATTTTTCAGAAATCGCGATTGCCTGGTTGAGGTAGTCAACATTCCCAGAGTTGGCAGCAGTGACTGCAAGCCCCATAACAGCCCAACCCGTTCCGCGAGACCAATAGCTGTCATCATGGGCGCCTTGGAACGTATAGCCGCGGAGGCGTTCGCCGGTCGTTGTGTCGTATTCAACGGCGTGGAACTGGGTGTTGTCGTCACGGTTGAAAGACAGCATCGTCATTTTGGCGTGTTCTTCCGCGGCAAGACGGAAACTTGCGTCGTCGGCCTCTTTGCCAGCCCAGTAGAGCAAAGGAATATTCGCCATTGTATCGATGGCTGAGGCAGCACGACCACGAGGGTCGGTCATCGGACCCCAGGATGACACGTAAGAGCCGCGTTCGGTGACGACCAGTCGCGATCTCAGCTTGTCGGCCGCGCGCAATGCAGTCGCACGATGACGTTCATCACCGGTAATCCGGTAAAACGGCATGGCGGAGCTGAGGAAAATGAAGCCGATATCGTGCGTGTTTCCATCGCTGGCGCGCTCTTCGACCAAAACCATGCGATCGGCAGCAAGTTTGAGATACTTGTCATCGCCTGTGTGCAGGTAACTTGTTAGCAGCAGGCCAACCCAAAACCCGCAGAACCAGTTGCCGTGGCTCCAGTTTTCTCCGGTATATCCTGCAGAAATGCTCACGGACATTGTGTCCCATGACCCGTCGGGATGCGTCACATAGGGAAACGCAGCACCAATCGTGGTTTCGTCTTCAAGTGTCTTCTTCGCGATCAGGTCGAGCGCTTTAGTGATGTGAGGAGCCACAGTGTCTGACATTTTGCTGTCTTTCTTGTTTATCCGTGTAGCGGATTTTCGATTGGAGATGAGAGTGAGAAGTTGATGAAACGAGCTTTGAAACCAGCTCGTTCCGGTGAGCAGGCCATCGGGCCAATCATGGCTTTGTCTGACATTGGGAAATCGGCCACTCGCATCAGTTGCCACGTACTGTCCGGCGTCAGAAAATGAGCAATAACTGCGTTGTTTTCCACCGTAAGCCGAACCGTTTGCGGGCCCGATATCAAGGGCTGGCCTACCACGGACCAGTCGGAATTGCCGCGTGTTACAACTATCGAGAAATTGGTCATGCCGTCGGAGTGCTCGATGCCGCACTTGATCCAGTTTTCATGATCCACCCGCAGCATGACACCGGCTTGATCGTACAGCGTTTCGTAATCACCTTCGAAGGTCAGTGTGGCCGTGAAAGACCTGGGTGCTGAAAGCTGCCAAAAATGCCCACTGTCACGCACAAACCCATAATGCGTGTGCCGCCAAAAATCGGTTTTTGCGCCGGTCGTGACGCGCAAAGTACCGTCTTCAAGCGCCCAATCGGCAGGTGGATTGAGCCAGCTGCCCTTAAACAGGTCAGTCATAGTGCAGTTCCGCAGCTTTCACGTACGACCAACCTGGGCGGGTACGTGATGTCCAGGGGATTGCCATCGCTTCGATCAAGCGACCAGTTTTGCAGGGCTTGCCCCACCATCTCGCCGAGTTTCGCGGCTGGGGTCGCGACGGATGTCAGTGGCACGGGCTGTAAAGCTGCTTCGGGAATGTCGTCATAACCGATAACAGCCAGATCTTTTCCGACCGTGAGCCCCGCGGCACTGATTGCGTCCATCATGCCAATTGCGACAAGGTCGTTATAGGCGATCAGAGCAGTTGGTGTGTCATCCCCTTCCAGTAGCGCTTCAACCGCAATGCGACCGAAATCTCGCGTCGAGCCCCCGTTGCGAATGTAGTTTTGCTGAAGATCCAGCCCATGGCTCATCAACGAAGAGGCAAAACCAGCATAGCGTTCAGAATACGCAAAGTTCTTTTGATAGCCCCCGATGAAGCCTATTTTCTCATGACCGAGAGCGACGAGATGCTCTGTGGCAAGTTGCATACCCACCATTGGGTTGGCGCCCACGTAGTCAAAAGGCGTTTTTCCAATGCGGCGGACTGCCATGAAAAGCGGGCGGCGGCGGTTCTCAAAATCGGCAAGATCCACATGAGTGGTGCCAGTCGCAGGCACAAGTACCACGCCCGCGATATCAGAGTTCCATAGATCGCTTAGGAGTTTGCTTTGACGCTCCACAGAGTCATGAGATGACAGAATAGATGTGTATGCGCCTGCATCGACAAGAACCTGGTCCAGACCTTCGTATAGCTCGTGAAAGTAAGGATTGGAGATATCATCGACAACCAGAGCGAACTGTCGGCCCTTGGAGTTTCTTATGACGGGGGTTTTGCGAGCATAACCTGAAGCCTCAATCGTTTCGATGACGGCTTGGCGGGTTTCGTCCTTCAGGTTGCCCTTTCCCTGAACGACGAGGGATACGGTGGCGGGTGAAACCCCCGCCATTTCCGCGACATCCCTGAGTGTTACTTTTTTCGATCCCGCCATCCTGACGCCCCACTATGCTGGTTCGGCGGCAGGGAAGAATGTTCTTTTTGGAACCTCTTGATGCAGGGGCGGTTCGCCCAAAATCATGGCTGCCGCCTTCTCGCCGATCATAATCGCAGGTGCGTTGGTATTTCCACTGTTGAGGTAGGGCATGATTGAGTTGTCACATACGCGAAGGCCCTCAAGACCATGTACCTTCAGTTCTGGGTCGACCACGGCCATGTCGTCTGTGCCCATTTTGCACGTGCCAACTGGGTGATAATCTACTGACGCAAATTCGCGCGCGTATTCCAGTATTTGTTCCGGCGTTGTCGCATCTTTGCTTGGATAGCGCTCGCGCTTGATATGTTGAGCAATCGCCGGTTGCGCCAGAATCTCGCGCACATGTCGTACAGCCTGCACCGACATGTCGCGGTCGAATTCGGTGTCATGGTAATTGGGGTCGATAACAGGCATATCATCCGGGTTCGCCGAACGCAGGGTAACTTCGCCCCGACTTGTTGGCCGCATGTGACACGTATTGATCGTCAACCCGTGGCCGGGGACAAATGTCCTTGCGCCGTTGACCACATACGCGGGGAGGATATGCGTCTGAAGGTCGGCACGACCTGTGCCATGCACGTCGATAAAACAGCCGCCCTCGGCCACAGGAGACGTCGGCGCTCCGGTTTTGTAGAGCGCGTATTGGATGCCATGTTTGATATTTTGGGGGAATTTATGCTGCCCATCGTACGAAATCGGTTTCTGCAGATCACAAACCACGTAAGTATTCAGGTGGTCCTGATAGTTCTTGCCTACACCATCCATGTGATGCTGCATGTCGATGCCGTGGGTCTTAAGTTCGTCGGTCGGGCCGATGCCTGACAACAGGAGTAGCTTTGCAGTGTTGATTGTGCCCGATGTGATAAGCACCTCACGATCACACCGAGCCGTCTCGACCTTGCCATCCTTGATGTACTCAACGCCAACAGCACGGCGGTTCTCCACGATGATCCGTTTGCTCTGAGCGTGCGTGATAACCGTCAGATTCGACCGCTTCATTGCCGGATGCAGATAACAAACTGCGGCTGACGCACGACGACCTTCGTGCTGTGTCACCTGGTACAAACCCGTGCCAAGCTGATCATCCCCATTAAAGTCCGGGTTCAGCTTATGGCCCGCTTGCTGCGCCGCTCGAATATAGTCTTTGCAGATGATGTGTGGAGATCTTTGATTGGAAACCCGGAGCGGCCCGTCTGTTCCGTGATATTCATCAGCTATTGTATCGTTATTCTCTGCGCGGCGGAAATAAGGCAGCACGTTTTCGTAGGACCAACCTGCATTTCCAGCTTCGGCCCAACTGTCGTAGTCTTCTTTCTGTCCCCGGATGTAGATCATACCGTTAATTGAGCTGGAGCCCCCGAGGGTCTTCCCGAGCGGGAACCATAGTTCTCGGTTGTTGAGGTGTTTCTGCGGAGCGGTCGAGTAGCAGTAGTTGACGCTTGGCTTTTGCAACATGGCAAACCCGCCCGGCATGTGGATCATCGGGTCTTTATCCGGACCTCCCGCCTCGAGGACGAGCACTTTGTTGTCGGGGTCCGCAGACAGTCGGTTCGCCAGGACACAGCCTGCTGATCCAGCACCAACAATTATGTAGTCATACATCTCGAACACGCCTCCCATCGTGAAGAGTTTCCCAGATGTATAGAAACACTTCATCCCGCGCGCAAGAAATTTAGTAAACAAAAGAAATTTAATTATGAAATATCCGCAGAAAACCTCAACAATCTTGGAGATATTTTCCAAATTTTAAGGATTCTTTATCCAATATTGTTTAGTAAAAAATTTAGTATTTAGTTGACTGGTGAAATCGAATTGGTAGGGTCATCGCGTCAGGTCGATTCGTGATCGCTTGTTTGCTTTGGGAGGAGCATCGTGCGTCAATCGGGACAAGCAGGCGAGCTGACAGGGCGCAAAATCAAATTCCTAAGGGAGGAAATCATGATTAACAGACGGAAACTTCTGTCTTTCTTTTCGACCGCAGCGCTGGGTCTCGGTCTGGCTGCGGGCTCTGCCGCGGCAGAGGGTTGGACGATCGGCTTCAGCCAAGACACGATGGATCACCCCTGGCGGGCTTACATGGTGACGTCCGCTGAGGCGCAGGCGAAGAAGTACCCTGAGATCAAGGAATTCATCTTCACTGATGCGGGTGGATCGAACGAAAAACAAATCGCCGATGTTGAAGACCTGATCTCGCGCGGCGTTGACCTTATCATGATGAGCCCGCGTGAAGCACAGGCTCTGGTCCCCGCTGTTGAGGCGATCAAGGAAGCTGGCATTCCGCTGGTTGTGCTCGACCGGGAAATCGTGGGTGAGGACTACGACGTTTTCATCGGCGGCAACAATCTCCAGATTGGCGATGAGCTGGGCAAGTACACCAAAGCAAACGCACCAGCGAACTTCAAATATCTGGAACTGGAGGGCATTCCCGGCGCAACCCCGACGATTCAGCGCCATGAGGGTTTCACAGCTCAAATTGAAGGCGGCGCAGAGCGGCTTGATGCGCAGCCTGCCAACTATGATCTGGCACCGGCCATTCCAATCATGGAAGACTGGCTGACCAAGTATAAGGGCGAATTCCAGGTGATTTACGCCCACAACGACCCGATGATTCTGGGTGCGATCAACGTGCTCAAAGAAGCGGGTTACCAACCGGGCGAGGTTTTCCTGGTCGGCGTTGACGGTCAGCGCGAGGCGTTCGAAGCGATCAAAGACGGCTGGCTGCAAGCTACCGCAATCTATGCGACTGGTGGTTCTCTCGGTCTGGACATGGCCGTGCGGGTCTTGAAAGGCGAGTCCGTCCCAAAACGGATCATTACGGAAACACCTGTCATCACTGCCGAAAACGTTGATGACTTCTACGACCCTGACTCCCAATACGTTCGCTAAGAGCGTATAAATTCAGGTCCCCTCCTAAATGGTGGGGGCCTGCTTTCCCACCAATCTCTGGAAGAAGTCTATGTCCGACGCCGTCGATAAAACGGTGGTGAAAACCGCTTTGTCTGACAACATCGTCAGCTTGCGGCTAAACCGACCCTCAAAGCGCAATGCCATAAACAACGAGATGCTGCAGCTGCTTGCAGACGAGATCCGAGCGGCTGAAGCGAACGGTCATATTCGCTGCATTATCCTGTCGGGCGGGCCAGAGTTCTTCTCGGCCGGCGCAGACATAAAGGAAATGCAGGCAGACGGGATCGTTGCGATCCAAAATCGGTCACGGATGGAAAATTGGTCGGTTCTGGAAACGACACGAATTCCGATGGTCGCAGCCGTAACCGGTATGTGTCTGGGCGGAGGTCACGAGTTGGCGATGCTCTGCGATGTGGTTGTAGCTTCAGAGAAAGCGACGATCGGACAACCCGAGATTAAACTGGGGCATATTCCTGGTGACGGAGCGACACAGCGTTTGCGCAGGCTTGTGGGTAAATATGCCGCCATGCAGATGATCCTAACTGGGGAAGCTGTGGACGCAAATACCGCTCTTTCCTTGGGTTTGGTGTCCGAGGTTGTCACACATGATCAATGCGAAAGCCGGGCACGAGAAATTGCTGAGTTGATCGCGCGCCATTCTGGAATGGCCCTTGGTTTGGCGAAAGATGCGGTCAAGGCGGCAGATGAATTGCCTTTGTCCTTGGGACTGGAACGGGAACGTCGCAACATTGCATTGGCTTTCACAACGAAAGATCAAAAAGAGGGTTTGGATGCCTTCTTCGAGAAACGCGCACCTGATTTCAAAGATCAATAAGTAACAGCGCACAGAAACAGGAACCTAAATCATGCAGCTCGATGGTATTCGAATTGTCAGCTTCAACCACTTTCTCATGGGACCTCTGGGCATCCAATTCCTCGCAGATTTGGGGGCCGAGGTCATAGCGATTGAGCCAATCAAGGGTGCATTTCAACGACACTGGGGCGGTAGTGATGCCAAGAAAGCGGGCGGTGAAACAACCCTCGAACTGGTTGCAAATCGAAACAAGAAGAGCGTGTGTCTTGATCTGAAAGACCCCGAAGCGCTTGAGATCGCGAAGAAGCTTGCGGCAAGTGCAGATGTTGTAGCCGAGAATTTCCGTCCGGGTGTCATGGACAAACTTGGTTTGGGCTATGATGCGCTAAAAGCAGTGAATCCCAATGTGATCTTCGCCTCCGCCAGTGGGTTTGGACCCGATGGTCCCTATGTCAACCGACCCGGCCAGGACATGATCGCGCAATCCCTTTCAGGGTTAGCCTGGATCACGGGCAAGGAAGGTGAGGTACCGCGGCTTGTGGGCACCTCTGCTATTGATCATCACGGCGCGATGATCTTTGCCGCAGGCATCCTTGGCGCTTTGGTCAAAAAAGCTCGTACGGGTGAAGGCGGTCGGGTTGACGTCAATCTGTTCTCTGCCGCGCTCAACCTTCAGGCTGAATCGCTGGTTTGCTACTTCAACGGGGACAAACCCGAAGGATCGCAGCAGCCCAGCCACGTTGGTAGCTGGTACCATGAGGCTCCCTACGGTATCTACGAGACGGCGGACCGCTATATCGGATTGTCTCTTGGCAACTTGCCTCTCATGCTTGAAGCCATTGGTGCGACAGGTGAGTTTCAGGCCGAGCAAAACGAAGCCTACGCGCGGCGCGAGGAAATCTCGAAATTCTTCGCTGGTAAACTCAAAGCAAAAACCTTTGCGGAATGGGCTGAGATTTTTGAGGCGCGCGATATCTGGTTTACACAGGTGAACGACTATGACGATCTCGCCGATGATCCTCAGCAACTCCATAACGGAGACCTTATGAAGGTCGAGGCGTGGACCGGTGAAGAGATCACATTGGTGGCCAACCCCGTGCGCTATGATGGGAAAACCGCACCGGTGACCTTGGCACCACAGAAACTGGGGGCACAAACCAATGAGGTCTTAACCGATCTGGGGTTGAGCCAGGAAGAACAAGACGCGCTTTCCGAAAAAGGCGCGATAGGGTTGGGGTAAACAAGAAATGCTTCTGGAAGCAAGAAGCGTCAGCAAGTTCTATCCGGGGGTGAAAGCGCTCAAGGATGTGGACTTTAGCATTGACGCCGGAGAAGTTGTGGCAGTCGTTGGTGAAAACGGCGCAGGCAAATCAACGTTAATGAAGATTCTGGCAGGGGCGATTGAGCCAAACGAGGGTGAGCTGCGCCTCGATGGCAAACCCGTGCAATTCGATGGACCACTCGACGCCCAGAAACGCGGTATCTGCACGATCTATCAAGAGCTGATGATCGTGCCGGAGCTGTCCGTCGTCGAAAATGTATTTCTCGGACACCTCAAGAAGAAAGGCGGCATTCTGGATTGGACCGCAATGCGCAGCGAGGCCCGAGAGATTCTGACACGGCTTGGCTTGACGGCTTCGCTGGATGCAAAGGCTGGTGACCTGAGCGTTGCGGAACAACAACTTATCGAGATTGCCAAATCCATGAGCCGTAAGTCTCGGCTGCTGATCATGGATGAGCCGACGGCATCACTTTCAAAAGAAGAAGTCGCAAGCCTGTTTGACCTCGTGCGGTCGCTCAAGGCCGAAGGTATCGCAGTCATTCTGATCACGCACCACCTTCACGAGATTTTCGAAATCTGCGACCGGCTCATTGTGTTGCGGGACGGTGACTACGTCGGCGCGTCGGACATAGACAAGATAAATGAGGCCGGGCTTGTTGAGATGATGTTGGGCCATGCGGTCGAAACCTACGACGACAGTCACCGCGACATGGTTAAAATGGACGAGGTGGTTCTGCAGGCGCGAGGCTTGACCCGAGCACCGGATATCAACTCGGTTGATCTGACATTGCATCGCGGCGAAGTGCTTGGGATCGCAGGCCTTATGGGGGCGGGCCGTACCGAACTGGTGCGTGCTATTTTCGGTGCGGACAACCTGGACAGCGGCACTATTGAGATAAACGGCACTGTCTCCTATGTCTCCAATCCGCGAAAAGCGCTTGATTTTGGCCTTGGACTGGCGCCGGAGGATCGCAAGACGCAAGGGCTGGTTCTGTCTATGCCGATCGGACAGAACGCAACGCTGCCGTCTCTTTCGGATCACGTCGGACCATTGGGTTTGAACCTGCGCAAGGAAAACGCGACCGCAAAGGACCTTTGCGAGAAACTGTTCGTCAAATATGCCAGCCTTTCACAACCCGTAGGCAATCTAAGTGGCGGCAATCAGCAAAAGGTGGTTTTGGCCAAACTGCTGGGTGCAGGAACCGACATTTATCTGTTGGACGAACCGACCCGCGGCATCGACATCGGCGCGAAAGAGGCAATCTTCGATCTAATCTGGGATCTTACGGCACAAGGCAATTCCGTGATCATCATATCTTCGGTCATAGAAGAACTGATCCGGGTCTGCGACCGCATCGTGTGTCTGCATCTGGGCCATGTCACCAACACCTATGAACGCGGGGACTATGATCTCAACCGGATCATGCTGAACGCGATGGGCAAATCCGAAGCGGGAGTAGCCCAATGATGGACGTTGTCAAAACCTTTGTATCCCGAGGGAACTTTGTCATTCTCGTCGCTTTGGTGGTGGCGGCCGGGCTTGTGTCTGAACACTTCTGGACACTTGAAAACATCATGAACGTGATCCGGGCTGCCTCGCTGATCGGGATTATCGCGATCGGGATGAATGTGGTCATCATTGGCGGCGGCATCGACTTGTCGGTGGGTTCAGTGGTGGCGCTTACCGGTGCGGTTGCGGCCAGTTTCTGGGTCGCAGATGCGCCTTTCATCTTGTTTATCCTTGTGCCGCTGCTTGTTGCTTTGGCCGTCGGATTCGCCAACGGCGCGCTGGTGAGCTGGGTTGGGCTGCAGCCCTTTGTGGCGACACTTGTTTTGATGACTGTCGCGCGCGGGGCCGGCCTGGTCTATACTGGAGGTCAGCCGATCTATGCTAACTATCCTGACGTCTTCATGATCCTGTCGCGCGGTGTTGTCTTCGGCATCCCTGTGCCGTCTGTCATCTTTTTGGCCGTCACGATCCTGACTTGGTACATCATGCGATGGCGCGTGTTTGGTCGCGAGGTCTACGCAATTGGTGCAAATGAAACGGCAGCACGCCTTTCTGGGGTCAATGTCAGCCGCGTGAAGTTCAAGACATACCTGTATTGTGCCTTACTTGCTGGGCTTTCCGGGTTGGTTTTGACCAGCCGGATGGAATCCGGCGAGCCGGGACAAGCAGGTATCTTTTGGGAATTGGACGCCATTGCAGCCGTAGTCATTGGAGGTACGTCCATCCGCGGTGGCAGCGGGTCCGTTTGGGGTGCTTTTGTTGGCGCGCTGATCATCGGGATCGTTGCCAACCTGTTCAACCTGCTTGGTGTTGGCCCCGCCTGGCAACAAGTGGCAAAAGGCGCGATCATCATTCTGGCCGTGATGCTCCAAGCAATCAGCGACCGTGGGGCATCAAGCCTGAAATGGCGGGATTTTATCCCCGCATTGGGTGGGTTCAGCACATGGCTTAAGCCCCTTGCCGCACTGGTGGCGCTGCTTGTGGTCCTCAACGGGACACTCTATGCGACGGTCTCACCTCTGTTTCAAATCGACTTGGCAAAGGCGCCGTATACCCGTGCCAACAATCTGGAACTGACACGCGTCTATCACCGTGCGATCCCGCTCTATGAGGAAGTGATCGAACGGTTTCCCGACAGCGAATATGCGCTCTTGTCGCGTGTTGGTATTGCGAATTCTGCACGCGGTGGGGGTGACCTCGAATTGGCCGAAACATCTTATGCGACCCTTTTAGAAGAGGTGACATCTGGTGCGATCCCCGAGGATATGAAGTTTGACATTCTCAGAAACTATGTCGCCCTGTTGCAAGAAACCGGGGATGGCGAAAAGTTTGAGGAAGTTTTCGCACTTCTCGAGGCTGGATTTCCAGATACCGACGCGACGCGTGAAGGTCGGGTGTATTTGGAACAACTGCAAGCCGCAGCCGAAGCAGCCGAAAGCGGTGGTATCCCAGAAAATGCACCGGTTGTTGTGACAGCGGAAGGTGTGATCCTGCCGGAAACGGTCAAGTTGGGCGAGCGTTTCGACATCGAAATACTGGTTGAGCCAAATGGCGATCAGGCTGCTGACTTTTCGATCATGACGGCGCTCAACTTCTGGAAAGGGTTTCAACTCGTAAAGGCTTCGCCCAACCCGCGCTCAAACACCGAGTTCTGGGGCCGGCGCGCTTGGACATATGGGCAGATCTTCGAGCCGATGACCATAACGGCGACTTTGGAAGCCATCAAAGCCGGAGAGTACCAGTTGGATCTCGACATCGAACGCAGCTTCGACGTGCTGGAATTCGGTATCGTGAAAAACATCACGGTGGAGGAATAAGAAATGACTAAGTTCTTCAAAACATACCCTTTCGTCGTGGTGCTGGTTCTAATGGCCGCAGTGTTCGGCGTCCTTTCACCAACTTTCCTCGACCCGGGCAATCTGACAAATATTCTGAAGCAGGCGTCGCTTTTGGGATTTGTCGCGCTTGGAATGTGCTTTGTGCTTATCGGAGGAGGGCTTGACCTCTCGGTCGGTTCGGTTGTTGCGCTGTCATCGGTTCTGATTGCAGGGCTTTCCGCAACGCTACCCCCAATCGTGGGCATCCACGTCGCCCTTCTCGCGGGAGTTCTTGTAGGTGTCTTGAACGGCTATTTCGTAACAGCTTTCAACTTTCAACCGATCATCGTGACCATTTCCACAATGGCTATTGTTCGCGGTATCGCCATGGCCTACTCGGACAGTCGTCCGATATTCGGAACACTGCCTGATGAGCTGTTTCTGCTCGCTGACGGCGTCGTCCTGGGGCTGCCAGTTCCCGCCGTGTTGTTCTTCGTCGCATGTGCGATTTCCATCTTCTTCCTCCGCTACACCGATCTTGGTCGGCAGATATATCAGGTCGGTGGTAACGAAGAGGCCGCACGCCTTGCGGGCATCAATGTCGCGCGAGTGAAGATCATAACCTACGCGATCAGTGGCTTTCTGTCCGCGTTCGCAGGCCTCATGCTGGTCGCGCGTATGCAATCGGGCGAAGCCGTACGAACAGGTATCGGTTGGGAGTTAGATGCAATTGCTGCCGCTGCGATCGGTGGTGTTTCTCTAATGGGAGGCATCGGAACAGTCGTTGGCACGCTTTGCGGAGCACTCATCATCGGCATGATGGCGAACGCATTCAACCTTCTTGGCGTCAATCCTTATTGGCAGCGGATCGTGATTGGTATCGTCTTGGCGGTCGCCGTCGCCAGCTATTCCAGCGGTAAATTGAAGGACCTGATCAAACGCTTTCGCCCCAACTCAACAAAGGTGAACTCATGACACAGACACTTCCGGTTAGCATTCGAGAAAATAGTTTCTTCATAAACGGTGCTTGGCAAGAGGGTAGCGATAGAGAGCGTTTGGAACGGGTCAGCCCGGGGCATGGCGTGGTCGTGAGTTCAGTTGCGCTGTGCACGCAAGCCGATGTGGATACTGCTGTCGCAGCCGCGCGTGAAGCGTTCGAGGCAGTTTGGTGTGAAACCCCCGGCGCAGAACGCGGCCGTATTCTAATCAAAGCTGCACAGGGCATCCGCGACCGTCTGGATGAGATGGCGTATTGGGAGACGTTGGAAACCGGAAAACCGATCAGCCAGGCCAAGGCCGAGATTGAAGCAGCCGCAGATCACTATGAAGCGGCGGCTGGTATGGCTCGCATGGTGACAGGAGAGACCCACAACGCCTATGGCGAGGGGATGATTGGGCTTGTCACCAAGCAGCCAATCGGCGTCGTTGGGCTGATCACACCCTGGAATTTCCCGTTTATCGTGCTCGCAGAACGTCTGCCCTTTATTCTCGCTGCTGGTTGCACGGTTGTTCTGAAGCCTTCCGAAATGACCTCGACCACCAGCTTGATCTTCGCCGACATCCTGACCGAGGCAGGTTTGCCCGACGGAGTTTACAACGTGGTGACAGGTACCGGCCCCGTCGTTGGCGAAGCCCTGTCGAACCATCTGGACATCGATATGATCTCGTTCACTGGGTCTACTGCCGTGGGTGAACGCGTGCTTGCGGCATCCAAATCAAATCTCAAAAAAGTAGGGTTGGAACTGGGCGGGAAGAACCCACAGGTCGTTTTTGCGGACGCAAACCTGGATGACGCGGTCGATGGTGTTGCCTTTGGGCTTTGCTTCAACGCTGGCCAATGCTGCGTGTCCGGGTCCCGACTGATTGTTGAAGCATCTGTTGCCGAGGATTTTAAGACAAAGCTGATCGAAAAACTGTCTCGGGTGAAAATCGGTGATCCGCTTGATCCGGATACGCAAATGGGTGCGATAGTCACACCGCAGCACTTCAACAAAATCCTCGGGTATATCGAAAAAGGGCAATCAGAAGGCGCAACACTCGATACCGGCGGCGACACCACGTCGCCATCGGGTGGCGAATTCATAGTGCCCACCGTTTTTTCCGGCGTCACGCGGGATATGGCAATTGCACGGGACGAGATTTTTGGACCGGTTGTGTCGGTGATGACCTTCGAAACCGTGGAAGAAGCCATATCGATTGCGCTCGACACGGACTACGGCTTGGCAGCCTCCGTCTGGAGCAAAAACATCGACAAAGCGCTTGGGGTGATCCGCAAGATGCGCGCGGGCCGGTGCTGGGTGAACACAACTATCGTAGGTGGGCCTGAACAGCCCATGGGTGGGTTCAAGCGATCTGGAACGGGCCGGGAATGCGGCATGATGGGTGTCGAGGAATATATGGAAACCAAGTCGATCCATGTCGCTTTAGGTGATCGCGAGCATTGGATCGGTTGACATGGTTAGTTCGAATTTGAAGGAGATTTCCGGTTCATTCGTAGGCCGTGTTTGGGTGCCGAATGTCGGGCCAGTGTTGGTCGCCTTGCGCGATGGAGATCTGTTCGACATCACCTCGCGAGAGGTGCCTACCATGCGTGATCTACTGGAGATGGATGCCCCAGCGGCTTATCTTGAAACCGCAGATGGTAAACATCTTTCATCGCTGAACCAGCTTGAAGCCGACAGCATTGCGGCTGAATGTGACTCGCTTCAAATGCACTTGTTGGCGCCGAACGACTTGCAAGCGGTCAAAGCTGCCGGCGTCACTTTTGCGAGGTCAATGGTCGAACGAGTTATTGAAGAACGTGCCGCTGGCGATCCACAGGCTGCGGAGGCCATTCGCTCTCGCATCGGCGATCTGATCGGTGCCAGCTTGTCAAATATCAAACCGGGTTCTCAGGAAGCAGAGAAGGTCAAACAGGCGCTAATCAAAGAAGGGCTTTGGTCGCAATATCTGGAAGTTGGCATAGGACCCGATGCAGAGGTCTTTTCCAAGGCCCAGATACTTTCCGCCGTGGGTTGGGGCGCGCCGATCGGGCTTCATCCAAAATCAGTTTGGAACAACCCAGAACCCGAAATCGTATTGGCTGTGAACAGCAAAGGAATTATCCAAGGGGCCACCATTGGCAACGATGTGAACTTGCGAGATTTCGAAGGCCGCTCTGCTTTGCTTCTGTCCAAAGCTAAGGACAACAACGCGTCCGCTTCCATTGGCCCATTCATCCGTCTTTTTGATGACGGTTATTCGCTGGATGATGTCCGTTCCGCCGAGTTGACGATGACTGTCACGGGTCAGGACGGGTTTGTGCTGAACGGACAGTCGCGGATGTCTGAAATCAGCCGTGACCCGGCAGATATCGTGGCCCAAACCATCAATGAAAACCACCAATACCCCGATGGCTTCATGCTGTATCTCGGGACGCTTTTTGCTCCCACCGATGACCGGGACGTCCCGGGCGAAGGTTTCACACACAAGATGGGCGACCGGGTTGAGATTTCTGCGACCGGCCTTGGCACGCTGGTGAACGATGTTCGCAAAAGCGGACAGTGTATGCCTTGGACCTTTGGCCCCTCCGCCCTCATGCGCAATCTGGCCGCGCGCCACCTGATTTGAGGAACTTACCTAAATGCTGACTGGCAAACACTATATTGCAGGAAACTGGGTTGAAACCGATGGGCGTTTCTCATCGCAACCCGTGACCGGTGAACCCAATGAGTTTTCGGTAGGCACCCCTGCCTTGGTCGAACAAGCGGCTCGGGCTGCGGAAGATGCATTTGAAATCTACGGTGCAACGTCGCGCGAAGACCGCGCAGTTTTCCTTGAAAAGATTGCTGACGAAATCGACTCACGTGGTGACGCCATCACTGAAGTAGGCAGCGCAGAGACTGGTCTGCCAGAAATGCGGCTACAAGGCGAACGTGGACGTACCGTGGGCCAATTGCGCCTCTTTGCCAGCCACATTCGGGCCGGGGATTATCTTGATCGCCGTCATGATGAAGCGTTGCCAGATCGTGCGCCAATGCCACGTCCGGAACTGCGTATGGTGCAGCGTCCTATTGGGCCTGTAGCGGTGTTCGGAGCCTCGAACTTTCCGCTTGCCTTCTCGGTCGCTGGGGGCGACACCGCCAGTGCCTTGGCGGCGGGCTGCCCGGTCATCGTGAAAGGGCATTCGGCGCATCCTAGAACATCCGAAATTGTCGCCCAAGCCATCGCCGCAGCCATAGAGACTTGCGATATGCCGAAAGGCGTATTCTCCCTGATACAGGGAGGCCGGCGCGATGTCGGCGAGGCTCTGGTCCAGCACCCGCTGATCAATGCCGTAGGCTTCACGGGCTCTCTCGGTGGGGGACGTGCGTTGTTTGATCTATGTGCGGCCCGCGCTACACCGATCCCGTTCTTTGGTGAGCTTGGCTCCATCAACCCGGTGTTTGTGCTTCCAGAAGCTGCCAAAGCACGTGCGGCCGATATCGGTGCGGCATGGGCCGGATCGTTGACCATGGGTGCTGGTCAGTTTTGCACTAATCCCGGCGTTGTTTTTATCCAAGACAGCGCGGCGGATGCGTTCATTACTGCCGCTGCTAAGGCACTTGCCACCACTGATGAACAGGCCATGCTGACGGATGGCATTGCTGAAGCTTATCGTCAGGGGGCAGCACAGGTCCAACGGATTGAAAGCCTGCGTGAAGTGATCGGCACCCATTGCGAGGGGCGCGCGGCATCACCCTATCTGTTCGAAACCACATTGGACACATGGGCGGCAGAACCGCACTTGGCCGAGGAAGTCTTCGGTCCACTTGGCATTGTAGTGCGCCTACCATCGCCTGAGGACTTTGCACCTACTGCACGGACATTCGTCGGACAGCTCACCGCAACATTGCAGATGGATGCAGGCGACACCGACTTGGCAGCATCGCTTGTTCCAATCCTGGAGCGCAAAGCGGGACGCATCCTCGCCAACGGCTTCCCGACCGGTGTCGAAGTCAGTGACACGATGGTTCACGGCGGTCCGTACCCGGCATCGACCAACTTCGGCGCAACCTCGGTCGGGACCCTCTCAATCCGCCGGTGGCTTCGCCCTGTCTGCTACCAGGCGATGCCAGACAGCATCTTGCCAATAGACGCCATAGGATAGGAAAACTCATGCAGATCGACGTTCTTCTTGATCTAAAGACCACTCTCGGTGAAGGCCCACACTGGGACGTCGATCTGCAGCGGTTGTTCTTTGTCGATTTGGCGGACGGTCGGATATTCTCCTGCACGGCAGGTGGAACCGAGATCAGAGCCTGGGACGTACCCGGGAAGGTCGGTGCGCTGTCGCTCCGTAAAGATGGGTCAGGTGCCGTTATTCTGCTGGACAACACATTCAGCTTACTGGATTTCGAAACCGGTGATGTGGAAACAATTGCATCGGTTGAAGAAGACAAACCAAACAACCGATTGAACGATGGCAAGACTGACAGGCTTGGTCGCTTCTTGGCGGGGTCAATGGAAATGGGCGAGGAAGAAGCGTCTGGGGCGCTCTATCGCCTTGATCCTGATTTCAACATCCAGAAACTGGACGAGGGTTTTGTCGTCTCAAATGGCCCTTGTTTCTCGCCTGATGACAAGACGTTCTATTTTCAGGATTCCTGGGCGGGCGAAATATGGGCCTATGACTATAATCTTGCCCAAGGAACAATATCGAACCGACGGGTCTTTGCAACGCTCGACACTTCGGATGGTGGAGGAGCCGATGGCTCGACGGTGGATGCCGAAGGCTTTCTCTGGAACGCCAAGGTTTATGCCGGAAAACTCGTGCGATATACTCCTGATGGCGACATCGATCGTGTGATCGACATGCCCGTGAAGAAAGTCACAAGCGTGAACTTTGGCGGGCCAAACATGGACGTACTTTACGTTACATCAATGGCAAAACCACCTTTGCCCCGTTTTCCCGGAGACGGTGTTTTGCGTGGTTCGCTCTTCGCCGTTCGGGGCCTTGGGATCCAAGGTGTTCCAGAG
Organism: Ruegeria sp. BE1; assembly: GCF_056538885.1. NCBI lineage: Bacteria > Pseudomonadati > Pseudomonadota > Alphaproteobacteria > Rhodobacterales > Roseobacteraceae > Ruegeria > Ruegeria sp. BE1. Next base: position 198,935 of record NZ_JBQFTY010000001.1, read on the forward strand.
CCCAGGTTCGGGGCTTGACCGGCATGAACAAGCGACAAAAACCAAGGGGTCTCTTTGCTGTTTGGCGACGGTTCCGTGTCCAGCTTCGCCTTATTGATCGCCGAATGAAACGTAACTCAGAGGCCGGCATCAAACCTGTAGAAATCGAATACTGGCGGAGTTTAATGTGAGTGATATATCGCTGACGGGCGTAATCCCGGCCACTTTGCTGTGCTTCAACGAAGACCTGTCAATTGATGAGGCAAGCAGCCGAAAACACCTGGCAGATGTTGCCAAAGTTGAGGGTGTTTCAGCGATCACCGTAAATGGCCACGCCTCAGAAGTTGGAAGCTGCACGTTCGATGAACAGGCCCGCATTCTCGACTTCTCGCTGGACGAGGTGGGTGACTGTGTCCCGATCATCTCGGGCGTATACGCAGATGGTTCTCTCGAAGCGGCCAGACTGGCGAAAGCTTGGGACAAAGCAGGTGCGTCGGCTTTGCTCGTCTTCCCGTCGAACGTTCTTGGCATGGGAGGGTATCAGAGGCCAGAGATGGCAATTGAGCATTTCAAGTACATTGCTGATGCTACGGATTTGCCGCTCATCGCGTTTGTTTACCCTGTGCAGTCCAACCTGCATTTCACCTTCGAAGGGTTGGAGCGGCTTTTTGACGAAGTTCCGACTGTCAAAGCAATAAAGGACTGGTGCAACGATCCGAAACGGCATGAACGCCACATTCGCGAATTTCAGTCGCGTGCAAACCCTGTGAACGTGCTTACGACCCATTCGTCTTGGCTGATGAGTTCTCTTTCTTTGGGTGCCGCAGGTCTTTTGTCTGGGGCAGGTAGCGTTGTCGCACCGCTTCAAGTTGCGCTGTTTGAAGCAATCCAGAATGGCGATCTTACGGGCGCACGCCAGGTCAACGACAGACTTTACCCCTTTCAACAATACTTCTATTCGGACCCGTTTCTGGATATGCACAACCGAATGAAGCACCTGCTTTACCTCAAGGGCAAGGTTCCAAACTCTTTTGTTCGTCCGCCACTTGTTTCGCTGAAGGAGCAGGAGATCAGTCAGGTGAAGGCTCTGGCCAATCTCAAGCCCGATTAACCAGAGCTGGACTAACTTTCAGTGGCGTCAATGTCCGCATTGTGGTTAGAACAACTGTTCAAAACTTGCTGCAACATTCCGAACTTGAGTTATTTCCCTAAGTGAGCCACTCAATGTCTGTTGATGACCGCTTTGACCAAATCAATTTCACGCATTTGCCAATGCAGCGAATGACCGCTTCTCGCCATGTTACCTTAAACAACTGGACTTTGGGCTGTTTGGAAGCGGTACTGACGACGGTCAAGATTCGCCCGGGTCGCCCGGGCTCCACTCAGTACAGGGCGCAGGATCAGTCTGTGTCTGCAAAGTGGAGATAACGATGACAATTGCATCCGGAACAAAAACCAAAACGTCACCTGTCAGATTGGCCCGAAGTGGCCCCACGCGTCAGCAACAGTTACAGAAACTGCTGTCCCGTAAGGCAGGTGCCACAATTGCGCAGATTCAAAAGGCCTTTGGCTGGCAACCGCATTCCGCACGCGCGGCGATTTCGATGATGCGCAAGGCGGGGCATATTGTTGAGCGATCTGGATCTGACAAAGGTACGGTCTATCGGATTGTGAAGGAGGCGTGAGCATTGTGGATGCAAGCCCCACTATTAGCGACCTTACGCAAGTACTCGCTGACATCGAAAATCTGGACCGTTCTGGCTGCCTTGATCAGTGGCGGGAAGTGTTCGGTCGGCCGCCCCCAAAATACCTGTCCCCGCAGTTTATGAAACGGGTACTGATCTGGGCGCAGCAGAACCGGGAACTGGGTGGGTTGTCTGTGAAGACAGAACGCCGGCTGCATCAAATCGCGCTGGGAAAAATACCGCCACCTGCTCTGAAACCGGGATCACATCTGATGCGGGAATGGAACGGACGAACCTATCAGGTTGAAGTGGTCGATGGTGGTTTCGTCATGGACGGCAAAACGTGGCGTTCCCTGCCAGCCATTGCAAAACACATTACCGGAGCGCACTGGTCAGGCCCGCGCTTCTTCGGGGTTCAGTGATGCGACGTATCCGCTGCGCCATCTACACTCGGAAAAGCTCGGAGGAGGGGCTGGAGCAGGACTTCAATTCGCTGGATGCCCAGCGGGAAGCTTGCGAAGCTTATGTTGCCAGCCAGAAACATGAAGGCTGGGAGTTGCTGCCGGATTACTATGATGACGGTGGTATCTCGGGCGGCCATCTTGACCGCCCGGCGTTGCAGCGATTGATGCAGGCTGTTGACGAGAAACACGTGGATCAGATTGTTGTCTATAAGATCGACCGGCTGACGCGCTCGCTTGCTGACTTCGCAAAGCTGGTCGAACGCCTTGATACGGCAGACGCGTCTTTCGTGTCCGTTACCCAGTCCTTCAATACGTCTACCAGTATGGGGCGCCTGACACTCAACGTGTTGCTCAGCTTCGCTCAGTTCGAACGGGAAGTCACGGCTGAACGTATCCGGGACAAAATCGCAGCCTCTAAACGCAAGGGCCTGTGGATGGGCGGGAATGCTCCGCTCGGGTATCAGGCTGACGGCCGGACGCTCAAAATCGACGAAGAGGACTCGGCAACAATAAGAGTGCTCTACGAACTCTATCTGGAGCATCAAACCATTCTTGATGTCAAAGAGCGGGCGGAGGCACTGGGGCTCCGGTCCCGGCGCCGGGAACGCCCGGGCGGACGCGTGACAGGCGGTAAGTTTTTTGACCGCGGACACATCCATCATTTGCTCAGCAATCCGATCTATGCCGGCCGTATCCGACATAAAGGACAGGTCTTTGAGGGGCAGCACCCTGCCATTATCGACCCGGAAGTCTGGAGCCACGTGCAACAGCTACTTACAGATGGTGCGGCCAGGGAGCGTGGAGTAAAGCAGAAGGCAAAGCAGTCCCTGCTGGCCGGAAAACTCTTTGACGAGACCGGAGATCGGCTGACACCCAGTCATAGTCGCAAAAATGGGAAGCGTTTGCGGTACTACATCTCCGGGCGACTGGTGACTGATCGCAGTCAGAAGCATCCTGATGCATGGCGGTTGCCTGCAGAGCAGCTTGAAAACGTACTGGCCGAAGTGGTCAGACAACATCTGAGCCGACCGAATGCAGTGATATCAATGGCGCTGGATATGTCGGCGGTCGAAATTGCTTCAGCAGCAGAGCATCTCAGAGATTGCCAGTCCGTCAGGAAATGCCTCGACCTGATTTTGCGGGCAGATCTGCGACAGGGGTCCCTGACCGTGCAACTGGATCCCCGGGCACTCGCCCGAACGATGGAGTGCAGGGCGGATCAGGTTGATGCCGAAGAACTAACTATCAAAGCGCCATTCCGTATGCGCCGCAGAGGTGTGGAGCTGAAACTGCACCTGGGCGATGCACCGCCTGAGATCGATCAAACACTTGTCCGCAATGTCATCAAAGCGCGCCGGTGGTTGGCGATGATCATTGATGGCAGAACGTTTCCAGAAATCGCGGAAGAAGAGGGCACGTCCAAACGCCGGGTGCAGGATGTCGTCGATCTGGCAATGCTGGCGCCTGATGTTCTGGAGGCCATCGCTGCAGGCGAACAGCCTGACGGTCTGACCACGGATTACCTGATCAAGTCCGGCTTCCCGGCTATCTGGTCAGACCAGCGCAAGCAGTTCGCTGCGCTCTGATCTACAGACTCTCCCAAAGTCACCAAACTCGTACCGCCGAAATCGCGAACTGAGACTGCGGCCCGAAATCGACCATTGTTGCGCGTAAACTCGGGTCTCAGCTGGAATAGCCGGATGATAACCTGCTGAAAATACGCGCCAATAGGCCGCCAAATATTCAGTGCGTGATTTTAGGGAAAATCATGGCTGTGCACGCAGTCTCGAGCTGTCCAGTCTCGAGCAGAATTCCCTGTTATCAGGGAATTTACAGGGAAAGCTTGTGAATTCCGCCATTTTCGACGCGGTGGATTCGCAAGTTGCTCGTCAAATCATTGGCTTGCGTGAGTTTTTCCTAGATCACTTAACAGGGAAACTTTGATCAAAAATCAGGGATTCTTTAAACGCCAACAGGGAAGAAAATAGTGGGAGTGGGCCAAATTAATTGTGGTCCTAGCCGGAAACCTACATTCACGCGAAATGCAGCGAATGGCCGTAGCGAGCCCATCGCGATTATTGCTATTTCATGCTGCGTGCGCATTTGCGAACAGCCAAACGCCAGCGTTTCGGTTGATCTGGTTCATCATTGCAATCGTCATTTTGATCTATACGCGGTTCGCGGTGGCAAACCCCTTGCCGCACTTCTTTGCGCCAATTGCTACTTTGACCTCGCAAAGTCAGGTTTGTCTGGACTTCGCCAGCTACCTGATCTTATCAGGCATTTGGATGGCCTGGCGGGGAAGGCTCACAGCGGGCAATATAGCACTTGGCATTCTGGCACCGCCATTCGTCATCTTCTTCTTTACTTTCCAACTCACAAACTTGATCGGAGAGACAAGCGGCGTTGCGCAGAAGTTCGTCCTAGGAACTCATGCGAATTGAACACCGAGAAACTGGCTTGAGTTTGCACGATACAGGCGAACAAGAGCTGTCGTTCTAGTCAAAAAGAACAACAGGTTGGATTGCCCCGATTCGAGAAAACTCATCCGAAAGTCATACATTCGATGTCAGTTTTGAGCGATGGAAAGCTAGTATCCTCGCCAATCGCAAAGCTGGCTAAGCAACTTAGGAATTCATGTTTGCGTCCAAAACAACATCAAATCCGGCTCAAGACTCCGTATCGCAGAAGTCATATGCTTCTTCGTGAAGCTTGTTGTTGTCTTTCACATGAACCCAGAAGTGAGAAGCACTGCTTTGTTTTGTGAGCGGGCTGCCGCCGCCATTTGACTTGAATCTAATCTTACACTTGTCGGTAGAGCAAGAGAAGGACTCGGTTGTTCCGGTATGAACTTTGCCGGAGTCTGTCTCTACATCGTTTTTGTTGCCCCCGTAGTCATAGACTTTGACTTTGAGGACGTGGTGTGAGTTCGAGCAACTCGTTACTTTGAACGAACCCGCATTTGCCATGGTGCCTGCGCATACGATGAGAACAAAGGGTACAACAAACCGTAAATTGATCGAATTGGTATGTAGATCAGTCACTTTCAATATCCTTTCGCTATGCAGTTCGGGCAAGGAGTGCCATGTATACGCCCTGATCCGCATCACCATGTTCGAGTTCACTCAACTACGGAAACGGCGGTTGAGATGAGGCAATCAGGTCTCAGACATTGGGATCGAGCCATACCTGTAATAATTCATTGTTCGGCGAACCTGTCCATGGATGTAAGTCTCGGATACCTTAGACTAAATGTATCATGCGCAATCTCTGCCTTGGCCGTGGCCGTTTAGTAAAATGCCAGGCCATTTTGGTAGGGTGCAGTCGCTACGGAAACGTACTCTATATGTTTCATTCTGCTGACGAGCTTGATCAGTTTGTCGGGCTTTTGATACAATATCGATTGCTCGAAAGATTGGTCTGCTCGACCAGTCACCGAGTCCAAAATTGAAACAGATGTGAATCGGAGCAACCCAAAAGGGGGGGTGGGAAGGCGTAACCCTCTTAAGTTTAGAACACTTAGTCTCTATTCGTCACGCCAACCGAATACCTTCTCGAACACTGTAGTCTTGCAGCCTTAGGAGGCTAAGGCGCCTTCTTTTGGAACAAGCGCAATCGAAGACGTTAGCGTTTCGGATTTCTCTTTTCAAACCTTAGTGTGAACTCGACACCCGCGCGAACTTACAATTGGTCAAGCAATGTGTTTTGAACTCACGCGAACTACGGATCCAGCCGGTATCCCTTACCCCAAATAGTGACGATATGACGGGGGGAACTGCTGTCTTCTTCGACTTTTTTACGCAGCCGATTGATTAAGTTATCTATTGCTCTGTCATCTGGGCCGGCATGTTGGCGCATCCGCGAAACGGCCAACAGATCGTCACGCGTGAATACGGTCCCGGGACTTGCGATCATAAAGCGAAGTATCTCGGTCTCGGATGATGTCAGGCTTACTGTAAACCCTGTCGAATGGCGCAAACGTCGTTCTTGAGCTTCAAATTCCCAAGGGCCCAATTTTGTGCCGGCAATGGCTTTAGGGCTCGCTTTGGTGTTCCGTCTTAGTACGGCCCGAATGCGCGCGTGCATCTCACCCATATTGAATGGTTTGATAATGTAGTCGTCAGCGCCCAGCTCCAAAAGCGCGATTACGGTTTCGCTGTCGGATAGTGCGCTTACTATAATAACCGCAGAGTCGGACTGATCGACGACTTCTTTACAAAACACTCTTCCGCTGGCGCCGGGAAGAATGATGTCTATCAGGCAAAGGTCCGGTGCAAAATCGCGCAAGGCGTCACGGCCCGAGCGTGCGTCGATTACATGGGTGACAGCAAAGTCCTGCTCTTCTAGGAACTTCACAATCTGTTCAGCAAGATCGCCGTCATCTTCGACCAAAAGTACTTTAGTTCGGGTGGACATGCTTTCTCCAATAGCATCTTATTCGGTCAAAGATGCAGGCACTTCCACGAATTTGGAAGCAGAAAGGTCAGTTACCTAATGTTCAGATTGAACCTCGGAGTGCAACTCGCACTCATTCTTGCCGGAGCAATGATGGTATCGCTATTGGCCGTTGTTGCGGTTGATCGGATCAATGACAACTTCCGCCAAGAAAACGATTACTTTGGCGAGGCGGATAGTTTGGCAGCCACCCTTTTGTACCAACACTCGCGCTTATCGCGAAGAGACTTTGAAACAGCGGTTTCGCTTGCACAACATCCAAGCAATTGGGTGTATTACGGGCCTTGGGACGGTTTGCACTGGATGGACGAACGCGACGAAGAATGGGAAGGTTCTTTGTCGGATTTTACCTGGTTGAGGGATCTGGGGCTCGCGGAAATTCAAGTTGGCGCTCGCACTTTTGACTTTTTGCCAAAATTTGCACCCCTTGCACGTGGCGAAATGCCCCCAGTACGTCATGCGCCTCAAGTGCTTTCTCTAGGAAATGCCCCGCGCCGCATGATGCACCCCCCACCTGAGGATGGGAAACCGCGGCCGTGGGTCTATGAGCCGTACATGGAAGGCACTCCCGAAGCAGCTGAAGCGGCTGCGTACGTACACCCATTAGGCTGGCAACCCGGCGAAGTATCTGTCTATACCATCGCGCTAAAACCAAAAGATGACGTCAATTGGATTGTTGTTCACAAGTTCTTGAGGCCACCGCCTTTAGGTGGAACTATCAGTCTTGCGGTTTTCTCGCTGATTGCTGGAACCATCGTTGCGGGTGTTGCATTGCTTGTCGGGGGCCGCGTCATGAGGCCATTCCGACGCCTGGCAGCGGATGCAGAACTCTTGGGTCGTGGCGAGTCTGTCCCCGAGATACCTGTGACGGGTTCGAAAGATACGCGCGAAATCGTTTCTGCATTCAACAACATGAACACACGCCTGAACCAGTCGATCGACTATCAAATGGGATTGCTACGTTCGTTGGGGCACGATCTGGCAGGACCATTTGCCGAAATCGGCCGTCTTTCTGAGAATGTTAAGCCGAATGAAACACGCACCCGGATCGAGCAGTGTCTTGGACGCGTTCAGTCAATCGTAGAGGCGATTTTGTCCTTCTCACGCGCCGTTATGCGAGATGGGGAAATGGAGCAAACCGACATGGCCGCGTTGGTCAACACCATTATCGACGAACAATCAGACAAAGGCGCAGACGCGATTGCCACAACTCCTGAGCGCCTGATCGTGACGTGTAGAACCAACGCCATAGAACGCTGTCTGCGCAACCTGGTCGAGAATGCAATAAAATACGGCGGCTCGGTACATGCGAGTCTGACGGTCGAGGGCCGGGAGGCGGTGATCACTGTTGATGATTCAGGCCCCGGAATTGCAGAAGAGGAAATAGAAAGCGCCTTTCGCCCCTTTGTTCGCCTATCACATGATACCAACGGGTCCGGCCTTGGCTTGGCGATTGCCAGGACAATTGTCCTTGATCACGGTGGATCGATCTCGCTTTCGAACCGCCAAGAGGGCGGTTTGAGATCTGTTGTTCGTTTGCCAATTTGAAGATCTGCTAGCGGGACATGCTGAAATTCAAACAAGAAACACATTTTCCTAAATATCTGCACTTTAAGCACTAGAAAAGTATTACTTAAAGCGTCCTCGCACGTTTGGTTTCCAGCAACCTTTCGATAGGTTTTTTACGCTTTTTCAGCAGCATTGGCGATTTTTTTCCTTGCCTTGCGGCCGTGATGCGCGCTGCTACTACGTGCGATCTGAGTTTGTCAGAGTACCTATGTCGGGCGCTCGTCTTTTAGTGTGTGTCCAGCAGGGTTGAGACCCGCGCGTTTTGCAACGCTCGTCTAAAGGCCCTATGTCATCCTTTTCGTTGGGTTTACCCCTTAACCTGCGCGATCACCGCATCGGATTTTCGCCGAGCCCGAGTTATTTTGATAACCCTATGACTGTCCTCGATGAATTGAGGGTTAAGATGAGGCTTGAATACAAGCAAAGATTGCACGCGATCTAACGAAGAACTCGGCTCCGGCGTACCATTCGTCTCTTTTAGAAGCATCTAGCCTTGACCGATCCGGCAACGAAGTCCGACGCTTAGCTCCCTGTGTCAGAGCCATAGCCACGTGGTGATAGGCGTTTCCCTTCCGTCGCCTACATCGTGAGAAAACAACACATAAATCACACCATTACAATTTGTTACATTTGCTTTCCGATCGACTGCGATAGCTTTCAGGCAACAGATAAATACCTAATCGGACAGGCAAATCGAATTGCGATCTATGCGGAACAGCGAATCGTAGTTCGCAACAAGGTGGCAAAAATGCTGACCACTGAACGGGCAATGATTGTGGCTTTAGATTCACCCTCAGGTAGATCGTTTTTTTCTCAATGTGCCCGTTGGTCTGAAGCCATGTTCAAGCAAGCGGAAGTGGATCAAAACGCCGACGATCAGGTGACTGCCTACCAGAAGCACTCAACATACCAGTGGCAATAAATGACTCAGACATCGCCTATACCAACTCTTCAAGTGAATGCTGATACCACCGGATCCATGAGGTCATTTGAAGCTTGGAGACAAGCCGTCAAGTCGATCTATGAAGTGGATCCTCACGTCGACTCTGAGATTGTAAGAGAACAAGTGAATGGGTGGTTGCTGGATGACCTCGTTTTTACTGAAATCAAGTTCTCGCCACAGAGTCTTCGACGTGATCTATCCCTTTCAAGGGATGCTAACTTCTTGTCCTTGCAGATCTACACGAAGGGTGGATGCAGCGCCATTGTTGACGATCAGACAATCAACGTGTCGCCCGGGGAAGTCCACGTGTTTGACTTTTCTCGCGAGTTTCATTCGATCGCTCAAGAATCTGATATGGTGGGTGTATTCATCCCACACAAAATGATCGGCTATGATCCATTGCGGCATCCGCCCCATATCTGCTTTTCGCTTCAATCCTCGATTGGCTCTTTCTTGTCGCAGATATTCTTTTCAATTTTTGACAAGCTGAGTGACATCAAAGAAAGCGAAGCAAAGACTTTGGCTTATAGTTTTTGTGGGGTAATTCAAAAACTGGTCGTTTCAGAAAATCTGCCATCTACGAGCGTTCAAAAAACACGGCATGACAGGCTATCCGAGATACGGACCTATATAGCAAGTAACCTCTCCGATACTGAGCTGGGCGTGGATAGAATTTGCAGTGTTTTTAACATGTCGAGACCTACTCTTTATCGGGCGTTTGGCCCTTTGGGTGGTGTTGCAAATTACATTTCGCAACGTCGTCTGGACAAGGCGTATCATATTCTGGCTTCGGGCTCGGTTGGGGACAATCGGGTTAAGCATGTCGCCGAACGCGTCGGTTATCACGATCCGGCCCACTTCAGCAGACTCTTTAAGAAGCGTTTCAGTTTGACGCCGACAGATGTGGTGAAGAAAACCGACATAGATTCTGCAAGCCTGTTGCCGTCGGATACTCTCATTTTAGATGCTGAGCATGGGGAGCTGAGCCGTTGGCTAAGACGAATTTAGGCGGCTTCGTAAAACTACCAGACAGCTGGTGAATTGAGCCCGTTTCAGGGGCGAAGCGGTTGCGCGCGGTCTGCCAAAAAAAACGCCAATTCGAAGGGCTTCAAGCGATTTCAGTTCAGGATCGCCTCGTACAAATTTCCAAGTTTGATCCGCTACTTGGCGAGATAGCCTGGAACCCAAAATGTGCATGAGACAAATCGCCAGCATAAGATGAAATATGCATCCATCGACAAACTCTACGGTGTCGTTTGAATGTGAACTTGGTGCGCAGGACATCCAAACAACATTCAAAAATGGAACCGCACCGCGGTAGCCCGGCTATCAGGTATAGAAATGATGCGCTTCGAGGAGTTAAAGACAATGAAAGTTACTTCGCCTGTTTCAACGAAGAAGAATCGTAATTCCAGTGTGGCAGGATACGCTGCAGCACTGACGCTCTGTGTTGCCCTTCTTCCCGCAAAGAGTTTTGCGTTTGATGGCCACATCGATTTTCACAACTGTTCCGGTTCAGGTGATTACTTCAAAGCCTATTTGTACAACGGTGTTGATCTTTCGGACGAAACCTACGTGACGGAAGGAAAAGTTGAGGTCGGATCTAGTAAGGATCTGCATTGCAACGACCCCTCCGGCTGTACCGTAAAGCTGAAGACGAACGCAAATGAAGAAAAGATCACAAACTACGATCATAAGAACATGTACGTCCTCACCGACTCAAGTGGCGAGGTGAAGGATCATGGTCATGAAAGCTCGATTTGCGACTGAAGGAGTACTCTGGTTGTAGGTTAGCGTTTTGGGGATCGAACTAACGTCAACGGTCTGAGAGAACTCCGCGGGACATCAAACCAGTGATTTGGTGTCCCGCGACATAGCAGGAGTACGAGTTCTGACGCGTACAATCACTCTTTTCAGAATGACCGGTTGCACAACTTGGGCAGAGCTTTAGCCCAAGCCGTACGAAACCAAAAAACGACTCCACATCGGTTCTGAGCGCATGAATGACATGCGGTGCCCGGTATCGTTACAAAGGTGTGTTGCGGGCAGTTTTTGGAGCTTGGAGCCACTTTTTTACATAGATGCAATAAGTTGTACCTGCGTTCGTTTCCATTTCAGTGAGTGCCACCGGAAAATTGACTTCTAACAGTGATACAAAAATCCAATTGGGAATGAGACATACGTCCATAGACAGGCTTGGCGCATTTCAGCCGCTATCTTGGCATGATGGATAGTCGCCGGGTAAAAATAACGATCGCGTTCGGAAGCCTTTGCGGTCTTGTTCTGTTGGATGAAACCATCCTCAGTGTAGCCTTACCGTCAATCCGCGAAGAATTTCAGCTCTCAACTTCCGCTACGCATTGGATTGTCAACGCCTACATGCTGGCGTTCACGTGCCTTGCAGCGGTTGGGGGCAAACTTATGAACATCTTTGGTCTCAAGCCAACGCTGTTTGTAGCAGGCCTCGTATTCGCAGCAGCTTCAATGGCGGCGGGCTTCTCCCAGGATGCTGCCATGCTCTTAACCATGAGAACACTTCAAGGCATTTGTGCTGCTGTATTCTACCCGCTTTCGTTTGCTGGTGTTGTGAGTATTTTCCCGGCTGAACAGCATGGAAAAGCGATTGGATTTTTGGCGTCGGTCGCCACCGTGTTCCTCGCCTGCGGTCCGGTCGTCGGTGGCGCCATCGCAAACTATCTCGACTGGCGTTGGATCTTCTGGATCAACATACCGGTTGTCGTGTTGACCACAGTGGTCATATGCGCGACGTGGAAGAAGCTTGACCACGAAAATGGCCCAAAGAATGTCGACGGTGTCGGGCTCGTCTTTATGCTTATCGGTATGCTGGGTTTGATTTTTGGTCTCATGGAGGGGGCTGACTACGGTTGGAGCAATCCGATGATACTGGTTTGCTTGGTTCTCGGCTCGGCGGCATTGCTCTTTTTCTGGCGCTTCGAAGGCTCACATCCGGACCCGCTGATTGATGTCGGATTGTTCAATACCAAAAGGTTCGCAGCTTGTGAGATTTCGATCCTGGTAGGACAGTTTTCAAAGATGACTGTTGCACTTTATGTGCCGCTCTATCTTGTGGATGAGTTAAAAGTTTCACCGATGCTGGCAGGTTTCAGTGTACTTTGTGCCGTGGGTCCATTCCCAATTCTTTCGCCCCTTACCGGCAAGATTGCTGATAAATACGGCTCCGGCGTTCCGATTGTCTTTGGGACGTTCTTTTTGAGTTTGGCAACCATTGCTATCGGCGCGTCAATGTACTTTGAGAGCTTTCGGATGCTGTTGCTGGCCCTGGTATTTTGGGGCGTAGCAATACCTTTTGCGTTTATTGTTCCGTCTCGCCTAACAACTATTTCCGTACCAGTTCAAAAACAGGGTGAACTCAGCGGCTTGACCACAACTATGCGTTTGATCGGGTCAACACTTGGTGTGACTGCAGGGAGCGTTTTTCTTCGGAGCGGTAGCGGTTTTTCTACCGTCTTTTGGCTGTCCGGAGCCCTATTTTTGGCGACCAGCATCTTTTGTGTGTGGGCTCTGAAAAAATCTCCGCATTTACCGGATCAAATAAGGGCCACGCAAAACAGGTAAAACACTAGGCGGTGGCGCAATCTTTGCAATGAGTAACGATCTTGTACGTCCGCTTGTTCGCATGCTGTTGCGTCTGACGCATGGATTGCAGGAAACTTGGGATTGCAATCGGCGCAGCAATATCCGCCAACGGTAAACCCGCCCCCGTGATTGACAACATTCTCGTCAGACTTGGTTCAACGAGCTAGGCGTTAGAAGTTGAATTCCCAACCGAAGAGACCGCCGAATGAATAGTTGTCCGAGCCGCTTCCAAGGCCGGTCTCGCCGCTTAACTCAACAAAGAGTGTGCTTCGTGGTGAGACGTTGACGTTTCCACCTAGTGTAAGTCCAGCGGTATTTTCAGCCCGCTCGGTTATGATGGCGTTTTGGGCGAAAGTGACGCTCGTTTGGTTGTCGAAGGAATGGTAGTAGTCGAACTGACCATAAATAATTGATCCTGACCTCAGCTCTTTTTCTGCACGCAGGCCAAACCGGGCAGTCAACGTTTCGCTATCGTCAAAAGATCCGGCCTGACTGCTCCCGACTAAGTTAAAAACGTCGTCTGAGCTGACATCACTGTACATTAGCTGTGCTTGTGGAACGAGGGTAAAACCCGCATCGAATACAATCGGCTTTCCAACTTCGATTGACAAACCATAGCCACGTCCGTCTGTGTCCACAGATGCCCCACCTTGCGGTTTGATTGTGCTATCGAATAGGGCGTATTGGAATTGACCATCGACGTAGAGCTGATCGTTCGAGATCCATAGCGCGCTTATGGTTGCACTATATGCTTCGGTATCGATATCGGCGCTGGTTAAGTCTGTGCTAAGGTGGGTGGACAAGGTAGATGCAGAGACTTCGATCCCCGCTACAATTCGACCGTTCGCCGCCTCGATCACCGGCAATGCCGCACCATAGCGCAAATCGCCACTGTTTGTTGTCACCCTTCTATCATCAATCGAATAACGATCGCGCTGCCCTTCAGCTTGTATCCAAATGATAGGGCGCTTTGCCGTGGTTAGCTCATTGAGCGCTCTGGTGACCGTATTCTCATTAAACCCGCTCTGCCGGCCAGCACTCATCAGCCGTCCCAAAGCTGTGCCAAAGGCAATGTGATCACTGAATTGTTGTGCGGCAGTTGCGTAAATCGCTCCGCCCGGATTACTGAGTAGTTCCCCACGTGAGTCAAAAGGCGTCAGCCGAAAAATGCCACTGGCTGCGTCATAGTTGAGACGATACACCATCAGACCATCGCTGATGGCTTGTTCCCCGGTGTTGGTTACAAAATCGGCATTGACAAGCCGGAAGTCATTTTCCGAACTCTCGCCAGAAACGCTTATCAAATCATATGTTGTTGCGGTGCCGTTCCCACTTCCCAATTTAATTACCCACAGCCCCATGGACGTCCCGGTGCTGCTACCGGATAGTTGAAGTGTGTCGCTTGCCTGGTTGGTCAAGTCGACATCTAAGGCTATCACCCCGTTACCGGTTAGATCTGTGTCGAATGTTAAATTGTCACCTGCTTGGCTATTGGCAAGCGCGACTATTCCGTTGTTAACAACCGAACCGCCAAGATAGAAGTCTCCCAATTTGTCGGTGTCAAAGATGAAATACCCACCGGACGCAATATTGACATCGCCTTCGAAGGTGAATTCTGCATCTTGCGATGTGATAGCGCCGCTCTCGATTTCGATCCGATTAAGCTGGTCTGCAACAGCTGTCTCAAGTCTTAGATCGGCATTCTCACGTACTTTCAGGATCTCCCAATTGCCGAACCGATCTGCGTCAAGCACATTCCGGTAACCCGACAGGATGAGCTCATCCTGCTCTCCGGCTCCGCCATCAAAAACACTGGCTTGACTGATGTCTGAACCGCCGTGAATCTCTAGGACATCCCGACCTTCACCAAGCCTTACAGCGCCCGCTAAGGATGAGCCAGAGTGTAACGTTAAGTGGCTATTGGCGTCGAGAACCTGAATTGCTTCGCCTGAATCTGAAAACACCGATGCACCATTCAACAAGTCAATATTTATTGAATGACCCAACTGGCCTTGCGCGAAGAAGGCTGCGCTGTCCTCGCTTGTCAATGCCCCTGAAATGTTGGCAGTCGTTGTCCCAGCACCGAAGTTTGTAACGTTGATACCGCTGTTGCGGCCATGCGTTCTACCTGTAGCTTCGATCAACAAATCGCCGCCATTGTAGTCTACATATGCTTGAATGCCATTTTGTTCGTTGCCGATCGTATCGACAGAGTAAATCTGAAAAATCCCTACTCCGTTTTGCGTCGCAGATATACCGTTTGAATCTCCGCGAACCGTGCCGGATGAACGGATTATAAGGTCGCCTCCGCTGTTTGCGGCGTAAATCCCGTGGTCAATGGACCCTGTTACCGTACTCACATCAATCAGAGTTGACCCGAAGCCCCGGTTTTCCGCGTAAATTCCATTTTCATAACCGAGGATAGTCCCATCAGATGCGACAGAAAGGTTGTCTCCGTCCGGAAGCACAAACGCCAAGATACCGTCGCTATCCAAACTGTTAACGTTACTGGCTGCGATGTTGATACTACCTTCTCCACGTTGAAATGCTGCAATGCCTTCAGAGGTCCCGGTAACAACCCCATTCGTTTGAATCGTGACATCGCCCGAAGTGCCGGGTTGGTTTATGGCTCCGATCCCATAACCTAATGCAGCCGAGATCGTAGAATTGTTTGCATCCACAAACGTGATTTCATTGCCAATCAAGATAAATGCACCCGTAAGAGGGCGAGAACTGACCCCTGGGGTTTCGATGCCAAACATAGGTGTCGTAGAAATGTTGAGTGAGTTTCCCACGATAAATTGTGTGCTATCCGCTCCTGGGTCCGCTGCGTTGGAACAAACGTACCTATCGCCACCGATTTGAGAGCAACTCCCGGCAATAGCCTTGCCTTGTCCGAAAGGGAACACCGTTAGCAAGGCTCCGAGCGCTGTGCTCGACATAAAGACTGCAAAAAACTGAGAAGTAAAAAAACGTATTCTATCGGGTGCTAATGCTGCAGTGCTACGGGCTTGGGATTCTAAGTGCTCCGATAGGGTGATATGACTTGTATTGCTTTGCATGAAGTCCACCATTTTGAGGAAAATGCGCAGTCTTTGTCAAAGGCTTGAGGCGGCCCTGATGAAGGTGCAATTGGGGGGGTCGGCACCATTTGGTGTACACCTTATCTGACAAAGACTGCTCTCATATTGATACGAAATGCCATGTCACAACTGGGCCAATCATGTGAAAATGCCAAGAAATACAAAGGTTTGCTGTGATACGAATGTGCTAGTAATTTTGAACTATATATCGGCCCTGCGCACGAATTTTGAGCGTGATCAACAAGTTAGCGACTGCCCAAATTTGACGAAAAAGTGCTATTCTGGGCAATTCACTCGCCAATAGTCTTGTATAGATCTAGCTGAGAGGCCCGTTTCGGTTTCTCATGCCCAAAACGTGTTTGTAGCCAGCGATTTTAGAGGATTTGTGAGACAAACCTGGACTGCCCCAACCAGCATGGCAAACCACCAAATTTTGGAACCTGAGGAACGCGAATTGCAAATCAGGTTTGTAGATTAAATAGATGATCTCAAGGACAAGGGAGGTTGCATTTATGATGCCACACGGCATGTCGCTTCGTAATTAGATCAGACACGCTGTCGTTGTGAAGTGAAACTACCGTCACAAAAACACACGAGTCTTGATCAGCTGAAACGGTTCTATCAGGTTGAAATCCGACCGGATTCAAACTGATCCTGACAGTTCCTGCGTTAAAACGCTTAGTGTATTGCAAGCATCCTGCAGTTTGTTGTTTCCAAATGAAACTACTATTCCGCGCATTTCACGGTGACTTCGATATGCATAGCTGAGACATCGCGGTTCGAGCATTTGCACGTCGCATTGTCATCAGTGTATTCTGCAGTATCGCATGAGCCGTCAAAAACGTTTTCTTCTCTTTTGCAGTGCAAATACGTTGGCGCCGCAGAAGATGAAGCGCTGCAAGTCGCAGTAATTTCCAATTTTTTAGTATCAGTTAGCGATCCTGAGCTAAGCTTTTCTGTTGTTGTACACTCGGTTGAGGCGCATGTGACGGATTTGTGCTTCGTCGCCAGGGCCGGGCTCACTGAGGCGGCAACACCAAACAGAAAGAAAAGAACGAATTTAAACCGAACAGGGTAGAGGAAAGGTTCAGCCTTTATCAACTTAGATTGGATCATCCGCTTTTCCTTCTTGATGCAGTAAGCTGGGAAACGCTGGTAAATGGCGTCTGGCCAAAGCAGGCAGTATCTGCAGCAGGGCGCTTAACGCGGCGAAGTATGGTATGCTCGACAGTATCACCGCTGGCGTTTGCAATACAAATCCAGCCTTTTTCGGTTTATCTAGTTGCAAATGCTCGCATCCAAGCTGATGTCCATTTTGTGACTATCATGTACGTGGACGTACCACGGAGACTGGCTCGTGTCTTTTTCCTTGGTGTCAGACCCGCTGTGAAAGGTAATTTTACACTTTTGCGCTTTGCAATAGAAATCACCCGCAGTGCCTGAATGGAGTGTCTTGCTCGTATAAGGTTTAGATACGGGCGTGATGGGATTATCGTAGTTAAAGGACTGAACCTTAACTTCATGATGAGAATTGGAACAGTTCTTTACGAAGACCTGAGTATCTACAGTGATCTCTTTCTTTTCATCAGCCAGAGCTGCTTCTCGAACTGCAGAAAGCCCTAATACCAGAGCTACAGATATCGCCAAAGCCGCAAACTGTGTGGTCTGGAGTTTTCTGCGAAAAACCATACGAGTGACCTCCGATACTGCTTCTGGCTACGGTGATTTATCATCAACGCTATTCTGCCAGACAAAAATCGGCATGGCTGTGCCGAAAGACCAATACATTCAGGACGCTACTTGCAAGCGCTGTTGGAATCTTCGACATGCGTAAATGACTCTGCGTCTACATAAGTAGAAACACTGGTGCTACTAGTTGTTTTTTTGACAACACTTGCGTCAGTGATAAAAACCAGAGTGCATTCGCTCGTAGCGCAGTTCGCAACGGTGCTTTCCCCAGGATCGATCTGAGCCTTAATTGTTGCCGTTGCTGAACCGATGAAATGGTCAAAGGTTGCAACCTCGACGGGACGAGATGAATTCGCACAGTTCAGGATGTCTATTTTTGTATTTGCCGTTGCCTGTGTCCCGGCCAGACAAATCAATAAGGCAGCGCCCTTAAATGCGATAACATGCTGTTCCAGTGATTGATGCATCTTTGTCTTTTCGCCTGTACGCTTAGTGTAATTCTGTTTTTATCACATCGCCGAACTCAACAAGGCTCGTGATATAAGCGAACCTCTCCAAGTTCCGAGTTGAAGCTAAAACATTTCACGGGACACGCGAGTTGTCGATGTACAGCTGTCTCGACTTTATCGGGATTATTGTATCTTCAGTCGAGTTATCGGACGACGGCTGCTCGAAATAGTGTACGAAATCTGACCTTAGGGTCGACCTGCTCCCCGAAACCTCCATCTTTCCGATGTAGAGTCCGTTTAACCTTTCGAAGGAAAAATCGAACCCGAAAGAGCCGTTTAACTGAGACACAATCATCAGGATTTTCGAGAAAGGCGAAGCCGGGCCAGCCGACTTGTCGATGTCGAGCCGAAGACCGCCAGGCAGACAACCCCCGGACAAGCTTGGTAATGAAGGCCGTTGAAACAAATCGACCGAGCGTTGGCTGCTGGCGGATAGGGTTGCTGCTCGAACACCCCAGCATATCAAAGACTTGGTGCCAAATCTGCCGACTATCCCGCACATAGGATGTAACATCATTCCGAAGTTTTTACGGTGGCTAGTTCTCCAGCCGGTCGATCCTTAGATGGGCGGGCAACAACAGCATCAACTGGCGCCAATTTGGTTCAGGATTGCCGCGATAAAGCGCCTTCAAAAAGAGTTTCAACGGCAGCCTGCATGATAAACTTCGGAACGAAGAGAAATGCGACAGTCTGGACGACGCCCGGCGCATGCTGCCGCTCTGGCGCGATGACGCCAACTCGCACTCAACACCTGGCGACCAGACGCTCGTACGAGCTCGTCGAATGCTTGAACAAATTGAAGGCTCCGCGCCCGCCTCGAAACCAAAGGTTATGGAATCCAAGCCTGCAGACTCGCGTTACGAATTGGAGAGTCGTGGGGGCAGGTCAGACTTGATGCTTGAATCCTGAAGCAATTGGTTTCCAAAGGTACACCCCAGTTTCAGTGCTTTAGGCTAGGATCTTCATCTCTTGAACAAAAAAAGAAGACCGACGAGGGCCGTTTGCATTCCCAACTTACTTTTTGACTAAAAAGGCAAGAGAAGTTCTTGCACAAGGAACTCTGACGACGCACTGAGCCTCACTCTCTAAAAACATGTTTTTTACATCGACCTGGAGATCCTCGGAATCAGCGCATTCCGCTCTTTGCATTTCTTGTAAAGCTCTGGGTCGTCTACATGTGTGAATAACAGTGCAAAGCGACCCACCCAACTTCGTGATACGCAGCAACTCTGAGAATGTGGCCCGCAGACCAGTCAAACTGCTATAATCCTGGATACATGCAACTACGTCAAATCTACTGTCGGTGAAGTTTAGCCCTTCAATTGTGCATTGCCCCGTCATTCTCGATAGTTTTTGTTCACGGTTCAGGTATTGAGTGAACGACCCGATCTGTGTTCCAGAAATGTCAAAGTCTATATCATCGTGCAGTTGATCTAGTGTGGAGTCCGCTTCTGTCCCAATGACGAGCAGGTGATCACTTGGATTCAATCGGGATCTCACAAGGGCTCCAAGTACGGCTTTTGAAATCGTTGAGCCTCGTATTGATGAGAGTTCGATTTGTGATGACCCACCCTGTGCCAAAATAGCAGACAAATCCGCCCTATAGACTTCATTCGAATCCATACGATGTTAGCTCCTTCAAGACTTGGGAAAAATAATGAAATTCTCAATACTGTATCGGAATGCGAACTATTTCAGTTGTGCACTTCAGCTCTTTTATGGCTTTGAAAGTCAGAAGTATTGGTATGTGAGGCCTTGCATCATCCAAACAAGGCCTCACATTGGGGCGAGGGGGTTGGCCCCTATCGTGAGTGGTTATTCAGGTACTCGAGAGCCATTTATAGCGACTCTTAATTGCTGCGCGTTTTGATATTCGCGTTAGTACTTCTTTGTACCCAATCATCTTGTATTTAGAGTATTTCAATCAAATCATAATATCTATATTTGATCCATAGACTGTCGTCTCGAAGTTCAATAGATGCCTGTCTCAGCTCGCAAAGTGTTTGCGCTGAAAAATATCACTAATTTTCTTGATGACATCGGAGATTTATTGACTGATTTCCATTTTCATATGGCAGTTATTTTTATTTGCCAAGATACGATTTTACTTTTTGCGCTGGGTCTGGATGTTTGGATACTTAGATTTAGCGCTGTTGATCAGGGGCTTTGATTTTCTGCGCTCTAGCTCTCTTTCATCGAGTGTGCGATTTGATCCAGGATCGGTTTGGAAAGATAGGCCAGAACTGTTCGTTGCCCTGTTGAAATGAAGGCTTCGGCAGGCATGCCGGGGATCAGATCAGTATCGCCCAATTTGGCAAGTTCACCCTCGGTCACTTGCAGTCGGACATGATAATAACCACGCTGTAGCGCGTCGTCGAAAGTCTGATCAGCTGCAATAGTGTGCACCTTCGCTGAGAGCTTGGGGGTCTGGCGCTGATCAAGGCTCGGGAGGCGAATGGTGGTTTCCTGGCCAAGATACACTTGGTCGATGTCAGTTGGATCGACTTTGGCATCAATTACCAGCTGATCATTCTTCGGAACGATTTGGAGGATTGTCGAAGCAGGCGGGATGACCCCGCCTACAGTATGAGCATCAAGTTGATGCACAAAGCCAGCCAGAGGGGCGCGAACGTCAAGCCGACCCAACTGATCTTCCAGAGAGATTCGTTGCAGATTTTTCTCGGTGATCTCGGCTGTCACACTCTGCAATTCATCTAGGATTTCTTCTCGGTTTCTTTCTTCATTTTGCAGCCACTTCATGTTTGTTTCGCTTATTGTTTCATTGAGGCCTGCGATTTGAGAGCCTAACTCACCATATTCGCCAGACAGGCGTGTCTGATCTCTTTTCAGTTGTGTGATCCTGTTTTTGGTTACGAGGTTCTTTTCAAACAGTTTCTGAGAATCTTTCAGTTCCTCATCTACCAGCTCAAGCTCACGTTGTTTCGTTTCAAGCCTTGTCTCCAATCCATTGATTTGCTTTTCAAGCTGTTCAATTTGCTCTTTAAACTGGCCTCTGAGCTTGTCCAGACTCCCGCTGCGAGCGGTCAACAACTTTAGCTGTGTGGTTTTGATTTCTTCATAGGAGTCATGGCTCATGTCGTATTTTCGGTCAGGAAAGTTGACGGTGCTCTCTTCTTCGAACTCGGCTTTCAATCGAGCGCTTTGTGCCTCCAGTTCGATAAGTTGACTGGTGAGGATGGTATAGTTGTTTCGGACAAGTGTATCATCCAAGCGAATAAGCACTTCACCTGCAACAACTTCTTGACCTTCTTCTACCAGAATCTCACCCACAATACCGCCCTCTCGGTGAGAGATCTGTTTAACGTCACCTTCGACAACCACCTGTCCATGTGCAATCACCGCACTTGAGATTTTTGTCGATGCAGACCAGAGGCCCCCAATTCCAACCAGCAGGAAAATGGTTGCGCCAGCCAAAATCACATGCCGTCCAATGCTCTGTTCGAGCAGCTGATTTTTTTGAGCCTTGTCTTTCGTTTTCATGTGGAGGGTCATTAGGCAGCCCTTTCTGATTTGAAGGCCACCAGCGAATTGCCCATGATTTCGTCTTTCGGCCCGTTCGCCACGATACGCCCGTCTTTCAGGCATGCCACTTTGTTCATCGATGCAAGAACCTGAGGTCTATGTGCGACCAGGACCACAATGGACCCTTGCCTTCGCATCTCAAGCAGTGCTTTTGCCAGAGCCGCTTCGCCAAAGGTGTCCAAATTAGAATTGGGCTCATCGAGCACCAGAAGGAACGGCTTTCGAAATAGTGCGCGGGCCAAGGCAATGCGTTGTTTTTGACCGCCGGATAGCTGATACCCGTCTGATCCGATGGTCGTGTCATAACCTTCGGGTAAATCAAGAATCAAATCGTGGACATTTGCGGTTATCGCAGCTTCGATAACCTCCTCAGATGACGCGTTGAGATCAAAGCGTGAGATATTTTGCGCCACTGTTCCGTCGAACAGGCTGAGCTCTTGCGGGAGATAACCGATAAACTGACCTCTTTCAGTGTCGCTCCACTGATCAAGGGTCGCGCCATCAAGGCGGATGTCCCCCTTGAAGGTGCCGGCACTGCCGGTAATCGCTTTGACCAGAGTCGATTTGCCGGAGCCAGACGGCCCCAAAATCGCCATGCCATCACCTGCTTCGAGCTCTAGTGAAGCGCCTAGAATCACGGGATCTTTCGCCCCGGCAGGCCCACAGTAAACTTGTTTGAGTTCCAGTCGATTCTGGGGACGCCCTAGTTTTGTAGTTGGTACAACAAGACGGTTTTTACTCATGAACGCGTTCAGCCTTGCAAAGCTTTGACGCGCTGAAACGAAGCCACGCCAGTTGGCTACGGCCTGCTCAACCGGAGCCAGCGCGCGCGAGGTCATAATTGACGAGGCAATCATCACCCCGGGTGATATCTCTTGCCTTATTGCAAGCCAGGCACCAGCCGCCAGGATAGTCGACTGTAGGATCAACCTGATCGTCTTGATCGCCGAGCTGAAAAAACCTGTCCAGTCTGCTGCGATGCGCTGTCCCTGAAGCTGCTCTAGATTGGCTTGTTCCCATCTCTGCGCCAGCGCTTGAGACATTCCCATTGCGTGTATTGTTTCGGCGTTTCGGCGACCTTCTTCCACCAGTGCCGCGCGTTGTGACCGCAAGAACGCGGCAACGCTAGCCGGCTTGTGCGCCACCACTTCGTTGAGCACCATAAGCAAGCAAATCACCGCTGCGCCACCGAGTGCGACATAGCCCAAAATCTCATGAAACATAAAGACGATGCAGAGATAAAACGGAAGCCACGGGACATCGAAGATTGCGGTAGGTCCCTGTCCCGAAAGGAAGGTTGTTGTGCTTTCCAGGTCTTGGACTGGCGTAACTCTCTTACCTCCATTGTCAGGGTCAAGAGGTTGTAGGTTAGAAAGTGTGTAAACGGTTGCAGACAATTGGGCGTCGACTTGCTGACCCATCCGAAACAATATCCGCGCGCGCAGTGCCTCAAGGAAGCCAAAAAACAGATAAAGAACTAATGCCAATCCTCCGATGGCAACAAGCGTGGGAACAGAGCCGCTAACCAGAACTCGGTCGTATACTTGTAGCATGAATATCGGGCCGGTGAGCGCAAGAACGTTTACGACAAAACTGATTCCAGCAACGCTGAGAAACCAACCGCGAAGAGAAACAATAGAGTCCCTTATGCTTAGTTGGTTCTTGCCTGGTTTACTTTTATTACGCATTGCTGACTCTTCCCAATATTGACATATTTAATACGATCCGTATTGATACATTTTGAGACATTTAGAATCAAAACCAGTATCTAATTTCGGTTTCTTTATTTCTTTGATTTCGAACTCAAATTAACTTTTATTTATAGTTTCTTAATCTAGGCAACTATTTGCTAATCCGTTCCAATTGAAGCCTTTTGCCGCTCACAATTAGGGTCGGGCGCATTTTCCATTGCGAGGTCAATTACAGATTCGTACCGCTTTGTGCTGTTAAGGAAAACCTCACGATGGGATGAGCCAGAGATGGAAAACACTTTTGAAGAATTTCTCGACGCACTTCTTGCTTTTGAATCAGGATGGGATCGGGATCGCTATGATGCAGGGGTGATTCAGGATCACCAACTTGATCAATGGGCCAACGGAACCGTGCAACAGTTCTTTCCGCAATATTCAAGTTGGTCTGATTTGACGGCCGATGAATGGGAAGCGATGGCGTATCGGTCTTTGAACAGCTTTGGGTTTGTGGGCTACCAGTTTGGAGAGGCGTTGCTGATTGACTTGGGTTACTACGATGACGACCTCTACTATGGTAACGGAGCTGCGACCAATACTTGGGATGGTACCTGGACAGGCAAGAATGGGGTGGAGTCTCTTGAAGACTTCATGACCAAGGACGCCCAGGATGTCGCAATTCGTGAAGCGTTTGGTCACAATCTGGAAATTATTAATGAAGGTCTAGCCGCAGCCGGCCGCACGCTGGACGAATTCATCGGTACGACGATCGACTATACGACTGAAGGCGAAACAACACCGGTTCCTGTTACGCTCACGGGTATTCTGGCCTCTGCGCATCTTCGTGGCGCGCCTGCGGTTGTCGATCTGTTCTTAACGGGTGGCTTAAGCAACGATGAGTTTGGGACATCAATCCTGCAGTATATGCAGCAGTTTGGCGGCTTTGATGCGCCGCAAAGCGATGAGCTGATCTCGTATTTTCAGGACCGTCTAACCGGAGATGAGGGTCTTGGCGTTCCGGGTGAACCGACCATGGGCAATTCTGAAACCGGGTCGGCGGGTGTCGATGCCGGTAGTGCGGATGTGTCTATTGATTGGGCCTGGGGCAGTAACGCAGTTGAAACGGATTTCGATCCGGCATCGGATACCATCTTTGTCGGGTGGTTCAACGCAGATCAGATTGATCTCACTGAAGTTGATGGGAATGTGGTTTTCTCTGTTCCATCGAACAACCAGACAACAACACTTCAGGGAATCAGCCTAGCAGATCTGACCCCTGAGAACTTTACAATCATGGACGGCACCGCCGCAGCCGAGATCCTGTCATTGATAGGCCGGACCACCGATGAAAGCACGGGCGACGATATCGATGATGCGTCAAACGACGACGACGGCAGTCAGCCAGATACAGACACTGGTGGAGAAAGCGGGGGCGATACGGGCGGCAGCACGGGTGGAAACACCGGAGGCGATTCCTCTGCTGGCGCACCCATTATCGCTGCCTATTTCCCGGAATGGGGAATATACGAGCGCGATCACAATATGACGGATGTGCAGGCGCAGAACATTACGAATCTCATCTACTCGTTTGTAAACGTCAACAGCGCATTCGAGATCGAATTGCACGATCCATGGGCCGCAACAGGCGTCGCTTTCTCTGCTGAGGATAGTATCGACGGCGTCGCGGATACCTGGGACCAACCGGTTGCTGGCCATTTCAATCAGCTTGCTGAGCTGAAAGAAGCAAACCCTCATCTGACGACCCAGCTTGGGATCGGAGGCTGGACGCTTTCCGGAAATTTCAGCGACATGGCTGCCACGGCTGAGGGGCGCGCAACCTTCATCAACAGTGTTTTGGACTTCCTTAAGGAAAATACGATGTTCGATGGCATCGATTTCGATTGGGAATACCCGGGAGGTGGAGGCCTCAGCACCAACTCTGTTCGGTCTGAGGACGGCGCAAACTTTACATTGCTTGCTGCAGAAACCCGCGCAGCTCTGGATCAGCTGGAGGCGGAAACCGGGCGTAGCTACACCATGTCGGCAGCGCTTCCGGCGGGGCATGACAAGATCGCCAATCTCGACATCCCCGGGCTGGCTGCGAGCCTCGACTACATGAATATCATGACCTATGACTTCTACGGTGCGTGGCAGAACACGACCGGGCATCTGGCTGGAATGTATGATCTGACTGGTGCCAACTATGATGTCACAACAGCGATCAATCTCTATCTGGAAGCGGGTGTTGACCCAAGCCAGATTGTTCTTGGCCTGCCTGCCTACACACGTGCCTGGCAGGGTGTGTCGGTCGATAATCCGATAGATGCCTGGAATGGCCCAAGTGGCGGTGGTGCGCCCGGCACTTATCCCGGATCAGAGCCAGCCTACTATGAATACAGGGACTTGCTCGATGAGTTGCAAGCCTTGGACAGCGACTGGGGGCTTTACTATGACGACGACGCCCAGGCGGCATTCCTGTACAATCCGACGCTGGGTATCTTCAGCTCGTTCGAAACACCGTCAACCATCGCGCTGAAATCCGAATGGGCGCAGTCTCTGGGATTGGGTGGCGTCATGTTCTGGGACACGTCCGGCGACAGCAACGGCTCAGAAAGCTTGATCACCGCGGCCTATAACTCTTGGTTCGAAGGCATGACCTTCGACGAGATTTCGGCCGCGTCTTCGTTGGAGTTCGATGACGTGTTCGGGGGGGACGGTGTTGTCGCCCCGATTGCTGAAACAGGCACAGCGCCAAGCGATTTGCCTGACGGACCCGGGGCCGGCGGCGACGATACCGATGCAGACACTGGCGGCAGTGACGCAAGCGACGGTGAGAGCGACAATGACGGAGAGGCCGGCAACGGTAACTCCGGCGGTGATCAAGTCAGTCCATCCTCGGTGCAGGTCGTGCTCGACACGGTTTGGGCCGGTGCCCTCAGCGCCACTCTTAGTGTTCATGCACAAGACGACATGGACGGTTGGACCCTCAGCTTTGAATATGCAGGTGATATCCAGGATATTCAGGGGGCGACCATCATTTCGCATGAAGGCAACGTCTATACCGTTCAACCCACTGGCGACAACGCAGAGGTGGAGGCGGGCGAAACCGTGAACTTCAGTTTTTACGGTGTCGGATCGTCCACGGAAATCACGCCGGTCGGTTTGGATGCCGATGAGGGTGATGCCAGTGACAGCCCTCATGATGACTCGGGTGATCACACGGGGGACGACATGGGCCATGGCGATGACGGTGCCACCGATGACGGTATGGATCATGATGATGGCATGGATCATGATGATGATATGGATCACGATCACAACGGGGACGACGGCGCTGTAGACCACGGCGATATGGACCACGACGATATGGATCATGGAGGCGGGTCCGGGTTTACGGACATCACGGCCTTTGGATCTCATCACGATGCCAGCGATCATACAGAGCACTCTGAGCTTGAAGGCGGACGCACTGCCATCACCACGGAAGCCTTGGTTGCCTACAACGCCCTTCGGAATTTCCTGGGAATCGAAGATACCGATCTGGAAACAATCGGAAACTGGGCATTTGCCAATGATCTGACCAACAACGACACGGCCTGGGATATGGACGTTTTCGGGGTAGGGCTGTTCTATGCGATGCAAGGCGCCAAAGTGGGCTGGATCGCGGATGAACACTTTGATCCCCTCATTCTTGCCGATGTTCAGCGGACTGCCCGTCTAGGGACAGTTGAAGAAACCATGGCAATCGTTGACCAGTATGACCACGATGGCTTTGTCGAGTATCTTGCCGAGAACAATCTGGTCGATCACTTCGTCAATACCCTAAAGATGGAACCGCACTATGGCGGGTGGATGCATTCTAGAACGCATGGCGATCTGGTGTTCCCGGAAAGCGAGGGTGCAACCGCCCATGACGTGAACCATCTTACGATCCTGGACGACAGTCAGACCGCTGTATTCATGAATGACACATTCGAGTATCCGCAATGGCCCGCGTTGAACGTCGCGGAAGAGGTCGTGATTGACTACTTCCAAAGCATGGTCACACTTTCGGATCCTCTTGGGGAAGGAATAGCAGAAGGAACAGGAGGTGATCCGGTTGACAATCATCAGGACGACACTGATGCCGATGATGGCAGCGGTCAGGAAACAGGTGATGGCTCCAATCCGGGCTCTGACTCCAATGGAGACTATGGCAATGGCACTGCAAATGTGACTGCAGCCACGGCAACGGTTGCGATAGACTGGGATTGGGGAGTGCACAGCACTGAGACTGGCTTTGATCCTCTAACAGACACAATCTACATCGGATGGTTTGGCGCCGATGCGATCGACGTCTCAGAGGTGAACGGAAGCACCGTGTTTTCGATCCCGACAAACAACCAAAGCGTGACCCTGCAGGGGGTCTCTCTGGATGATCTGAGCCTGGAGAACTTTACCATCATGGACGCCGAAGCGGCCTCGGAAATCCTGTCACTCGTTGAAAACGGAGCTGGAGAGAACATTTTTGCGCCGGACGCCACCGAGGGATCAAATCCGGCCGACGATTTCACGGGGGCCTCGGGCAGTGAAGATGGCGATTTAGTGCCAATGGATCAGGATGATCCCGGAAATGGCGTTCAGGACGTTGTGAGCATTGAATGGGCCTGGGCCGCTGAAGAGTTCATTTCGGGCTTCAATGCCGCAGAAGACGTTTTGGATTTCGGAGCAATGGCGGCAAGCAGCATTGGCATAACCGAGGTTGATGATGATCTTCACATCGAAGTTCTTGGGAATGGGGGTCAGAAGTATATCCTGGAGGACACCCAAGCCGAAGACCTGACCTCAGAGAATCTTTCTGCATCCGATTGGAACGGCGATGTACTTAGCAGCGTAGCCCAACAATTGGCAGCTCTTGGGAATGATGAGATTCTGTAAGGCGCTGCCAAGAGCTCAGTAGTGTGTCTATGGATTTGCAGGGCAAGTCGTAGATAAAAAAGATAAAAGCAAAATGTGGGCGATGCCGAACTTCGGTTTCGCCCACACTTTTCAACGTTGGACTGTCAGAAGGGTCCTCATACTGTGATGCTACATCACATGTTCGACAGCCATTGATTGAGACGCCCGAATTCAGTTTCTGTTCCCGAAACGATCTCGGGCTTAAGTACATTTTCTACTGAGATATAGTTTGTCATTATCTGAGTTGGGGTTGAACCGAAGCGCCGACGAAACAAGCGGCTGAAATGAGCTGAATCCTGATAGCCCAGCCGATCCGCTACGTCCTTTATCCGGCTTTGTCCGTGAGAGCCCGAGGCGAGTAGGTAATAGGCTCTATCCAGGCGACGTTGTGAAATATAGTTAGCCACGCCACCAGAACGGGCGAATATGCGGTACAGAGACGGCCTGGAGATATTAAAGGTTCTGCATAGGTGTTCAGCGCCTAAGTCCGCCTGCGACAGATTGCGAGCAATATAGGACTGCATCTCGGCAAGTCGTTCCTCACGGTTTTTCTTCGATTCAGTCTCGATGCGCTGTTCTGGTAGCAAAAGCCCTTGCAGCAAGGCACAGAATCCTTCGGAAAGAGCGCGGGCATCGCTTTGCTGAACCTGATCCAATTGATCAAACAACGCGGAAAAAACCTGCCACAAAAAACGTCCGACGTTTGATGTGCGAGAGAAACACATGTGAGGGGCATGTCTGCCGGGATCATAGCCGATCATTTCGTGCGGAACGACAACCCCGACAACATCTGAAGCTTCTGCAGTCGAGTAAAACTCGCGCGAAAAGTCCAGTATATGTATCTCATCCGGTCTGATCTGAATTGAACGATCATCAATGATGGCGTCGCACCCACCTTTCAGATAGACCTGCAGTGATACAAAGTTTGAATCGCGCGCATGCAACGCATCGTGTTTGAAGCTTTGCTTTGAAAATCGCACATCAGAAAAGACAAGTTCATCGAACAACCATGCGTTGACGCTTTCTTTTGTGCCGTCTGCGTCCGAGTCCGGATCGACGGCGTACACCGGCCTTACGGCCTCACGCCAGGCATCAAATATCTGCGCCGAGCCGAACAGATCAGAATTGATCTGTAAAGAAGGGATAAGTGTGTCCTGCACCATGGCAATTTCGCCTCTTCGCTACTTTTCTTTGTTTGCCTGTTCGTGTTCATGTGCCTTCGTGAAAATACTACCTGCGCGTGTAGGCTTGGACATCAAAATGCCTCTGTTTTCCTTGGTTACGTCGCGACCTGGTTCCAAAGGCGACTGTATTTGAGCATTTTGCCTGCCTGCCGCCGCCATCGTGGGTAAGTTCACGGGCTTGATAGACTCTCATTGCGATTGCAGAGCATCTGATGTGTCGTCGATTTCCTTTAGGGTATGTTGCACTGGCGCCGATTAAGGCTCTCCCCTCAAAATTCCCAATTCTCCAACTTGAAGTTGAGTTGGACAGGAAACATCACAGAAACTACATATAATTTACAACTAAAGTCACATGGAGTTGCGAAACATGCGGACTGATCCTCAAAAGATCAGCTACGGGCGATGGAGCTTCGAACCCAATCGAAACCTACTTTTTGTTGACGGCGAAATTGTCCGGCTGCAGCGCGGTGTTTTGAGCTTGTTTCAGTACCTCGTCCACCATGAGGGTCGTGTCGTAACGAAGGAAGAGCTTATTGAGGCCGTGTGGGACGGCCGAGAAATTTCCGATGCCGCATTGTACAACCGTGTTGGCGCATTGCGAAAGGCACTGGTGGATGACAACAACTCGGAGCGCTGTATCCAATGGGAATACGGTCGGGGGCTGCGCTTTTTGCGTCCAAAGGGGTCGCACATTGAAGCCGAACCCGAGGCGCGTTCGCCGCTTCAGCCTACGCCTCCTGAACACAAACTCCCGACTTCTACTTATCGTACCCTAGCAACCAGTCCGATCGAGAACTGGCGCTACATACTCGGAACGTACAATACCTTCTATCGGACACCATCATGGCCCGGAATGATCAAGGTCGGCGTCACTGTGTTGAAAGAGTCCGACGATCACGTCGCTGTTTGGACGTCGGAGCGGGGCGAAGATCCACAAGTTGGTATTCGTCAGAGAGCGCGCTATCAAGGTTCGGCGGTATTCATTAACGGACGGGTATACGTTACGGAACAAAACTCGGAACCACCGCATTCTGTATGCCTTTCGACGTTGGATGCGCCACATGCGTACAGGCCTGACATTATGAAAGGTTTGATGCATGGTAGCTCTTGGAGGTTAGGGGGTGCGCCTTACGCAACAAGAGTTGTTTGGCAGCGCGTTCCTCCGGAAGAGGGTCTACGCGGGGCACTTAAAAAATCGGGCCCTTATCCCAACGATACGCACCTGATCGAGCCAGCTATCTTGAAGAGCGTTGGTCCCGACTGTCTAACTTTCCACGATCAAACGAGCGAACTGTGAAGGGTGCTGGGGGCAGGACCTGCTAATCTTGCGCCAGGTATTTGGGTTTGGGCAGTTCAGTGAAGATACAGTCTGACGCCAAATGTTGAGACGATGATCCATCGACAGCCAAGGGGAGCTGTGAAAAACCGTATGGACGAGCAAGACCTCAACTCAAAGACCCAAATGAGAAAAAAGAATGTATCTAAATCTGAACGTGCCCGAGCAGAAACGAACTAAAGCTGCAAGGTATATAATGAGATTTCTACAGGTCTTTTTTGGCTGAACGCTCGTCAAAACAGTCACTCTGCCAGCGGCACCTTTCGTATCTTGAACGTTTTTTACCGGAGTTTTGGTAGGACGAGATTTTTCTTTGGCGGGAGACAGCGGAAGCCGACCTTCTCATGCGGAATATACAGCCTGGCCCTGGGAAAATCGGATTTGTGACTGTGTTTCAAGGCTGAGCGCCCAAAGCGAAATCGCGGTTTGGCGAAACAGGCTACTTTTGGGTTTTCTTGCACACCGCCGCTAGTTATCGATGAAACCAGATCCCGCCGAATAGAACAGCGCGACGAACAAGATGTAGAACAGAATATTCAAACCAAAACCTATGAATGACTTCATCCGATCGTTGGCGTTCTTGTGGTCGAGCCAAAAGCTAAGGACGCGGGTCACCACTGGTAGCAATAACCACGTCAGAATTACGACACTCATCACGTTCGAAACAAACATAGAAACGGCGAACGGAGTGTTACCCATCAAGGGCATGACATAGAGCGTGAGCACCATCACAGTTGGGTAAAGGACCAACAAAACAACCATCGCCATTCTGAGCTGTGTAGGCCCAGTGTCACTGGTTCCAGCGGCGTTGGAAATCCATTCATTCATTCCGGTGCCCATTCGCCTTACCTGAACCCTTCTGAAAAATGGCTGGGCCTTTTTTACAAGCTGTTCATGTGCACTGGACGTAAACCAATTCTCAAGGTGCTCCACTGTATCGAACCGGAAAACCACCACCCACTCGGACTGAAGATCAGAAACTGGTTCGATCAACTCTGTCGCGAGGAAACCGGGAAACTTCGCCGCCGCAGCGTCAACTTCTTTCTGCCAATTCCTGTAATCGTTTTCGAAGCCGGGATTGAGCGAATGTGAAATCACAACAGTAACTTGTGAATCGTCGGTCTTTTTGTAAACAAAAACCTGTTCTGTGACAGCATGCCCAAATTTGATCTCAGAATCCGCAATCGCTTTGCGATATGAAGCGTCTTCCAGTAACGATCTTAAGCTTTCAACGCTGCTGTAAGACAAAACCTGGACCCATTGATCTTTTTTGTCATCAATAGGCTTCAGGAAGTCACCGGAAAGAAAATTATCGTATTTGCCCGCGATACTGATCAGTTCTTCGTGCCATTGCAGGTATTGCTCTTCATCAAGGCCGCTGGACGGCAGCGAGAGCAATACTGTTCCTGTTTTTCCAGTATCCTGCATCATAGACTAGGCCGCGACGCCCAAGGTGTTTCTTTTTCGTACAGGCATTGGCCGCTTACATATGTTGCTTCGACCGAACGCTCATCACCCAACATCATCATGCCGAACGCCTCTGTCTCCAGGGTTTGCAGCTCCTGAGCACTGGGTGATAGGCTGGAATCCACAGCAACACTCTCGGCTCGGAATGACAGGACAGGTGTTGATCGTGGGTTCAGGACTACAAAGTCTGCATATTTCCCAATATCAAAACTACCGATCTCGTCATCAAGTGCGAGGGCCTTGGCGCCGCCGAGGGTGGCAAGATACAGACCTTTGAAGGATGAAAGTTTCTGTGATTGTAACGCAGAAACTTTGTACGCGTCATTCAGCAGTCTCAGCATCGAGAAACAGTCGCCTGCGCCCACATCCGTTCCAAGGCCAACATGTATCGGAGTTTCGGTAGACTTGGCTTTTTCAATCCTAAACAGCCCACTACCCAGAAAAAGATTGGATGAGGGGCAAAATGAAATTGAAGCGCCAGAACGCGCCATTCTTTGGAACGCGTCATCGCTAAGGTGTATCGCGTGCCCGACGGAAAACTTTGGGCCGACTATTCCTGCACGTTCATATACGTTCAGGTAGTCCTTGGCTTCGGGAAACAACTCAGCCACTCGAGCTATTTCACTATGGTTTTCCGACATATGGGTGTTGACCCACGTGTCCGGGTATTCTGCTTTGAGCTGCCCAGATTTCTCAAGTTGCTCTCTTGTAGAGCCAAGGGCAAACCGCGGGGAAATCGCGTATTTGTTGCGGCCTTTCATGTGCCAGGTTTCGATAAGCTTCTTGCTGTTGGTATAAAAGGACTCGGGCGTGTCGAGATATTCAGTTGGAGCCAGCCCCGGGCGATCCATACCTGTGAGCCCTGCAATCATGCAGATGTTCTTAGTGCTGCACGCTTCAAAAAACGCATCGACAGACTGAGGAAACGTGGTTGTAAAGACCTGAGCCGTGGTCGTGCCGTTCGCGAGCATTAGGTCAAGAAATCGATCAGCTACTTCTCGGGCATAGGCCTTTTCGCGAAATTTCATTTCCGTCGGAAACGTATACTTCTCCAACCATTCAAGTAACTGCTCACCAAAAGCGGCAATCATTTCCGTTTGCGGATAATGTATATGTGTATCGACAAATCCGGGTAAGATGACACGGTCTGTGTAAACGGTTTTAGGAATATTTTCGTATTTGCCGCCAATATCCGAAAAGGGACCAAAGTCTACGATCTTTTCGCCGTCAATGATCAATAAACCATCTTGCAAGTATCGAATAGACTCCTCGAAGTCCCGGTAAAAAGGGTCACCAAGAAAGTCTAAAAATGATCCTCTTATCGCCTTCATGCAAGTCTTCCCAGTACATTAGATGGACTAGGGTTGTTTCATCGCATCCAACTTGTCGATGGATGCTTGTCTCAGATTGTTATGGATATCTGGATCTCCGAAAAAGGCGACGGTCATCGGACAATTATTGAGGCACCAAAGGAGATATTGTATTTATCGGCGGGTGAGCTTTCGGCATCATTTTCTAGAATGATCCAGGCCTGTTTTGCTTGCGGGGTTTCTGCCCAACTGAACTCTCTGACATTAGACTTTGGAGCATCCGGGATGCTTCGGTACTGACGTAAGCTAAGTCTAGTTGCCCCGCCTTATCATATGAGGAGCTAGCTCTGCTCCCAATAGTCCGCCGTTCAGATCTGAATTTAGATCCGCATAGATCAACCGCATACTTCTGATTCAGAAGTGCTGGCTTCTATGTTGTGTTTACTTGAGACATACACATACCATGGGCTTCGGCTCGTATTTTTATTCAACCGCCCGACGTCGCTATACAACAGCACGTCACATTTATCATCGCTCTTGCAATAAAACTCTTTTTCACTGCCCGAGTGAACTTTGCCCTTCGAGTCAATACTAGTTTCATGAACTGCGGAAACCTTAACATGTAAAACATGATGAGAATTGCTACAGTTATAAATCGTAATATAGATCTTGTCAGAAGCCTGCGCAAAGGTACCAGACAACACACCCAGAGAGGCAACAGCCATCATCAATGGCTTTTTCAGATTTGGCATATTGAGTGTCTTTCGTTTTTCATTTGAGTTCGTCGTTTCAGTGATCGCTCAAAGTTGCTGGACGATGATATTTGGGTTAGCACCAGACTATGCCGAAGAAGCTTTGCGGCCTCTGACAGGTTCAGACGCACCTAATCTGACATCACGTTAGTTACATGCTGCTCCAATTTTGAACTTTGCCTTTTCGGTGCTTCCGTTCTGGCAGACACACTCTCTGGAGTCCGGGTGATTTTGAATTTCGATTGAGCAATTTGCCAATTTGTTTGAAGACTCGCAGGTCAGTTCTTCCTCATTCGGGTATTTCGGATTGGTACATGTCACTTTGAACGTTTTGGGTGTTAAGGCGTCGACAGTGTCTGAATAGGCGCACGTGGCCTCGTTGCAATGATAAACATGTGTATTTCCATGTGCATAGGTGGCAAACATGAATGCGCAACACAGTGCTGAAAGTGTCAATGGAAGTTTCATTTCTTTCTCCTGTATTCAGCACCTTGCTGAGCTGAAAGGGTAAAGAAATGCATGCGATCTCTCACATTTTTGCGTGGATACATTACTATCCTTAACCCTTCCGCACAGGTGCATCGGCCTTTTTTTGATCAGGCCTGTTTTCCTCGGATTAGCCAAGCATGGCCTTCTAGCTTCCTCCGGTCGATGGATTGTCGTTTCAAAAAACCGATGATGTTTGTTCCACGGATCAGCTGAAAAAATAGTTTTTTATCCACGCCGAACTTAGGTTCAAACGGAGTTGTTGCGTGAAGATCTGGCCCATTCGGTGAAGGCCGGATTACCGCCGCTGAATTCCAATGTAAGGTGGGTGGTGTTGGTGTCGGTTGGGCCATCCGCGATCCGTGGGAATCGCTGAGGGCAAGAATGCAAAGTTACATTATGATTGTTTCAAGGTAGAGTGACACAAAAAGGGATTACCGATCTTTAGACTAACCAGGCTCCTATTCGATTACCACTCGAGTACTGCTGGCAGGCAATTGACTATCTGAAGTGTTCAGCGAAACGATATCCTTGACGATACTCATCGCCATGAAAGAGAAATGGGAGCTTGCGTCTCTGAGATTTTGTTTTGGAATCCAATAGTTTTCACCGTCAACCTTTGCAGAAATCGCTGCCTCTCGGGACGATCCTTCATTTAACAAAAAAATTGGAGCCGACGATCCATCCGGAGCAGCCAGCGTTAGAACTCCACCGTCTAGGTCCAAAAAGTTCTGACGAACAATCTCTCCTAGATAGCCAATCGTTTCATGTGGGGAACGAAGTTCGATGCCAGTTTTGTCCTGTGAGAACAGCGTGATGTTACTACGAGCGGGATCAAGAATAAAATTCAAGCCAGTATCATCGCTGACCACAATTTGCGGCTCGGCGACCCTAAGCGCTTCGACAAAGTACTTAAAACTTGCGAACTCACAAATGTTCGTAGGGTCATTTTTGAAGCTTGCAAATGGTGCCGAACGCAAAAGCGTCAAGTGATCGGGACACTGACTGGGGGGCTGATACGACTGCAAGTCTCTACAAATGCCCTGGCTTTCGATCGACAGTCTACCGCTTTTTTCCTGGCACGTTTTCGTGGCCAAGCTAAGTGTTTGCTGAAACTCGGTTTTGGTGATCGCTAGTCGGTTTACTAAGACCATCAGGATGAGGCTTAGGCTTCCTCGGTTTCTCCCTTGGGTGAAAAACAATAGGGTTTGATCTGAAATCCGAGTATTCATCGCCACAATAAAGTCGTCCGTCTCCAATGAGGTGGCGTTAGCGTTTACGTCCCTTGATATCCCGACCGAAGGACTAACGGATAGTTCAATCCCTTCTTCATCGGCGCTTAAACCAAATGGAATTTCGATGTCGGGATCAATATCGAACTCAGAACCGAAATCTGCCGAATAGTCTCCAAGAGCCGAGTAGTAGAGTGGATAGCGTTTGGCGGCACGAACAATATTCATCAACAATACACTGTTGTAAGACTCAGCAAGGCCTTCGTTGTAACTTATGCCGGTTGTAGCAGCGATGTTACCACATGCAGAGATACCGCTGAGCGCTAACCCAAGCGCCAACGATACCAGGCTTTTAACTGAGTGCCTTTTAGTTGTATCAGCGTAGGATTTATCGCTCACGCCGCCAGTTTGCTTCGCTCGAATGCTTGGCGTTCGCAAATTCGTTCTTTGCATTTTCTGCCCGTTTTTTGCTCAACTTCAGCAGGATTTAATGCTCGCTCTTACTCGGTTTGCTTAAGATGCTGCTAAAGTGACTACTGCTCTGCCTACTTCAATTTATTGCGACAAATTGGGACCCCTTGTCGATGGACGTATGTCTTGTTCGGCCCTGTAAATCTGTATCATCACTCCAAGGTCCGGAGTGTCGCTCAAGCTCCTCCGCACCAAGCCGGCAAATTGAGCCGCTAGAAGTGGCGTCCGAGCCGCAAGGAGATGCGACTCGGCTATTGTTCTACTTGTTGCAGGTCGAGCTGTTGTGACCGTGCGCAGTGATTTTTTTGTCTGAGTCAACCAAAACATACATGTTTTTGTGGCTATAGTTCTTTACGTCAACGACATCTGAAGCAGTCTTTAGTCTGGCGGTACAGTTAGGCTGCGTCTGACAAGACAAAGTGTCACTCGCGCCTGCCGAGATGTTTGCATCTTCAGTCGCGACCAAAAATGAAAGGTCATCACTATTATAGATGTAAGCGTGAACAGAGTGCTCTGACTCAGAGCAGTTCCTGAAATCAATCGAACCGTTGTTAGCATAACCCTTTTCGGGCACTAAAACGGCGCTAAGGGTTAGCGCAGCAGCTAGGCCGGGCGCAACGTAACATGAACTGCTCTTTCTAACAGCTGCAAGCAAAGTGCTCTTCATTTTTTGTCTCCTCGAAGCACATCAATGTAAGGCCCCTTGGTGGGGCAACACCGGACAGTTCTCTTAA
The DNA here is from genome assembly GCF_056538885.1 of Ruegeria sp. BE1. Taxonomy (NCBI): domain Bacteria; kingdom Pseudomonadati; phylum Pseudomonadota; class Alphaproteobacteria; order Rhodobacterales; family Roseobacteraceae; genus Ruegeria; species Ruegeria sp. BE1. The sequence continues at coordinate 236,070 of NZ_JBQFTY010000001.1, forward strand.
ACGAGAAGTTATGGGATTCACGTCCAATGCCTCGAGCATTCTCGGGCTTGGTTCTTGGTTCTGTCGATGGATCAGGATTGCAACTTTTGTGCGACGATTGTCTCAGGCATTGACTGTCTTTTGGAGGATGCGCCCACGGCTTGAAGGCGCAATGCTGCTAGGTGGGACTTCTATCGACACAGGTAGATCGCGACATAGTCTTTTGCCCGAAACGCATTGGCTGCACTCAGGGTTAACAAGGGCGTAATGGACTATAGCGTCATTGCTACCTAAAGCCATTTGCGGCCGGTAGACGGACCAATTCCGATACAATACCCGGGTCTAAAATGAGAGGCCCGTCCATGGTCAGATTTCGTCTTTGGCATAATATGGCCCCATATCTGTAGTTGGACTTCAAAGAAAAAGAGAGGCAAAATCATGTCAGGTGTTCAAAGTCTGAAAACTATGTGCTTAGCAGCTACGATTACTATTCTGGCGAACAATGTTTCGCAGGCCGGTAGCACTGATGTAAAAGCTAGAAACTGCTCTCAATCTACAACGTCTATAAACGTCAAGACTAAGTACTCTGTAAACACGACAGGGGACGATCCTTATAAATACGATTCTGTGTCTGGTTTAGCACCTGGTTCGGAACACTCTTTGAAATGCGGCAGCCCCTGCGATGAAATAACGATCACAACGAATGCTGGCGGAACCGATACAAAAAAGAAATACAGCCATAAGAATTTATACGTGCTAGCAGATGGCGACAACGTGTCGGCAGGTCACGATTCAAGCACATGTAACGGATAATCGGACCCACGTTTCCTGTCTTGTGTCACACCGACCAAGAAAGGAAGTTGAGGTGTCCAATTCTACGCCAACGTTGCCTTTTCGGGGCGCATGTTCGATTTTCCAGCGCCTCTCCTGGCCAGCCAAAAAACGTGCGTAACTCGGTCAGTAGATCTGAAAACAAAGAATTTTGGCGCCCAAACTGCAAGTAGCCTCCGCAGCTCTATCTGGTTTGTTCGGTATTGAATCTATCACAGCGATAGTTACATTGATCTTAACTATAAAATGGCCGGAATGATCTTGACGTTGATTGAGATTGAACCGGGACAGCGCCTGGCTGAAATACGTGCCCAGACATATATCACGTTAGAATGCGCTTACGTGGACCCGAAGTGAAACCCGGGGCCGCATTGTATCTGACGTTTTGACTTCGGCTCCGTTTATGTGAGGAGCTAGGTCATTGACTGCGCTGAAGATAGTTTATCAATCCCCGAGATCACTGCAGCCGAGGGACAGGAACCCTCGAACGCATTCGAAAAGCCAGATCCGGCAGGTGATGCGCTCGATTGAGCATTTTGGGTTTACCAACCCCGTTCTTGTTGATGAGGGCAATCAGCTCATCGCGGGACATGGCCGTGTTGAGGCAGCCAAACAGATGGGTCTGGAGCAAGTCCCAACGATTTGTCTGTCAGGCATGAGCGAAGAGGACATTCGGGCTTATATCATAGCGGATAACAAGCTTGCCGAGAATGCAGGCTGGGATGCTGATCTTCTGGCGCTGGAATTCCAATACCTCGATGAGTTGGAAATCCCATTTGATCTCACACTAACGGGTTTTGAATTGCCTGAAATTGATCTGAGCATCCAAAAGCTAAGGCTGGGTGATACAGAAGAGCAGGATACGTTGGATCAAATTCCGACCCCAAGTGGGAATTCGCCGGTAACCCGCGAGGGTGATATCTGGCACATTGGCCCTCATCGCCTGATCTGCGGTGATAGCACCAATGCGGAGACCTATGCGGCTTTACTGGGGCCAGAACGCGCGCAGGTGGTCTTTGCAGATCCACCTTACAACGTTCCCATAAAGGGTCACGTCTCGGGCTTGGGGTCGGTGCAGCATCGAGAGTTTGCGATGGCGTCCGGTGAAATGTCGCCAGAAGGGTTTCAGAGCTTTTTGACCTCTGTATTCCAACACCTTGCCTCTTATAGTGAAGACGGTTCCATTCATTTTCAGTGCATGGACTGGCGCCATATGCGAGAAATCCTCGGGGCAGGGGAGGTGGCTTACTCCGAACTGAAACATCTCTGTGTCTGGTCTAAGACAAATGGTGGGATGGGATCGCTATACCGGTCACAGCATGAGTTGGTGTTTGTATTCAAGTCGGGGGCCGGCAAACACATCAACAATGTCGAGCTTGGCAAGAATGGCAGGAACCGGACAAATATATGGACCTATGCCGGGGCCAATAGCTTTGGTTCGGGGCAGGGCGACCTTGAGATGCACCCTACCGTCAAGCCTGTGGCCTTGGTGAGGGATGCCATTCTGGACTGCTCGCATCGCGGCGGGTTGGTGTTGGACCCATTTTGCGGGTCGGGATCCACGCTTATTGCGGCTGAGCAATCGGGTCGTCGTGGATATGGGATCGAGATTGATCCAGCCTACTGTGACGTGATCCTGCGCCGCCTGACGGATACATTTGGCCTGATCCCGCGCCTTGGTGAAGACGGGCCGGTGTTTCAGGAGGTGGCGAGCGAACGCGAAAATGATGGCGCCAGTGCGGCGGCAGAGCAGGAGTTGGCCAATGTCTGATAAAGGCTACAACGTTGGCTACGGTCGGACAATTCAATCTTGTCGCCCGCAAGTGCCCACCACAGATGCCCGCGAGCCATCGTGATCCAAAGTGAACCAGAGGGCAGGTCGTAAAAATCCTTCAGTTCGCGAATGTCTTCTTTTGCAGCCTGAATTCCGCGCCCGGCCTGGGTCATCGTTGTCATAAGGAAATCCCAGTCGTCTGTCAGACACAGCGCATGATCGGCTAGGTCAAAGTCGACAGGGATGACCGCGTTCTCCAGGGCATAATCAACATGTTTGCCGCCAGAGCCTAGCTTTACATATCGCACATCTGGTGGGTTCAACTGGTCTTGCATGTGCCGCGCTTTGTCGTCGATCGGTGACATAGAAACGCTTCGTTTGGGAGAGAAGTCAACAGAGTATGTCACTGATCGTCTGTAGACCGATCATCTGCATCACTGTCCAAGACATAATATGGATGTATGTGATCGCCTGGCAAAAAACATGCGACGCTTGCGGCAGATGAAAGGCTGGTCGCAGGAGGAGTTCGCGCATCAGGCGGATGTTCACCGGACTTATATTAGTGACCTTGAACGTAGCGCGCGCAACCCGACGATCACCGTTGTTGATAAGCTGGCTGTTGCGCTTGGTGTCTCGCTAGGTGAGTTGTTGGACTAGGTCTACGGATTGACTGGACATCGATCCAGCACAAGCCCGTTCGTCCACTTTGCGCAATCCAAAGTTGGTGTTTTGCTTCAGGTTCGCCCGTTCTGACGGGCCAAATGCTCAATCGCCCGCATGCGCGCGGCCGCGTGGTGCAACAGAACCTGAAGGGACTGAACAAGCTCTAGTGCTTCTTCTGGTCTAATCTCCGATCGTTGACCTCTGAGAGCTTGCGATGCCGCGTCCTCCAGACTACCCGTTAACTTTGCAAAAACGAAATTGAGCTGTTCCCGGGTTGTGTCGTCCATGGCGGCAGTACCGCTTGCCGAGCCATGGAAGTCGAGCGATTTCTTTAACTATCTGCGGATGCACGCCAAAAAACGCTTTGAGCAATCCACATCAATTTTTGGCACATGGCACAACTAATTGAAGTCGCAAACTTGTCTGTGAAGACAGAACGCCGGCTGCATCAAATCGCGCTGGGAAAAATACCGCCACCTGCTCTGAAACCGGGATCACATCTGATGCGGGAATGGAACGGACGAACCTATCAGGTTGAAGTGGTCGATGGTGGTTTCGTCATGGACGGCAAAACGTGGCGTTCCCTGCCAGCCATTGCAAAACACATTACCGGAGCGCACTGGTCAGGCCCGCGCTTCTTCGGGGTTCAGTGATGCGACGTATCCGCTGCGCCATCTACACTCGGAAAAGCTCGGAGGAGGGGCTGGAGCAGGACTTCAATTCGCTGGATGCCCAGCGGGAAGCTTGCGAAGCTTATGTTGCCAGCCAGAAACATGAAGGCTGGGAGTTGCTGCCGGATTACTATGATGACGGTGGTATCTCGGGCGGCCATCTTGACCGCCCGGCGTTGCAGCGATTGATGCAGGCTGTTGACGAGAAACACGTGGATCAGATTGTTGTCTATAAGATCGACCGGCTGACGCGCTCGCTTGCTGACTTCGCAAAGCTGGTCGAACGCCTTGATACGGCAGACGCGTCTTTCGTGTCCGTTACCCAGTCCTTCAATACGTCTACCAGTATGGGGCGCCTGACACTCAACGTGTTGCTCAGCTTCGCTCAGTTCGAACGGGAAGTCACGGCTGAACGTATCCGGGACAAAATCGCAGCCTCTAAACGCAAGGGCCTGTGGATGGGCGGGAATGCTCCGCTCGGGTATCAGGCTGACGGCCGGACGCTCAAAATCGACGAAGAGGACTCGGCAACAATAAGAGTGCTCTACGAACTCTATCTGGAGCATCAAACCATTCTTGATGTCAAAGAGCGGGCGGAGGCACTGGGGCTCCGGTCCCGGCGCCGGGAACGCCCGGGCGGACGCGTGACAGGCGGTAAGTTTTTTGACCGCGGACACATCCATCATTTGCTCAGCAATCCGATCTATGCCGGCCGTATCCGACATAAAGGACAGGTCTTTGAGGGGCAGCACCCTGCCATTATCGACCCGGAAGTCTGGAGCCACGTGCAACAGCTACTTACAGATGGTGCGGCCAGGGAGCGTGGAGTAAAGCAGAAGGCAAAGCAGTCCCTGCTGGCCGGAAAACTCTTTGACGAGACCGGAGATCGGCTGACACCCAGTCATAGTCGCAAAAATGGGAAGCGTTTGCGGTACTACATCTCCGGGCGACTGGTGACTGATCGCAGTCAGAAGCATCCTGATGCATGGCGGTTGCCTGCAGAGCAGCTTGAAAACGTACTGGCCGAAGTGGTCAGACAACATCTGAGCCGACCGAATGCAGTGATATCAATGGCGCTGGATATGTCGGCGGTCGAAATTGCTTCAGCAGCAGAGCATCTCAGAGATTGCCAGTCCGTCAGGAAATGCCTCGACCTGATTTTGCGGGCAGATCTGCGACAGGGGTCCCTGACCGTGCAACTGGATCCCCGGGCACTCGCCCGAACGATGGAGTGCAGGGCGGATCAGGTTGATGCCGAAGAACTAACTATCAAAGCGCCATTCCGTATGCGCCGCAGAGGTGTGGAGCTGAAACTGCACCTGGGCGATGCACCGCCTGAGATCGATCAAACACTTGTCCGCAATGTCATCAAAGCGCGCCGGTGGTTGGCGATGATCATTGATGGCAGAACGTTTCCAGAAATCGCGGAAGAAGAGGGCACGTCCAAACGCCGGGTGCAGGATGTCGTCGATCTGGCAATGCTGGCGCCTGATGTTCTGGAGGCCATCGCTGCAGGCGAACAGCCTGACGGTCTGACCACGGATTACCTGATCAAGTCCGGCTTCCCGGCTATCTGGTCAGACCAGCGCAAGCAGTTCGCTGCACTCTGATCTACAGACTTTTCCAAACACACCAAACTCGTACCGTCGGAATCGCGAACTGAGACTGCGGCCCGAAATCGACCATTGTCGTGCGCACGTTCGGGTCTCAGCTAATAGTGCCAGCGGATAACCTTCTGAAAACACGCCGCAATCGGCGGCCAAGTATTCAGCGTGCGATTTCATGGAAAATCATGGCTGGGGTGGTAGGATTCGAACCTACGATACACGGTACCAAAAACCGCTGCCTTACCACTTGGCTACACCCCAACGGTGAGGCGCTATCTACGATTGTTGGTTGCAGGGTGCAAGGGGCTTTGAGCGAAAAAATTAGGCTGGCCGCAAAAATAATTCGGAGGTCAAATTTCAGGATTTGCGTTGCTGGTTTCAGGGAATGGAAAACCCCGCATCTTACCGATCTCAGACATCCTGCGTCGAGACGGTTGAGGCCAGTCAACACGCCCCTACAAAGTTGCTATTCGCGGATTTCCGACGGATCAACGCCCCATAGGTTGGATTTCAAGGTCCAGCCACGGTAGCCGCCGGCCGAAATATGGCACCAGTCCAGGGTGCAACTGCCCAGGCGAGCCACAACGCCGGATTCGAATTTGGCACTGACCTGTGAATTGGGGTCGGGGCTGGTGTAGACGGGCAGCAGCTCGGATTCGATCAACACGGTGCGCACGCCGGACAACAAGGCGTAATGCACCCACCCACCGGCACCGTCGCGGTCCTGAACCTTGCGCCAGTTTCCATACTCGGCGGTGATCTGCAGGGGCATCCCGCGGCGTTTGAAGACCCAGTCGATTCGATGCGTCAATGACGGACCCCTGCGCACGTTGCCTTCGGCGGCTTTCATCGAGACGTAGCGCGGCAAGGGGAGGTTGGTCACTGGTCCACGATTGTCCTGTGCCGTGGCCACGACACTGCCCAACAGGACCAAAAATACGGACAAAACCACCAAAAGGCGGCGATTTACCGATAGAAGACCACTCACTGACTGCCTGCTCTTGTGCCTGTTGTTCGGGTTTCGAAAAAAGGTCGTCTCAATGCGTTGGGGGTTCTTGTGCCCCGCCTTAACCTGCGCCACGATGCCATGGCGCGCGAGTGATTGCAAAGCGGTGGGAGGACGAAGGTGCCAAGAGAACGTCTGAGTGTTGTTGTAACGCGACGGTTGCCTGAGGCAGTAGAGACCCGGCTCAGCGAGCTGTTTGATGTGAAACTGCGCGATGACGATACCCCTATGTCTCGCGAAGAACTTGTCGCCGCAGTGCGCGAGGCGGATGTTCTTGTGCCAACAGTGACCGACACGATTGACGGTGGTCTTCTGGGGCAGGCGGGGGAAAGGCTGCGGCTGATCGCCAATTACGGGGCAGGGGTCGACAATATTGATGTGGCCACGGCCCGTCAGCGCGGCATTCTTGTGTCCAACACGCCGGGCGTGCTGACCGATGACACCGCGGATATGACCATGGCGCTGATCCTGTCAGTGACCCGTCGAATCCCCGAAGGTCTGTCGGTGATGCAAAAGGGCGACTGGGGTGGATGGGCACCCACTGCCTTGTTGGGGGGGCGGATCGGCGGGCGTCGTCTGGGCATTCTGGGCATGGGTCGGATCGGTCAGGCTGTGGCGCGCCGTGCGGCGGCCTTTGGCATGCAGGTGCATTATCACAACCGCCGACGTCTGCGCCCCGAGATCGAGCAGGAGCTTGAGGCGACCTATTGGGAAAGCCTCGATCAGATGGTTGCGCGGATGGATGTGATCTCGGTCCATTGCCCGTCCACACCATCGACCTTTCACCTGATGAATGCGCGGCGGTTGAAGTTGATGAAGCCGACAGCAGTGGTTGTGAACACCTCGCGGGGTGAAGTGATCGACGAAAACGCGCTGACGCGGCAGATTCGCTCTGGCGACATCGCGGGGGCCGGGCTGGATGTGTATGAACACGGCACTCAGGTGAACCCGCGCTTGCGGCAATTGCCCAATGTTGTGTTGCTGCCGCATATGGGGTCGGCCACGTTGGAGGGTCGGATCGAAATGGGTGAAAAAGTCATCATCAACATCAAAACATTTGAAGATGGCCACCGTCCGCCGGATCAGGTCGTGCCATCCATGCTGTAACGCCCTGAGGTCCTTGGCTGACTTGGTTGAACCCCAATTCAGTCCCTCTAGATACTAGCAATGTCGCGAGGGCGGCGCGCTGGGCGAATAATGTAAGGGAGAGACAAGATGGTGCAGGCAGTTGCGTTGCCCCGGAATGAAACAGGGATTGAAACAGCTGTCAGTATCCTCAAGCAGAAATTCGGGGATCGGCTGCAAACCGGGCAGGCGATCCGCGAGCAGCACGGGCACACCACGACCTGGATCGACAACCAGTCGCCGGATGCTGTTGTATACCCGCACACGACCGAGGAAGTCTCTGAAATCGTCAAGACATGCGCCCAGCATAAAGTGCCGGTGATTGCCTTTGGCACCGGTACCTCGCTTGAAGGGCATGTAAATGCGCCTGCGGGCGGGATTTCCGTCGATCTCACTCAGATGAACAAAGTGCTGGCGGTCCATGCCAGCGATCTGGATTGCGTCGTCCAGCCCGGTGTCACGCGTGAGGATCTGAACACCTATCTGCGTGATCAGGGCCTGTTCTTTCCCATTGATCCGGGCGCCAATGCCTCGTTGGGGGGGATGGCGGCGACGCGGGCCTCGGGCACCAATGCGGTGCGCTATGGTACGATGAAGGACAATGTCCTCAGCCTTGAGGCGGTGATGCCGGACGGGCAGATCATCCGCACCGGACAGCGGGCCAAGAAATCCTCGGCCGGGTACGACCTGACCCGCCTGCTGATCGGGGCCGAGGGCACGCTGGGCATCATCACGGAACTTACGCTGCGCCTTCAGGGTATCCCCGAGGCGATCACCTCGGCCCGGTGTTCTTTTTCAACCGTCGATGCCGCGTGTCAGGCCGTGATGATGACGATCCAATACGGCGTGCCCGTCGCGCGGATTGAGCTGCTGGATGAGCTGTCGGTCAAGGCTGCGAACGCCTATTCCGGGCTGGACCTGCCCGAAACCCCGCTGCTGTTGCTGGAGTTCCACGGGTCCGAGGCGGGCGCGGTCGAACAGGCCGAGACCTTTGGTCAGATCGCCGAAGAATTCGGCGGTTCAGATTTTGCGGCCACGTCGACGACCGAAGAGCGCAACAAGCTGTGGCAGGCGCGGCACGACATGTACTGGGCCAGCCTGCAACTGCGCCCCGGCGCGCGGGGCATTTCCACCGATGTCTGTGTTCCGATCTCGCGTCTGGCGGAATGTGTCACGGCCACGCGTACCAAAGCGCAGGAGCTTGGCCTGCTGGCCCCGATCGTCGGGCATGTGGGCGATGGCAATTTCCACACGTTGCTGCTGATCGACATGGACAACGCGGATGAGGTCTCAAAGGCCGACGGGTTCGTCGGTTGGCTGAACGATCTGGCAATCTCGATGGACGGCACCTGTACGGGCGAACATGGCATCGGTCAGGGCAAGCGCCCCTATCTGGTCAAGGAACTGGGTGGAGCGGTGACGTTCATGAGCGCGATCAAAGCGGCGCTGGATCCTGAAAACATCATGAACCCGGGCAAAATCCTGCCCCCGGACACAGTGTAACGGGTCGCACAAATCTCAGACCCAAGCCATAAGGCTGCCCCAATTTGAGTCTAGCCGTTGCGCAAAAGAGCAGCTTTGAATTCGGATTGAAAAAATGGACTTTCTGAGGGTTTTGGGATTTGTGATGATCCTTGTCCTGGTCATCACGGGCCTGGACTATTACCAGCAGTACAAAAAGCACGACGGGACGTTGTCGGCGACCGGCTATGTGGACACGATCAAGGACCGTTTCGCGCAAATTCAGACCGGGCGTGATGCCAAGACGGCCGAGGCCGAGCGCAAGCATCAATGGGAGCTGGGTGCAAAACCCTATTTGCCTGCGCCTTCCGACCAATGGGCGCGCTTTGAGCTAACCGACGCCTCGAATGCGGCGGTTGCATCAGTGCTGGCCGAATACAAGCCGACGCCGCTGATCAGTTCGGTTGCAAATACGGCTGAATTGCTGCGCCTGTCGGGTGGCGACAAACAGGACATCCTGCGCAAACTGAGCGAAACCGGCGCGGTCTATTCCAGCGGTGACGAACTTGCCTGGTTTGACATCAGCCTGAAACCCGCAGCGGCACGGAACACGCTGGCCGGGCTGGCCTTGGCCCGCCAGCAAAGCTTTATGGATCTGGCGGTGATCAAAAATGGTTTTGCCGTTGTCGATGGCGTGGCCTTTATTGAGATCGAACAGGACCTGACCTCTCCGACCGAGGCGCTGGGCTATCGCAAAATCACAGGTCGGATCGGAATCGACGAAGAGGTCGTGATCCGACTGCACACAAATGCTGACGATGCCTCGATCCGCGCGCTGCTGGAAGGGCTGGACTACGCTGCGCTGAACGCGCTTTTGACCTATCCGTCTCCGGTCGTGGGGCAGGGGTACGTGATCCCCGCGGACCGCCAGTCCGACCTCGCGGATCAAATAGATCGACTTTATGCCGAAATGAAGCTGGTGCAGGAGAAAACAACGGACGACAAGCTCAAGAACCTCGATGTGGCGGCGCTGATGGTGAACCAGATGACGGCCTCCGGGTTCGAAAGCGAAGGGCTGATGGACATCACTGGCGGTGAGGTCTTTGAGAATCAGGACGTGCTGCAAATCGGTTATGGTCGTGCGCTGCAATTGCTGTTCGAGTCCGAAGAACGGCAGGCCGCTTTGGAGGATGACATCACTTCAGAAGCGCCGGGTTTGTTGGGTTTTCTGCAAGATCAGGTGCCCGCGCAAACACCAACAGACGCCGCAGAGCCCGCAGAGAAACCTGCCCAAGAGGAACCGACACCCCAGCCCGTGCGGGTCCATAAAGGGGGTTTGGGCGACTCCTGCGCAAAGTTCGGCAGCGGCAAGCGCTGTTCAGCATCAGGGCAATAGGTGCAGGCAGTCAGTCGCACGGTCCATTTGCGACAACACGTCGTTTTCATATCACCACTGGTCGGGTGAATATCGCGCTCGGTGTGCGAACTGAGTCATATGGTGTCAACTGAGTTCAAGGGGAGACACCCGGTATGAAAACCCAAGTCAAAGCACTGGTTGTTGGCGGCGGCGCCGTTGGGACCTCGATTGCATATCATTTGGCCAAGGCGGGCTGGGATGATGTGATGTTGATCGAACGGGATGAACTGACGTCTGGTTCGACCTGGCACGCGGCTGGCCTGCTGCCGCTGTTCAACATGTCTTATGCGACCACCCACATTCACAAGTATTCGGTCGATTTCTACAAAACGCTTGAGGAAGAAACCGGCCTGAATGCGGGCTTTGCCGTCGTCGGCAACCTGCGCATGGCGCAGACGCAGGAACGTATGGACGAATACATGCTCTATGCGTCCACTGCCGAGACCTGCGATGTCGCTTACGAATGGCTGACACCTGATCAGATCAAAGAGCGCTGGCCGCTGATCGAAACCAGCGACTTGAAAGGTGCGATCTACCACACCGAAGATGGTTATATTAACCCCGCCGACGTGACGCAGGCGATGGCCAAGGGTGCCCGTCAACGCGGCGTCGATATCGTCCGCAAGATGCAAGCCGATGCGTTCCACTGGAACGGTACCCACTGGGAAGTCACCTGCACCAAGATGGTCGAGAAAGGTGGCAACCTCGTGCCGTCGGATGAGCAGGTCGTGATCACCGCCGAGCATGTCGTGACCGCGTCGGGTAACCACGCACAGCGCACCGCCAAGATGCTGGGCATCAAGATGCCTGCAATCCCGGTCGAGCATACCTTTATCGTCATGGATAAAGACCCCGAGCTGGTAAAATGGCGTGAGGCAGGCAACCCCGAACACCCCGTTGTTCGCGACGCCGACAACGAATCCTACGCGCGTGAAGAGCGTGGCGGATGGATTCTGGGTATCTACGAACACGGCGCGCCTGCGCAGTTCGAACATGGCGTGCCGGACAGCTTCCGCGCCGACCTATTCCCACTGGATCTGGACCGGATCGCTGATCAGTACATGGCGATGGCCGAGCGCGTGCCGTCCTGCGCCGAGTCCGGTCTGAAAGACGACTTCAACGGCCCGATCTGCTACACGCCCGATGGCAACCCGCTGGTCGGCCCCGCGCCGGGTCTGCGCAACATGTGGCTGGCCGAAGGTTTCTCGTTCGGGATCACCGCCGCGGGTGGCACCGGCTATTACCTGGCGCAGATGATGGTCGATGGCGAAGCCGAGATCGACATGGCCTCACTGGACCCGAAACGCTACTCGTCCAACTGGATGACCACCGAATTCGCGGCGCGCAAGAACGAAGAGTGCTATGAGCACGTTTACATCCTGCACCACCCGGATGAAGAGCGTGAAGCCTGCCGTCCGCTGCGGACTGTTCCGGCCTATGACCGCCAGAAAGCGCGCGGGGCTCAGTTCGGCTGGGTCAACGGCTGGGAACGTCCGAACTATTTCGGCCCCGTTGATGCGCCGGACAATTTCGACAAGGAAAGCCGTTCGTTCCGCCGCGGTGGCTGGTGGCAATATGCCGTCGAAGAGGCCAAGGCGATACGCGAAGGCGTTGGCCTGATCGACGCGTCGGCCTTTACCAAGCATGTCGTCAAAGGCCCCGGTGCGACCCAGTTCCTGGATTGGTTCACCTGCAACAAGCTGCCCAAGGTCGGTCGTATCAACCTGACCTACGCGCTGACCTCGCACGGGACCACCCGCACCGAATACACCATCGTCCGCAATGGCGAGAACAATTATTACATCGTCTCTGCCGGTGCCTGGACCGAGTATGACGCCGACTATCTGCGCAAGGCGGCCGAGGACAAGATGGAGGAGTTCGGCTATATCGAAATCCAGGACGTGACCACCCAGTGGGGCGTCTTTGCCATCGCCGGACCCAAGTCGCGTGACGTTCTGAAAGAGGTCATCATAGACGCCGATCCGGAAACCGCTCTGTCCAACAAGCGCTTTCCTTGGCTGTCGGCGCGTCAGATCGAACTGGGCATGTGCCCCGTGAACGCAATCCGTGTGGCCTATACCGGTGAGCTGGGCTGGGAACTGCATCACCCGATTGAGATGCAGAACTACCTGTTCGACCTGCTGGAAAAGGCCGGTGAGAAGCACGGTATGAAACTGGTCGGTGCCCGTGCACAGAACTGGCTGCGTCAAGAGAAATCCTATCGCGCCTTCGGCACCGAACTGGGCCGCGATGCTACCCCGCTTGAGGCCGACCTGCCGCGCTTTGTCGATCTGTCCAAGGATTTCTACGGCAAGGCCAAGCTGGAAGAGACCGGTGTGCGCGTCAAGTGCTGCACCCTGCTGATCGACGGACCGGAGGATGCCGATCCGTGGGGTCGCGAGGTACTGTACACACCCGAAGGTGAGCGTGTGGGTCGTCTGACTTCGGGCGGCTATTCGGTCGCCTTCGAGAAATCCATCGGCATGGGCTATGTGAAGCCTGAGCTGGCGGTCGAAGGCACCAAGCTGCAAGTTAAAATTCAGGACAAGCTGTGGGATGCGGTCGTCACCTGCGACAGCCCCTATGATCCAAAGAACGAGGTCATCCGCAAGGACGGTTGATCAAGCTGAGGCCCCGGTAATAACCGGGGCCTTTTCGTTTATTCAGGCAGACAATTCGTCAAAACATTCCAGCGCTTTGGCGGCATACATCATCGATGGACCGCCGCCCATCTGCACCGCCATGGCAAGAACGTCTGATACCTCTTCCCGCGTTGCACCTGCTTTTGCCAAAGCCTCCGTATGTAATGTGATGCATGGCTCACACCGAATGGCGATGGACATTCCTAACGCGATATATTCCTTGGTTTTGTAATCGAGCGTTCCGCCTTCTTTGACGGATTTTCCCAAGGCTCCGAAAGCTTTTGCGGTGTCCGGAATCGCCCCGTTGAGGTTTCGCAGACCTTTACGGGTGTTCATCAGTTTGTCTTGCCAGTTCATGTTAGTCCTCTCATCACATATTGTAAGTGGAATATGATTTGAGAGGCTGGCCCGGGCTTTGATCTTGATCAGGTACCCGGTTTTTCGGCGATGAATGCGATATTGTTTGCGGGCATCTCCACCACTTTCAGGATCGTCAGGCCCTGCGCCTGGATATAGGCGGCAATGTCCTTGTCATTCTTATAGCCAATATCCGCATCTTGCTGCACCAGCGCATCGTGGAACCGCTGATCACCGTCGCTGGTGAGCTGCCCGGATCGCTTGAAGGGCCCATAGAGCACAAAGCGCCCGCCGGGGTTCAGCGCCATCGCAGTTTCGGTCAGAATCGTTTGGGTTTCTGGCCAGCTGATCAGGTGGGTCAGATTGATCAGGACAATCAGGTCGTGGTTGCCGAAATCCTTGTGCCACCCTGCCGCTATGGCATCCAGTTCTTTTGCAGGCGCAGTATTTCCCAGTTCGGACCCATAAGCGTCGATACTGACGCGGCGCTCGGGTTCGATTTCTGTAGGTTGCCAACTTAAGCCCGGCAGGCGCTGGGCAAAGGCGGCAACGTGTTGACCGGTCCCGCTGGCGATTTCCAAGGCACGACCAGAGTGCGGGGCCCATTCTTCAAGCAGATCACATAACACGCCCGCATTGCGTGTTGCGGCAGGGGCCACCATGCGGCCGTTCTGACCTTCGGTGGCAACACTGGCGTTGGAGGGCAGGGATCGTTTGGTCATCGGCGCAGTCTTTCCGGGCTGAGGGCGGCAATTACATCATGATCCAAAACCGGGGCTGTACCGGTTACAAGGTCTGAGACCAATTGCGATGCGGCCGGTGACGTCAAGAACCCGTACCCTCCCTGACCTGCGCTCCAGACAAACGAGGGGTCATCGGGGTCCGGCCCCAGGACAAGGGTTCCATCCGGTGCAAAGCTGCGCAATCCGGCCCAGTTTGTTTCCACCCGGGTGACGGGTTCGGTGACCATCTCTTCGTACCGGGCCAGACCTTCGGCCAGCACCATATCGTCGGCATAGGCGTCATGGGGCGGCACGGGGTCGGCCTCGGATGGCGACACCAATAGCTTGCCCGCATCGGGTTTGGCGTACCATGTCTCGCCAGCACCCAACATCATGGGCCAGCCGGTCACATCATGCCCGCCGGGTGCGGGCAGGCGTGCCATTGATCGGCGCTTGGGCGTTATCCCGATCGGCAAAATTCCGGCCAGAACGGCGATTTCGTCCACCCACGCACCTGCGGCGTTGACAAGGGTCCTGGCCTCGATAGTTTCGTTCGCGGTGACCACCCAATTCCGGACCTTGCGGATGGAAGTGACTCTTTGCCCCGTCAGAATCTGACCACCGGCGTTGCGGATTGCCCGGGCGAAATCCTGCAACAACCGGTCGGTATCGATGTCAAAGGCCACGTTGCTGATCGCGGCAAAACCAAGTGTCCGGGGATTTAGGATCGGCACGCGGTCTCGCGCCTGATCCACCGAAATGACCTGCATATTCAGATCCGCCGCATCGCGCTCGAATGTCTCGGCTTGGGTCTTATGACCGATCAGCATCAACCCGCGCGGTGTCAGATACCCGCCATTCTCGGATCGCAAGAAATCTGCGCCGGCTTTGTTCAACTGCACAACAGACGAAGGGCCATAGCTTTCTTCGAACAGAGCGGCAGATCGGCCCGAGGCGTGGTACCCCAGCGCATCTTCGGCCTCCAGAACGGTCACGCGCCCATGCTGCGATAGGCGGGCACCGGCGCTCAGGCCCGCGATCCCTCCGCCGATGATCAGAAAATCTATCATGTGGTCCCTGTTGGTTGCGTGCTGCCTGTCACGCGCGACTTTGTCGGTAAACATTAAGCAGGCTTGAATTTAAGCATCAACCCATCCAAAGAAGAGACAAGCAGAAACAGGAGGGCAGGGTGAGTACCGCAGATCTACACCCGATGGCCACGGGGCATATTCCGTCCTACGTGACCCAGGCGGACGGAAGTGACTATCTTTTGACGTTCATGTTCATTTTCACCGTGATCGTGATCATTCTGATCGGGGTGGGATATTTCACCTTGCATTCGATCCCCGAAAAACTTGCACATGAATCCAATCACCCGCAGTTCCAGCTGGTAGGTATATTGGCTCTATTGGCGCTGTTCACCCATAACGGGTTGTTCTGGGTCGCTGCAATATTGGTTGCCGGGTTCCAATTCCCGGATGTGGCCGCCCCGCTCAGGGCCATTGCAGATGCTATACGATCCCTGGGCAAGAACGACGTCGAACCGGCGCAGCCCTCAGAACCCACCGCGCAGCAGGAGCAGTAAGACATGCTTGAGACACTGATCTGCGCGCTGGTAACGGTGCTGCCTGACTACCTGTTTCGCCGGTTTGTTCAGGGCAAACGGATCGGCCATGAAATCACGCTGTTCACCATGTGGTATGAGCTGCGCTGGGGCCTGACCACCTGTGCCATTCTGGCGCTGACCGTGATCACCACCTTGTTCTATTTCCATCCGGCCAGCAAAACGGCGGCGTCGTTTTTCCGGACCGTAACGATCCTGCCGCAACTGGGTGGGCGGGTGTCCGAGATTTATGTGCAAAACAACCAGCTGGTTGTTGCCGGGCAACCCATTTTCCGGATCGAGGATTTCACCCAGACCGCCATGGTCGAAGCCGCCCATGCCGAGATCGCGCAGGTTCAGGCCTCGTTGAAAGTGGCAGAAACCGATCTGGCTGAAGCCGAGGCCGGGATCGCCGGTGCCCGTGCCGCGCTGGACCAGTCGCTGGAGGACCTTGAGCGCAACACCACCCTGCGCGACGAAGGGTCCAGCGCGGTGAGACTGGCCGAGATCGAACGGCTGGAAAACCTTGTGGCCCAGCGCGAGGCGCAGTTGACAGCAGCGCAATCGCAACGCGCCGCGGTGGTTCAACAGATCGAAGAGCTGATCCCCGCGCAACTGGCCAGCGCCAATGCGCAGCTGGACGCCGCCTTGACCGAGCTGGACAAAACCGTGATCAGTGCGGGCGTGACGGGCCGGGTTGAACAGTTCGGCCTTCAGGTCGGGGATTACGTCAGCCCTCTGCTACGTCCGGCGGGTATCCTTGTGCCGTCCCATTCCGGCCATGACCGGTTCCAGGCCGCGTTCAACCAGATGTCCGCGCAGGTCATCAAACCCGGCATGATCGGAGAACTGGGCTGTATGACCAAACCCTTCACCGTCATCCCCATGGTCGTGGTCGAGGTACAGGACGTGATCCCGTCCGGCCAGATCCGCCCCTCGGACGAGCTGCGCGATGTGCAGACCAACACGGTGCCGGGCTCAATCCTTGTTTATATGGAGCCCTTGTACAAAGGCATGGCCGATGACATCCCTCCGGGCAGCAACTGTTTGGCCAATGTCTATACGGACAACCACGAACGGTTGGAGCATGAAGATCTGGGCTTTTGGCAATCGGCTGCCCTGCACGTGATCGACACGATTGGTGTGGTCCACGCGGCGGGCCTGCGGCTACGCCTGATCCTGATGCCGGTGAACACGCTGGTTCTGACCGGGCATTGATCCTTGCGCAGCGTCCTTTGGTAGGGGGCGCTTAGCTTTCCTGGGACCGCTCGTATTCCATGCGGGCGGTCCGCACCTCATCCATCTGTTCATGTGACCAGTAGACCAGCGGCTTTAACCGCTCCAAAAGGCTGCGGCCCAAGGGCGTTAGCGCGTAAGATACGGCCACCGGTGGTCCCGGATCGACCGTTCGCGTCAGGTACCCATCGCGCTGCAGGCCGCGCAGGTTTTCCGTCAGCACGCGTTGTGTCACGTCACCGATACAGCGTTTGAGTTCCCCAAAACGCTTGGGCTCATCCTCAAGCGCGAGGATGATGATCATGCGCCACTTACCCGTGACATTGGACAGGACGGATCGGATACAGCAATCCGATGCCTCGGCTTTTGAGTTTACGCCTATTGGCAGCATTCCGACCTCGGGTGCGAAAGTAATACCAGCTTCAACAACTGTACCAGTCTTATGAAGGATAATTCCTGAAAATCATAGTAGTTACTTCAAGGTAACCAAGTGGGCTGAACGTGCGTAATTGATATGTGGTGCGAAAATAATACTAACTATCACGGCAACGCGAATCAAAAGGACGCCCTCAATGACACCCAAGGAAATCGTACTCGCCTTGTTTTCGGCAGCATTTGTCGAGCATGACCCCGAAGCCGCCCGCGAATTGGTGACGCCGGGCTATATCCAGCACAATCTGCAAGTGCCCACTGGTGCAGAGGGTTTGATGGGTTTGATCCCTTTGGTGGAACAATCGGGAATGACAGTCACGACACACCGCGTGATCACTGAAGGTGACATGGTTGTGCTGCACAACACTTATGAGAATGCCGACGCTTTTGGCGCATCCTCGCTGGCGGCATTTGATATCTTTCGGGTGGAAGATGGAAAAGTGGCCGAGCATTGGGACAATTTGCAACCGGTGCCGACAACCACGGCGTCTGGCCGGGGCATGACGGACGGGCCGACGGAAATTGTCGACCATGATCAGACGGAAAAGAACAAAGAGCTTGTTCTTGGTTTCGTGCGCGATGTTCTGGCCGGTCAGGCACCGGAGAACGTCACGAACTACATGAACCCCGAGGTTTATATGCAGCACAACCCGTCAATCGATGACGGTCTGGATGGCCTGATGGCCGCAATCGAGGCATTCGCGGCACAGGGACAGGTCATCACCAAGTTCGAGCCGCAGTTTGCCGTGGCCGAGGGGAACTTTGTATTCGTCGCCACAGACGCCATCATGGGCGGGCAGCCGTGGGCCTTTTTCGATCTTTGGCGGGTCGAGGACGGCCTGATTGTAGAACATTGGGACGTGGTGTCGCCCATCCCCTCGGAAATGGCTCATGAAAACGGAAAGTTCTGACGGTGGGATGACCCGTACAGATCACAATGCGCCCTGAATGAAAAAGGCCCGCGATAGCTGCGGGCCTTTCTGTTCTGATTATGCCGTGGCTTACTGCGGGATTTCGCCTTCCAGCCCTTCGACATAGAAGTTCATGCCTGCCAGCGTGCCGTCATCTGCGGTCTCGCCCTCGGCCAGCCAATCGCTGCCGTCCTGCTTTTTCAGCGGGCCGGTGAAGGGGTGGTATTCACCTGCGGCCATAGCGGCCTTCAGGGCCAGAGCCTCTTCTTTGACATCGGCCGGAACGGCGTCCGAGATCTCGCCGATGGCAACCATACCTTCACGGATGCCATCCCAGGTGTTTGCGCTTTCCCATGTACCGTCCATCACGGCCTGCGTGCGCGCAATGTAGTACGGCGCCCAATCGTCAATGATTGACGACACGCGCGGGAAGGGGGCATATTCGCTCATGTCAGATGCCTGACCGAAGGTGACGACATTTCCTGCCTCTTGCGCGGCGGCCTGCGGCGCGGTCGAGTCGGTGTGCTGCAGGATCACGTCCGCGCCCTGTTCGATCAGAACGGTGGCGGCGTCGGCCTCTTTCGCTGGGTCAAACCATGTGTAGGCCCAGACGATCTTGAACTCGACATCCGGGTTCACTTTCTTTGCGTGAACATAGGCCGAGTTGATGCCGCGGATCACTTCGGGGATCGGGTAGGATCCGATGTAACCGATGATATTCGACTTGGTCATGTTGCCCGCGATATGGCCCTGAACGGCGCGCCCTTCGTAGAAACGGGCCGAATAGACCGAGACGTTGTCGGCGGTTTTATAACCGGTCGCGTGCTCGAATTTCACATCCGGGAACTTCTTGGCCACGTTGATGGTCGGGTCCATATAGCCGAACGAGGTGGTGAAAATCAGATCAGCCCCTTCCAGTGCCATCTGCGTCATCACACGCTCAGCATCCGGGCCTTCAGGAACGGATTCGACAAAGACGGTTTCAACCTTGTCGCCAAAATGCTCTTCGACCGCGAGGCGGCCTTTGTTGTGCTCATAGGTCCAGCCGCCGTCGCCCACCGGGCCGACATAGACGAAGCCGACCTTGGTCTTGTCTTCGGCCACGGCACCCGTCGCCAGACCCAGCGCCATGGCGGCGCTTGCCAGTAGAGTGGTGAATTTCATGTGTTACTCCCCAAGTTGGTTCAGTTTGTTTGGCCTCTAGTGCGAGGCATGGAAGGTCCGGCCCAGTGAGGCAGGTGCGCTGCTCTTGTCGGCCGAAAGGATCACAAGCACAAGGATCGTGATGATGTAGGGCGACATTGCCAGATACTCGACCGGAATGGCAACGCCCGCTGCCTGCAAATTAAGCTGCAACACGGTGATGCCGCCAAACAAATAGGCACCCAGCAAGGCCCGCCAGGGCTTCCAGCTGGCAAAGACCACCAGGGCCAAAGCGATCCAGCCGACACCGGCGGTCATCCCTTCGGTCCATTGGGGGACGCGGATAAGGCTGATATAAGCGCCACCCAGACCCGCGCAGGCCCCACCGAACAGGATCGCCATGATGCGGATCTTGATGACCTTGTAGCCAAGCGCATGGGCGGCATCGTGGTTTTCCCCCACCGCACGCAGGATCAGGCCGACGCGGGTGTATTTCAGCGTGGCCCAGACCGCCGCAGTCAGCGCGATACCGACATAGAGGATCGGATCATGCTGGAACAGGATCGGGCCGATCACGGGCAGGTCGCTCAGCACCGGGATGTGGATTTCATCCATGCTGGGCGGTTTGATACCCACATAGCTCTGGCCCATCAGCGCACTAAAGCCGAGGCCAAACAGCGTCAGGGCCAACCCGCTGGCAACCTGATTGGCCAACGCCACCTGCGTCAGCAGGACAAAAAGCAATGACAGCACCGCGCCCCCGATGGCGGCGGCGATAAAGCCCAACCAGGGCGAGCCGGTCTCGACCGAGATCGCGAACCCGCTGATCGCGCCAACGATCATCATCCCCTCGACCCCAAGGTTCAGAACGCCTGCTTTCTCAACGACCAACTCTCCGATCGCTGCCAGCAGCAACGGGGTTGCGGCCACCATGAGCGACGCGATCAGAAGGACGGGATTGATTTCGCCTAGGTCCATGTCATGCCACCTCGCTGCGGGCCGCACGGATGCGGTAGTTTGTCAAAAGGTCGAAAGCCAGCAGGAAGAACAGCAGCATCCCCTGAAACACCTGAATGGCGGCGGCAGGCAGGCCCAGCTGAGACTGCGCGATCTCACCCCCGATATAGGTCAACGCCATCAGACCTCCGGCCAGCAAAATACCCACCGGATGCAGGCGGCCCAGAAAGGCAACAATAATGGCGGTAAAGCCATAGCCTACGTTGAAATCGATGCTGACCACGCCGGATGGGCCCGAGACCTCGAACATCCCCGCCAGACCGGCCAGCGCACCGGCCAGACCCAGGCAGAATAGGATCAACCGCGCCGGGTTCACGCCTGCGAATTTAGCGGCACGCGGGGCCTCTCCGGTCAAACGGATGTGAAAGCCCAACATGTGCCGGTTCAGCAGCACATAGGCAAAGATCACCGCGATCAGAGCCGTCACGACACCCCAATGCATACCCGATCCTGCGATCAGTTCGGCGTTATGGGCGCTGTCATAGGATTGTAGGTTTCGTGAACCGGGAAAGCCAAATCCTTCGGGATTTTTCAGCAATCCCAGTGAAACCGAGGCCAACATCTGCTCGGCCACATAAACCAGCATCAATGAGACCAGAATCTCGTTGGTGCCAAAACGGACCTTCAGAAAGGCCGGGATCATCGCCCAAAGCCAGCCGCCAAAGGCACCCGCAAGCACCATGATCGGAAAGACGAACCACGCATCAAGCGGGTAAAAGGCCAGACCGGCCCCGGCGCCAAAAATAGCACCCATGATGTATTGCCCTTCGGCCCCGATATTCCAGATGCCGGCCCGAAACCCCAGCGACAAGCCAATGGCGATCAGCACAAGCGGCGCCCCCTTCACCAGCAACTGCGGGCGATAGTAGAACGCAAATTCACCAAACAGCGGTTCCCAGAAAATGGTGCCAATGGCCTCGATCGGGTTCTTGCCCAGTATGGCGAACAAAACGCCCCCGAACACCATCGTTGCCAGTACCGCAACCAGAGGGGTGGCATAGGACCACGCCTTGGATGGCTGCGGCCTCTTCTCCAACACAATCATCTGCTCGTGCCCCCCGGCTCTTCTTCTCGTTGCAAATACGGCCGCCGGAGGCGGTTCAGCGCGTCACACATGCGCCACCTCCATGCCATGCGCGCCACCCATCATCAGGCCGATCTCATCCACCGTCAGACCCGTGGTCGGGCGGGGGGCGCTGAGGCGGCCTTCGTTCAGGGCCGCAAAACTGTCCGAGATTTCCATCAGCTCATCCAGGTCCTGGCTGATGCAGATCACTGCTGTCCCTTTGGCCGCCAAATCCAGTATGGCTTGCCGGATCGCGGCTGCGGCCGCTGCATCCACACCCCATGTCGGTTGGTTCACCACCAGAACATCGGGGTTCTGCAAGACCTCGCGGCCGATCACGAATTTCTGCAGATTGCCGCCCGACAGCGACCGGGCCGCATTGTCCGGCCCCGGCGTGCGCACGTCAAAAGCGCTGATGATCTTCTCGGCAAAGCTCTTACTCTCGGCCCATTTCAGGAACCCGTTGCTTTCCAGCCCTTCGCGCACCGACCCGGTCAGCAAGGCGTTTTCCGTCAGGCTCATGTCCGGGGCCGCTGCGTGGCCCAACCGCTCCTCGGGCGCGGTCAAAACGCCCAGTTTACGGCGCGCCGTCGGACCCAGTTTGCCAATGTTCTGGCCGTTGAACTTGATCGCGTCGGCGGTGGTCGTGATCTCACCCGACAGCACACCCAGCAGTTCATCCTGCCCGTTCCCGGCGACGCCGCCGACGCCCAGAACCTCGCCTTTGCGGACCGTCATATGGACATTCTTCAGCGCCGTACCAAACTCCGAGGGCGACGGCACCGACAAGCCGCTCACATCCAGCGCAACTTCGCCGAACTCACGCCCGGACCGTTCGGGCGTTTGCAGGGTCGAGCCCACCATCATCTCGGCCATATCCCGCGCCGAGGTCTCGGAGGGCACGCATTCACCCACATTCTTGCCCAGGTGCAGGATCGTGGCATGGTCGCACAGGGTTCTGATCTCTTCCAGCTTGTGCGAGATATAGAGGATCGAGGTGCCCTCGGACCGCAATTTGTTCAGTGTTTCGAACAGAATTTCGACCTCTTGCGGGGTCAGAACGCTGGTCGGTTCATCCATGATCAACAGCTTGGGGTCCTGCAAAAGGCAGCGAATGATCTCAACCCGCTGACGCTCACCTGCGGACAGATCACCAACAGTGCGATAAGGGTCCAGCGGCAGGCCATAGGTCTCGGACACTTCGCGGATGCGAGAGGCCAGATCGCCCATCTTAGGCGGGTTCTCCATCCCCAGCGCAATATTCTCGGCCACGTTCAGCGCATCAAACAGGGAAAAATGCTGGAACACCATCGCGATCCCGTCTGCGCGTGCGGCGCGGGGCTCGGGTGGCGTAAAGGGCTGGCCGCGCAGCAACATTGTGCCGCTGTCGGGTTTCACCAACCCGTAGATCATTTTCACCAGCGTGGATTTGCCCGCACCGTTTTCCCCCAGCAGGGCGTGGACCTCGCCCTCGCCAATGTCAAAGGACACCTGATCATTGGCGACGACGCCGGGATAGGCTTTGGTCAGCCCTTGCAGGCTAAGGAGTGGAGGGGTCACGCGCTCAGGTCCTTCTTCAACTCATTCTGCCGGGCAGGGCGCAGCAATTGTGCGGCGACGCCCACGGCGATCATCTGCGGGTGCTTGCCCAGTGTTGGATCCCCAATCGGGCAGGTAATCCGACCGATTTGCGCGGGCGCATGCCCAAGCGCCGCCAGCCGCGACCGGAATCGCGCCCACTTCGTAGCCGAGCCGATCAGGCCAGCAAAGCGGAAATCATGCGAAAGCAGCCGGTTGCACAGCTCTAAATCCAGATTGTGTGAATAAGTCAGCACAAGATGCTCGGCATCGGGGGGGGCGTGACGCACCAGTTCGGCCGGTTTGGCAGCCGGAACCGGGGTTACACCGGCTGGAATGTCGGTTGGAAAACGCGCGGGCCCTGTGTCGATCCATGTGATGGCCAGATCGGGCAGGGGGGCGAGAACACCCACCAGCGCCCGCCCCACATGGCCTGCGCCCCAAATCCACAGATTGCGCGTGGGCTTGTGAACCGGTTCCACCATCCAGCCGTCGATCAGCTGCGGTTCAGGTGCGATGCCCTGTCCGCGCGCGGTTGCCAGCAGGCGTTTGACAGACAGGGGCATAGTTGAAGTCCCGGTCGGGCGCGCAATGACCTTGTCATCCAGCGCCTCTACCGCTGCTGCGTCGTAAATTTCGCTCAGCAGGGAAACCGCGCCGCCGCAGCACTGGCCCAGTTCCGGGCCAAGCGCATGGTGCGTCAGGCGCATTGGTGCGGATTGCTTGCGCGCGGCCTCGGCGGCCTGAAACTCCAGCGTTCCACCACCGATGGTTCCGCTTTGCCCGGTTCCCCAGACCAGCATGGCTGCACCGACCTCGCGCGGGGATGACCCTTTGATCGCTGCGATGACAACCCGGGTGACTTTCCCGTGGGTTTTGACCGCCTCCCTCAACGTCTCAAGGTCAAGTCCCATCAGGCCCCTCCCTTTACCCTTTGGATGCCGTGCCAGACCTGCTCTGCCGTAGCGGGCGCATCCAGCGCCGGATAGTTGTCGCCGCAGGCCGCCACCGCGTTGGACAGGGCCAGCCAGGCCGAGATACCCAGCATGAAGGGCGGCTCCCCAACCGCTTTTGAGCGATAGATCGTGTCCTCGCGATTCTCACCATCCCAGAGTGCGACGTTGAAAATGTCAGGCCGGTCCGAGCAGGCCGGGATTTTATAGGTGGATGGCGCGTGCGTGCGCAGGTTGCCCTTGCCGTCCCAGACCAGTTCCTCGGTCGTCAGCCAGCCTGCGCCCTGCACATAACCGCCTTCGACCTGACCTATGTCCAGCGCAGGGTTCAGCGAGGCCCCCGCGTCATGCAGGATGTCAGTACGCAGGATGCGGTTTTCGCCGGTCAAAGTGTCCACGGCAACTTCGGTGACGGACGCGCCATAGGCGAAGTAGAAAAACGGGCGGCCTCGACCTGCGATCCGGTCCCATTCGATCTTGGGGGTTTTGTAGAACCCGGTTGCCGACAGGCTGATGCGGCCCTGATAGGCCAGTGCTGCGGCTTCGGCGAAGGTATAGCGTTCCCCGCCAACCGAGACGTGCCCATCCGCGAAAGTAACTGCCGATGGATCAGCCTGATGCCGCTCGGCCAGATAGTCGGCCATCCTGTCGCGGATCGTGTCGCAGGCAGCCTTAACGGCCATCCCGTTGAGGTCGCTGCCCGACGATGCCGCGGTGGCAGAGGTGTTCGGCACCTTGGCAGTATCGGTCGCGGTGATTTTCACCATCTCCAACGGGATGCCGAACCGCGATGCGGCGACTTGCGCGACCTTCTGAAACAGCCCTTGCCCCATCTCGGTGCCGCCATGGTTCAGGTGGACCGAGCCGTCCTGATACACATGCACCAGAGCGCCCGCCTGGTTCAGGTGGGTCAGCGTGAAGGAAATCCCGAACTTGACCGGAGAGAAAGCGATGCCCTTTTTGATCACGCTGTTTTCGGCATTCCATTTCGCGATGGCGGTCTTGCGCGCAGCATAGTCGCTTGATTTCAGGAGTGCGTCCGTCATGCCGTGCAGTTCGAAATCGCTGACCTCCATACCGTAGGGCGTAGTGTTGCCACCTGCGGGCAGAGGGCGAACCGGGGCGTCACCGGTTTCCACAGCGCCCCGGCTGGTCAGGTCTTCGTGCGGGTCGGGATGGCTCAGTGGTTTCTCATGCGGCGCCTGATCAGCCACTTTGTGCGCCGGTTCATAATAGTTGCGACGGCGCAGTTCGATCGGGTCCAGACCCAAGACATGCGCCGCGTGGTCCATCACGCGTTCAATGCCGACCATGCCCTGCGGGCCGCCGAAACCGCGATAGGCAGTGGCGGATTGGGTGTTGGTCTTTAGCCGGTGGCTTTCGATCCGCGCGTTGGGCAGCAGATAGGCGTTATCCGAATGCAGCATCGCGCGGTCGGCCACGGGCAGAGACAGATCCTGCGCCCAGCCACAAATGACGTAGTGGTGGAACGAGACGCCCTGAATGTGGCCGTTCTGGTCAAACCCGGCCTTGTAAGCGATGCGAAACGCATGACGCTTGCCGGTGATGATCATGTCATCGTCGCGGTCATAGCGCATCTTGCAAGCCTTGCCCGTGGCACGCGCAGCCACCGCGCAGGCGACGGCCAAAGCGTTGCCCTGACTTTCCTTACCGCCGAACCCTCCGCCCATGCGCCGGGTTTCGACGCGGACCGCGTGCATGGGAACGCCCAGAGCATCCGCCACTTTGTGCTGTATCTCGGTCGGGTGCTGGGTTGAGCTGTGCACCAGCATATCCGCGCCCTCATGCGGCACGGCCAAAGCGGCCTGGCCTTCCAGATAGAAATGCTCTTGCCCGCCAAGCTCGAAACTCCCTTCGATGACATGACGCGCGTTGGAAATGGCGGCATCTGCATCGCCTTTGGCATAGATGCGCGGGCCGTCCTCGAACCGGCTGTTGGCGGCAAGGGCCTCTTCGACCGTCAGGATCGGGGTTTCTTCTGCATAGTCGATCTTGCCCAGACGCGCGGCTTTGCGCGCGGCCAGATGGCTGGTCGCGACGACCAGAAACACCGGCTGGCCGATATAGTGCACGGTGCCATCGGACAGCAACGGCTCATCATGGATTGAGGGCGAGACATCGTTTGCAAAAGGCAGGTCATCCGCCGTCATCACCTGCACCACGCCATCGGCGGCCTTGACGGCGGTCAGGTCCATCGCGGTGATCGTTCCCTTGGCAATCGGGCTGAGGCCAAAGGCCAGATGCAGTGTGCCTTTGGGCGTTGGAATATCGTCGACATAGCGCGCGGCACCTGCCACATGCAGCGGGGCCGCATCATGGGGGAGGGGTTTGGCGACGCTCATGCCGACACCTCCAACACGCTGGTGACTTCGCCCTGATCTTCGAGGAAATACCGCTCCAGCATCGCTTTGGCGCTTTCCAGACGATAGGTTGCCGAGGCGCGCATGTCCGTGAGTGGTGAATAATCGTCGGCAAAGGCAGGCAGCGCGGCGTCAATCGTCTCGCGTGTCCAGGGTTTGCCGATGAGTGCGGCCTCGACATGGGTTGCCCGTTTCGGGATGCCAGCCATGCCGCCAAACGCGATGCGCGCGTGGGTGACGGTGCCGTCCGAAACGGTGATGTTGAAGCACCCGCAAACGGCCGAAATATCCTGATCGAACCGTTTGCTGAGCTTGTATGCTTTCAGGCGATCCGCCTGACGGGGAAAGCTGACGGCTTCGACGAATTCGCCCGGTGCTTGGTCTTGCTTGCCGTAGTCGATGAAAAACGCTTCCAGCGGAAGAGACCGGCGGGTGTCGCCCTTGCGCAGATGCAAGGTCGCGCCCAAAGCGATCAGGGCGGGTGGGTTGTCTCCGATGGGTGAGCCATTGGCGATATTGCCCCCGACGGTCGCCGCGTGGCGGACCTGAACGCTGGCATAGCGGCGGATCATTTCGGCGTAAGAGGGATGGTGGTTTGCCAGCACGGCGCCCATGCGGTTCATGTCGACCATCGCGCCAAAGCGGATTTCCTCATCGGTGACAGTGATCTGTTTCAGATCCTCGCATCGGTTGAGGAAAATCACAGGTTCCAGATCGCGCAGTTGCTTGGTGACCCAAAGGCCGACATCCGTTGCGCCGGCGACCAAAGTCGCATCCGGGTTTTCCGCGTAAACAGCGGCCAGTTCATCGGATGAGCCCGGCAACATCGATGCGGTTGACGCAGCAATTGGTTTGTCTTTCACCCAAACCGGAACGGGGTGTTCTTCGGCGGCTTTGGCGGCTCGGATGATCGGCGCATAGCCCGTGCAGCGGCACAGGTTGCCCGCAAGCTGGGTGTCATGATCCGTCGCGCCGTTCGTGTGGCTGGCAACCATCGACATGACAAAGCCCGGCGTACAGAAGCCACATTGCGAGCCATGCAGGTCGACCATGGCCTGCTGAACGGGATGCACCTCGCCATTGGGGCCGCTTGCGCCCTCGACGGTGCGGACGGCCTTGCCGTGCAATTGGGGCAGGAACAGGATGCACGCGTTCAGCGCTTTTGCCCCGCCCTCGTCCGTCACCATCACGGTACAGGCCCCGCAATCGCCTTCGTTGCAACCTTCTTTGGTGCCGGTCAGGCCGCGATCCTCGCGCAGCCAGTCCAGCAGGGTGGCCGTCGGATCGACATCCGCCAGTTCCACTGTCTCTCCGTTCAGAAGAAACGTGATGTTCATTCGTGAAACCCGTCGCGTTACCCGGTTGCGCCCCTGCGGCCCTCCTTCGATGCGACGTAGAAAGAGTGGCGGGCGTAAAGCTTGCCGTCAGATGTTAGAAACAGCGCCCCTGATCTGGCAAGAAAAACTGTATATATTATACAGTATTATAGCCAATTCATCTGTCACTGCCCGGTTCAAGCGCCGTTCAGTTGGTTGGAATTGCAGCGCTTTTGCAAATGGCGCCATGTCCTTCCTGAAGCACCTTCTTGAAATTTCGAATAATCGCTGTCGATTTTTTAGGCGATCCAAATATGCGGTTGGTGCTTTTGCAGCCTGTCCACCTGCGATAGCCTGAGCGGTATGAGCAGTACCCCCCGATTCATTCATCTTCGTGTCCATACGGAATACTCTTTGCTGGAAGGCGCTGTGCGGCTGAAAAAGCTGCCTGGCCTGTGTGAGAAGGCAGAGATGCCCGCCGTTGCGGTGACCGACACCAACAGCATGTTCTCGGCCCTTGAGTTTTCGGTTACGGCCAGTGGGGCCGGAATTCAGCCGATCATGGGGTGTCAGGTTGATCTGACCTATGTGCAGGCGCAGCCGGGGGAAAAGCCCAAAGCGCCCGCGCCTTTGGTTTTGTTGGCTCAGTCTGAGGTCGGGTATGAGAACCTGATGAAGCTCAGCTCGTGCCTTTACGTGGATAAGGGCGGGCAGTTGCCGCAGGTCACTCTGGACGAATTGGCCGAGCGGTCGGATGGTTTGATCTGTCTGACCGGTGGGCCGGACGGACCGGTGGGGATGCTGTTGCAACAGGGCCAACGCCCGGCGGCTGAGGCGCTGGTGGATCGGCTGGCGGCGATGTTCCCGGATCGGCTGTATATCGAGTTGCAGCGTCATCCGGGCGAAGGTGGCCAGCCCGAGGCGGAACGCCTCACCGAGCGTGGTCATGTTGAGATGGCCTATGCCAAGAACCTACCGCTTGTCGCAACCAACGACGTCTATTTCCCGACGACGGACATGTATGAGGCGCATGACGCGCTGATCTGTATTGCCGAAGGCGCTTACGTCGATCAACAAGACGGCCGTCGCCGTCTGACCGCGCAACACTATTTCAAGTCGCAGCAGGAAATGGTGACGCTGTTCGCCGATCTGCCCGAGGCGATTGAGAACACGGTTGAGATCGCGCGCCGTTGCGCCTTCATGGCGTATCGTCGCGACCCGATCCTGCCGAAATTCGCGGATGATGAGGTGGCCGAACTGCGCCGCATCGCCAATGAGGGCCTGCAGAAACGTCTTGCGGTGATCCCGCATGCGGTGACGCCCGAGGAATATCAGGAACGGCTGGATTTCGAGCTGGGCATTATCGAAGGCATGGGCTTTCCCGGCTATTTCCTGATCGTTGCGGACTTCATCCAATGGGCCAAGGATCACGACATTCCGGTGGGGCCGGGGCGCGGGTCGGGTGCGGGCTCGCTGGTGGCCTATGCGCTGACGATCACCGACCTTGATCCGCTGCGCTATTCCCTGCTGTTTGAGCGGTTCCTGAACCCCGAGCGGGTTTCGATGCCCGACTTCGATATCGACTTTTGCATGGACCGCCGCGAGGAAGTGATCCGTTACGTTCAGCAGAAATATGGGCGCGACAAAGTGGGGCAGATCATCACCTTTGGTGCTTTGTTGTCGAAGGCCGCTGTGCGCGATATCGGGCGGGTGTTGCAGATGCCTTACGGGCAGGTGGACCGCCTGTCCAAGATGATCCCGGTGGAAGGGGTCAAACCCGTCTCGATCGAAAAGGCGCTGAAAGACGAACCCCGCCTGCGCGAAGAGGCGCGCAACGAAGAGGTCGTTGACCGGCTGTTGACCTACGGCCAACAGGTCGAGGGGCTGTTGCGCAATGCCTCGACCCACGCGGCAGGGGTTGTCATCGGGGACCGTCCGCTGGACGCCTTGGTTCCGCTCTATCAGGATCCGCGTTCGGATATGCCCGCGACCCAGTTCAACATGAAATGGGTGGAACAGGCCGGTCTGGTGAAGTTCGACTTTCTGGGCCTTAAGACGCTGACGGTGATCCAGAACGCGATGGACATCATCTTCAAATCCGGGCGGCCTTTGCATATCGCTGCTGATGGTACGGAGCTCTACGAACCGGCCGAAGGGGCCGAGAACCAGATCAACGCCATCCCGCTGGATGATGAGGCGACGTACAAGCTCTATTCGGCGGCCAAGACGGTTGCGGTGTTTCAGGTGGAATCCTCGGGCATGATGGATGCGCTCAAGCGGATGAAGCCGGACTGTATCGAGGACATCATCGCCCTCGTGGCGTTGTATCGGCCCGGCCCGATGGAGAACATCCCCAAGTTCTGCGAGGTCAAGAACAAGCTCAGCGAACGCGACACGCTGCACCCGTCCATCGACCATATTCTGGACGAAACGCAGGGCATCATCGTCTATCAGGAACAGGTGATGCAGATCGCACAGGAAATGGCGGGCTACAGCCTTGGCGGCGCCGACCTGTTGCGACGCGCGATGGGCAAGAAAATTCAAGAGGCGATGGACGCCGAGCGGCCCAAGTTCCTCAAAGGCGCTGCCGAGAATGATGTGGACGAGGCCAAGGCGACCGAGGTTTGGAACCTGTTGGACAAGTTTGCCAATTACGGCTTCAACAAATCCCACGCCGCCGCCTATGCGGTGGTCAGCTATCAGACCGGCTGGCTCAAGGCGAACCATCCGGTTGAATTCATGGCCGGTGTCATGAACTGCGATATCCATCTGACCGATAAGCTGGCGGTTTACTTTGAAGAGGTCCGCAAAGGGCTTGAACTGCCCTATGTCCCGCCCTGTGTGAACCGATCGCTTGCGACCTTCGACGTGGTGAACGGAGAGTTGGTCTATGCGCTGGGCGCGTTGAAAAACGTGGGCGTCGAGGCGATGAACCTGGTCGTTGAAGGCCGGGCCGATAAGCCGTTTGTCAACCTGTTCGATTTCGCCCGCCGGGTCGATCTGAAAAAGGTCGGTAAACGCCCGCTTGAGATGCTGGCCCGCGCGGGGGCGTTTGATCAGCTCGACAAGAACCGCCGCCGCGTGTTCGAAAGCCTCGATCCGCTGGTGCAGTATTCGGCGGCGATCCACGAACAGAAGAACTCGAACCAGGTGTCGCTGTTTGGGGAGGCGGGCGATGACCTGCCTGAACCGCGCCTGTCGCCCACGCCCGACTGGCTGCCTGCCGAACGGCTGAGCGAAGAGTTCAAGGCCATTGGGTTCTATCTGTCGGGCCATCCGCTGGATGACTATATGCCCGCGCTGAAACGCAAGCAGGTGATGACGCTGGACGAGGTGACCGAAAAGGCGCGCTCGGGCCCGTTCATAGCCAAGATGGCCGGCGTAGTTGCCGGTCGTCAGGAGCGGAAATCGGCGCGCGGCAACCGGTTCGCTTTTGCTCAGCTCTCGGACCCCAGTGGTGCGTATGAGGTCACGCTGTTCTCGGAAACGCTGGAGAAATCGCGCGAGTACCTTGAGACCGGCGCGCAGGTGGTCCTGACCGCCGAGGCCACGATGGAGGCGGATCAGCTGAAACTGCTTGGTCGCTCTGTCGGGCCGGTGGACACCGTGGTGGCCGATGCGGGGGCGACGGGGCTGCGGATTTTCGTGGACACGCCCGGCGTTCTGGCAACTGTTGCAACCGTGTTGGAGGAAGCTGCGGGTGCGGCCAAGCGAGCCTCGAAAGGGCCGATCCATATCTGTCTGATCGACCCCGGATTACCCGGAGATGTCGAGATGGATCTGGGGCAGGATTTTCCGATCAATCCGCAGATCAAGGGCGCGATCAAGTCGTTGGACGGCGTTACCGAGGTACAGGAAATCTGACCTTCCCGGTTGTTGCCTCAGCGTTTTTACACCGCTAGGCTGAGGTCATGCCCGTTTTAGAGGCGTGCCACGGGAGGGCACTGATATGGCAATTTCGACCATTGGTTTCAAAACGCTAACTCTTGCAGCGGCGGCGTCGCTGGCGCTGGCTTCGGCATCAGCGGGTTTGGCGGACGATAAAAAGAAGAAAAACACGATCGAAGGCGCGGTGATCGGGGCCGGTGTCGGCGCTTTGATCGGCGATGGCAAAGGCGCTGCGATCGGTGGCGTGGCCGGGGCCATTATCGGACATAACTGGAAGTGATGACGATGCGGTTTAACAGTTTGAAAACTCTGGCTTGTGCTACAGTTCTGACGATGCCGGGTCTGGCGGTGGCCGATGAGGCAGCTGACCAGATGGTGCAAGAGGCTCTACCTGTGATGCACTACACTTGCGCTTCAATCGCCGAAGAGGCGGACGGGGACGAAGCCTTTGTCGTGACGGTTGTCGAGAAAATGACGGCCCTGTCGCTCTATAACCGTCAGATCAATATCGAGGATCACGCGACCACGGATGAGGAAAAGGCCCAGTTGCGCGAGACTTTCATTGCAGCGCTGTCAGAACGATGCGCTGCTGACAAGGATGCCTTGTTGGGCGGCGTGGTCGATAGTGCGGTGAAGTCAACGCTGGGGCTCTAGGCGCGGACGCTAGAGCGTGCCCACCGCGCAGCGCACAAGTCCCCAGCCTTTGTCCATCCCGGCCTGTTTGAGGCCGGTGACGAGGCGGTCGGACAGGAACAGCAGCGCGGGCACTTTCGGGTCCAGCCAGAGATCGGGTCCGGTGAGGGCCTCGGGGACGACGACAAGTTCGTTCTCTTGATCGCCTCTCGGCAGGTAAACAAGGCCGCTTCCTATGTTGTTGAGAGGCGCGCGGTCATCCCCCTCCGGTCCAAGCGCCTCATAATTGCCCATCGATCGTTTATTGCCGACATTCAGCAGGAAATAGGGCTCGGGCGTTGTCAGTTGGCTTTCGTCCGGGGACAGGATGGTCAGGGGGTGGAATACTGTTTCGCCCAGATCAAACTGCTCCAAAACCGCTTTTGCGGTTTCAGAGATAAGTGGATAGCCGCCACCGCTCATAAAGGGTGGCGGGCAATACCCAAGAGTATTGTTGTAGTACCAGACTTCCCCAACTTGCTCGGTCGTTAGAATTTCCCCGCGTTTCCAACCCAGGTCGGATTCTCGAACCATCTGTTTCGACCATTCGACCCGTTCGGGTGTCTGGGTCAAACGCCACTCGCCGAACTCTTTGCGGCTCAAGGCATGAACGGAATTGATGTCGTTCAACGTCGTGGCAATCCACACGCAGGGTTCGTTTCTGTCAGCATCCACCAACGGTGCACCCTTCAATAGTGCGGCGGGCGTTCGTCGCCGAAGATGACCCCGCCGGACCCCTCCTGCGCCCGTTCGGCCTCGCGCTGCAACAGCATCTCGACGCGCCGGGTCAGGCGGTCGATCTCGGATTGCTGGGCCGTGACGACCGTGTTCAGTTCTTCGACCGTGCGGGTCAGGTGGGCGATCTGTTCTTCCAGATGCTGCATGGGGCTCTCCTTTGGGCGTGGTCATAGCGGCACGGGCGGGCCATGACCAGTCAAAGCGCGCCTTGCCCCGATGCGGGCCATGGGATAGACCGCGCGCGGAAGATGACCGCGAAGGACGCCCCACATGGCCAAGCCCAAGAAACAGCCCCGCCCCAAGGCCGTCACGCCGAAAGGGTTCCGCGACTATTTCGGCCAGGAAGTCTCGCAGCGCACCGAGATGCTGCGGACGATTGCGGATGTCTATCATCGCTATGGGTTCGACGCCTTGGAGAGCAGCGCGGTTGAGTCGGTCGAGGCGCTGGGCAAGTTCCTGCCCGACGTGGACCGCCCGAACGAGGGCGTGTTTGCGTGGCAGGAGTTTGACGAAGGCGGCAATGGTGACTGGATGGCCCTGCGCTATGACCTGACCGCGCCTTTGGCTCGCGTTTACGCGCAGCATCGCAACGACCTGCCAACGCCCTATCGCCGCTATGCGATGGGTCCGGTCTGGCGCAACGAAAAACCGGGGCCGGGGCGGTATCGTCAGTTCTATCAATGCGATGCGGATACGGTTGGGACGGCTTCGATGGCCGCGGATGCCGAGATTTGCGCGATGTTGTCGGATACGTTGGAAACGGTTGGTATCCCGCGCGGCGACTATCTGGTGCGCGTGAACAACCGCAAGGTTCTGAACGGCGTGCTTGAGGCGATGGGTCTGGGCGAAGACGCTGCCGCCCGAGACAACGTTCTGCGCACGATCGACAAGTTCGACAAGGTGGGCGAGGCTGGGGTGCGTGAGCTGCTGACCAAGGGCCGTCTGGATGCCTCGGGCGCGTTTATTGACGGTGTTGGCCTCAGCGATGATCAGGCCGAGCCGGTGATTGCCTTCCTGACCTCGAAGGCTGGGGATGCCGCCGGAACGCTAGCCAATCTGCGCGCGGCCGTGGGCGACAGCAAGATCGGCGCGGACGGGATCGCAGAATTGGAACAGATCGGTGCGCTGCTGGATGCAGGCGGCTACGGTTCGGACCGGATCGAGATTGATCCTTCGGTCGTGCGGGGCCTCGGCTATTATACCGGGCCGGTTTATGAAGCCGAGCTGACGTTCGAGATTTTCGACGAGAAAGGCCGCAAGCGGCAGTTCGGCTCGGTCTCGGGCGGGGGTCGCTATGACGATCTGGTCAAGCGCTTTACCGGGCAGGAAGTGCCTGCCACCGGAGTGTCCATTGGTGTCGATCGCCTGCTGGCGGCTCTGCGCGAAAAGGGGCGGATCGCGGCGCAGGCGACAGGCCCTGTGGTTGTCACCGTGATGGACCGTGACCGCATGGCCGACTATCAGGCCATGGTCGCCGAACTGCGCAATGCGGGCATCCGGGCTGAGGTTTATCTGGGCAACCCCAAGAACTTTGGCAATCAGCTGAAATATGCGGACAAGCGGAACTCGCCCATCGCTGTGATCGAAGGTGGTGACGAAAAGGCCAATGGAATCGTCCAGATCAAAGACCTGATCCTTGGGGCCAAGATCGCCGAAAGCGCCACGCTTGAGGAATGGAAAGAACGCCCCAGCCAGTTCGAAGTGCCGCGCGGCGATCTGGTCGCGAAAGTGCGTGAAATTCTGGACAGTCAGGACTGAGCCATGCCCAACCGTTCCCAGATACAGGCCCGTGCCGCGATGATGCGTGTCCGGTTCGAGGCCGCAGGCGCGCAGATCGTGGACCCGCCGCTGCTGCAACCGGCGGGTACGCTGCTGGACCTCTACGGTGAGGATATTCGCGCGCGCGCTTATGTGACTTCGGACGCGCTGCGGGGTGAGCAGATGCTGCGCCCCGACTTCACGCTGCCCGTGGTGCAGATGCACATGCGCGAGGGGGCCGAGCCCGCGCGCTATACCTATTCCGGTGAGGTGTTCCGGCGGCAGGAACACGACCCGGACCGTTCGAACGAATATATCCAGGTCGGGTATGAGGTGTTTGACCGCGAAGATCCCGCCGGGGCCGATGCCGAGGTGTTCTCGCTGATCGCCCTGCAACTGCGGGGGCTGCCCTTGCGCGCGGCGACCGGGGATATTGGCATTCTGACGGCTGCGGTTCAGGGGCTGCGCACGACGGACCGCCGCAAGGCGGCCTTGATGCGGCATCTCTGGCGTCCCCGTCGGTTCCGTGTCCTGCTGGATCGTTTTGGGGGCCGCAAGCCTGACCTGGAAAGCCGGGCTGCGTTGCTGGATGCGGATGATCCGCTGAACACCGACGCGCCAATGATCGGCAAGCGCACTGCGCCCGAGATACTGGAACGGATCGAGGCCCTGCGGATCGACCGTGATACAGGCGTGATTTCCGAGACCGAGATGGGTGGTCTGGATTCCCTGCTGGCCGTGCGCGAGACGATGCCCTTTGCATTGGAACAGTTGCGGGACGTGGCCGTGGACCTGCCGCAGATCACCCCCGCTTTGGACCGTCTTGAGGCGCGGGTGGCCGCCCTGCAGGCGCGCGGCGTGGATGTTGAGCGGCTGGATTTCGAGGCGTCGTATGGCCGGACCTCGATGGAGTATTATGACGGCTTTGTCTTTGGCTTTTACGCCGAGGGTCGCCCGGACCTGCCGCCGATCGCAACCGGGGGGCGCTATGACGCGCTGACCCGGCAATTGGGCGACGGGGCCGAAATCCCGGCCATTGGCGGCGTGATCCGCCCTGACCTGATGCTTGAGATCGAGGAGGACACGCAATGAGCCTGAAACTGGGCGTGCCCTCAAAAGGCCGGTTGATGGAAAAGACCTTTGGCTGGTTCGAAAAGCGCGGCATCACCCTGTCGCGCAGCGGGTCAGACCGGGAATATGCGGGCAAGGTGGATGGGATCGACGGTGTGTCGCTGATTCTGCTTTCAGCCGGTGAAATCCCGCGTGAACTGGCCGCAGGGCGCATTCATCTGGGTGTGACCGGCATCGATCTGGTGCATGAAAAACTGCCCCGGTGGGAGCAGCAGGTCGAAGAAATCTCGCAACTGGGTTTTGGCAAGGCCGATCTGATCATCGCGACACCTGCCTGCTGGGTGGATGTGGATACGCTGGACGATCTGGATGCGGCGGCGGCGGCCTTTCGCAAGACGCATGGCCACCGTCTGCGGATTGCCACCAAATACCACCGGCTGGTGCGTGAGTTTCTGACCGATGCGGGCGTGGCCGATTACACTCTGGTCGACAGCCAGGGCGCGACCGAGGGCACGGTGATGAACGAAACCGCCGAGGCGATTGCCGATATCACCTCGACCGGTGAGACATTGCGGGCGAACCACCTGAAAATCCTGTCGGACGGACTGATCCTGCAATCGCAGGCGACGCTGTGGCGCAGCCGGGCCGCGAAATACGAGGCCGACGACAAGGCCGTTCTGACCGAGTTGCTGGATCGGCTGCGTTAAAGCACGCCGATCTCGGCCAACGCGCGGTTCAGATCGTCGGGCAGGGCGTCATCCTGCTCGCGGCCCTTGGGCAGGTCGGCGGGGGTGTCTTCTGGTTTCAGATAGCGCCAACCCTGAAATGGGCGTTTCAGGGCGTTCTGTGTGCGATGCACTTCGGGGTCCAGAACGATGGCGCAGCGGCGGATGCCGTCCTCACCCCGTACCTCGTCCAGTCGCAGGATACGCTGGCGGCATTGGATCACGCCCTTGATCACCCAATAGATTGATCCGCCGTTCAGAATCTCGGCCTCTCGCTTGGGCCACATGCGGGTGACATGGCGCGGACAGCCGTCCTGATACAGCGGTTTGCGGCTGTCCTGCCACGCCATCAGCGTGTCGACGCTTTCCGATCCAACCGACAGTTTGATGAGGTTCACGTACTTATCCACAGCTTTCCCACAGAGTCGTCCCAAGGCCACCTTTATATTGTAGCTTGTCGCGCCCCATCATCAAGGAGTTGTGGTTTGGATGCGGTTTGCGGTACTGTGTCCGCCTCACAGCAAAATAGGATTCGCCAATGAGCCGCTTTGCCGCCCCCATCGCCGAGCAGATCTGGGACATGAAATACCGCTTTAAACAGGCGGATGGCACACCCATAGATCAGACGGTCGAGGACAGCTGGCGGCGCATCGCCCGCGATCTGGCGCGAGTGGAAAAAGATCAGGATCATTGGGAAGAGAAATTCTATGCCGCGCTGGAGGATTTCAAATACCTTCCTGCGGGCCGCATCACCGCGGGTGCAGGCACCGCGCGGCAGGTGACCCTGTTCAACTGCTTTGTCATGGGCACCGTACCCGACAGCATGGGCGGCATCTTTGACATGCTGAAAGAGGCCGCGCTGACCATGCAACAGGGCGGCGGGATTGGCTATGACTTCTCAACCATCCGCCCGCGTGGTGCGGATGTAAAAGGCGTTGCGGCGGATGCGTCTGGGCCTTTGTCCTTCATGGATGTGTGGGATGCCATGTGCCGGACGATCATGTCCGCCGGTTCGCGCCGGGGGGCGATGATGGCCACCATGCGCTGCGATCACCCGGACATCGAACAGTTCATCACCGCCAAGTCCGACCCCGCCCGCCTGCGCATGTTCAACATGTCCGTGCTGGTGACCGATCCCTTTATGGAGGCGGTCAAGGCCGATGGCCCGTGGGAGCTGGTCTTCGATGGCAAGGTCTATCACACCGTGCAGGCCCGCGATCTGTGGAACAAGATCATGCAGGCCACCTATGATTATGCCGAGCCGGGCGTGATCTTCATCGACCGGATAAACGCCGCCAACAACCTGAGCTATGTTGAAACCATCGCGGCCACCAACCCCTGTGGCGAGCAGCCCCTGCCGCCCTATGGGGCCTGCCTTTTGGGATCGATCAACCTTGCCCGGTTGGTGGCGGAACCGTTTGAAGATGCCGCCCATCTGGACGAGACCGCGCTGCAAGAGCTGGTCGCCACAGCCGTACGCATGATGGACAATGTGGTGGATGCGTCGAAATTCCCGCTGCCCGAACAAGAGGCCGAGGCGCAAGCCAAGCGCCGCATCGGTTTGGGCGTGACTGGACTGGCGGATGCTCTGCTGATGCTGGGCCTGCGCTA
This sequence comes from Ruegeria sp. BE1, assembly GCF_056538885.1. Lineage (NCBI taxonomy): Bacteria > Pseudomonadati > Pseudomonadota > Alphaproteobacteria > Rhodobacterales > Roseobacteraceae > Ruegeria > Ruegeria sp. BE1. Next base: position 274,424 of record NZ_JBQFTY010000001.1, read on the forward strand.
TGGCTCCGACGAGGCGGCGCGTCAGACCGAGCGCTGGTTGCACGCGATCGCCCGCGCCGCGTACCTGGCGTCGGTCGATTTGGCAAAGGAAAAGGGCGCGTTCCCCCTGTTCGATGCCGAGAAATACTTGGCTAGCGGCACGATGCAGCAGATGGACGAGGACGTGCGTGATGCAATCCGCGAACATGGTATCCGCAACGCCCTGCTGACCTCAATTGCGCCGACCGGGACGATTTCCTTGTACGCGGGCAACGTGTCTTCGGGGATCGAGCCGGTCTTTGCTTATGCCTACACGCGCAAAGTTCTGCAAAAGGATGGCTCGCGCACCGAGGAAGAGGTCGTGGACTATGCCGTGCAGATGTGGCGTGACAAGTTCGGCGACAAGGACCTGCCCAACTACTTCGTCAACGCGCAAACGCTGTCCCCGTCCGATCACGTCAAGATGCAGGCGGCAGCGCAGAAATGGATCGACAGTTCGATCTCCAAAACGATCAACTGCCCGGAAGACATCAGCTTTGACGCGTTCAAGGATGTGTACATGCAGGCCTGGGATCAGGGTTGCAAAGGCTGTACCACCTATCGCCCCAATGACGTGACCGGATCCGTCCTGACCGTGTCGGAAAGCGCAGATACCGCACCGGGCGAAAGCGCGGCGGCCCCGCATGAGGTGGATGGAGGCGAGGTCGTCTACATGTCTGAACCTCTGGACCGCCCGCAATCGCTGGAAGGATCGACCTACAAGCTGAAATGGCCCGACAGCGAGCATGCGATCTACCTGACCATCAATGACATTGTCATTGGTGGCCGCCGTCGCCCGTTCGAGGTGTTCATCAACTCGAAGAACATGGAGCACTATGCCTGGACGCTGGCGTTGACCCGCATGATCTCGGCCGTGTTCCGGCGGGGCGGGGACGTGTCCTTTGTCGTTGAAGAACTGAAGGCCGTTTTCGACCCGCGCGGCGGGGCGTGGGTGTCCGGCAAGTACATCCCCTCGATCCTGGCGGCGATCGGCGGGGTGATCGAACAGCACATGATCAATATCGGCTTTTTGGAAGGCGAGGGCACAGGGCTGAAATCCGACCCGCAGGCTCAGGTCGTCAATATGGACGCGCCCCGCGGCAAAGCCTGCCCGTCTTGCGGGCAGTTTGAAATGGTCATGGTCGAAGGCTGCATGACCTGCCGCAGCTGCGGCCATTCGAAATGTGGGTGAAACGGGCGCCGCTAGTGTCACGAAAGCATAAGAGTGCCAATTTAAGGCATAAGAATGCTAGATCGCTGTCAAGACTATTTTGGCAGATGTTCAGCATTGGACAAAAGGGCGGTTGGGTGTTTCCTTGCCGCTTTTCTATTTTGGTGGATCACCGAGGGCTTTAAATACGGCTTCCAGCCGGTATATCGGTCCGAAATTTTCGGCCTCTGTTCTAAAGGGCTTCACGCCTGCACGCTTTAGTTCGACTAAGAGGCTCTGCCAGTTACGACGATAGAGCCCAGCCATTAATCGTGGAGTAGCAAACTCGCGGTGGAAGGCAGACATATCTGAGGTAGTGAAGTAGGTCTGGAGCCGTCGGGTTCGGGGGTTTCGGCATTCGCTGACCTGTACATAACCGCAAGAGATCAGGCGCTTCAGGTTGCTTGGTCGGCTGAAACCCACCTGTTTTGAGAATTCTTCTATCGACATCGCCTCCAAAGGCGAAGCTTGCAGCATCGAGGAAACTTCTTCATGATCCACGAGAAGCGCTGCATAGCCTTTGAATGAAACAAGTTGACCTACGCGGTGCAATTGCCCGTTTTGGATCGCTCGGACGATTTCTGCCGGGTTGATCTTCAACCTTTGAGCGGATTTTGCAATAGAAACCCAAGGGGCCGTAGCTTGTATGAGCGGACATGATCTTGAGAACAGCGAAGTGAGAAAAGCTGCACCAGTGTCAGGATCCCAGATTGTTTTTACATCATCAGTGCTCAAGCTCGGCCGCAGTATTTTACCCCGGACGAGAAGGTCGAATTGCGAGCGGCTCATGTGCAGGCTGGCGGCGAACTCCTTTGCTGACACCAAGCGCTTCAGTTTGCGCAGCAGGTTTTCGGAACCATCAGCGTCAAAAACCTCCCACACATCTGGACGAGCGGATGGTGCGTCTGATGCAGGTATTACTTCGGCGGCGGCAAGCATTTTACGCATGCGACGCTGATCGATCTGATATTCTCGGGCTGCGGTGCGAACGGAATGCAGGCGGCGTTTTGTGGGCGTCGCTCCCAGTAAGTTTTCGCCTTTGGTAAGTGGCCAGGTCTCAATCATGTGCTCTCGCAGAATTTCTCGAAAGGGAGCGAAATCTGGATCTTCCATCGTGTCATAGGTCAGTCGTTCAAATAGCTTTGGGTAGATTTTCTTGGCGCCAGCTTGTGGACCGAGCGGCAGATAATGGAGCTTTTGCAGGGACTTCTTGATGCTTTCTGGCCCAAATTTCGCGACTTCAAACCCGCGGGCGTAAGGATGCCAAGCCCTAGAATTTTCTTGATCAGGCAGGCGTTGAAGCGCATATCCCAGAGCCTGACAAAAGCTTGCGGCAGCATGCAAGGGATGGTCATCCAACCAGTTTTCTTGTTTGTGATAGTTCAGTCTTTCTGCGAGCCAAACATCAAAATCTGTGGGTTCGCAGGTGGAATATCCGGGAGGGCTAGCAAGGAGTTTTGGCAGGATTTCTTTGAATCGGGGGGGTGAGTCGTATCGCAGTGTCGGCTTTGGCTCGTACCAAAGGGGCACAAGGGGAGTTTGGTGGCGCAGGCAAATTTGAACGTGAGGTATCGACCATTCGCCTCGCAAAGCCATAGCGTGCTCTATAGGGCCTGAAGCCGATTTTGCATCCTCGGCAAGACAGGCCAGGCACCCACGGACTTGCGGACCTTTTAGTGTTTTGGAGCTAAATAGATGTCCTCGAAAATCCATAGACCGATGCCGAGCTTTGCGCGGCGTCCAAGCTTCCAATGCCTGGGCGGGTGCCTTCGCCAAGGCGGCGATTTGGTATAGGCAATCGGTGTTGCCATCGATGGCGGACTGGAAAGATATCCCATGGTCGCGGCAGAATTCAGCGGCGCTTAAACCATTGCATGCTGCCAATCGGGACGTGAAAGAAGCAAGGGATTCTCCGGGCCGGACATCGCAAGTAAGAGGGAGATTCATCGGGATAGCGTCTTCCGCCAGTTGAAGATTCGAATGTTGTAGAGTTTTGATTTGTTCGCCGCAGGTCTGAAGCAGAAGTCCTGCTTGGTTTAATCGCGGTTGCATGGTCGTCTGAACCTGCCAGTTTCAGCCCTAACCCTGATGGTCAACCGTGCAACTGATACGAGCAGCATAGTTTTCCCTTTTTGGCAGAAAGATCTTCCTTTTTTAGTCGAAGTGGTCATTTGTCCATCGCGTAGAGAATGGCAAAATAAAGCTCATTCTAGTCGATGCGGCCTTTCGTATGAGAGGCGGCTATCTGTCGAGAAATGCGCGCACTAGTGGATTCGTGAAAACGCTGTCCGGCATACTTTCCCGCCGGTATGGGATATCGAACTTAATCAACTTGTCGGACTCGCGTGAAGCAACGATGCCAATGCTCTCGCTCATGTCCTCTAAAATATCACCGATTGCCTCAAAAGCCTCCAACGCCTTCCATTTCCCAAATTCACTCCAAAGCGCTTCGTGCACCTTGATCAAGCTTTCATAGAACGGAGCAAACCATGCAAACTCCGTCCCTTCGGTGAGTGCAGTCGGATGTGTTTCTGGGGTCTCCTGCGCAGCGGCTGCACCCAAGTAGTACGAAGAATACTTTAGCAGGTCGCCTAGCTTACCATACACTTCTGCAGAAACTTTCCCGACATCTCCATGAGTTCGATATGCCTTGATCATCTCGTAGCATTGGCTTCTGGTATCGCTCAGCACCTCAATCAAGGTTTCGAGATACCCGTCTGAGGGGTCATAGCCGATCGAGCCCGTGATACGGCATACTGCGTATTCATCCCATGCGGCCAGAATTACCTGCCAGCGCATGTTGTCTAGGATGTTTTTGTGCTTTTTCTGGAGAAGATAGCCAGGGAAAGACCTGTCAAATGCTGCCGTCACCTCCACATGTGCGCACTCGTGCGCAACTAAATGAAGTGATTGCCAAAAGTACTCAGTTTCCTCCCCCGGCTGCTCAAGGATGCTGAGCGCGTAATTCGCATTGAGGACAAGGTGCGTTTTGATAACTCCGTTGCGAATGACTGCGGGTGCCATTGCGACGCCGATAGCGGCACCTTTAGTAGCGGTGAGTTGGTAGGTAGTCTCATATCCGCGATCAAGCTCCGCCAATGCCATGTCGTAGTCGAAAGCAATCGTCACTCCATCCAAGTCGGTTAGGTCAATGGATCGGCTGATTACGCTGAGGATGGAGTGCAACTTTCCCATTGCCTCTTTGGCGTAGCTCTCATCTACAAACCCCCTAGCGATAAACTGAAGGTTGCTCGGAATTGTAATATCTTCCGGCATCTCGTCAGCCGTGCCCTCTTCATCTTGCATGAATAGTTACCTCCTGCCTGCAAAGCTCAAATTGCCTCTCTACATCAAGATATGGAAAAAAAACGCAGGTACGCAACTGCATCTAGGCAAGTAACTAGGCGACAGTGAGGACGCCCTTGTTATCAATATTGTGCCAGAAACCCACACCAAACAAACTCCGCCACATTGAATTGTCTCAGGGGCAACGAAGCACCCATCGACGCAGTAGTCCGAGTTGAGTGCGGCAGGTGGCTGCTTTGAGTCCAAATAACCCAATGTGCCGCATAGCCCAACAAATAGCAGACCATTAAAAACTGAACGTAAAACAGATTCGTACTAGAAAGGAATTTTCATTGGAAACTTGGAAGCGACAGTTCATAAAAAAACTTTTTCATTATGACGTCGATCGCTTGGATATCGAAGGTGCCTACATGGTCAAGCACCCCCATGTTCCATCCTCTCTTTATAAATTTCGATCATTTACCGAATCCCACAAAGACGCGTTTCTCAACAATACACTTTGGACAGCATCGGCTGGCAAGCTCAATGATCCCAACGAATGCGGGGCATTTTTCCGCCCCGATGCGATGGTCGTTGACGATCTAAGTAGAGAAGAGCTCGAAGCTCGGGTTAAAGAACTACGAACAAATAGTTCCAAGGTCTCTCAGCACTATAATGCAGGGATTCGGCGACCAATTACGTCATCTGAATTCATGGAGAAGCTAATGGATGAGGTTTTTCTAACTCATCCGCATGAACATGAGGAAGAGGTAAGAAAAACTCTAAAGTTTGTGCAGGATTGGGCAAACCATAAGCTGGTTCAAGAAACCTCTGAAGGTATGAGAAAAAACGTTGGCGTTTTGTCTTTATCAGCAACATTGAGATCAACACTCATGTGGTCGCACTATTCAGATTCGCACAAAGGATTCGCAATCGAGTATGATTTTGGGGCGCTCAACTACAGCGATTTGAGACGTAGAATGTGCTATCCTGTCTTTTATTCAAAGAAGCAGAGGGACATTACGAACTATTTGCGCAAGAGGCCGGGAGAGGAGCGGTTTAACAACTTATTCGGTCATTATATTGCGATTATCAAGGAAGACGACTGGGCTTATGAAAAAGAATGGAGAATTGTAACGCTAATTGGTGAGTCTTACGCAACGAGGCCACTACCAATGCCAAAACCTAGAAGTGTTATTCTTGGTAGGAATTGTTCAGATGAAAACAAAAGATGGATGCATGAAATCTGTTCGGATCGTAGCATCCACTTGACGCAAGTGTCGGCAAGCGACAGGGGTGGAAATTTAACGTTGGAAACGATAGCGAACCGATAAAGGCGTGTGTGCTTGTAGGAAGTTTTGAAGAGTTTGGCATGCGATCTTCTGAAAAGAGCCGTTTGAATAGCCACCTTGAATGACCCGTTCGTTGCGCGTCTCGGACACTCACGGAGGTTACACCGAACGGCGGCCGTGATGGCCTGGAGAAACCCCAAGCCTTCAGATCGTGACCGGGCTTCCATCCAAACGCGCCTGCACTGGCTAACGGACTGAAAAGGGGCGCCATATTCTCCCTGCTGCCCGAGTGCACAGAATTTTCTTTTTCCGAGCTAGCTGATCAACGCGGTCGCAAGTCGACGAACCACCCCGTTTCCGCCTCAAAGGATCACGTTCTATATTGCCCAGGTCTAACCTAGGGAAACACTAAGCCACCAAAAAGGAAACTCACGTGCATTCGCGAGAAACGCTTGCTCAGTTTCCCCGCGGTGTCTTGATAGCGCCCCTAAGATATTTGCTACTTAGCCGGGTGCCAGCGTGCAATTTGGTTAGAATTTCGAGTATCCGCTCACTAGATATGTCATTCAATCAAGACCATCTCTTCCTCTTTAAAAAGCCCGCCATCAAGAACTGTAGCTTGAACAGCCGCCGGATTGTCTGTGTATGCGACAATAGCCAAACTGTCTTTTGCCCTGCTTGCGGTCACATAGAAAAGCCGACGAGTACGATCCAAAGCGTTGTCAATTCCAGCCGTTTCGTTGTCGATATCTCTTTTACTTTTCTCCTTTGCGCCGAAAAGTTTATCGTAGCTGAATAAGAATCCCCTTGCCTCAGCATCGTTAATAACGACCATAACGCGTGGAAACTCCAAACCTTTTACACCCTGGTGCGTGTCAAACCCCGTCAAGCCATTTACATACGAAATATACAATCGGGCTTGGCTCAATGGTGCAGCAAGTGCCGCGCGCCAGGCTGCTATTTCTTTTTCCCACTCATCCGGTTCCCACTCGTCCGGGTCTCTATCTTCATACTCAGACGGTCTCCCTCCAACAAACGGTGTGAATGCTCGAGGCACAGAAAACATTCTCACCGCAGCAGTCAAATTCAACAACTCTTGCAATGAAGGGTCAGGATTGACCTGTATTAGTTCACGAAATTTCTCAACTGCATCTTTTGCCTCTTGCAGAACACCTTGTTGCCGTTGGCCGGCACCCTTGAGCGCTTCTTTTGAAAGAAGGGGTGATCTATCTTGTAGAATTCTGGATATCGCGAACTCATCCCCTTCAGTTATTGCGTCAATCAGATCGGAAATATCAGAGCAAAAAAACCGTAACCCCGGCAACGACCCTTCAAGAAGACCAGTTCGAAAGGCGTCATTGTTTACCTGATAAAGAGGATCGAACAGATCGCTGAAACCCATTCTTGCCGCAGCCATATGATGTTCAAGTATGAGTGTTTTGACTGAAGAGCTTCCATTACTCGCATCTGCGGTCCATAACCCATCGCCGGAGGCTTGCGCCATCAACATACGTACTTCATGCTCCAAATCGAGAGGATGTTCTTGCTTCAAGCGGTTTACGATGAATATCCTAACGCACCCACCAGGTTTATCTTCCCTCGCTCTCTGACGTTGCTTATCAACCGGGGAACGAATTTGATTTATCAAATCAACAATCCGAGATCGGCTTCTGTGGTTCATTTTCTTCGCAGGTTGCGCCCACTCTGCCGGAATAAAATCTTGCTTTCCCAAGCCCTGATGCCCATCAGCATAAATCCTCTGCATTGTATCCCCTAAAAGACCGACACAGAAGCTACCACGATGATTTTCTTCAGTATGCAATATCGCTTCTAGAAGATGACGATTGGTATCTTGGCTTTCATCAATCAATAAAACCGGAAAGCCATCGACGAGTACCTGCTGGATCGTGGGTTTCTCTAATAGTAAGCTGGTGACTATCTTGAGAACTTCCCCGTGGCTGAGCGAGTCTCTGCCACTGTTATCGCCTGATGGATTATAGACAAACTCTGGAATCTCGTTGAGCGTGGATAGCCTTTCCATTTTTGACGAAATTGAGCGTTCGGTATCCACGAAAATTTTTGTATCTCGGCGTCTTCGGTTTGCTTGTTCTGCCTCCATAGTCGCAATGGATGAAGCGAGATCATTTTCCAACCACTCACGTATGTCGGACTGATGATCGCGAATTAACTGCCATGCGAACGAATGTATTGTATTAACAACTACTAATGGGTCTTGTTTAGTTCTTTCAACAATCTCGTCACGGGCAGCCTTAGTGAACGTGATGACAGCAACTTTTTTGCCTCTCACTTGTAGCCACCTACGATTAGCCAAAGAGGAATCGTCAACCGACCGAAGGTAATCAATAGCCTTCACAAGAGATTTAGTTTTACCCGAGCCAGCTCCCGCAAAAAGGAAAAAACTTTTTAGAGAATCGAGATTTAGGCAGTTTTGTATTTTCTCATCAACCGCATCGTCCACATTGTCATCGTTCACTTGCTCAGTCATTGTCGGCTTCTCCAGCCAATACGTCTGACTTTTTGGTTTGAAGTCGCTGTTCCAGCCATCCCAAACCCTCTCCGATATAATTTGGAGGATTTATTTTTTCGAACCCATCACCACTCAGTACATCAAGTGCAAATGAAGCCTTGCTTCCATTTTCGAGCGCGCAGAACATCTCCTTTGCAACTGCGTTCCAGTCAGGCAGGTATGCGAGGGCTTCTCGGAATTTTTTTGTCATTCCGTACCCGTCAAGGCTTTTGAAATATTCTTCATTCTCAAGCGCGAGCGAATCTTCAAATGTGCTGGGGATTATCTCAATGGTGTTATCCCCCTGTTTTTTCTTGATTGCAGTTTGATATGCAACACGAACGGCAAACAGAGGGTCTGAACACTCAATTTTCTTTTTGGATGGTAGATTTACCAACTCATCTAGACTTGACTTCTTCGGAAGCCATTTCTTGAGGGTCGCATTAGTCGTGACTTGTTCATCACCCATTTGAGGCAATACAGATTTTAGCTTCGCATTTTCACCCTCACCTTTTTTTGAAGCATCAATGTCCGTAATCACTAGCGTCAGTAAACCAAGCTTGTTGATTAACTCTTCGAGCCTATGTGCGTGGCTACCGTTGATTTCCAAGAGTGTGACGAAGCACTGATGTAAAAAGGAAAAATGTTCCCTGATAAAGAGAGGAACTAACATTCTTTCTGCTGAACCTTCTATAAGTATTGCAGCATCGGCAAAAAAAAGGTCTGAGTGCTGAGTCCGGAGATATCTTGTGACAAAGTCCTGGGTGTCTTTTTCGTTGTCCCCGAAAACCTCCTTGAGGTTTACCACTGTCGAGGTGGGCACTTTTGTTACCATGCCTGCTGGTAGCCGACGAAAATACCTCAAGCAATTGAACGGAGTTTCGTGCGCGACATGACTTGAGTGAGTGCTGATAACGAGTTGAGTCGTTAGGTGAGGGCTCTTGCGCAGTCGATCATGATCACGCAGTACTTGATAGGCTTTCTTAATGAAGACTTGTTGAACTTGAACGTGCAGGTGTGCCTCTGGCTCTTCAAGCAACACTAGGTGAATTGGTTCAAAAACAGTATCATCAGATTTCTCTGCCTTTCCAACTCGCATCCAGGCATCCCGGAAGCGCATAAGTTTGAAAACCATTGAAATCAAGTTTTGATAGCCCAGCCCATTTTGATTTTCTGGAAGTCGCATCAACCGGTGCGACGAGGACGGTCCCATCGCATAGGAGACTGTAGTTCTATGCTGAAGAATTTCCCCAGCCTTTAACTCGGAAGAAACTTGAATATGCGGGTCAGTGACACCTGGATAGTTCATTCCTTCGACTTCTTTAAAAGCCGGTTTGAATGCTTCGTCTATCCTCTGATCGAAAGCTTTCCTCGCTGTATCAATGGCTTCTAGTGCGCCAAGATCATCTGGTGACGGATTCTCAGTAGGATCAAGGTGCTTTTCATGATAGTAGCTCAGTTGACTGGAGAGCTTTCTTCCCGGAAATGCTTCTGACCTATCGTCCGCACCACTCACTTCTCCATCGTCGCTCATGCCACGCTGTGCGGGTTCAAAATTCACCCTGATTAACTTATCTAATGGATCTTCTTTCAATTGTCGTGCTGATGGGTTGAGCAGCTGAGGGCGTGCGCGCATTGCCTCTGGTTTCTCTATTTTCTTCGGGTCAAGAGGGTATACGCACAGTTTAAAGCGTTTGGGTATTTGGCGTTCCAAATACTCTGGAAGGTCAGACGGCCAAAACGGCATCTTGGGCTCGACATATTCGCTATTGCATTCTTCAGCTTGAGCTTTTGCCCTCGCAACTGCGGCCTCGAAAAGCTCTTTCGCCTCACCTCTTGCTTTACGGAAATCGTCAAAAAGCTCTTCGATATTCGATGGCTCAAGCCTTAGGCGAATTCCAATCAAACCACCTGACCAATTCAGGTTGGGCATCATTGAGCTAACATAGTGAAATTCACCGTCTGAAACTTTTAGCCATAGGTCCAGATGAGGAAGTAAAGAAACCCATTCTTCCAAATTTGCTGGTGCAGCAACGCCGGAGGTTGGGTCATAATTCTCCCAGATATCGCCAATCTTCTCGAGCTCGGGAATGTGGCTCAAAGTGAAGTCATGAATTCTGAATGCTCTTCCGGACTGGCTCAGAAATTTTCGCATCGCGAGCATAGCGGAAGTCTTTCCGCTGTTGTTCGCCCCGACAAAGATGGTTTTTTCCGGAGAGAACTCTATCCTTGTTGCAAGGAGTTTTCGAAAATTTCCAACCTCAATAAAATCAATTTTCATTGGCTAACCTCTTGTGTTGTCAGCATTTTAGGGGATGTGAAGTCGTGCACAACTAAAAAGCGCCTTCTGTGGGCGGCATTTTTTCACATACGAGATTCGGCACATTGCGCAATCGCTGTCACCGCCGAGTTGGATCACGAACCGGAGCATCAAATGTTTCGTTGAGCGGGAAGCGCAGCTCTTTGTCACCCAGATTTGCCGCTTCCAAATGTGTTACCAGTTTCACGTATTCATCCTTTGAAACAGTGAGGCCGCAACCAACAGGGGCCTTCGACCCTTTCTTGAACACAACTGTCCCACGTCCGACATCCTGTCGGCTTGGCCGGCGTAAGAAGCGGAAACACCATCGGGGTATCAAAATAGCCTTGAGATTGATGGGCAGATTTACAGCGACGACGCCGGATGCAACTTCCAAGACTGTCCGAACGCACAACCCTGCGCTGATTTCTTGGGCTGTAACGGACCGCGAACATCGCTGAAGGGGTGTTATGTGAAGCGATCTCTGGTTGAGTAGGGCATCCGGCACCAAACGGCCCCGGAAAAGTTGAGCAATTGACGATAGCCGGAAATTCAACGTCGGTCAGATAAGGCTAGCGAAGCCCAAAGGGCAAAGACTATTGAGCTGCTATGCTTTGGCTGACCTTAGCAGCTTCGACCCCTTTGCGTACCACGAATGGCCCCAATGCCAAAACGTCTATGCCGGTAGAATAAAAACAACGAAGGGCATCGGTTGGCGACTCGACAATCGGCTCTCCCATAACATTGAAACTTGTATTCAATAGGACAGGATGGCCCGAAATTTCGCCAAAAGCCGAAATCAAGCGATGATATTCCGGGGCTACTTTCGAATCTACCGTCTGGAGGCGGGCTGACCCATCCACATGAACGATTGCGGGAATGTGGGCTTGCACGTCATCGCGCACGGGTGCAACTTTCAGCATGTAGGGAACGTTAACATCGATATCAAAGTACTCCTGTGCTCTTTCTTGGACCACCGAAGGCGCGAATGGTCGGAACGGTTCCCGATGCTTCACCTCTGCATTGATTTTTCGTTTCATGTCCGGCTTCGTCGGATCGGCTAGAATGCTACGTGCGCCAAGGGCGCGGGGGCCAAATTCCATTCTGCCCTGAAACCAACCGACAATCATTCCATCATGCAATACGCTCGCAATCTCGCCGTAGACATCGTCCGATTTTTGATACGGTACCTTTGCTGACTGCAAGGCCATTTCAATTTCTTCTTCCGAATAAGCGCGCCCCAGATATGGTGTGCTGTGTATTATTCTTTTCTCTGACTTCAGCGTTTTTGAATGCACATACGCGGCTGCCCCAATACTAGTGCCATTGTCTCCGGCGCCCGGCATCAGGAAGATATCTTCGAAAATTCCTTCTCGGACAATCCTGCCATTAACCACGCTATTGAGAGCCACACCGCCAGCAAAAACCAGATGTTTCTCTTCAGTACGTTGTCGAAGCTTGCGGGCAATCTTTAAGATTGTTTCTTCAAGAACCAACTGGAACGCGGCAGCAACATCAATATGATGTTGTAGAATTTCTTGTCCTGGCAGGCGTGGCGATCCGAACTGCTCAAGAAACTGTCGGCTGAACAGGCGTCGCCCGAGAGCTGGGAAATCAAACCATTTCAGGTCCAGCCTGACGCTCAGATCGTCTGATACGTCAACCATGGACGCAACCACGTCATAAAAGCGAGAAGGATCTCCACACGGGGCGAGCCCCATGGTTTTTCCCTCATCATAGTTTGCTTGGAATCCACAAAACTGAGTTGCAACAGAATAAAAGACTCCGAGTGAGTGAGGGAAAAAGCTTTCCCCGAAAGCCTCAACTTCGTTCTTTTGAGCTCTACCTACCCATGTTGTTGACCATTCCCCCCAACCGTCAATTGATAGTAATGCTGCCCGCTCCCACGGCGATGCGAAGTAGGTCCCTGCTGCATGAGCCAGATGATGATCAATGAAATGGACTTTGGGGCGATGTGCCGACCATTCTGGCCAGGTGTCGTTGTACCAATCCCAGAACGTCAGATGGCGCTGCTTCAGGCGTTCAAATTCGTAGTCAAGAAAATCGCCCTTGCGTTCTTGCAGTGCCGAAGCGTAGGCCAATTTTGCGTGATCCGCTTTTCCCGGATTTATTGAAACTGCAATATGATGGATTTCATCTGGTGATGTACCGGTTTGCTCCAGAGTTTCATTGATCGATAAATTCGGGAAGCTCTGCGTGTGCTTGGATCGTGAGAGCCGCTCCTCTTCAACTGCGAATGCTATTTCGCCATCCTTTATCAGACATGCCGAGGAATCATGAAAAATATAGTTCAATCCAAGAATATTCATTGCGCAGCCTCCAATGATCTTTTTGAAAGAGTCGCTCGCCTTACAAATTCGCTATAGAATTCGAAGCCTTCTTCCGAGCACGTAAGGTTCTCGTAACCACTGTTTCGCTTGTCTTGCTTTGCCTGAGCTTGCTCCAGATACCTCAGGAATTCTTCGCTCAAATTGATGCTGAATTGCTTGTAGATCCGCGTGGTCGTCCCTTGAATATCTGTTGTAAAGTCTTGAAATGATACGAGTATAGCCTGACGGCGCAGCCGATACTCGTTCCAGAATTCGACAAACTGGCGGCATTGATCGCGCCTAAACGCTGTGTTCATTTGGTTCCAGCCAATACGGGGCGTTGGGTCGACCCCATGCTTGACTTGAGTGCATGTCACAGACATCGTCAGGTAGGAATTGAGCATCGGCTGCGGCTCACGGCAAATCATCAAGAGCCGGGCGTCCGGCAGCCTGTCGATCACAGATCGACAAAACTCAACCGACTCGTTTTCTTTTGCGAGAAAAATCTCTTCATCGCCACGATAAAAGTACACCTTTCGGATGACGCGCAAAAAGGTCGAAATCATTATGTCTTTGTCAGCGTTGGAAAGGCTGTCAAAGCGAGAGACTCGATCCAAAACCGGTTTGAATGGGAACCTACGAAAAACAAAGTAATGGTGGAAAAACCGCTCTTCCAGGAAGATGCCAAATTCTTCGTAATTCCCAAGCACATGTGCATGGATTTTTTTACAGGTGTTTCCCAGCTCAGTATTTGGCCAATAGCTTCGATTTTCCAACCAGGGGCGAAGGCCCAGCCAGTCCATCAGAATCCAAAATGTTATGTAAGGGTACCGCCACTCCAGATGTTTGACGCTTAGAAAGCTATCCTTATCTTCGGATAACGTGCGTAATAAAAACGTAGTTCCGCTTCGAGGTTGCGAAATAATGAATATGGGCTCTCGAATATTCTGATCGTGATAGGTCGCGAATAAGACTTCATCCGCCACCCAGAACAAAGCCCATACCGGCAAGAGCGCTACCTCTCTGAGCAAATATAGAAGCATACTCATTCGTTGCCGGAGTGTGATTTCCGGTGCGGTCAAAGTTGCGATAATTGCTACCCGGAATGACGTCCAGTTTGGAAACGGTAGGACAGTAGCTGAAACAACATACGTTAAGATCAATACCAAGAAGATCATTGACGACCTCTCAAAATAAGTTTCATGACATGGGTAGCGCTCGCGCTAGAGATGAGGAGCCCGAAATGGCGCAACCCCCTATTGCAGGAATTCATGCTCAGATTGACTGGCGATCGCTGCGAATCGTCCTTGAGGTTGCGCGATCCCGATCACTCAAAAGCGCCGCCACCAATCTTGGAATGACCGAAAGTACAGTTTCCAGATATGTGAGTTCCGTTGAGAACCGCCTCGGCCTGGACCTATTTGAACGAACTCCCAAGGGGATGATGCTGACGAATTCAGGAGAAAGCTTGTTTGAGCGACTGCAACAGGCCGAATTCGAAGTCGAGGCCGGATTGGAGCAAGCACTGGGCACCCAAGCCCTTCCCGCCGGGGTTGTTCGCCTAACCACCGTACCGTTGATCTCCAATCGGCTATTGACCATGCACGCGCATAAACTGCTGAAGCAAAACCCAAAATTGAAGCTGGAATTGGTCGGCGTGCCAGCAGATCTGAGCATGATGAGCCGAGAGGCGGATCTGGCAATCAGGTTGTCCCGGCCTGTGACAGAACTGGATGTTCTGACGCGAAAAATTGGCACTCTCGAATATGGTGTATATTCGGCAAATCCCGAATTGCACCCTAGAAATGATGCAAGCGCTTTACCGTGGTTGTCTTACGAAGCTGACATGACCCAACTCCCTAACGCCAAGTGGATCAGCAATTACTCTGAAGTGTCTGGGGAAGCCGTTAGTAACATCAGCTTTAATGATGCAGAAGGCTTGGTTGGCGCGGTGATGGCGGGTCTAGGTAAAACGTTGCTTCCCAAAATAGTTGCGGCCGACATTTCTCAAGTCTCTGAGCTAACTGGGTATCGAGATCTGCCAAAGCGCGAACTGTGGCTCCTGACGCATCCGAACCTTGTCAAAACGCAACGTGTGCAGGTGGTGACGGCTTGGTTGGAGCAAATATTCTCTGAGGTATAGGGGCTACAAACCAAAGCCTGAGGCTCTGGGGCAGCAACAATTGCAATCCCTACTTTCAGTTCTTGATGTTTTAAGAACCGCGGCCATCGCCATAGTCTCGCCGAAAAGGGAGATGTCAGATGCGGTTCATCGTTCAATTCACAGACAACGAAGATTTTGCCCACAAGCGACAAGAACACATGAAAGATCACTTAGCGTTTCTCGGGCGGAACAAGGAAACGGTCCTCAGCGCGGGTCCATTGTTCGATCTGATTTCGGGTGCAGGAGCTGGCGGTCTGTGGGTTGTGGAAGCGAAGCACGAGGCTGCGGTCCAATCCCTGGTTGAAGAAGACCCATTCTACCCGACGGGCTTACGGCAGGATATCAGGATATTGCAGTGGAAAGTTGTCTTTGAAAATGGCGAGGCTCAACTATGAAAACTGACTTGAGCAAGAACAATCCGTTTTCAAGCTATCAATCAAACTTCGCAGAAAATTTCACATTTGGCCCCAAGTTCGACGACTGGGTGTGTGAAACGATGTTACCAATTCTTCATGGGGAACAAAGAGACGGAAAGCAACAGTCTCTCGCGGATGTTGGTGCCGGGCCCTGTTATTGGGCAATGCTGTTTTTGGAACGCAGCCCTGGCATCAGGATTACTGCGATTGATCCGTCACCCGATCTTATAGACGTGCAAGCCCGACAAGTTGCGAACCGAAATCCTGACGCTGCCAATCGATTGTCCAGAAAATGCCAATCAGCACAGGAGTTTGCCAAGAGAGTTGGCGATTCCGGAGAGCCGGACTTATTTGACTGTATCTACTTCATGCAATCCGCCCATTATGTGGGACATGACGAATTCAAAGAAGTCTTCGGAGAGTTGGCTTCCTCGCTACGCCCGGGAGGCAGAATTGTAATTCAGGCAAGGAACATGACACCTGAATGGTATCCTTGGGCATTTCCGGATGAATGGCTACCGGCAGTCGAGAATGAGTTGCATGCTACGGACATGTTTTTTCGTGCGGATCGTTACGCGGATGCATTTGAAGCTATGCGGGACACTTTTTCAAAAGTCGAAGTTACTGAATCTGTCACAAACGTAGAAGTGCCAGCGGACAATTATTGGCAAAGGCTGGAAGATCGTTGGATCCCCACGTTTATGAGTGAACGGATAATCAACTCTTCGGTGCATCGTTTGGGGATTGATGGCATGAAATCGCGCTTCAAGAGTGAAGGGCGCGAAAGTGTTTGCTGGACAGAGAAATACGCCGTGGTCAGTGCTCATGTCTAATTCTGCCACGGTATTGCCCGGGCGCCAGGACAATATCCTGCTCGGTTCTATCTACATTTGCATCTCTGCGGCAATGTTCGCAGCGGCTGGCGCGGCAGTGAAGCTTGCATTGCAGGATATTTCACCGGTGCAACTGGTTTTTTGGCGCAATCTCCTGAGCATGCTGATATTCGGAGGCTTTCTAGTAGCGTTTCGCCCTTCAGCTTTTAGGGACCTGAAAAGCAAGCGAGTTGGACTTCATTTGCTCCGGTCGTCACTTTCTCTTGCAGTATTGTATTGCTATTTCTACGCAGTGTCGCAGATCGAACTCGCTACCGCAGTGTTGCTGCTTTCTACCAGCCCTGTGTTTGTGCCTATCCTAGCACTAGTATTCCTGCGGCGAATTTCTGCAACTACGGTTTGGATGGGAGTACTAGTGGCATTCTTTGGTGTTGCCCTCGTCGTCGACCCAACGTTGCAATATAGCTTTGACCTCAGAAACTATTTCGGAATGGGTGCCGGATTGATGTCCGGACTGTTGGGTGGTGCAGCGACTGTCGTGATATGGAAAATGTCCGACACCGAGTCTCCGGATCGCCAGATGGTCTACTTCACAATAGTCAGCTTCGTTCTTTCCATCCCGCTTTGCTTGCTCAATTGGCAAACACCGCAACCGGAAACATTCCTGCCAATTATTGCCCTTGGATTTGCAACAACGTTTGCCCAGTACTACTTGTCTAAAGGTTGCGAAGTGGCACCCGCAGACAAGATCAACACGTGGAATTACTTGTCGATCGTGATTGCGGCTCTAGCAGCGTATGTCGGCTGGAATGAGAAATTAACAATGCCGACTATTATTGGTATGTTGTTCGTAGTCATTGGGGCGCGAATAGCTAGTAAGACATTTAAGAAATAGTGACACTCGAAATTGACTTGCGGCTCTAGCAATTGCAACAGGATTTCGTAGCACCGTAAGAATACGCAGGGCGCACCTAGTGTTAGCCGGACAAAGCCGCGAATTCGCAAGCGAACAATGGGCCAGCGACAATGTTTCGAAAATTCTGTTTTTCAGAGCGACTTGGGCTGTCTTACAAGCGCGAACGCTACAGAAATTGCCTGTTACTCCGGGACCGACATCTTTTTGAATTCCTCGACCGGCATTATCACAAACTGTCCGTGGTCATCATCCGTAACAAATATCGGCTGACGATCGTAGGCTGCGATCAACAAATCCATGTTTTCTTGCAACTGCGGTGTGGTGATCTCCAGTGGGTCCTCATTGGTTGTACTGGGCGAGAGGGCATCATTCAGCACCTGCATTGCCTGCTCCACTATAGAAACGTCATTTTCCGCCGCCAGCCTTTGTAGAAAATCAAAGGACGCTTTGGGCAGCTTGTCCAGGGGTAAGTCGCTCATGCTCGCTACCTCCCTAGCTGATAATACTGGTTGATCGCGATCCGGCCATCATGATCCGCGGCCAGTCTCCGTTTTTGCCAAAGATAATAGGTAGACCGTGCAATACTGGGGCCAGCGATGTTCTTTATAGCTTGGTGGATTTCCAACCCAGAAAAGCCCGCTTCGAGCATTTTGGTGGCTAAGGCTACGCGATCGGGAGTCTTACATACTCGGCGTCCTGGCTTGGCGCCATTGGAGCGCGCATAAGATATATGCAGTTTGTTTTGATGCGTGCCGATCTGCCTTTCGATCTCAGTCAAAGAGCGTAACGCTGTGGTGACTTGTTGACTAGAATATACAGTTTCATGGCCCAAAGGTTGCTCGGAAACACGTTTTCGCAAGTTTTCAATATAAGCAGAGGCCTCTATCTCAAAAGCACGGGTCTTCGTACGATCTCTTTTCTTGGTCATTTTAAGGCTTCACAGCAACT
Source organism: Ruegeria sp. BE1 (assembly GCF_056538885.1). Classification (NCBI taxonomy): domain Bacteria; kingdom Pseudomonadati; phylum Pseudomonadota; class Alphaproteobacteria; order Rhodobacterales; family Roseobacteraceae; genus Ruegeria; species Ruegeria sp. BE1. The sequence goes on from NZ_JBQFTY010000001.1 coordinate 292,662, forward strand.
TTTTGAGTGATTGAACTGGGAATACGTAACTATCGTCAAACAAAGCAGCGCGAATTTTTCGACGCTGGATGAACGCTAGTACTTTTCCAAGCTTCCCCGAAAACCAGGGATGATTGGCTGCCGCAGGATCTAACGAAACAATTTTGTTGAATATCTTCCATTCTCGACGACTGAACGCAAAGAGAACGCAGTTGGCGATGATGCAGGCTAAGAGAGTGACCAGCCACCCGAGCGCGACGGCAACCTTTAGGGGGCCGGTTGGCAAAGTCACAATGAGAATGGCAAACCCAATAAGCGCTCCGTGCAAGAAACACGTCCAGTCTTCAAATAACGCACGTCTATTGCGTGTTGACGTCCATTCGTCCCCAATTTTTGTCCACAATTTACTTTTTTGGAATTTCTCTTCAACCGAATGCATCTGTTAGCCTTTGAGTAAACCAAGCAAAAAATCAAATTCAGATCTCAGAGATTTTCTACCTTCGCGAAGTGTTTCCAACCACTTTACAGCGAGGCGGTTTTTTCTGTCTGTTTTCTGGCCCGGGAAGTTCTCTGAATAGTGTTTGTCCAACTCTTCCAGAAATTCGTAAAGAGCTTCGCTTTCTTCGCCTTGGCGAGGCAATCCTCGGCCTAACAAAACCCACTTTCCTTGAACTTGGCATGCTTATGGCTTTACACGAATGTTGGGAAATTTTTCCTTTAAAAACCAAATAGTTGAGCGCGATTCGTTTTTAGGGGTCCCAATTTTGGCACTCTTATGCTTTTCCGACATCTGGACGTTTGACAGCCGATCAAGACAATAGCTGAGCCGGGCGCTTTTGGGCAGGGCGCAATAGCCGGACGATTTAAGGGGGGTTGCCGGTGCGGTACCCCCTCCGATCAGGATGAGAAGATAGTCATCCAAAGGCGGCAATAGCTTGTCTGAATCTGCGGCGACTTCGGTCAGAGAGATCGTTCCGAACGCCTGAAAAAGCGGGAGACTGATGCTGCCGTCAACACCTTTGGGGTGCTCGTGCAGGTACTGCCATGCAGCCCAGACAGGATCGCTGTAGAAATCGCTGTAGTACGTTCTGTCCAGCCTCCCGAACTGTATCTGCAGACCTTCCTGATCGATAGATCCGCTGCGTGTCTCGCCGTAAATTTGCTGCATTGTACTGTAGACCGTCGGCCAATTGGGAGCTTCGACAGTTGCGCTGAGCGACATAATCGCTCTGTTTTTACCCATTACGATGAAATCCGTCCGCGGATCGTAAGCGGCGCGCATTTCCTGCCGAATAACTCGGAACATTTCCGAGCCTTGATTGGCCCCCACGTAATCCAACAAGACGTTAGCGCCAACCTGACTGGTCTCATCCGTGAATTCTTGCGCCTTGACGAGCAAGATCAGCATTTCGCTGGAGTCAGGATCGGGGAAATGAATGGTCCCTTTCGGCAGGGCAAATTCCTGTTCCCCTTCACCCGACAATAGTTTGGCCCATTTCGAGAAGGGCAGTTTCCATTCTGCCTTTGGAAGCTTTTGGATCAGCCTTGTCATGCGACGTTCCACTTCGGGATTTTCTGAGCGCAGAATGGCCTGAGAGGGGCGCCCAAATCGGACGTCTTCGCCGTTTTTTGCTTCGCCGTGCGGGTGCTCAAGATACACCGAGATTTCGCCGAGAACATGGTCTGGCCGTCTTGTTATGATTGAATCGATTGGGCTGACATATTGAAGTTGCCGCGCGTACCAGCCGCTGCTGTACGCGGGTTCCAGCAGGATATTCTCAAGGTGCACAAGGGTTTCGGGAAAAACCTCGTTTGGGGCCGAGACCGTCAGCAGAAGATGACGTTTATCGGAATCGACATGTTGCCTGACCCCTTTCAAGTCCAGAAATGTGCCAATTTGAAAGGAGGAGCGGCTGGACGTCCCCCCTGTTGCGATGCTCGCAAGGCTCGCCCTCAGCGCCGAGACACGTTCCAGTGTTGGCTCGTCGATATCCCACACCAGGGTCAATGCCGACATACCATTGTGAAGTGGATTAAGAGTGGCGGTGCGTGTCTCGCCCGTCGCCGCGATCAGTTCTGCCGCGGCCTGCTGTGTGTGTAAAAGGCTGGTAAGGGCAAAGGCAAACGCGACGAAATGGGTTTTGATCGTTGTCATTCTAGTTCACTTTTTCAGCCAGAACGACGGAAATGGCCGAGGGTTGCATAACCTTTTCCGCGAAATCGATGACTTCCTGATCCGTCGTCATGCTTAGTATTTCGGAAAATTTCGAAGGGGTGATCGGTGGAAAGCCGTCAGCCGCCAGGTTTTTGAGAAAAGACATGAACGCCACCGGACGGCGCATGGCGTTTTGGGCATAGACGATATCTTGTTGGCGGGCCTGGCGTATCTCTTTCCTGGTGATTGGCTCATCCAGCAAGGTCGCCATGGCATTGTTAAAGCTTTCATGCGCTTCGGCCAGGGTGAAACCCGGCATCAGCTGCATATCCACTGTCAGTTCAAGATCGGCATTTTTCGCAAAGAACCAATCTGCGTCGATGTTCAGAAACCGTTCGTCTTCATGGTAGAGCGCCTTGGCAAGACGGTCGCCAATAATGGTGGACGTTATGAAAAACGCCCCCTGCATATCAAAGCTGGAGGGGTGGTCCTGAAAGTCCACGAATTTCGCAATTTGAATCGTGTCGTGCAGCAATCGATCCGATTCCAGCCTTTCAACAAACTGAAGTTGCGGATCGGGCTTATGATCCAGCCACGGCTTTGGTGGCACGACCGAAGGTTCGGTATCGCCAAATATCCGCTCGATAAGTTCGGCGGCGGTCTCGGGTTCTATCTTGCCCGAAACAATCAGGGTCACGTTGGAGGGCGCGTAATGCTCTTTGTGGAACTGATAGGCCGCCTCAAGGCTCAGCTTGGGTAGGTCATCAATGGTGTTGTTGGCACGTCCACGAGGGGTTCCGTAGAGGTTCTGCAAGGCGATCCGTCTGAGCCACCGAAACGGAGACTGCCTTTCCCGCAGCAGTGTTTCGCGCTGAACGATCTCAATTTCACTTTTTGCAAAACCTTTTGGCAATTCGGGGGTGTCCAGAACAGCACGGGACAACCTAAGCAGCTTTTCTGTTTCATCAGGCATGCCAGAGTTTATGTAGACTGTTGCGACATTGTATGTGGTGGCAAAGATATCGCGTTCTCGGGGCCGTCTCAGTACCGCAGAATCCGCAGAGAATGCGGCCAGATGCTCGGTCAGGTGGGCTGTACCGGAAGGCTTGGGGTCATCGTAGGAACCGGACAGAACGATCAGTTGAACGTCCACGCGGTCGAAGGCATCGGTGGGCACGACATAAGCGGCGTAAAGGCCGCCCTTTTCCGGCAGTGAGATGACGCGCTGAGCGTGGGCCGTGCCAGCTAAGGTTAGAAAAACAAGAAAGAATACGAAAACAGCGGCGCGCATCATGAGCCTTGGCAATATGTCATAAGAATTTGTCAACCTGCGCCCATCTATCCTTTGAATCTGCAAATGGATTGCGCACCGCATGACGACAGTTGTGGGGCCAATCCAGGCAGGAAAAGCATGTTGCTTTCGGGCAGATTGTGCAAGTTAGAAAAAAACTGCCAAGAGTTGTGTTGCCCTGTGTGACACACTCCAAACCCTTCGAAAACTGGACTTACAGTGTATTCCGGCCTAGGCTGAAGGTCGATTTCATTTCATTTTCGCTTTTTCGAGAGACGCAGTGTGTCTTGTTTGAATGTAGCCATAACGGGTTTTGTTCTGGGGCTGGTTTTGAGTTTTTCGACTGGTCGGAACGCCCTTGCTGATGCCAATTCGGAAACGGATGAAAGCTCAGAAAGCGTCGTTTTCGTTCCCCCGGACATAGGTGTTCCCCAAGATCGTATGGGTGCAGGGACCAGAGGGGGATCTGCGACCGAGAACGCCGAAAACCTCAAGCTCTTGGTTCCGCAAGGTGGCGGGCTTACCACCTTGCCCTGGCCGCCTTTGGTCTGGCGTTTGCAACAGGGTCACCGAGGTGACCTGATTGTCGGTTTGAAACCCATTGATTCAACCGGTGTGGAACTGATGCTCACCGGGCCGTTCCCGCCAGGAGACTTTGGACTGAACCTAGAGCGCGTGGGTTACCAACTGGAACCTGATCGGGTTTACGAATGGTCTGTCGCGCTGCTTGATCAAAACTCTAACGCAGTTATTGCCCATTCAAAAAGCCTGATTGAGCGTGTTCCAGACCGGTTGAAAAACGACAACCCGGCTGCCGCCGGAATATGGTTCGATGCGTTGTCAAACGTGGTTGAGATAAGCCTGAGCGGTCGGGTGAATGCGCTAAACCCCGGGCACCTGGATTTGCTACTTTCGACCGCTGGTGTTGATCGTTGACGGTGAACTCTTCGTGGAAGCTGACATCGTCTTTGATGCCCTTGTGGCGACGTTGGGCCGTCGTAGGGATCATTACGATCCTTTTGGGTGGTCTGTTGGTCGGTTTGCGCAGCAAGGGCAAGTTAGAGCCGTTGGAGCTGTTGCAATATGACTGGACCACCTCGGTCTTGGCAAAAGGCCAGAGTGTTCCCGATGTTGTCCTTATCTCAATCTCGGACAACGAACTTGGCAAATGGGGCTGGCCGGTTGCAGACATGCAGATCGCCCAATTGGTTAAGACAGTCCTAGATGACGGCGCTGCGGCTGTCGGCATAGATATCTACCGCGACCGTCCTGCCGGAGAAGGGCGCGAGGATCTGATCGAAATTCTGAAATCCCCTCGGGTCTTTGTGGTGTCGAAACTGCCAAGCGGCAAAGATGCCGGGATCACCGCACCAGAGGGCGCGCAAGCCGGGTTTTCGGACATTCCCATAGACCCGGACGGGGTGGCGCGGCGCGCACTGCTATTGGTCAACACGGCGGACGGGATCGCGTTGTCTCTGCCGCTTAGAATGGCGTCGGCTTTTTCAAACAGACAGGCGTTGCAGACTAGCGCGTCGAACCCTCGTAACCTGTCCTTCGGGGACACCGACGTGGGCCCCTTGGAGCCCGGGACAAACCTGTTCCGAAACGTTGATACGGCGGGGTATCAAATCGTCATCGACTATCAGAACGCTTTGCCCGTAGTGCAACATATTCCAGCAATGGACGTGCTGGCAAAAGGTGCCGCAGGGCAATTTGAAAACAAGGCTGTGATCATTGGCGTCACCAGCCACTCGGTCAAAGACTATTTTTTGACACCGCTGAATCGGTCAACCGGGGCCGATTTTGCATTCGGGGCCGAATTGCATGCAGCCATCGTTCAACAACTGATCGATTACGCAAGGGGCGCGCGTCCGGTCTTGCGCTCGCTGAACGATCAGGCCAGTGCAGTATTGGTTTTCATGTCAGTCTTTCTGGCCGCTAGCCTTGCAGTGTTTATGCGCAAGACACTCTATGCGATGGGATGTGCCGTGTTGGGGGGCACGGTCTTGTTCCTTGGCCTGTCGTTGTTCCAGAAGAATGCGCTATTGATGCCGGTTTCCGCTTCCTTTTTGGGTTGGGCTATTGGATTTCTGGCCGGGTTCACTGTCATCGCAGTGGTGTCTCGCAACCAGCGAAGGGTCATCGCACAGGTGTTTTCCTCACACCTGTCGGACGCGCTTTCGCAGGAAATCTGGCAGCAGCGTAAAAAGCTGTTATCTGGTGGTAAGCCGAGATCGCAGCGCCTGTTTGTCACCGCGCTGCTGGCGGATATCGAAGGGTCCACCCGCATCGGAAACGCGATGAATGCCGGTGACTTCATGGCTTGGGTGTCGCGCCTGTTGGACCGCTTGGGCGAAGTGGCCCGCGATCATGGCGGTTTTGTCGAGAAATTCACGGGGGACGGGATATTGGTGATCTTTGGCGCTCCGGTGCCGAGTGAAACCGATGCAGAGCATCGCGCCAACGCTTTGGCCGCGCTGCGCTGCGCGCATGCCTTGCGCGCGGCAACACTCGCACTGAACACGGGCGATGGCCAGCCGCCGCCCTACCGGCTGCGCGTCGCACTGAACAGCGGTGAGGCGATCGGCGGTACGCTAGGTGTCAGCGGTTCGCTGCATTACAATGTGATCGGCGACACCATCAATGTTGCTGCACGTCTGGAAAACCGGATCAAGACACTGTCCCCAGACGCCGAAGGGTTTCGCCCGGTTTGCATGACACAGGCGACCGCCGATCTGATTGATGCGCAACGGGATTGGCCGGTCCTCAGCAGCTTTCGCCATGACGACGGCGCGACAGAGATTTTGGTTATCGAGGCCAAAGCCCCCAAGTCCTTACTGTAAAACGCAATGGCTAAATAGTCACCGCCGGGTGACTTTCACATCCACGAACCAATTCTTGTCAAACCTGCCGGCAGTGAAGGTCAGGGACTTTCCCTTTTTGAAACTGGCAGGCAGGGTGTGATTGATCGAAAACGGCTTGACCGATGAGCTTTTAAACAAAAAGTTGGTGCGTCCTGAAACACGCAAAGCCCCTGTATCCGACAGAGACGACTTATAGTTCTTGGATCGTGATGACCCGCCCAACGCGTATTCTCTGGCGTTGATCAGGCGAAAGCCGTTGGCAGACTTGCGGTATTGCAATTGCAGGACAAGCTTGGTGCTTGATCCCGCATCACTGCCCTTGGGATCCGGGCGTCGCCTTATGTCGACGATGTAGTCCCCGTAGAAAGGGTTCGCGCTGCTGGTGCCCGAATTGGGCAGAGCAGCGAGCGTTGTGTCTTTCTTCTGGGCTTCGCTGCGCGTCACCGGTTCGGGTCCGGCTGCGTTCTTCAGCACGGTAAAGCTCTGAGCCGTCAGGTATCCAGTGCGGTCCGTGCCACTTTGGGCCTGAAACCGTCTCAGCGCGTCGCGTGAGCGGGTTCCGAAAATGCCGTCAACAGGCCCGGCGGAATAACCTAACGCATTCAGACCGCGCTGGATGTTGCGGTAGTCAGTTCGGCCAAGGTTCAATGCGGTTTCGGCGCTTTGGGCGGTATTGCTCTCGTCTTTTGCCAAAGCCGCCTGATCTTCGGCAGAATCTGAAGGCTCAGAAGCCGACTGCGCCGCGGGTTGCGTGGCTGCCGGGTCCGGTTGCCTGTCGAGGTTGCGTGCCATTTCCGCCGCGTCCCGCCCCGCCTGCGTTTCAGGATAAAGCTGGGCGATCATCTCGAGCGCGCCTTTCCTTACCGCATCGTCATCCAGACCTGTCGCTTCGTTCAAAATTCGCCGGGCGGATTGCTCCCTCTCATCCGTCGGGGGGGCTGTGTTTTGATTTGTCGCGGCCGAGGGAATCTCAACGGCCGCTGGGACAAGGAAAATATCATGCCCGGGTAAAGAGCCGTAAGTGAACGGTTCCTGATACCCTTCTGTTTGGTCAAAGACTGAATCCCGGACTTTCCGAAATAGTTTCCCAAGCTCCAGACCCGGAACCTCGATGTGTTCCAGAATGGCTTGCGCATACGGGCTGTTGCGGCCGTCCCCATCAAGCGCCAGAGTGCTGCCACGTGCGGAATAGCCGACAAGTACGCCACCCGGATCGATACGACCCAACCCCTGACCAATGGATCGGGTTGCCGTGGTACGAACCATATCCGAGACAAAGGGGTTGTTCCGGCAGGCATCGACAAGGACCAGTTTTAGCCCCTTGGATGACGATACCGCATTCAGCATCGTTTCCAGCCGGATGGCTTCAAACTCCACGTCTTTATCGCTTTTCAACTCAGCATTCGTCGGGATGAGGTAATTGGTGTTGTCAATCTCGATCCCGTGCCCTGCGAAATAGACCAGCACCACCTCAGCATCGGTGGTTTTTTCAGAAAAATCCCGTAGCGAAAGCCGCATTTCGCGATAGTCCAGATTGTATTTCTCTGTAACTTCGAACCCGATCCGGCCGAGCGCATCTGCGATGTCCCGCGCGTCGTTGACCGGGTTCGGTATGTTCGAGACATGCTCATATTCCGCATTGCCAATGACCAGGGCGATGCGCTTTGCATCAGAGGCAATCGCTGTCATCAGCAAGAACGCAATCGCAAGAATCAGGCTTTGGCGAAGCCGACCCCGGCAACAGGCTGAATGATTTTGACGCGTAATCATGGCAAATATCTGAGCTAATTCTTCCGATACTATACCAGATTTACTGTTTTGCGGCGATGTGTTCGACGCCAAGGTGTCCCAATACATGATTCTCAGGGGCTTTGGGCGCCGATTGCGTCAGCTTGGACCGGCTTTGATGTGAAAAAGTCTTAATGTGATTTCTTATTGGCTGAATTGGCTTGCCGCCTTTGACTATTAGCTGAATCTCTTTGGCAACAATTTCGTGAACGTCGCTGAAAGGTCTCTTTTACGCCTTATTCTTCGTTGATAAGGAATGCTCAGTGAGCATGTGTGTGTTGATAGTGCAGGCGGGTACAATGAGAACCGGACAAAGCGGTCGAGCAGCAATTTTCTGGAACCAGACGGAAATAGACGGGCTGGAGGCAGCGCCTTTGTCCTTTCTTGAGATTGGGGCTGCGTGGTCATGGCGCGGACAGGCGCGTTACCTGGTCGAAACATCCGGACAAGCACCCGAATGGACCGGCGATGATCGCGGCAACAGCGCGGCAACACTGGATCATTGCGCTCGGGTTGAGGACCTCTCGGCAGAGGCAAAGGGTCTGTTGAGCCTGACCAATGGTGCGCAGACGTTTACCGCAGCTTTGTATCCTGTTTTGGGTCAGGCTGTTCCCATGCTGATTTTCGAAGGAGACTGCCCCGAGCGGGATCAGGACTTCTGGATCAGTGATATCCGAGAGAGCAGTGTTCACGCCGGTGGTTTGTCCTCGGCGGCTGGCACAGTAGTTGCGTTTCCGACCCGGCATGCAGAGGGCGCAAGCGGCTCAGAACAGAAAGTTGCGGCGACAAGCAGGTTCGCTGCCGAATAGTCTGCGCCTGAATTGGCGTATTCTTCCCTAAATTTAGCAGTGGCACGGTATGGTCTGTTGACTCTGCCGATCCCATGGATATAAGCGCGGCTTCATTGGTGTTGGTGGCCCCCGTAAGGGGATGCCTGTCATGGGGGAAACCTCAAGAGGACAACGCCCTTTATAACCCGGCATGATGCTGGTCTGAACTGTAACCATACGGTCCGAGCGGAGACGCTATTTCGGCCCGAAAAGTGGGAACCGGTTTTCGGATCAAGCTGAAATGCCACAATAAAGGAGATCAGCCGTGACCAAACGCACGTCTGCCAAGTACAAAATCGACCGCCGGATGGGCGAAAACATCTGGGGTCGTCCGAAATCCCCGGTCAACCGTCGTGAATACGGCCCCGGCCAGCATGGCCAGCGCCGCAAGGGTAAACTGTCGGACTTTGGTCTGCAGTTGCGTGCCAAGCAGAAGCTGAAAGGCTACTATGGCGACCTGACCGAGAAGCAGTTCCGCCGCATCTACGCCGAAGCCGAGCGTGTCAAAGGCGATACCGGTGAAAACCTGATCGGTCTGCTGGAGCGCCGCCTGGACGCTGTTGTGTACCGCGCTAAGTTCGTACCGACCGTTTTTGCCGCACGTCAGTTCGTGAACCACGGCCATGTCAAAGTGAACGGCAAGCGGGTCAACATCCCGTCCTACCGTGTCAAAGAAGGTGACGTGATCGAAGTGCGTGACAAATCCAAGCAGCTGGCTGTTGTTCTGGAAGCTGTTGCGCTGGCCGAGCGTGATGTGCCTGACTACATCGACGCCGACCATTCGAAAATGACCGCGACTTTCGTTCGCGCACCGGGTCTGAGCGATGTGCCTTACCCTGTCATGATGGAACCGAACCTGGTCGTCGAATTCTACGCGAAGAACTGATCTTCGCTGACAAATGTGATCCAAAGGGCCGCGCTTTCAGCGCGGTCTTTTTTTGTTTGTGGGGGGCTCTGCCCCCGTCGCGGTGCGACTCCCCCGGGATATTTGGGGACAGGTGAAAATGCGGATCAGAGGGGAAGGGGGCGGCCTTCGGCGATGGCCTCCATCGCGAAATACGATGTGACGCTGTCCAGTTCGACCTTTTCGATCAGGCGTTGGTAGACCTTGTCGTAGGATGCCATATCCTCGGTCACGACTTTCAACTGATAGTCATAGTCGCCGCCGATGCGGTGGAAATCGACCACTTCGGGTATGGTCAGCACGTGGTTGCGGAAGGCTTGCAGCCAGTCCGCCGAGTGGTGCCGGGTGCGCAGCATGACGAAGACCACAAGGCTGAGCCCCAGCTTTTCGCGCGCAATCTGTGCGGTTGATCCAGTGATCACGCCGTTTTCGTTCAGAGCCTTGAGGCGACGCCAGCAGGCGTTTTGGGACAGGCCGACCCGGTCTGCCAGTTCGCGTTGGGATAGCGTGGCGTCGGTTTGCAGCTCTTGCAGGAGGCGTTTGTCTATATGATCTATTTTTTCTGACATTTCTAATCATATGACACAAAATTTTCGGAAAGTGTGAGAAAAAATGTGAAATTTTTCCAACCAGAGTCAATCATATTAGTCCGGCAATATGGAGCCTGGATCATGACCTTGTCCAAATTTCGTGCAGACCTTGAGACTGCCAATCGTATGTCCCGCCTGCGCGACGGGTTGATCGGAGAGAACGTTCTGATCCCGGGTCTGCATGGGGATGTACCGCTGGTTTATGCGGATTACGTAGCTTCGGGGCGGGCGCTGCGGCAGGTGGAAGACTTTGTTGCCGAACATGTGCTGCCTTTCTATGCCAACAGTCATACCGAGGCGTCATATTGCGGTTCCTACATGACGCGTCTGCGCCGCGATGCGCGGGCTGAGATTGCCCGCATCGTTGGGGCCGCTCAGGAGGATGCCGTGATCTTCGCCGGGTCTGGCGCGACTGCGGGTTTGAACCGTTTAGTGAATTTGCTGGGGGTTGAGGCCGCTGACGCGCCGGTCGTCCTGATCGGACCGTATGAGCATCACTCGAATATCCTGCCTTGGCGCGAAAGCAAGGCGCAGGTGGTTGAGATACCCGAAGGTTCAGAGGGCGGTGTGGATTTGCAGGCGTTGGAGCAAGCTCTGGTTGCGCATGCAGGTGCGGATCTGATCATCGGAGCGTTTTCGGCCGCATCAAATGTCACGGGGATTATCACGGATACTGACCCGGTGACGCGCCTGCTTAAGGCGCATGGGGCCCTATCTGTGTGGGATTACGCCGGCGGGGGGCCGTACCTGCCGATCGATATGGGGCCTGCGGATGCGCGCAAGGATGCCATTGTGGTATCTCCGCACAAGTTTCCGGGCGGGCCGGGCGCGTCTGGGGTGCTGGTCGTCAACCAGAAAGCGGTGACGCGGACATGCCCCAGTTGGCCGGGCGGGGGGACGGTCAGTTTCGTCTCGCCCTGGCGGCATGATTATAGCGCGGATTTGGCCACGCGAGAGGAGGCCGGGACACCCAACGTCATTGGCGATATTCGGGCCGCACTGGCCTTTATTGTCAAAGATGTGGTTGGCACGGATGAAATCGAACGGCGCGAGGCGCGGTTCAATCGAATGGCGGTTCAGGGGTGGCAGGACAACCCCAACCTGACCTTGTTGGGTGCCAAAACTTCGCATCGGCTGCCGATCTTCTCATTCCTTGTGGGGGACAATTCCGGGCGGCCGGTTCACCAGCAACTATTCACCCGAATGCTGAGCGACATTTATGGCATTCAGGCTCGCGGTGGGTGTGCCTGTGCGGGGCCTTACGCGCATCGTTTGCTGGGGATTGATCGCGACGCCTCGGATCAGTTGCATGCGCAGCTGTCGGCGGGGGAGGAGATGAAGAAGCCCGGCTGGGTGCGGTTGAATTTCTCGTATCTGATGAGCGAGGAGACGGTTCAGCTCATCATCGACAGCGTCAATGAGCTGTCCCGCAGGACCGAGGAATTCGCGCCGCTATACAGCGCCGACCCGGCGACGGCCCGCTTCAAAGCGGCGTGACGGAATTGCCGCTTTTCTCAAGGCGTTGAGACAGGTATGAGAGGCTTCAATAAACGGAGCCTCTTATGACAAAGATCACCCCTCAACCAGGCATTATGGACATCGCGCTCTATCAGGGCGGCCAGTCGCATGTGGCCGGGGTTGAGCATGTGATCAAGCTGAGTTCGAACGAAAATCCGTTTGGTCCCAGCCCCAAGGCCATAGAGGCGGTGCGCGACAGTGCGGCCACCCTGCATCGTTATCCCAGCACCGATCACGCTCCTTTGCGGACGGCAATCGGGTCACGCCACGGGCTGGACCCGGCGCGGATCATTTGCGGTGTGGGCAGCGATGAGGTGCTGCAATTCATCGCCCAGGCTTATGCCGGGCCGGGGGATGAGGTCATCTATACCGAGCATGGGTTTTCCATGTACCCGATCATCGCGCGGATGGCGGGTGCAACGCCCGTGGTGGTGCCCGAAAAGGACCGTCATGTAGATGTGGACAATATCCTGTCTGCTGTCACTGCGCAGACGCGGATCGTGTTCGTGACCAATCCGGGCAATCCGACTTCGACCATGATCGCTGAGGCTGAACTGGTGCGGCTGGCCAAGGCGCTGCCGCAAACCTGCCTGATGGTGATCGACGGGGCCTATGCCGAGTTTGTCGACGGGTTCGATGGCGGTGCGTCGCTGGTGGATCGGTTCGAGAATGTGATCATGACCCGGACCTTTTCCAAGGTGTATGGCCTGGGCGGTATGCGTGTCGGGTGGGGCTATGCGGCGCAGTCCATCATCGATGTGCTGAACCGGGTCCGCCAGCCGTTCAACCTGTCGCTGACGGCTTTGGCCGCGGCAGAGGCGGCGGTGAATGATGTGGAATTCCTGTCCTTCTGTCAGGCCGAAAACGCCCGCTTGCGAGCTTGGTTGTCTGACGAACTGGCCAAGGTCGGTGTGCCGTCGGATGCGTCCTGCACCAATTTTATTCTCGCACGGTTCGCCGATCGGGTCGAGGCCGAGGCCTGTGACGACTACCTGAAAACTCAGGGTCTGATCGTGCGCCGCGTGGCGGGGTACAACCTGCCCAATGCACTGCGCATTACCGTGGGCGATGAAGACGCTTGTCGCCGCGTCGTCGCGGCGATCACCGCATTTAAAGGGGGCACTGCATGAGCCAGGTTTATGATCGTGTCGCCCTGATCGGTTTGGGCCTGATCGCGTCGTCCATGTTCTGGGCGATCAAACGCGCTGGACTCGCAGGTGAGGTTACCGGTTATGCCCGGTCCGAGACGACGCGTGAAACAGCGCGGCAGATCGGTTTATGTGACCGGGTGTGCGACACCGCGAGAGAGGCCGTGGAAGGCGCTGATCTGGTGGTGCTCTGCGTGCCTGTTGGCGCAATGGGTGCTGTGGCCGCTGATATCGCGTCGGTTTTGAAGCCGGGCGCCACGTTGACCGACGTGGGGTCCGTTAAGCGCCATGTGATCGAGGCGGTATCGCCTCATATCCCCGAGGGCGTGCACTTCATCCCCGCACATCCGCTGGCCGGGACAGAGCATTCCGGCCCTGAATCGGGCTTTGCCGAGCTGTTTGACAACCGCTGGTCCCTGCTGGTTCCGGTTGTGGGCTCGGACCCTGAGGCCATTGCTCGCCTGCGGGCGTTGTGGGAAGGCATGGGTGCCAATGTTGATGAGATGGATGCCGATCACCACGATCTGGTTCTTGCCGTCACCTCGCACGCGCCGCACCTGATCGCTTATACGATGGTGGGTGTGGCCGACGATTTACGCCGTGTCACCGATAGCGAGGTTATCAAGTATTCGGCGGCGGGGTTTCGGGATTTCACGCGGATCGCGGCCTCGGACCCGACCATGTGGCGCGACGTGTTCCTGACCAACAAGGACGCCACGCTGGAAATTCTGGGGCGCTTCACCGAAGAGCTTTTTGCCCTGCAACGTGCGATCCGAACCGGGGATGGGGAGCAGCTGTTTGACTATTTCACCCGAACTCGTGCGATCCGACGCGGCATTATCGACGCGGGTCAGGATACGGATGCGCCGGACTTTGGGCGTGGGGCTAAAAGTTCATGAGGCATGTTTGGGCAGGGTTGGTGATCGGATGTCTGGCAGCCACGGCGGGCCTGTCCCAATCCTCTCCTCCTGAACAGTCGTTGATTCCTGTCGCGCGGCCCTCAGCGCCGGTGGTTCTGGCCTTCGCCAGTCCCGATGCTTCTGCGAATATTCGGCCCGTCTTGCGGCCACAATCCCCACAGGTACTGGCCGTGGCGGCGCGCCCGCTGGATGTGCCCCTGCTGGGGCCCGATACGTCACTGATGCCTTATCTGCGCCCCAAAGCGCTGGAGCAACAGGCGTTTCTGAAGAAACGCAAGCTGCGCAAAAGCTCGGTCTGTGGCGACATCGATGTTCAGGGCAAGCCCGTCGGCAATGTGCCGGGCCGGATCAAGGCCTGTGGTATCAAGGATGCGGTTCAGATCACATCGGTCTCGGGCGTAAAGCTGAGCCGCCCGTCGACAATGGATTGTGGCACCGCCATCGCGCTGAACAAATGGGTCGACAAATCGGTCAAGCCAACGTTCAAACGGCGTGGTCCGGTGGTCGAACTACAGGTTGCCGCCCATTATGCCTGCCGGACCCGCAACAACCGCAAAGGCGCGAAAATCTCGGAGCATGGCAAAGGCCGGGCCATCGATATCTCGGGCTTTAAAATGGCGGATGGAGAGGTCGTGACCGTCCTGAGCGGCTGGCGCAAGAACCCGTCAAAGCGTCAGCTGACCAAGATCTGGCGTGCGGCCTGTGGCCCTTTTGGCACCGTTCTGGGGCCGAATGCCGACCGGTATCACAAGGATCATTTCCATCTGGACACCGCGCGCCATCGTCGCGGGCCATACTGTCGCTAACGCAGGATCAGACGCGGGGCAGGTCCCAGCGGCAAAGGTCCGAGCGCAACAAAGCCGTCGCGGAAATTCAGTTGCAGGTCCAGCGCGTTGGGATTGCCGCCCAATCCTGCCATGAAGTTCAACGCCCGCGTGACCGGATCAACCGCCTGGTCGGGTAGGGCACCCGCCGCGTTGGCCATGGCGATCATGTCGCGCCAGTTTTCGGCCTTGATGGCGATCTCGCCCGTGGGGATACCCTGTTGGTCGACCTCCAACTCGCCAGCAGCGAACAGACGCAGGGCGCCCCATTTCATCTCGGCCAGACGCAGATCAATATGGGTGGGTTGTGGCCTGCTTTCCTCCAGCGCCGAGCGATCCCAAGGTTTGTCGAAGGTTGCGGTCATGTCCAGCTCAAGCGTCTCGAACGCTTGCGGCAGGGTGGTGGCCGAGCGCATCAGCTCTCGCAGGTCGTCGCCGGGGGTAAAGCCGTCGATCCGGGCGCCGATCACGTAAGCCTCGGGGGTTTCGGTCTGTTCCATAACCAGCGCCAACGTTTCCCCGCCCGCCAATGCCTCGGCGTCATCGGTGACGGACCATGGGCCTGCGGTCAGCGCCATTTTCTCAAGCACCAGCGCGACGCCGGGTTGCAATTGCAATTCTGCCTGCAGATCGCCTGCTTGGATGGTCGCTGTCTGATCGTAATAGGACAAACGCTGCGGTGTTTCGGCAAAACGCAGCACCTGACGACCGGGCCAGATTGCGGGGCTTTGAAACTCGATCCAGTCCGCGCTCCAGGCGGTGCCGTTCACTGGATCAGCCAGCGCGGGGCTGTTCAGACGTGTCATGTGGTGGAACGGATACCCAGCGGTTTCCACATCCGAGAAATCCGCCTGCCAGCCCTGTTCCTGCTGTTTGTCGAACCATGTGGTGATCGCATTGCGCAGCCCGAACCCGGCGACGAACCAATAGGCGCTCCACGCAACAAAGATGAAAATGATAACCCGCACCAGACCGCGCATGACAGATGGCCCTTTTTCCCGCCTTGGAATTGATGTTTATAGGCCGAAACGGGCAAGGACCAGTGCTATGACGATGTGGGTTTTCGGATATGGATCGCTGCTGTGGAATCCGGGCTTTCCGGTGGCCCGCAGCGAACGCGCCACGTTGCACGGCTATGCCCGGTCTTTCTGCATGAGCTCGATTCACCACCGCGGGACCGAGGATCATCCCGGCCTTGTGCTGGCGCTGGATGAACAGGCAGGCGCGCAGTGCAAGGGGCTGGCCCTGGCGGTTGAGGCGGGGCACGAGGAGCGCACCCTGCACGAATTGCGCGAACGCGAGCTGATCTCATCCGCCTATGTTGAAAAGATGCTGGATGTGCATCTGAACACGGGCGAAGTTGTGAATGCCGTGACCTATGTGATCGACGCGGATCACGTTCAGTATTGCGGCGGCATGCCGCTTGAGGAACAGGCCCAGATCATCGCCCATGCTGTCGGCGGGCGCGGGCCGAACACCGAATACCTGTACAATACGGCCGAACATCTGGCCGAGATCGACCTGCGCGATCCCGATCTTGAGTGGTTAGCGCAACGGGTGCGCGACATCACTTCATAAACCCTTGGCGTCACCGGCGTTATTTCGCTAGATTCAGCGCAGAGCAGGCAAAATACCGGGAACCACGCGCATGGCGCAGGCACATCAGGGCGCGAGACCGCATTTCTCGCAACCCATTCGTCAGATCGTTACGATGCTGGTCGCAATCGGTCTGGCGGGGTTCGGGGTTTTTATGGCGCTGCCCTATGTTCTGCCGGTTTTCTACGCCAACCCTTACCTGAACGGCTTTATCCTGCTGGTGTTTTTCGTCGGTGTGCTGGCCTGTTTCTATCAGGTAACACAGCTGATCGGGTCGGTGCGCTGGATCGAAGCCTTCGTCGGCGGAGTCGTCCGCGAAGACGCGCGCACACCGCAATTGCTGGCGCCGCTGGCATCACTTCTACGTGTGCGGGGCGCGCGGTCGCAGATCAGCTCGACCTCGACCCGGTCCATTCTGGATTCCGTGGCCGAGCGGATTGAGGAAGAGCGTGAGATCACGCGCTATATCACCAATGTTCTGATTTACCTTGGCCTTTTGGGTACGTTCTTTGGCCTGGCCACAACCGTGCCCGCCATTGTCGACACCATCCGCAGCCTGAACCCGCAAGAGGGTGAAGAGGGGCTGGCCGTCTTCAACCGCCTCATGGTCGGGCTGGAATCGCAATTGCAGGGCATGGGCGTGGCCTTTGGCTCGTCGCTGCTGGGTCTGGCCGGATCGTTGATCGTTGGCCTGTTGGAGCTATTCGCGGGACACGGTCAAAACCGGTTCTATCGCGAGCTTGAGGAATGGCTGTCCTCGATCACCCGTGTCGGTTTTGCCGGCAGTGATGAGGGCGGAGCCGAACTGGCCGTTCTGACCCCGGTGCTGGACGCAATGTCCGAACAGATGAACGCGCTTCAGGATCTGTTCACCGCGCAAGAGGCCGACCGCGCGGCAGTGTCGTCGCGGCTGGGGCAGTTGGCGGATTCCATCGGTGAGATGAATCAACGCCAGTCGAACAACGATGGCGTGACGGCCGCGCTGGAACGGGTGGCTTTGGGACAGGACGCCTTGTTGGATCACATGCGCGAACAGGGCACCGGCGACGGCATCGACGCCGAAAGCCGCATGCGCCTGCGGTCGATGGATGTGCAGTTGCTGCGTATTCTCGAAGAAATCTCGGCCGGTCGCCAGGAAAGCATGAGCGAGCTGCGCAAAGACATCGAACTGCTGGTCAAGGCGCTGACCTTGCCCCGAGGCGCCGTGCGCACCGCTCCGGACGGAGAGTAAGCTATGGCTCTTTCCCGCCGCACAGGTCAGCGTTTCCAAGGCTCGGTCTGGCCGGGTTTTGTGGATGCGATCACCGGGTTGTTGATGGTGCTGACCTTTGTGCTGACCATCTTCATGGTGGTCCAGTTTGTGCTGCGCGAGACGATCTCGGGTCAAGAGGATGAGTTGACGGCCCTGTCGGACGAGGTTGCGGCGCTGGTCGGGGCCCTCGGTCTGGAAGAGCAGGAAAATAGCCGGTTAGAGGCGCGGCTGGGGGTTCTGAACTCGACCTTGTCGCAGGTGGAAGGCGAATTGGTGCAAACCCAAATTCGCCTGACGGATTTCGAAGATCAGGTGGCCGCGCTGTTGCTGGATCAAGAGCGTGCGCAGGGTGAGATTGCCGATTTGCAGGATCAGCGCGAGGCGTTGAACCTTGCCCTGGCCCAAAGCCGGGCCGAGATTGACGAACAGACCGAGGCCGCGCGCCTTGCCGCCGCCCAACGCGAAGCGCTTGAGGCTCTGGTCGCCGATCTGGAACAAAGCGATGCCGCGCAAGCGACCCAAATCTCAGAGCTGGAAGAACAGCTGAGCGCGGAAGAGGCCGCTAAGCTGGCCGAAGCTGCCGCCGCCGAAAACCTGCGCAACCGTCTGCAGAACGCGGATGCTGAACTGACGGCCATGACGCTGGCCTTGGAAGCGCAGCGCAGAGAGGCCGAGGAAACCCTGACCCTGCTGGCCGCAGCGCAAGCCGCCAAAGAGGCTTTGGAGCAGCAATTTGGTGAGTTGAACGGCGAAGACCTGCGCGCCCGGCTTGACGCCGCCCTGGCCGCCCAAAGCGAAGCACAGGCCGAGGCGCAGGAACAGCGCACATTGGCCGAAGACCGTGCGGCCCTTTTGGCCGTGGCGCGCGATACGCTGTCGGCAGAACAGGCAATTTCGGAAAAAGCGCAACGCGAAACGGCCTTGCTGAACCAGCAGATGGCGGCGCTGCGCGAACAACTGGGTGGATTGCAGGCGCTGCTGGACGACTATGAAGAGCGCAACGCGGCCGCCGATATCCGCATTCAATCGCTGGGTCAGGACCTGAACGCAGCCCTTGCGCGGGCCGCGTCCGAGGAACGCCGTCGCCGTCTGCTGGAAGAGGCTGAACGGATCAGGCTGGAGGCCGAGGCCGAAGAGCTAGCCGCCCAAGCCGAGGATCTGGCGGCGCAGGCAGAAGACTTGCAGCAATACCGGTCCGAGTTTTTCGGCCGCCTGCGCGAGGTTCTGGGCGATGAAGACGGCGTGCGGATCGAAGGCGACCGCTTTGTCTTCTCATCCGAGGTGCTGTTTGACACCGGATCGGCCGTATTGTCCCCGGTCGGCCAGCAAGAGGTCGCCAAGGTTGCCGCCATCCTGCGCAGTGTCGCGGCGGAAATCCCCGAGGGGCTGAACTGGGTGATCCGGGTGGACGGGCATACGGATAACGTGCCTCTGGCCGGAACAGGCCGGTATCGCAACAATTGGGAGCTGAGCCAGGGGCGTGCCCTGTCCGTGGTGCGTTATATGGTCGAGGCGCTGGGTATTCCGCCCAACCGGCTGGCAGCCAATGGGTTCGGTGAATTCCAGCCCGTCAACCCGGCGGACACGCCAGAAGCGCGCGCCCAGAACCGGCGGATTGAGTTGAAACTGACCGAAAGATAGCGGCGGGGCTCGGGTCTGCTGTATTGTCTTGAAACGCGCCGGTTTCAGACGTTTTTGGCCCGCGCGCATGATGAAAAACGAGAGCACAGCCCCTATATCTGCACCATAGGTTGAACAGGTGCAGATGGTGCAAGAAGACACTTCAGATCTGGAACAAGCTGTGAAAGACGCCCTGCGCGCGCCATACCAACGCATGGCGCGGCATCAAACCCGCAATGGTTCAGCGTTCTGGCTGAAACGTGTGGAACGTTCGAGCCCCTTTCTATGGCTGGTAAAGGGTCTGCCGCAAAAGGCGTTTGACCGGGATCGGCGCTCTCACCGTCTGCTGTGGAGTTGGGGAGCTCCCGTTCCCGCGATCCTGATGGAAGGCGACGGCTTTCTTGCGATCGAAGATGCGGGCACCAGTTTGACCAAGCTTTGTCAGGTCATTTCCGTTGCGGAAAAAGAAAAAGCATGCAGCGCGGCGGGACAAGCTTTGGCCCGTCTGCACGCAGCCGACCTCGCCCATGGGCGACCCGCCTTTCGGGACATGTGCTGGGACGGGCACCGCATCCGGTTCATCGATTTTGAGTATTTCACTCCTGCCAAAGCCGGGCGGATCAGAAAAGCGCGGGATATTGGCATAGCGCTTTTGTCTGCGATGTCTCAGGGCCTAAAGGGGCCGCGCTATGCCTATCGGTTGGCGTCTGCGTATTACCGGGCTGCGTGGAGTCAAAAAGCAGCTCGCATAAGATCGCCAATTTCCGATCCCGGCTTTCGCTAGCACGGTACGTTAAAAAACCCGCCTCAGAGGGCGGGTTTTCTTTGTCTACCGGATCAATCCGCCGTCAACAGCGGAGGCTTGTCGCCCGGAATACGCGGCTGATCTGGACCGAAGATTTCCAGGTTCAGTTCACCCTTCTTGACCGAGACACGCACCACACCGCCTTTGGCCAGCTTGCCGAACAGCAGCTCCTCGGCCAGAGGTTTCTTGATGTGCTCCTGAATGACACGGCCCAGCGGGCGGGCGCCCATCTTGTCGTCATAGCCCTTGTCAGCCAGCCATTCGGCGGCTTTGCGGGTCAGGTCGATGGTCACGTTGCGGTCCAGCAGCTGCGCTTCCAGTTGTAGAACGAACTTTTCGACCACCTGCAGGATCACCTCTTTCGGCAACGGCGCGAAGGAGATCACGGCATCCAGACGGTTGCGGAATTCCGGCGTGAACGTGCGTTCAATCGCGGCGGTGTCTTCGCCTTCGCGGCGGTCACGGGCAAAGCCGATAGCCGCTTTGGCCTGTTCCTGCGCACCAGCGTTCGAGGTCATGATAAGAACCACGTTGCGGAAATTCACCGTGCGGCCGTTGTGATCGGTCAACTCGCCATGGTCCATCACCTGCAGCAGGATGTTGAACACGTCCGGGTGCGCTTTCTCGATCTCGTCCAGCAGCAGCACGCAATGCGGATGCTGGTCGACGCCGTCGGTCAACAGACCGCCCTGATCGAACCCGACATAGCCCGGAGGGGCACCGATCAGACGGGAAACTGCGTGTTTCTCCATGTATTCCGACATGTCAAAGCGCAGAAGTTCGACGCCCAGCGTATCTGCCAATTGCTTGGCGACCTCGGTTTTACCCACACCGGTCGGGCCGGCGAACAGGTAGTTGCCGATGGGTTTTTCAGGCTCGCGCAGACCGGCACGGGCCAGTTTGATCGCGCTGGACAGCGCCACGATGGCATCGTCCTGACCGAACACCACCCGTTTCAACGAGGTTTCAAGGTCCTTCAGAACCTCGGCATCATCCTTAGTGACATTCTTGGGCGGAATGCGGGCGATCTTGGCCACGACGGCCTCAATCTCTTTGACGCCGATGGTTTTGCGACGCTTGCTTTCCGCGACCAGATGCTGCGCGGCACCTGCCTCATCGATGACGTCGATGGCCTTGTCGGGCAGCTTGCGGTCATTGATATAGCGCGCGGCCAGCTCCACCGCGGTTTTGATCGCGTCGGCGGTATATTTGATCTCGTGATGCTCTTCGAAATAGGGTTTCAGACCACGCAGGATTTTCACGCTGTCTTCGACCGAAGGTTCATTCACGTCGATCTTCTGGAACCGGCGGCTCAGCGCGCGGTCCTTTTCGAAATGCTGGCGGAATTCCTTATAGGTGGTCGAGCCCATGGTGCGCAGCTTGCCGCCCTGCAGCGCAGGTTTCAGCAGGTTCGAGGCGTCCATCGCGCCGCCCGAGGTCGCACCGGCACCGATCACGGTGTGAATTTCGTCGATGAACAGCACCGCGTCGGGGTGATCCTCCAACTCGGTCACGACCGCCTTCAGGCGTTCCTCGAAATCGCCGCGGTAGCGGGTGCCTGCCAGCAGCGCGCCCATGTCCAGCGAGTAAATCGTGGTCTCGGACAGCACATCGGGGGCCTCGCCCGCGACGATCTTATGGGCCAAACCCTCGGCGATGGCGGTTTTGCCAACGCCCGGATCACCCACCAGCAGCGGGTTGTTCTTGCGGCGGCGACACAGCACCTGAATGCAACGCTCAACCTCAGAGGCGCGGCCAATCAGCGGGTCGACATCGCCTGCGCGGGATTTTGCGTTCAGGTCAACGCAATATTTCGCAAGTGCGCTTTCTTTCTGCTCACCATCGCCCGAGCTTGCCTGAACCTCATCCTCGACTTGATCTGCGCCCGAAACCGAGCGATTTTCGCCATAGGCCGGGTCTTTGGCGACGCCATGTGCGATGAAATTCACCGCGTCATAGCGGGTCATATCCTGTTCCTGCAGGAAATAGGCCGCATTGCTTTCGCGTTCGGCAAAGATGGCGACCAGAACATTCGCGCCGGTCACTTCGGTCCGGCCCGAGCTTTGCACGTGGATCGCCGCCCGCTGAATGACGCGCTGGAAGGCGGCCGTGGGCACAGCCTCGGACCCGTCGATGTCGGTCACAAGGTTTGAAAGGTCTTCGTCAATGAATTCGACCAAAGTGCCGCGCAGTTCATCCAGATCGACACTGCAGGCCTTCATGACGCGAATGGCGTCCGGTTCTTCCAGCAGCGCCAGCAGCAGATGCTCTAGCGTGGCGAATTCGTGTCGCCGTTCGTTCGCAGCCGCCAGGGCCGCGTGAATGGCTTGTTCTAATGTGCTCGAGAATGAAGGCACGCGGGTGCTCCTCTGTCTTGGGTCGGAAGGGGCGCGGGCTTTAGGCCGGATCCCCATCCCAACCATGTCCTCATACTATTAGAGTTTGGTTGATCGCGGCCCGGCTTCAAGGGTTTTCTTTCACTTGACAGTCACATTTCTTGTGACCGTGGCCGCGAAGTGGGGAAAATAGGCATCAGAATCTGTCTTTTCTAGCCCTGATTTCCGCAAACACGGCAGCAGGGTCTGCACCGACCATCCCAAGATGGGTCTGAATCGATGGATCGGTGGCGCGTAAAAAGGGGTTTGTCGCCTTTTCCAACGCCAGAGTCGACGGAACCGTGGGCCTGTTTTCGGCGCGCGCTGCATCGATTTCGGCGGCACGTTTCTGCAGTGCGGCGTTGTCCGGATCCACCGTCAGCGCGAATTTGGTGTTTGATTGCGTGTATTCGTGGCCCGAGCAGACCAGCGTATCGTCGGGCAGGGCGGCCAGTTTTGACAGCGACGCCCACATCTGCGGTGCGGTGCCTTCGAACAGGCGACCGCAGCCCATGGCCATCAGGCTATCGGCGGTGAAAACAGCCGCGCTCTGCGGCATATAGAATGCGATATGGCCCACAGTGTGGCCCGAGACATCCATGACCTGGACGGGTTCACCACCCACCTCGAACGTGTCGCCATCGCCAACCTGCTGGTTCAGCGGCGGCAGGCGGTGGGCGTCTGCGGCAGCCCCGATCACTGTGGCGGGGTGTTTTTCCAGGATCGCGGCCAGGCCGTCCACATGGTCATAATGGTGATGCGTCAGCAACACGTGGCTCAGGGTCCAGCCACGTTTGTCCAACTCGGCCAGAATCGGTTCGGCTTCGGGCGCATCGATCAAAGCGGTGTTGCCGCTATCGGCATCATGCGCCAGAAATGCGTAATTGTCGCTGAGACAGGGGATTGTGACGATCTCAAGAGGCATGGTATTTTGCCCTTTCGTTGCTAGACTGCGCTCAGCTAAGCCGATTGACCGGGTGTCCGCAATGCATCTTGATGTGCAGGATCTGAGGAATTTCTACTACCGCAGCACATTGGGTCGCGCGGCGCAGGCGGCCATTCGTGGGCGGTTGCTGGAAATCTGGCCCGAGGCCAAGGGGCAGACAGTTGTGGGGTTCGGTTTTGCCGTACCTCTTTTGCGCCCCTATCTTGCCGATGCGCGGCGTTTGATCGGCCTGATGCCGGGACCGCAAGGGGTGATGCCCTGGCCTGCCGGGATGCCGAATGTATCGGTTCTGACCGAAGAAACCCTTTGGCCTGTTGAAACCGGGCATGTCGACAAGCTGGTTGTGATGCATGGGCTTGAGACCTCGCAGCGGCCAACGGAACTGTTGAACGAATGCTGGCGGGTTCTTGGGCCTGGCGGTAAGGCGCTGTTCATTGTGCCCAACCGGGCCGGGCTGTGGTCGCGAACAGATAGGACGCCGTTTGGCTTTGGGCGCCCTTATTCTGCCTCGCAACTGGAAAATCAGCTCAAGGCGCATCACTTCCTGCCGGAAAGCCACTGTTCGGCTTTGTACATGCCGCCGTCGTTCCGGCGGTTCTGGCTGAAATCCGGCAGCTTGATTGAAAAAACCGGACAGCGTGTGCCAACCGTCATGGCGGGAGGCGTGCTGATGGTCGAAGTCACAAAACACATCCGCCCACCCAGCGGCAGTGTCACGAAAGATGCGGTGCGGCGCCCGATCAAAGCGCTGGATGGGTTGTTGAAGCCTGCCTAAGAAGCCAGCATCGTTGGGGTGCAAAAGTTGCGGGAAAAAAGTCACAGGAATCGCAAAAACCTGCATATTCGTAACATTTTTCAACTGGGCTAGGGGGTTCAAACCGTCGCACTTGGCGTAAGTGCATGAAAGTTAACGGTTTGTGGATAATTCTGTTACCGCTATAGCGTATTGCTTGGTTGGAACACCTCTGCTACATCCCCGGTGATTTTGATCCCCGCCCTTCATGGACGGGGTTTCCTCACGCCCCAAGGTAGCGGCCGCTACTCAAAACAGGGGCCTCAAATATCGGAAGGGTGGACGTGTCCGAACCAGCTTCGATTTCCACAGGCATCGCCGAGCGCTATGCCACCGCAATCTTTGAGATTGCAAAAGAGAACAATGACCTTGCAGGTCTGGAATCCGGCATCAATGATCTGGCAGCCGCTTTGGGCGACAGCGCAGACCTGCGCGACCTGATCGCATCCCCGCTGGTTTCGCGCGCTGAGCAAGAGGGCGCGATCACCGCAGTTGCCGACAAGATGGGCCTGAACGCCATCCTGCGCAACACGCTGGGTCTGATGGCACAGAAGCGCCGCCTGTTTGTTGTGCCACAACTGGTGCAGGTGCTGCGCGATATGCTGGCCGAAGAGCGTGGCGAAGTGACCGCCGATGTCGCCTCGGCCAAGGCGCTGACCAAAACCCAACTGGAAAAACTGTCCAAAACGCTGTCCGAGCGTGTGGGCAAGACCGTGACAATCAATGCGACCGTGGATGAAAGCCTCATCGGCGGTCTTGTCGTTAAAGTGGGCTCGAAAATGATCGATAGCTCGATCCGTTCGAAGCTGAACTCCCTACAGAATGCAATGAAAGAGGTCGGATAAATGGGAATCCAAGCTGCAGAGATTTCTGCAATCCTGAAGGACCAGATCAAGAATTTTGGTCAGGAAGCAGAAGTGGCCGAGATCGGCCGCGTGCTGAGCGTCGGTGACGGGATTGCCCGTGTATACGGTCTGGACAACGTGCAAGCCGGTGAGATGGTCGAATTCCCCGGCGGCATCATGGGCATGGCGCTGAACCTGGAAAGCGACAACGTTGGTGTCGTTATCTTTGGCTCCGACCGTGACATCAAAGAAGGTGACACTGTTAAGCGCACCAACTCGATCGTGGACGTTCCGATTGGTGACGAACTGCTGGGCCGCGTTGTGGACGGTCTGGGCAACCCGCTGGACGGCAAAGGCCCGATCAATGCCTCCAAACGTGGCGTTGCTGACGTCAAAGCCCCCGGCATCATCCCGCGTAAATCGGTGCACGAGCCGATGGCAACCGGCCTGAAATCGGTTGACGCGATGATCCCGATTGGCCGTGGCCAGCGAGAACTGATCATCGGTGACCGTCAGACCGGTAAAACCGCCGTGGCGCTGGACACCATTCTGAACCAGAAAGTCTACAACGACGCAGCAGGCGACGACGAGTCGAAGAAACTGTACTGCATCTACGTGGCTGTTGGTCAGAAGCGTTCGACCGTTGCGCAGTTGGTGAAGAAACTGGAAGAGTCCGGCGCGATTGAATACTCGATCGTTGTGGCTGCAACCGCGTCCGACCCGGCGCCGATGCAGTTCCTGGCGCCTTACTCGGCGACCGCGATGGCCGAATACTTCCGTGACAACGGCCGCCACGCGTTGATCATCTATGATGACCTGTCGAAGCAGGCTGTTTCCTATCGTCAGATGTCCCTGCTGCTGCGTCGTCCGCCCGGACGTGAAGCGTATCCGGGTGACGTTTTCTACCTCCACTCGCGCCTGCTGGAGCGTTCGGCGAAGCTGAACGAAGATTTCGGTGCAGGCTCGCTGACCGCTCTGCCGGTTATCGAAACGCAAGGTGGTGACGTTTCGGCGTTTATTCCGACCAACGTGATCTCGATCACCGACGGTCAGATCTTCCTGGAAACCGAACTGTTCTACCAGGGCATCCGCCCTGCTGTGAACACCGGTCTGTCGGTTTCGCGTGTGGGCTCGTCGGCCCAGACCAACGCGATGAAATCGGTTGCGGGTCCGGTTAAGCTGGAACTGGCTCAGTACCGTGAAATGGCAGCCTTTGCGCAGTTTGGTTCCGACCTTGACGCTGCAACCCAGCAGCTGCTGAACCGTGGTGCGCGTCTGACCGAGCTTATGAAGCAGCCGCAGTACTCGCCGCTGACCAACGCGGAAATCGTCTGCGTCATCTTCGCGGGCACCAACGGTTACCTCGACAAGATCAGCGTCTCGGATGTTGGCCGCTATGAGGCCGGTCTGCTGGCGCATCTGCGCGGCAAGCACGCCGACCTGCTGAAGTGGATCACCGACGAAGATCCCAAGATCAAGGGCGAGGCTTCCGACAAGATCAAGGCTGCGCTGGACGAATACGCCGCAACCTTCGCTTAAGGGAGAGGCGGGCATATGCCAAATCTTAAGGACCTTAAAAACAGGATCGAGTCGGTCAAATCGACCCGCAAGATCACCAAGGCCATGCAGATGGTCGCGGCTGCAAAACTGCGCCGCGCCCAGGAATCTGCCGAAGCCTCGCGCCCCTATGCCGAGCGGTTCAATGCCGTGATGGCGGGGCTGGCGGCGTCGGTCGGGGGCAGCGACAGCGCCCCCAAGCTGCTCCGTGGTACGGGCAGTGATGATGTCCATCTGCTGGTTGTGATGACAGCTGAACGCGGCCTGTGCGGCGGCTTCAACTCGAACATCGCCAAGCTCGCCCGCCAAAAGGCGGAAGAGCTGCGCGGCAAGGGCAAGACGGTCAAGGTTCTGACCGTCGGCAAGAAAGGCCGCGACGCGCTCAAGCGTGATTTGGGCGATCTATTCGTTGGACATGTCGACCTGAGCGAGGTCAAGCGCATTGGCTACACCAACGCGCAGGACATCGCCAAAGACATCCTGTCCCGCTTTGATGGGGCTGAGTTCGATGTTGCCACGATCTTCTACTCGAAGTTCGTCAACGTCGTGACCCAGATCCCGACGGCACAGCAAATCATCCCCGCCTCGTTCGAAGACGAAGCGGCTGGTGACGACAGCGGTGCCATTTTCGACTACGAGCCCAGCGAAGAGGCCATTCTGGCCGACCTGCTGCCCAAGGGGGTTGCGACCGCGATCTTCTCGGCTCTGCTCGAAAACGGAGCGTCTGAACAAGGTGCACGGATGTCCGCAATGGACAACGCGACACGCAACGCGGGTGAGATGATCGACAAGCTCACGATCCAGTTCAACCGCTCGCGTCAGGCCGTGATCACCAACGAGCTGATTGAAATTATTTCCGGCGCTGAAGCGCTGTAGAGACATACCGGAGACGAAACATGGCGAATGCAAAAGGCAAAGTCACACAGATCATCGGGGCCGTCGTTGACGTGCAGTTCGAAGATCAGTTGCCTGAAATTCTGAACGCGCTGGAAACCACCAACAATGGCAAGCGCCTGGTGTTGGAAGTTGCTCAGCACCTGGGTGAAAACACCGTCCGCACCATCGCGATGGACGCGACCGAAGGTCTGGTCCGTGGCGAAGAAGTAACCGACACCGGCGCACCGATCTCGGTTCCGGTTGGTAACGCAACTCTGGGCCGCATCCTGAACGTGGTCGGCGAGCCGATCGACGAAAAAGGCCCGGTCGAAGCATCTGAGGCCCGCGCGATCCACCAGCCCGCACCCGAGTTCGACGAACAGTCGACCGAGTCGGAAATTCTGGTTACCGGCATCAAGGTTGTTGACCTGCTGGCCCCCTACGCCAAAGGCGGTAAAATTGGCCTGTTCGGCGGTGCCGGCGTTGGTAAAACCGTTCTGATCATGGAACTGATCAACAACATCGCAAAAGTGCACTCGGGCTTTTCCGTGTTCGCGGGTGTTGGTGAACGGACCCGTGAAGGGAACGACCTGTACCACGAGATGATCGAATCGAACGTGATCAAGCCCGACAACCTGTCGGAATCGCAGGTTGCGCTGGTTTATGGTCAGATGAACGAACCTCCGGGAGCGCGTGCACGTGTTGCTCTGACCGGTCTGACCCTGGCCGAGCAGTTCCGCGACCAGTCCGGTACTGACGTTCTGTTCTTCGTCGACAACATCTTCCGCTTTACGCAGGCGGGTTCCGAAGTTTCGGCTCTGCTGGGTCGTATTCCGTCAGCCGTGGGTTACCAGCCGACGCTGGCCACCGACATGGGCGCCCTGCAGGAACGCATCACCTCGACCAAGTCGGGCTCGATCACCTCGGTGCAGGCGATCTACGTGCCTGCGGACGACTTGACCGACCCCGCGCCGGCAACCTCGTTTGCGCACTTGGACGCGACCACCGTTCTGAACCGTGCGATCTCGGAAAAGGGTATCTACCCGGCTGTTGACCCGCTCGACTCGTCGTCGCGTCTGCTGGACCCCGCAATTGTGGGTGAGGAGCACTACGCAGTTGCGACCGACGTTCAGCAGATTCTTCAGCGCTACAAGTCGCTGCAGGACATCATCGCCATCCTCGGCATGGACGAACTGTCGGAAGAAGACAAACTGACCGTGGCTCGTGCCCGTAAGATCGAACGCTTCCTGTCGCAGCCGTTTGACGTTGCCGAAGTCTTCACCGGTTCGCCGGGCGTTCAGGTTCCTCTGGACGTGACCATCGCCTCGTTCAAAGCTGTTGTGGCTGGCGAATACGATCACCTGCCCGAAGCGGCCTTCCTGATGGTTGGCGGCATCGACGAAGTGATCGCCAAAGCGGAAAAGATGGCCGCAGAAGCCGCCTAAGGAGTATCCCTGATGGCAAACACGATGCAATTCGACCTCGTCAGCCCCGAGCGGAGCCTTGCTTCGCTTGAGGCCACCGCGGTCCAGATTCCCGGCGCGGACGGCGATATGACGGCGATGCCCGATCATGCCCCCACCATCACCACACTGCGCCCCGGTCTGCTGAAGGTTGAGGCACCTGCAGGAGCCAGCGAATACCTGGTTACCGGCGGGTTTGCCCAGATCAACGGCGACAGCCTGTCGGTTCTGGCAGAAAAGGCAATTCCGGTGACCGAAGTAACCCGGTCCCATCTGGATGACCTGATCGCCGAGGCTCGCGCCTCGCACGAGGCAGCCAAAGCAGGCGATGATCAGTCCATAGTCGACGACGCTGCCAAGCTGCTGGCCGATATGGAAGCTCTTGGAACGCATATGAGCCTGTAAGGTTCATGCAACTCTGATGAATTAAGACGGCCCTGCGAGATCGGGGCCGTTTTTTTATGCTGATTTCGCCTGAATCGCGGGCTAGGATTCAGGAATTGAATAATAAAGATGATGTAGATGAGAATATTTCGAACCCACCCGGTCGGAATCGACCAAGGCGAGGCAGTGCTATTTTCCGATTTCGCCGATGGTGGCGAGATGTGGACGGGTGACGGGCCCCGGGAACGGCGTAAACAAATCACCTTCGGTCAAGCCTTTCGGTCTCCACCGGTCGTGCAGCTGAACGTGTCTTTGTGGGATGTCGACACAACATCCGCTTTGCGCGCTGAAGTGGTGGCCGAGGACATCACCGCTGAGGGGTTCGCCGCCGTTTTTCGAACATGGTCCGACACACGCATCGCGCGGATACGGGTTACGTGGACCGCGATGGGGGACGTGGCCCATTTGGATGATTGGAATATCACCTGACGCTATTTGCCCACGCAACGAATGGGCATAAGCCTAAAATGCAACTATAGCGCACAGCTATGATTACCGGGACGGGCGCAATTGACGGCTCATCCTCTTGTGCATATGAGACGGTTTTGACGGCTTTGGGCGCGCGAAATAGATGTTTTCCGGTGGCCCCCCTTGCCAGACGTTGCTGACCCAGGAGATCGCGCCCTTGAAACTGCTTCTACATATCGGGACCGAAAAGACCGGCACGACGCTGTTGCAGCAATGGCTGTACCACAACAAGCATGCGCTGTCGAAACAAGGCGTTTTTCTGAGCAAAGTCTGTGGGTTTGGCAATAACCGCAAGCTTGTGTCGTTCTGCCAGACAATACTTGATGACTATAGCCAAATGGAAAAACTCCAGTCTATGGAGGAAAAAGCACTTTTTTTTCAGAGCTTTGCTGAGGATTTCAGGGCCGAAGTTGCCGAGGGTGCCAAAGATCACAAGATCATGGTGATCACGTCAGAACATTTTCACAGCCGTATAAAGACATCCCAAGAGCTTGAATCCCTCAGTGTGCTTCTTGAAGACATTTTTGAGAGCGTGAAAGTCATCTGCTATCTTCGCCCGCAGTGGGACCTGAGAGAAAGCTTGTATTCCACTTCGGTCAAGGGCCGAAACGCGTCGTCGCTGGAACAGTTCCAAAGGGATATCGACACAGAAGATCATTACTACAACTATTTTAATCTTGTAAACTTTTGGGCCGGAGCGTTTGGCAAAGACAATATCGATCTGCGCTTATTCGATAGGTCTAAGTTCGCCCAAGGCGATCTGCGCAAGGACTTCTTGACAGCGCTGCCAATCGAAATCGATCAATCTGAGCTGTCCTTTGAGATAGAAAGCGCCAATGAAAGCCTGACGTTCCTGAAAAGCTGCGCCTACCGCGGGGTTAACCGCTCAATCCCCTACCAGAAAGAAGCAGGCGACATTAACCCTGCGAACATGCAGTGGAAGAAGACGCTTTTTGAGTGCGGGGCTTTGGATCAGGGAAAGCTACTGGATCCGGGGCGTGAGGACTTTTTTCGCCAATTTGAAGAGAGCAACCGGCGCCTGGCTGAGGCGTATTTTCACGACCGTGACGTTTTTCCGAAACCGGAAAAGCGACACAAAGAAGAGACTGTGTTCACACTGGAAGACGTGGGCAAAATTGTCGAAGATATCGCTGCCACAACCGCCGCAGACTTCGCCGCGGTTTATGAATCGGCCAAAGTGCCAGATGACGGGCTGCAGATCGAAAGCCCGCTGAATGCCAAGCTAAAGGCTGCAATCCGGGAGCGGGATCACGCCCGACGCTATCCCTGGAAATACCTGGTGTCGTCTCTTAAGGCGCGTCTAAAAGGAAACTAGCAGGGCAGAGTTCTTACAGGCGTCCCGCGGGGATTGAACCCAACCCGCCCCAAAGGTGGGGTGGGCAATGCCACCCCAGCCATTTTAGTCCATATGGTACAGCGACTCGTAGATCGGAGTCAGGGTCTTGTCCTCGAACAGCGAAGACACGGAAGTGCCGTTCCAGATGTTCAGGATGGCCTGCGTAAAGATCGGCGCGGTGGGAACGATGCGGATGTTCTTGGCTTTCGCAACTTCCGGTGTCGGCTGAATTGTGTCGGTCAGCACCAGCGATTTCATCACCGAGTTGGTCACACGTTCGACCGCAGGGCCGCTCATGACGCCATGGGTGATGTAGGAGTGGACCTCTTTCGCACCGTTGTCCAGCAACACCTGCGCCGCCTTGCATAGCGTTCCCGCGGTATCGCACATGTCATCGACGATCAGGCAGATCTTGTCTTTCACGTCACCGATCACGGTCATCTCGGCCACTTCACCGGCCTTTTCACGGCGTTTGTCAACAATCGACAGCGGCGCCTCGATCCGCTTGGCCAGCTCACGCGCACGCGCCACGCCGCCCACGTCGGGCGAGACGACCATGATCTCATTCATCTGGTCCTTGAACTGGTTTTTCACATCCAGCGCAAAGATCGGCGAAGCATAGAGGTTGTCCACCGGAATGTCGAAAAAGCCCTGAATCTGGGCTGCGTGCAGGTCCATGGTCAGAACCCGCTCAATCCCCGCGCCGGTCAGCATGTTGGCGACCAGTTTCGCGGAAATGGGCGTACGAGCCTTAGTGCGGCGATCCTGACGGGCATAGCCGAAATAGGGGATCACGGCAGTAATTCGCTGGGCTGAAGACCGACGCAGCGCGTCGGCGATGATCAGTAGCTCCATAAGGTTGTCATTGGCGGGGTTCGAGGTCGGCTGGACGATGAACATATCCTCGCCGCGCACATTTTCGAAGACTTCGACGAAAATCTCGCCGTCATTGAACCGTTCGACACGCGCATCGACGAGGCCCTGATCGACACCGCGATACAGGCTCATGCGGCGGGCAATGGATTCGGCAAGAGGAAGGTTTGCGTTCCCAGCGATAAGCTTGGGTTCGTGGAGTGTCGGCATCGGCTGAGGTCCCCGGGCAGCAATAGCAATGTGACAGATTCGTGATGTTGACACCGCTTAGCATGGCCTTAACGTCCAGCAAAGGTAACGCAGCGGAGAAAGTGAACATGGCCACCATTGACTACTATTTTGCGACAATTTCGCCATTCACATATTTGGCAGGAGGACGGCTGGAAGAGGTCGCAGCCAAACATGGGGCTACAATCAATTACAAACCGCTGGATATCATGGCACTGTTCGGGCGTACCGGTGGGACGCCTCCCAAGGATCGGCATATCTCGCGCACCGAGTACCGCGCACAGGATTTGCAGCGGCAGGCCAGGAATCTGGGCATGGACTTCAACATTCAGCCTGCGCATTGGCCGACGAATATGGCGCCGTCCTCATATGCGGTGATCGCCGCTGCCCAAGACGGATCGGGCGACGTGGGCAAGCTGGTACAGTCCCTGCTGCGGGCCTGTTGGGCCGAGGAAAAGGACATCGCACAGGATGATGTGATCCGCGATTGCCTGTCGCAGGCCGGATTTGACCCAAACCTTGCCGATAGCGGTCTGTTGGTAGGCGCGGATACCTACGCGGCCAATCTGGAAGAGGCCGTGGATCGCGGTGCCTTTGGCGCGCCCTTCTATGTCACTGAGGACGGTCAGCGGTTCTGGGGGCAGGATCGGTTGGACGATCTGGATCGGCATCTGGCTGAGACCAAAGGGTAACGGGCCGCTTGTCCCCCATCCATGTCCGCACGTTGGGGCAGGGCGCACGAAAGGTGCTGGCCCTGCACTGCACTATTGCGCATTCGGGCGCGTGGACTGGTCTGTCTAACGCGCTGCAAGATGAGGCGACGCTGTTCGCCCCCGATATGCTGTCGCACGGTCGCAGCCCCGATTGGGACGGGCAGGGACAATTCTTTGACCTGTCAATCGAAATGGCCGCTGCGCAACTGACTGAGCCGATGGACATCATCGGCCATTCCTTTGGCGGTATGCTGGCCTTGTATCTTGCGATCACCCGGCCTGACCTGATCCGTAGTGCAGTACTGATCGAGCCGGTGTTCTTTTCCGTGGCCAGACAGGACGTCCCGGATCTGGTCGAACAACATGACCGTGCGGCACAGCCCTACACTGAGGCTCTGGCAGGCGGAGATATGGAACTGGCCGCGCGTCTGTTTAATCGGATGTGGGGTAACGAAGGTGGGCCCCGATGGCCGGATCTGCCCGAACGGACGCGCGCGGCGATGATCCGGGGCGTCCATGTCGTCCCCGCTTCCAAAAAGGTGTTGTTCCAAGATCAAAAGGGGCTGTTGGAACCTGGCGTTTTGAATCAGGCATCCATGCCGATACTGATCCTCAGCGGGTCTGAGACGATCCCGGTCATGCCCGCGATAAGTCAGGGATTGCAACAGCGTCTGCCCAACGCCTGCACCGCCGTGATTGAAGGTGCAGGTCATATGGTTCCGATTTCACACCCTCAGGCCACGGCGGACGCCATACGGTCCTTCTGGAATCGCATGAGTTAAAGTAGGGCGATGAAACGGTCGATTTCCGCCGCGCTGATCGACCAGTCGCAAACCAGCCGGCAGGCCAGAGTCTCGGTGTCATCCGCGCCTTCCAGTTCTCCACCCCAAAGGTGATAGACGGCCCCGGCCTCGTGCAACTGTTTGTGCTGTGCGCGTGAGAATTTGGCGAAGATCATGTTCGCCTGCGGTTCGTGCAGAAACGATGCGCCCTTGGCACGCAGTCCATCGGCCAGTCGGGCACCATTGTCATTGGCCTGACGCGCCATCTGCAGCCACAGGTCATCCTGTAAATAGGCTGCCATCTGCGCCGACAGATACCGGTGTTTCGAGAACAGATGCGCCCCCCGTTTGCGGCGCAGTTCAAACTCCCAGGCTTTGGCCTCGTCGAAAAAGACCACCGCTTCGACCCCCATCAACCCGTTCTTGGTGCCGCCAAAGCTGACCGCATCCACACCCGATTTCCATGTCATCTCGGCCGGAGAGCAGTTCAGTGCCACCAGCGCATTGGTGAATCGCGCGCCGTCCAGATGTACCGGAAGGCCAAATTCCTTGGCCACGCCACACAGCGCCTGCAATTCCGCCAGCGAGTAGACCGAGCCCCGCTCGGTCACCTGCGTGATCGACACCGGCCCGCGCTGAGGCCCGTGCACGCCGCGGGTCTCTTCGGCCATGATGGCACCGCGCAACGCCTCAGGCGTCATTTTGTCCCCGCCGGGCACCAGCGTCAGCTTGGCCCCGCTGTAGAATTCCGGCGCGTTGCACTCATCCTCGTGGATATGGGCGACAGGCGAGCAAAAGATCGTCTCCCATGGGTTGGAGAGTGTCGCCAATGCCAGAGAATTCGCCGCCGTCCCGGTTGCCACTAGGTAGACCGCCGCGCCGGGGGCCTCAAAGATGCCGCGAATACGGTCGCGCACCTCGTTCATAAGCGTGTCTGCCCCATAGGCCATCTGATAGCCCTCATTGGCGGCGTTCAGCGCGGCCATGACCTGTGGGTGAACCGGCCCGGAATTGTCAGAGGCGAAATACATCAGTTGGGCTCCTCGATGATATAGTCTTCCCACTCTTCAAGCGGCGTTTCGAACTCGGACACCGTGCGGCCCTGAACCGAAACTCCGGCGGCATGCACGCTGTCCGGCGTACCAGATATCAAAGGGTGCCAGTCGTAAAGGGGTTTGCCCTCCCACAGCAGGCGATAGGCGCAGGTCTGTGGCAGCCAATAAGCGTGCTGGTCGATATTGTCGGGCTTCATCACGATACATTCCGGCACGAATTGGTGGCGGATGTCATATTGGGTGCAGCGGCAGGTTTCATCATCCAGCAGACGGCAGGCAACGCAGGTCAGGGCGACCTCTCCGGTATCCTCATCTTCCAGCTTGTTCAGGCAGCATTTGCCGCAGCCGTCGCACAGCGCCTCCCACTCGCGCTGGTTCATTTTGGTCAGCTTTTTGCGTTCCCAGAAACGGGAGCTCAGGCCGTCGCGGTCAATCGGGTCGGTGGTCATAGCGCTGCCAGCAGGGTGCGTGCCTTTGCACAATCGGCATCCATCTGTGCGATCAACCCGTCCAGACCGTCAAAGGTCATCTCGGGGCGCAGGTATTCCACCAGCCCGACAGACAACGTCGCGCCATAAAGGTCGCCCGAGAAATCGAACAGGAAGGTTTCGATATTGGGAATCTCGCCATTGAACATCGGCCGTGTCCCGACCGAGGCCGCGCCGAGATAGCTGCCCTGATGCGGTCCATCCAACACGTCGACCAGCACCGCGTAGACGCCGAATTTCGGTGGGTGCAGGCCCTCGATGGACATGTTGGCCGTTGGAAAGCCCAGCTCGCGCCCGCGCTGTTCGCCGCCAATCACCTCACCCTCGATACGGTGCCAGTGCCCCAGCATCGCCGCTGCGTCCTGCGGGCGACCTTCGCTCAGCGCGGTGCGGATCGCGGTCGAGGATACAACGCTCTCGGTGCGCTCCATCAGGGGGGCGATGGTAACGCCAAACCCCATCTCTTGCCCAAAGCGCCGCAGATCGTCCGCCGTTCCGGCGCGACCTTTACCAAAGCAGAAATCGGCACCGACCACCACATGCGCCAGACCCAGCCCGTCGCAAATAACGCTCCGCGCAAAGTCTTCGGGTGTCAGGCTGGCCAGGGCCGCGTTGAAGGGCAACTCATACAGTTTCTTCACACCCAATTTTTGCAAACGATGCGCGCGGGTTGCGCCGCGCATCAAGCGAAAAGGGGGGGTGTCGGGGGCGAAATACTCGCGCGGATGCGGCTCAAACGTCAGTACACCCAGCGGTGCATCGGGGGCAGCACTGCGCGCCAGTTCGATGACCGAGCGGTGGCCGATATGGACGCCGTCAAAATTGCCGATCGCCACGCTGGCGCCGCGGTCCTGAGGTTCGATAAACTGATAATCCCGGATGATCTGCATGCGCAGTGGGTACTGTCCCTCAGCCCTATGTTCAAGCGCTTGATGTCAATAATACGCACCAGGCCAGCCGGTTCCAATCAAGACCTAAGCCGACCCCGTATGTATTTCGCCGCCGATCTGAAATGACTGGCTCCGGCGGCCTCGGCCCATCGGCCCGGTGTCCAGTTGTTTTTGGCACCTTTCATGGGCCCGCCATACAGCTGCGCGTCCGAATGCGTTTCGATGAAATCCATCAGTCTGCGATTGCCCGTATCAAGTGACTGGACCGCGTCTTCCCACGAAAGGTCTGTCTGCGTCCGGCGCAGCTGGGCATTGTAACGGCGAAGCTCGTTCCATTTGTACCCTTTGGCCGGGAAATGCACCTCTTTTCCCGCTTGCCCGTCCGCATACCAACCCAGAAACAAGTCGATCCAATGTGCCCGGTGGCCGATGATGTCCTTGATGGATGTATCTTCTTCATCCTTATCCAGGGCCTTCTGGGCATCCAGTGTCCCGATCAACGCTTGCAGTTTGGCGTATTCCTTAGCGGTGACTGCCTGAAGGTCTGCTTTGTTTGACGCGGCCATGATACACTC
The DNA here is from genome assembly GCF_056538885.1 of Ruegeria sp. BE1. Taxonomy (NCBI): domain Bacteria; kingdom Pseudomonadati; phylum Pseudomonadota; class Alphaproteobacteria; order Rhodobacterales; family Roseobacteraceae; genus Ruegeria; species Ruegeria sp. BE1. The sequence goes on from NZ_JBQFTY010000001.1 coordinate 329,474, forward strand.
CTTGGAGGTTCGATCCCCGTCCAAGTGTATTGTGTCGCGCCACAACAAGTATGATGTATGTCAAAGGTTGCAGGGATGGCTCAGTCGAACTTGCGTGACGGGGCCAGCACCATAGCCTCGCCCACCAGCACTTTCTTGCCGTCCACAGCGCAGTGACAATCCAGCTTCACCCGACGTTTGGCGAAATCGATGTCGATCACCTTAACCTCGGCATAGACCATGTCACCCGGGCGGACCGGAGCCAGAAATTTCAGCGACTGCCCCATATAGACCGTGCCGTGACCCGGCAATTGCTCACCAATCACGGCCGAGATCAGCCCCGCCGTTAGCATCCCATGCGCAATTCGCCCCTCAAAGATCGTGTCGCGGGCATAATCGTCATCCAGATGCACCGGGTTCCGGTCGGTCGAAACCTGCGCGAACATCTCAATATCTTCGTCCGTCACCACTTTGCGCAGGTGGCGGGTCATGCCCATTTCGATGTCTTCGATACAGATCGTGCCGCGCGGAAGATTGTCCAACATGTCGCCCTCACTTACATCTTGCGGGCAACAAAAAAACCAAAGCTACCCAAGTTCGGTAACTTTATTACTTCGCAGTCGCAGAAAATCAAGCTTTTTCTATCTACCGCAAGCGACCAATTGTATATGTTGGATTGATATTTTCCCTTTTGATGTAATCGGTTAGGGACTCGTGATGGGGGTGGTGCGACGTTTTGGTCTCGGCCGCAGCCAGTCCGCCTGAAATGAACAGAGAATCAATCCCCTCTCCCATGCCGCCCAGAATGTCGGTGTGGGGGCCATCGCCGATCACCATAATATCGCCATCGGGGATGTCATGGCCCAACTCTTGCAGTCGACGGCGGGCCAGATCGTAGATCGGCGGATGCGGCTTGCCGAAATAGAGGCTCTCGCCGCCCATCTCGGTGTACAGCTTCGCCAGTGCCCCGGCGCACCATTCGCGAACCTCACCCCGGTCGACAACGATGTCAGGGTTGGCACAGAGCAGCTTCATCCCCTTTTGCTTGGCATAGAGGAAATCCGCGCGGTTGACGTCAGGGTCCGCCATAGGATCGAACGGGCCGCAGCAAACGATCCCCTCTGCCTGATCCAGCGGCACACGCTCAATGTGAATCGGGTGGTCCAATAGTTTCAGCGGCTCAAAGAACCCGGCATCGCGTTGCCATTCGCCCATGAAATAGACCTTTTCGCCAACCGCCCCTCGGAACATGGCCGAGCGTGCGGAATCCCCGCTGGTGGCGATGGTGTCATAGGCATCTTCGGGCACACCGAACTGCGCCAGCTGATCCGCAACGCCCGCGCGCGGTTTCGGAGAGTTTGTCACCAACACGACAATTCCGCCTTTGGCGCGATAGGCTTGCAGGGCGGCGACAGCCTCGGGGTAGGCGGTGATGCCATTGTGAACGCAGCCCCAAAGATCGACAAACAGCGCTTTGTAGCGATCAGAGACTTCGGACAATGCGTGGATGATCTGCGTCATGATGGGCCCCTGTTGGCACGGCTGGAAACGTGCCTAAGCCTATGGCAGAGCCTGAGCCGTTTGGCCAGTAGGGGGCGTTGCCCCCGCCGCCCGTTGCGGGCGACTCCCCCGGGATATTTTCAGACAGATGAAGCAAGGGATCCTTCATTCATCTGTCCTCAAATATCCCGGAGCGCGAGGCAGAGCCTCGCAAGAAAAAGGCGCCCCGCAGGGCGCCCTTGGATCGGATCAAACCTTGAGGTTCGGAATGATCTGCTTCTTGCGGCTCATGATGCCGGGCAGAACAACCGCGTCGCCGTCAACCGATGCGCCAAAGCTTTTTTCGGCGACCCCTTTGACCAGATCGTTGGGGACCAGCAGGGTGGCTTCTTCGTTCAGGATGTCGACAACAAACAGCAGAACCTGATCGACGCCGTCTTCTTTGGCAACATCGACCATCGATGTGGCAAGGCTGTCTTTGCGGTCCAGTACGACGCCCGGCGCGGTGGTTTCCAGAACCGAGACGCGGAACTTGGTTCCGTCGACCTCATATTCCTTGCTGTCCATGCGGATCAGTTCAGCGTCCGAGAAAGACGACACATCCGATTTCGCCGCAAACATGTCAGCCGCATAAGCCGAGACGTCCAGACCCAGCTCAGCCGCCAGTTTTTCGGCCACTGCGCGGTCATGCGCGGTGGTGGTGGGCGAGCGGAATTCCAGCGTGTCCGACAGGATGCAGGTCAGCGCTGCGCCTTTGATGGCGTCGGGCATTTTGGCGGCGTCGTCGCCCATCAGGTCAACCATGATGGTCGCGGTGCAGGCCAGCGGGCGCACGGTGATGTCGATGGGGCCTTTGGTTTCCAGACCGCCGACCAGCTTGTGATGGTCGATGATCGCGCGGATGTCGGCGCTGTTGACGCTGGCGGGCAATTCGGCGGGGTTGTTGGTGTCGACGATCACGACCGGGGCATCCGCGTCCACGTCCTCGATGATGCGCGGCTTGGGCAGGTCCCAGCGTTGCAGCATAAAGGCGGCTTCGGTGTTGGGTTCGCCCAGCAGAACGGGCTCGGCCTGTTCGTTTTTCACTTCGTTCAGATACCAGGACCACAAGATCGGTGAGCCAGTGGAGTCGGTGTCGGGGGATTTGTGGCCAAATACAAGGGTTGTCATGTCAGCGTCCTGCGGATGATAAATTTGCGCGCCTTATAGGGCGGACTGCCGGGGTTGTCACCCGGCAGAGTTTACGCTGCGACGGTTGGTCTGGATTCTGCCAGCTTTGGCTCAGAAAGGTGCGCGGGTCAGAGAATATCCGGCCTGTTGCAGCTGGTTCAGTAACCCATGCGTGCCACTCAGATGTCCGGCCCCAACGGCGATTACGGCGGTTTGGTCCTGAATGCCCAGGATCCGAGGCATCCAGTTGTTGTTGCGGGCGATCAGCAGATGATCCTCGAACGCGCTCCATTCTTCCCGGAACTCTGCTTCGGTCAGGTCCGCATATTCGCGAGCAATAAGGCGGGACACTTCGACGGCCTTCAGGTGTTGCTCATCGAAATAGGCCTCGGCCAAGGTGGCCAGTTGGTCGTCGCTGTTTTTGAAGGTGCCGACCATGCGGGACAGCGATTGCACCTGTTTTTCCAAAGGGTGGAGATTGAACAACCCGATGATATCATCGACGCTTTCCAGCGAATGCTGGGGAATGCCGTGTTCCAGGGCCAGATCGGCGAGGCGAGAATCCATGCCGTGATCCGCGTTTTCCTCGCCTGCCAAACAGGCGGGCATCGCCAGCATCATCCCCAAAAACCATGGGCGCATTTTGGCCGCCATCCAACCGGGCACGCCCCGTTCAGCCAATGAGACGGACAGCGCCTGCCAGTCCTCGGGCGTCATCAGGTCGATGAGTGTCGGCCCGGAGGTGATCATGACCGGGCTGAAATCCTCGGCCAGATTCCGTTGCCAGGCATCCATCTCGTCCTGAACGATCTCGAAGTAAAACGCATCTGCCTGGCTCAGGGTTGGTGTCAGGCGTTCGATAATGGCGGTCATGCGTGCATCATTCAGGTGCAGGGTTCCAATAAGATGCAGGACCGTTTTGTCCTTTTGGGCGATCCAGTGGTTGCCTTGGGGGAAAGGCGTATTGGTCAGGGTGTTTTCCAGCTCGGCCTGGGCTTCGGGGGGTAAATCCTGGGTCAGGTCGCGCCCTTCGCATGCAGCAAACAGGGTGGATGGAAGCAACAGACTGAGTGCGAGCAACATGAGGCGCATTTGGAATTTACCTTTGAAATCAGCATTGCGGCAACTCTGCCTCGCACGTGTTCGAGGCGCAAGTTCGATCTGATTGCGGGGCTTATCGGCTGGCAATCTGTGGCAAATCGCCTAGCATGCGGCCATGGACCGCGAGCAGGACCTTTACCCTCCAATCAAGGCGCTGTTGCAGCGTCAGGGCTACCTTGTCAAAGGCGAGGTCGGGGCCGCTGACATTGTTGCCGTGCGCGATGACGACGACGTTGTCATTGTTGAGTTGAAGCTTAGGTTCTCCTTGGCTCTGTTCCATCAGGCGATCACGCGTCTGAAAGTGACCGATCAGGTCTATATCGGTGTCTGCAAGCCCACAGGCCGCACCGCGCGGCGCGCCTTGAAGGACAATTTGGCCCTTTGCCGTCGTTTGGGGCTGGGCCTGATCACAGTTCGGGCCGATGGCGCGGTCGAGGTGCAATGCGATCCCGGCCCCTATGCGCCGCGCAAGAACAAGGCCAAAGCGGCGCGCCTGTTGCGTGAGTTTGACCGGCTAGAGGGCGACCCGAATGCAGGCGGGGCCACGCGGCACGGCATCGTCACCGCGTATCGTCAGGATGCGCTGAAGTGCGCCGCACATCTGGCCGAGTTTGGCGCTACCAAAGGGGCCGAAGTGGCCAAGGCAACCGCCGTACCCACCGCGACGCGCCTTATGCGTGAAAACCACTATGGCTGGTTTGAGAAGGTTGAAAAGGGTGTCTACGGCCTGACCGACGCGGGGCAGGAAGGGTTGAAACACTGGGCCTATAGTTGGGAACAGCCGGACTGACGGCTCAGATCAAAAAATCTTTCACAGCTTGTTGACTCGGGGATTTTGACCCCCTAGCTATGCGTCGTTATCACTCGGCAAGCATGAGTGCTAACGCCTCGCCAGTCGGCGAGGGGAGGATAAACAAACTTTGAGCCCAAGGAGCTGCAAAGATGGCATTGAAACCGCTTCATGACCGCGTGCTGGTTCGCCGTACCGAAAGCGAAGAGAAAACCGCAGGCGGCCTGATCATTCCTGACAGCGCTAAAGAAAAGCCCAGCGAAGGCGAAGTCGTTGCAACCGGCGAAGGCGCACGCAAGGACAGCGGCGAGCTGATCGCAATGGCTGTTAAAGCCGGTGACAAGATCCTGTTCGGCAAATGGTCGGGCACCGAGGTCAACGTCGGTGGCGAAGAGCTGCTGATGATGAAAGAAAGCGACATCATGGGGATCATCGAGTAAGCCGCGCGCTTCACTCTGATCTTCATCTCAATACATTTTCTCAAGGAGAAACGATATGGCTGCTAAGGACGTCAAGTTCGACACCGATGCCCGTAACCGTATGCTGTCCGGTGTGAACATCCTGGCCGACGCGGTAAAAGTGACCCTGGGCCCCAAAGGCCGCAACGTGGTTCTGGACAAATCCTTTGGCGCGCCGCGCATCACCAAAGACGGTGTTTCGGTTGCCAAGGAAATCGAACTGGAAGACAAGTTCGAAAACATGGGCGCGCAGATGGTGAAAGAAGTCGCCAGCCGCACCAATGACGAAGCCGGCGACGGCACCACCACCGCAACCGTTCTGGCACAAGCCATCGTTCGCGAAGGTCTCAAGCAGGTTGCAGCTGGCCTGAACCCGATGGACCTGAAGCGCGGCATCGACCTGGCCACCGCCAAGGTTGTTGAAGGCATCAAAGATGCATCGCGCGAAGTCAAAGACTCGGCCGAAGTTGCTCAGGTTGGCACCATCTCGGCCAACGGCGAAGCCGAAATCGGCAGCCAGATCGCAGACGCGATGCAGAAAGTTGGCAACGAAGGCGTTATCACCGTCGAAGAAAACAAAGGTCTGGAAACCGAGACCGACGTTGTCGAAGGTATGCAGTTCGACCGTGGCTACCTGTCGCCTTACTTCGTCACCAACGCAGACAAGATGATCGCAGAGCTCGACGACTGCATGATCCTGCTGCACGAAAAGAAACTGTCCTCGCTGCAGCCGATGGTTCCGCTGCTGGAGCAGGTGATCCAGTCGCAAAAGCCGCTGCTGATCATCGCGGAAGACGTTGAAGGCGAAGCGCTGGCAACTCTGGTTGTCAACAAACTGCGCGGCGGCCTGAAAATTGCTGCTGTCAAAGCACCGGGTTTCGGCGATCGCCGCAAAGCCATGCTGCAGGACATCGCAATCCTGACCGGCGGTCAGGTCATCAGCGAAGATCTGGGCATGAAGCTCGAGTCCGTCACCATGGACATGCTGGGCACCGCCAAGAAAATCGAAATCACCAAAGACGAAACCACCATCGTTGACGGTGCAGGCGAGAAAGCCGAGATCGAAGCACGTGTTGCTCAGATCCGCACTCAGATCGAAGAAACCTCGTCGGATTACGACCGTGAAAAGCTGCAAGAACGCGTTGCCAAACTGGCAGGCGGTGTTGCTGTTATCCGCGTCGGCGGCATGACCGAAGTGGAAGTGAAAGAGCGTAAAGACCGTGTGGACGATGCTCTGAACGCAACTCGCGCTGCTGTTCAGGAAGGCGTTGTTGTGGGCGGTGGTGTTGCACTGGTTCAGGCCGGTAAAGCGCTGGAAAACCTGGAAGGCGCAAACGCTGACCAGAGCGCGGGCATCAACATCGTTCGTAAGGCAATCGAAGCGCCGCTGCGCCAGATCGCCGAGAACGCAGGTGTCGACGGTGCGGTTGTTGCGGGCAAAGTCCGTGAATCGTCCGACGCAGCATTCGGCTTCAACGCACAGACCGAAGAATATGGCGACATGTTCTCGTTCGGTGTGATTGACCCTGCCAAAGTTGTCCGGACCGCTCTGGAAGATGCGGCATCGGTTGCTGGCCTGCTGGTCACCACCGAAGCGATGGTTGCAGACCGTCCGGCCAAAGAAGGCGCGGCACCTGCCGGCGGCATGCCCGACATGGGCGGCATGGGCGGCATGATGTAAGCACGGCGAATTTCCGTCAGGAAATTTTGCCGATCCCGACAGGCGCTTGGTCCATGGGGCCAAGTTGCCGAATGGGAAGCCGCAGAGCTTATGAACGGGGTCGCCTTCGGGCGGCCCCATTTCGTTTCGCAGCGCGCCAGAATGTGAGTGTGCAAACGCGGCAGAACCCGGTATGCGGTTGATATGAAACTGTTCCTGCTGACCGCTTTGACCATGGTTGCCTTTGCCGCCAATTCGATCCTGAATCGTCTGGCTATCGACAGCGGGGCAAGCGACCCTGCGGGGTTCGCCGTCATGCGGGTTCTGGCCGGTGCCGTTGTTCTTGCTGCTTTGGTCTGGCTTCGCGGCGGGGGGATGCCACTTGGCAGTCCGCGCCGGATTGCAGGGGCGGGGTCACTGTCGCTCTATATGATCGGGTTTTCGGTCGCGTATCTGACGCTGGATGCGGGTCTTGGTGCGCTGATCCTGTTTGGCGTTGTGCAGATCACGATGTTTACGGTGACGTCGGCGACCGGAGCCACGCCAACCTTGCGACAGGTCGCGGGGGCCGCAATCGCGCTGGGCGGGCTGGCCTTTGTGCTTTGGCCGTCGGGGGCGGTGCAGGTCGATTTGACCGGAGCCCTTCTGATGATCGCGGCGGGTATTGGGTGGGCGATCTACTCGCTGGTTGGACGCTCTGAACCGGACGCCCTGGCGGGAACGGCGGCGAATTTTGTCGTGGCCTTGCCAGTGACCGGTCTGGCGCTGTTGCTGATCGGTGGGGCGTGGCACATGACCGCTGCGGGCTATCTGCTGGCGGCTCTGTCTGGCGGCGTGACTTCGGGACTGGGATATGCGCTATGGTACCGCGTTCTGCCGCAGCTTGCGGCCACGACAGCGGCGGTCGTGCAACTGAGCGTTCCGATCATAGCAATTCTGGGTGGTGTTCTGCTGTTGGGGGAAACCGCCAGCTTGCGCCTTGTTCTTGGGGCGGTACTGGTTCTGGGCGGCATCGGGCTGGCGGTGCTGCGCCTGAAAGCGCGCTAGGGGTTTCATCGACTGCGCATAGCGCTTATCTGGCGGCTATGAGATACGTGCTCGCCCTGTTCCTGTTTCTTGTTCCAGCCGTGGCCCAGGCTAAATGCGTGGTGCTGCTGCATGGGCTTGCCCGGACCGAGGCGTCGTTTACCGTCATGGACCAACTGTTTCAGGCGCATGGTTACACCGTGGTTCGGCCGGGCTATCCCTCGACCGATCTGCCCATTCCAGAGCTTGCAGAGCAGACCCTGCCGGATGCGTTTGCAGGTTGCGGTGATGACACGGTGAATGTGGTGGCCCATTCCATGGGTGGTATCCTGTTGCGTTACTGGTTGCAGGACAACCATCCTGAAAACCTCGGTCGTGTCGTTATGCTTGGCCCGCCCAACCAAGGCAGCCAACTGGTGGACGAACTGGGCGCATATGAAGTGTTCGGTATGCTCCACGGCCCGGCAGGGCTTGCGCTGGGCACCGGGCCCGAAGGCATTCCCAGCATGCTGCCACCGGTGGATTTCGAGCTGGGCGTGATCGCGGGCGAGCATTCGCTGAACCCTGTGTTTTCCTCGATGATCGAGGGTAAGGATGACGGAAAAGTCTCGATCGAGACCACCAAGGTCGAAGGGATGGCGGATCACATTGTCTTGCCGGTGACGCATACATTCATGATGAACAACCCCCGCGTCATGGCGCAGGCACTGCATTTCATCGAGTTTGGTCAGTTTGACCCGCAGATCACATGGCTGGACGGGGTGTTGGATGTAATCGACGAAATCTGTATCGGGCAGGATTGCTCGGAGCCCGCATCGGAGCCTTCTGAATGACCGCATTGAACCTGACCCTGACCGGCGCAGAGGTGCTGCTGCCGGACGAGGGCCTTGCGCGCGCTGAGCTTTCTATCGCCGAAGGTGTCATTCAGGTTGATCGCGCGGGACGCGAGATCGACCTCTCGGGTTACCTCGTGCTCCCTGGCATCATCGATCTGCATGGCGACGGGTTCGAACGTCATATTGCGCCACGCCGTGGGGCGATGAAGCAGATGGACGAAGGTATCCTCGCGGTCGAGGCTGAGCTGGCCGCCAATGGTATCACCACCGCCGTTCTGGCCCAGTTCCACAGCTGGGAGGGCGGCGTGCGCGGCCCGGAATTCGCAGGGCAGGTGTTTGATGCCATCGCCTCGGTCAAGGGGCGAGTGGTCACGGATCTGATGCCCCAGCTGCGGTTTGAAACCCATATGTTGGACGATTATGACGGGCTGCCCGACCGCATCACCAAATGGCAGGTGCCTTATGTGGTGTTCAACGATCATCTGCCGCATGACCGTCTGTCTGAAGGGCGCAAGCCCCCTCGTCTGACCGGTCAGGCGCTAAAGGCCGGGCGCAACCCAGAGGCGCATTTTGAGATGCTGCTGTCGATGCATGCGCGCGGGTCAGATGTTCCCGCTGCGCTGGATCGCCTTTGCGCAACACTGGCAAGCCAAGGCGTGCGGATGGGCAGTCACGATGACGCCACCGCAAAAACCCGCGCGGACTGGCGCGCGCGGGGCGCGCGGATCGCCGAATTCCCCGAAACGCTTGAGGCGGCCGAGGCTGCGCGGTCCGCAGGTGACCATATCATACTGGGTTCGCCCAATGTGGTGCGGGGCGGCTCACATAAGGGCAATGTCAGCGCGCTTGATCTGATCTCGATGGGCTATTGCGATGCGCTGGCCTCAGACTATCACTATCCCAGCCCGCGCCGAGCGGCGTTAATGCTGGCCAAATCCGGTCTGGTCGACATGGCCGGGGCTTGGGCGCTGGTTTCATCAGGCCCGGCACGGGTCCTTGGTCTGGATGACCGGGGGACTCTGACCGCCGGAAAACGCGCCGACCTGACCATACTGGACGCCAATACACACCGCGTCGCCGCGACGCTGGCAAATGGCCGCATCAGCTACATGGCCGGAGATATAGCGACGCGGTTCATCCGCTGATCCGCGCTTCATCTGGCTAAAAATATCCCCGCCGGAGGCATCGCGCGTCAGCGCGAGTCCCTAGCGGATCACGCGGTTGAAATGGCCCATCTTGCGGCCTGCCTTGACTTCGGCCTTGCCATAGAGATGCAGCGCCACGTCCCGTTCCTGAGCTAGGTCCGGCACGCGGTCCATATCGGCGCCGATCAGGTTTTCCATCACCACATCCGTGTGGCGCTGCCCATCGCCCAAAGGCCACCCGGCCACGGCGCGGATATGCTGTTCGAACTGATCCACGGCGCAGCCATTCTGCGTCCAATGGCCCGAGTTATGCACGCGCGGCGCAATCTCGTTCACGATCAGACCGGCGGGCGTGACAAACAGCTCAACCCCCATGACACCCACATAGTCCAGCGCGTTGAGGATATTGGCCGCAAGCAGCACCGCATCCGTGCGTTGCGCGGGGCGCAGGCGGGCAGGGACAGTCGTGGTGTGCAGGATACCGTCGCGGTGCACGTTCTCGCCGGGATCGAAACAGGCGACCTGTCCGTCCAGCCCGCGCGCGGCGATGATCGACACCTCGTGGCTGAATTCAACAAACCCCTCAAGGATTGCAGGGGCCCCGGCCATATCGACCAAGGCGGTCTCGGCATCCTCGGGTGCGCGCAGTCGGGCCTGACCTTTGCCATCATAACCAAATCGACGGGTTTTCAGGATCGCAGGGGTTCCGATCTGATCAATCGCGGCTTTCAGGCTGTCCAGATCGGTGATGTCCGCAAAAGGCGCGGTTTGCAGACCAAGCCCTTGCAGAAAATTCTTCTCGGTCAGCCGATCCTGACTGACCCGCAGCGCCTCACGCCCCGGACGGATCGGGCGATGCGCCTCAAGCAAGTCCAGCGCTTCAGTCGGTATGTTTTCAAACTCATAGGTGATGACATCGACGGACTCGGCAAAAGCTTTCAGCGCGTCGGCATCGTCATAGGCCGCTGTGGTCACACGGTCGGCGACCTGCCCGGCAGGCGGGTTGGCGCCGGGTTCATAGATATGCGTCACAAACCCCAGACGGGCCGCCGCAACGGACAGCATTCGGCCCAGTTGTCCACCGCCAAGGATGCCAATCGTGGCACCGGGTGCAAGCATGTCGGTCATTCTTCAGGTCTCCAGCCGTTTGCCGATTGCCGTCAGCGCGTCGCGCAGCGCCTCATGGGCCTTGTCTGTTTGCAGGGCCTGCGTCATCTGCAGGCTCAGGGTACCATCCGTTGCCAGCGCATCGCGCTCTGACGCCAGCCGTCCGGCCTGACCCTTGTCCATGGTCGCAAGAAAGCCTGCGATCAATTGGGTTGTATAGAATTCCGCGCCGTCGGCATCACCGGTCTGTTCGGCCAGCCAGCCCGCGCCGGTGGCCAGCAGGTCCAGAATACCGGGAACCATCGCGCAGATCGCGAAGTGAGCATTCAGAGAGGCTTCGCTGGCCACTTTCACTACCGGGTTCTCGGGCGATAGCAGATCGACCAACAGCTGATCGTTTCCGTATGCCGCCATGGGGCAGCCGCCCTGTTCCAAAAAGCCCAGCGGGATCGTTTGCACAAAATCCCCGGCAGGCGCGCAAAGTGATCTGAGCTCTGCTTCGGACACTGCAGCCATGACCGATATGATCCGGTGGTCCGGGCGAAAGGTCAGGGGCTCAAGCACATCGGGCGCGATATGGGGGCGCAGGCACAGGAACACGATATCGGATTGATCGATCACCGATTGCGGATCACCGACCGTCGCATTGATGTCCGACTTCAGCGCGGCTGAGACCGAGGCGTTGCGTTCGGTCACATGGATCTCGTGCCCTTTGCCTGCCAGCAGGCGCGCAATCGGCGCGGCGATATGGCCCGTGCCAATGAACCCGATGCGGCTCATCCCTGCGGCTCTTCCGGGATCGAGGCTGACAGGGCCTCGCGCCACGCATCCAGTCGCTGGGCCAGAGCGTCATCTTGCAAAGCCAGAATGCCTGCGGCCATCAGACCCGCATTGGCCCCGCCAGCGGCGCCAATCGCCATGGTTGCGACCGGAAAGCCCTTGGGCATCTGCACGATGGAATAGAGCGAGTCGACCCCCGACAAGGCACGCGTCTGCACCGGCACACCGATCACCGGCACGCGGGTTTTCGAGGCCATCATACCCGGCAAATGCGCGGCCCCACCGGCCCCGGCGATGATCACGTCCAGACCGCGCGCAACGGCAGTCTTTCCATACTCCCACAAACGATCAGGGGTGCGGTGGGCCGACACGATGCGTTTTTCATACGCGATGCCCAGCTCGTCCAGAATATCTGCGGCCTCTTTCATGGTGGGCCAGTCTGACTGGCTGCCCATGATGATCCCCACTTTCACATCGCTCATCCGCTTGAATCCCTGCCTTCTGAGAGAGCGCGCACTATAGCCAAATCCGACTTCGTGGCAATGCGTCAGGCGATGATGTCAGGGGTCAGGCGATCTTCGATCAGGCGAATGATGTCCTTGAGCCGCAGTTTCTGCTTTTTCAACCGCTTGATGGTCAACTGGTCGGCCGTCCCGGTGGATTGCAGCGCCTCGATCGCTTCGTCCAGATCGCGGTGCTGGCGGCGAAAAACCTCCAGTTCGACCCGCAAGACGTCGTCTGTTTTCATCGAAATATCGGTGGGCGCGTTCATGAGCGACTCAGTGCCTTTTGTGGTGCTTGACACACAAGATAGTGTGTCAGGCTTTATCCGGCCAGACCTTGTGGACATCCCGGCATATTCCCATATTCTATTCTACGCGGTTGCCAGAACGGGGCCGCACCCACACGTCGCTTTGGCAAAAAAGGACGAAATACGTGTCAAAACTTACTCTGGGCTCATACCCGCATCTTTTGGGGTTCGAGCAGCTGGAACGCCTTCTGGAACGGTCTGCAAAGGCCGGTAACGAAGGGTATCCGCCCTATAACATCGAACAGACCTCGGATTTTTCGTACCGCATCACTCTGGCGGTGGCTGGCTTCGCCGAGCAGGATCTGTCGATCACCATCGAGGATCGCCAACTGGTGATCCGGGGCCGTCAACGCGACGACAGCGAGGGGCGTATCTTTCTGCACCGTGGCATCGCGGCGCGTCAGTTCCAGCGCATGTTCGTGCTGGCCGACGGGGTCGAGGTGGGCGAGGCGATCATGGAAAACGGTCTGCTGCATGTGGATCTGACCCGCGCCGTGCCTGAAACCGTGGTGCAAACGATCAACATAAGAAAGGGGTAAGAGCAATGAATACACCGATTGAACTGAACACCGAAGGCGACCGTATCGTCTATGTGAAAGCTGTCGATGTCGCTGATCTGCCTTTGGAAGTGCGTGAGCAGGCGGGCGATCTGGATCAGCTTTATGCGGTCCACGATTCCGATGGTCAGCAACTGGCGCTGGTCGCCGATCGCAAGCTGGCCTTCAACCTCGCGCGCGAGCATGACTTTTCCCCGGTGGCCGTGCACTGATCTGCACGATTTCCCCGTGACATCTGCCGCCCCGCAGGCGAGATATGCGGACCTGTGACGGTTCGCATATCAGATAGGGGCAAGACTAATGAGTTGGTTCGACTTTGACTGGGTGGACGCCTTCAGCGACCGCGCCTTCGGCGGCAACGGCTGCGCTGTCGTCCATGGCGGGGCCGGTCTGCCCGACGATGTCTGCATGGCGTATGTGCGCGAGACCTCTCTGGTCGAATGCACCTTTACCGGCCCGTCCGAAGTAGCGGACATTCGGGTGCGGTATTTCCTGGCCAGCCGCGAGATTCCCTTTGCCGGACATCCGACTATTGCCACAGTTGCCGCCATGCGGTCGCGTGGGGTGTTTGAGGGTGACGCGCTGACGCTTGAAACAGGCGCGGGGATCGTCTCGGTCCGCCTGGTTGGGGATGAGATTGAGATGACACAGGTCGCGCCGCAATTCGGCGAGGTTGTCCCGGTTGATCTGGTTGCCGCTGCTGTGCAACTGCCCGAGGACGCCATCATCGCGCCCCCGCAATTTGTGTCGACCGGTTTGCCCTTTTGCATCACGGTTCTGCGCGATCACGACGCCCTGCGTGCGGCAAAACTGGATACCGGCGTCTTGCCCAAGATCACCGCAAAGGCCGGGTTTTCCGGCTCTGACATGGCTGAGCCCTTTCTGGTCACACTCAACGGCGCGACAGATCAGGGCGATACGTTCTCGCGCCTGCTAATGGCGCCGCCGAGCCCGCCCGAAGACCCGTTTACAGGGTCAGCCACCGGCGCGATGGCGGCTTATCTGTGGAAACACGGGTTGATGGCCAAAGACAGCTTTGTGGCTGAGCAAGGCCACGATATAGGGCGTCCGGGACAGGCGACCGTGACGCGGGTTGGTCCGCCTGAGGCGATGACCGGGATCAAGGTCGCCGGTCGCGGGTATGTTCTGATGCGCGGTCAGGTCGATTTACCGAGCGCTGCATCATGACCCAGCCCGCGATTGCCATCCTGCCTTACGGGCATCGATTGGGGCCAAAACTGGCCTCGGTTCCTTTGTCCGATCTGATCTGGCCCGAAGGGTGCCCGGATCGCCTGACCGGCAAAACCGTGGGCGATCTGGAATCCACCGATCACCTGATCATGTATCCCAATTCCACCGTGCATCTGCGCCTGCGCCGCGGCACCCGTGCGCGGATTTCGCTGATGATGGGGGAGCCCTCGGCCATCCACGCCAAACACGACCGTATGTTGCGCTGGACCTGGCGGCGGTTTTTTCGGGTGCTGACCTTTCACGACGTCCTGTTGCAGACGTTACCCAACGCCGTGTTCCTGCCCTATGGCGTCACTATGGTGCCCGACTGGCGCGACGTTGATGTGCAGAAAAGCAAATCCTGCTCGCTGATCGCCTCGGCCAAGCGCGATCTCGAAGGGCACCAACTGCGACATTCGGTGATCGATTGGGTGCGAGAGACCGGCGCGGATGTCGACATCATGGGGCGTGGCTATACGCCGTTTGAACACAAGTCCGACGGGCTGGCGCCATACCGTTACTCTGTCGTGATCGAGAATGTGCGCGAGCGGAATTATTTCTCGGAAAAGCTGACGGATGCGATTCTGTGTTCGACTGTTCCGATCTATTGGGGCTGCCCGAATATCGGTGATTTCTTTGACACCTCCGGCATGATTATTTGCGAGTCCGAGCAGGATATTCAACGCGCGCTTCAATCTGTGTCCGTTCAGGATTTCGACAAGCGCTTGCCGGCATTGCAGGCGATCCAGTCCAAAGCAGATGACTATGGTGATTTCCACGCCCGAGCGGTGCGAACCTTGCGTGCGCAGCTGTCCGGCGGATCGACCTAGTCGGAGGGCGCAGCAGGGGCCAGCCAGCCGACGCGCCGGATCGGTTGGTCGGCAGGATCAAGCCCGTGTCGCTCGCACAGCCTGTGCAGGTAAGAACCGGGGACAGGCAAGCCATTGGTTTTCTGCGCCATAAACCTCTTCTGATGCCCATAAATGTGGACAGAATTGACGGCGCTATGCTCAATTTCTGCGGTCTGTATGCGCGGATCATGCAATTTCCACAGGTCATGCTTGGATAGCGGATAGAACGTATCGGTCGGCATGGCGTGGTGATCCTCGCCGGTTTTGCGCAGAAAATGCTCAAAGGCTTTGGGGCCGGAACTGCCCCAGGGCAGGGCCTCAATCCCCCAGGTTTCACTGTTTCTGACACGCTGCCGGTTGCGGCGGTGCAAGGGGCCTCCGCGCCAGGGCTGTGTTGGATTGGGTGATGTGAGAAACTCCAACATCTGGGCGAGGGTTTCAGAGTTCGGGGGCAAACGCAGGACGCCGGTGGGAAAGGTGCCGGTATGTGCGGTCGCGAACACAAAGGGGGCGGTGAAATCGAACGCCCGGACGCAATAAGCATCCTGATCCACCCAGATGAAGTCGGTTTTCTGCGACAGGTGCAGGCGGAAGAGGTCGGAAAACACCGCGACCCTTAGTCGGTCGCCTGCAGGCATTTCGAATGGGGCGGGCCAGAGGATGTCTTGGGCCGGGCGTTGTTCAGCCCCCTTGGGGACGCCTTTGACCTTATCGCCGGTATAAAGGATGAACCTGTGGCCCCGGTCCAGATAGGATTGGATGCACAGCGCCTCAAGCCAGCTGAGGTCTGATCCGAACCAGAAACTGGCGATGGTGGGCAGGGTGGTGGTCATGAGGTCCGTGCGCTTGCGTCGGGCCACTGCAGCAATTGCGCTGCGGCTTGTCAATCACGGCCAATAAAAAACGGCCCCCGGAAACCGGAGGCCGCTCGCAGTTCTCAGCAGTTCTTAGGACCCGGCGATCAGGCCCATGCTTTCCAGCTTGAGCAGCACCTGATGGGCGCAGTTGTCGACATCGACATTCTCGGTCTCGACGCTCAGCTCAGGGTTCTGCGGCACGTCATAGGGGTCTGAGATGCCCGTGAATTCCTTGATCTTGCCTTCACGCGCCAGCTTGTACAGGCCCTTGCGGTCGCGGCGTTCGCATTCCTCGATGCTGGTGGCGACGTGAACCTCGCAGAAGGCACCGAACTGTTCGATCTCTTCGCGCACGGCGCGGCGGGTGGTCGCGTAAGGCGCGATCGGCGCACAGATGGCGATACCGCCGTTCTTGGTGATCTCGCTGGCCACGTAACCGATGCGGCGGATGTTCAGGTCGCGGTGCTCTTTGGAGAAGCCCAGCTCAGATGACAGGTTCTTACGAACAATGTCGCCATCCAACAGCGTGACCGGACGACCGCCCATCTCCATCAGCTTGACCATAAGCGCGTTGGCGATGGTGGATTTGCCCGAACCCGAAAAACCGGTGAAGAACACGGTAAAGCCCTGCTGGCTGCGCGGCGGTTTGGTCTTGCGCAGCTCGGCCACAACCTCGGGGAAGCTGAACCATTCAGGGATTTCCAGACCCTCAGACAGACGACGGCGCAGTTCGGTGCCCGAGATGTTCAGGATCGTGACGTTGTCCTTATCTTCGATCTCGTCATTCGGCTCGTACTGGGCGCGTTCCTGCACATAGACCATGTGTTTGAAATCGACCATTTCGATGCCGATCTCGTCCTGGAATTTGCGGAACAGGTCCTGCGCGTCGTAGGGCCCGTAGAAATCTTCACCGGCCGAGTTCTTGCCCGGGCCTGCGTGGTCACGACCCACGATGAAATGGGTGCAGCCATGGTTGGCGCGGATCAGGCCATGCCAAACCGCCTCGCGCGGGCCAGCCATACGCATTGCAAGGTTCAGCAGTGACATCGAGGTGGTCGAGGCCGGGTATTTGTCCAGCACCGCCTCATAGCAGCGCACGCGGGTGAAATGGTCGACGTCGCCCGGTTTTGTCATGCCGACAACCGGGTGGATCAGCAGGTTTGCCTGCGCCTCTTTCGCGGCGCGGAAGGTCAGTTCCTGGTGCGCACGGTGCAGCGGGTTGCGGGTTTGGAACGCAACGATGCGGCGCCAGCCCAGCTTGCGGAAGAAGGCGCGCAACTCGTTCGGGGTGTCGCGGCGGGCGCGGAAATCATAGTGCACAGGTTGCTGGATACCGACCACGGGACCGCCCAGATAAACTTTGCCTGCAGTGTTGTGCAGGTAGTTGACCGCCGGGTGCGCATCGTCGTCGGCGCCAAAGACCTTTTCGGCCTCGCGCGCTTTGTCCGGGGTCCAACGGTCGGTCACGGTCATGGTGCCAAGGATGACGCCCTCCTGATCGCGCAGGGCGATGTCCTGACCCAGTTCGATGCTGGCGGCAAAGTCTTCGCTGACGTCCAGCGTGATCGGCATCGGCCACAGGGTGCCGTCGGCCAGACGCATGTTGTCGACGACGTTGTCATAGTCTGCCTCGGTCAGGAACCCTTTGAGCGGGTTGAAGCCGCCATTCATCAGCAGTTCCAGATCGCAAATCTGACGCGGGCTCAGGTCCCAGCTGGTCAGATCGGCAGCTTCTACTTTCAGTTTCTGCGCCGACTCGTATGAGACATATAGTTCTGGGATCGGAGCCAGATTGCTTAGCATCGTCATTAGAATACTCTTATCGAAGTTCGGTATAACCGGTGGATCAGGGATGTTTGTGGGCCATGTGCCCCGACTGTGGGGCGAAGTCCATATAGGTGCACGAAATAAAGGACGATATGCGCGGTTTTCATCCGGAATAGAAGGATTTTTCGGTTAAAATGGCATTATGCGACAAAATTTCCGCAATCGGATCGTCATCGCCGAGATTTAGTACATTCGTTCCTACTCGGCTGGGGTCCGCTCAAGGTCCGAGGCACGCGCTACCGGCAGGGCGGGAATCGGGCGAGTTACCCCGCGCAGATCGAACGATTTGATTTTGTCTGTATCGCCATCAAACCCCGCGGCCTGCAGCAAGTCTGAGGATACCAAAAGCTCAACCCCAAGTGCTTTGGTCTCACCCTCCAGCCTGCTGGCTACGTTGACTGCATCTCCGATGATCGTGCGGGCGGCGTTTCCGGCTGCGCCGATCTCACCCAGAACCAGATCACCCAGGTGCAGACCCATCCCAATGCGAATGCGCGGGCTGCCTTCGCCAGCTAACTGTTCGTTGAACCGGTCCAGCGCTTTGCTGACATTGGCGGCGGCTTCTAGCCCCGCGCGGGCCGAGCTTTCGGTATCGGGCGTTTCAAACACGGCTAGCAGACCATCGCCCATATACTTGTCGACGACGCCCCCATCGGCAGTGATCGCAGGGACGATCGCATCAAAGAAGCGGTTCAGCAAAAAGACGATGTCATAGGGCAATTGACCGGTTGTGCGCGAGGTAAAGCCGCGCATATCCAGAAACAGAACGGCCAGCTTGCGCTCTTGCCCCTGGCTGGCATGGGCGCGCTTGCGTCCGCCATCGGGGCGAAAGATGCGAAAGGCGGTCAGGGCCTCGGTCGGACGGATTTGACAGGCCAGCCGCGCGCTGTTGGGCGCACCGACTGCGGCCAGGCTGCGGGCTTCGACTTCGCTGGGGTCGGGCAGGGCGTCTGCCCCGTCCTCAACAATCACGCGGCAGGTGGTGCACCGGCCTTTACCGCCACACAGGGCCGTATGCGGAACGCCATTGGCCTGCGAGATTTCAAGCAAGGTCATGCCTTTTTCGGCAACAACCTCGGGGCCTTCGACGTATTTCACGCGCACCGAATGCCGCCGTCGCCACAACTTGCGAATCCCGAACACTGTCATTGAGACGCCCAATGCGATCCAGAAAGCCGTCAGCGCGTTGTCCGTGACGCTGAACATGGATTCGAATTCTTCCGGGGTGGGCCAGTTATAGTGATCGATATATTGCTCGCGCAGGAATGGGTCGCCGAAATCGACCCAGATGCGCCGGCCCTCGGTCAAAAGCCCTGCCAGCGCGAAAGAAGGGACAAAGACCGCTACGCCGATCAGGTAGGGGACTGTCGCGGCCCACCACCGGGTCAGCCGCAACCACATATGCAGACCGATGCACCCGTGCAGCCACACGATCAGCAACAGCAGGCTTTGCATCCAGACCGCAGGTCCGGGCCACATCAGGGCGATGATATAGCCCATCTCGTCATTGACGTCATAGACCTCGTGCGCATAGCGCGTCTGAACGATGTGCGAGATCAATTGAAGCGGGATCAGCAGGCCTAGAACCACCTGAACTGCGGTGCTGAATGGCATGCGCATCGTGCGGCGCTGGCTGATCGAATAGAGCGCCAGCCCTGCGTGGACAAACAGGGCCAGATACAGGATCACGCTGCCCAGATCGTGCCGGGTTACCGCGTGGCGACCCTCTTGCATGTTGTGCAGATAGTCGGTGTGAAACAGCCCCAGCCCGATGTTAATGAAATGAAAGAAGGCAAAGGCGAACAGGATCAGACCGCTGCCGATCCTCAGCCGGGTTGCCCACCCGCCTTGCCATAAAACGCTTTTCAACCAGGTCACCTGCCGTCGCTTTGCCTAGGCCCGAGTCTGATACGCGCGCGCCGGTGGGTCAAGAATAAGACGGAACCCAAGGGGTCGGTGTGCCATCGGTGTGGATCAGAGATGGTGTGACGTTGAACAGCACCAAGTGGCTGAGTTCAGGCCGCGAGCGGGAACTGTAGAGCATGCCATCCGCCCCGGTCGCCCGCGCCGCATCTGAAAACTGCCATGTCGGGGAATACCCCTGCGCTGCATGACTGTCTTGCCAGACGATTGAGGCATCGCGCCGACCGCGCAGGTCGACCAGCCGTGCGCCGGTTACGATGGCCTTTTGCAGCACCCTTGGCGGGTCGCTATCCGTAACATAGCGCCGGATCGCAACCCCGGCCCCTTCGGCGCTGAGTGAGGCATAAAGCGCCGTCTGCCCTGCATAATGAAAACGCCCCTCTGGCGCCTTTGCAGGGGCCAGAGGGGCGTTGATTTGCGATTGATACAGAATTCTCCAGACCGGGCCGGAGAATTCCAGCACGGTGTTATTCCTGCTCCGCCAGGAACCGCTCGGCATCCAGCGCGGCCATACAGCCCATGCCGGCGCTGGTAACGGCCTGACGATAGATGTGGTCGGTCAGATCACCGGCGGCAAAGACACCGGGAATCGACGTCTCGGTCGAGCCCGGCTTGGTCACGACATAGCCGCCCATATGGGTGTCCAGCGTGTCCTTGACCAACTCGTTGGCGGGCGCATGGCCGATGGCAACAAAGACGCCTTTACACGGGATCTCGGTGACTTCTCCGGTTTTGACGTTTTTGACGCGCACACCCTCAACACCCAGTGGTGCGTCGGTTCCCACGACTTCTTCGAGTTGATGGAACCACAGCGGTTCGATCTTGTCGTTCTTCATCAGCCGGTCCTGCAGGATTTTCTCGGCCCGCAGTTCATCGCGACGGTGAATCAGGGTGACCTTGCTGGCAAAGTTGGTCAGAAACAGCGCCTCTTCCACGGCGGTGTTGCCGCCGCCGATCACGACGATTTCCTGCCCGCGATAGAAAAATCCGTCACAGGTGGCACAGGCAGACACACCAAAGCCCTTGAACTTCTCTTCAGACGGCAGACCCAGCCATTTGGCACGTGCGCCGGTGGCGAGAATAACCGCGTCGGCAGTGTAAATGGTGCCGCTGTCGCCCTTGGCGGTAAAGGGGCGTTTGCTGACATCCAGATCGCTGATGATGTCGCCGATGATTTCACACCCCATCGCCTTGGCATGGTCCTGCATGCGGACCATCAGATCGGGGCCCTGAACTTCGGTGTCACCGGGCCAGTTCTCAACCTCGGTTGTGGTGGTCAGCTGACCGCCGGGCTCAATGCCCTGAACCAGAATCGGTTCCAGCATCGCGCGGCTGGCATAGACGCCCGCAGTATAACCGGCCGGTCCCGACCCGATGATCAGAACCTTGGTGTGACGTGTTTCGGCCATGGTACCCCCAACTCGATTTGCCTGACGGGGGCGCGTGGCCCCTGGCGGTTGGATATAGCGACCCGTGTGCGGCGCTTAAAGCCCCTTCCTGTTTCACGTCCGCGTTGCGCGCTGCGAATGGCTCGCGTGGCGCAAACAATATTGCGCAACCGTGAAAGATTATTGCGCATCCTCTGGGTGCTGATATAACAACCGAAAAAATCAGGAGCTTTTGATGGTCGCGATACGGCTGGATGAGATTGACCGTAAGATTCTGGCAGAGTTGCAGGCCGATGGCCGAATGACCAATGTCGAGCTGGCCAAACGTGTGGGCATTTCGGCCCCTCCGTGCTTGCGGCGGGTGCGTACGCTGGAAGAATCGGGCCTGATCCGTGGCTACCACGCCGAGGTCAACGCGCGCGAACTGGGCTTTGAGGTTCAGGTCTTCGCCATGGTGGGCCTGGAAAGCCAGGCCGAATCCGAGCTGAGCGCGTTTGAAGAACGTTGCCGCGAATGGCCGCTGGTCCGCGAATGCCACATGCTGAATGGCGAGGTGGATTTCATTCTGAAATGCGTGGCCCCCGACCTGAGCAGCTTTCAGCAATTCCTGACCGGAGATCTGCTGACCACGCCGAATGTAGCCAGCGTCAAGACGTCGCTTGTTATCCGCGGCGCCAAGGACGAGCCCGGCGTTCCCTTTGATGTTCTGGAAGAACGAATGAGCCGGATGGCATAGCCACTGCCGATTTTGAATGCGGTTTTGTCGGTGGCAGAAAGGCTGCCACCGCTGTGTAGATCATCCAACTGATTATTAACTGCATACTGCCCCCACATTGCAGAATTTGATCGGTTTCAGGCGCTTATGGCGTCCACCTCTCCGTCACCGGCACGCGGCATGACCAGCGGCCCAAAATCGCTGAGCGTTTCCACATGCGCAAATAAGTTCAGATAGATCGACTTCAATGATCGGCTGACCTTGCGGATTGTGTTTTCACCGGGGTGATAGGATTCGAACTGCAGCCCATCGACCCGGATCACAGCGTGTCGCTTCAGACAGATATGAAACAGCTCGATCGGAGTCGGCGGCAGCGTCTCGATGACACTGGTGCCGTCCTGAAACTCGTGAACCGGGGTCAGTACCTGATCGTCGCCGTGCAGATGACGCAGATGCGCGGGTGTTCCCAATAGCCGTGCAGCTGGACCTGCGATCACACCGGACATGGGTTTCTGCATCCCGAACGTATCCGCCATGATCCGCGTCAACGGGCGCGTCCGACCCCGCGAATCCTCGCGTCCGGGCACAAGGGTGACAGACCCCTTCCACAATACAGTTTCCGATTTTCCGTTTTGCGTCAGAACCGTGTCGCCGGGCATCAGGTCTTCGATGGCCATCGGGCCGAATTCGGTTTCAACCAGTGACCCGCGTGTAAAGGCGCAGAACGCGTCTTCGAACATCGGCAGGGCGGGCGCGATGTGGCGGGTCTGAACGACGTCACCATTTTTCATCAACGTGCTGACCTCATAGCGCCGCAGCTGCGCTTTTTTCTGGGTCGTTGGTCTTGGTGTATCGCGCAGCAACGCCGACGTTTCGACAGCGTTTCTGGCAGCGCGCGATAACGAACGTGGAATATCCATTCTTATTCCGTCCCCTCTAACATCCGTTTGGGCAAGCTGAACCCCCGCACAGGCCCGCCCACTCGGCTTTTCTTTTGTCTTGAAAGAAACAGGTAATCGCAGGGCGACGCGTGTTCAGGACACATGTCGATACGCAATTCCCTACGATTCTGGTCACCAACCTGACCCCCCAGACAAACTCACACAAACGCAGGCTAAATTGCCAGCGCACACACGCCCCGGTATTGCGCCGCGCAGAAATCTGCGACGCGATGCATATCGGATCGGAGCACCCCTCCGACGCACATATCCCCTGAACCGGCAGCTTGGTTCAGGGGTCTTGATGTCAGCGTTGCGTTGCCAAACGGCGCGCGACCCTGACGGAATGGCTGGATACCTTTTTCCAAGGCATTTCCAGCTTTTGCTCTCTGGTGGCCGCAACAACGGCGCTGAGAAAGCGGGATTTCATTTTCATTTTATGTCCTGCTCGTTTTGGGCCTGATGGCCTGTTTTTCCTCTGGAGCCTTAATGTGAACGGCCATTGAGGCGGCGATAAGGCTGATAAGGGATGAATTCAGGACATAGAACGGTTCGCATTTCCTTTGTTTTGGATTTGTCACGGACTACCTGAGATTTCGCGGGTAACCGCATGAGACCGGACAATAAAAGTAAAATTGTTGCGACTCAGATAGCCAAAAAAATGTGGCGAAAAAGCGGCGTTTTCGCCGCATTCTGGGCGTGGTCTTAAAGTTTTATGGCAGAAATCAGGCGACCGTAGTCTGCCTCTTTCGCGTGGGTCGACCGGCGGTACGAGTAGAATCTGTCCGGATCAGAGTATGTGCAGTGCCGTGTCCATTCGGCCTGACCAACCCCGGCTTGCCGCAATCTGTGCAACCCAAAAGCGGGCAGGTCGAATTGCAGCCTGTCCCCCTCGCCATTGGCGAAGAATTGCAGGTTTTCCACTGAATCCGCGGCGAATTCCTCAAGGAATTCAGGCCCGACCTCATAAGCGCGCTGCGAGATGGACGGGCCAATAACGGCAACCGTGTTTTCCCGGTTTGCCCCAAGCGCCTCCATCGCGTCCAGCGTGGCCTCAAGAACGCCGTCCAAAGCGCCACGCCAACCGGCATGCGCAGCCCCGATCACGTTTGCGTCAGAATCCGCAAAAAGAACCGGTTGGCAGTCGGCGGTCAGAATCGTCAGGGCCAGACCGGGGGTCGCTGTGACCACTGCATCGGCCCTGGGCTTGTCGCCATTGATCGGAGAATCGACGGTCAGAACGGTTGGAGAGTGAACCTGATGCACGCCAACCAGTGCGTCGGGGGTGACATCCATCGCCTGCGCCACCCGGTTGCGGTTCACAGCGACCGCCTCGGTCTGGTCGGACGAGCCATACCCACAGTTCAGCCCTGCAAAAACCCCGGATGAGGCCCCGCCGCGACGGCTGAAGAAACCATGGCGCATGGGGGACAGCAGGTCTGAGGTCAAAATTTCCAGAGTCATGATTCCAGTCCCGGTGGTGGCGTGGAGGATGCGGGGTAGAGGCCCAGCACTTTGAACAGATTTCCCATTTCTTCGGGATGGGTCAACCGGCGATGTGCGGCCACCAGCGCGTCCAGCTCAGACCCGCCGACAGAGCGTGCTAATGCCTGCGCGCGTGTACTGATACCCAGCCGTTCGAGAAACACGCCCTGCGGCGTCAGGCGCGTATGGGCGCATCCCGCAGCGCGGCTTGTCGCGGCCAGCGGCTCGAAATCCACATGCGCCGTCAGGTCCGCCTGACCCGGTGCGTCCAGCGGGTCAGCGCGGGTATGGGCCTGCAACGCCTGAAACGTATCGCCCAACGAACGCCAGTCGCCATAGTCAATGATCAGACCGGCCCCGCCATGGGTCGCGATGCGTCCTGCAAGGACGGCAATGACAGGGATTGCAGCCGCGCATAGTTCGACCAGATCACCGTCTTTGGTATCCTCCAGCCGGTCCGTCAGGGCCACCTGGTCCGCCTGCGGCCCCAGCCCCCAGACCAGCGCGTCGTTATCCCGACCTATCAACCTTTCGCGCCAGCCGGGTCCGTCGCGCAGGAATTGGCGGATGGGCAGGGCGTCGAAGAACTCATTCGCGACCAGATACAGGGGCGCTTCGGGCAAATCTGTGACCGAGTCGATCCACCGGTGCGCAAAGCCCTCCAGTGTCTTGGCCTGACGGGTCCGTAGTGCGGGGGATGCCTCAAACAGGACAATCTCGGCCGCGTCGTGAAATCCGGGGACGCGGGCCGTGGCGCGCAGCATGTCTGCCATGAGGGTGCCGCGTCCGGGCCCAAGCTCGGCCAGAACAAAGTGGTTTGGTTGCCCCTGATCCAGCCAGCTTTGCGCCAGAGACAGACCGATCAGCTCTCCGAACATCTGGCTGATTTCAGGGGCGGTGATGAAATCCCCCTGTTGGCCCAGCGGGTCACGGGCTGTGTAATAGCCATGTTTGGGGTGCAGCAGGCACTCGGCCATGTAATCGGCCACGGTCATCGGGCCGTCCTGAGCGATCCGCGCCAGCAGATGCGCGTGCAGGCTCATTTCGCGGCTCTTGCTCGCAGCACGAACCACAGGCCCAGTGCGATCATCGGGAGCGACAGCAATTGACCCATGGTCAGGCCATATCCGCCCAGATGAAAGGCCAGACCCAGCGGATTACCTGCCGAGACGAACTGCGCATCCGGCTGTCGAAAGAACTCGACCACAAAGCGCGAGGCCCCGTAGCCGGCCATGAACAGGCCCATGATCAGGCCGGGCTTGCGAAAGGCCCCGCGCCGGTAAGCCAGCCAGAGCAGGGCGGCCCCCAGAAAAAGCCCCTCAAGCGCGGCCTCATAGAGTTGCGAGGGATGGCGGGCACAAAAGCCCGCGACCACGCCGGGGCAGTCCTGAGCAGCGGCACCGGGAAAAATCACGGCCCACGGCAGTTCGCTCGGGCGGCCCCAAAGCTCGGCATTGACGAAATTCGCCAACCGCCCCAGCAACAATCCCGGTGGCACAGCATGCGCAATCAGGTCGGCCAAAGACAGAACGGGGATTTGGTGACGTCGCGCATAAAGGTACGAGGCAACGACCACACCCAACAGCCCCCCATGGAAGGCCATGCCGCCCTGCCAGACCTTCAGGATGTCTGCCGGGTTCGCAAGGTAATAGGCGGGCTGATAAAACAGCACAAAGCCCAGCCGCCCGCCCAGAATCACGCCCAGAATGATCCAGGTGATCAGATCTTCGAGCTGTTGGGGCTTCATCGGCGGCGTATTGCGCGGCCACAGAGCGGGGCGGCGCAGCGCCATCACGCCCAGCCGCCATGCAATCAGGATACCGGCGATATAGGCCAGCGCATACCAGCGCAGCGCGAACTCCATCCCGAACAGTGAGATCGAGAAAAGCTCGGGCGACAGATCGGGGAAATTCAGAACAGCCTGCATGTGCGTCTCATTGCCCGGGGTTTACAGGGCAAGTCAACCTTGAGCCTGACGCAAAGTTTACCCATATAGAGATCAACCGCGATTTCGGAGAAAAGCCATGCAAACCCGCAACAAGATCCTCGACGACGTATCTCAGCTGATGACCAACGCTATGGGCGTGGCGCAGGGCGCGCGGGAAGAGGCCGAGAATGCGATGAAGTCCATGATCGACCGCTGGCTGGCCGACCGCGATTTCGTCACACGCGAAGAGTTCGACGCTGTTCGCGCAATGGCCCAGAAAGCGCGCGAGGAAAACGCCGCGCTGGAGGAGCGTATTGCCGCGCTTGAGGCCAAGCTGGACAAGTGACGCCAGCGGTCGGGGCATCCTGACTGAAAATTTCGGCTAAAGGTTTCCGCCGCGCAATCCGGGCTTGGGTTGTGCGGTGTTGTGTATCTTGCCGCCTTGCAGAATTTAATCAAGACAAAGCTGCGGCCTGCGCCAATATTTTGATCGCCGTTGCCATTCGTCCACAACTTATTGCTGTTATCCCCAAGAAATAGGGTTGCCAGAACCCATCTCGCGTCGCACCATATTTAGTACAGGCCCACGGGGGAAGCCCGGCTTGTAGAGCAGGCAACTAGCGCTGGGGCGCTGCCAGCCCCAACAATGCTAGAGATTAGTGAGGTGGCATTATGGCCCTTTCCGAGCAGTTTCTCGAAGAAGACCTTCATCCGATCGATATTGTTGAACATCTTGCCGAACATCACGACTGGGATTTTGACCGGATCGGGGATGATCAGATTGCCATGGCGGTCGAAGGGCAGTGGCGTACCTATTCGATCACTTTGGCCTGGTCGAACTATGACGAAACACTCCGCATGGTGTGTTCCTTTGAAATGGAGCCGCCGTCCGAGCGTGAGAGCGAGCTGTATGAGTTGCTCAACAGGATGAATGATCAGTGCTGGGCCGGGGCGTTTACCTACTGGGCCAATCAAAAGCTGATGGTCTACCGCTATGGTCTGGTTCTGGCCGGTGGTCAGATGGCCAGCCCCGATCAGATCGACACGATGATCACTGCCGCCGTGCTGAGCGCCGAGCGTTATTACCCCGCGATCCAATTGGTCACATGGGGCAACCGCACGCCAGAAGACGCGATGCAAGTCGCCATTGCAGAGGCGTATGGCCGCGCGTAAAGCTTTGCCCCAAACCGATTAGGGGGAGGGGCAATCATGGACATGTCACGCGTCGCGGAACAGGGGCTGGTGCTGCTGGGCTGCGGCAAGATGGGATCGGCCATGCTCGCCGGATGGCTTGAGCATGGCCTTCCTGCGTCAGCGGTCTGGGTAATTGACCCGAACCCTTCGGACTGGCTGAAGACGCAGGGTGTCAACATCAACACTCCGCTTCCCGAAGCCCCCGCCGTGGTGCTGGTGGCCGTCAAGCCGCAGATGATGGGTGAGGCCCTGCCAGCGATCAAGGCGCTGGGCGGGGGTCGCAGCCTTTTTGTGTCGGTCGCGGCGGGCACGTCGATTGCGACTTTTGAAAACGTTCTGGGGGCAGGTACGCCGATTGTGCGGGCCATGCCCAATACACCGGCTGCCATTCGGCAGGGGATCACGGCGCTGATCGGCAATGCGGTCGCGTCAGACGGTGATGTGGCGCTGGCTGAAAACCTGTTGTCGGCGATTGGTGAGACTGTTCTGCTGGAAGACGAGGCACAGATGGACGCCGTCACCGGCCTCAGCGGGTCTGGCCCGGCCTATGTCTTTCACCTGATCGAAACGCTGGCCGCCGCGGGGCAGGCACAGGGGTTGCCGCAGGAACTGGCGATGAAACTGGCCAAGTCCACCGTGGCCGGGGCAGGGGCGCTGGCTATGGCGGCCGATGAAGACCCTGCACAGCTGCGCGTCAACGTGACCTCGCCCAACGGCACAACGCAAGCCGCGCTTGAGGTGTTGATGCACGAAGAACAAGGCTTCCCCGACCTGCTGCAACGCGCCGTCAAGGCCGCCACCGACCGATCTAAGGAGCTGTCTCGTGAGTGAGATCACCTTCGACGATTTCCTGAAAGTCGACATTCGTGTGGGCGAGGTCATCCGCGCCGAACCCTACCCCGAGGCACGCAAACCCGCGATCAAGATGTGGATCGATTTCGGGGACGAGATCGGTGAGCGGAAAACCTCGGCCCAGATCACTGCGCATTACGATCCGGCGACTCTGGTGGGCAAGCAGGTCATGGCGGTGGTGAATTTCCCGCCACGCCAGATCGGCAAGTTCATGTCCGAGGTTCTGGTGCTGGGTCTGCCCGACGAAAACGGTGAGATCGTCCTGATCGGTCCCGACGGCGCGGTGCCCGTCGGTGGGCGGATGCACTAGAGCGTTTCGGGTTTTACCTGAATCACTCTGTGACACGAATGTCCCGAGAACGCCGCAGGCGTGGCAGGGTATTCGTGTCTCAAGTTAAACCCGAAACGCTTTAATGGCCGACGGCCTCGCGCCAGTGTTTGCGGCAGAGTGAGACATAGGTCTCGTTCCCGCCAATCTGAACCTGAGCGCCTTCGGTGATGGTGTTTCCGTCTTCGTCCTGACGAATCACCATAGTCGCCTTGCGGCCGCATTTGCAGATGGTGCGTACCTCGCGCATTTCATCGGCCAGGGCCAGCAGGGCGGCTGATCCAGGGAAAAGCTGCCCCTGAAAATCCACCCTCAGCCCATAGGCCAGCACCGGCACGCGCAGATCATCCACCGCGCGGGCCAATTGCCAGACCTGATCTTCGGTCAGAAACTGTGCCTCATCCACGAAAACGCAGGCAACCTTGCCACGGTTGAGGCGGGCTTCAATCATCGTGAACACGTCATCGCGCGCCGAAAACGTATCGGCGTCAGCCGAAATCCCAATGCGCGAGGCGATCTTGCCCACGCCTGCGCGTCCGTCCAGTGCGGCGGTCATCAGATAAGTATCCATGCCCCGTTCACGGTAATTGTGCGAGGCCTGCAGCAACACGGTCGATTTGCCCGCGTTCATGGTGGAATAGTTGAAATACAGCTTTGCCATGGGGCGGGTCTAAAACGCCTGCCGGGCGACGGCAAGATGTCATAGCTTGTCGAAAAACTGACGTCGCCGATGCCTTTGCAGAGGCTGAGCCGTAGCTCAAAGGGGATGGATCCTCTGCGTTAACACCAACGACGCCATCGGCCTATATGTGGCCAATACAGAGCGAGGATAAAAATTCCCCCGCAAACACTCACTACCAGCCGGAACGGCCGCCACTCACTCACAAAACCCCTGCATATCTGAGGGATAGTCAATTTATGACATTTGAACTAAAACTCAGGTATGGGAAATTTTCTGACCCTTTCCCCCACAGTGGCAGATGTTGTGGGTGGGGCAGGTAACAAAGGGTAAAAGATGGCAGATATCGGGGCCTATCTCAAAAAACACACCGAAGCGTTGGTGAAGGACGTGGGCATTGAAGCCGCGTGTGAAATTACCGGCAAATCCAAGGCGACCTTGGGCCGCTACTATTCGGACAATGCCGAGCATGCAGATCGTTTCATGCCGGTGGACGCCGTTGCCCGGCTTGAGGCAGTGTCGGGCTTTCCGCATGTCACATCGGCGCTGGCGGATCTGAAGAACATCACGCTGTCTTATGACGGGCGTAACACGGATACTCCGCGCACAGGAGGAGTGAATTCGGACGTCATCGCGCTCAGCCAGCGCTTTGCCATGCTGATGACGGAATACCAGGCCGCCATCGAAGACGGCATCATCACCGTGAACGAGGCCAAACGTCTGCTCAAGGAAACCAGCTTGTTGCAGCAGGTCTTGATTGAGATGAAGCTGCATCTGGAAGAAGAAAGCGTGAGTTAGGGCTACTCACCAACCTTCTGGTTGCGGATACCTTCTGACACGGGCTTCAAAGGTCTGGATTGCGGGACAAACCTGCCATTCACTCTCAAGAGCCGGATGTCTGCGCAAAAGGGTACAATCAGTTCTGCTCAATCCAGCTGAAAACGACGTCGCGGACGTATTGATCAATCGCGATCCAATTCATGGGTCTGGAGTCTTCTCCGACCCAAATTTCATAAGAAAAATTTAGATTTTGCTCCAAAAGGTAGTGAACCTCGCAAGTCGGACTGACGCAGGTCATTCGAATTCTGGAGCCAATTGGACTCAGGTAAGCTTCAGGAAACAACCAACCACCGTCGATAGGAAATGGGCTTTCAGCAACTCGGTGGACAAACCCGTCATTTACCTCCACCCCTTCTGAAGAAATAGTTTGCCCCCAGAATGCCTCACTATCTTCGGCAGCTTTTGTCCCAATTGTAGACAGTCTAATGGAACGGACACGCACACCTTCGACGCCGGGGACTCCAAATTGCCCGTGACCTAGCCTTGGGTCCATGAACCCTCCCCAGAGGCTGGAAGCGATTATCGGTTCTGTCCTGCAGGATAGAGTTTCCAATCGGTTCCCGCTAACTAACCAGCCGCTCGGATTTGGAAGCAAAAATACCGTTCGGGCTAGTACGGTCCCATCTTCACTTACCTTTGAACGAAGTGAGATTTCTACTTCATCACCGTAACACTCAGCGAGATCAATTTCATTGGAAGAAGCTGTTACAATCATCTGCTCAGAAGCAGCGTCCTCGGCTAGTGCCCCAGTTTCGATTTCTGCTGGGAAAGCCTGCCCACTACCTTCGTATCCGAGTGTATTTGACAGATATGCATATGCCTGTTGGCCCCCAAGCCAAATAAACACCGTACAAAATGAGAGCAATGCACGCCTCCGGCGTTTTTTCAATAAATTCAATTTCGTGCACTCCACTGGAAGTCGCCACGGCGATCCAGTTGATGCATGCATGGATTGATAGTGCGGTCAATGTTGTTCTTAATAGTTGCTCATGTGATTGTGCCTGTAAGTTGATTGCAAAGCCGACATTTATCCATCGAGCAGCATTGGTCGAATTGGGCTCAAAGCAGACAGTCGAACATTCCTTCGTGCGAGTTCTGGAAACAGCCCACTACCCGTGCCGCTTTACGATCACAGACCCAACCGAATACCCGGCGCCGAAGGAGCAGATCAGGCCGACATCTCCGTCCGTCAGATCGTCGGAATACTTGGAAAACGCAATGATCGACCCGGCTGAGGACGTATTGGCATAGTCTTGCAGGATATTGGGTTGCTCGCCCGCCTCGGGTTCGCGGCCCAGAACCTTTTTGCCGATGAAATCATTCATCGTCTTGTTCGCCTGATGCAGCCACAGACGTTTCAGGTCGGTGCTGGTGATGCCCTCGGATTCCATGTGGTCCGAGATATGCTTGCTGACCATCGGCAGCACTTCCTTGAAGACTTTGCGCCCGTTCTGCATGAACTGCATATCGCGGCGGTCGACCACCCCATCGGGGCGCGAGCGGCGCAGGAAGCCGTTATTGTTGCGGATATTGTTCGAGAATGACGTCGCGCAGCGGGTCGAGAGAATCTCGAAATGCGGGCCTTGCGCGTCGTCCATCCGCTCGATCAGGGTGGCCGTCGCCACGTCGCCAAAGATAAAATGGCAATCCCGGTCGCGCCATTCCAGATGGCCCGAGCAAATCTCGGGGTTCACCACAAGGGCCGAGCGGACCGAACCGGACCGGATCATGTCGGCCGCCGCCTGAATGCCAAATGTGGCCGAGGAACAGGCGACATTCATGTCAAAGCCAAAGCCGTTGATCCCCAGCGCCTGCTGAATCTCGATCGCGATCGCGGGATAGGCGCGTTCGTGGTTCGATGCGGCGCAGATCACCAGATCGACGTCGGCAGCCGTGCGCCCGGCCTGCGACAACGCCTTGTTACAGGCATCAATCGCCATTTCGGTCATGATCCCCGGCTCATCATCACTGCGCTGACGCAGCATGGGGTGCATCACATCGGGGTCCAGTACGCCTGACTTGTTCATCACATAGCGGTTTTCAATGCCGGACGCCTTGACGATGAACTCTTCTGACGAATGCTGCATCGGCTCGACCTCGCCTGCGGCAATCGCGGCGGCATTGGCAGCGTTCTGCTTGTCGGCATAGGCATTGAAGGCGGCGACAAGCTCGGCATTGGTGATGACGTTTTCGGGGGTGAAGACACCTGTGCCGGTGATCGCGGGCGTATACATGGCTGGTCCTGGACGTTTCGAATCCGCCTAAAATGCAGCCCAGCGCGGATTTGATCAAGAGATACTGACCTAACGGAACGCTGCCCCCCCCAGTTCTGTTATCACTTCAAATCTTGAATAGTTCGAAAAACGAAGTATATCTCACGCCAAACCAAGCCGGAGCCTTTCCATGTCCGATGACATCAGCGCCAGACTGGGACGTCTGAGCCCCGAAATCCAGGCCATCATGGGTGTCTATGCTTTGTACTGGAAGCTGGAAGAGACCTTTGACTGCGCCGAGACGGATCTGACCCATGCCGAATCCCATCTATTGATCAAGCTGGATCAGCCTAAACGCATGGGTGTTCTGGCCGCAGATATGCTGAGCGTGCCCTCGACCATAACGGCAACGGCTGATGGCTTGGAAAAACAGGGGCTCATCACCCGCCAACGCGACCCCGAAGACCGGCGCGCCTGGTTGCTGGTGCTGACCGAACAGGGCGAAGAGGCGCGCAACATGCTTGTCACAATGGCGGGCGATCTTTTCCGCAGTGCATCGGGTCTGGATGACGCCGAAACGGCAGAGTTCGCGCGGCTGGCGCGCAAAATACGAGACACCATTCTGAAAACGGGTATCCCCGAGGGGCTAAAGAAATGAAACTTATGTCCATTCTGAGTGCCGGACTGATCACGCTGGCGTCCACGACCATGGCGCAGGACACCGTCAAACCGGTCAAGCTGATGCAGGTGCATGAGGCCTCTCCGGGCTTTTCGCGCCAGTTCTTTGGCCGTGTGGCTGCGCGGCAAACCGTTGATCTGGCCTTTCAGGTTGCGGGCCAGATTGTTGAAATGCCGGTGACCGAAGGCTTTGTGATTCCAAAAGGGCAGTTGATTGCACAACTGGATCAGGAGCCGTTTCAGCGCCGCTATGACCGCGCGGTTTTGCAAAAGGATCAATCCGACCGAACTCTGGCCCGCCTGTCGCGCCTGCGTGGCACAACGGCCAGCCAGGTCGCCGTTGATGACGCCGAAACCGCCGCGCAGCTTGCTGAAATCGCGGTGCGGGATGCGCAGTATGACCTTGAGCAGGCCACGCTGACGGCCCCGTTCGACGCGCTGGTCTCAAGCCGCGCGGTTGAGGCATTTACGACCGTGACCGCGGGCACCCCGATTGTGCGTATCCACGACATGTCCGAACTGCGGATCGAAGTCGACGTGCCGGAGATTCTGTTTCAAAGATCGTCTCAGGAGGATGAAATCTCGATTACGGCGAAATTCCCGGCCAGCGATCAGGTCTTTCCCCTTGAGATTCGCGAATATGATGCCGAAAGCTCAAGCGTTGGTCAGACCTTCCGCATCCAGTTCGGCCTGACCCCGCCTGAGGGGTTGCAGATTCTGCCGGGCTCATCCGTGACGGTGAATGTGCAGGTGCAGGATGCGTTGACCGGAATCATCATTCCCACATCGGCCGTTGTTGCGGATGTGAATGGCGAACTGGGCGTTATGGTTTTTTCTCCGGTCGGCGCGGATGAGGGCACCGTGCGTCGCGTGCCCGTCTCGCTCGCGCCGACTCAGTCCGGCGAAGCTCGCGTTTTGACTGGTTTGTCGGACGGGGATGAAATCGTGGTGGCCGGTGGTGCGGCCCTGACCGACGGTCAGACCGTGCGCCGGTTCACCGGTTTCGCGAATTGAGGGTGGGCAGATGAATATCGCACGCGCCTCTATCGACCGGCCCATCTATACGTGGCTGATCATCCTGATCGCCCTGTTCGGCGGCATCTGGGGGTTCTTGTCCCTCGGGCGGTTAGAAGACCCGGCCTTTACCATCAAAAACGCCGTGATCGCCACGCAATATCCCGGCGCCACGGCCGAACAGGTCGCGCTTGAGGTCTCGGAACCGCTGGAATCCGCCATTCAACAGATGGCCGAGGTCGACACGATCACCTCGGTCAACCAGCCGGGCTTTTCGCTGATCGAGGTTGAGGTCAAATCCACCTATGACGGCACCGAACTGCCGGAGATTTGGACCAAACTGCGCGCCAAGGTGCGGGACGCCGCCCGCGATCTGCCATCCGGTGTGGGTGCGCCGCTGGTGAATGACGGGTTTGGCGATGTGTTCGGCCTGTTCTATGCGGTCACCGCCGAGGGGTTCTCGGACGCCGAAAAACACGAATTGTCCACCTTCCTGCGGCGCGAGCTTTTGACGGTTCCCGGCGTCGCGGATGTTGAGGTCATGGGCCTGCCGCAAGAGGCGATTTTTGTCGAACCCGATCTTGCGATCTCGGTCAATCAGAACGTCCCCATTCCTGCGATTAATGAGGCCATCGCCAATGCGGATTCGGTGAACCCTTCGGGGTCGGTGCGCACAGATGCGGATCGAACCACGATCCTGACTGCCGAAGGGTCGGATACTGTATCCGCCATTGCGGGTTTGTCTTTGGGCTCGCAGGGTCAGGTGATTAACCTCTTTGATATGGCGAATGTGTTCCGGGCGCGTCAGACCGACCCCGAAGTCATGATCCGTTTTAACGGTGTCGAGGCGTTCACGCTGGGCATCGCGGGCCAATCGGATGAGAATATTGTCGAAGTTGGCCAGCGCGCGGACGCCAAGTTTGCCAAGTTGAACGCGCAAATCCCAGTAGGCGTAGAGATCCTGCCGATCTATCAGCAGCACGTGGTGGTCGAGCAGGCATCGAACGACTTTCTGGTCAATCTGGCGATGTCGGTTGCCATCGTGGTCGCGGTATTGGGCATCTTTATGGGCTGGCGCGCCGCCGTGGTGGTGGGCAGCACCCTTTTGCTGACCGTCGTCGGCACGTTGATGTTCATGTCCATCTTCTCGATCGAGATGGAGCGGATTTCGCTGGGCGCGCTGATCATCGCCATGGGGATGCTGGTCGACAACGCCATCGTTGTGGCCGAGGGCATGCAGATCGCCATGCTGCGCGGCAAAAACTCGCGCGATGCGGTGGAAGAGGCGGCGTCCAAGACACAAATCCCGCTGCTTGGCGCCACGGTGATCGGCATCATGGCCTTTGCAGGGATCGGCCTGAGCCCGGATGCGACCGGAGAGTTCCTGTTCTCGCTCTTTGCGGTGATCGGAATCTCGTTGATGCTCAGCTGGGTGTTGGCTTTGACGGTAACGCCGCTTCTGGGGCACTATTTCTTCAAACAGGGAACCGAAGGCGAGACCGATGCTTATGGCGGCATCATGTTCCGTGTCTACGGGGCAATCCTGCGCTGGGCGTTGCGGATGCGGTGGCTGGTGATCGCCGCACTGATCGGGGTGACGGCGGCTTGTTTCGTGGGCTTTGGCCTTGTGAAACAGCAGTTCTTTCCCGATTCAAACACGCCGTTGTTCTTTGTGCATTACAACCTGCCGCAGGGCACCCCGATTGCCCGCACCGCCGAAGACATGGCCGTGTTCGAGGATTGGCTAGCCGAGCGTGAGGATGTCGTCTCGGTCGCTACATTCGTGGGGCAGGGCGCCACGCGGTTCCTGCTGACCTATTCGGCGGAAAAGCCGAACCCAAGCTACGGGCACATGATCATCCGCACCAATACTCTGGACGAAATTCCAGCGTTACAGGCTGATCTTGAGGCATTTGGCTCGGCCCAGTTCCCCGAGGGCACATTCCGCACCAAACGTCTGATCTTTGGTCCGGGCGGCGGTGATCCCATTCAGGCGCGGTTCTCGGGCAGTGATCCGGCCGTACTGCGCGCATTGGCTGATGAGGCCGTGCTGAAGATGCGCGAAGCCTCCCCCAACGCGCTGAACGTCTATCACGACTGGCGCGAGCAAGAACTGGCGGTTCAGCCGATCTATGCGACCGAGCGCGCGCAAACCGCCGGTGTCGCGCGTGAGGATATTGCCGCCACGCTGCAGTTTTCGACCGATGGGCTTCCGGCGGGCGAATTCCGTGAACGCGACCGGCTTATCCCTATCATCCTGCGCCGTCCGGCGGATGGGGATTTTTCGATCGTGGATCAGGTCGTGTATTCCGATCAGTCTCAAAGGTTCGTGCCGATCGAACAGATGGTCGATGGGTTCGAATACCAGGCGCTCAACACTCTGGTCCATCGGCGCGACAGGGTGTTGACGATCACAGTGGGGGCCGACATTCCGCCCGACTTGACCGCGGCGCAGGTCCATTCCGAGGTCCGCGCGGTCATCGAAGGGATGGAATTGCCACCGGGCTATCGGATGGAATGGGGTGGTGAGTTTGAAAATGCCGGTGACGCCAATGAAAGCCTGGGACGTCAGTTGCCGCTGAGCCTTTTGATCATGGTGTTGATTTCGGTGCTGATCTTCAACGCGATCCGTCAGCCGATCATCATCTGGCTGTTGGTACCGATGTCGGTAAACGGCGTGGTGATCGGCCTTTTGGGTACGGGGTTGCCGTTCACCTTTACCGCGTTGTTGGGGCTGCTCAGCCTTTCGGGGATGCTGATCAAGAACGGTATCGTTCTGGTCGAGGAAATCGATCTGGTGCGCGTCACTGGCAAACCCCTGCGCGAGTCGATTGTCGAAGCCTCAGTCTCGCGTCTGCGTCCGGTAATGCTGGCGGCGATCACCACCATTCTTGGGATGGCGCCGCTATTGACCGATGCGTTCTTCAGGTCGATGGCGGTGACGATCATGGGTGGTCTGGCCTTTGCCACGATCCTTACAATGGTGGCGGCACCGGTGTTTTACCTCGTTTTCTTCGCGCGCGCGGAAAAACGCGAGGCCGCGTCTGCCTGACACTTTCGGGCGGCTGTTTCAGTCGCCCGAACCCTCTGCCGAACAGTCCTGTCTTAGATCAACGGGATCAATGGTACGTCACACCCGGCAAGAGCGATCAGAGTGGCGAATACAAACAGCTTGCGCATTTCTTTTTCCTTCTGCCCGATTGCAGAAAAAATGCGCGCCCGAGAACCTATGGTCAACGGGCGCGTAAATTCTTTTGTATTTAGGCAGGTTCGGGCCGGTCAGCCTTGCAGCGATTTCACCTCAACATCCCCTTCGGCCTGCGCCTTGATCGCCAGCGCCGCGGCATGGCTGGCAGCGGCAGTGGTGAAATAGGGGATTTTGTCATACAGCGCGATGGAGCGGATGGACTTGCTGTCCTCGACCGCCTGTGCGCCTTCGGTGGTGTTCATCAGCAGCTGGACCTGACCGTCTTTAAGCATATCGCCTACATCGGGGCGACCCTCATAGACCTTATTGACCACGTCGCAGGCAACGCCCTGTTCCGCCAGCCAAGCCTGTGTGCCGCGGGTTGCGACCAGAGAGAAGCCTTGTTCCGTCAGAACCTGCGCGGCCTCCAGCATCGCGGGTGTCTTGTCCGCGTCCTTGATCGAGATGAACGCCCGGCCCGAGGACGGCAGCACCATACCGGCCCCCATCTGCGCCTTGAGGAAGGCACGCGGGAAGTCGCGATCCCAACCCATGACCTCACCGGTTGAGCGCATTTCCGGGCCCAGAATGGTGTCGACGCCGGGGAAACGGGCAAAGGGCAGTACAGCCTCTTTCACGGAGAACCACGGCATGTCCGGGTCGGCCAGCGTCATCTGGTCGGCGATCTTGGTATCCTGACCTTCTTTATACGCAGGGCGCATCGGGAAGGCCGACAGTTTCTCACCGGCCATGATGCGCGCCGCGATGGAGGCAATCGCGCTGTCGGTGGCTTTGGCCACGAACGGCACGGTGCGCGAGGCGCGGGGGTTCACTTCGATCAGGTAGATGTCACCATCCTTGATCGCAAACTGCACGTTCATCAGGCCGACAACGTTCAGCGCCTTGGCCAGTTTGAACGTTTGCTCTTTGATCTGCTCGATTATGTCCTTGGACAGCGAGTAGGGCGGCAGCGAACAGGCGCTATCGCCCGAATGCACGCCGGCCTCTTCGATATGCTGCATGATGCCTGCGACATGCACGTCAGTACCGTCGCACAGCGCATCCACGTCCAGCTCAACCGCACCAGCCAGATAGCTGTCCAGCAGAACGGGGCTGTCGCCCGAGACCACCACGGCCTCGTTGATATAGCGCCGCAGCTGATCCATATCGCGCACGATTTCCATCGCACGGCCACCCAGAACGTAAGAGGGGCGGATCACCAACGGGAAGCCGATCTCTTCGGCGATCTCCAGCGCCTGCTCATCGGTCGCGGCGATGCCGTTCTTGGGCTGTTTCAGCCCCAGATCGTTCACCAGAGCCTGGAAGCGTTCACGGTCTTCGGCCAGATCAATCGCGTCGGGCGTGGTGCCGAGGATCGGAATGCCTTCGGCCTCAAGCGCATTGGCCAACTTCAGCGGCGTCTGACCGCCGAATTGAACGATCACACCGTGCAGGGTGCCATTTTCCTGCTCTTTCGTCAGGATTTCCATGACGTGTTCAAAGGTCAGCGGTTCAAAGTACAGGCGGTCCGAGGTGTCATAGTCGGTCGAAACCGTCTCGGGGTTGCAGTTGACCATGATGGTCTCATAGCCCGCGTCGGTCAGCGCGAAACAGGCGTGACAGCAGCAATAGTCGAACTCGATCCCCTGACCGATCCGGTTGGGGCCGCCGCCCAGAATGACGACCTTTTTACGGTCGCTCGGGCGCGCCTCGCATTCGACCTCACCCATCATCGGGGCCTCATAGGTCGAGTACATATAGGGCGTCTGCGCCTCGAACTCGGCGGCGCAGGTGTCGATGCGTTTGAACACGGCTTTGACGCCCAGATTGCGGCGGGCGCGGCGGACGTTGTCTTCGTCGCGACCTGTCAGATTGCCCAGACGCGCATCGGTGAAGCCCAGCATTTTCAGCTTGCGGATGCCGTCCTCGGTCACCGGCAGGCCGTCTTTGCGGACCTGACGCTCGGCCTCGATGATCTCGCGGATACGGGCCAGGAACCACGGGTCGAACTTGGTGACGCCGAAAATCTCGTCATCGGTCAGACCGTGGCGCATCGCCTGCGCGATGGTGCGCAGCCGGTCAGGCGTCTGCTGGCTGATCGCCTTGATCACGGCGGCCTTGTCGTCGGCCTCGTCCCAGACACCTACGTTCAGGCCGGGGATTTCGACCTCATCAAAGCCGGTCAGACCCGATTCCATCGAGGCCAGCGCTTTTTGCATCGATTCGTGGATCGTGCGGCCGATGGACATCGCCTCACCCACCGACTTCATCGCGGTGGTCAGGTAGGGTTCCGAGCCCGGGAATTTCTCAAACGCGAATTTCGGGATTTTGGTGACGACATAGTCGATGGTCGGCTCGAAGCTGGCAGGCGTGACCTTGGTGATGTCGTTGTCCAACTCATCCAGCGTATAGCCGACGGCCAGCTTCGCGGCGATCTTGGCAATCGGGAAACCCGTCGCCTTGGAGGCCAGCGCCGAGGAGCGCGACACACGCGGGTTCATCTCGATCACGACCATTCGGCCATCTTCGGGGTTGATCGCCCACTGCACGTTCGAACCGCCGGTTTCGACCCCGATTTCGCGCAGAACGGCGATCGAGCCGTTACGCATGATCTGGTATTCCTTGTCGGTCAGCGTGAGCGCTGGGGCCACGGTGATCGAGTCGCCGGTGTGCACGCCCATCGGATCGACGTTTTCAATCGAACACACGATGATGGCGTTGTCGGCGGTGTCGCGCACCACCTCCATCTCGTATTCCTTCCAGCCCAGCAGACTTTCGTCGACGAGGATCTGGTTCACGGGCGAGGCATCCATGCCCGAACGGCAGAAATGGATATAATCCTCACGGTTATAGGCCACACCGCCACCGGTGCCGCCCAGAGTGAACGCGGGGCGGATGATGGCGGGCAGGCCGATCTCTTCCAGCTCATCCAGCGCCATCTGTACGCCTGCATCCAGATCGGTCGAACCGTCTTCGCGCTTGGGCGCGGTCACGATGGTTGCCTTGGGGTTTTCAAGGCCCAGCCGGTCCATCGCTTCGCGGAACAGGGCGCGGTCTTCGGCCATTTCGATGGCGTCGCGCTTGGCGCCGATCATCTCAACGCCGAACTTCTCCAGCACACCCATCTCTTCCAGCGCCAGCGAGGTGTTCAGGCCGGTCTGACCGCCCATCGTGGGCAGCAGGGCATCGGGGCGCTCTTTCTCGATGATCTTGGCGACAACTTCGGGGGTGATCGGCTCGATATAGGTCGCGTCCGCCAGGCCGGGATCGGTCATGATGGTGGCGGGGTTTGAGTTCACCAGGATAACCCGGTACCCTTCCTCGCGCAGCGCTTTACACGCCTGCGCGCCGGAATAGTCGAACTCGCAGGCTTGACCGATAACAATGGGACCCGCCCCAATGATCATGATCGACTTGATGTCGGTTCTTCTCGGCATGGCCACGTTCCTTCGATTATCCGCGAGTCAGGGCACCGCCCAAGCGCCCAAATTGTCCTGCGTTATAGGGACAGCGCGAAAAGGTTCAAGGGGTATCGGAAACAGGGACGAAATTGCC
Organism: Ruegeria sp. BE1; assembly: GCF_056538885.1. Classification (NCBI taxonomy): domain Bacteria; kingdom Pseudomonadati; phylum Pseudomonadota; class Alphaproteobacteria; order Rhodobacterales; family Roseobacteraceae; genus Ruegeria; species Ruegeria sp. BE1. Next base: position 370,075 of record NZ_JBQFTY010000001.1, read on the forward strand.
GCTTTCCCCTCTTTCCCTCACCGCCGTATCCTCTATATCGCGCAGCACGGCAAATGAGGATGCAATTGCGTATTCGTTTTGATCAGGGCCCGGCCGGGCAGGGGACCACCTTCAACCGGCCAACCGACGTGATCCGCGCGGAAACGGCGGAGGACGTGCCCCACGCGTTGGAGGCGCTGGATACCGCACGCGCAGATGGTGCCTGGCTGGCGGGCTATGCCAGCTATGAACTGGGCTATGCGCTTGAGCCGCGACTGGCTGACCGGATGCCTGCGGACCGTCGCCTGCCTTTGCTGTGTTTCGGTGTTTATGACGCACCCGGCCAAAGCGATCTGCCTCCGGCTGCGGGGGGTGTGACCAGCTTTGCGCCCCGCTGGGACGAGCCGCGCTATACACGTGCCTTTCAACAGGTGCATGACGCCATAGGTGCCGGTGACATCTATCAGGCCAACCTGACCTTTCCTATCGACCTGACGGTTGAAGGCGACAGTGGGGCGCTTTATGCGGCCTTGGCCTCGGGTCAGCCCGTGGGGCATGGCGCATTGGTCCAGCAGGACGGGCTGCCCGACCTGCTCAGCCGCTCGCCCGAGCTGTTCTTTCGCACCGATGCCGATCGTATGATCGAAACCCGCCCGATGAAAGGCACCCAACCCCGCAGCGAAGATATGGCCGAGGATGCGCGCCGCCGCGATTTCCTGTCGCGCGATGAAAAGAACCGGGCCGAGAACCTGATGATCGTGGACCTGCTGCGCAACGACATAAGCCGCGTGGCGCTGCCCGGTTCGGTGAACGTGCCCGAGCTGTTCAAGGTCGAAACCTATGCGACCGTGCACCAGATGATCTCGCTGGTGCAGGCGCAGCTGCATCTGGGGGCCGAGCTGTCGGATATTCTGATGGCGCTATTCCCCTGCGGCTCGATCACTGGTGCGCCCAAGATTCGCGCGATGGAGATTCTGTCTGACCTCGAACCCTGGTCGCGTGACATCTATTGCGGTGCCATTGGCTGGGCCGCGCCGGACGGACGGTCGGAATTCAACGTGGCCATCCGCACATTGATGGTCGAGGATGGCAAAGCCACGCTGAATGTGGGCGGCGGCGTCGTCTGGGACAGTACGGCCCCGTCCGAATATGAGGAGGCGCTATGGAAAGCCCGCTTCGCCCACCAAATGATCCTGACTTCCGCGTAATTGAAACGCTTGGGTTTCGTCCCGGTCAAGGCTTCGTGCGGCTGGGCCGACATCTGGCTCGGATGGCCCGCACTGCCAAAGCGCTGGGCATTCCGTTCAACGCAAAACGGGCTGAGGACTGTCTGAACAGCGTGGCAGGCCCAAGCCCCTTGCGCTGCCGGTTGACCTTGGATGTTGACGGGGGACTGGACGTAACAACCGGGGCGTTGACCGAGAACCCTCCAGTCTGGAGCGTCGCGATTGCGCGGACACGTTTGAAAGCGTCTGACGTTTGGTTGCGACATAAGACAACGCAGCGCGCTGTGTATGACAACGCCCGCGCGTCTTTGCCCGATGGCATCGATGAGCTGATTTTCCTGAATGAGCGCAATGAGCTGTGCGAAGGCACGATCACCAACCTGTTCGTGCACATGCCCGATGGTCGACGCCTGACACCGCCTCTGTCCAGTGGCGTACTGCCCGGCGTTCTGCGCCAGGACTTGCTGGATAATAAACAAGTTACCGAAGCCGTCCTGACCTTGACCGATCTGAAAGAGGCAGAGAAGGTTTTTGCAGGAAATTCCCTGCGTAGTCTGATCCGGGTGGAGTTGTTAGAAGAGTGAGCAAGCAAACCGATTGGGCCGACAGCGCTGTACCGCACATGCGGCTGCGGTTTGAGTTTGGGCTGTTCTTTGTCGCCGTGCCCGTTCTGATCGCGGTGCTTTTTCCGCCGGACTGGATGTTCCCGTCTCTGTTCACCTTCACGGCCATCGGCATCGTTCTGCTGCACAATACACCCGGCTTTGCCTGGGCCGAACTTCGCTATAACTGGCGCAACTGGTCCTGGGCCGGGGTGGCCGCCTTCACCGGGGCAATGACGGGGTTTTGCGCCGCCCTTGTGATGGCAACCCGGCCCGAGGCCGCCTTCTTCTTGTTGCGTAACCGACCCGAGTTTCTGCTGGTGATCTGGGCCTTTTACCCGCTGGTCTCGGCCCTGCCACAAGAGCTGTTGTTCCGCGTGCTGTTCTTCCGCCGCTACCGCGCGATCCTGCCGGATGGCAGCGCGGCCTATCTGCTGAACGCGGCGCTGTTTTCGCTGGCCCATCTGATGTACTGGAGCTGGATCGTCGCCATCATGACCTTTGGCGGCGGGCTTTTGTTCACATGGGCGTACCGCAAGCGTGGCTCGTTTTTCTACGCGGTGCTGCTGCACGCGATTGCAGGCAACATCATCTTTGCGGCCGGTTTGGGTGTCTATTTCTACTCAGGCAACGTGCAAAGGCCGTTTTGAACGGGATACCTGCCTTGACTTTCGCGCCCCAACGGGGTGTATCGGCGCGACGAATTCTGCGCCCGAAGGGATATTTTCATGCACGCCTATCGCAGCCACACCTGCGCCGCTCTGACCGCCGCCAATGTCGGTGAAACCGTCCGCCTGTCCGGCTGGGTGCATCGTGTCCGAGATCACGGCGGCGTGCTGTTCATCGACCTGCGCGACCATTTCGGCGTGACGCAAGTGCTGTGCGACGGCGACAGCGCGGCCTTTGCCGAGCTGGAAAAGGTGCGGTCCGAGTGGTGTATCCGCATCGATGGCACCGTCAAAGCACGCGACCCCGAACTGGTGAACCCGAAACTGCCCACCGGCGAGGTCGAGGTTTACGTGCGCGAGCTGGAAGTGCTGGGCGCGGCCGACGAACTGCCCCTGATGGTCTTCGGCGAACAGGAATACCCCGAAGAAACCCGCCTGCGCTATCGTTATCTGGACCTGCGCCGCGAGGCGATGCAGCAGAACATGACCCTGCGCTCGGACGTTGTGTCCTCGATGCGCCGCCGCATGTGGGATCAGGGCTTCCGTGAGTATCAGACGCCGATCATCACGGCCTCGTCCCCCGAGGGCGCGCGTGACTTCCTGGTGCCTTCGCGCCTGCATCCGGGCAAGTTCTATGCGCTGCCGCAGGCCCCGCAGCAGTTCAAGCAGCTGATCATGGTGTCGGGCTTCGACAAGTATTTCCAGATCGCGCCCTGCTTCCGCGATGAAGACCCGCGCGCCGACCGTTCGCCCACCGATTTCTACCAGCTTGACCTTGAGATGTCCTTTGTCGAGCAGCAGGATGTGTTCGACACGATCCAGCCCGTTCTGACCGGTGTGTTCGAGGAATTCGGGGGGGGTCGCAAGGTGGATCAGGAATGGCCGCAGATCTCCTACAAGGACGCGGCCCTGTGGTATGGCAGCGACAAGCCCGACCTGCGGAACCCCATTAAAATGCAAGTGGTCTCCGACCACTTCCGCGGGTCTGGCTTTGCGATTTTCGCGAAGCTGTTGGAGCAGGACGGCACCGAAATCCGCGCCATCCCAGCGCCGACCGGTGGCAGCCGCAAGTTTTGTGATCGCATGAACGCATTCGCCCAGAAAGAGGGCCTGCCCGGCATGGGTTACATTTTCTGGCGCGATCAGGGTGAGGGGATGGAGGCCGCAGGACCGCTGGCCAAGAACATCGGCCCCGAACGCACTGAGGCGATCCGTCAGCAGCTGGGTCTGGGCGTGGGCGATGCAGCGTTCTTCCTGGGTGGCAAGCCGAAAGCCTTTGAAAAGGTTGCGGGAAAGGCGCGTGATGTGATCGGCGAAGACCTTGGCCTGACCGAAAAAGACCGCTTTGCCTTTGCGTGGATCGTGGATTTCCCGATCTATGAGCAGGACGAAGAAACCGGCGCGATCGACTTTGAACACAACCCGTTCTCGATGCCCCAAGGCGGCATGGAGGCGCTGAACGGCAATCCGCTGGACGTGCGTGGCTATCAGTATGATCTGGCCTGTAACGGGTATGAGCTGGTCTCGGGCGCGATCCGCAACCATAAGCCGGAAATCATGCTGAAGGCCTTTGAACTGGCGGGCTATGGCGCGGATGAGGTGAAATCGCGCTTTGGCGCGCTGTTCAATGCCTTCCACTATGGCGCGCCGCCGCACGGGGGCTGCGCTGCGGGCATCGACCGGATCGTGATGCTGCTGGCCGATGAGGCCAACATCCGCGAGGTCATGATGTTCCCGATGAACCAGCGCGCCGAAGACCTGATGATGGACGCGCCGTCCGATCCGACCTCGGATCAGTTGATGGAACTGGGTCTGCGGATCATCCCGCAGGAGTAACCCTGTTTAAACCCCTTAGAGGCCCGTCGCAGACCCTGCGGCGGGTTTTTTCTTGGCGGTCTGTACGGCTGCGCCCAATCCGCGAGCATGACCCTTACCATCACTTACTGCTTGCAGTACGCAAGGCTGTGCGCCGCTTGCCACCCGTATGTTCCGTGCGGTTGTCCGGGTCTGGCAATAGGCCCAGATGATCAGGATTGTTGCGGTCAGAAAATAGGCGGTCACCATCTCAAATCGCCTCACGCTGTTCCAGTCGGGCCTGAACGATGCCGGCGACCTGAGCGGCCAGAGCTGTCACCGGTGCACCGCTGGCGCGGGATTCCGCTAGCTTCTGAGCGGCATCTGCCAGAATCGTATCCTCGGCATCCCGGGCGACCCCACGCAGGAATTGGGCTGCGTAATCCAGTGTAAGATGATCATTTGGTCCAGCCAGAACATCCGCGATATGCGCCATATCGTCCTGATAAGCCATTGGGTCAGGGCAAATGACCTCATCCCGCACGGCGTGCAGGCTGTTGGGGCGGCGGTCTTCGGGCAAGCTTTCCAGAACGAATTTTTGGAAATGCGATAGTGATTTCAGTGGCTTGTGCAGGAACCCGTCCGCGCCAGCCTTCAGGGCGGCATCTTCGGCATGGTCATCGCCCGACATGGCCAGAATCGCACCGATCCGCGGATTGGTCTGGGTGAGTTCCGCAATCAGTTCTGCCCCGGACCCGTCCGGCAGGCCAATATCCACCAGAATGACCGAGGGGCGGTAAATCTGCAGGTGCCGCCGCGCGGATGTCAGGCAATCGGCGCGCCGGATACGCGCGCCCGAGTGCAGGCACATCAGGCGGATCGCGTCGCAGGCGTAACGGCTGTCTTCGACAACCAGAATGGTTTGACCCAGCAGCGGCCGCGTGGCCGTCGGCTGCGCGGGAGAGGCGAAGGGGCTCGAATCGTCCATGGCAGAACTCCTAATCAGCAGATGCCTCACGCTAGGAACTTCTGGCTAACACGACGTTAACGGCAATTTGGCGCACTTGTTCTTTGGCTGAACTGCCCTCATAACCGCTGCAACGCAGAATGGAGGAGAGTTCTATGATTGGTCGTTTGAACCATGTTGCCATCGCTGTACCCGATCTTGAGGCCGCGTCCGAGCAATACCGCAACGCCTTGGGGGCCAAGGTCGGTGCGCCTCAGGACGAACCTGATCACGGTGTGACCGTGGTGTTCATCGAACTGCCCAATACCAAGATCGAACTGCTGTATCCGCTGGGCGAGAACAGCCCGATCAACGGATTTCTGGAAAAGAACCCGTCAGGCGGCATTCACCATGTCTGCTATGAGGTCGATGACATCATCGCGGCGCGTGATCATTTGAAAGAAACCGGAGCCCGCGTGCTGGGATCAGGCGAGCCCAAGATCGGTGCCCATGGCAAGCCGGTGCTTTTCCTGCACCCCAAGGACTTTAACGGCTGCTTGGTTGAGCTAGAACAGGTTTAACACACGCGAGGCTGTCATGACGATCACTGCTGCTCTGGTTCTTTTTGCCGTCATCTGGTTCATGACGCTGTTGGTGGTGCTGCCGATCCGCATCAAGACGCAGGGCGATCTGGGTGAGATCGTTCCGGGCACCCATGCCGGTGCGCCGGAAGTGCATCACATGAAGAAAAAGCTGTGGATCACCACCGGGATAACGGTGGTGCTGTGGGTGGTTATTGCAGGGATCATCATCTCGGGCGTGATTTCGGTGCGCGACTTTGACTGGCTGAACCAGCTTGAGCCGCGCGGCTAGGCGTCAGGCGGACAGTTTGTGATAGATATGGGTGAAGGTCGCGGCCCCGATGATCGGGATCACGAGGTTCACCAGCGGCACTGACAAGGGGATCGCCATCAGCGTCCCCGCCATCCAGATCGTGGTGATATGCTTGGCCCGCAGCTTGCGCGCTCCGTCACGCCCGATGCGGCGCAGGGCGGCTAGAGTGAAATATTCCCGGCCCAGCAGAAACCCGTTCATCGCCCAGAAGATAAAGGGCGCCAGCGGCGTGAAAATCGCGTAGAGGATCAGCGCCAGCAGGTTGGCGACGATCAGCAGGCCCATAAAGCTGAGCGCGTCCCGCAACCCCTCGCTAAAGGGGATGCCGGGTACGGCGGCTAAGGTGGGATAGTGTTTGTCCTCGACCGCCTGCGCGACCTCTTCCAGAAACATCGAGATAATGGCCGAGGCGACGGGCATCATCAGAAACACAGGCAGGATCAGCACCACGAAGATACCGGAATAGCTTAGCACGTCATTCAGCCACGGGACTGCCCCGATCCAGGGCAATGAGATTTCACTCCCCGACGCCCGGTTTATCAGCCAGATCGCCACGGCACAGGCCGCGATCAACAATGCAATCGTCAGCCCCACACCGCGCAGCAGGACGGCACGGAACTTGGGGTCTCCGATCTGGCCAAGGGCTGCGAAAAACGCGTTGAAGATGATCATTCCGAGACCCACTCGGTCAACTCAGCAATGTCAGGGCGGGGGCGTTCGGGTGGGGTGGTGCCCTCGGTCGCGATATGGATCAGGCCCGCGACCCGTTCATTGTCTTGCAGGCCGAAAGCCTGACGGCAGAACGCGGGGTCGTGGGTTTGCCAGCCTGACAGCCAGTTTGCGCCCCAGCCAGCGGCAAGGGCCGCGTTCAACAGCGCCAGACAAACGGCCCCTGCGGAATAGGTCTGTTCGATTGCAGGCACTTTTTCCGACGGCTTTTGTACTTCGATCACCGCGACGGCCAGATGGCCCATGTCGAACTGGCTTTGGGCTTTGGCGATCTCTTCGGGGGTTTTGCCCAACTTCTCACCGCTGTGCCGTGTCAGTTCGGACAGGCGTGGCATCGCGCCTTTTTCCAGCACGATGAAGCGCCAGGGCTCCAGCTTGCCATGATCCGGGCTGCGCGCGGCGGCGGTCAGCAGCGGCAACAGCTCGTCCCGTGTCGGGGCCGGGGCGACCAGAGTTTTCGCGGGGCGCGACCGGCGTGATTGCAGGAATTCCAGAGCGGCCGGGTTTTTCAAGGACATATGTTAACTTCCTTTACATGAGCAGTGTGTATCTGGTTGAACATCTGGCCCGTTTCAAGTGCAAACAGCTGGATATGCGGGATCAATTTCATTCCCCGCGCGCCCATGCAAGTGTGTTTGCAGGCAGGAGGGACAAGATGGCCAAACCAAAGCTGCGCGATGTGCCGGATCTAAGCGCCTATGCCGTGCCGGGCACCGCGTTGGCAGTCCGAGTGACACCCAAAGCGGCAAAAGACAGTATCGCGCTGGATGGCGGGAAAATCCGCATCACCGTGACCGCGCCGCCGGAAAACGGCAAAGCCAATGACGCGGTGCGCCGGATATTGGCGATGGCTATGGGGATCGCCCCGTCCGATCTGACCCTGAAGCAGGGGCCGACGTCGCGGGACAAGCTTTTCGTTTACGCGCCCTGATCTGGACGTTCGTGAATCTGGTAAACCCCTTCGGGCAGGTCCAAAGCTGCCGCCAGGTCGCGAACCTGTTCCGGCGACAGGGTTATCTTTTGCATCTGGTCCGTCCGGGGGTCCAATTGCTCCAGCGTTACACATTCGGCAAAGCTGTTGATGACGACATCCTCTTGCAACGGCTTGGGGCCATCGTCGACCAGAGTGATGACTGTCGAGTCGAATTCATGCTCAATCGAAAACATGTTGGCAGAGTGCCGGGCGAAGCTCGGCAATGCAACCCGTTCGCGCATAAACCGGGTGTGGCGGTCCAAGTAGGAGCGCGCTATGGTTTCGCAAACGGGATCGCCGTTTCAAAGGAATTTCTATGCGTCGTCTGACCTATCTGCTGTTTTCACTGGTGCTGGCGGCGTGCAACGCGGGTGGCCTGCGCGTGCAGCCTGTGACCGAGTGGTCGCCGGACACGCAGGATTTCCGGGTTGAGGCCGAAGCCTTTCGCGAAATCAGCCAGACCGTGGGCAAAGAGGCGCGGGCCGAGTGTCTGCGGCAGGGCCGGGTGAGAAACTGCGACTTTACGATCCTGGTCGATCTGAATCCGAACGCTCCGGCAAATGCGTTTCAGACTCTGGATGATAAGGACCAGCCGGTCATCATCTTTACCCGGGCGATGATCCAATCCGCAAACAACGCCGATGAACTGGCTTTTGTAATGGGGCACGAGGCGGCCCATCATGTTTTGGGGCATATCGATCAACAATCCAAAAACGCCCGGGAAGGCGCCGCGATTTTCGACAGGCTGGGAAAGCTCTATGGCGAAGACGGGGCGCAGCTTGAGCGCTCGCAAAAGCTGGGCGCTGAGGTGAATGTGCAGATCAACGTCAAACAGTTTGAACTGGAGGCGGACCAACTGGGCACAATCATCACCCATAATGCCGGGTATGATCCTTTGGTCGGTGCAAAGTTTTTTGACCGTATCCCGGATCCGGGGGATCAGTTTCTGGGCACGCACCCTCCGAATGCGGATCGGGTGCAGATTGTTTTGGAAACCGCACGGCAACTGGGTCTGACACAATGACTGTCGTGACACGGCTGGGCGTGATCCTCACCGACAGGGGCTCGAAATACGCGGTGTCGGGCGCACCAGTGACGACGCGCGCCGATGTCGATGCGGTGCTGCAGGCGCTGAAGGCAGACAAAGCCTATGCCAAGGCAACCCACAACACCTGGGCTGCTGTTCTGCCCACAGGGGCGCTCAAGGCCGATGACGGCGAAAGCGGTGCCGGCATGGTGATCCTGCGCATGTTGGAACGAGCGGGAATGGACGGCCACGTGGTGATTGTCACCCGTTGGTATGGCGGCAAGAAACTGGGCGGAGACCGTTTTCGTCGCGTACAGGACGCCACGCGCGCCTATCTGGACCATATCGGCGTGGGGCCTTGACCTGAGTCAAAGGCCCATCCGCAGCTTTCGGCTATCCTGTTAGGGACGTGCGACAGGAGAGGATCAGCTATGGCGGATCAGGACGTATTGAAACTTCACGCCGGTCTGGTCGACCGGATGGCAACCAAACTTGGGGTGGACCTGCAAGAGGCGGCGATCAGTGGGGATGTTTCCATCGATCAACTGACCGACGCTGTCTTGAGATGCACGGATTGCCCGAACCCCGGCCACTGCCAGAGTTTCCTGAACGAAATGGGTCAGGCGACACAGACACCTGAATACTGCCGGAATCAGAATCTTCTTGGCAAACTCGTGCCGTAACGACCGGAGTGCCCCATGCCCCATCTCGGAGAGATCATGACCCACCTGCGCCTTGTCCTGCGTATGGGGCGGGCGACGGGTACGGATATGGTTGCGGCCCATTCCAAAGGGCACCTGACACAGCAGGATTGGGCCGAAATGATTCAGTATTGCCGGGGCTGTGGCTGGGCCAACCAATGCCCGGATTGGCTGGATCAACATGAAAACATCGTCGGTGCTCCGCAGACCTGCAAAAACCATCAGCGGTTTGCGGCGCTGAAGACGCGGTTAGAACAGGAAACAGCATGACACGTTCCGTTCTGGGTGATGTCGAAAAACACTTCTGGCTGACCCGATCCGTGGCACGCTGCATGAACGTGTCTTTCACCGAAGCCATGGCCGATGGCCGTCTGACCCCGGACGAGTATGCCCGGATGATCACCCGGTGCAGGGCGTCGAATTGCAGTGAGGACTGTGTTCTGTGGCTGGCACAGCAACAATCCGAGGCCAGCGCGGCCCCGGAGTTCTGTGCCAATGCGGATCAGTTGAACGCGCTGAAGCGCTGATCAGAGCTTGGAATGCGACCCGTCGCAAAGCGGTGATTTCTTGCTGTGCTTGCAGCCACAGAAAAACACCTTTTTGGTGCTGTCTGCGGTGTATTTTATCGGCTCGAAACTTGTGTCCTTGTGGGATCCATCGCAAAACGGCTGCCTTTTGGACTGCCCGCAGGAACACCAGAAATAGCTTTTGCCCTCGGTCACCTCAACAGGGTAGGGGTCTTTTTGGGCGATAATGGGGGTGTCTGACATGTGGCTACTCCGTCTTTGCTGATGTCACTGCAACAAGAGTAGGCCGATCCGTGCAAAACGGTAGTCTTTGCTCAGAAATCTGCGTTGTCTGAGGGGGTTACTGGCAGTGTTCCGCCTTCATCACGTGTTTGTGATTGAATCCGTTGCCAAAATATCACCGAAGTCGTATTCTGAGACTGGCCCCGAATTCTTGGGCAATATCAGGAAATTAATAAAGGAATGACGGATATGAAAATCAAGTTTTTTGCCGTTGGTGCATTTGCCCTGGTCCTGGCTGCGTGCTCGCAGCAGGAGGAGCCAGCACCGGTTTACATCACCCCTGAATATGACAAGTTCGGTACGCCGAGCTGCCCGGCAGGTACCGAGCTGGCCACCACCGAAGCTGGTCAGACCGTGTGTAACCCGGTCGCACAGTAAGAATTCCGCGGGCGGCTTTTGCTTTAGGCCGCCCGCATCTATAATCAGTCGCAGCCGCCCCCGGGGCGGCTTTTTTATCGTCAGAGGGTCAATGAGAAACTTCTTTACACGTCTCAGGGATCGCACCGTCTGGAGCTGGCAGGGTCTGGTGGCCACGTGGCGCGATGAATATTCGTTTCGGGTCTGGGGCTGGGCGAATCTGATTTCTGCCGGTCTGGTGTTTTTGCTGCCACTGGACAGCGGTATGCGCACGCTGATCCTTGTTTTGGGTTTGCTGGTATTGGTGGCAGAGCTGTTCAATACCGCGATTGAACGGGCGGTTGACCACACCTCGACCGAACAGAACACTCTGGCGGGTCAGGCCAAGGACGCCGCCAGTGCAGCCGTCGCTCTGACGGCTGTGACGGCGGGCGTCGCATGGGTGGCCGGGGTGGTCAGCCTGTTTTAACAGAGGCGGCGTCAGTGACGCCGCTTGTAATACTTGAACCCCCGATGCCGGATGCCATAGCGTTTGGGGATGTAATAGGGCGACACGTGTTTTTTGCGGAACCCGTGTGCCGACCGATGATGTCGTTTGACCGGTTTGCGATAGTAAACCCGCGGTTTTGATTTATGCAGATGGACCTTGGGCTTTTTGCCTTTGTGGTGAACCTTGACCTCGGGCTTATGCTCTTTGGTCACGCCATAATAGCGGTGAACCTGATGCTGGCTTTTGTGCAGAAGGTTCTGAGGTTTGGTCCCGACCACCAGAAACCCGCCCGAGCGGACCTGGTCAGCGACAGCAGGCATCGCAAAGACATGGGCGGCAAAGACCACCGCCAGACATTTCAGGCCATAGAGGCGCAGATAAGACATTGGACTCTCCTTACTACAAGGCAGTTCGTCCTGTCATGATCCGCCATCGGGGGGCAAAACGCCAATAAACTCGGCTCACGCTTCGACTATCGGGGGTGACCGGATCAGACGAGCTTGCCCCAGAGGTCATATTCCCCGGCTTCGTCCACCTCGACCCGGACAATGTCGCCGGGTTTGAGGTCTTCGAACCCTTCATCGATGAACAGATTGCCGTCGATCTCGGGGGCATCCGCCTTGGTGCGGCAGGTGGCGGCCTCGGCATCGACTTCATCTACGATCACGTCGATGGTCTGGCCGACCTTTGCGGCCAGCTTGGCCTCGGAAATGGCCTGCGCCTTTTCCATGAAGCGGTCCCAGCGGTCCTGCTTGACCTCGGCCGGGACATGATCTGGCAGGTCGTTCGACCGTGCGCCATCGACGTTTTCGTATTGGAAGCAACCGACACGATCCAGCTGCGCCTCATCCATCCAATCCAGCAGGGTCTGGAACTCGGCCTCGGTCTCGCCGGGGTAGCCGACGATAAAGGTTGACCGCAGGGTGATGTCCGGGCACGTGGCGCGCCAGGCGGCGATTTCGTCCAGTGTTTTGGCCGCCGCCGCCGGGCGGGCCATGCGTTTCAGAACGTCCGGATGGGCGTGCTGGAACGGAATATCCAGATAAGGCAGCACATTGCACCCGGCATCCGCCATCAGCGAGATCAACTCGCGCACATGCGGGTAGGGGTAGACATAGTGCAGACGCACCCAGGCATCGAGCTGCCCCAGTTCGCGCGAAAGATCGGTGATGTGGCTGCGCACCTCGCGGTCTTTCCACGGGTTCACGTCGTATTTCCGGTCCAGCCCATAGGCCGAGGTGTCCTGCGAAATCACCAGCAGTTCGCGCACGCCATTGTCGACCAATTTCTCGGCCTCGCGCAGAACGGCATGTGCCGGGCGGCTGGCCAGTTTCCCGCGCATGTCAGGGATAATGCAGAACTTGCACTTGTGGTTGCAGCCCTCGGAAATCTTGAGATAGCTGTAGTGGCGCGGGGTCAGCTGCACGCTGGCGGCGGGGAGCAAGTCCACAAACGGATCAGGATCGGGCGGCACGGCGCTGTGAACGGCATCCAGAACCTGTTCATATTGATGCGGGCCGGTCACGGCCATGATGCGGGGATGATGCTCGCGGATGTAATCCGGTTCCGCCCCCAGACAGCCGGTCACGATGACCTTGCCGTTTTCCACCAAAGCCTCGCCAATGGCGTCCAGCGATTCAGCCTTGGCGCTGTCGAGGAAGCCGCAGGTGTTCACAATCACGGCATCTGCCCCGGAATAATCCGGCGAAATTCCGTACCCTTCGGCCCGCAAACGGGTCAGGATACGCTCACTGTCGACCAGAGCTTTGGGGCAGCCAAGGGACACCATGCCGATGGTGGGCTGATTCAAACGTGGCGTCTCGGGCATCCGGGCGGCTGGCGCCAGATCGGGGCGGAGGTTTGGCGGGTTTGTACTCATTGGGCGGCATATAGTGGGGAACGCTTCCCCTTGCAAATGATGGCTGAGCTTTGAATGATCTTTTCAACGCATGCCAAAAAAGCGGAGAGCAGAAAAATGAAGTGGCTGTTGCGCATCCTGTTCCTTTTCGTGGTCGCATTTGGCCTTGCGATTGGCGCGCTGTTGCTGATGCCGGGCGACAAGCTGGCCACGATCCTGGCCGAGCAGGTCAAGGCCAAAACCGGGCGAGAGCTTAGCCTGACCGGTGAGGTCAAACTGTCGTTCTGGCCGGTTCTGGGAATGGAGACGGGGCCTGTCACCTTTAGCAACGCCCCCTGGGCGGCATCGGAACCGATGCTGAGCGCGAACAGCCTGGCCGTCGGCGTCGATGCTGCGGCCCTGCTGAATGGTGAGTTTCGTATCCGCCGCGTCATTGCTGATCAGCCCGTGCTGCGGTTGGAACTGTCGGACGGGCGGGGAAACTGGGAGCTGAGTGCCGCTGGCTCTCAGCCCAGTGCCCAGGCCAGTTCAGGGCAAGCCACCGCGCCCACGCAGACCTCGTCACAGGGCGCCGTCACTCTGGATCGCCTGGAACTGACAGATGCGCGGTTGCTTTACATCGAAAACGGCGTGAAGACCTTCGATTTCTCGGGCGTTGATCTGTCTGCCAGTTGGCCCGATGTTTCCGCACCGATGATCATGGCGGCGCAGATGGGCGTGCCGGGGGGGACGGTCAATGTCGACCTCAAGATACCGAACCTGCCCGCCTATGCCTCGGGCGCGGTGGCACCGTTGCAACTGGCCCTGACCGCGCCGGGCGGAGAGTTCGGCTTTGACGGCCGCGTTAACCTGGCCGGAGAGATGGACGGCAGTCTTGAGGTCAAGACGACCAATACCGAACAGATGCTGGCGGCGTTCGGGCAGGCGGGCGTTGGCGTGCCCCGGGGATTGGGTCGTGTGGCCGATGTCTCGGGGCATATGACTTATACAAGCGATGGCCGTGCATCGCTGCGCCAGATGGTGGCACAGCTGGATAACAATCGCTTCACTGGCGATGTGGACGTCGAGATCGCGGACCCGCCCAAAATCACCGCGCGTCTCAAGACCGGCGATCTGGATTTGTCGCGTTACAATGAGACATCGGATTCCGGGGGCGGCGGCTCTGCTACGGCCCCTGCAACCGGCAGTGGATGGTCAACTGACCCCATCGACGCCTCTGCGCTGGCGCTGGCCAATGGCGAAATCCGCCTGACCGCCGCATCCATCGCGGTGCCTGATCTGACGCTGGGCCCAAGCGACCTGACGCTTAGCCTGGATCGATCCCGGGCGGTTCTCAAGATGAACCCCGCCACTTTGTTCGCGGGCACAGTGACCGGGCAGGTGGTCGCCAATAATCGAAACGGGCTGTCAGTTGGCGGCAATCTGAAAGCCGACGGTATCAACCTGCAGCAAGCTCTGTCGACCGCGCTTGATGTCAATGGGTTCACGGGAACTGGCTCTGGCAGTTTCGACTTTCTGGGCGTGGGGCAAACCGAAGATCAGATCATGCGCTCTCTCAGCGGGAAGGGCGGCCTGAATGTGGGGCAAGGCGTGATTTCGGGCTTTGATCTTGACCGGTTGATGGGACGGGGCAAGGGCACTGGTGGAACAACGGTTTTCAACAGTCTGACGGCCAGCTTTACGATGGATCAGGGGGTTCTGACCAACAATGATCTGTTGATGTCGCTGGATAACTTCCGCGCTGATGGCAAAGGGGTGGTCAATATCGGGGCGCAGACGCTTGACTATTTGTTTACGCCGACCGCGTTACGGGCCAATTCCGGCCAAGGCATTTCGGTGCCAGTTCGCATTGTCGGTCCTTGGAGCAACCCGTCGATCAAACCTGATCTGACCAAGGTGATCGAAGCTGCCGCCGAAGGGCAGTTGAAAGACCTGGAAGACGACGCCAAGCAAAAGGTGCTGGATAAGGTCGGTGATGAGTTGGGGACTGTGGTCACCGACAGCGAAAGCGTCGAAGATGCCCTGAAGAACAAACTGGAGGAAGAGGCCAAGAAGGGCCTGCTCAAACTGTTTGGTGCAGACTAAAAGGGGTGCCCTCGGGCACCCCTTAATTGGTTTGGATCAGATGGTTTGATCGTAATCGCCAACGCCGGGTTCGGTGCGGATCACCGCATCGATATCGGCGAAGATGGCGCGCATTTCATCTTCGCTGTCACTGCTTTCGCAGACCACAACCAGATTTGGCGTGTTCGAAGAGGCGCGCACCAGCCCCCAGCTGCCATTGTCCAGAATGACACGTGCGCCGTTGACCGTGACCACCTCTTTGATCGCGCGACCAGCCAGAGTTTCCCCTGCATCGGCCTTGGCGACCAGCTTGTCGACCAGACGTGCAAGGATGTCGTATTTCTCGGTATCCGCCGCATAGGGGGACATGGTCGGGGTCGACCATGTCTTCGGCAGCGCCTTGCGCAGATCCGACATGCTTTTGTCCGGGTTGCGGTCCATCAGCTTACAAATCTCCACCGCCACACGCATGCCGCAGTCGTAGCCGCGCCCGATAGGCTCGGCCAGAAAGTAGTGACCCGATTTTTCAAACCCAGCCAGCGCGTTGATTTCCTTGACCCGGCGTTTCATGTGGCTGTGGCCGGTCTTCCAGTAGTCGGCCTTGACGCCACGGGCCTGCAATTCGGGGTCGCTGGCGAACAGGCCAGTGGATTTCACATCGGCCACAAAGGTCGCATTGGGGTACAGCTTGGCCAGATCGCGGGCCATGATCACGCCAACCTTGTCGGCAAAAATCTCCTCACCCTCGTCATCGACAACGCCGCAGCGGTCGCCGTCGCCGTCAAAGCCAAGCGCCATGTCGGCACCGCTGGATTTCACGGTATCGGACATGTCGTGCAGCATCTCCATCGCTTCGGGATTGGGGTTGTAGTTGGGGAAGGTGTAATCCAGCCGGGTGTGGCTGGGCACAACCTCGACGCCCATCCGCTCGAATATCTCGGGCGCAAAGGCCGAAGCGGTGCCGTTCCCGGTCGCGCAAACCACTTTCAGCGGGCGTGACATTTTGAAATCGCCAACCAGATCGTCGATATAAGCTTCTTTGACGCCATCAACGAACTCGTATGACCCGCCCTCATGTGGCTGGCCTTCGCCATTCAGCACAATGTCGCGCAGTTCCGACATTTCATCAGGCCCGTGGGTCAGAGGACGCTCAAAACCCATCTTCACCCCGGTCCAGCCATTGGGATTGTGGCTGGCGGTGACCATTGCCACAGCAGGCACATCCAGATGGAACTGGGCGAAATACGCCATCGGGCTAAGCGCGGGGCCAATATCCTTGACCTGAATTCCTGCCTGCATCAGCCCAAGGATCAGCGCGTTCTTGATCGCCAGCGAATAGTCGCGATAGTCATTGCCGACCGCAATGACCGGCGCGATGCCGCGTTTGCGCATCTGAGTGCCCAGACCAAGGCCCAAAGCCGTCATGCCGGGCAGGTTGATCTCTTCGGGGTATTTCCAGCGGGCGTCATATTCGCGAAACCCCGTGGGTTTGATCATCGGGTCGCGCAGAAAGCTCCAGGTGTTTGGGGTCACCTCGGGGATGGGTTTGGTCATACTATCGCTCGTGCTTAAATCTGAATGGGGTTGGCTTTGGCCAGCGCGTCAAAGCGCATCAAAGTGTCAATCAACTGGGGCATCTGATCCAGATAGATCATGTTGGGCCCGTCGCAGGGTGCGTTGTCCGGGTCCTGATGCGTTTCCATAAACACGGCCCCCGTCCCAACGGCGACCGCAGCCCGGGCCATGACCGGCGCAAATTCGCGCTGACCACCGGATGAGCCACCTTGACCGCCGGGTTGCTGCACCGAATGGGTGGCGTCCATTACCACTGGGTAACCCGTCTGCGCCATTTGCGGCAGCGAGCGCATGTCTGCCACCAGCGTGTTATAGCCAAAGGACGAGCCACGCTCAGTCAGCAGGATATTCGTATTCCCGGTGCTTTCGATCTTGGCCACGATATTGGGCATTTCCCAGGGGGCCAGAAACTGCCCCTTTTTAACGTTGATCACAGCGCCCGTATTGCCCGCAGCCAGCAGCATGTCGGTCTGACGGCACAGAAAGGCCGGGATCTGCAGCACATCCACAGCCTCGGCCGCGATTGCGCATTGCGCTTCGGTGTGGACGTCCGTCAGAACCGGAATGCCCATCGTCTTGCGGATGTCATCCAGCACCTTCAGCCCGGCATCGATCCCCATGCCGCGCGCGCCGGACAGAGAGGTCCGGTTCGCCTTGTCGTAAGAGGCTTTGAAGACATACTGCGCACCGGCGGCATCGCAGGCCTCTTTCATTTTTCCCGCGATCATCTGGGCATGATCGGCAGTTTCAAGCTGGCAGGGGCCCGCAATGATCGTCAGAGGCAGATCATTGCCGACCGTGAGATCGGAGATTTTTACATGTTTCATGTGTCTTACGAGGATACCTGTTCACGAAGGACCGACGCGGTAAGCGAGATCATCAGGTAGATACCAGCAAACAACAGGAAAGCCAAAATCGTATTTTCGAACTTGCGCGGATAGCTGGGTTCCTGACTGGCCACAGGGTTCACCGATACGGTCAGATAGCGCACCTTGCGGTTGGCCTCGGTCCGTGTGGTTTCCATCTGTTCCAGTGCGGTTTGCATCATCAGATCCCGGGCGGCCAGATCGGCCTGCGCCATCTGGATTCGAACGCTCAGCCGCGCCAGCGAGTTTTCGCCTGCCGATGCATCCAGCATTTCGGCGTTCAACTCGGCCAGAACAGCCTCAAGCCGTTTGATGTCGGCCTGTACGCCTTCGACCTTGGCCTGGTTGGGGCGCGCATTGTCCAAAAGCGCAGCCAGTTGCAGCTCTTTTTCCTGCAGCTCAAGCTCGATCGCGTTGATCCGTCCGCGAAGGCCCGCCAGCACATTTTCCGGGTCCAGAACCGCGCCCTGCAGTTGCAATTCAATCAGTTCTTCCTGCGCTTTGCGCCGTTCTTCCTGCGCCATTTCGAACCCCGCGCGTGCATCGCGCATCTGGTCTTCGCGCTTCAGTTCGGTCAGCCCATTGATGGTTTCTTCAGCATAAGACAGCAGCAGATCAGACAGTTCGACAGTAATTTCAGGTGTGGGGGCCGCCACTTCCATTCGGATGATCCCGTCACTTGGGTCATAGCCAATGGTGATCATGCGTTTATAAAGCTTGTAGGTGTCCTCAAGCGTCGCATCCTGCGGCAGCCGCTGAATCGGGTCGATCCAATCTTGCTTGAAAATTGCGGAAAAATTGGTGTCTTCTTCCAATCGCACAAGGGCGTCTTTGGATTCCAGAAACTCCTGCGTTGCGACCGAATCCTGCGCCGTCGCATATTGGGTTCCCGCCAGAAAACCACCAAAGGATGCACCGCCGCCATCGGCCTGCAAAATCGAAAACGCCGAGTCGCTGGCATACATTGGCGTTGCAAAACGATAAAAATAGGTGCCCACGATCAGGGTCGGCAGCAAGACGAAAAAGGCCAGACGCGCAAACAACGCAAACAGTTTACGTTTGCGGCGGCGCGCGATTTCCTTCTGAATCTCACCGATTTCCAGATTGCGCCTTTCCGCAGGGCTGAGCTCTGGCCCCGGAAGACTCTGAGGGTTTTCTCGGACGGTTTGCGGCAGCTGGATGGTGATTTTATCCCGCGCCTGATCTTTGGAATCTTTGCGCTCGGCCGCCAGGTCCAGCAGGTTGGCGCGCTCAAACGGATCGATGCCTTTTTCGCGTAGCAAGCGCACTGCATCATAGTCCGACGTTGCCGCCAGCCCGTTTTTATCTGCCAGACGCCGCGCCACGCGCAATTGTCGCCCGGTCAGCCCTTCGCGTTTGATCGCTTCGATGTCGGTCGCGGGCGCGCTGTCATTTGCGGCCTCAGAGGGTTGCGTGGCCTCTCTGATACGCGACATCGCGTCAGCGCGGGCCTCTGCCGAGTCCGCGTTCTGACGATTGCGCCGCCAGCGGTATTTTTTAGCCTTGGGTTTGGTAGTCATATAGCTCTCGGGCCTCTTCCAAGGTGTCGAACATGTAAAGCTGGCCATCCAGAAGAACGGCGGCTTGCTGGGCGAATTTTTCCAGAACTTCGGGGCTGTGGGACACGATCACCAGCGTCGTGGTGCGCAGCCGTTCCCGCAGAATGTCACCGGCTTTGCGGTTGAATTCCACATCCGTGGTTGCTGGCATGCCCTCATCGATCAGGTACATGTCAAAATCCAGCGCCAGCATCAGCGCAAATGTAAACCGCGCCCGCATACCGGAGGAATACGTGCCCATCGGTTGGTTGAAATACTCACCCAGACCGCACAGCCAGCTGCAATATGCCTCGACATAATCGGGGTCCATCCCATAGATTTTTGCGATATAACGCGCGTTTTCCAGCGCCGAGAGCCGCTTGGCCACCCCGCCCGCAAAGCCCATGGGAAAGGAAATCCTGCAGTCTTTGCGGATCACGCCCTCATCCGGTTTCTCAAGCCCCGCCATCATGTTGATCAGTGTCGTCTTGCCGGTGCCATTAGGCGCCAGAATGCCGATCGAGCGCCCAAGCTCAATCCGGAACGAGACCTGATCCAGAATCACCTTTCGGCGGGTTCCGGTCCAAAAGGACTTACTGACATTCTCGAACTCAAGCATCCGGGGCCTGCTGCTCATCTTTGTGTTGCACCGGGTGGGCCGGTGAAGGAACGGATAATTTATTCGTCCATCTTGGCTACATTATGTCGAATTATGAAACAAATGATCAATGCGTACCGCAAACGCCTGTTGGTATTGTGACTTGTGTATCGGTTGGCCCGGTGTGGCACATTGACTATCTTTCATCTCGACCGTCCCCCAGTTTGACGCCGGAAACCTTACGATCTGATGAATTCACTACAGAAAGAGATTGAAGCCTGCCGTATCTGTGCCGACCGGTTTCAGGCCACACATACAGCGCACCAGCCCCGCCCGGTGGTCTGGTTCCGGCAGGGCACACCGCTTTTGGTCGCAGGGCAAGCTCCTGGCGCACGGGTGCACGAGTCGGGCCGCCCCTTTACCGACCCGTCGGGCGACCGCCTGCGTGACTGGCTGGGGATCGATGACACAGTGTTTTACGACCGCACGAGGGTGTCCATCGTGCCAATGGCGTTCTGCTTTCCCGGTTACAACGAACGCAAGGCGGACCTGCCGCCGCCTCCGGTCTGCGGCAAGACCTGGCATGATCGGGTGATGGAAGAACTGGGCCAGGTGCCGTTGACCGTTCTGGTTGGGGGTCATGCGCATAAGTACCATCTGGGCACCCGCGGGTCGGTAACTGAGACGGTGAAGCGCTGGCAAGACTATGCGCCGCAGGTCTTTCCCTTGCCTCATCCCTCGTGGCGGAATACGGCATGGTTGAAGAAAAACCCGTGGTTTGAGGCCGAATTGCTGCCGGTTCTGCGTGCACGGGTGCAAGAGGTTCTGAATGACTGAAACAACCGCCCTTGATGCCGCACATGCCGCGATGCAGGCCAACCCGCAGGATGATGCGACGCGGCTTCGGTTCTTTGAGCGGCTCGCGGATAGCGAGTTGATCATGCTGCTGACCGAGGAAGCAAAGGGCGACAACATCTCGCCCGAGGTTTTCGATGTGGCTGACGGTCGGTTCGTTTTGGTGTTCGACACCGAAGAACGCCTTGCGCGCTTTGCCAACCGGACGGTGCCTTATGTGGCGCTGTCAGGTCGGATTCTGGCCGGGCTGTTGTCAGGGCAGGGGATCGGATTGGGCCTGAACCTTGAGGTCGCGCCCTCATCCATGCTGATCCCGGCCGAGGCGCTGGGCTGGTTGGCAACAACGCTGGAACATGCGCCGGAACAGGTGCAGCAGCATCTGGCCGAATTCCTGCCGCCCGTGGGGTTGCCGGATGATCTGCTCACCGCGTTGGATACGAAACTGGCAACAGCTGTGGGATTGGCCGAGGCTGCGTTTCTTGTCGGAACCAAGGCGCAGGATGGCGGGGCGGGGCATTTGCTGGGCTTTGTCGGTGCGGTCGAAGGGGCCGAAGCCGCCCTGGCCAAAGCGGCGTCAGAGGCGCTGACATTTTCGGGCATCGAAGCCGGGGCGATGGATGTCGGGTTCTTTGGCGTGGATGATCCCGCTGCAGCCCTATTGGCGCGTGTCGGGTTGAAGTTCGACCTGCCACAGCCCCAAGAACGCGCGGTCACCCTGGGCGCACCGGGCAGTGACCCGGACAAGCCGCCGGTGCTGAGGTAACCCCGCACCCCTTGGGGTGCGGGGCAAAGCTTTTAGTCTTCGGCAGGGGCCAGCTTGTCCTGCGTGCGGGTTTCAAAGTCGCTGGCGTCGTGACGTTCGTGCAGTTGTGTGTGCGGCTCACCAAAGGCTCGGTTGACCATTCGGCCACGCTGAACCGCCGGGCGGGCGTCAATCGCTTTGGCCCAACGCATCACGTTTTTGTAGGATTCGACATCCAGGAATTCGGCGGCACTGTACAGCCGACCCAAGACCAGCTGACCGTACCAGGGCCAGATCGCCATATCTGCGATCGTGTAATTCTCGCCCGCGATATAGGTGTTGTCGGCCAGTTGACGGTCCAGCACGTCCAGCTGACGCTTGGTTTCCATGGTAAAGCGGTTGATCGGATATTCGAACTTTTCCGGCGCATAGGCATAGAAATGGCCAAAGCCACCGCCCAGATAAGGCGCGCTGCCCATTTGCCAGAACACCCAGTTCATCACCTCGGTCCGTTCCGGGCCCGATTTCGGCAGAAAGGCGTCGAATTTCTCAGCCAGATGGAACAGGATTGAGGCGCTTTCGAAGACGCGCAGCGGTGCGTCCCCTGACCGGTCCCATAGCGCCGGGATTTTAGAGTTCGGGTTGGCATCGACAAACCCCGATCCGAATTGATCACCCTCACCGATATTGATCAGCCACGCGTTGTATTCCGCGCCTTCGTGACCCAGCGCCAGCAGTTCTTCCAGCATGACGGTGACTTTGACGCCGTTGGGCGTAGCCAGCGAATACAGCTGCAGCGGGTGCTTGCCGACCGGCAGGTCCTTGTCGTGGGTCGCTCCGGCGATGGGGCGGTTGATATTGGCAAACTGGCCGCCGCTTTCGCTGTCCCATGTCCAGACTGTAGGGGGCGTGTAGGAAGATTGCTCGGTCATCTGTCGTCTTTCTCAGCAAAGTTCGGGTGAATTGTCCGTCCGTTCCAACAGCTAATGTTGCAAAGCGCCGAGTCCAACCCCGGATGTGCAGGCAGTTTTGTAACAATCAGGGCGGAACCTCTCACGTTTGTTCATTCGACCTCACAGCGACGCGAGGAGGACTGCCCAACGCGGCGAAAATACCTATCCTCTGATCAACGCGAAACCCAAGGACAAAAGGATTGACCACATGAGACGCTTTGCCCTGACCCTTGCAACTGCTTTGACCCTTGCTGTGCCTGCCTTTGCAGGTGACCAATATGTAGACGGCACCGGTTTTGCCGTGTCGGGATATGACGTTGTTGCCTATCGCAGCCTGGATCAAGCACCGGTCGGCCAGTCCCAGCCCGCGGCCGTGCGCGGCAACGCAGACTATACGGCGGAATACAACGGCGCGACCTGGGCGTTTGCATCGGCTGAAAACCGCGACAAGTTCATTGAGAACCCGGCTTACTACGCGCCTCAATATGATGGCCACTGCGCCTATGGCGTCTCCAAGGGCGGCAAAGTTCCTGCGAACCCCAACCTGTGGCGGATCGTTGACGACAAACTGTACCTGAACATCACCGATGTTGTTGTTGGCTTCTTCGAAGAAGACATTCCGGGCAACATCAATCTGGCCGAAGGCAACTGGCCGGGCATCGAAAGCGCCGCGGCATCAAGCAGCGTCATTCCGAAATTCACCTCAAAAGGTCCGGTTGCGAACTAATCGACCACTCACGCAAAACAAAAGCCCGGCTGTTTGGCCGGGCTTTTTTGTTGGGTTGTTGGTTCAGACTGCCAGCCAGAATTCGTCCCGCATCTGCTGATTGGCATCGAATTTGATGCGCACGCTTTTGGCGCCGGGAAACTTGCTGGCAGTGATCGTCTCGGGGATCACCACCTCACCGCCACCTGCATCGTTGGACTGAAAGCTGAGAACTTCGGTTTCCATACGCCGAGCCGATGCCAGAAAGGATGTGGGCAGCGCCACGCGGTTGGCCCCCTCGCATACTGGTGTAGGCACGAAATAGGTCAGGTGGCGACCGTAGAACCCCACCGCGTCGGGCACGTGATCCGAGTCTGTTTTGTCGTGCGCATCTGCCTCAGCCTTCGATCCGTCCGGGCTGTGCGACAGGGCTGTGTTCAGCAACACGCGGCAGGCGTCGATATCTGAACGCTCTAGTTCGACGACGCGTTTGCGCAACTTAGGCCGCCGGGGTTTGCCAGTGGACTGACCCTTGGTTGTCAGCCCTTCACGGCGCAGAAAGTCATAAGCCTCTTTCGCGCGGGCGAAATGGGTACAATCCCCGTTTCTGTGATCTGGATGCGCACGAAAGGCGATGTGACGCCAAGCGTCCCGAATGTCATCTGACCCTGCGCTTTGGTCCAGTCCCAATGCGGACAGCGCATCGGCGCGCGCATTAATTTTGTCTACTGGCTCCATACTCAAAGCAACTCTTTAAAGAAACACCACAATCCCAGTGTGCGGAGGCTCACGTTTTTGTCAAACTTTAATCAGTTTTTATTGCGTTTGTTGGAACAGTGGTGGTGCTTGCGTGGTATTGTTCACATCGCGATTATGAAAAAAGCCCGGCTCCAAAAGGAAACCGGGCCAAGGCAGCCAACAGGGATAGTGTCAGGCTACGTTCTGCAATTCAGTATTAGGTGTGATGCCAAGGGCAAAACACACATTGCGTGTCAGTTCGGGGCGGTTCAGTGTGTAGAAATGCAGCTTGTCCACGCCGCCATCGATCAGGTCTGAACACAGCTCAGTGCAAAGGGCCGTCGCCAGCAGGTCCTCACGATCATCGCGGATCGCTTTTTCAAAGGCGTTTTCGACCCAATCGGGAATATGCGTTCCGCACCGGCGGGCAAACTTACGCGCGCCTTTCCAGTTCTCAACCGGAAGGATGCCGGGCACGATGGGTTTGTCGATTCCGGCTTTCTCGCAGGCGTCGCGGAACCGGAAAAATGTCTCGGCCTCGAAAAAGAATTGGGTCAGGGCCTCATCCGCACCCGCGTCCAGCTTGGCTTTCAACCAATCGATATCGGCAGAAAAGTCGCGCGCCTCGGGGTGTTTGTCGGGATAGGCCCCTACACGGATGTTGAATTTCCCCGTGTCTGCAAGGGCTTCGATCAGCTCGACGGAATGGGAAAACCCGTCAGGGTGTGGGGTGAACCGGTCCTGACCTTTGGGCGGATCGCCCCGCAAAGCCACGATGTTCTGAACCCCTGCGCGCGCAAATGTATCGGCAATTGCCAGCGTTTCTTGTCGCGACGCCTCCACGCAGGTCAGATGCGCCGCCACCGGCAAGCCCGAGGATTTGTGCAGCGTGGCTACCGCATCGCGTGTCAGTTCCCGCGTGGTGCCGCCTGCACCATAAGTGACCGAGACAAAACGCGGGTTCAGCGGGGCCAGAGTTTGCACCGTATCCCAAAGGCGAAACGAGGCCTCAAGCGTTTGGGGCGGGAAAAACTCGAATGAAATCTCAGGTGTCGTCATGTCTGCCTCATCGGTCCAATTTGATGCCCTTGTGCCAGTTCGCGCATTGTGAGACAAACTCATATTACTCAAGAACAACATGAGTCTCACTGCAATGCACATTGAATTCCGGCACCTGCGCACGATCAAGGCGATCCATGAATGCGGGGGGCTTGCCCGTGCGGCGGATCAGCTGAACATCACGCAATCGGCCCTGAGCCATCAGATCAAGGGCCTGGAGGATCAGGCAGGGGTGGAGCTGTTCCTGCGGCGCTCCAAGCCGATGAAACTGTCAGCGGCGGGGCTGCGCCTGTTGAGGCTGGCGGAACAGATCTTGCCGCAGGTTGAAGCGACACAGCAGGAGTTTTCCTCGCTGCGCGATGGGCGTACGGGGCGGATGCACATTGCCATCGAATGCCATGCCTGTTTCGAATGGCTGTTTCCGGTGCTGGAATCCTTCCGTAAGTCCTGGGGCGATGTGGATGTGGATATTCGCCCCGGCCTTGCCTTTGACGCCCTGCCTGCGCTGCAAAAGGAAGAGGTCGATCTGGTCGTCTCGTCCGACCCCGAGGACCTGCCGGGCGTCGAATTCATCGAATTGTTCGACTATGACGCGGTGTTTGTTGCGGCCTCATCCCACCCTCTGGCGCAGAAAGACTATATCGAGGCAGAGGATTTCCGCGGCCAGACCCTGATCACCTACCCGGTTGAACGGACGCGGCTGGACATTTTCAGCCAATTGTTGATCCCCGCGCGGGTTGAGCCCGCCGCGATCCGTCAGGTCGAACTGACCGCCGTCATCCTGTTGCTGGTTGCATCGAACCGGGGCGTTTCTGTTTTGCCCGATTGGGTGGTGCGCGAGGTGAAGTATAATTCCGACTATGTCACCCGTCCGCTGACCAAAGACGGGATCACCCGCAGGCTTTACGCGGCGGTGCGCTCCGAGGATCTGGAAAAACCCTTTGTTCAGGAGTTGATCGAACTGGCCGGAAACGAGGCGCGCAAGCTGCAATCGCAATAGGCGCAAAACGCGGGTCTGCTATGCGCATCAACCCCCTTGGCAAGGGCGCATTGCCCCAGTATACGCGCGGTTTGACCGGACAGGAGCCTTGAGACAATGGTTGGCAGTGCAAATCTCAACATCATGATTAAAGCCGCGCGCAAGGCGGGGCGGTCTTTGGTCAAGGATTTCCGTGAGGTCGAGAACCTGCAAGTCTCGATGAAGGGTGCGGGCGACTTTGTTTCCAAGGCTGATATTGCGGCCGAGGCGATCCTGAAAGAGGAACTGCTGGGCGCGCGTCCCACCTATGGCTGGTTGGCCGAAGAGGGTGGCACCATCGCGGGCGAAGACCCGACCCGCCGCTGGATCGTTGACCCGCTGGACGGCACCACCAACTTTCTGCACGGCCTGCCGCATTGGGCGATCTCGATCGCGCTGGAACATAAGGGCAAGATCGTATCCGGTGTGATCTATGACCCCGCCAAGGATGAGATGTTCTTTGCCGAAAAAGGCGAAGGCGCATGGATGAACGATATGCGTATCCGGGTCTCGGGCCGTCATCGCATGATTGAATCGATCTTCTCGACCGGTCTGCCCTTTGGTGGCCGCTCGGACCTGCCGGCCACGTTGCATGATCTGGCGCGTCTGATGCCTGCCTGCGCTGGTGTGCGCCGTTGGGGCGCTGCGGCGCTGGACATGGCTTATGTGGCTGCTGGTCGGTATGAGGGCTTCTGGGAACGTCGCCTGAATGCCTGGGACGTGGCTGCCGGGATCATCATCGTGAAAGAGGCGGGCGGCTTTGTGCAGGCTCTGAACCCCGAGGGCAGCGTGCTGGAAGATGGCGAAGTCATCTGCGCGAACGAGCCGATCTTTGACCAATTCGCCAAGGTGATCCGGGGTTAAGCCCCCCCTCAGAATGACAAGAGCGCGTCCGAATTCAGGCGCGCTTTTTTATCGGCGCGGTATCTTTGGAATGCGGGACCGGGACAGTTTGTATTTGTGTTCCGGGTGGGGCGGATGGCCGTGGGTGCGGCCCCAATAAGCGGGACCACCGCGTTTCAGCCAAAGCGGAATGCTCAGGATCAGGCCGACGACGAACCCCCCGGTATGGGCCCAATAGGCCACGCCGCCTTCGTCGGGGTTGCTGGTCAGGCTGCCCATGAACTGTATGCCCAGCCAGATGCCCAGCATGATAAAGGCCGGTATCGTGAAGACCCTGAAATAGACGATCAGGATCAGCAGAATATCCACCCGCGCCTTCGGGAACAGCAGTAAGTATCCGCCCATCACCCCGGCAATCGCACCTGATGCGCCGATGGTCGGCACCACCGAGTCGGGCGCAGTGGCGACATGGATCAGACCGGCCCCGATGCCAGCGGCCAGATAGAACAGCAGGAAGGGTAGGTGCCCCATCTCATCTTCGAGGTTGTCGCCGAAGATCCACAGAAACAGCATATTCCCCGCCAGATGCATCCACCCTCCGTGCAGAAACATTGAGGTCACGAGCGTTTCAAACGCAAACCCGTCAGTGATCCGGGCGGGGATGACCGCATAGTCGAAATAGAACCGACTGATCAGGCGATCGTTATCCATGATGCCCACATAGCTGAGGAAAATCAGGACATTGGCCGCCATCAGCAGGTAGACAACATAGGGCGTGCGCCCCGAGGGGTTATGGTCGCGGATCGGAAACATGGCGCGACGCTGGGCTTTTCGCGGCCCAGCGTCAAGGCCCGGTTACGCCGCACCCCCAAGCAGGGCAGCGTTGCCGCCTGCGGCAGTTGTGTCGACGCAGACATGACGCTCGCCCAGTACCCGTGCGCGGTCGGGGCGACCGGGGATCAGCGGCAGGATGGGGCCGGTGCGGCGGGCCAGGTGGCGTTCGATCTCATGCCCGGTTTCGTCGTCGCCCCACCACAGAACGCCCGAGATCCCGACAACGTTTTCAAGGCGGTGCAGGTCAAGCATACCCGTGGCGCGGATTGCGGTGCCGCCCAGGGCTTCGACCGCCTCGGCCTGCGCTTTCACAGCGTCGGGGCCGGGGCCCATGCACAACAGGGGCGCACGCGGGGTTTCGCTGAGGCGGTTGGATTCGCCGGTGGGACCGGGCAGGGATTGGATGCAGGTTGGGGCAGGCTGCCCCTGCGGCGCGGGCGGGTCACTCATGGTGCTGTCCCACTGCGCCGCGCTCTCTTGCCGGTCTGGCGCACAGAACCGGGCCATATAGTTCGGTCCGCCCGCTTTGGGGCCAGTGCCCGACAGCCCCTCGCCCCCAAAGGGCTGTGAGCCGACAATCGCGCCAATCTGGTTGCGGTTCACATAGATGTTGCCCGCGTGAACGGCCTCGGTGATGTGCTGCACGCGGTCGTCAATGCGGGTGTGCAGGCCGAATGTCAGGCCGTAGCCGGTGGCGTTGATGTCAGAGATGACCTGATCGATCTCGGACGCTTTGAACCGCGCCACATGCAGGACGGGGCCGAAGATCTCGCTTTCCAATGCTGCGATGCCCGTCACCGCGATCAGGGTGGGGGCGATGAAGGTGCCCTCGGGGGGCGTCGCCATCTCTTTCAGCACCCGGCCTTCGCGCCGGGCCGTGGCGATGTGATCCGTAATACCCTGCCACGCATCCTGATCAATCACCGGCCCGCAATCGGTGGAGAGCAGCCATGGGTCCCCGATCCGCAAAGCGTCCATCGCGCCGGTCAGCATTTTCAGCAGGTCATCTGCGATGTCCTCTTGCACATAGAGGCAACGCAGGGCCGAGCATCGCTGCCCCGCCGACTGAAACGCGCTTTCGATGATCGATTGCACGGCTTGTTCGGGCAGGGCGGTACTGTCGACGATCATCGCGTTCAGCCCGCCGGTTTCCGCGATAAAAGGCGTGCCGGGCCGCATGTTGCCCGCCATCGCGGCCCGGATTTTCAGGGCCGTCGCGGTCGAGCCGGTAAAGGCCACGCCGGACACGCGCGGGTCCGAGGTCAGCGCGGCGCCAACCTGTGGCCCGCCCGGAAGCAATTGCAACGCATCACGCGGAACGCCCGCCTCATGCAGCAATTGCACGGCCCGGTGCGCGATCAGCGGGGTTTGTGGGGCCGGTTTGGCCAGAACCGCGTTGCCAGTCGCCAGGGCGGCGGAAATCTGGCCGGTGAAAATCGCCAGCGGAAAGTTCCACGGGCTGATGCAGGTGAACGCACCCGCTGGCTCTGCATCGGGGATGTTCGCCGCGTAGTAGCGCAGAAAATCCACCGCTTCGCGCAGTTCGGCCACGGCGTCGGGGATGGACTTGCCAGCCTCGCGGGCCAGCAGGGCGAAGAGCTCACCAAAATGGGCCTCATACAGATCGGCGGCGGCGTTCAGGATACGTGCCCGGTCGTCCGCAGGGGCCTGCCATGGGCAGGCTGAGGCCAGCGCCAGTTCCACGTCGCGGGTGCTGGCCTGGCCAACGACGCCGGGCCGGTCCTGTGGCAGGGCAGGGTTGGTCACGGGCTGATCCTCTTCCGGATGCGCATCGTCGGACAAAAGCGGTCGCGCGTGCCAGTGATGGGCGCGGAACGCGTCACGGGCGGCGTCGATCCGATCAAGCGTCGGCGTATGGTGCAGGTCGAACCCTTTTGAGTTCGGGCGCTCTGGCTCAAACAGCTCGGGTCCAGTCGGCAGGGGTGGCGGTGGGGTCTCAACCGTCACAAACGGGTCGGCTGCCACCTCTTCCGGTGGCACGTCCTCATCCACGATCTGGTTGACGAAGGACGAGTTCGCGCCGTTTTCCAGCAGTCGCCGCACCAGATAGGCCAGCAGGTCGCGATGCGCGCCGACCGGCGCATAGATGCGGCAGCGGGTATTGTTTTGGCTTTTGACAAGGTTGTGCAGGGTTTCGCCCATGCCGTGCAGGCGCTGGAATTCAAATGGTTGGTCGCTGGCCATATGCAGGATCGCGCTGACCGTGTGCGCATTGTGGGTGGCGAATTGCGGATAGATGCGGTCGGTCATGCCCAGCAGTTTACGGGCATTGGCGATATAGGACACATCCGTCGCGGCCTTGTGGGTGAAGACGGGAAAGCCATCGACCCCTTCGACCTGAGCGCGCTTGATCTCGGTATCCCAATAGGCGCCCTTGACCAAACGGACCATCAGTTTGCGGTCGTGGCGTTCGGCCATGTCATACAGTGTGTCCAGAACGATCCCGGCGCGCGGGCCGTAGGCTTGCACCACGATCCCGAACCCGTCCCACCCTGCAAGGGCGGGTTCGGCCATCACCTCTTCGATCACCTGTAGCGACAGGGACAGGCGGTCGGCCTCTTCGGCGTCCACGTTCAGGCCCATGCCAGCGGCCTTGGCCAACAGGCACAGGGCGCGCAGGCGCGGGACCAGCTCATCCATCACCCGCTGTTCCTGTGCCAACTCATAGCGGGGGTGCAGGGCGGATAGCTTCACCGAAATCCCCGGATTGGCGCGGATGTCGTCATGGGTGCAGGCATCGGCAATGGCCGCAATCGCGCGCGAATAGGACAGGTGATAGCGGGCGGCGTCCCCCTCGGTGCGGGCGGCCTCACCCAGCATGTCGTAAGAATAGGTATAGCCCTTGTCCTCCATCCCGCTGGCGCGCTTCATCGCGGATTGGATTGTCTCGCCCAGAACGAACTGACGGCCCATTTCCTTCATGGCGCGGCCCACGGCGGTGCGGATCACCGGTTCACCCAGTCGCTTGATCGCCCCGCGCAGGGCGCTGACGGGCGCGGCCTTGCCTTCGTCCAGTACCTTACCTGTCAGCATCAGCGCCCAGGTCGACGCGTTCACCAATGACGACGAGGATTGCCCCAGATGTTTCCCCCAATCCGAGGGCGCGATCTTATCCTCGATCAGCGCGTCGATCGTGTCGGGATCGGGGACCCGCAGCAGCGCCTCGGCCAGACACATCAGCGCGACGCCCTCATCGGTCGACAGGCCATATTCGGCCAGAAACACCTCCATCATCCCCGGTGAGGTGCTGGAGCGGATATCACGCACCAACTGCGCAGCCGCCGTGCAGATGGCGGCCCGGTCTGAGGCCGTCAGATCGGCCTGCGTGATCAGGTGGTTCAGGACTTCGGACTGATCGGCATAGGTCTGGCCGTCAATATGGGTGCGCAGGCTGTGTGACATGTATCCTCCGGTGCTTTCAGAGAGTATACAGTCGATTTTTCGGGACAATCGCCCGAAGTTGTGATTTCAGAAGGCGAGTGTCCTGAAATGAAAGGCTTTTGCGATGCAAATGAACCGTCCCGATCTTGACCGTTTTGACCGGTCGATTCTGGCGATTCTGGCTGAGGACGGGCGCATCCCCGTGGCCGACCTGGCCCGGCGCATCGGGTTGTCGAAATCCCCGACTCAAGCACGTGTGAAGAGGCTAGAGGCCGAGGGGATTATCACCGGCTACCGCGCGCTTTTGGACCCGATCCGCCTTGGGCTGGACCACGTGGCCTTTGTTGAGGTGCGCCTGACGGATACGCGCGAAAAGGCACTGGCCGAGTTCAATGCAGCCGTCCGCAAAGTGCCTGAGATTGAGCAAGCCCATATGATTGCGTCGAATTTCGACTATTTGCTCAAGATCAGAACGGGTTCGATGTCGGAATACCGCGCGGTTCTGGCCGAGAAAATCTCATCCCTGCCGCATGTGGCCAACACGTCGACCTTTGTGGCGATGGAGGCGGTGAAAGAAACCGGTGTGTCCGGCGCGATTGAAGGGGCGGGTTGACGAACAGCCACGGTGCGTCACCATTGGTGCATGAAACAGATCGCCATCGCCGCATCCCTGTTGGTCATGTCCACCGCTGCCTACGCGCAGGACTGCCCAGCCGCCCCCGACCACAGTGCCGGGGTCAGTGACGTGATTTCACAAATCCAGCAGGCCGAGTCCGAGCAGGCCGCCCGCGCCCTGTCAGGCCAGCTATGGGCATTATGGGCGGATGCCCCGGACGCCAGCGCGCAAGAGGTGCTGGATCGGGGTATGGCGCGTCTCCGGGCCTCGGATCTGGTGGGGGCAATTGCGGATTTCGACTGGTTGATCGCCTATTGCCCGGCTTATGCTGAAGGCTACAACCAGCGGGCCTTTGCCTACTACCTGGGCAATGATTTTGAGGCGGCGCTGCCGGATTTGGATAAAGCGATTGAACTGTCGCCCAACCATGTGGCCGCGATCAGCGGCCGGGCGCTGACCTTGCTGGGTCTGCAACGCTTGGATGAGGCACGCGCTGCGTTGCAGGACGCGCTGGAGTTGAACCCCTGGCTG
Organism: Ruegeria sp. BE1; assembly: GCF_056538885.1. Lineage (NCBI taxonomy): Bacteria > Pseudomonadati > Pseudomonadota > Alphaproteobacteria > Rhodobacterales > Roseobacteraceae > Ruegeria > Ruegeria sp. BE1. The sequence goes on from NZ_JBQFTY010000001.1 coordinate 402,087, forward strand.
TCCGAACGTCATCTGATGGCCGAAGGCGGCCCGCTGGCGCCCCCGGGCGAGGAAATCTGACCGCGCCGTTTACCGATTAACGCAGTCTTTGTCCTGCGGCATCAAAGCGATAGGCTTTGTCCGCAGAATAGGCAAAGCGCAACTCTTGCCCTTCGGAAATCGCATGCTGACCAAACAGGCGCGCCGTGACGGCGTGGTCATGTACCGTGGCAATGACGTTGGTATCCCCGCCCAGTTTCTCGACATGGCTGACCCGCGCGGCCAAAGGGCCGTCATCGGACAGGAACAGGTCTTCGGGGCGTATACCAATGGTGTTCTGGCCCCCACCCAAAAGGGTCTCGGGCAGAAAGTTCATCGATGGCGCGCCCAGAAACCCAGCAACGAACTGGTTGGCGGGGTTGTTATAAAGCTCCATCGGACTGCCGATCTGCTCAACCCGTCCGTCACGAAGAACGACGATCTTGTCGGCCAGTGTCATCGCCTCGGTCTGGTCGTGGGTGACATAAATCATTGAGGCATCCAGCGCCCGGTGCAGGTTGGCGATCTCGATCCGCGTGTTCATGCGCAACGCCGCGTCGAGGTTGGACAGCGGCTCGTCAAACAGGAACAGCTTCGGTTCGCGCACGATGGCGCGCCCGATGGCGACGCGTTGGCGCTGACCGCCGGACAGCTCGGACGGGTAGCGGTCCAGATAGTCTTCAAGGTTCAGCATCCGGCTGGCGGTGGCGACGCGTTCTTCGATCACCGCTTTGGATTGCTTTTCCTGTTTCAGCGCCAGCGTCATGTTCCCGCGCACGTTCAGGTGGGGGTAAAGCGCATAGCTTTGGAACACCATCGCGATGCCGCGTTTGGACGGCGGCACCAGATTGACGGTCTGGCCGTCAATATTGATCTCGCCCGAGGACGCATCCTCCAACCCCGCGATGACGCGCAGCAGGGTGGACTTGCCGCAGCCCGAGGGGCCGACGAAGACGACAAATTCACCCTCTTCCACCTCAAGCGAGATGTCTTTGAGGACATGCACCTCGCCAAAGGACTTGTTCACATTGGTCAGGGTCAGAGCGGTCATGATGCGGGCTCCTGCAGGGAAACGGGCTGGCCGGTGCGGATGCTTTCATCGGCGGCCAGACAAATGGCAAGGGATTGGACGGCGTCAGCCATATGGCGCGTCAGGTCGATATCGTCAGCGATGGCGCGCAGCATGTACGCCTGTTCGGCGTCACACAGTTCCTGATGGCTGGGCTCATCGGGCATCTCAACCGTGCGGTCGCCGCCCGGTGTATGGATCAGCAACCCGCCGACCTTGGTGTGGCCGTCTATGTCTGCCGACGCGCCCTTGTTGCCGTCGGTGATCGAGACCGATCCGTTGGGCGAGACGATATCTTTCACAAAAAATGCGGTCTCGGACATCATCGGGCCCCATCCGGCCTCATACCAGCCGACCGAGCCGTCCAGAAAGATGACCTGAAACTGGCCGTAATTATACATGTCCTCGGCGATCTCATCAGACAAGCGCAGGCCCATGCCATGCACGCGGACGGGCTGCGCGTCGGTGATCTGGCACATCACGTCCACATAGTGCACGCCGCAATCCACGATGGGTGAGGTGGTCTGCATCAGCGCCTTATGCGTCTCCCACTCAGCGCCCGAGGATTGCTGGTTCAGGTTCAGGCGAAACACGTAAGGCCCGCCCAGGTCGCGCGCCTCAGCGATCAGGCGCATCCACGAGGGGTGGTGGCGCAGGATGTAACCCACGACCAGCTTGCGGTTCAGGCGGGTGGCGGTGTCCACCACGCGCCGTGCATCGACCACGTTGGTGGCCAGCGGTTTTTCCACAAAGACATGCGCACCTGCCTCCATGGCCGCGCAGGCGAAATCGGCGTGGCTGTCGGAATAGGTGGCAACAACCACCAGATCGGGTTTGGTTTCGGCCAGTGCGGTCTGGAAATCCGAATAGGCAGGGTACTGGCCCAGCTCGGGGTGGTCTACGCGGCCAGACCGGTTCACCAGCCCCACGATTTGCGCGTCCGGGTGGTTGTGATGGGCCAGCGCGTGGCTGAGGCCCATGTTTCCAAGGCCAGCGATCAGAACTTTGGTCATTTGACAGCTCCGGATGTGATGCCGCGGATCAGCTGGCGTGAGAAGATGACGTAAAGCACCAGCACCGGCAGGATCGCCATCGACAATGCCGACAGAACCGCGTTCCAGTCGGTGACGAATTGCCCGATAAAGACCTGACTGCCCAGCGTGAGCGTCTTGGTTTCCTCAGCCGGGGCAAGGATCAGCGGGAACCAGAGGTCATTCCAGATCGGGATCATGTTGAACACCGCCACGGTCGCCATCGCGGGCCGGACCAGAGGCAGCACCAGCCGGAAAAAGATCGTGTATTCCGACAACCCGTCGATGCGGCCTGCGTTCTTCAGATCGTCACTGACCTGCCGCATGAATTCGGACAGGATGAACACCGCCAATGGCAAGCCTTGCGCGGTATAGACCAGAATCAGCGACCAAAGCGTGTTGACCAGCCCGGTGGCCACCATCATCTCAAGGATCGCCACGGTGCCGATGCGGATCGGGATCATGATCCCCAACGCCAGATACAGCCCCATCAGCAGGTTGCCTTTGAACTGGTACTCCGACAGCGCATAGGCCGCCATGGCCCCGAACAGCAGGATGAAAAACAGCGACGCCACGGTGACGATCATCGAGTTCTGGAAATAAAGGAAGAAATCCCCCTGCTTCATCACCGTCTCATAGCCGATCAGTGAGAAGCTTTCGGCATTTGGCAGGGCCAGAGGTTCGCGAAAGATCGCACGGCGGGATTTGAAGCTGTTGATCAGGATCACAAAAACCGGGAACAGGGCGATCAGCGTATAAAGGATCAGCGCCCCGTGCATTGCGGCGGTGTTCAGCGGGTTATGGCGTGCTTTGTTCATCGCTGGACCCTCACATCTGATACCGGCGCATCCGGGTCTGGATGCCGAAAAGGTAGATACAAACGCCCACCAGAATGATCGCGAACATTGCCCCTGCGATGGCCGACCCCATATGCGGATCGCCCAGTTGCAGCTGGAAGCCAAAGAAGGTGCGGTACATGAAGGTGCCCAGGATATCGGTCGAGAAATCCGGCCCCGCCAGCGCGCCTTGGGCGGCATAGATCAGGTCGAACGCGTTGAAATTGCCCACGAAGGTCAGGATCGAGATAATCCCGATCGAGGGCAGGATCAGCGGCAGCTTGATTTTCCAAAACGCCGAAGCCCCTGTGATGCCGTCAATCTCTCCGGCCTCAAGGATTTCTTCGGGAATGGTCAGCAGGGCGGCATAGATCAGCATCATCGGGATGCCCACGAATTGCCAGACCGAGATCAGCGCCAGCGTGGTCAGCGCATATTCCTCTTTGCCCAGCCACGGTGCGAACAGGGATTTCAGGCCCACCGCGTCCAGCATTGACGGTGCGATGCCCCAGATGGGAGACAGGATCAGTTTCCAGGCAAAGCCCACGATCACAAAGCTCAGGATCGTCGGGATGAAAATCGCTGACCGATAGAGCGCTGAGAACCGCAGGCGTGGATGGCTGAGCAGGGCCGCCAGTGCGATCCCGATGGGGTTCTGCACCAGCATATGGATCAGGAAGAACCAGAAGTTGTTGCCCAAAGCGTTCCAGAACTGCTCGGACCAGATGGGATCGAAAAACAGGGTTTGAAAGTTCTGCAAGCCCACGAACACACGGCTTTGGTCCACCTCGGAATAAAGCGCCAGCCGCAGCGTGTTGAACAGCGGGAAAATCATCACCGCCGTATAGACCAGCACAGCAGGGGCCAGAAACACGACGATATGCCAGCGGAAGCGGGGGCGGTTCATGGGTCAGCTTTCAAAGGGGTTTCGGGTGTACCCGGGCGGGCGTTTCCGCCCGGGTAGGTGGTCAGTTTACTGATGCGGGGCGTACCAGGAGGCCAGGCCCTCTTGCAGTTCGGCGCCCAGTTCCTCGGGCGATTTGGCGCCCTTGATGGCGGCAACAGATGCGCCCCAGGTCTCGTTCTCAAGGTTCGGAGTACCGCGCGACAGGATTTGATAGGTCGAGCGGATGGTCGATTCACACTCATCCCGCCAGCCGACGATTTCCTTGGCCAGCGGATCCTGCAGTTCAACAGGCGTGCTGGACAGCGGGAAGAAACCGGGCAGGGCGTTGCCAAAGATCTCGGCGAACTCGGGGCTTGCGACCCAAGACAGGAAGGTTTCGGCCGCTTCGGGGTTCTCGGTGGCGGCGTTCATGCCGATGCCGATATCAGTGTGGTCCGAGATATAGCAGGTATCGCCCGCGTTGCGGACCGGCGGCTTGAACGCGCCCATTTCGAAATCGGCCAGCCCGTTGAAGCCAGAGATTTCCCACGATCCGGCGGGATAGATCGCGGCGCGGCCCAGTGTGAAGATGTTTTGGCTGTCGGGATAGGTCTGCGCCTCATAGCCGTCGCCCATATATTCACCCCAACGGGCCAGCGTGGCGTAGGGTGCGGTCCATGCCTCATCCGTCAGCTTCTGTTCACCGGCGATCAGGGCCTGGCGGCCTTCTTCACCTTTCCAGTAGTTGGGCCCGATGTTGTTGTAGCCCATCGTGGCTGCTTCCCACTGGTCGTTGGTACCCATCGCAATCGGGATATAGGTGCCGTCTTCCTTGATCTTGTCCAGCGCGGCAAAGAACTCATCCTCGGTGGTGGGAACCTCGATGCCCAGCTCGTTGAAGGCGTCCTTGTTGTAGATGAAGCCGTGGATCACCGAGGCCATCGGAACGCAGAAGCTGACCGCGCCGTCGTCGGTCTGCCAGGCCGACTTGGCCACGTCCGAGAAATTTCCCATCGCCTCAACGCCGGAAAGGTCTGTCAGGTGGCCCGCCTCATACAGTGCCAGCGAGGCGTCGAAGGGGCGGCAGGTGATCAGGTCACCAGCGGAACCCGCATCCAGTTTCGAGTTCAGAACAGCGTTGTATTCAGCCGGAGCGGACGGGGTGAACTGGACCTTGATACCGGGATGGGCGGCCTCGAACGCCGGAATGATCTGGTCCTGCCACAGTGTCAGGTCATCATTGCGCCAGCTTTCGATGGTCAAGGTTACGTCTTCGGCCATCGCGCTTGTGGCCATTAGGGTCGTGCCCAGCAAGGCCAGTTTCAGGTTCTTGTATCTCATAGGTAGTCTCCCGGTTGATTGTTATACGTTTTCGGTCAAAGCGGCGGCCAGAATGCCATCTGTTGCGGTCAGCTTTGCGCAGGCTTCGTCATGCGACAGGCCCTGCGCGGCGATGAGGATGGCCGGCTTGACGTCCCCGCCCGCCGCTGTCAGCGCCTGTTGCGCGGTATCTGCGTCAACCTTGGCGATCCGCGCGACGATGCCGGCGGCGCGGGCCCGCAGTTTGTCATTGTCGGCGCGCAGATTGACCATCATGCCGCCGTGAACATGTCCAAGCTCGACCGCCATAAGCGAGGACAGCATGTTCAGCGCGATCTTCTGCGCTGTTCCCGCGCCCATGCGGGTTGATCCCGAGATCAGTTCCGGCGGTGTGGCCAGCAGGATCGGAATGTCCGCCCCTAGCAACAGGGGGCTGCCTGCGTTGTTGGCGATGCTGATGACGTTTGCGTTGCGTTCGCGGGCAATCTCCATCGCCGCCAGTGTATAGGGCGTGGACCCGCTGGCCGAGACGGCGATCACGGTGTCTTTGGGGCCAAGCGCGTCTAAGGCAGTCTCAAGATCATCGGTGCCGTCTTCAGCGGCGCCCGGCATTTCGACCCCTGTGGGCAGGCCACCCGCCATGTGAATGCGCAGACGGGCAGGGGGGATTGAAAATGTGCCGCCAAGTTCCTGCGCATCTGCCGCCGCCATCAACCCGGACGAGCCTGCGGCGACATAGTGCAATATGCCACCCGCGCGGATCGTCTGGGCCATGGCGCGCGCTCCGTGAGTGATGGTGTCCAGCGCATCGCGAACGGCAGCGGCAGCTGCGATCTGACCTTCTGCCAAGGCACGCGCCGCGACGTGCAGATTACCTTTGGTCAGGCGGTCGGCATCCGGGTGCAATTGTTCGGTCAGCGGCAGCGTCAAGAGAATCCCCCATATTTGCGTTATACGATACCTATCTAATACCACTTGTCCATTCTTTTCTTTTGATATGAAATTTCTCCCGATTTTTCAGCTTTCTATAACGCTAAGTAAGGTTGTGGGGCGAGAATTGGGCTTCCTTAATAGCCAAAGGTATTATAATGGTATTGCCATGACTGAGTCTCAGAGTAATGCCATTCTGGCCATCGATGGCGGGGGAACGCGGTGCCGGGTTGCCTGTGAAATCAATGGCGTGACCTATAGTGTTGAAACCGGATCAGCCAATGTTTCGTCCGATTTTGACGGGGCGCTTGTGCAGATTCGTGCGGGGTTGGATGCGCTGTCCCAGCAGGTTGCCGTCGACCCATCCGAGATGTCCGCGTGGCCTGCCTTTGTCGGTCTGGCCGGCGTGACCGATGGGAATATCGCAGGGCGTCTGCGGGACGCGCTGGGGTTGGCCTGCGCACGGGTCGAGGATGATCGCCCCGCTGCCGTTCGCGCTGCGCTGGGCGCAGAGGATGGTCTGGTTGCCCATTGCGGCACCGGCTCGTTCCTGGCCGTCCAATCCGGGGGCAAGATGCGGTTGGCTGGGGGCTGGGGCTCGGTTCTGGGGGATGAGGCGTCGGCCCAGTGGGTGGGGCGCCGGGCATTGTCTGAAACGCTGGATGCCTGTGATGGAACACAAGAGCAGACCGATCTGACCCAAGGGCTACTGAACCGGTTCGATGGAACGGCGGGCATTGTGGCCTTTGCGGGCTCGGCGACGCCTGCCGCGTTTGGTGCGCTGGCACCACGTGTCACATCCGCCGCCCAAAAAGGCGATGCGGTCGCACTGCGGGTTATGCAAGGCGGGGCCGACTACATTGCCCAGACCGCCCACCGGCTGGGGTGGCAATCGGGCGGCGCGATTTGCCTGACCGGCGGAATCGCCCGGCACTATGCACCCTATCTGCCTGAAATCATGCAATCGACCATCCGACCCCCATTGGCCGAGCCGCTGGTTGGGGCCTTGGCCCTTGCGAAGGAGATACGGCATGAGCATCGCTGAGTTCCTGCGCGCCGATCACTGGCTGAGCCCGGACAAAGGTCCGCGCTATGTTCAGCTGCGTCGCAGGCTGCAAGAGGGGATCGACAGCGGGGTGCTGGCCCCAAACGCATCCCTGCCGTCCGAGCGTGAGTTGGTGGAAATCACCGACCTGTCCCGTGTCACGGTGCGCAAAGCAATTCAGGAACTGGTGCAGGAAGGCGTGATCGAACAGCGGCAGGGCTCGGGCTCGTTCATCCGTGAACGCGTGCCGCGGGTTGAGCAATCGCTGACACATCTGACCTCATTCACCGAGGATATGTCGAGCCGGGGCATGCAGACGACCTCAAAATGGTTGGAGCGGGGTGTTTTTGCCCCGACGCGCGAAGAGATCGCAGCGCTCAGCCTGAAGGACGGCGAACAGATCGCCCGCATTTACCGCTTGCGCGAGGCGGATGGCCGACCGCTGGCGCTGGAGCGCGCTGCGCTGCCGCTGGACATTCTGCCCAACCCCATTGAAGTCACGACCTCTCTGTACGAGGTGTTGGACGATCTGGGTCGCAGACCGGTGCGGGCGGTGCAGAAAATCTCGGCCCTCAACCTGGCCGCGCGCGAGGCGGAGTTGCTGGATGTCCCCGAAGGCGCTGCCGGGCTGAACATCGAACGGATTTCATTCCTCAAAAACGGGCGTGTCGCGGAACTGACCCGCTCGCTCTATCGCGGGGACGCTTATGATTTCGTCGCCGAATTGCGTTTGTAACCGGAAAGGCCGGAACAGAATGTCTGAACACAGCTCGAAAATGCGTCAGGAAATCCTTGAGATTCCTGATGCCTTGGACCGCCTTTTGACCAACGGGGCCGCCAATATTCGCGATGCGGCCGCGCAGGTCCGTCAGGGCGATCCCCGGTTCATGATAACGGTCGCGCGGGGGTCGTCCGATCACGCCTGCCTCTACCTGAAATATGCAGCCGAGTTGTTGTTGAACCTGCCCGTGGCCTCGGTGGGGCCATCGGTGAATTCGATCTATGGCACCGACCTGCGAGCAAAGGGCGCTGTGTGCCTGTCCGTGTCGCAATCGGGGCAAAGCCCTGACATCGTGGGAATGACACGGTCGCTGAAATCGTCGGGCGGGGTGACGGTTGCGATTACCAACAACGAAAACTCTCGGCTGGCTGGGGTGACAGACGCGGTGCTGCCCTTGCATGCCGGGCCAGAGCTGAGCGTGGCCGCGACCAAGACCTTTGTCACCTCGCTGGTGTCCGGGCTGTGGTTGCTGGCCGAAATCAAGGGGGATGGCGAACTGTTGGCGGCGATCCAGCGCTTGCCCGGGCATCTGACAAAGGCGGCGCAGAATGACTGGTCGGCGGCGGCCAAGGCGATCACGGGGCGGTCCCTGTTTACGCTGGGGCGGGGCCCGTCTTTTGCGATGTCGAATGAGGCGGCCTTGAAGATCAAGGAAACCTGCCAGATCCATGCCGAAAGCTATTCCGCAGCCGAGGTTCTGCACGGGCCGGTTTCGATAGTGGACGAAGGGTTTCCCACCATCGTCTTTGCCGCCGGGGACGCGGCCGAGCAGACGACCGCCGACGCGGCGGACGCGCTGGCGGGCAAGGGGGCAACGGTGTTTGCCGCCACCGATCGCGTGACCCGCGCGCACAGCCTGCCCGTGACGCGCACAGATCACTGGCTGACCGATCCGATCACGACGATCACATCGTTTTATTCTATGGTCGAGGCCGTCGCCCGCGCCCATGGGATCGATCCCGACGCCCCACGCCATCTGAGAAAGGTGACCGAGACGGTATGACCACAGGTTCACTTACATTCCGCAACGGGGCCCTGTTTGACGGCCGGCTTTTGCACTTCGATCAGATGTTTGTCTTTCGCGACGGTGTGCTGGTCAAGAATGCCCCGGATCAGAAGGATAACGCCGAAGGGCAGGTGATCGATCTGAACGGCGACATCCTGTGCCCCGGATATGTTGATTTGCAGGTCAATGGCGGCGATGGGGTGATGTTCAACGACGACCCCTCGGACGATACGATCCGTCGGATTGCCAGCGCGCATCGCCGCCTTGGTGTGGCCTCTTTCCTGCCGACGCTGATCACCGACACGCCCGAAAAAACACAAGCTGCCATCGCCGCAGCGATAGAGGCCGTGCGCGACGGCGTTCCCGGCGTGGCAGGTCTGCATCTTGAAGGACCGCATTTGTCTGTGGCGCGCAAGGGTGCGCATGACGGTAGTTTGATTCGACCGATGGACGAGGATGATCTGGCCGCGCTGGTGGCGGCAGCGGCGAAATTGCCCTGCCTGAAGGTGACGCTTGCCCCGGAATCGGTTACAGAGGCGCAGGTGCAGCATCTCGCAGATGCGGGCATCCTGATCTCGCTGGGGCATACGAATGCGAATTTTGCTACATGCCAGCGCTATGCGGCGGCGGGTGCGCGCTGTGTCACTCACCTGTTCAATGCCATGAGCCAGATGGGTAACCGAGAGCCGGGGCTTGTGGGGGCCGCATTGGCCAATGGCGGGTTGTCGGCAGGTTTGATCGCCGATGGCATTCATGTCCACCCTCAGGTTATGCGGGCGGCGTGGGCTGCCAAAACCGCGCCCGGTCAGGTTTTTCTGGTCAGCGATGCCATGGCGGTTGCCGGAACAGATCAGGCCGAATTCCAGCTGGAAGGCCGCCGCATAACCCGGCGTGACGGGCGTCTGACGCTTGAAGACGGGACATTGGCCGGGGCCGATCTGGATTTGACCACGGCCATCCGCACGCTGGTCACACAAGTGAATGTCCCGCTGCAGGACGCGCTGACCGCAGCGACCAGCTATCCGGCATCTTTGGTTGGTCAGCCAGTCAAACAGCCTCTGTGCTATGACAGCCTGATCCGGATTTCGTCGGATTTGACCCGCTGCGAATGGCTATCCAAGCCGGGCTAAAGCAGCGGCTTTTGCCGGTTGAACCCGTCAGTGCAGAAATTGATTTTCGCGGTCGAACGACGCTTGACGCCATCAGGTGCATCGCTTAAACCGACCAACGCTGAGCGGGCGTCGTATACTGGCTATTACCTCAGCCTTCCAAGCTGATGAAGCGGGTTCGATTCCCGCCGCCCGCTCCAGATCAGCCCCAAAATTCTGCGTCAAATGGCCCTGATTGATGGCCGTTTTCACACGTGGTTCTTGACCCGGCCTGTTGCGACCGCCAAGAAGCGATGACGTGAACGCGAACCAAAGTTAAGGGCCCCGCATGGCAAGAAAAGCCTCAGCCAGTCCAGCACAGCAATCTGCTCCGGGGGCCAGCGAAGAACGCGCAAGGTCCAGAAAGATCAGCGTCCTTGGATCGCTGTGGCCGTTCATGCGGCCCTATCGCTTGTTGATGCTCGGCGCGACTCTGGCCTTGGTGCTGACCGCCAGTATGACACTGACCCTGCCGTTGGCAGTGCGGCGTGTGGTGGACAATTTCCGCATCGAAGATGGTGAGCTGCTGGATTGGTATTTCCTAGCCGCCCTTGGTATCGCCGGTGTCCTCGCCGTTGGAACGGGCCTGCGCTATGCGCTGGTGACGCGGTTGGGTGAGCGTGTGGTGGCCGACATCCGCAAGGCGGTGTTCGACCGGGTCATCGGCATGAGCCCCGAGTTTTACGAACGCATCATGACCGGAGAGGTCCTGAGCCGCATCACCACGGATACAACGCTGATCCAGTCGGTGCTGGGCTCGTCCGTCTCCATCGCGCTGCGCAATATGCTGTTGTTCATCGGCGGTCTGGTTCTGATGCTGCTGACCTCGGCCAAGCTGACCGGGCTGGTGCTGTTGCTGATCCCTGTTGTGGTGGTGCCTATTCTGTTGTTGGGGCGGCGTCTGCGGGTGATCAGCCGTGAAAACCAGGACTGGATCGCGGCCTCATCCGGCAATGCGGGCGAGGCGCTGAGCGCGGTGCAAACCGTGCAGGCCTTCACCCACGAAAAGGCCAGCCGCAAACTGTTCGGCGATATGACAGAAACCTCGTTTGTCGTTTCGCTGCGCCGTATTCAAACCCGCGCTGTTCTGACGGTCATCGTGATTTTTCTGGTCTTCTCGGGCATCGTCGGCGTGCTGTGGATGGGCGCAAACGACGTCCGCAACGGTGTGATGACCGAGGGTGTGCTGATCCAGTTCGTCATATATTCGATCATCATGGCGGGGTCCGTTGCGGCCCTGTCCGAGATCTGGAGCGAGCTGCAACGCGCCGCCGGCGCGACCGAGCGTCTGGTTGAACTGCTGAATGCGCAGGACGCTGTTGTTGACCCGGCCAAACCGGCTGCTCTGCCCACGCCGCTGCGCGGGGAAATCCGGTTCGAAGATGTGACTTTCCGCTATCCGTCGCGACCCGACATCGTGGTGCTGGACGATATGACCTTGCAGGTCAATCCGGGGGAGACCATCGCCTTTGTCGGCCCGTCAGGTGCAGGCAAGACAACCGTGATCCAGATGATCCAGCGGTTTTATGACCCAACCTCGGGACAGGTGAAGCTGGACGGGATCGACCTGCGCGACATCGACCGCGCCGATTTCCGGCGTCATATGGCGCTGGTGCCACAGGACCCGGTGATCTTTGCCGCCTCGGCCCGCGAGAACATCCGCTTTGGCCGTCTTGATGCCTCAGATGCCGAGGTCGAGGCCGCCGCCCGCGCCGCCGCCGCGCATGATTTCATCGCGGCCTTGCCCGAAGGCTATGACAGCTTTGTGGGTGAGCGCGGCGTGATGCTGTCCGGGGGGCAGAAACAACGTATCGCCATCGCCCGCGCGATCCTGCGCGACGCGCCTGTCCTGCTGCTGGATGAGGCGACCTCGGCCCTGGATGCAGAAAGTGAGCGCGCGGTACAGGGGGCGGTGGACCAGATGCGCGCCGGGCGCACGACACTGATCGTGGCGCATCGTCTGGCGACGGTGAAAAAGGCCGACCGGATCGTGGTGATGGAGGCCGGCCGTATCGTGGCCCAAGGCACCCATGACGATTTGGTGGCGCAGGATGGTCTTTACGCCCGTCTGGCGCGGCTGCAGTTCACCGATGGCGTCGCGGCCGAATAACGTGACGTAGGGCAAAACCCGTCGCGCCGTAGCGTAATTCTATCCCTTTGTGGCCTGCGCAGCTAAGCCCTTTCTTGAACCTGCACGATTTTGCTTCCATCTTGGCGGTGGACACAAAACTCGTGCCGGACACGGGAGAGATAAGGGAGGAACCACATGGCCTTTGTGGGAATGGAAGACAAGATACAGATGGAGCAGGAAATGTCGTGGGAGGAGCGCGACGTTCCGGTCACTTTCCATCAATTGCTCTCACGCACGGCCGAGAAGTTTCCCAACAATAACGCGATCAGTTTTCAGATCTTCTCGGGCCCGACCGACAAGGCCGAAACGCTGACCTGGTCTGACCTGCTGGGCAAGGTCAATCAGGCGGCCAACCTGTTCCGCTCGCTGGGGGTGGGCGAAAAGGACGTGGTGGCCTATGTGCTGCCGAACTGTAATGAGACGCTGATCACCATGATGGGCGGTGCGGTGGCCGGGATCGTCAACCCGATCAACCCGCTGCTTGAGCCCGAGCAAATCGCCGCGATCCTGCGCGAAACCGGGGCCAAGGTGGTGGTGACGCTGAAATCTTTCCCCAAGACGGATGTGGCGCAAAAGGTCGAAGAGGCCGTACGGCATGCCCCCAAGGTCGGCACCATTTTGGAAATCGACCTCAACCGCTATCTGACGCCGCCAAAGTCGTGGATCGTGCCTTTCCTGCGCCCCAAGATGGGCGACAAAGAACATCTTGCCCACGCAAACTACAAGAATTTCAATCACGAGCTGGCCAAACAGCCTACCACGCTGACATTCGAAGACAGCAAGGAAGACCGCGTCGCCTGTTACTTCCACACCGGTGGTACGACCGGCATGCCCAAGGTGGCGCAGCACAAATATTCCGGCCTGATCTACAATGGCTGGCTGGGCAATACGCTGCTGTTTGACGAGAATGACGTGATCATGTGCCCGCTGCCCATGTTCCACGTCTTTGCGGTGCATGTGATTGTTATGGCTGCCGTGTCCTCGGGGGCGCATGTGATCTTCCCGACGCCGCAGGGCTATCGCGGCGATGGCGTGTTCGACAATTTCTGGAAACTGATCGAACGCTGGAAAGTCAGCTTCATCATCACCGTTCCCACCGCGATTGCCGCCAAGATGCAGCGCCCAGTGGATGCGGATATTTCCAGTGTGAAAACGGCGTTTTCGGGCTCGGCCCCGCTGCCGGTCGAACTGTTCCGCCGCTTTGAGGAAGCAACCGGCGTCACCATCGTCGAAGGCTATGGCCTGACCGAGGCCACCTGTCTGGTGTCGTGCAACCCGGTGGATGGTGAGAAAAAGATCGGCTCGATCGGGATTCCCTTCCCCTATACGGATGTCAAAATCCTGCAGGATGGGCCTGATGGACCTGTGGAATCCCCCGCCAATGAAATTGGCGAGATCTGCATCTCGAACCCCGGTGTCTATGCGGGCAATACCTATACCGAGGCCGAAAAGAACGTGAACCTTTACCACTATGACAAGTACCTGCGTACAGGCGATCTTGGGCGGTTCGACGAGGATGGGTATCTGTGGATCACGGGTCGCGCCAAGGATCTGATCATTCGCGGTGGCCACAATATCGACCCGGCCGAGATCGAAGAGGCCCTGCTGGGTCACGACGCGGTCGCCTTTGCGGGGGCTATCGGCCAGCCGGATGCGTATTCGGGTGAAGTGCCTTGTGCCTTTGTCGAACTGGTCGAAGGCGCCAGCGTGACCGAGAAAGAGCTGATGGAGTATTGCGGCGTCCATGTGCATGAACGCGCGGCGCAGCCTAAACATATGACTATTCTGGACGAGCTGCCGAAAACCGCTGTGGGCAAGGTTTTCAAGCCCGAACTGCGCAAACAGGCGATCACGCGCATCTATAACGGCGCGCTGGAAGAGGCGGGGCTGGGCGCGCGTGTCGTGTCCGTGATCGACGACAAGAAACGAGGGCTTGTTGCACAGCTTGACGCCAACGGCGCATCCGACGACGATGTCAGCAAAGTGCTGGGGTCATTCACCCGGCCGTGGGAATGGGCTGACTAACCGCCGGAGGGACAATGGATTATGAACGTCTGATCGATGAAGAAACCTGGACGTTCATAAGACGAACGGCGGAAAGCTATCCGGACGACGCGGTTGATCTGACGATTGAGGATCAACGCCGCGTTTACAACGCGATGTGCAAGGTTTTCCGCCAACCCCGGCCCGACGGGCTTGAGGTTGAGGACAGGTCGGGGATGGGCGTTCCCGTTCGGGTGTATTCGGCAGGCGATCCGACTCGCACGGTCGTCTATTTCCATGGGGGCGGTTTTGTTGTTGGCGGGCTGGACAGCCATGATGACGTCTGCGCCGAGATTTGTGCGCAGACCGGCTATCGGGTTGTGGCCGTCGATTACCGCCTGAGCCCCGAGAATGCGCATCCCGCCCAGTTTCAGGACAGCTGGATCGCGACCAATTGGGCCGCGACCGAATTTGGCGATCCGTTGATCCTGGCAGGCGACAGCGCGGGCGGGAACCTTGCCGCCTCTGTCGCGCATCATGCGCGTGGGCGGTTGAATGACGTTCTGGGGCAGGTGCTGATCTATCCGGGGCTGGGCGGGGATCGCTCAGCCGGGTCGTACATCGAACATGCCCACGCGCCGCTTTTGACGCTGGAGGACATCGTTTTCTATGAACAGATGCGCTGCGATGGTGCGCCGCCCACAGATGACCCAACCTATGCACCCCTGCAGGACACCGATTTCTCGGGCCTGCCGCCAACCGTGGTGGTGACGGCAGATTGTGATCCGCTGCGCGACGACGGGGCGATCTATTGCGAACAGATCACGGTAGCGGGCGGGCGGGCGCATTGGATCAACGAGCCAGGTTTGGTGCATGGCTATCTGCGGGCGCGAACCTCGGTCAAACGCGCCGCAGACAGCTTTGAGCGGATATCGGTCGCCATTGAGGCATTGGGCCAGCAGGTCTGGCCCTACGACTGATCCCCCTTACGTCAGAAAGGGCGTGGCCTTCATCGTGTCAGCAATCGGTGCCCCCATACGATTCAGAATCGTTGGGGCCAGTTGAAGCTGATCGATGACAGCGTCAGCCTCGGGGCCTTCTGCATCGCCAAAGTAATACAGCGCGGTTTCCTGTTGCAGCGGGCTGCGCCCGCCGTGATGCCCGCGTTCGTCCTGACCGTGATCGGCGGTCACGATCACGTCGTAACCCAACTGCCGCCAGCGCGGGATGAAGGGGGCCAGCATCTCGTCCATGACAAAACAAGCGTGGTCCATTTCCTCGCAGTCGTGAAAAAAGCGGTGGCCCATGCTGTCCAGCGTGCAGGTGTGCAGGATGCCGTAGTCCAGGCCGAACCGCAGGCACATATTCGTCAACTGGGCGAACAGGTCCACGTCACACGGCGTCATCTGGTTCGCCTTGTTGTACCCGGTCATCGAGTGGAACCGACCGTGGTTGATGGTCTTGCTGTCCGGTTCGTCATATTCCACGTCGCGGACGTAATCGAAGGGGTGGCGGTTAAAGAACTGCGACCAATAGCTGTGGGTGACCGCCCCTGTCACACCCCCGGCTTCGCGCACCTGGCTGAAAACGTCCTTGTGGCTCAGGCGAAAGACGTTGCCATTGCCGGTGCAGCCATGTTCCTGCGGGGTGACGCCCGTGTGGATCGAGGCATAGCAACTGGCCGAAGTTGAGGGCAGGACCGCGCGCAGTTTCCAAACCCGCGCTTCACCACTGTCGACCCACCCTTCGAGATTACCGAACAACCGGCGAAAGTTGCGCCACGGGACACCGTCCAGAATGATGAGGAGGAGTTTGCGGTCCATCGTCTGACCCTTTTCTTTAGAAGTTCAGCCAAGCCTATGAGATTCGCAGCCCGCAAGCCGCCTGTTCGCGCCCCGAATAGCAAAATCCCGACACCTGTTTGTGACAAGCGCCGGGATTTCTTTGTTTTCTGGGCGGGCTCAGTTCCCGGCGCTTTCCATTTTGCGGTGGGCGACAACCTCTTCCAGCCAGCCCAGATGCATTTCCGGGACAGAGCTGAGCAGCAGGTCCGTATAGTCGTCGAACGGCGGGCTCAGCACCTCGCTCTTGGACCCGTACCGCGCCACGCGGCCTTGATACATCACCGCGATACTGTCGCTGATGGCCCGTACCGTTGCCAGATCGTGGGTGATGAACAGATAGGCCACATCCTCGATCTGTTGCAGGTCCAGCAGCAGTTTCAGGATGCCATCCGCCACCAGCGGGTCCAGCGCCGAGGTGACCTCATCACAGATGATCATCTTGGGCTTGGCCGCCAGCGAGCGCGCGATGCAGACACGCTGTTTCTGACCACCGGACAGCTCGGCCGGATAGCGATCGATGAACTTTTCGCCCAGTTCGATCTCATCAAGCAACTCGATAACGCGTTTGCGTTTCTCGTCCCCGCGCATGTTGAAGTAGAACTCCAGCGGGCGGCCGATGATCGTGCCCACGGTCTGACGCGGGTTCATCGCCACGTCAGCCATCTGGTAGATCATCTGCAACTCGCGCAGGTCCTCAAGCGAGCGCCCTTTCAGATCGGGGCTCAGCTTGCGCCCGTTAAAGGTGATCTCGCCGTCGCGCGGCGGCAACAGACCGGTGATCACCCGCGCCAGCGTGGACTTGCCCGAGCCGGACTCCCCCACAACCGCCAGGGTCTGCCCCGGATGAAGCTCGACATTGACGTTGTGCAGCACGTCGAAATTCAACCCTTTATAGCGCGCGGTGATACCGTCAACGCTGAGCACCGGTTCCGATGTGGGCTTTTTCTCTTCATGCTCGATGGACCGGACCGAGACGAGCGCCTTGGTATAGTCCTCTTGCGGGTTGTTGATGATCTGGTCGGTGTTGCCATATTCGACCGTGTTGCCCATCCGCAGAACCATGATGTCGTCGCTGACCTGCGCCACGACCGCCAGATCGTGCGTGATGTAGAGCGCGGCAACGCCGGTATCTGCGATGGCCTCTTTGATCGCCATCAGAACGTCGATCTGTGTGGTCACGTCCAGCGCTGTTGTGGGTTCGTCAAACACCACCAGATCAGGTTCGGGGCACAGGGCCAGCGCCGTCATGCAGCGCTGCAGCTGACCGCCCGACACCTGATGCGGGTAGCGGCTGCCGATATTGTCCGGGTCAGGCAGACCCAGCTTGGCAAACAGCTCACGCGCGCGGGCCTCGGCCTGTTTGCGGCTGAACTTTTTCTGCTCGACTGCGGCCTCGACCACCTGATCCATGATCTTCTTGGCGGGGTTGAACGACGCTGCGGCGGATTGGGACACATATGTGACCTCACCCCCGCGCAGCTTGCGGATGTCGCCAAAGGACGTTTTCAGGATGTCACGCCCGTTGATCCAGACCTCGCCGCCGGTGATCTTCACGCCGCCCCGGCCATAGGCCATCGAGGCCAGACCGATGGTGGACTTGCCGGCGCCGGATTCCCCGATCAGACCCAGCACCTTGCCGGGTTCGAGGTCAAAGCTGACCCCGTGCACGATCTCGATGTCATGGGGCTTTTCGCCCGGCGGATAGACGGTCGCGCCGATCTTGAGGTCGCGGACCTTGAGAAGGGTATCACTCATCCCCGGCCTCCTTTCAGCGATGTGGTGCGGTTCAGAACCCAGTCAGCCACAAGATTGACCGAGATTGCCAGCGTCGCGATGGCCACAGCCGGGTACAACGCCGCGCCGATGCCATAGACGATACCGTCTTTGTTTTCCTTCACGATGCCACCCCAGTCAGCCAGCGGCGGCTGAACGCCCAGGCCCAGGAAGGACAGGGTCGAGATGAAGAGGACCATGAAGATGAACCGCAGCCCGAACTCCGCCACCAGCGGTGACAGGGCATTGGGCAGGATCTCGCGGAAGATGATCCACATGCGACCCTCACCGCGTAGCTTGGCGGCCTCAACATAATCCATCACGTTGATGTCCACCGCGACCGACCGCGACAGGCGATAGGGGCGTGTGGCGTCCAGCAGGCCCATCACCAGAATCAGGATCGGAACGGTGACCGGAACAATCGCCAGGATCACCAGCGCCAGGATCAGCGTCGGGATCGACATGATCAGGTCAACCGTCCGGCTGAGCACCTGATCCGCCCATCCGCCCAGAACAGCGGCCAACAGACCCAGAGAGGTGCCGGTAACAAAGCTGAGGATCGTGGCAGCGGCGGCGATAAAGATCGTCGTACGCCCGCCATAGATCATGCGCGTCAGCAGATCGCGCCCGATATTGTCGGTGCCCAGAAGATGCTTGGCGCTGGAGGGCTCCCACACGTCGCCGACCACTTCGGCCATGCCATAGGGGGCGATCAGCGGGGCGGCGAAGGCAATGAAGAAATACAGCCCGGTAAAGAACAGACCGATCATTGCCGAAATAGGGATATTCTTCATCATTTCGGATGCCTCAGTCTTGGGTTGGCAAGGATCGACACGATGTCTGCCACCATGTTCAGCCCGATATAGACGGCGGCAAAAACCACACCGCAGGCCAGAACAACCGGCACGTCACGTTTCGTCACCGAGTCCACCAGATATTGACCCATGCCGGGATAGACGAACACCACCTCAACCACGACGACGCCGACGACCAGATAGGCCAGGTTCAGCATCACAACGTTGACGATGGGCGAGATCGCGTTCGGGAAAGCATGGCGCGCGATGACCTGAAAGTTCGACAGGCCCTTCAGCTCGGCCGTTTCGATATAGGCCGATTGCATCAGGTTCAGGATCGCGGCGCGGGTCATGCGCATCATCTGCGCCAGAACCACCAGCGTCAGGACGAATGCGGGCAGCGCGATGGCGTTCAGCTTTTCACCGAACGACATGGAATCGTTGATCATCGCCAGCGATGAGAACCATCCCAGTTTCACCGACACGAAGTAGATCACCACATAACCGATCAGGAATTCCGGTATCGAAACCGTGGTCAGGGTGATCGCAGAAATCAGTTTATCCGGCCAGCGATTGCGGTACCGGACGGCCAGAAGGCCCAGAAAGATAGCAAGTGGAACCGACACGATCGCAGCGGCACAGGCCAGAAACAGCGTGTTGCCCAGACGTTTTCCGATGCTTTCGGCGATGTCCAGCTTGTTGGTCAGGGACTGACCCAGATCGCCCTGCAAAATGCCACCCAGCCATTCGAAATAGCGGGTCAGGGCAGGGCGGTTGAGGCCCATTTCCTCGCGCAGGTTTGCCAGCGCTTCGGGGGTTGCGGATTGTCCAAGGACAGCTTGCGCCGCGTCCCCGGGAAGGGCTTCAGTGAGGCCGAAAATCAGAGCCGATGCACCGAAGAGGAGCAGGAGTCCCAGCGCAACGCGCTGGGAAACCAATTTGACGATAGGATGCATGATCCGTGGGTCCTATCAGGCGAACCACAGTTTGCGGGACATGTTGCCGTTCATCATTTCCTGGGTCGGGTCGCTTTCCCAACCGGCCAGCTGGTTGCTGACGCCTTCGACAAAGTCGTTGAACATCGGGCAGATCAGGCCGCCTTCGTTGCGGACCATCTGACCCATCTGGCTGTAGATGTCCTTACGCTTGTCGTTGTCCAGTTCGGCACGGGCCTGGAACAGCATCTCGTCAAAGGCCGGAACCTTGAAGCGGGTGTCGTTCCAGTCTGCGCTCGACAGATAGGCGGTCGAGTACATCTGATCCTGCACCGGACGCCCGCCCCAGTAGGACGCGCAGAAGGGCTGAACGTTCCAAACCTCGGACCAGTAGCCATCATTGGGTTCACGCTTGATTTCCAGTGGGATACCGGCCTGAGCCGCCGTCTGCTGGAACAGCGCAGCCGCGTCCACCGCACCCGGGAAGGCGCCATCGGCCACACGCAGGATGATGGGCGAGCCGTCATGGCCGGACTTCTTGTAATGCTCGGCTGCTTTTTCGACGCTGAACTCGCGCTGCGGGATCGAGCCGTCGAACAGCGGATAGGCCGCGTTGACCGGCATGTCGTTGCCCACGGTGCCATAGCCGCGCAGAACCTTGTCGACCAGTTCCTGACGGTTTATCGCGTATTTCAGCGCCAGACGCAGCTCGTTCTGATCGAACGGCGCGGTGTCGCAATGCATGATGAACACATAGTGCCCACGACCGGCGGTCGAATGCACGGTCAGGTTGGGCGCGCGGCCCAACAGGTCAGCCACTTTGGGCTCGACCCGGTTGATCGCGTGAACCTGACCGGATTGCAGCGCCGCCGTCCGGGCGGTGGCATCGTTGATCACAACCACTTCGACACTGTCGAAGTTTCCGAAATCCGGGTTCCAGTGGTTGGCGAATTTCTTGTAGACGTGGCGCACGCCGGGTTCGTTGACCTCAACCTGATAGGGGCCGGTGCCGATCCCTGCGGCCGGGTCTTCCATGCCGCCATCGGGCTGTACGATCAGGTGATAGTCGGCCATCAGATAAGGCAAATCGGCGTTAGGCTCGGTCAGGGTGACCTGGAAATTGTCGCCATCGGCCTTCATCGATTCGATGCCCTTCATGATGCCCAGGGCACCGGACTTGGAATCCTCGTTCGAGTGACGCTCCATGGTTTTCAGCACGTCTTCGCTGGTCATGGTCTTGCCGTTGTGGAACTCGACACCCTGACGCAGCTTGAAGGTCCAGACCTTGGCGTCCGCGCTGCCTTCAACGCTTTCGGCCAAGCGGGGTTCGATTGTGCCATCTGGTGCAACTTCGACCAGCTGATCGCCGAATTGCTTACCATTCTGGAACGGAACTGAGCTGGCATAGGTCGCCGGGTCCAGCGAGTTGGTGGATTCGCCACCCTGCAAGCCCAGCTTCAGATCGCCACCTTTCTTCGGACCTGCCGCGCGTGCAGCATCGGCAAACATCGTGCTGGCGACGGCGGCGGACACGCCCAGAGCCGCGGCTTTGCCCATGAATTCACGGCGGGTCAGCTTGCCAGCTGTCACCTGACTTGTCATGTGAGTGATTTGTTCGTTCATTATGGTCTCCCAGTTGATTGGATTATCGCCCTTAAGGGCTTTTTATTGACGCATGAGTCAAAGTAGGCGGAATTCGGTTGAGCGGGCAAGGACAAATGTCCTGCACCCATATCTGCGAATATCACATTTGATCGCGTGGAACGGCATCCTCCAGTTGCTTGCTTGATACCAGTTTGCCCCCCTCAAACGCGTCCAGACGTGCCCTAAGGAAAAAGGTGTTCTTGTCTGACCACATCTCGCATGAGGTTTCGGTGCGCAGTTCTATTTCGCCTCGGCGGACTTCCTGCGTCCATTTGCAATAGCCTTTTGCCGACAACGGATCATCGGGGTGGATGGTCCAGCGTTCAGAGGCGGTTCCGCCATGGATCAGGCCGTGGTCTTCGTTCTGGGCCAGACCAAAGTCATCCTCGATGATCAGATGGGTTTCACCCGTGTTCATATCGGTTTCCACCCGCCGCGCATTCTTTGGCTCACGTATTGCGGTGCGGTTCAGCGGTGTTGCCGCCTCGGGCGGTGGGAATGCGTATTCGTCAGCGTCCGACGGGCGTTGCGGCAGGGTGATCTCACCCCCGGTCAGGTGCAGTTCGGCGCGTTCGGGTGAGGGCCAGATCAGCGGCCAGTAGGCGCTGGAGATCGCGACCCGCAGCCTGTGCCCCTTGGGCACGCGATAGGCGATGTGGTCCAGATCCAGCGTCACATCATAAGCGGTGCCCGGGATCAGTGGGGTCGGTTCCGCGTGGCTGTCAAGATGGGACAGGTTCAGCACGCCATAGGTGATCCGCGTCGACGCTCCGTCCGGGTGCACGTGGTTCAGTCGAACGGCGATCTGGGCTTGGGGGCGGTCGGCGCTCAGCCGCAGGTGGATGCGCGGGGCGCCGACGATGTCCATATCCTGATCCAGCGGCGCGCCGTCGAAACAGGCGGATAGCGCGTCATCCGCGCGCTGATCCCCCGGCATGTCCGGCCCCAGCCAGATGGCGCAGAATTCACCACTTTCCAAGCCGCAGGTTTGCGGCGATTGTACACGCGTATCCAGTGGGCCATCGCGCCCAAGCCCGGCATCAGACAGGGCCAGCGCCAGCGTCGATAGATGCGAGGTGGCACCCTCGGCCTCGGCAATCCATCGCCCTGACCGTTCGCTATACCAGCGCTGAGGGCGGACACCGTCCATCAGATAGGCGCGGTAATCGGGGTCGTTCTCGACGCCGGTGTCGTGACCTTTCAACCAATGATCCCACCAGCGCAGCGCCTCTTGCAGAAAGCCGATCCGGGGTTCGGGCACCGCGAAATGCGGGTACTTATGCACCCACGGGCCCACAATGCCTTTGACGGGCGCGGTCAGCTCCTCGACCAGCAGCGGGACGGTGTTCTTGTAGGAATCGCCCCATCCGCCAACAGCCAGCGTAGCCGCCTTGATTGCGCTGAAGTCTTCACAGATCGAGCCGTGTTGCCAATAGGCATCCCGCCTTTGATGGCGCAGCCAGACCGAGGGCAAAAACGGCTCATGCTTTAACCGGTCCAACCAAAGCTCACGCCAGTTCGGGCGCAGATCGGGGTCGGGCGGGCGCGAAGAATAGGACCACATCGTCGCGCCCCAGCCCAGGTTCTCATTCAGAAGACAGCCACCTTTGTAGTGGATGTCGTCGGCATAACGATCCGCGGTCGAACACAGAGTGATGATTGCCTTCAGCGGTTCGGGTTGCAGGGAGGCCACCTGCAGCGCGTTGAACCCGCCCCAGCTAATCCCCATCATGCCAACCGCGCCGGTGCACCAGGGCTGCTGCGCCAGCCAGTTGATGGTCGAGACGGCATCGTCCAGCTCTTGCTGGGTGTATTCATCCTCCATCAACCCTTCGCTGTCGCCATTGCCGCGCATGTCGACACGGATGCAGGCATAGCCGCGCTCGGCAAACCAAGGGTGGGTCAGGGCATCGCGCACCGTGGTGCCGTCGCGCTTGCGATAGGGCAGAAACTCCAGAATGGCGGGAACGGGATGTTCATCCGCATCCGTCGGACGCCAGACACGCGCCGACAGGCGGCAGCCAAACGGCATCTCGATCCCTATGTCAGGAATATCTTCTATGGTGCGTAGCGCATTGGCAGGCAGCGTCATGTGATAAGTGTCCGAGGGAATCGCAATTCAGGTTCGGTGAAAATCGTCAGATCATTCGCGGATTGCGACAAGCACATCCATTACATTTGTCCCGGTGGGCCCGGTGAACAGCAACGCTCCGACCTTGTCCAGATAGCTGCCACTGTCTGCCAGCTTCAGGGCCTGCTCTGCCCCATCGCCCCAGGTGGTACCATCAACAACGGCCCCTGCCGCCGATGTGGGGCCATCGGTGCCGTCGGTTCCGCCGACAACGACCATCAGGCCCTCTGTCCCGGCAATCTCATGCGCCAGGGCAAGGGCCAACCCCTGATTACGCCCGCCGCGTCCGGGGTTTTCGGGCAGGACGACCGTGGGTTCCCCGCCAAAGACCATGACGCCCTTGGGCATGGTGCGCAGGCGCTCCCCCAGATTTGTGGCAACGTTCAGGAAGTCGTCGTGCAGGCATTCTTCGTTGGCCAAAACCGTCAGGCCCGCCTCCTGCGCCAGATCGACTGCTGCCGCGCGGGCATGGGCGTTCGACGCGACGATCTGAGTGCTGGCCTCAAACGGGCAGCTATCGGGTAGGGCGCCGATCCCCGATCCGATCACATTCAGGTCGTCCCCCGGCACGTCCGAGATCGCCAGAACCGTCGCTTTCGCGCCCTTGAAATGGGACAGCAACCCGCCGCCCTTGATCCGCGACAGCTTGCGTCGTTCGGTGTTCATGGCAGTGATGTCCAGCCCCTCGGCCAGCAGTCTTTTGTTCAACTGCTCCAGATCGGCAAGCGTTTTGCCGGGCACCAAATCCTCGGCCAATGAGGACGCGCCCCCCGAGACCAGCAACAGCAGATGCGTGCCCGGCTGCATCGCCTCGACCGCCTCTCGCAGGGCCTGGCCGCCTTGCAGGCTGCGCGCGTCCGGCACGGGATGAGAGGCTTCGATCACCTTCACATGATCCGGCAGGTCGCGCCCGTGATCGTCCTTGGTGACAACCAGTGTGGGGCGCGGGCCATAATGTTCCAAGGCTGCGCGGGCCATGGCAGCGGCCGGTTTGCCCACGGCAAGTATCTGATCGGGCGCGGGAATATCGCCTAGCGCCTTGCGGGTCGCCGCGTGGCCCCCCACCGCATCAACACCGGCCTGCCAGATGTTAATTGCCTGTTCTTTTCTGTCCATCAACTTTCCATCCAAATCGTGACCGGCCCGTCATTGACCAGTTCAACTTTCATATCCGCACCAAATGCGCCGGTTTCGACGGGCACGCCATGGGCCGCAAGACGCTGGGCGAAAATCTCATACAGGTGTTTGCCCAGATCCGGCGGGGCGGCCTCGGAAAAACCGGGCCGGTTACCGCGCGAGGTATCGGCAGCCAGCGTGAATTGGCTGATCACCAGCGCCGAGCCTTCGATGTCTTTCACCGAGCGGTTCATCTTACCCGCGTCATCCTTGAAGATCCGCAGTTTCGAGATTTTGGCCGCCAGTTGATCCGCCTTGCCTTCGTCATCGCCCTGCATCGCACAGACCAGAATCATCAGGCCCGGCCCGGTCCGGCCAATGACCTGACCATCGACTGAAACGCTGGCGCTGGACACCCTTTGTAAGACCGCGCGCATCTTTACTCTCCAACCGATACGGAGTTTAGCCCTGCCATTGGACGAGCTCCTCTAGCCCGGCGCGGTCGGTTCGAAACCCGTTGGCCGGGTGGTCCTTGTCCGCATAGCCAAATGAGATACCGCACAGGATCAGGCGATCCTCGGGGATGTCAAAAAAGCGCCGCAGAAACGGGCCGTAGCTGGCCAATGCCGCCTGAGGGATCGTGGCGATGCCAAGCGCCTGGGCGGCCAGTGAAAACGCAGTCACAAAGCCACCGCAATCCAGCGCCCCATAGGCACCCAGTTCCGCCGGGCTGGACAGGATCGCGCAATGCGGTGCCCCGAATAGCGAAAAATTCTGCATCATCTGTCGGGCCGACGCCGCGCGGTCGCCCCGTTCCACTCCGACCGCCTCGTACAAGGCCCAGCCGCAGGCGCGGCGGCGGTCCTGATAGACCCCGGTATAGGATGCCGGAAAGGGCAGGTCCGGGGCGGGCGCGCCGGTCATCGCCTCGGCCTGCATCGCGTCGCGAAACCGGTCGGTCTCGGCCCCGCTGGTGACAATCACATGCCAGGGTTGGGCGTTGCACCAGCTTGGCACGCGCGCGGCACTGGTCAGGATTTGTTCGATCTGATCTTTGGGAACCTGATCCGGCAGGAACGCGCGACATGAATGGCGCGCGCTGAGCAACTGATTCAGATCGGATAAAGTCACACGGCCCTCCCCACCCGATGTTGACGCGGCGCAGAATGGCGTCTGCTCAGGCGAAGTTCAAGCGCTAACAGCTTTGAAGGTCCGAGGTGCCGCCTTTACTGAGACGTTGCCATCAAATACCCGACACCGGCGGCCACCAGCAGGCCCAGAATGACAGCGATGGCGATCTTGATCGCCGACCAGGGGCGTTCGCCCTGCACGCGGCCCGTGCGCCCGTTCACCACAAAGCGATAGGTTTGGCCGCGATATTTGTAAGCCGCCATCCAGACCGGTAGCAGGATGTGTTTGAAGGTGACATCCCGCACATCGGTATCGATCGCGTGTATCCGCTGGCGGTCACCGCCTATGTCAAATCGCACGTCCCGCTCAATCACCCGCGCCATGTGCCCGCGCGCCTCGGTATAGCCCTCTTGCAGCTGGACCGTGTACGCTTCGGCCCGGAAACCGGCCAGATATTGCGGCTGATAGGGTTCCAGCGCCGGCAGGTCCCAGGGCTCTAACGCATCCGTGTATGTCTTGGGCAGCGAGTGTGACGCCAGCACCAGCACATCGTCAAAGAACCGTTTGACCCGCCCGGATTTTGGCGACCAGCGCACCTTGGGGACTTGTTGCTGCACCCGCTTGCCATCCCGCATGACGGTCCGGGTCTCATAGTAAACCGTGCCGCGTTCGCCGCGATAGCTGGATTGCGTATCCGCATCAAAGGTCCAGTAGGGCACATAGATCCCCTGCATCCTGCGCCCCTTGCGGGCATAGTCCTTGAGCCCGTTCGGCGCGAACCAGAGCCGCCCCAGCCAATCGCCCATCGCCTTGTGCGCCGTGCGTTCATCCAGCGCAAACGGCAGCACGCCACGCGGTTTGATATGCCGATTCACCCCGGTATCCGTCACCACGGGCGTGGCACAAAACGGGCATTCCGCCGCATGGGTGGCCGGGTCGAACTCGACCTGAGCGGCGCAGTTGGGGCAGGATAGAACGCGCGTTTCTTCAATCTCGCTGTCGGGCAGGCGGTCGGCGACGGCGGCATCGAAATCCAGTTCTTTCAGGCTGGCTCCGCCCCATGGGCCAGCGCTGATAGCGTCCGAATGCCCGCAATGGTCACAGGTCAGCGTGCCATCGGTCGGGTTGAATCGGTAATCCGCGCCGCATTGGTCGCAGGGGAAACGGTGTTCTTCGGTCATTGCTGAACCTCGGCAGGCCGAACAGGCTTTCCCGGGCCGATGATTGCGCGGATCACGACAGCCACAAAGATGCAAACGGCAATAAACAAGAGAGAGTTACGCGCCAGAACCTGCCATCCATAAGGCGTCAGTATACCATCAACAGATTTCACGAAATCGCCGCCCCCGATTTGAGAATCGAAATTATCGTTGTGCGATTGATGCCATCCTCTTAGCCGACCGATTGCAATACTCAGCAGAACAAGACCTGTGCTGATCGCTCCCCCCCAACTAGCTGCCCGGAAAAAAGTAACCGGCTTGCGCATCATCTTACGCAGGGCGGGTGCGACGAAAACCCATGCGATCAGAAAAGCCGAGGGCACACCAAATAAGGTCAATAACTGAAATAGAGACCACAGAGTGGCGTCCCATCCGCTTTGGAAAAGATCAAAAAGCATCGGCGCGCCAATAACGCAAAACCATCCGAGTATTGCGCTCAAGTTAATGGCGCGCCTGATCTCTTGCTGCGAATACGCGGATATGTCGGCTTTCGCCGTCACCAATCACGCGCCCGGCGGAGGTGGCGGCAGGATCGTGAACAGCTGCGCCAGTTCCTGTACATCCCCCGCCTTTTTCCACCCGTCCTGACCGGCGGTCCAGACATGAGTGTCGCGGGTGATCTCGCCGTCGGTTGCCATGCGCCCCATCTTGGCCTTGGAAAACGGGCCGCTGGTCTGCCCATCCACCGCGATATGCCACACATGCTCAACGGGCGGAGGAGGCGGCGGTGCCATTTGCGCAGCCGGTTGCGGGGCAGCGGGGGCGGAACCGCCCCATGGGCCGGACGGCTGACCCGCTGCCATGTTTGCCATTTGCTGCGCCATGGCCATTCCCATGCCCATGCCAAGACCTGCGCCCATGCCGCCGCCCTGACCGGGGTTGTTGGCCGCAGCCGTCATTGCCTCGGCAGCCGAATACTGGGTGAACTTGCCCAGATCGCCCGCCAGCCCCATCGAGGTCCGCTTGTCCAGCGCCGCCTCGACCGCAGGCGGCAGCGAGATGTTTTCGATATAGAATTCGGGCATCTCCAACCCGTAGCCGTCCAGCACCGGCGAAACCTCCGCCGCGATCAGCTTACCCAGGTCGGCGGTATTGGCCGCCATATCCAGTACCGGGATACCTGAGGCGGCGATCACACGGCTGAATTCCTGCACGATGATATTGCGGACCTGAAAGCTGATCTCATCCATGGTGAATTCGCCATCGGTGCCGACAATTTCCACCATGAATTTCGCAGGGTCCTTGACCCGGGTCGTATAGGTGCCGAATGCCCGGATGCGCGTCGGGCCAAACTCCGGGTCACGCAGCATGATCGGGTTCTTGGTACCCCATTTCAGGTCATTGAACCGGGTCGTGTTGACGAAATAGACCTCGGACTTGAAGGGCGACTGAAAGCCGTGGTGCCAATGCTGAAGCGTGGTCAGGATCGGCATGTTGTTGGTTTCAAGCATGTAAAGACCCGGCGTGAAGACATCCGCCAGTTGGCCTTCGTGCACAAACACGGCGGCCTGACCTTCGCGCACGGTCAGCTTGGCGCCGTACTTGATCTCATGCCCCTCACGTTCGAACCGCCAGACCATGGTGTCGCGGGTGTCGTCGACCCAGTGAATGACGTCGATGAACTCTCCGGTCAGAAAATCGAAAATACCCATGTGGGCCTCCTTATCCTTGGGCTCAGAGCGGCTGGCCCATCAATTCACGTGCAATAATGCGGGCAACGGGGCGGGCGTTCTCGACCGTCACGCCAGGGGCGAGCCGAGGATCGTACAGCATTGCCAAAAGCTTTTCGTCATGGCTGGTCAACAGCGCAAATTCGTCGTCATCATTGAAGATCGACGGTCGTGCTGCGCGGCTGTCATTCGACAGGCCAAGCCCCTGTGCCATTTCCTCGTGGATGCAACTGCGCCGCAAAAGATCAGGCAGCTCGGTTCGGATCAGAACCACCGCCCTTACAAATTGGTTCGGCGACCGGTTGGTGGGCGAGGCGATGACGAAACAGTCGATATTCGCGCGGGGGTTTGCAACCAGATCCAGAACCGGCTGGCTAACCCCGGGGGCAAGTTCTTTGAGCCGCGAGACAACGTAGCCGCTGTCATCCTTGCCCGCAAAGAACACGTGGAAATTCGGCTTCCACGCAACGACCGACATCGGGTGATCCGTGAGCCGCGCCAGCCGTTCCGTATAGGCCGCGACCAGTGCGGTATCCTGTTCGCGCTGCTCGGGCGCGACGGTGGGGGCAAACTCGACCTGCACGCGAATTGGATTGCTCCAGCGGCTTAGCTGTCCTTCGGTGCTATAGGTCGTCGCGGTCACCGCGTGATCGGGGTATTCATTGTAAAAGGCAATCGCCTCAAAGTTTCGTTCCAGATCACTGGCGTCATAGGGCGTGTCTGGTCCGCCGCCATCCGTTCTCAGCAAGCCGCGCGTGACCAGATCGCGTTCAACACGCTGATAAAACCGCGCCAGATCCTGGCTGGCGGCCGAAGGCGGGACATAGGCATTGGGGGCGGGCGCAGGCGGTTCGGGACGCGGTTGCGGGACAACCGACGACGTCAGGGTTTCGTCGCAATTGGCCAAGGCCAAAAGCGCGACAAGACCCAGCGCAAATCTGCTTGTCCTGAACGCCCGCACGACCTTAGCCCGGCACAGCCGTTCCGGCATTGTCGCCTGTTCCGTCCTTGCGCGCCTTGGCTGCGGCCAGTGTATCGCGCAGTTCGGTCTCCATCTTTTGCAGCTCTTGCTCGGCAGCGGCGCGTTTGGCCTTACCTTCATCCGCAATCGCAAGGCTTTCGTTGATGGTCCCGATCAGATCGGCATTGGCTTGTTTGACAGCTTCGATGTCAAAGACGCCGCGCTCCATCTCTTCGCGGATCATCTTGTTCGATTGCCGCAGATTGGCCGCGTTCGAGGTCAGCAGTTCATTGGTCAGATCGTTAGCCTCGCGCACGGCCGAGGCCGCCTCGGCGCTGCGCTGAATGGTGACGGCCTGCGCCAGCTGCGTTTCCCAAAGCGGTACGGTGTTGACAAGGGTCGAGTTGATCTTGGTGACCAGCGACTTGTCATTTTCCTGCACCAGACGGATAGAAGGCAGGGACTGCATCGTTACCTGACGGGTCAGTTTCAGGTCATGCACCCGACGCTCCAGATCATCACGCGCGGCGCGCATGTCACGCAGCTCTTGCGCTTTCATGACCTGTTGATCTTCGGGCGCGGCCTGAACCTCGGCCTCTTTTTCGGGGATGTCGTGGCTGTCCAGCTCGGTCAGCTTTTCCTCACCCGCCGCGATATACAGCGCCAGTTCGTCATAGAAACCCAGCGTCTTTTCATAAAGCAGGTCCAGAGACTTGATGTCTTTCAGCAGAGTATGCTCGTGGCTCAGCAGATCGTCGGTGATGCGGTCGATCTGGCCCTGAACCTCTTCGTATTGCGCGGTGAACTTGGCGAAAGGCGCTGCCTTGCCCAGCAGTTTTTCCCACCAACTGCGTTCGCGGCGCACGTCCAGTTCGCTGACGGAAAAGCCGCGGATGGTGGTGACGATGTTGCGCAGGCTGTCGCCCGCAGGGCCCACATCCTTGTTGCGCACATCGGCCAGCATGGCCTGGCTAATTTCCTGCAATTCGGCCTGCGCCGACGATCCAAAGGCGACGATCGAGTTGGTGTTGCCCATGTCGATCTCATCCATCCGCTTGCGGATCTCGGCGCTGACGGGTTCGTCGGCCTCTTCGAGCGAGACAACCTCGGCCGCAGGCTCGGGCAGGGCGACGGCCGTCACCTCTTGCACCAGGGTTTCGGCCTCAACCGCCTTGTTCTTGATCGCATCGGACATGGGGTAATCCTTTCTCAAATACTGGTCCGGTCAGTCCAACCGGACGCCTTCGCGCTGCAGGCGTTCGCGCAGCACGTCAATTTCAACCGTCAGATCGCTGCGGTCATCCAATAGCATCTTGCGGGTGCGGGCCGCGAAGTTCTTTTCCAGATCGTCCAGCAAGGCGGTGTAATCCGTCAAAGCCTGCGCATCGCGGGTGCGGGCGTAAACATCGGCGAACTTGACCGTCGCGTCCCGCGCGCCCTGCAGATAGACGGTCAGGTATTTGCGGGCACCGGCCAGATCGCGCGGGTCCTCTTCGACCGTGCGGAACAGATCGCGGGCGGTGTCCTGAAACCGTTCAACCCGCGCCTCGACCCGACGGTCGCCCGCGCGTTTGATGGCATCGGTCATCTCGGTCAGGTGGGTTTCGGCATCTTCAACCACGCGGGCGACGCGGTCTTGCTGGAATGTATCGATCCCTTCCATGCCTTTGTCTTTCATTGGATCGATCCCGAAAGACACGGAATGCAGGGCTGCAGCGACGCCGCCAAACAGGATGGGCGCGATCAGGCTGGCCTGCGCCGCCGCCTCGGCATCCAGATATTCACTGCGATACGCGGCCAGTGCTGTGCCAAGCCCGGTCAGAGCACTGGCGAAAATCTTGCGCGGAAAAGCAGGACGTCGCGCTGTGCGGCGGGCATTGTAGGCGGCCTCGGCCCGTAACCCTTCGCGCAGCAGAAAGGCGGCACCGGTCAATAGACCCGCCGCGACCAATCCGATGGTCATGCCGATTGCGCCGTCATTCAGCGACAGAAACACCAGCGGTATTGCAGGCAGAAACAGGATATTCGCCCGCGCACCTGCGGGTTCGACCCGCGCGCCGTGAAACTGCCCGCGTGCGGGTTGATCATCCTCGGACCCGCCGCCCTGAGGGCTGAATTTTCCGCCATACCGCTTGGCCATCGGTCAGAGGCCCCCCAGCAAACCGGTACAGACGCCGAATAACAGCACAAGCAGGGCTGCATAAGCCAGCTTTTGAACTCCGGTCCCTGACATGGCGCCCCCCAATTGCAGCGTTCACAGAAAATTTAGGGGATGCGCGGGCTTGGCGCTAGGGGGAAGGTTGCAAAACCCGCCTCAGATCCGGGATTTTTTGCCGATCGGTGCCCGTTTTCTTTGCGGTCGGGCCGGACGTTTCGGCTTGGTTTCAGGTTCCGCCTCCAGCCCCAACTGGTCGCGCATAACCCGGCGGCGGATTTCCTCGACCTCGCCGGGTTTCAGGTTGCCCAGTTGAAACGGACCGTAGGACACGCGCAGCAGGCGGTTCACGGCATAACCGATATCCTCCATCGCGCGGCGGATCTCACGGTTCTTGCCTTCGCGCAGACCGATGGTCAGCCACGCATTCGCGCCCTGCTGACGGTCCAGCGAGACATCCATGGGCAGGAACCGCTCGCCTTCGATCACAAGTCCTTTGCGCAGGGGGGCAAAATCCTCGTCCTTGGGGCGTCCGTTCACCCGCACGCGGTATTTGCGCAGCCATCCGGTTGAGGGCAGTTCGAGCTTGCGCTTGATACCGCCATCGTTGGTCAACAGCAGCAAGCCTTCGGAATTCAGGTCCAGCCGCCCAACGCTCATGACGCGGGGCATGCCCTCGGGCAGGTTGTCAAAGATCGTCGCGCGGCCTTTTTCGTCGCGCGTCGTCGTCACCAGCCCCGAAGGTTTGTGATAGAGCCACAGGCGCGAAGGTTCAGGCTCGGACACCGCTTTGCCATCCACGGTGATCCGGTCTTTGCCGGTGACGTTCAAGGCGGGGCTTGTGATGGTCTTGCCGTTTACACTCACACGACCGGCTTCGATCATGCGTTCCGCTTCACGGCGCGAGGCGACGCCTGCGCGGGCAAGGACTTTGGCGATCCGGTCGCCGGGAGGAGGGGTTTTGGTCATCCGCAGCCCATAGCGCATCCCGCCGCCTTGCGAAAGACAGGTTTCTGATGCAGTCAGGGGCATGGAGTTCAGATCGCATATGGACAAGGCGCTGGCCGAGGCACGCGCGGCAGCCGATCGCGGAGAGGTGCCGGTGGGGGCTGTCATCGTGCAGGGCGACCGCGTGGTGGCCACGGCGGGCAACCGTACGCGCGAGTTGAACGACCCTACCGCGCACGCGGAAATCCTGGCCCTTCGCGCAGCCTGTGCCGAGGCCGGGTCGGAACGCCTGCCGGATCATGACCTTTATGTCACGCTGGAGCCGTGCGCCATGTGTGCGGCCGCTTTGGCGGCGGCGCGTATCCGGCGCATCTACTATGGGGCCGCCGATCCGAAATCAGGTGGCGTGGCCCACGGCGCGCGGGTCTTTACGCACACACAGGCCCACCACACGCCCGAGATTTACGACGGCATCGCTGGGCAGGAGGCCGCCGATTTGCTCAAAGCGTTCTTTGCCGCGCGGCGTGACCCTAAAGCGTGATGGGTTTCATCAGATCCGGTTCGATCACATCGACGCCGGGCAGGCCGTCGATCAGCGCCTGCGCGGATTGCTCCAGAATCGGGAAGGTCTTGTAGTGGCAGGGAATCACGGTCTTGAAGTTGAAGTACCGTTTGGCCGCATAGGCCGCACCCTTCATATCCATGGTGAAATGCCCGCCCGCTGACAGGATGCCAATATCGGGTTTGTAGTAATCCCCCATCCAGTCCATATCCGCCATGATGTCGGTGTCGCCCGAGACATAGAGCATGTGCCCCTCGGACGCGATCATGAACCCGACCTCGCTGCCGCCCGTGCGCAGCCCATCGGGGGTCGAAAAGGTTGAACTGTGCGACGCGGGCACCATCGATACCATCACCCCGTTCAGGTTCACCGTGCCGCCCTTGTTGAAGCCAATGGTTTCGATACCTTCCGCCTCGGCCCAATAGCCCATCAGGTCGTACTGTCCGACCACGGGCACCTTGAGGTGTTTGGCCAGCGACACAACATCCGCCACATGGTCGAAATGCGTGTGGGTCAGCAAGATATGCGTTGCCCCGTCCAGCGCGTTGTCGTGATGATGGTCCTCAAGCACCGGATTGCCGGTTAGCCATGGGTCGATCAGCAGAACCTGCCCGCCGGTTTCGATGCGAAAGCTGCCGTGGCCCAGCCAAATGATGTTCATGAATTCATCCTCCCAAAACAAACTGTTGGCATCAACTTAGCATCGGCTATGTAAAAGTTCATGGACTGGTTTCAGGAAATCGACGGATATTGCGAGCGTCTTACACCCGCTTATTGGGCCGAGCCGATCAACGCGGTGACAAACGGCGCGTTTCTGATCGCGGCTTTCATTATGTGGCGGCGGGTGCGCGGACAGGGAATGCCGCTGGCGATGGTGCTGGTGGGTATTCTGGCCGCCATCGGGATCGGCAGTTACCTGTTTCACACCCATGCGCAGGTCTGGGCGGCGCTGGCGGATGTCGCGCCGATCCTGATTTATATTCTGGTCTATATCTTCGCGATCAACCGGGATGTCTGGCAGATGCGATGGCTGCCCGCCGCGCTTTTGACGGGCCTTTTCATCCCCTATGCCGCCGCAACGATTCCGTTGTTTCAGTTTGTGCCGGGTCTTGGTGGATCAGCCGCGTATGCGCCGGTGCCACTGCTGATCCTGATCTACGCTTTTCTGCTGCGCAACCGCACACCAGACACCGCCCGAGGGCTAGCCATCGGGGCTTTTATCCTGATCGCCTCAATCACCTTCCGCGCATTGGACGAGCCGCTCTGCGGTCAGGTGCCGCTGGGCACCCATTTCATGTGGCACATCCTGAACGCCACCATGCTGGGCTGGATGATCGAGGTTTACCGGCGTCACATGATCCGCCTTCGTTAATCGCGGAACGCGGCGGCCAGAGGATCAGGCAGATCGAATTCAGCCAGCACCTGCGCCCTGCCATCTGCTGACATTTTGCGGGCGGTTTTCTCAACGATGCTCTGGATTTTCTCGGCCGAATGTTTCTCGGCAAAGGGGGCGAAATACCATTTCAGAAAGACGAAACAGATCACGTCTTCCAGCGCCTGAACTTCGTCATCGCGCTTGATGCCCTGTTTGCGCAGCATGCGCCCGGCGGTTTCGATCTCGTCTGCGCCGTATTCTGCCTGCCGCATCAATTCCATGACGACCTCGGCATGATGCACGCCCTGCGCCTTGCGCCAGGCCAGGTATCCGGCGCGGCCTTCGGGGTATTCGCTGCGCGCCAGTTTCCAGCGTTCCACATGCTGACCGCGGGCTGCGATCTGTAAAACGTCCGAGGCATCGGGGAACAGCCGGTCCATCTCGGCGCTCATGCGCTGACCGTATAACAACTCGACCGGCTGGCCGTCATCGAGGTTGGGATCCTGGCTGTTGGCCGCGTCTATCGCGTCCAGAACTGCTTGCTTTCGCGCGTTCATCTTCCGCTCCGTTGGCTTGCCGTCCCAGCTGTGTGGTTCGGCGCATCATGATCTCAATACTAGCGGTAGGATGTAACAATCGCGGTCGTCAATTGCAGATTTGCCGGGCCGGACATCATTTGCCCGACCCGGGCAGGGGGGGCATGTCATTTGCCCAGTGTATTCTGATCTTGGGTCACCGGCTGCGAGACGGGTTCGGGAAAGGTCAGGTCGCGCGTCAGGCTGTCCATGGTCGGGCCAAATGCCTGTGCCTGTGCTGCAAGAACAGTGGTGGCCAAAACGAATGCGGTTGCGAAGGTTTTCATTGTCTTACTCCGGTTTGAGGTTGTGCCGTGCTTTACGAAATGAACCGTTCAGTTCATATTTTCAATGGTAAAAATGAACTAATTGGTTTACTTTTTCGTATAGGGGATATGCAAATTTGAATGGCAGCCATCGGGATCGGGGCCATATCCCGCCTTCGGCGCTCTTGCGACCGGGTGCGCAGACGGGTAAATGCCCCCTAACGCATATGAGGTTTTCCGATGTCGATTGACCAAAGCACCGCCGCCAAGGTGGCCAAACTGGCCCGGATCAAGGTCGAGGATGACGCGCTGCCCGCGCTGGCGTCCGAGTTCAACACCATCCTTGGGTTCATCGAACAGCTCAACGAAGTGGATGT
This sequence comes from Ruegeria sp. BE1, assembly GCF_056538885.1. Classification (NCBI taxonomy): domain Bacteria; kingdom Pseudomonadati; phylum Pseudomonadota; class Alphaproteobacteria; order Rhodobacterales; family Roseobacteraceae; genus Ruegeria; species Ruegeria sp. BE1. The sequence goes on from NZ_JBQFTY010000001.1 coordinate 437,748, forward strand.
CGAAGGCGTCGAGCCGATGGTCTCGGTCGAGCCTATGCGCCTGAAACGTCGCGAGGATGTGGTCACCGACGGAAACCAGCAGGACAAGGTTCTGGCTAACGCCCCCGACGCGCGCGAGGGCTTTTTCGCAGTCCCCAAAGTGGTGGAGTAAGACATGAGCGATCTGAACAAACTGGGTCTGGCCGAGGCCCGCGACGCGCTGCGCAAGGGTGACGTAACCTCGGTCGAGCTGACCGAATCCTGCCTGAAGGCCATCGATGACGCCGACGCGCTGAACGCCTTTGTCCACAAAACGCCCGAGATCGCGCTGGAGCGCGCCAAGGCAGCGGACGCACGCATCAAAGAAGGCGACGCGCCCGCAATGTGTGGTCTGCCGATCGGTATCAAGGATCTGTTCTGCACCAAGGGCGTGCCCTCGCAGGCGGCGTCCAAGATTCTGGACGGGTTCAAGCCGGAATACGAATCCACCGTCTCGCAGAAGCTGGCCGATGCCGGATCGGTGATGCTGGGCAAGCTGAACATGGACGAATTCGCCATGGGGAGCAGCAACGAAACCTCAACCTACGGCAATGCAGTCAGCCCGTGGCGACGCGGCAATGATGATGCGCAACTGACGCCGGGTGGCTCGTCCGGTGGGTCGGCCTCGGCTGTGGCTGCCGATCTGTGTCTGGCGGCAACCGGCACCGATACGGGCGGCTCGATCCGCCAGCCTGCGGCCTTTGTCGGCATCACCGGGATCAAGCCGACCTATGGTCGCTGCTCGCGCTGGGGCATCATCGCCTTCGCATCCTCGCTGGATCAGGCCGGTCCGATGACCAAGAACGTGCGGGACGCAGCGATCATGCTGGAAACCATGTGTGGTCACGATGCCAAGGATTCCACCAGCGCCGATCTGGCCGTCCCGAACTTTGAGGCGATGCTGACCGGCGACATCAAGGGTAAAAAAATCGGTATCCCGAAAGAATACCGTATGGATGGTATGCCTGCCGAGATCGAAAAGCTCTGGGCAGACGGAGCCGAAATGCTCAAGGCTGCGGGTGCCGAGATCGTCGATATTTCCCTGCCGCACACCAAATACGCGCTGCCCGCCTATTACGTGATTGCGCCTGCTGAGGCGTCCTCGAACCTCGCCCGCTATGACGGTGTTCGTTATGGCCGCCGCGCGCAGCTGGCGCAGGGCGATGGCATCACCGAGATGTACGAGAAAACCCGCGCCGAAGGCTTCGGCCACGAGGTGCAGCGCCGCGTCATGGTCGGCACCTATGTGCTGTCGGCAGGTTTCTACGACGCCTATTACAACCGCGCCCGCCGCGTGCGCACCCTGATCAAGAAAGATTTTGAGGATGTCTTTGCCGCAGGTGTCGACGCGATCCTGACCCCGGCCACCCCGTCGGCCTCTTTCGGTCTGGGTGAAATGACCGAGGCTGATCCGGTGCAGATGTACCTCAATGATGTGTTCACGGTGACGGTGAACCTGGCTGGTCTGCCCGGTATTTCTGTTCCCGCCGGTCTGGACAAACAGGGCTTGCCCTTGGGTCTGCAACTGATCGGACGTCCTTGGGAAGAGGGCGATCTGCTCAATACAGCCTATGCGCTGGAGAACGCCGCCGGATTTGTGGCCAAGCCGGGGAAATGGTGGTAAATCTCTCGTCAGGCAAGACAACGCAAGACGGAGCAGCTGAATGCGCTTACTGCTTTTGATCCCCGCAATCGGGTTGGTGGCCGCCTGTAACACGGTGGCCCCGATCGGTGGTCCGGACTTCAACACGCCCTCTTACCAGGCTCAGCGCGAGGCGCAGCTGGCCGGGCAGGGCACTGGAGGAAGCCTGCTGCTTGGCCCCGCTGAGGTGTCTGAACAACAACTGGGCGCACCGGGCACGGTCGCGCCCCTGCCGACTGGCGACAATGCGGATATTGCATCGGCAACGGCGGCGGCTTTGGCCAGCACATCGGGTCAAGGCACCATCGCTCCGGCCCAGGCACCACTGGTGGCCCCCGCCAACAATGCAATCTCGGATGAGCAGGATTTCGAAGCGGTCTCGGGTCGTCGGTCCATCGAATCCGATGCAGCTCTGATCGAACAGAATCGCCAGACCTATGAGGTGGTCGCGCCTACCGCAGTCCCGCAGCGCGGAGCGGATGGTCAGCCCAATATCGTCCAATACGCCCTGAATACCTCGAACCCTGTCGGGACCCAGCTGTACAGCCGCGCAGGCTTCAACCTGCAGGCCAAGGCACAGCGGAATTGTGCCCGGTTTCCCTCGGCCGATCAGGCACAGATGGAATTCCTGGCAAATGGCGGCCCGCAACGCGACCGCAAGGGGCTTGATCCGGATGGGGATGGTTATGCCTGCAGCTGGGATCCAAGCCCGTTCCGCAGTGCCGTCAACAACTGAGCCGCGGGCGCCGATCTGGCGCCCATCCCCCAATTTTGGTGCGCGCAGGGACGGGTTAAAACCGTCCATGGTGGTAATCCATTATACCGCGATGACCAGCGCACAGGCGGCGCTGGATCGGCTGTGCGACCCGCAATACGAAGTGTCCGCCCACTACCTGATCGGCGGTGATGGCATGCTCTGGCAGATGGTCCGGGAAGAGGACCGCGCCTGGCACGCAGGCGCGGGCGAATGGCACGGGCAGGGGGATGTGAATTCCCGCTCAATCGGGATTGAGTTGGACAATCGTGGCGATCATCCGTTCTCTGAACCGCAACTGGCCATGTTGGAAACGCTTCTGCCTGCGATCATGACACGCTGGGACATACCAAAAACGGGCGTCATCGGCCATTCCGACATGGCACCGGGGCGCAAAATCGATCCCGGCCCACGGTTCCCATGGCAACGGTTCGAACGCCAGGGCTTCGCAGCCCCGCGCCACAAGGGGACAGGCCCGGAAAACCCAACACAGCAGAGTTTTCGCAGCGCCGCCAACGCAGCCGGGTACACCACCGATGCTGACGATGACACGCTGCTGGCCGCTGTGCGCCTGCGCTATCGTCCTTGGGCCAAAGGCCCGCTACACCCGGACGATATCACGCCGCTGATCGGATAACCCTGATCCGCCCTTCATCTGGCCAAAAATATCCCGGGGATGAATTGGCCAAAGGCCAAGAAGGGGCTGGCCCCTTCCTCCTACCGATCCACCCTTGACGCCGCCGGGCCTAAAGCCTACCCAGCCCACGCGCGGAGGGCCGGATGGCCGCTGGGGCTCAAGGGCCCGAGAGGAAAGTCCGGACTCCACAAGACAACGGTGCCGGGTAACGCCCGGGCGGGGCAACCCGACGGAAAGCGCCACAGAAATCAGACCGCCTGAGACTTCGGTCACAGGTAAGGGTGAAACGGTGGGGTAAGAGCCCACCGCGCCGCTGGCAACAGTGGCGGCACGGCAAGCCCCACCGGGAGCAATGCCAAATAGGGTCCCCGCGCGGGCCGGTCGGCGTCTGCCGATACCGCCGCTAAGCCTGTCTTGGCCCAGAGGGACCGGGTTGGCAGCTCGAGCCGCGCAGCAATGCACGGCCTAGAGGAATGGTCATCGAAGGGGGCAACCCCGGAACAAGATCCGGCTTACAGGCCCTCCGCGCATAGTCCCTGATCAGCGCCCCGGCGGCGTATAGGCCCCTGTCAGCTTGGCTGCTTTTTTTTGGATGGCTGCAAAATCCTTGGCTTTCCACGCCCGAACGGTTTCCACTTTTGAAACCGCGCCCGAGGCCGCAACCGCCATACCAACAGCAACCGCATCGGCGCCATCGGGCACTTCGCTGATGACCACAACGTCATTGTCGCCCGTGGTGACGTAAAACGCCAACAGCTTGCCCCCAACCTTTTTCAAAAGCTCTTTGACGGGCTTGGTCCGATCCGAGGGTTTCTTCAGCATCCCTCTGGCGCCTTCCTGCGAATAAGATGCATAGGTAATGAAAACGGGCATATGAGCCTCCTGACTAAGTTGATGGACCTTTGATTGGGCCGGTCCATGGGGCCGAAAATGCGTGTTAAGCTGCTGCGATCAGGGGTTCTGCCATCAACCAGAGGCCAAATCCGATCAGCGCCACACCGGTCAGCGGAACCAGCCATGTGGCGCGCGGCATCAGTTTCTCGACCGCCACATAAAGCGCGATGCCGACGATCCAGTAGAGGTTCATCACCCCGCCCACGAACAGCAGCAGCATCAGGGCCCAGCAACAGCCCAGACAATACGCCCCATGCAGGGCCCCGGTGCGAAAGGCACCATAGGCCCCAGGGCGGTTGTGATCGGCCAGAAACTGCGCCGGGCTGCGGCAATGGCGCAGGCAAGCGGTCTTGAGACTGGACAGCTGATAGACCCCGGCCGCAAGCAGCACACATCCCGCAAACACGCGCGACCGAACCGTCATCATCGGTCCGTCCGACAGCCCGGCTAACTCAAGCCCCCATTGCGCCCCCGTGGCCAGCAGGCTGAAGACAGCCCAGGCCACCAGATAGCCAGTCAGAAAATACAGGCTGAACCGGGCGGCATTGGCATGATCCGGGCCCACCCTTTTGATCGCAGTATAAAGCAGAACAGTAGGGGCCGCGCTGGGGGTCATCATCGCAATCATCATCACCCACCACATCAAAAAGATCAGCACGGCGTAAGAGGGTGACCATTGCACCCCGGCCCCCATCTGCATCGGATTGCCAATCGGGCGGGCCATGCGCGTCATGTCAATGGCGTTCATATTCATGCCGATCCCGGCAATCGTATACCAGGATGCGCCCAATACGATCAGTAAGACACACACCAACACCACGCTGCGATCCTGCCGCAGCACGCGATCAATCATTCCGTTCGGGGGCGTTGTCATGGCAAGCCTGGGTTATGCGCCCAGAACGCCGTGGCCCGAGATGTTGAGATGCGCCAAATGGGCATGGGTGGCCTCAAAACCCAAGCTGATCGCGCCGCCTTTGGTCTTGCCTGTGCCAGAGGCCGCCTCGGCTGTGCGATACTCAAACCCGTTGGGTAAATGGAACGCGGCGCGATGCGGGGCACCGGATACAATGTGCGGGATCGGGTTGACCTCGACATCGAAGACGCCGGCGACCTTGGCGTAGCCCGTGCGCTCTTCGCGGCTCCAGTCCAGTTCAATCGGAGCGTACAGAGTGTCGTGTTTCGTGGGGGCCATGGCGCTGAACACATACCACATCGTGGCCATTTCGTCGGTGTCTTCGCCCGTCATGATGGCTTGCAGGGCTGCCTTCTGATCGTCTGAGGCGCTGTCATCGATGATCAGTTGCATCTGACCATTGCCTTCGTGAATCGGTCCGGGCCAGTGATAAACACCCGCCGCCCGAACACCGGCAAGGTCGGTGGCACCATAGTGGCCGGACTCGATATCGAATACGACCAGAGCTTCGCAGTTTCCGTGGGTGGGCAATACGCTGAACTGGCACGGGCAGCCAAAGTTACAGTTGCAATTGGCCAGTTCCTCGGCCTGAAGTTTCCATTCCGTCATGATAACCCCCCTTAACATGCATACGAAAAATCACTGCTGTCAGTGGGTCTGGCCTGAACTCGCTGCCATGCGAACCGAGCTTGTCGTCGGCTTTTGGATAGGGTGCAATTGCGCGACCATATCACAGAACCGTGATCGCACCAAACCGCGCTGCGCCGCGCAATAAGGAATTGTGCGCTTTGCTGACGGAATCCGGTTGACTCGGGCGCGGTAGCGGGTAAAAGCGCACGCTCATAGGAATTCAACCGAAAGGCCCCTGCCTTTTCGGACGCAGGAGATAACCATGGCGAAGCCGACGACAATCAAGATCCGTCTGAACTCGACCGCGGGCACGGGCCACTTCTACGTGACCAAGAAAAACGCACGCACCATGACCGAGAAAATGACCATTCGTAAATACGACCCGGTCGCTCGGAAGCATGTCGAGTACAAGGAAGGCAAGATCAAGTAATCTTGCCGTCCAGCTTGGACAGTTTCAAAGGGTTCTGCCACGGCAGGGCCCTTTTTCTTTGCGTCTTCGGCAAGCCGGGGTGTTGAGCAGGCCGTTGCAACGAAGCATCAGGCCAACAGGCAATCAGATGCGCGGTGGGTTGCTTTTTGTCTAGGCTTACCCCTACGCTTCAACAAACCGATCCAAAATGTTGGCCGTCATGAAAAAAATCTTGTTATCCACAGCAACTATTCTGGCCCTTGCGGCCTGTGAGGACCCTTATAACCGTGAAGGCGTTGGGTTTACGGGGATCGATGGTGAACCCCGCACAATCTCGGACGTGCCCGGAGCGGCCGCTTTCTTGCCGCCTGCGACCAATGTCCCGGCCGAGCTGGCCGTTCTGCCCACGATCCCCGTCGTGACCGATCAAACCGAGGCTGAGAAAGTCGCCCGCGTGGCCATCGACAATGGTGGGCGCAGCGACACAAGCGCCGTTGTCCTGACCGGATCGGACACCAATCTGTTCCTCAGCACCGTCAGCGTGAACGGAACCCTGTACGGCGTCCTGCGCACGGCCAATAACAGCACCCGCGTAGATAATGGCATCGGCGCAATCTTTGGGCGTGATGCTGAGCAGTTCACCGGATGCTTGCCCGCAGGCGATGTATTCCGCAAGGGCTCGTCCGAGCGGAGTTCGGGTTTTGCCGTGCCGCTGAACTGCAGCTAAGCCAAATCGCATTCGAATAAGAAAGGCCCCATCGCAGCGATGGGGCCTTTTTTGTGTCGTGGCGTTGGGTGATTGTGGAAAGAAAAAGGGCGGACCGTCGGGTCCGCCCTTGAAACGTTTGCTTTCGTAGCCAGCGCTATTCTTGCTGCCCCATGAACATCAGCAGGAACTGGAACATGTTCAGGAACGAGATGTACAGGCTCAGCGCGCCGTCAAAGGCGGCTTTGTCCAGCCATTCCTGATCACCGTGCATCGCGTGCGCGACATAGGTGTTCTTGATGTCCTGCGTGTAGAACGCGGTCAGACCGGCAAAGATCAGGATACCAATGGCCGAGATGGCGTACATCATCGCCGGCGATTGCAGGAACAGGTTGATGACCATTGCAACCAGCAGGCCGATCACACCCATAATCAGGAAAGTGCCCATGCCGCTCAGGTTACGCCTGGTGGTGTAGCCATACAGGCTGAGGCCAGCGAAGGCGATCGAGGTCACGATAAAGGTTTGCGCGATCGAGTAGGGGGTGAAGATCATGAAGATCGAGCTCATCGACACGCCCATGACGGCGGCAAAGATGAAGAACCCCAGCTGTACAGCCGCTGCTGAGCCACGGCGCATCAGAGCGCCCCAGCCAAAGAACAGGAAGGCCAGTGGCGCGAACATGATTACCCATTTCAGCGGCGACAGGAACAATGCGCCACCCAGGCTGGTCAGGTAGCGATCAGCGCCGATCTGAGCCACCGCATTGGTGGGATCAGCTGTGACGGCAAGGCCCGCGATGGCCCATGCGGCAAGCGCAGTGATCAGCATGCCCACGGACATTGTGCCGTAGACTTTGTTCATATGTGCGCGAAGACCCTCGTCAATCTGGGTCGCGCGCGCGCCGGACGTTGTCCGGATCGTGTCAAATTGTGCCATTCAGGTCTCCCTTAACGTAATTCTTTTGTGGCCTGGGGAACCAGACCTCGCTCCTCGCAAATATCGGCAACTGCGCGGCCTGTTTCAAGGCTTTAGCGTTGAATTCCGGTGAAAACGGCCAACAAAAATGGCGACCTGCGGCAGCGGGTCGCCATTCATGGAGATAAGATGAGTATCAGAGTCATTTTTGCCAGAAGTCCGGCGCATCCCATAGTGGGCGGGCAGCCTCGGCTTTGGCCTCTTCGCGGGTGATTCCAATATCTTCCAGCGCGCGGGCGTCCAAACGGGCCAGGGCGCGACGTTGACGATAGAGCGATACGGCGTCCAGCAGCAATCGCAGGCCAAAACGGCGGTGGTGCGGGCGGTGTCTGTGCAGAGCAATTTGGGTCATATCTTTTGTCCTTTTGCTGTTTTCCGATGGATCGAGGTGATCACATCAATTTCCTTGATTTATATGCCCTATCATGACACATTTTAAAAATGAATGTTTTTGAAGTGATGCATAAGGATTCGTGAAGATGCGAAATTTGGACATTACAACACTCCGATCCTTTGTTGCGGTGGCTGATCAGGGTGGCGTGACCCGGGCCGCCGGGTTCCTGCACCTGACGCAATCTGCCGTTTCGATGCAGCTCAAACGGTTGGAAGAGTTGCTGGGGCTGGAATTGCTGGATCGTTCGGGTCGGACCATTGCGCTGACAGCCTCGGGTGAGCAGTTGCTGGCCTATGCCCGCCGTATGATCGCGTTGAATGATGAGGTGATCTCGAAACTCACCGATCAGGCGTTCGAGGGTGAGGTTGTTCTGGGTGTTCCGCATGACATCGTCTATCCGGCCATTCCGCGCGTACTGCAGCGGTTCAACGCGGATTTCCCGCGCGTGCGGGTGCAATTGGTGTCGTCTTATTCATTGCAATTGAAGGATATGTTCAAGAAGGGCGAATGTGACCTGATCCTGACGACCGAAGCAAGCGCGAGCGATGGTGCTGAAACGGTTGCCGAACTGCCGCTGCGCTGGATCGGAGCGCCGGGTGGTTCGGCGTGGCGCAAGCGCCCGATTCCCCTTGCCGTCGGGCGTCGCTGCATGTTCCGCCCGCAGATAATAGCTGCGTTGGATGAGGCCGGGCTGCCTTGGGAGTTGTCGGTCGAAACCGAAAATGATCGCACGATTGAGGCCACCGTGTCTGCCGATCTGGCCATCCATGCCATGCTGGACGGGACCGAAGCGGCACATTTGGTTCAGATTGACGATGGAGGGGTGCTGCCCATGCTACCGGCCCATATGATCAACCTCTATGGCGGTGAAACAGGGCGTGGCCCGGTGGTCGAGGCTTTGGCCGATCTGGTGCGCCAGAATTTCCGCATGCTGGGCAGTGCGCCGCTGAAAGCCGTTGTTGGTTAAGGCGTGATCACGACCTTGCCGGTCGCGCTGCGGTCGCGCAGCAGTTGCAGGCCCGCCTCTGCTTCGGTCAGGGGCAGCACGTGGCTGATATGCGGCTTGATCCGCCCCTCTGAGTGCCAGCGGAACAGCGTCTCAAAGCTGTTTCGCACGATCTCGGGCCGGAAGGTCAGGTATCCCCCGATGTAAAAGCCGATCACCGTCAGGTTCTTGACCAGAAGATGGTTGGCCGGGATCTGCGGCACCTCGCCGCCCGCAAAACCGATGGGCAGCAAACGGCCTTCGGGGTTGGTGGCGCGAAAGGCGGCTTTGAAGACCTCTCCTCCGATGGCATCGTACACGACATCTGCGCCGCCAAGCTCTTTCACACGCGCGCGCAGGTCCTCGGATGCGTCGATCAGATGATCCGCACCGGCGGCGCGGGCAACGGCCAGCTTATCCACCCCGCGGGCCTGCGCGATGACGGTCGCGCCCATCAGCTTGCCAATCTCAACCGCCGTCAGGCCCACACCACCGGCGGCTCCGGTCACCAGCAGCGTTTCACCGGGTTGCAGCCGCGCGCGGTGATCAAGCGCAAGATGGCTGGTGCCATAGGCAATCTGGATGGCGGCGGCATCCTCAAAACTGGTGGAGTCAGGCAGGGGAATCGCCCGGTCGGCGTCAAAAACGCCGAACTCGGCCAAACCACCTTGACCGGAATAGACTGCGATTCTGTCTCCGACCTTCAGATGCGCAACATCTGGCCCCAGGGCGTCGATCACACCGGCGATTTCCATTCCCTGCGTAAACGGGGCAGGTGGGGTATCCTGATACGTGCCTTTTTGCATCAACAGGTCTGCAAAATTCAGCCCGCATGCCTTGATAGCAACCCGAATCTGTCCTTGGCCGGGCGTGGGTGTATCTATCTCGCAAAGCCGGGCGGCTGCTCCCTGTGTTTCAATTCTATAGGCCAGCATGAATGCGCTCCTGTGGTTTGGCGCATTGGTCCGTGTCGCCCTTGGAATGTCAATCTGTGACCCTGCAGAACCCGGCGGTCGGCATGACCGCAAAAAGACGTGTGCAGGCATAGTGCGATACAACCTTAATCCACTGCACTTTAGAACCGATTCAACCTTCTTGAAAAAATGCTGAAAAAGCGCAATATTAGATCAGGTGCTGATTTGGGGATGCCTTCCTGATTAGGGAGTGATTAAGGGCGGCTCGCTAGTGTTGCGGTAGTAAGGCATGTCGCACACCCGAATTGGTTGTGTGTAGTAGAGGAGAATTCGGATGACTCATCACGTCGATGTCCATGTGGGCAAGCGCGTCCGGCATCGCCGCTGGCTGATTGGAATGACCCAACAGCAGTTGGCGCAGCAGGTAGGTATCAAGTTTCAACAAATCCAGAAGTATGAAACAGGTGCCAATCGTATCAGCGCATCCCGCCTTTGGGACATCGCCGAAGCATTGGACGTTCCTGTCAGCTTTTTCTTCGAAGGTCTGGAGGAGGCCGAGAAGGAAGCAACTGGCAAGAAATCGGTGCCAGCTGACCTGATGGGCGATAAAGAGGCTTTGGACCTTGTCCGTTCCTACTATGCCATTCCGGAAAACCAGCGCCGCCGCCTGTTTGAACTGGCTCGGGTCCTCAGCGACGTCGCCTGAGCGAACGGGGTTGACTCTGACACGCGCGGACCGCACGGGTAGCGCATGCAAGAGACACCGATAAGCGATCTGGATGTAGCGAATGAAATGGCCGACGCAGCGCGTGCGGCTATTTTGCCGTTGTTCCGTCAAGCCAACCTGGAAACAGACAACAAGCTGTCACAAGGGTTTGACCCTGTGACGGTTGCGGACCGCAATGCCGAACAGGCAATGCGGGCAGTTTTGGCCAAACACCGCCCTGATGACGGTATTTTTGGCGAAGAATTCGGTCAGGTGCAGGGCAGCAGCGGCCGGACCTGGGTGCTGGACCCCATAGACGGCACCCGCGGCTTCATCAGCGGTACGCCGACATGGGGCGTTCTGATCGCACTCAGCACGCAGGACGGCCCGATCATGGGGGTGATCGACCAGCCTTATATAGGCGAGCGGTTCGTGGGGTCGGCGGATATTGCTCAGATGACCGGCCCAACTGGCACGGCACGATTGCAGACCCGCGCGACACCCGATCTGAACCAGGCAATTCTGTTCACCACATTCCCCGAAGTTGGCACCGTCGAAGAACGCGCCGGATTTCAATCCGTGGCTCAGCACGTGAAACTGACGCGCTATGGTATGGATTGTTATGCCTATGCGCTGTTGGCGGCAGGGCAGGTCGATCTGGTCATTGAGGCGGGGTTGAACGCCTATGACGTTCAGGCCCCGATTGCGGTGATCGAGGCGGCGGGTGGTATCGTCACCGATTGGCAGGGCGGCCACGCGCATGAAGGCGGGCGCGTTCTGGCTGCGGCGAACAAAGACCTCCACGCGGCGGCGCTGGCACTATTGTCGCAACACTGAAACGGCTTGTCGGGTCCGGACCGGTCGGGTAAAAACGGCCCGGCTGGTTCTTGTGCCCGTTTTCCGCCAGCCCATGCTCTTCTTGCACGAAACGGGTGTATTGCAAGGGGGCAGAATGACCGAAATCCTGATCAAGAATGCAGACACCATCCTGACGATGGATGACGACCGGCGCGAGTTGTCGGGGGCAGATATACTGATCCGAGGTGGCCAGATTATACAGATCGGTCAGGGGCTAAAGACTTCGGGCGACATTCACGACGCCGTCGGGTGTGTCGTGACGCCGGGATTGGTGAACACCCATCATCACCTGTACCAGACGCTGACCCGTGCGGTGCCGGGTGGACAGGATGCGCTGCTGTTCGGATGGCTGAAAACGCTCTATCCCATTTGGTCCCGGTTCGGGCCTGAGGAGATGTTCGTCTCGGCCCAGATCGGGCTGGCTGAACTGGCGTTGTCGGGCTGTACGCTCAGCTCTGACCATCTGTACCTCTACCCAAACGGCGCTCGGTTGGACGAAACGATCGCCGCTGCGGCCGAGATCGGCCTGCGCTTTCACCCCACACGCGGTGCGATGAGCATCGGGGAAAGCGATGGTGGCCTGCCACCGGATGCGCTGGTTGAGCGGGAACAGGCGATTCTCGACGATATGATCCGCGTGGTGGATGCGTTCCACGACCCGTCTGAGGGCGCGATGTGCCGGGTCGGGCTGGCACCCTGTTCGCCCTTCTCTGTCAGCCGCGACCTGATGCGCGACGCGGCGGTACTGGCGCGGGACAAGGGGGTGATGCTGCACACCCATCTGGCCGAGAATGACGAAGACATCGCCTATTCGCAGGCCCAGTTCGGCTGCCGCCCCGGCCAATATGCCGAGGAACTGGGCTGGACCGGCCCCGATGTCTGGCATGCGCATTGCGTCAAGTTGGACGGGGCCGAGATCGATCTGTTTGCCAGAACCCAAACCGGGGTTGCGCATTGTCCCTGTTCCAATTGCCGTTTGGGGTCAGGGATAGCTCCGGTGCGTGCCATGCGCGATCATGGCGTACCGGTCGGGCTGGGCGCGGATGGCTCGGCCAGTAACGACAATGGCAGCCTGATGCTTGAGGCGCGGCAAGCCATGTTGCTGCAACGGGTGGCAAAGGGGGCCGATGCGATGTCGTCCCGCGAGGCGCTGGAGATTGCGACAAGGGGCGGCGCGGATGTGCTGAACCGCCCCGATTGTGGACGACTCGCGGCCGGGAAACGCGCAGACATTGCCATTTGGGATGCGCGCTGCATCGAAAGTGCAGGCAGCTGGGATCCTGCCGCGTTGTTGCTGGCGGGGCCGATGAAAGTAAAACACTTGTTTGTCGAAGGCCGACAGGTCGTGCGCGGCGGGCATGTCACGACCCTGGACATGCCACGCGTGATCGAGCGTCAAAACCAGTTGGCGCGCGCGTTGCAGGCTTAGGTCGTGACGCGCTGGCCGCTGATCCAGACCTCGGCGATGGCCCGGTCGTCGCCCATCATGATGGTTGGGAAAATCGCCTCCCAAAGGTCGTCCGCGCAGGCTTCGCGCTGAGCGATTGCGGGGGTTGAGGCAAGGTCGAGCACGACCAGATCCGCCTCCATCCCCGGTGCGACATTGCCGATGCTGTCATCCAGCCGCAAAGAACGCGCCGATCCTACTGTGCCCAGCCACAACAGCTGTGCGGCATGCAGGGGCGATCCGCGTAGCTGGCCGATCTCATAGGCCGAGGCCATCGTGTGCAGCATTGAGAAACTGGAGCCGCCGCCGGTATCCGTCGCCAGCCCGACGCGATGGCCGTCGCGCAGCAGCCCGTCCATGTCAAACAGGCCCGACCCGATAAAGGTGTTCGAGGTCGGGCAGTGGATCAGCGAGGCATCTACCTCGCGCAGGCGGTCCCGCTCTCGTGATTCCAGATGGATGACGTGACCGTAAACGCCATGAGAGCCCAGCAGGCCGAATTTCTCATAGGTATCCAGATAATCCCGCGCCTCGGGGAACAACTCGCGGACCCAGGTTATCTCGTCGGTCTGTTCGCTCAGATGGGTCTGCATCAGGCAATGCGGATGTTCGGCCCAGAGCGCGCCCATCGCCTCAAGCTGCTCGGGGGTCGAGGTGGGCGAAAAGCGCGGCGTGATCGCATAGGACAGCCGGTCGATGCCGTGCCACTTCTCCAGCAAGGCTTCGGATTGGTCATAGGCCGTTTGCGCGGTGTCGCGCAGCCCGTCGGGTGCGTTGCGGTCCATACAGGTTTTGCCGGCGACCACACGCTGATTGCGGGACTGCGCGGCGGCAAAGAAGGCATCGACGCTTTCGGGGTGGATGGTGCAAAAGCTGCACATGGTCGTCGTGCCGTGCGCCGCCGTCAGATCCAGATACCGGTTGGCGATCTCGGCGGCATAAGCCGGATCGCCGAACTTCATCTCTTCGGGGAAGGTATAGGTGTTCAGCCAGTCGATCAGACGTTTTCCCCAGCTGGCGATCATCGCGGTCTGCGGATAATGCACATGGGCATCCACGAAACCGGCCATGATCACGTGCTGACCGTGATCCACGACAACCGCATCGGGATGAGCAACGCGCAAGGAACCCGCATCCGCCACGGCGGAAATGCGGCCATCCTCGATCAGAACGGCCTCGCTGATTTTGACGGCATCGGTCGGTTCACCGTCAAAGGGAGAGCCGGTAAAGCTCAGGACACGGCCTTTCAGCAGCGTTTTTTGCGCCATTATGTGTCATCTCCGCCTGTATTGGGATCGGGAAACAGCATAAGCGGGGGAAACTTGTCGGTAAATCGCCGCATTGTCATTGTTTTCCGGTAGCTGCTTCTTCTAATTAGGGGTCAATGACCGAAGAAACGGGGGCAGACATGACCACAGGCTTTGATGAACCCGTAACTGAACCCGCCAGCGATGACGATGCCTATGCGCTGGATCGCCGGACGGTAGCGGCGATTTTGTATGCGGTCGATGTGGATGACCGCGACAAGCTGGTCGAGTTGATGGAACCGTTGCACCCGGCGGACATCGCTGACCTTCTGGAACAGATCAACCCCTATGACCGGGCGCGGCTGATCCGCCTGTATGACAAGGAATTTGACGGCGACATCCTGTCGGAACTTGATGAGGCCGTCCGCGAAGAGATCATCGACATCCTGAAACCAGACGTGCTGGCCGAGGCCGTGCGCGACATGGAAAGCGACGATGTTGTTGACCTTCTGGAAGACCTCGAAGAGCCGCAGCAAGAGGCCATTCTGGACGCGCTGGAGGATTCCGAGCGTGTCGCGGCCGAACAGGCGCTGTCCTACCCGGAAAACTCGGCCGGTCGTCTTATGCAGCGCGAGGTCGTCATGGCGCCCGACCATTGGTCGGTGGGCCAGGCCATCGATTTCATGCGCGCCAATGATGATCTGCCGGAACAATTCTATCATGTGGTGCTGGTTGATCCGCGGCTGAAGCCTGTGGCGCAGGTGACTTTGGGCAAGCTGATGGCGGCACGGCGCAACGTACCTTTGCACGACATCACCGAAGAAGAATTTCACACCATCCCCGTCGATCAGGACGAAGAGGATGTCGCCTACGCATTCAACCAGTATCACCTGATCTCGTCTCCGGTGGTGGATGACGATGGACGGTTGGTCGGTGTCATCACCATCGACGATGCGATGGTCGTTCTGGATGAAGAACACGAAGAAGATATCCTGCGACTTGCAGGTGTGAGCGACGAAAGCTCGATCTCGGATAGCGTGGCGGCAACCAGCCGACGGCGTCTGCCGTGGCTGGCAGTGAACCTGTGTACAGCCATCTGTGCCTCGCTGGTGATTTCACAGTTTGAGGCGGCGATCGATCAGCTGGTGGCGTTGGCGATCCTGATGCCGATTGTGGCGTCGATGGGCGGCAATGCCGGGACGCAGTCGCTGACGGTGGCAGTGCGGGCGCTGGCGACGCGCGACCTGACCGGGTCTAACGTGATGCGGGTGATCCGGCGGGAATTGCTGGTGGGGATGCTCAACGGGCTGTGTTTCGCCATCGTGTTGGGCACTGTCGGCATGCTCTGGTTCGATTCTCCGCTGCTGGGTGTCGTGATCGGGGCCGCCTTGGTCGTGAACATGATCATCGCAGGCTTTGTCGGTACGGTAGTACCTGTGGTGCTGGACCGACTGGGCGCAGACCCGGCACTTGCGTCCGGCACCTTTGTGACAACGACAACGGATGTCATGGGGTTCTTCCTGTTTCTTGGACTTGCCAGCGTGGTGCTATTGTGACCGATCTGACCGAAGTGAAAGCCGCCGCGCGCAAGGCAGCATTTGCGCGCCGCAAGGCCGCGTTTGACGCGCGCCTGCCGGGTGCTGCCGGGCGATTGTCCGAAGTTTTGGCCGGGCACCGGGGTGTGCCGATATCAGGCTATATGCCCATTCGGACCGAGATCGATCCGCTGCCCGCCATGGCCGAGGCCGCGGCCTATGGCCCGGTCGGTGTACCGGTGATTCAGGCCGCTGCGCAACCGCTGAAGTTTTCACGCTGGACACCCGAAGGGGTGCTGAAAGACGGCCCGTTCGGGGCCAAAGTGCCCGAGATCGATGACTATTTCGACCCCGAAATCCTAATCGTTCCACTTGTGGCCTTTGATGCGCAGGGCGGACGGCTGGGTTATGGCGGCGGTTTCTATGACCGCACGCTGGAAGGGCTGCGCGCCAAACGCCCGACCCTGGCCATCGGCTTTGCCTTTGACGCGCAAGAAGCCGAAGGGCTGCCGCTGGAACCCACAGACCAGCCTCTGGACATGGTGATCACGGAAAGCAGAGTGCTGAGCTTTTAGGCTCAGCCCATATTCTCGGCACGGAAATAGTCCCACGCATCCTGTGTCGATCCGTCAGGCAGGGTGCAGGTTCCGGTTTGCCCGTCAGCACCATCAACGATGTCGTAAGTGCCGCCCTTTTCAACGCAGAAGGTGGCGGCGGGGTTGGCAAGTCCGACCGTGTCATCTGCGGGCTGATCGCAGGCGGCAAGCGGGGCCAACAGGGCGGCGGGAATGAAGTAGCGGGTCATCAAACTCTCCTGTCCAAAGTGTTTTCATGGATTATGGCGGCAGTTTAACCACTTGTGCTTGGCAGACGCCACACTTAGGACAGTTCGGATGAGGATACTGTTTCTGGGTGACGTCATGGGCCGCGCGGGACGCACGGCCATTCAGCAGCATCTGCCGCGCCTGCGCGATGAATGGCGGCTGGATTTCGTTGTGGTCAATGGCGAGAACGCCTCGAACGGGATGGGGCTGACCGGCGATCACGCCAAGCTGCTGCTGAATGCAGGGGCCGATTGCCTGACGTTGGGCGATCATGCGTTCGACCAGAAGGACATGCTGCAATTCATCGAGAATGAGCCGCGCATCGTGCGGCCGGTGAATTTCGCCAAGGGCGCACCGGGGCGGGGGCACCGCCTGTATACCGCGCCGGGTGGGCGCAAGGTTCTGGTGGTGCAGGTGCTGGGTCAGGTCTTTATGAAACGGCCTTTTGACGACCCGTTTTCCTCGATCGAGCCGATCCTGAAATCCCACCCGCGCGGTGGGCAGGCACAGGCGATCATCGTGGATATGCATTGCGAGGCGACGTCCGAGAAGATGGCCATGGGCCATTATTGCGACAAACGCGCCAGCCTTGTGGTGGGTACGCATACCCATGTGCCGACGGCGGATGCGCAGATTCTTCCAGGCGGGACGGCATACCTGTCCGACGCGGGGATGTGCGGCGACTATGATTCGGTAATCGGCATGGACAAGGTGGAACCGATGCGCCGGTTCATCACCGGAATGCCCAAGGCGCGGTTTACCCCCGCCAACGGCGAAGCAACGCTAAGCGGCGTGTTCGTCGAAACCGATGATCGTGACGGGCAGGCCAAATCCGTGCAGATGGTGCGCGTTGGCGGGCGGTTACAGCAGGCGGGGCCTCAGTAAAGCTTGCCCTGACCTGCGCAATGCGAGAAACTGCCTGACGGGCGCGCAGCTCAGGTCAAGGTTCGGACACAACCCAAGAATGCAATTCCTACAACTTTCAGAAACGGGTAGCGCGATACTGGCGCTCTTGGTGGTCGCGGGCATGTTCATCATGTTCCTGCGCGAGGTTTATCCGACCGAGGTTGTGGCCATTGGCGGTGTCGCCGTGATGCTGGTGACCGGTATCCTGCCCTATCAAAGCGCGCTGGCGGTATTGTCGAACCCCGCGCCCTGGACGATTGCCGCGATGTTCATCATCATGGGTGCCCTCGTGCGGACAGGGGCGCTGGATGCGTTTACCTCGACCGCGCAAAAGCAGGCGCAGGTGAACCCGCGTATCGCGATTGGCCTGTTGATGGGGTTTGTTGTGCTCGCCTCGGCCGTGGTGTCCAACACACCGGTTGTGGTTGTGATGATCCCGGTCTTTGTCCAGATCGCGCGCACGCTGAATGTTCCGGCGTCCAAACTTTTGATCCCGCTCAGCTACGCCGCGATTCTGGGCGGAACACTGACCCTGATCGGCACATCGACAAACCTTTTGGTTGATGGTGTTGCGCGATCTCAGGGGATGGCACCCTTCACGATTTTTGAGGTCACGCCGCTGGGTATCGCAGTGGTGATCTATGGGATGGTTTATCTGCGATTCATCGCGCCGCGCCTTTTGCCGGATCGCGACAGCATGGCCTCGTTGCTTTCAGACCGGTCCAAGATGAAATTCTTTACCGAGGCGGTCATTCCCCCCGAAAGCAATTTGATTGGGCGCGAGGTGACAGGCGTTCAGCTGTTCAAACGCCCCGGTGTACGTCTGATCGACGTCATTCGCGGTGACGAGTCGCTGCGCCGCAACCTCAAAGGGGTTGAGCTGAAGCTGGGCGATCGCGTGGTTCTGCGAACCGAGATGACGGAGTTGCTGAGCCTGCAAAGCAACAAGGAACTCAAACGCGTCGATCAGGTTTCGGCGGTTGAGACCAAGACGGTCGAGGTGCTGATCACCCCCGGTTGCCGCATGGTCGGCAGAACGCTTGGCACGCTGCGGTTGCGCCGCCGCTATGGTGTCTATGTGCTGGCGGTGCATCGGCGGAACCAGAATATCGGGCGGCAACTGGATGATCTGGTGGTGCGGGTGGGCGATACCCTGCTGCTTGAAGGGTCTCCTGCGGACATTCAGAGACTGGCCGCAGACATGGATATGGTGGATGTCACCCAGCCCTCGGCCCGTGCGTTCCGCCGCAGCCATGCGCCCATCGCAATCGGGGCCCTGACCGGAATCGTTGTGCTGGCGGCGCTGGGCGTGGCGCCCATCCTGCTGCTGTCTGTTGTTGCCGTCGCTGTGGTGTTGCTGACCGGCTGTATCGATGCGGATGAGGCGTTTTCCTTTGTCGAGGGGCGCCTGCTGGCGCTGATCTTTGCCATGCTGGCCATCGGGGCGGCGCTGGACAAATCCGGGGCCGTTTCGCTGATCGTTGAGGCCGTCGCACCGGGGCTGAGCGTTTTGCCGCCGTTCCTGATTATCTGGGCCGTGTACTTGCTGACGTCGGTACTAACCGAATTGGTGTCGAACAACGCGGTGGCCGTGGTGGTGACGCCGATTGCCATTGGTCTGGCACAGGCAGTTGGGATCGATCCGCGCCCGCTGGTTGTGGCCGTGATGGTGGCGGCCTCGGCGTCATTCGCGACACCGATCGGGTATCAGACCAATATGATGGTCTATGGGCCGGGGGGTTATCGGTTCACGGATTTCCTGAAGGTCGGTGTGCCGCTGAACCTGACGGTTGGATTGCTGGCGTCACTGCTGATTCCGCTGATCTGGCCGTTGTAACGCGGGCACGGATTCGCCGATCCTTGGGCGCAACCCTTGTAAACGAAGAACCAGCCACGATCTTTTTATCCAAGACGAATGTGAAAGGATCGGATCATGCCTTTTCCAAAACTCGGGCAGGCTATCGTGGCGATTGCTGTCATGCTGACCATTATCGGTGGCCAAGGCCATGCGGGTACGGTGACCGGAACCGCCACCTATCGCGAACGGATCGCTGTGCCGCAAGATGCCACGCTGTTTGTTGAGCTGCAGGATATCTCTCTGGCCGATGCACCGGCGGTTACCCTGGCCGCGCAACGCTATGCGCTGACCGGTGTCCCGGCGCAGTTCGAGCTGAGCTTTGATGACGCGCTGATCCGCGAAGGCATGACCTATGCGGTGCGCGGCGCGATTTACCGCGACGGGCAGTTGCTGTTCACAACCGACACCGTCCATCCCGTTCTGACCAACGGGGCCGGGGATACAACGGACCTTGTTCTGGTGCAGGTCAGCGGGCAGGGCTCGGCCACGCTTGAGAATTCAAACTGGACCGCGATTGGCATCGACGGAGACGTGCTGAATACCGAACGCCCGCCGCAGCTGGACTTTGCTCTGGGCGGCGCGTTCAGCGGCACGGGCGGGTGCAACCGGTTTTCCGGTCAGGCTGACCTGTCCGGTGACACGCTGGAATTCCCTGACAACATGGCCGCCACGCTGATGGCCTGTCCGCCCGATCTTGAGGCGGTCGAGGATCAGTTCTTTGCCGCCTTGCAAGGTGTGACCACCTATGCGTTGGCCGGTGACAGCCTTGTGCTGCTGGATGCTGCGGGCGAGCCGGTTCTCAAGTTCATTCGCACGCCCTAGGCCACAGCGCGCGACCGTCCGGCGTTGCGGCCCGAAAAGATGCAGCCGCCCAGGAATGACCCTTCGAGCGCGTTGTAGCCGTGATAGCCGCCGCCGCCGAACCCGGCGACCTCTCCGGCTGCGAACAAGCCGGGAACGACCTGACCGTCTGCGCCGATCATCTGGCTGTCCAGATTGGTTTGCAGCCCGCCCAGCGTCTTGCGCGTCAGCACGTGCAGTTTGACCGCGATCAGAGGGCCATTGGCCCGATCCAGGAACTTGTGCGGCTTGGCGGTGCGGATCAGCCTGTCCCCGCGATAGTTGCGGGCCGCCAGAATGGCCGCCATCTGCGCGTCCTTGGTAAAGGGGTTGTCGACCTGACTGTCCCGCGCCTCGATCTGGGCGCGCAGATGGGCCTCATCAATCAGGCCGCCGCCCAGCTGGTTCATGCCGCTGACCAGTTCGGTCAGGGTGTTCGCGACGATGAAATCCTCGCCATGCTGTTTGAACGCCTCGACCGGGGCGGTGGCCTTTGATCCGGTCAGGATGCGCTGCAACAGCACCTCTTTCCAGCCACCATCCGTCATGTCGGGGTTCTGCTCCGAGCCGGACAGCGCGAATTCCTTTTTGATGACCTTCTGGGTCAGCACGAACCAGCTGTATTCATAGCCGGTTTTCAGGATTTCCTTCAGCGTGCCCAGCGTGTCGAACCCCGGCAGGCAGGGCGGTTTCAGACGGTTGCCGCGCGCATCGAACCACATTGAACTGGGCCCAGGCAGGATGCGGATACCATGCGACGGCCAGATCGGGTTCCAGTTGCGCACGCCCTCGGTGTAATGCCACATCCGATCGCCATTGATCACGTGACCGCCCGCTTTTTCGCTGATCCCAATCATGCGGCCATCGACGTGAAAGGGCACGCCTGCAACCATATCTTTTGGTGGCTCACCCAGCCGGTCGCGCGGCCAGTTCTTGCGCACCATCTCGAAATTGCCGCCAATCCCGCCCGAGGTCACGATAACCGAGGGCGCATAAACCTCGAACTCACCCACCTCATCGCGGTTGGTTTTTGCACCGTGCTGGGCTGTGTCGTCGGCCAGAACCTCGCCCGAGACACCTTTGGCGCAGCCGTTCTGCATGATGATGTGGCTGACCTGATGGCGGAATTTCAGCTCGATCAACCCGGCGTCCACATGTTCGCGCACACGGCGGACAAAGTTCTTCAGCACACCGGGCCCGGTGCCCCAAGTGATGTGAAACCGGGGAACCGAATTGCCGTGCCCATCCGCATAAGAACCGCCGCGTTCGGCCCAGCCGACAATGGGAAACCAGCGCAGGCCCATGTCGTAAAGCCACGGACGCATCTCTCCGGCGGCGAATTCGACATAGGCTTCGGCCCATTTGCGCGGCCATGCGTCCTCGGCACGGTCGAACTGCGCGCTGCCCATCCAGTCGCGCAGGGCCAGTTCGTGGCTGTCCCTGATCCCCATGCGCCGCTGTTCCGGTGTGTCGACCATGAATAGCCCGCCAAGGCTCCAGAACGCTTGGCCGCCCAGGAAATGCTCGGGCTCCTGATCCAGAACGATTACCTTCTTGCCGCGATCCCCCAACTCGGCAGCAGCGGCCAGCCCAGCCAGCCCGGCGCCCACGACAATTGCATCAGCAGAGTTCTTGGTCATGGCAAGTCCTTTCAGCGGCTGCGCAGCCAGGCGATATAGGGCAGGGCCACGACATACATCATGATCCCGTACACGGCCGAAGGCAGCGCCAGAGGGCTGAACCCCGACTCAGTTCCCGTGATCAGCGCGGCCAGTGTAATCCCGAGGGTCGAGTTCTGGATGCCGGTTTCGATTGAGATCGTCTTACTCTCGTCCCAGGACAGTTTCGCGGCGCGCGCGATGCCCAGACCAATGGCCAGCAGCGCAACGTTCAGCGTGACCAGACCTGCGCCCATGATCCCAAGGTTGGTGATGAATGTCTCCCAATTGGCGGCCAGCGCGGCGAGCACGACCAGAACAAACAGCCCCGTCGCCAGCTTTGACAACGGCGCGTCGATCCGCTCGGCAAAACCGGATGCAAAGTGGCGCAAGGTGACGCCGATGGCGACGGGCAGGGTTGTGATCAGAAACAGCGCGATGGCCAGCCCGGTGATCGAGACCTCGGGCGCGTCCTCTCCCATGAAATGAGCAATCGACCATGCTGCCAATATGGGAACGGTCAGCATTGACAGCAGGCTGATGACCGCAGTCAGGCTGACCGAAAGGGCCACGTCGCCCTTGGCCAGTTTCGACAGGATATTGCTGGTCACACCGCCGGGGCAAAAGCTGAGCAGCATGAAACCCACGGCAATCTCGGGCGGCAGAGCGAACAGCTTGACGGTGATGAAGGCCACAACGGGCAGCAAGATCACCTGACACACGGCGCCAATGGCAAAGGGGTAGCCCCGGCTTAGCACCCGGCGGAAATCGGCGACGTGCAGGCCAACGCCCAGCGACAACATGATGATGGCCAGCGAAAGCGGCAGGCCGACACTAATGAGCATATCCAAAAACAACTCCTCCCAAAGCCGTTCGGGGCAGCCTATGTCACGGGCCAAGCCGCAGGCAACCGCTCCGTTGGGTCATTTGTAGCGCTCGGCAAAGCGGCGCAGGATTTCTCCGGGTTTGGTGACGTCGGCGGCGTGGCAGATGTCGATCAGCCGCTGCGCATCTTCGGGCGGGAAATAGCCGAAATTCCTGTAGATATTGATACGCTGTTCAAAATCCTTCGCATCCGCCTCGGGGTGGAATTGCGTGGCATAGACGTTGTCGCCCCAACGGATCATCTGAAACGGGCAGGGGTCCGAGGTCAGCAGGTGAACGCATCCCTCAGGCAGGGATTGAACGGCCTCTTTGTGCCCGACAAATGCATCGAACCTGTCGCCCAGCCCGGCGGTCAGCGGATCGCGCGCGCCGTCCTCGGTCAGGTGGCAGGTCGACGGGCCAACGGGTTCCCCGAATTGCGCCTTGCTGACCTCTCCGCCCAGATGGGCAGCCAGAATGCCCAGACCATAGCAGCAGCCCATGAATGGGTGATCATGCGCGGTGATCTGCGGCATCAGACCCATGATCGCCGCTTCGACACGGGTGTCGATTTCGGATTTCGTAGCCGGGTCATCACTGACACAGCCCGGCCCGCCGCCAACGATCACGCCGGCATAGTTCGTGACGTCCAGCCCCTCGGGCAGTTCCTCGCAATCCAGACGGATGCGATGGGTTTGCTCGGGCGTCAGACCGGTTTTGTCGAGGATCGAGGCATATTCGGCGTCTGACGCCTCGGCCTCGGGGCGCAGTTGCAGGATCAGAAAGCGTTTCATGTGATGCCCTTACCCGTCACAGTGGCCAGAAAACAAGGATGGCGGGGATTGAGACCGCAACGATAAGGATTTCCAGCGGCAGCCCCATGCGCCAGTAATCCCCGAACCGATACCCTCCCGGTCCCAGAACCAGCGTATTGTTCTTGTGCCCGATCGGCGTGAGGAACGCGGCCGAGGCTGCAACGGCCACCGTCATCAGAAACGGATCAGGCGACACCTCAAGCGTGCGTGCCATCTGGATGCCGACCGGGGCGGCGACGATGGCTGTGGCGGTGTTGTTCAACACGTCCGAAAGGGTCATCGTGACGATCATCAGGACGGTCAGAATGGCCCATGCGGGCAGGCCGTCGGTCAGTTGGATCAGGGCATTTGCAATCAGTTCGGTACCGCCGGATGTCTCCAACGCGCTGCCCAAGGGGATCATCGAGCCCAGCAGCACCACGACCGGCCATTCGATGTGGTTGTAGAGGTCGGTGATCGGCATGATCTTGGTCAGAACATAGGCCACCACCACCAGCCCCAGCGCAATCGGCAGGTAAATCAACCCGACGCTGGCCGCCAGAACCGCTGCGGCGAACAGGCCGATGGCCAGCCACGCCTTGTCATTGGCAGTGACGTTCAGCCCACGCTGCGCCAGCGGCAGACAGCCCAGCCATTCGGTCACATCGGCGCTGCGGTCACGGGGGCAGAGCAGCAGCAGGATGTCGCCCGCCTCAACCTCGGTCTTGCGGACCTGTTCAGAGATGCGGCGGCCCTGGCGCGAAATGCCCATCAGCACCGTGCTTTGCCGCCATGCCAGCCCCAAACCCTGCGCCGTGCGCCCGGTGATACGGGCGTTTTCGGTTGCGACGACCTCGATCACCTCGAGCCCGTCGCCCTCGGCGGTCAGCAACTCCTGCCGCCGCGTGTCCGAGAAATCGAGGGTCAGCGCCGCGCGGAATTCGTCCAGCGCCTCGGGGCGGGCCTCAAGCACCAGCGCGTCGCCCTGTTTCAGCGTGGCGTGGGCGGATCGGCCATAGCGCCGTTTCCCATCGCGGATCAGGCCGATAATGGCGACGTCGGACTTTTCGGCGGCCTCATACAGCTCACTGACCCGTTTGCCGATATGGGCGGATTCGGGGGGAATGGTCAGTTCGGCGATGTATTCGGCCAGCGCCTCGGTGCTTTCGGTTTGCGGCCCCCGATCCGGTATTAGCCGCCACCCGACCAATGCGACAAAAGCCAGCCCGGCGATGGCAGCAATCCCGCCGACAGGGGCGAAGTCGAACATCTTGAACGGCTCACCCAGTGTTTCCTGCCGGATTGAGGCAATGATGATATTGGGGGGCGTTCCGATCAGTGTCGCCATGCCGCCCAGAATGGTGGCAAAGCTCAGCGGCATCAGGGTCAGGCCCACTGACCGCCCCGCCTTGCGCGCGGTTTGAATATCCACCGGCATCAGCAGGGCCAACGCGGCCACGTTGTTCATGAAGGCCGACAGCACCGCCCCGATCCCGCCCATAAGCGCAATATGGGCACCAAGACCGCGCGAGGCATCCACCAACGTGCGGGTGATCAGAAACACCGCGCCCGACCGGACCAGCCCGGCGGACACGACCAGCACCAAGGCCACGATGATAGTGGCGGGGTGGCCAAACCCGGCAAAAGCGTCATCCACGGGCACAACGCCCAGCACCACCCCGATCAACAGCGCCGAAAACGCGACCAGATCATATCGAAACCGCCCCCACAGAAGCATTCCGAAGACAGTTGCGAAAAGGGTGAAAAGAATAATCTGATCCGTCGTCATGGGGTCACCATAGCCGCAAGGGGACGTGTCGCAAGCCGCTCTCTTGATCCTTGGCCCCGCAAACGTCTATATGAGCGCCGAACACGCAATCACTATCACGAGGTCGCACTATGGCAGGCCACTCAAAATGGGCCAACATCCAGCACCGCAAGGGACGTCAGGACGCCGCGCGGTCCAAGCTGTTTTCCAAACTGTCGAAAGAGATCACCGTCGCCGCCAAGATGGGCGACCCCGATCCCGACAAGAACCCGCGCCTGCGTCTGGCCGTGAAAGAGGCCAAGTCGAATTCCGTCCCCAAGGACGTGATCGACCGCGCGATCAAGAAATCGGTTGCGGGCGAGGGCGACGAATACGAAGAAATCCGGTATGAGGGCTATGGCCCCAACGGTGTCGCCGTGATCGTTGAAACGATGACCGACAACCGGAACCGGACGGCCTCCACCGTGCGCTCGACGTTCTCGAAGAATGGCGGCAACCTGGGTGAGACCGGCTCGGTCGGGTTCATGTTCGACCGCAAGGGCGAGGTCGTGTATCCGGCAGATGCAGGCGACGCCGATGCGATCTTTGAGGCGGCGATCGAGGCCGGTGCCGAAGATGTCGAAAGCTCGGAAGACGGCCACATCATCTGGTGCGCAGATACCGACCTGAACGAGGTTTCGAATGCGCTGGAAACCGCCTTGGGCGAATCCGAATCCACCAAGTTGATCTGGAAGCCCACCACAACGACCGAGTTGGGTCTGGACGACATGCAAAAGCTGATGAAGCTGGTGGACGCGCTGGAAGATGACGATGACGTACAGCGCGTCACCACCAATTTTGAGGCCACGGACGAGGTCATGGCGCAGCTTTGACCCGCGCCGCACCGAACACGTTGAAAGCCCGGCCTTTGGTCGGGTTTTTCTTTTGGGGCCCGCATCTTGGCCGCACGGGAAGAACCCGGTAGGTTTGGCCCGACCGCCTTGTTTACTGTCCAAAGATCTACGCATGACCGACAGCCCCGAGCGCACACCCAAAAGAAACCTGCCGGTGCTGGCCGGGCAGAGTATCTTGTCTCAGGTCGCTTGGACTTTGGGCAGCCCATCTGTGGTGCTGCCGTTTTTGGCCGTATCGCTTGAGCTTCCGATGTTTGTTGCCGGTGCGCTGGTGTCGATCCGGATGGCGGGCAGCATGATTTCGGACGTGTTTCTGGCGCAACCGATTGCAGCACGTAAGCGCAAAAAGCGTGGGATTGCTTTGACCGAAATCGCAATCGGAGCCTGCCTTGTTCTGGCGGTTCTTGTTGCTGCAACCGGGGTTGTGTCGGCGACGGCGATTGCCTTTGTTCTTGCGTTCTTCTTCATCGGCCTGATCGAAGAGACGCAATCCTTGATGTACACCGATCTGCTGGGTGATCATGTGCGATCCCGGTCGCGGATGATCATGCACTACCTGCAGTTGGGCGTCGGTGGGCTGGGGGCCATCGGAATTGCCTTATTGGTGCACGAGATCACCAAAGAGAACCCGCCCTTTTCAAGACACTCGGCCATTATAGCGGTTTCAGTTGCCTTTTTCCTTTTGTCGGGCCTGTCGATCATGGCGATGTCCGAGATCGCCAAGGCCGCACCCGAGACGCCGCACGGGGACTCCGCTGCGAAACGCAAGCTCAGGGACAATTTCACCGACATCATCGCCATGTTCGACCAGCCCTGGTTTCGCCGGTACATGGTCATGCGCGTGCCTTTGGTCGTGGTATCCCTGTCGGTTCCTTTCTTTGCCCTGATCGCGGCTGAGGCACATCATGCCTCGGCCAAGGGGCTGACAGCCATGATCATCTCATCCGCGTCCGGTTATCTGGTGTCAGCGCCCCTGTGGCAGTTGGTCAATATGAAATCGCACCGCGCGGTGATGGTATTGGGCAACCTTATGGTTGCAACAACGGGCACCGTGTTGCTGTCGGCGCATTTTCTGGGGATAGATCACGACATCCACCTGCACGCGGTGGCTTTGTTTGTGGTGACAGTGGCCGTCACGGGTATCAGCGGCGCGCGCAAGCTTTATTTCCTCGACGTGGCCCCCAAGGACCAGCGCGTGAAAGGGGCTGCCGCGATCAAAAGCATCAGCCGCACGCTGGGTGTGATTTTGGCAGCGGCGCTGGCTGCCGTCGCCCATATGCACGAGGTCGCCTGGGCCGTTTTGTTCATTGTTCTGGTAAGTGCATTTGCAGCCATTGCCTGTTATCGGGTTGTGCAACCGACAGAGCAAAAGGCTGTAGCATCATGACAAGGCTTGTGCCGCAACCCGTTTGACTGCCCGGGTCAGCGGTGCCAGGGCCGGGGACAAAACGCGGCCAACTTGCCACGTCAGGGGCACATCCAGCGGCGCGTTCGGAAGCAGAGGAACCAATCGACCCTCTGATAGCGCTTGCCCGGCCAGATCGATGGGGTTCATACCCCAACCCAGCCCAACCAATGCAGCATCCACAAATCCGTGCGAAGAAGGCAGGAAATGCAGGGGCGGGGACACCCTATGGCCGATATGCTGGGCGATCCAAGACTTTTGCAGCCCGTCTTTGCGGTTGAAGGTCAGGCAGGGCGCATGGGTCAGAGTGCGCGCGCTCACACCAGCCGGGAACCACCGTTGCATAAAGCCCGGGCTTGCGGTGGCGATGTAACGCAGCGCGCCTAAATCCACTGCGTCGCAACCTGCCACCAATTGGGTGCCAACGGTGATGGCGGCGCTGACCTCTCCGCGCCGAAGCCATTCGGCGGAATGGTCCTGATCGTCGACCACCAGATCGAACAGCAGACCATCGACCTGCGCGATGGCGTCGATGAACCACGTGGCCAGCACGTCTGCAGGAACGGCGACGCGTACCCGAGCGGGGCCGGCGGTTTGATCCAGCGTCAACTCTCGCGCCAGCTTCGCCTCAAGCAGGCTGATGTCTTCGGCGTGCTGGGCAAGCCGCAGCCCCGCCGGAGTGCCTGTGCAGGGGGCGCCGCGATGGATCAGGGCCGCCCCCACACGATCCTCAAGCGCTTTGATGCGTTGTGAAATGGCCGACGGTGTCACCGACAGCTCGGCCGCTGCGGCCTCAAAGCTGCCATGGCGCAGGATCGCGGCCAAAGCCGACAGGTGATTGGGATCGAGTAACATTAGCAGAGCTTAATCAGTGTCAGTTTCTTTAATTTGATAGAGGTGCGAAATAGCCGTAGTCAATACCTCGAACTGTAGGAGGGCCCATGTCCACATCTCTGATTGCAGGCTTTGTTCTTGGCTTCAGCCTTATCCTTGCCATCGGTGCGCAGAACGCATTTGTTCTGCGGCAAGGGCTGCGGCGCGAGCATGTCCTGCCCCTGTGCCTGACCTGTGCGATCTCGGACGCCATTCTGATCGCTGCCGGGGTTGCAGGTTTCGGGGCATTGGCGCAGGCCGTGCCTTGGTTCGAAACACTCATGCGGTATGGCGGTGCGATTTTCCTGACATGGTATGGGCTGCGCAGTCTGCAATCAGCCTGGCGCGGCGGGGCGGCGATGGATGTGGCCCAAGGGCAGCGGACCAGTCTGAAGTCGGTATTGCTGACGGTGCTCGCGTTTACCTGGCTCAACCCGCATGTCTATCTGGATACGGTTGTGCTGATCGGCTCCATCTCGGCCCAGTATGAGGACCGGCTGGCTTTTGCTGTGGGGGCGATGCTGGCCAGTTTCGTGTTCTTTTTCTCGCTGGGATATGGGGCGGCGATCCTGTCTCCGGTCTTTGCCCGGCCCCGGGCGTGGCAGGTTCTGGATATGGTGATCGGCGTGGTCATGCTGGGGATCGCTCTCAAACTTGTGGCGATGTGAAGGGTTGCCCCGCAGGGGTTTTCGGTGTTCTACCGTTAACATGACAACTCTTGCGCCGACATATCGCCCCTTGGTGGGCATGTTCTGGATGTTTGCCGCCGGGGTGTCATTTGTGGCGATGACGGCGCTGGTCAAATCGCTGGGGCCGACCATGGACCCGATTCAGGCGGCGTTCCTCAGGTTTGTCTTTGGCCTTGTCTTTTTATTGCCCGCCTTGAGGCTGATCCTGACAACGCCTCTGAACCGCCGCCACCTGACCCTTTTCGGAGTACGCGGCGTGGTCCACGCACTGGCGGTGATGCTGTGGTTCTTCTCGATGACGCAGATTCCCTTGGCCGAGGTCACGGCGATGAACTACATGACGCCGGTCTATGTCACACTGGGTGCCGCGCTGTTTCTGGGTGAGAAACTGGCCTTTCGCCGAATTGCCGCGATTCTTGTTGCCGTGATTGGCGTGATCATCATTCTGCGCCCGGGGTTCCGCGAGGTCTCGGCAGGCCATCTGAGCATGCTGGCCACGTCACTGGCGCTGGGCGCGTCCTATCTGATTGCCAAGGCGCTGGTACGCGACCTGCCGCCGTCGGTTGTTGTGGCGCATATGTCCATCTGGGTGACAATTGCTCTGATCCCTTTTGCTGTCGCGGTATGGACGCCACCCGGCCTGCGGGATCTGGGCCTGCTGTTTCTGGTCGCCAGCTTTGCCACGGCGGGGCATTACTTCATGACAATCGCCCTCAAAGCCGCCCCTGTGGCCGTGACGCAACCGGTGACGTTTCTGCAGCTGATCTGGGCTACGTTGCTGGGGGCGCTTGTCTTCCATGAACGGGTCGATATCTGGGTTGTCGCGGGCGGCACGCTGATCCTGGCCGCTGTCAGCTTTATCGCCTGGCGCGAAGCTGTATTGAACCGTAGTAGCCTGACGACCCCAAGCATTGGACCCAAGCTTTGAAACCGCTTTCACCCGCCGGAAATCGTTATTAATTGACGCGTCAATAAATACTCCGTAGCGTCCTTTCATTCATCGTTGGGAGGGATCAGCTATGCCGAAAATCGGAATGGAGCCAATCCGTCGTGACGCGATTGTGCGCGCCACGATTGCCGAGCTTGGGGCCAAGAAATCCCTCGACGTAACTGTCAGCCAGATTGCCAAAAGGGCTGGAATGTCCAGCGCCCTTGCGCATCACTATTTTGGCGGCAAAGATCAGATATTTCTGGCCGCTATGCGGCACATCCTGTCCGATTTTCGCGATGAGGCGCGGTCAGAGCTGGCGACCGCTGCCCCGGAGAAAAGGGCACAAGCCATCATCCGCGCCTGCTTTGCGCCTTCTTGCTTTACGCCCGATGTCATCGCAGCGTGGATGACATTTTATGTTTTGGCGCAGACAAACGATGACGCCTTGCGCCTGTGGCAGATTTATCAGGCGCGTATCCGTTCCAACCTTGTGGACGCCCTACGCCCGGTGATGAGCGACCCGGTCGAGGCCGCCGAGAACATGATCGCTCTGATCGACGGGCTGTATATCCACGCTGCGCTCAGCGCCCCGGAAGAACCGCAACTGGCTGTGAACCACGCGATGCGCGTCCTCAACACTCTGATCGAGGCTGAAAAATGACCAAACCAAACATTCTGATCCTGATGGTGGATCAGCTGAACGGAACCCTCTTTCCCGACGGTCCCGCGGACTGGCTGCATGCGCCGAACCTGAAGAAACTGGCCGCGCGGTCCACGCGGTTTGCGAATGCCTACACAGCCTCGCCGCTTTGCGCGCCGGGGCGGGCCAGCTTCATGTCCGGGCAGCTGCCTTCGCGCACCGGCGTCTACGACAACGCGGCCGAGTTCCGCAGCGATATTCCCACCTATGCGCATCACCTGCGCCGGGCCGGATACTATACCTGCCTGTCGGGCAAGATGCACTTTGTCGGCCCAGATCAGTTGCACGGGTTCGAGGATCGCCTGACCACCGACATCTACCCCGCTGATTTCGGCTGGACGCCCGACTATCGCAAACCGGGCGAACGGATCGACTGGTGGTATCACAACATGGGCTCCGTGACCGGCGCCGGCATAGCCGAGATTTCCAACCAGATGGAGTATGATGACGAGGTCGCCTACAACGCTAAGACAAAGCTGTATGATCTGGCGCGTGGCAAGGATGGGCGTCCGTGGTGTGTGACTGTCAGCTTTACCCATCCGCACGACCCTTATGTGGCACGGCGCAAATACTGGGACCTCTATGAAGACTGCGAGCATCTGATGCCCGAGGTGTCGGACCTTGGCTATGACAATCAGGACCCTCATTCCAAACGGATTTTCGACGCCAATGACTGGCGCAGTTTTGACATAAGCGAAGAAGATATCCGCAAATCTCGCCGCGCCTATTTCGCCAATATTTCATATTTGGACGACAAGATCGGCGAAATCCTTGAGGTGCTGGAAACCACACGGCAAGAGGCGACGATCCTCTTTGTTTCGGATCACGGCGATATGCTGGGGGAACGGGGCCTTTGGTTCAAGATGACCTTCTTCGAGGGCTCATCTCGGGTGCCCTTGATGATTTCAGCCCCTGATTTGCCAGCCGGCCGCATTGATACGCCTGTCTCGACCATTGATGTGACGCCGACCCTTGGCGCGCTGGCCGGGGTGGACATGGCTGAAATCGCACCATGGACCGATGGCGAAGACCTGGTGCCACTAGCCAAAGGGGAGCCACGGACAGCACCGGTTGCGATGGAGTACGCGGCCGAGGCGTCTTATGCACCACTGGTGTCGCTGCGCTATGGTAAGTGGAAGTACAACCGCTGTGCGTTGGATCCGGATCAGCTGTTCGATCTTGAGGCCGACCCGTATGAGTTGGACAATCTTGCAGGCAAACCTGAACATTCAGGCACTCTGCAAAGCCTGCGTGCCAAGTCCGAGGCCCGCTGGGACCTCGACCGTTTCGATGCGGATGTCCGCGCCAGCCAAGCCCGTAGGTGGGTGGTCTATGAGGCGCTGCGGCAGGGCGGGTATTACCCATGGGATTACCAGCCTTTGCAAAAAGCGTCTGAGCGGTACATGCGCAATCACATGGATCTGAATATTGTCGAGGAAAGTCAGCGCTTTCCCCGCGGAGAGTGATCCCTTTATCTTCTCAAAAAACTCCCGCCAGAGGCGCAGAGATTTTTCGACGAAAAATCTTGGCCCTGGTGGGCATCGGTGGTGCTGCCACGGGCCACTGGCCGCCTGTGTGCACCTCTGGATTGCGCCTAGGTGCAGCGGTGATTTGATCCGGGTCAAAGCGGGGTGTGACAAACATCTATAGACCTGACTCGTAACGACATATTTTAGGAGCGAACAGGAATGTCCCACACCCCGCATGAACTGGCCGAAGAGTTTCCGGACAAGGTTGAATTGATGAGCCAGCTCAAGCAATCAGACGCGCATTTCGCGCGGCTGGCGGATGAGTATCATGAGATCAACCGCGTTGTTCATCGCGCCGAAACCAATGTCGAGCCGATGGAAGACCTTGCCGAGGGCGAACTGCGCAAGAAGCGCGCGGCGCTTAAGGATGAAATCTGGTCGATCCTGTCGAAGGCTTAAGCAAGCGGGCGGGGGCTTTGCCCCCGTCGTCTTCGTCAACTCCCCGCCGTTTTTGAACAGAAAAAGATCAGGTGACTTCGTACGGTAGGGTTCCGCGGGTATGGGCGTCGATGGACAGGCGACGTTCCAGCGGTGGGACCGAGCGCTGGTGGCAGTGTTGCCGCTCGCAAATCCGGCAAGAGATACCGATCGGTTCATAGGCGCTGGCGTTGTTGATATCCAGATTGTCAGCATAGACCAGCGCTTCGGCATGGCGTATTTCGCAACCAAGTGCGATAGCGTAGCGGCGCACAGGTGCCCCGAACGAGCCGCCCGATTTTGAAACATCCCGCGCCAGTGAGATATAGCGAACCCCGTCCGGTGTCTCCGCGAGTTGCCGCAGGAAATGGCCTGGAGTTTCAAAGGCGCGGTGTACATTCCATAGGGGGCAGGCACCGCCAAAGCGGGCAAATTGCAACCGTGTGGCTGAGTGGCGTTTGGTGATTGTCCCGGCCTGATCAACGCGGACAAAAAAGAACGGGATGCCTTTGGCACCCGGGCGCTGCAGTGTGGACAAACGGTGGGCAACCTGTTCGATGGAGGCTCCGAACCTGTTGCTGAGCAGTTCCAGATCGTGCCGATGTTCCTGGGCCGCGCTCAGGAAAACGCCATACGGCATAAGCGACGCCCCGGCGAAGTAATTGGCAAGGCCGATCTTGGCGATGGCGCGGGCCTCGTCGCTTTGAAATTTGGCGAAATCCAGCGTCGCGTCCAACAGTTTATCCTGACTGATCAGTGCGACTTGCAAAAGAAGCTGAAAGACCTGTGTTTGGGGCGCAATACGAGAGGATAACTGCAGAGTCTTGCTGTCGGCGTCGTATTTCCGGGTCTCTTCAATTTCTGTGAACTGAACCCGGATGCCGCGTTCGCCCAGGCTGTTGATTGCTGCGGCACGGATGCCGCCGGACTCTTCGGCCCGCGTGGAAAAGCGCTCGGCGGCGCGGTCAACCGCGTCGATGTAATTGTCGCAATAATGGAAGAAGTCGCGCACCTCTTCCCACGGGCTGGCTTGAATTTGGGCGTCTTCGCGCCCCAGCGCCTCGTCCAGCGACGCAAGCCGTTCATGGGTTTGCCGATAGGTTCTGTGCAGGGCGATAAAGGCGCGCGCCAGTGCGGGGGCGTTAGAGGCGGTCAGGCGCAGATCAGCCAAAGGCGGGACTGCATCGTCAAAGACGGGATCTGCCAGCGCCTCGCGCATGTCCGATACCATACGCTCGCTGTCGCCGGTGCTCAGCTCGGTCACGTCCATGCCGAATTCCTGCGCCAGCGCCAGAACAACCGTGGTCGAGACCGGCCGATTGTTGTTCTCCATCTGGTTCAGGTAGGGAAGCGAAACCCCCAGTTTGGTTGCGAATTCTTTTTGCGTTAGGGCCAGGCGCGTGCGCATCTCGCGCAGTTTTGCACCGGCATAGAGTTTCTGGGTGGCCATGGCGTGCCTTTGCAACTTTTCTGTTTTGGCACGATAACTTTGCAAACCAACTGAAGCAAGCTGCGTTACAGGCCCAGTTGCCTTTCCCGTCGGATGACTGACGCAATCGCGCAGATGGCCAGAACAGAAGTGGCCAGCATCAGCCAAAGCAGGGGCATTGCGCCTGTCTCATGGGTCAGCAGCGCTCCTGCAAACGCGCTGAGTCCCGCGCCGCCGCCCAACATGATTGCGCCGCTGAGGCCTGACGCGGTGGCGGCCAAATGCGGGCGAACGGACAAGGCGCCCGAGGTTGCATTGGGTATCGTCATGCCGTTTCCGACCCCCACAAAGGTCATGAAGGCGAAAAAGCTGAACGCTGTACCCAGGCCGGCCAGGAACAGTGAGGCGGAGAGGGTGATGCCCACCGCGTTCATCCAGCACCCCCACAGCACCATGCGGTTCACGCCAAAACGAACCGAGTAACGGCCGCTGAGGAAGTTGCCGAAGAAATACCCCAAAGCAGGCGCGCCGAAATAGATGCCAAGCTGTGCGGCGCTCAGGCCGAAAAGCTCGCTGCCAATAAAGGGGGCTCCGCCCAGATAGGCAAAAAACGCCCCGGACGAGAGAGCCGAAGACAGAGAATACCCCCAAAAGCGCGGAGATCGCAGCAATTCGGGATATTCGCGAAACTGTTGAACCAGCGTTTTTCCACTTTTGGTCGAGGTCTCGCCGAAGTCCAGGAATGTCAGCGCCAGGGTCAGCGCGCCCAGGAAAAACGGCAGCCAGAAATTGGCCTTCCAGCCAAAGCTTTCTTCGAGCAAGCCGCCAATGGCCGGGCCGATCATCGGGACAATCGCCATGCCCATCGTCACATAGCCGATCATCGAGGCCGCCTGATCCTGAGAATAGAGGTCGCGCACCGCCGCTCGGCTGAGAACCATGCCGACAACGACAATGGCCTGACTCATACGAAACAGCAGAAACACTTCGATATTGGGGGCGTAAATGCAGCCCAGCGTGGCGATCAGGAACAGCGCCAGCCCCCATAACAGAACGGGCCTGCGCCCGGCCTTGTCCGCAATCGGACCAATCAGAATCTGGAGGACGGCATTGACCAAAAGATACAACGCGATGGACAATTGCATCACCTTGTAATCGGTCTGAAAATGCAAGGCCATGTTAGGCAGACTGGGCAGAAACAGGTTCAAGCTCAGAGCGGACAGCCCCGAGAGCAAAACAAGCGTCGATATTGTTGGGGGTGAGCGATGGGCTCGGGGTGAACTGAACTGCATGGTTCGCATTTATAAGCACCGTTTCGGGGAAGGCCATCCATGACGTCCATTCATTTTGATACTTAGCAAATTTACATTTTTCCAGATGTTGATTGCCAAATATTTGCAAATTTGCCGAAAGATGCTTTGGACCTGAGCCTTCTGCGTATAGTGTCGCGCGAAATCTCACAGGGAATGAGCGCCATGAAAGATATTCTGACCGAGCTGGAAGACCGTCGCAACAATGCCCGGATGGGCGGTGGACAAAAGCGCATTGATGCGCAGCACGGCCGTGGAAAGCTGACCGCGCGCGAGCGGATCGAGCTGTTGTTGGACGAAGACAGCTTTGAAGAATTCGACATGTTCGTCAGTCATCGCTGCACCGATTTCGGCATGGAAAACCAAAAACCTGCGGGCGATGGGGTTGTGACCGGCTGGGGCACGATCAACGGCCGAATGGTCTATGTGTTCAGCCAGGACTTTACCGTATTTGGCGGGTCGCTGTCGGAAACCCACGCTCAGAAAATCTGCAAGATCATGGATATGGCGATCCAGAACGGCGCGCCGGTTATTGGGATCAACGACTCGGGTGGCGCGCGTATTCAAGAAGGCGTGGCCTCACTGGCGGGTTACGCCGAAGTGTTCCAGCGCAACATCATGGCCTCGGGCGTGGTTCCGCAGATCAGCGTGATCATGGGCCCCTGCGCCGGTGGCGCGGTCTATAGCCCGGCGATGACCGACTTTATCTTTATGGTCAAAGACACCTCATACATGTTTGTGACCGGCCCTGACGTCGTTAAAACGGTGACCAACGAGGTCGTCACAGCCGAAGAACTGGGCGGTGCCTCGACCCACACCAAGAAATCCTCGGTCGCGGATGGGGCGTTTGAAAACGACGTTGAGGCGCTGGCCGAAGTGCGCCGTCTGGTCGATTTCCTGCCGCTGAACAACCGCGAGAAACCTCCGGTCCGTCCGTTCTTTGACGAACCCGGCCGTCTTGAAACCTCGCTGGATACGCTGATCCCGGATAACCCGAACTCGCCCTATGACATGAAAGAGCTGATCACCAAAGTGGCGGATGAGGGCGATTTCTACGAGATTCAGGAAGACTACGCCAAGAACATCATCACTGGCTTTATCCGCCTTGAGGGGCAGACCGTTGGTGTGGTGGCGAACCAACCGATGGTTCTGGCCGGGTGTCTGGATATCGACAGCTCACGCAAGGCGGCGCGGTTCGTGCGCTTCTGTGACTGCTTTGAGATCCCGATCCTGACTCTGGTCGACGTGCCGGGGTTCCTGCCGGGGACAAGCCAGGAATATGGCGGCGTGATCAAACACGGTGCGAAGCTGCTGTTTGCCTATGGTGAAGCGACCGTTCCAAAAGTGACTGTTATCACCCGCAAAGCCTATGGTGGTGCATATGACGTGATGGCCTCCAAGCATCTGCGTGGTGACTTCAACTATGCCTGGCCCACCGCCGAGATCGCCGTGATGGGCGCCAAAGGCGCGACCGAGATCATCCATCGCGCCGATCTGGGCGATGCGGACAAGATCGCGCAGCACACGCAGGATTACGAAGATCGGTTCGCCAATCCCTTTGTCGCAGCCGAGCGTGGCTTTATCGACGAAGTGATCATGCCGCAATCCACGCGCCGTCGCGTGTCGCGCGCCTTTGCCAGCCTGCGCAACAAGCAGTTGAAGAACCCGTGGAAAAAGCACGACAACATCCCGCTGTAAGCCGGATTACTTGAACCCCGCAGCTGTCTTGCTGCCAGTCAGACATCTGTCTGGCGGCAGGATCGTAGAACATCGCCGGATGGCGTGTTTGACTTTGAGGTCAAAGCTGATACATGGAATGCCTTACGAGATATCGAAAAGCGCGGGCCAAAAGCCAGGCGCGCGCGACCCCGGAGAGAGGAGCTTGTCTTTGGCAAGTCTGGGGTCGCGCCTCTATTTCGGTGTTTCTTGCATGGTCATCCACAGCGCTGGCGCAAGCGGAAAATCTGTTGTCGGTCCCGTCCGGCCAGCCAGTGCATCTGAGCGACGTTCTGCTGGACAACAACCCCGGAGAGCTGTGGGTCAGGTTCCGCTTTATCGCGCCCAAAATCGGATCAGATGTTGGTCGGATCGGGTATGATGTGGCCTCGGTGGATATGGAGCATTTGTGCCAGACCCTCGCCATCGCCTATGTATCGCGGCACGAGCTTGAGCCTGCACGGGTTGTAATTTCGCTGTCAGACAGGCCCACCGAGTTCGGGCGCACCGCGCCGGATGCAACGCAGTTTTTTGAAGCCTATCGGTTGGAGCAATCCCACTGTATCTGGGAGGGGCTCTGACCATGAAACCCCGTTTTCACCCCCTCAGAGCGTATCTGAATACCAATGCGGCTTTGGAGGTGCGCGAAATGATCCCATCTGTTTTTGGGGGCAACTCTGTTTTCCTGAAACCCTCGAATAGCGAGGTGCCGACATGCTGAAGCATCGCGGTTTCCCCGGTCGTTTGCCGGGCACGGATTTTCAGTTCACTATCCGCCGGGCCAATCCCAAAGGCGTGACCCCCATCACACGGCGTGACCGATTTCGGGATCGCAAACCGGCAGACCGACGCGCGGATGCCGCATTCATGCAGGCGCTGTGGGAAAATTTTGGCGACCAGCCCTTTGAGCGTGGCAATCTGGATGCAGGCCGTCTGAGCTGGCTGTTTGAACGCGAAGTGATCGCCGCCGAAGATCCATTTGACCCGGCCAGCTATGACGCTTTGCTTGTGATTGATGTTGATACGGCGCGGATGTCATTTCCTGACATCTTCGACGGGGTGCGCTGAGCCGTGCCGACTGCGGTCGCGCATATCCATCCGGCAGGAGGCCCGGAGAAAACCCTGCCCGGTGTCGGGCAGGGCGGTATTGTTCGATCAGAAGTTCAGCTGCGCTGCGACCTGGATACGGTCGCCGTCAAAGTCCTGACCGGTGGTCGCGTCATTGCGTTCGCCATAGATGTATTCGGCGCTCAGCGTCAGGTTCTCGGTAGCCTGATAGAAGGCGTTGACGTGGATCGTCTCAAGCTCGGTGAAAGCAAGCGTGCCGGTCGAAGTCGGCAGATCGTAGTCTTCATAGCCGTAGGCGATGCCGACGTTCCATTTCTCACTGATCTGTTGACGCAATTCGACGGTGAAACCGTCAACGTCGTTGGCTTCGCCGCCAACAACCGCATCACCCAGACCAATCAGGTACGGGCCAAGCGCTTCGCCGGTCACGTAGTTTACCTGAAACAGGCCACCTTCCCAAAGTCGGGCAGATCCCGACACGGTCAGACCAGTTTGGTCGACTTCGACACCGCCGCCTTCTGCTTTACCGTAAAGCAGGGCGCCGCGTGCGATGAATCTGCCATCATTGTATTCGGCCGACGCGGTAAAGACCGGATCATCAGAGTTCGAGCCGCTGACGTTTTCTTCGATCGAAACGGCAACGGTTGTGTTTTCGCCAATGGTGTTCGTATAGCGAACCTGCGGAACACGGGCAAAGGCGATACCAACGGGGCCGTTGAATTCAACCGAGGTCGGGTAAGTGTCCAGCGGCTGGAAGTTCGTCCAGAACTGACCGATCAACCACTGATCGCCAATGCGGATGTTCGCGTGGCGCAGGCGCAGTTCTGCGGCACCACCACCTGCGAACAGGTCCAGTTCCAGTTGCCCACCGATGTCACCAATGGCGCTGGGCGTGCTGGTCAGCAAGCCGATGCGCGACTGGCGAACAGTGGCACCAAAGGTACCGCTTGTCGCGTTGGCCGGCTCACCGATGACGTTCACGAAGGCGGTGTCGCCCTGGTCAAAGTCAAAGTCGTAGAAGAAGTCGGCTTTGACATAGCCATACACGTCCAGTGTGGTGTTGCCGATCCTGAACTCACCGGGGGTAGCGTTTGGTCCCTGCGATTCCAGTGCTTCGATCCGAAGGCGCAGCTTTTCCAGTTCTGCCTGAGTCTCTGCATCTTGAGCAAAAGCCAGCGTGCCAGAGACGCTAAGAGCCGAGGCAGCGAGCAGGAGTGCCTTTTTTCTCTTTGTGATCATGTGGGTGTTCCCTTGTGTGCAAGATTGCACGCGCAAAGTTTCACGCATTTGTCAGCTGGGGAAATCACGAGAATGGGACAATTCAGCCGTGAATCCTCAAGGAAAATTGTTCCAAGTAAACGCCAACTTCACACAAGGGTGAACAGATCGGTTAACCTTGTGTCAGGGAACGAATTTTTTTCTCTCGCCCGCTCAACGCGGCGTGATGATGCGAGTGCAGAAAAACGGTCAGGCGGAGTTTTTTGTAACGACAATGTGACGATGGGCGTGAGTAAGCCCCAAGATGAGACTTTGCACGCTATCGGCACGAAATTGCGCGCAAATTCTCGGTATGGGCGAATTCCAGCCGGAATCCGGATGGGAAACAATCCTGTGTTTGCACACGCATTTGTGCTGTGCATGGTGGGCGGGCTGTGTGGCTCTACTTTGCCTGCGCCGCATAAGCACCTACTATTCCGTACCCCTTCCTTACGCGGGCAGGTTTGTGATGTTCACAAAACCTTGCCCGCGTTTTTCTTTGCACCCACATTGGCTGTTGGGTGGCGTAAAGCTGCGCAAAACGCAGAAAAACAACGCGTGTTATTGA
Source organism: Ruegeria sp. BE1 (assembly GCF_056538885.1). Taxonomy (NCBI): domain Bacteria; kingdom Pseudomonadati; phylum Pseudomonadota; class Alphaproteobacteria; order Rhodobacterales; family Roseobacteraceae; genus Ruegeria; species Ruegeria sp. BE1. The sequence goes on from NZ_JBQFTY010000001.1 coordinate 477,710, forward strand.
ATAACAGCCTGCGGTTGCGGCATGTGCCCCTCGATACAACACCAAGCCAAAAGAGGCAGAGCATATGCGATTCCAAAAACTCATCCTTGCCTTGGCAGCCTGTGCAGGACTGGCCGCCTGCGGCGATTCGACCGGCGAGCAGGCCCTGTTGGGCGGCGGCGGCGGCGCATTGGGTGCCGCGGTTCTCGGGGCAGACCCGTTTGTCGGCGCGGCCGTCGGTGCCGCCGGCAACGTGCTTTTCTGTAAAACGCAGAAGAACTGCTACTAACGCATCTTTCGGGGCGCACTCCGCCTCGACCGTCATCGCGCAAAACGCCGTTGTGGGGTTCACGCCCCGCAGCGGCGTTTTGCGTTTCCAGAACACCAAGACAAAGGACGTTCCATGTTCAACAAGATCCTGATCGCCAACCGGGGTGAAATCGCCTGCCGGGTTATCAAGACCGCGCGCAAGATGGGTATCGGCACAGTTGCCATCTACTCGGACGCAGACAAGAACGCGCTGCATGTGTCGATGGCGGACGAGGCCGTCCATATCGGACCACCGCCCGCGAACCAGTCTTACATCGTGATCGACAAGGTCATGGACGCTATCCGCCAAAGCGGCGCGCAGGCGGTGCATCCCGGTTACGGTTTCCTGTCGGAAAACTCCAAATTCGCCGAGGCGCTTGATGCCGAAGGCGTTGCTTTTGTCGGGCCCCCGGTCGGTGCGATTGAAAGCATGGGTGACAAGATCACTTCGAAGAAAATCGCACAGGAGGCAGGCGTATCGACGGTGCCCGGTTACATGGGTCTGATCGAAGACGCCGACGAGGCGGTCAAGATTTCCAACGACATTGGCTATCCGGTGATGATCAAGGCCAGCGCCGGGGGCGGTGGCAAGGGCATGCGCATCGCGTGGAACGATGACGAGGCGCGCGAGGGGTTCCAATCCTCCAAGAACGAGGCGGCGAACTCGTTCGGGGATGACCGGATTTTCATCGAGAAATTCGTGACCCAGCCGCGTCATATCGAAATTCAGGTTCTGTGTGACAGCCACGGCAACGGTATCTATCTGGGCGAGCGTGAATGCTCGATCCAGCGCCGGAACCAGAAGGTTGTGGAAGAGGCCCCGTCGCCGTTCCTGGACCCCGAAACCCGCAAGGCAATGGGCGAACAGGCGGTCGCTTTGGCCAAGGCTGTGAACTATGCCAGCGCCGGTACGGTTGAGTTCATCGTGGACGGCGAAAAGAACTTCTATTTCCTTGAGATGAACACGCGCCTGCAGGTGGAACACCCGGTGACCGAATTGATCACCGGCGTTGATCTGGTCGAGCAGATGATCCGCGTGGCCGCAGGTGAGAAACTGTCGATCACGCAGGACGATGTGACCCTGACCGGCTGGGCCATCGAAAACCGTCTGTATGCCGAGGACCCGTATCGTGGGTTCCTGCCGTCAATCGGTCGTCTGACCCGCTATCGCCCGCCGCAGGAAACGGCGTGTGGCCCGATGCTGGTCAATGGCAAATGGCAAGGCGACGCGCCCGAAGGGTCAGTGGCGGTGCGCAACGATACCGGCGTCTATGAGGGCGGTGAGATCAGCATGTATTATGACCCGATGATCGCCAAGCTGTGCACATGGGCCCCAACCCGGGATCAGGCGATCGAAGCGATGCGGGTGGCGCTGGACAGTTTCGAGGTTGAGGGTATCGGCCACAACCTGCCGTTCCTGTCTGCCGTGATGGATCACCCGAAATTCATCAGCGGCGACATGACCACCGCCTTTATTGCCGAGGAATACCCCGACGGGTTTGAAGGCGTCACCCTGCCAGAAGAAGACCTGCGTCGTATCGCAGCCTCTTGCGCGGCGATGCACCGTGTCGCCGAAATCCGCCGCACCCGTGTCTCGGGCCGGATGGACAACCATGAACGCAAGGTCGGCTCTGATTGGGTTGTCACTTTCGGGGGTGAGGTTCCGTGGCCGCTCAAGGTTATTGCCGATCAGGACGGGGCCACGATCTTGTTCGAGGATGGCCGGGAAATGCGCGTGACTGGCGACTGGACCCCGGGTGATCAACTGGCCACCATGATGGTGGATGGTGCGCCGTTGGTCATGAAGGTCGGCAAAATCTCGGGCGGGTTCCGTATCCGCAACCGGGGCGCGGATTTGAATGTGCATGTGCGCACCCGGCGTCAGGCCGAACTGGCGCAGCTGATGCCGGAAAAACTGGCACCCGATACTTCGAAAATGCTGCTCTGCCCGATGCCCGGCCTTGTCGTGAAGGTCGATGTTGAAGTGGGGCAAGAGGTTCAGGAAGGGCAGGCGCTGTGCACGATTGAGGCGATGAAGATGGAAAACATCCTGCGCGCCGAGAAAAAGGGCGTGGTCGCCAAGATCAACGCAGGCGCAGGCGACAGCCTTGCCGTGGACGACGTGATCATCGAGTTCGAGTGATCATGACCGCGCTTTTGTCATATCCCTGCAGCATCCCGGCGTTCGGCACCGGGGGCTTGGGGCGTGGTAAAGGTGCTCAGCCGCCCTCGCGCCGTTCGCGGATTTCACGTTCGCGCAGGGGGGTTTTGTCGATGGATCGGCCAATCTCGCGCACGCTCCACGGGCTGGGTTTGCGCAGCTTGACGACGCCGTCCTTGTCGACAAAGACCATCTGGAACCCGCGCGGCCGAAGCTGCGACCGGATCGGGGACCGGGCATCCGGGTCCGTGTCGGTGATCACTACGACATCGCGGTCGCGCATCGCGGCCTCGCCTTCAACCAACATGTCGATCTGCTGCTGGAAGCGCGGGTCTGCGGGCGTATCGGCAAAGACGATGATGGGCCGGTTCACCCATAGAAATTCACTGAGTTCGCTGTCACCCGCAGGTCGAACGAACTCATCTTCCACAGGCGCAGAGCCATCGGCGGCAAGAACTGCCATCGGGAATAGTGCCGAGAAAACAAGGGCAAGCGTGCGTGTCATAGGGCCTCCTGTTCTATTGAATATAGCCGCTGCTTTGACGAATGCGACCGGCGATTTGCCCGAGCTGCTCAAAATTTCGCGCTTTGACCCGGTTGGCCGGGCAGGGTGCCGCACAACAACGCGGCGGCGTCAGCCCGCCGTGATCCGAATTGACGAGAGGAAATCGACATGACCAACACAAAGGACTGGCAGGCGCTGGCGGAAAAAGAGCTGCGCGGACGGCCGTTGGACGATCTGACCAAAGAGACGCTGGAAGGCATCGACGTCAAGCCGCTCTATACAGCCGAGGACACCGCCGACCTGCCGCATATGGGTAATTTGCCGGGGTTCGGGCCCTTCACGCGCGGGGTCAAAGCCACGATGTATGCGGGCCGTCCCTGGACGATCCGCCAATACGCTGGGTTTTCGACCGCCGAGGAATCGAATGCGTTTTACCGCCGCAATCTGGCCGCCGGTCAGCAGGGCGTGTCCGTCGCCTTCGATCTGGCCACGCACCGGGGCTATGACAGCGACCACCCGCGCGTGGTGGGCGATGTGGGTAAGGCCGGTGTGGCCATCGACAGTGTCGAGGATATGAAAATCCTGTTCGACGGCATTCCGCTGGACAAGGTGTCAGTGTCGATGACGATGAACGGTGCGGTGATCCCCATTCTGGCGAATTTCATCGTGGCGGGCGAAGAGCAGGGCCATGACAAATCCGTCCTGTCCGGCACCATTCAGAATGACATTCTGAAAGAGTTCATGGTGCGCAACACCTATATCTACCCGCCCGAACCGTCGATGAAGATCATCTCGGACATCATCGAATACACCTCGAATGAGATGCCCAAATTCAACTCGATCTCGATCTCGGGCTATCACATGCAAGAGGCCGGTGCGAACCTCGTGCAGGAACTGGCCTATACGCTGGCCGATGGCCGTGAATATGTACGCGCCGCGACCGAGGCCGGGATGGACGTGGACAAATTCGCAGGGCGTCTGTCGTTTTTCTTTGCCATTGGCATGAACTTCTTCATGGAGATTGCCAAACTGCGCGCCGCGCGCACCCTGTGGCACCGCGTGATGACTGATTTCGGCGCGAAATCCGAACGCTCCAAGATGCTGCGTACGCACTGCCAGACCTCCGGTGTGTCGTTGCAGGAACAAGACCCCTATAACAACGTGATCCGCACCGCCTATGAGGCGATGAGCGCGGTTCTGGGCGGTACGCAGTCGCTGCACACCAACGCGTTGGATGAGGCGATTGCCCTGCCCACCGATTTCTCGGCCCGGATCGCGCGGAACACGCAGTTGGTGCTGCAGGAAGAAACCGGCGTGACCGATGTGGTCGATCCGCTGGCGGGGTCCTACTATGTCGAAAGCCTGACCAATGAGCTGGTCGAAAAAGCCTGGGCCCTGATGGAAGAGGTCGAGGAAATGGGCGGCATGACCAAGGCCGTCGCCTCGGGCATGCCCAAGCTGCGGATCGAAGAAAGCGCCGCGCGCCGTCAGGCCATGATCGATCGGGGCGATGAGGTAATCGTCGGCGTCAACAAATACCGCAAGGAACAGGAAGACCCGATCGACATTCTGGACGTCGACAACGTTGCTGTGCGTGAGGCACAGGTCGCCCGGCTCGAACGTATCCGTTCGACTCGCGACGATGCCGCATGCCAACAGGCGCTGGACGCGCTGACCAAGACCGCCCAAGAGGGTGGAAACCTGCTGGCCGCCGCCGTCGAGGCCGCCCGCGCCTGTGCATCCGTAGGAGAGATCAGCATGGCTATGGAGAAAGAGTTCGGCCGCCATCGCGCCGAAGTAAAGACGCTGGCCGGTGTCTATGGCGCAGCGTATGAAGGCGATGAAGGCTTCGCCGCGATCCAGAAATCCATCGAAGATTTCGCCGAGGCTGAAGGTCGCCGCCCGCGTCTTTTGGTGGTCAAGATGGGGCAGGACGGGCACGACCGGGGCGCCAAGGTGATTGCCACAGCCTTTGCCGATATCGGCTTTGACGTGGATGTCGGGCCCTTGTTCCAGACCCCGGCCGAGGCAGCGCAGGATGCGGTGGACAATGACGTCCATGTCGTCGGTATTTCCTCGCAGGCCGCCGGGCACAAAACGCTTGCTCCGCAATTGGTGGAAGAACTCAAGAAAGCAGGTGCCGAAGACATCATCGTCATCTGCGGTGGGGTGATCCCGCAGCAGGATTACCAGTTCCTCTATGACCACGGGGTCAAAGCGATCTTTGGGCCCGGAACCAACATCCCCGAGGCTGCACAGGACATCCTGCGTTTGATCCAGGAAGCCAAAGCGTGACGCTGGCCAAGATTTTTCGACGAAAAATCTTGTGATCGCGCGACTTTGACGAAAACATGCGACCAGATCCCCTGCGGGTCTGGTCGCAATCGTTTGAGAGGTCGCACATGCTGTTGGATCATCTGGCCGTGGCGGGCGAAACGCTGGAAGAGGCCGCCGCGCATATCGAAGACGCCTTGGGTGTGCACCTGCAAGAAGGCGGCAAGCATGATGCTTTCGGGACCCATAACCGCCTTTTGGGATTGAAAAACGGTCTGTACCTTGAGGCCATCGCGATTGACCCCGGAGCGCCTCGGCTGGAACGCACCAGATGGTTTGATCTGGACCGGTTCGCAGGCAAGCCGCGCCTGACAAACTGGATTTGCCGGGTGCCGGATATCGACGCCGCGCTGGCGCTGTTTCCCGATGGTGTCGGTCAGCCCATTGATCTGGCGCGGGGGGCTCTGCGATGGCAAATGGCCGTGCCGCCCAATGGAAGGCTGCCTTTTGACAATCTGTTTCCGGCGCTGATCCAATGGCATGGGGATTTGCACCCGGCCCGAATGCTGCAGGACAGCGGCTGCAACCTGCGGCGGCTGGTGGTCTACCACCCGGACGCGCTGGATCTGGCGCAGCTGTTGGGAGCGCTGGAGTATGTGGCCTTCGACACCGGTCCCGCCGCGCTGCGCGCTGAATTCGACACGCCGCATGGGCCACGCGTGCTGGAATGATGATCAGGCAGGCCCGGACCTCGGATGCCGAGGCAGTAGCCGCAATCACCAATGCAATCATACGTGATACGCTGGTGACCTTTACCACGCAAGAGCGCGACGCAGCAGCGATTGCCCGGGAAATTGAAACACGCAGCCCTGCATTTCTGGTGGCCGAAAAAGACGGTCAGGTTTTGGGTTTTGCGACCTTTGGTCCTTTCCGGAATGGACCGGGATACGCGCAATGCTGCGAGCATACGGTCCAATTGACGCCCGCCGCACGTGAGCAGGGCGCAGGTCGAGCCCTGATGGCCGCGCTTGAGGACATTGCCCTGCAAGAGGGGGTTCATGTTTTGGTGGCCGGTATTTCCTCGGCCAATCCTGCGGCCATCGCGTTTCACGCCGCGCTGGGGTTCAAACACGTCGGACTTATGCCCGAGGTAGGTTTCAAATGGGGCAAACGACTGGATCTGGTGCTGATGCAGAAAATTCTTGCGCAAGAGTGATCTGTCGCACCTGACAGTTGCGAATTGGGACGCTAGGGTGCGCTCATGTCGATCTGGACCCGTATCTCTGACGCGCTTAGCGCGCTTGCCCAAGGCGAAAGCCTCACCGCTGTTTTTGAGAAACTGCGCACGCCGCCCGAACGATCGGTCGCATTTACGATCGCCGTGATCGCGTTGGGCGCAAAGATGGCAAAGGCCGATGGGCAGGTGACCCGCGACGAGGTCACCGCCTTTCGCGACGTGTTCCAGATCGCCCGCGATGATGAGGCCGGAGCCGCCCGCGTCTTTGACATGGCACGGACCGATGTCGCGGGCTATCAGGATTACGCCCGCAAGATCGCGCAGATGTTCGCGGATGACAGCACCACGCTGTGCGACCTGATGGAGGGGCTGTTCCATATCGCCATGGCCGATGGGTTCTATCACCCCAACGAAAACGAATTTCTGGAAGAAGTCAGCCGGATTTTCGGCCAGACCGATGCCCAGTTCCTGGCCCTGCGTGCGCGGTTTGTGCCGGATGCGCCCAAGGACCCCTATACGGTGCTCGGCGTGCCGCGCGACATGGCGCTGCCTGATATTCGCAAGGTCTGGCGGCAATTGGTGCGCGAAACCCATCCCGATGCGATGATGGCCCGAGGCGTGCCCGAAGAAGCGATCCGCCTGGCCGAGAAGAAGATGATCGACATCAACCGCGCCTGGGATGAGATCAACGGCGCGCGGGCCTGAGCCTGTGCGGCTCGCGACCTACAATATAGAATGGTTCGCCAATCTGTTTGACCGCAATGACAAGCTGCTGGTCGATGACAGCTGGTCGGGCCGCTACAACGTCACCAAGGCGCAGCAGGTCGAAGCGATTGCCAAAGTGCTGACAGCGCTGGATGCGGATGCCATTCTGATCGTCGAGGCCCCCAATACAGGGAGCAGACAAAACACCGTCCGCGCTTTGCAGGGCTTTGCCGAGGCGTTTGATCTGCGCACATCCCATGCGGTGATGGGTTTTCCCAATGACACGGATCAGGAACTGGCGCTGCTTTATGATCCGAAGATGGTGACAGCGCGCCATGATCCGGTCGCCGGCGACAAGGAGGCCCCGCGCTTTGATGGCGTGTTTCACATCGACCTCGACATCGACGTGACCGAGGACCATGTGCGGTTCTCTAAACCCCCGATGGAGCTGTCGCTGCAGACCACGGGCGGGGCGCAGGTCCGGCTGATCGGGGCGCATCTGAAATCCAAGGCTCCGCATGGGGCCGGGTCGCGGGATGAGGCGATCCGCATCTCAATCGCCAATCGCCGCAAACAACTGGCGCAGGCCGTGTGGCTGTCGCGCCGGATCGGTGCGCATGTTGCGGATCACCAGCCAGTGATCCTGATGGGCGATCTGAATGATGGGCCGGGACTGGATGAGTTTGAGCACCTGTTCGGGCGATCCTCGGTTGAGATATTGCTACAAGCTGGCTTGTACGATCCCTATGCTGCAGGGGGCGATCCAGCCGCTTCAACGGCGCGGTTTGCCCGAGGGAAGGGGCAATACCTTGAGGCGCTGCTGGACTATGTCATGATCAGCGAAAATCTGCGGGCACTGGACCCGGTCTGGCGCATTTGGCACCCTTTGAATGATCCCGAAATCCGGGCCTTACCGGATCTGCAAAACGCCTTGCTGACGGCCTCGGATCACTTTCCGGTCACGTTGGATATCCGGCTCTGACCTTTCATCTGCGGGTGTCAGGGCTTATATTCAGAAACATGAAACATCTTGTTACGATCTGTGCGGTCGCGTTTACGGCGCTGCCAGCCGCAGCCGAGGAAGACACCGGAAAGTCCCTGATGGAGCAGGGGGCTGAGCTGTTTTTTGAAGGGTTGCGGCAGGAAATGGAGCCCGCGTTAGAGGATTTTCAGGGGATGGTCGATCAGTTCGGCCCGACCATGGAATCGTTCTTTGCGCAGATGGGTCCTGCACTGGCTGATCTGGCGGGTGAGATTGAGGATTGGAGCGCTTATGACGCGCCCGAAATCCTACCGAATGGTGACATCATCATCCGTAAAAAACCGCTTGAGTCTGAGCCAGAGAACCCGGATCTGCCACAGCCGGACTCGGATGGTGCCACAGAAATCTGACGCTTAGAGCGTTTCGGGTTTTACCTGAACCACTCTGCGACACGAATGTCCCGAGAACGCCACAGGCGTGGCAGGGTATTCGTGTCTCAAGTCAAACCCGAAACGCTTTAGCCGCGGATTAGGACGCGCGTATCCGATTTCAAAGCGGCGGCCAGCGAATTCAGCCGTGCTTCGGCCACTTCGTTGAATAGGGGGCCAGCAGCCTTGGGCAACAAAAGCTCAAGCTGACGTTTCTTTGGGTAAAAGCGCAATCGGCCCATGGTGGCGTCATTTTGCATCCACAGCATGGCCCCGAACCGCATCGCCTTGCCCAGAATTTCGGCCTGTTTCTGGTCTTTCTCCTCAAGCAGCTTGTAAAGCGGTTCAAACCGGTTGCCTTCGCGTTTATTGCGGTAACGATGTTGGAGTGCGAGGCCGATAAACACCCGTTCCGAGTGCTTAAGCCCGCCCAGATTGGCGCGAGTGACATAGTCGAAACAGACTTCGGCCCGATAGTCGGGATGCGCGCGCCAGCTGACATCGTGCAGCAGACACGCGGCCTTGATCAGGCGCACGCGCGTCTCTGGGGCCGATTTGAACAGAGGCATCACAAAATAATAGAGGTGTTTGCCAAAGCCCGGCAGACGGGCATCCTTGGCCTCAGAAAACCGGCTGGCTTCGATCAACGGGTCGCGATCGCGCAGGATTTGCGGCATTTGTTCATAAAGCAGCCCCTCGCGAATGCCATAGCTTGAGATGGCGATGTCCTTGGGCTTGAAAGTCCGGATCAACCGCGCCAGCACGTCCATCGCATAAGGGATCAGCGCCATGCGCGAGCTGGACACCCCGGCCTGGCTGCGCAGCTTGTCGGGATCGCCCTTTTCGATGAACTTGATGGTCTCATGCACCTGTTTGGTGGTCATGCGGTATTCGTGCAGCACATTCAGCGGGTAGCCGCGCCGCAACATGTCCAGCCGCGCAAAGGCACGCCAGCTGCCGCCCACAAGAAACAGGCGGTCGCGCTGTTGGCCCATCTGTCCGCGCAACTCTTCCATCGTGGCTTTGATATGCGCCTTGCGCGCGCGTCGCCCGCCTTTGATGTCGCGCAGTTTCAGTGGACCCAGGGCGGATGTCACCCGACGCCCGACATCGCCGCCGCCAATCTCGGCCAGTTCCATGGACGAACCACCGATGTCGCAGATCAAACCGTAAGCCCCGGGCCAGCCCAAAAGCACGCCTTGCGCCGACAGCCGGGCCTCTTCACCGCCATCAATCACCGATACGGTCAGGCCGGTTTCTTTATGGACCTCGTCGCAGAATTCTGGCCCATCTTCGGCTTCGCGCACGGCTGCGGTGGCAACCACATGAAGGCCGGGCAGCCCCAGGTCATCGGCCAGACGCTGAAACCGGCGCAAGGCGTCCAGCGCGCGCGCCCGTCCGAGGGGGTTTAGCCGCCCGGTCTCTGACAGTCCCGCACCCAGTTCGCACATCACCTTTTCATTGTAGAAATAGGCCGGAGACCGTGCGGCCCCGTCAAAGATCACCATCCGGACCGAGTTCGACCCCACATCGACAACGCCCACCCGCGACAGGGCGCGGGCCTCGGGGTTGTCAAACAACGGCTTTCCAAAAGGTCCCCAGTCCGGAATGTCGATTTCGACGGCTTGATCCATGTCTTGTCCAGATGTTCCGGTGGCAGTTTGCGAAATCGTCGGGGTTGGGTCAATTGTCTGGTTCGACATCGCTTCCGTCCGAATTCAATACTCTGATGGCCAGTGAACGCGTGATTTCGCGTTTTTCCGACAGCGCAATCTGATCCAGCCGCGCCACAACCTCGGCTGCGGTTTCAAAACGGCGATCCATGTGTTTGACCAGATAGGCGATGACCTCGGGGCCGGGGTTCAATTGCCGGTCGATAAAGAGCTTGGCCAAAACAGCACCCAACAGCGCGTCATCGGGCGGGTCCAACGCAACGTGATGCGCGCCTTCGATGCGGCTTTGCAGATCGGGCAGGGGCAATTGCCACAGCTTGGGCACCAGCCGCCCGGTCATCAGCAGGGCGTGACCCTCGGCCAAAGCCAGATTGTGCAGATGGAACAGGGTCTTTTGTTGTTCGGGGTCATCGGCGATCATCGGTACGTCTTCGACCGCGATCGGTGTGCTGGCCAGCGCTGGTACATCCTCGTAACGCAGGTCACGGGCCTGAATGATCCGGCCTCCGGTCTCGGCCGCCCAGACATGGGCAAGATGCGTTTTGCCAGCGCCCGCAGGGCCGCTGAGCACCAGTTTGTTGCCGGGCCAGGACGTGGCCGAAATCATCGCAACCGCCAGCGCATTGGCTGGTGAGACAAAGAAATCCTCGCGGCCCAGTGCGGTTTTGGCCGGTAGGTCAAAGCTGAGTTGTCGGGACATTTATTCGTCTTCCTGATTCAGTCCTTCAAGGCCAGTATACAGGCGACTGTCCAGATAAACCGATGTCAGGAAGCGGGCCACCACACCGAGAGCTGCGGCCACGGGAACCGCGATCAACATGCCTACAAAGCCAAACAGAGCGCCAAAAACCGACAGCGCCAGCAGCAGCCAGACCGGATGCAGGCCCACCGAATGCCCCACCAGCTTGGGGGTCAGAAAATTGCCTTCGGTCACCTGACCCAGGGCAAAGATGCCTGCGACCAGTCCGATATGGGTCCAGTCCCCCCAGAATTGGAACAGCGCCAGACCAATCGCCAATGTGCCGCCGATCAGCGCCCCCAGATAGGGAATGAAGGTCACCAGCCCCGCGATGAACCCGACGATCAGACCGAATTGCAGGCCAACGGCCATCAGGGCCACCGCGTAATAGGTGCCAAGGATCAGACAGACCGTGCCCATGCCACGTACGAACGAGGCCAGAACTGCGTCAATCTCACCCGCCAGACGCTTGATCGTGGGGGCGTGGTCGCGCGGCAGCAGCTCTCCGATCCGGGCGATCATGCGGTCCCAGTCCATCAGCAGATAGACTGCTACGACGGGGGCAATGATCAGCAGCACAACAACATTGATGGCCGAGCCAAGCGACGCGATCACCGATTGCAGCAAATCACCGCTTTTCGATTGCAGTGTTTCGCCAATGGAAACCAGCGCCTGGTGCGAGCTGGATTCGGAATCCAGCAGCGACGGGAACTGCTTTTCGATAAAGCCCCGCAGCTCTTTGAACAGGCTTGGCAGTACTTCGACCAGATCGATCAACTGTGTGATCAGGGCAGGCACCACCATCAGAATCATCAGGACAAAGCCCAGAACGCCGACAATGGTGATGATCCCGGTGGCGGCCATTCGCGACAGGCCCAGCGCCTCAAGCCTGTCCGCGACCGGGTCCAGAAAATAGGCAATTGCGCCGCCGATGACAAAAGGCAGCAAAACGTCGCCAAGGGCCCATAACATCAGCACAAAGACCGCAGCAGCTACGCCCCAGTACCGCAGTTGATCCTTCACCGGCAGAGCCATGCCCGTCCCCTTGTTATCGGTTCTTGCATATGTTCTTGGCGCATGCAGCCCTGTGATGCAAGCGGTTCATGGTGGGTCGGAAATGCGGGTTTCAGTCGCTGAGCGTTCCAAGTTCGGGCGTGGTGTCATCCGCATGTTCGTCGGGCCAGTTGGTGCGCCAAATCTCGGCCGACCAGTGGCCGCAATGCACCGGTGGACGTCCAAATCCGGGCAGGGGATCAACCAGTGGCGCGACCACGACATCATGGCGGGGGACGGCGAAATAGGGGAACGAGTACCGCTCGCGGCCCGAGCGGTTGACCACCCGGTGCGGCGTGGATTTCAGCCGTCCACCGGACCACAACTCCAGCATATCGCCGATATTGACGATGAACCCGCCTGGCGGGCAGTCGGGGGTGATCCAGCCGCCATCGCGGGTCTGCACCTCAAGCCCGCCGACGGGATCGGGCGCGATGATGGTCAGCGCATCTGTATCCTTGTGCGGATGGATGCCATAGCCGCCCTCATCCGGGGCCTGCGGCGGATAATGCAGCAGGGTCATGTTGGTCATCGGATCACGGAAGGCATCGCGCAGCGTGTTTGGGGCCAGGTTGAGACCGACCTCAAGCGCGCCCAGCAGCAGATCGGCCACTGCGTACAATTGCGCCCAGTAGGCGAGGATGATCTGCCCCGCCTCAGGCACCTCACGCGGCCAGATATTCGGACCGTACAGCGCGCAGTCCTTGCGGATGGGCGCGTCAGGCGCGGTTTCGCGATGCAGCTTGTAGCCCTCGTATTTGTCGGCTTTGCCCGAACCGTCATTGGGCGTGAAGAATCCCATCGGGATGTACCCGCGATAGTTCTCGCGGGTGATGGCCTGATCCCATTTGGCGCTTTCTTCGATGTCAAAGATTGCCTGCACACAGCGGCGCACCTGATCGACCTTTTCCGGCGGAATGCCCGTTCCTGTGATCGAGAGAAACCCGATCCCGGTGCAGGCGTCCATGACGTGCCGGACGGTCAGGTCATAGTCGGGATGATCGCGATCACACAGCGGCGAGACGTCTATAGTAGGGATTTGCTGCATCAGTGAATCCTCACACCCTGCCGATCCAATTCCTTGTGAACGGGGGCGAGGTTCAACTCATGCACGTCCTGGTTGCTTTTCAACGACAGCGCAGCGGCGATGCCTGCGCCCTGACCCATGACCGCGCAGCAGGCCATGTTGCGCGTGGCGGCATGGGCCACCTTGTCGGACCCGTGCGAGCGGCCCGCAACCAGCAACCCCTTGATCCCATTGGGCAGCATCGAGCGATAGGGGATCTGCATATACCGCCCGGTCGTGGGCAGGATCAGGATGCCATAGCCGTCGATGAATTCGGGGTAGATGCCGATTGTATCTTCGAACCGGCCCTGATGGCGGGCGTCGTCTTCGGTCATGTTGTACACCGCGTCGATCTTGCGGGTGTCGCGGATGCCGATGGTCATGCCGAAATTCCGCAGGCGTGCGTTCTCGCACCCGGGCATGAAGCGGCGCAGCGCCTCGATGGCCAGCATGGATTGGCGGCGGCCTTCGATCTCACCGCGCGTCAGGCTGTCAGGGTCGGTGCCGTCGATTTCAGCCAGATGGATGAGGTTCATATAGGTCAGCTCACCTGTGTCGTGCATCGCGCCCCAGGTGCCCGCGATGGTGTTCAGATGCGCCGGGATCAGGCCCGCATCAATCGCCTGTTGGAAGGGTTTGTGCACAAATGGCGAGAACATGTCGTCCTCTTTGCCCGAGGTCTCGATGTTCCATTCACCACCGCCGCCCCAGTCCTTGTAGGTCTGCGGATCGGCCTTGACGCCCTCCATAAAGGCGCGCTTGTCGACACCGGCCAAATGGAACATGACCGAGGCGGCCATCATATCCTCGCGCGCGGTCTTGTGAGTGGGGGCGCCCGCGCGATGGGCCACGTCGGCGTCGCCGGTGGCGTCGATCACCACGCGGGCCAAAATCGCCTCGCGCCCGGCTTTGGATTCGGTGATGATGCCGGTGATCCGGTCGCCGTCCATAATGGGGGCCACGAACTGACGGTGCAGCATCGGATGCACGCCCGCCTCATCCACCAGTTTGTCGGCCACCAGTTTGAACCCTTCGCTGTCCAGCTCATAACTCAGTGACTGGCTTTCCGGCACGGCTGCGCCCATGTCCTTGGCGCGGGTTTCGAATTCCATGCCGATGCCGCCGGCCTCAACCGTTTGTTCGTGGCGATACCATGCGAAGCCTTCGACGCCGACGGCGGTAATGTTGCCGCCCATGCAGCCAAAGCGGTCGACCAGCGACACCTCGGCCCCGGCACGCGCGGCTGCCAACGCGGCGGCCAGCCCGGCGGGGCCAGAGCCGACGACCAGAACGTCTGTCTGATGGATGACGGGAATCTGGCGGGCGGGTTCCTGAATGGTCTGCATCGGTGCCTCGTGGGTTTTACATTTCTGTCACATTTGAAAACCCTGATCGGCGGGTCAATCAAAAATCCGACTGACCCGAGGTCGCAAAAACGCCAATGCCCGATTGCCCCCGGCGAGGCTTTGGCATAATCACTTTTCAAGTGAACTTTCACCTTTAAGGTTACAATATGCGCCTCAGCCGTTACTTTCTGCCCGTTCTCAAGGAAAACCCCTCCGAGGCTCAGATCGTCAGCCACCGGCTGATGCTGCGCGCGGGGATGATCAAGCAAGCATCCGCCGGGATTTATTCCTGGCTGCCGCTGGGGTTCAAAGTGTTGCGCAAGCTGGAAAATATCGTGCATGAAGAACAGGCGCGGGCCGGTCACATCGCCATTCAGATGCCGATCCTGCAATCGGCGGACCTGTGGCGTGAATCCGGGCGCTATGACGATTACGGTCAGGAAATGCTGCGGATGCAGGACCGTCACGGACGGGACATGTTGTATACCCCCACGGCTGAGGAACTGGTCACCGACATCTTCCGTGGCCATGTGAACAGCTACAAAGACCTGCCGCTGACGCTCTATCAAATCCAGTGGAAGTTCCGCGATGAAATCCGTCCGCGTTTCGGCGTGATGCGGGGGCGTGAATTCTACATGAAGGACGGCTACAACTTCGACCTGACCAAAGAGGATGCGCTGCACGCTTATAACCGCCATCTGGTCAGCTACCTGCGCACTTACGAACGCATGGGCCTTCAGGCCATCCCGATGCGCGCCGATTCCGGCCCCATCGGTGGCGATGACACGCATGAGTTCCTGGTTATGGCCGAAACCGGTGAGTCCGAGGTCTTCTATGATAGCGCCGTCACCGACCTTACCTTTGGGGATCGTCAGATCGACTATGACGATCGGGCGCAATGTCAGGCCATTCTGGAGGAGTTCACCTCGAAATACGCACGTACCGATGAAACCCATGACGAGGCGCTGTTCAATCAGGTGCCCGAGGATCGTCGCCGCGTGGCGCGCGGGATTGAAGTGGGGCAAATCTTCTATTTCGGCACCAAGTATTCCGAAGCCATGGGCGCAACCGTCCAAGGCCCGGATGGCAAACCGACGCCCGTACACATGGGCAGCCATGGTATCGGCGTCAGCCGCCTGATTGGCGCGATCATTGAGGCCAGCCACGATGACAAGGGCATCATCTGGCCCGAGGGCGTGACGCCGTTCCACTGCGGGATCGTCAACCTCAAGCAAGGCGATGAAGAGGCGGATGCAGCCTGTGAAAAGCTTTATGGCGCGCTGACTGCCTTGGGGCTGGAACCGCTCTATGATGACCGCAATGAACGGGCCGGGGGCAAGTTTGCGACCATGGACCTGATCGGTCTGCCGTGGCGCATCACTGTTGGCCCGCGCGGCCTGAAGAACGGCGTGGTCGAACTGACCTGCCGTCGCACCGGCGAAAGCGAAGAACTGAGCCCCGAGGCCGCCGTCACAAAAGTTGCCGGGATTTATGAGCAAATCGCCTGAACAGGATCAGAGACCGCTGATCTCGGTCATCACGGTCACGCGCAACCTGATCGAGGCCGGGCGCGGCGAGCAAATCCTTGCCGCGCTGGACAGCGTCCAGTCGCAGATTTTTCGCGATATCGAGCATGTGATTTGGGACGGTCAGTCTGATGACGGCACGCAAGACTTGCTGAAACAGGCGATTGAAAAGATCTCGGTCTCGGACAACCCCATTCCGATCCAGTATTTCTGCGCGCCGGATCAAAGCCTCTATGACGCGATGAACCAGACGGTTGAGCGGTGTCACGGCGACTATATCCTGTTCCTGAACTCGGATGATCTGATCGCAGGCCCAGACAGCCTGTCGCGCGTCCAAAAGGCGTTGGAGCCCGACCGGCCAGACTTTGTTTACGGTGAGACGGTGTTCTTTGACGATGACGGGCACCGACGCCATGCACGTCGCCTGACGCCCAAGTCGATCCTGCAGCGCCTGCCCTTTGGGCATAACGCGATGGTCTTGAAACGCGCGTTGTTTCAGGAATTGGGCGGTCACGATCTGCAATTCCGCATCGCGGCAGATTACGACATGGTTCTGCGTATGATCCTGTCCGGGCATTCCGGGCAGCGCCTGCAGGCCCCGGTGTCCCTGTTCCGGATTGGTGGCGTGTCAGCGGACACGGATAAGGCAGGGGCCGAGATGGCAGCCTGTTGGTTGAAGAATTATAGCCAGTTTTGCGATCTGTCCTCTTATTCGGACGCAGACCGTCTTGACTGGTACAAGAAGGGGCATCTGCCGCTGCGCGTTTCCGGCACGATATTTCTGAAAACCCTGTCGCAGCCCGCGATTGCCCGCGCCGCGCTATACAGCCTGTTCAAGACTCTGCGCCGCAAGATGCAGTTCTGGCGGCGGTTCTAGCCGGGCTGAACGTCCGGCCGTTGGGCCAGGATCTCTCCGTCAGCACTGTTGCCGTGCGGCACAACGATCGGGCGCCCAAGGCGTCTGACCAGTTCTGTGAACTCAAATCCCAAGAACCGTATGCCGCAAACCCGCTCATCCGTTGCGTGATCAGTGAGGCACAGACGGCCCTGGCGGAACACAAGCCGGTATCCTTTATCTTTTAGAATATCGGTCAAACTGGCCCAGCTTGCAGCTGCGTCAAAGATCGGACGAATGGTTGCGCGCAGCAATGCGGCTGTTTCGCAATCCAGCTCATTCGCAGGATTTCGGACCAAAATAGGGTCCAGTACTTCGGTATTACTCTTTACAAACATGAGCGACCCCCGCTCTGAAATTGGTATCCCCCTTGAATTTAAGGTGGCAAAGTTTCTAAAAATAAGCAAAAGACGAAATAAAGTTGCTTAACGATTGTTGCATTTTGAGTGCAGTCCGTCACGCAACCGTCTGATTAACTTCATAACTGAAACAATCAAGAGCTGTCTGTGAAGTGCGTCACAACCATGGGTATATCTTTTTGTGCGCACATCACCTCAGGCCAGAGTGGCCCTGAGACTGATTCGTTTTGCTATACATCCAATATCGTTCCTGCAGCGCTGCCAAACGGGGACACGCATAAGCAACTTGACCATCCGGTGAAATGCCGAAAGGGTCGCGCCAAGTGAAAAAGCCCCGGAGCAGACATGGCCAAGACGCCCCCGCCCTTTGCCCCATTTGAATGGAAGATCGCCTGGCGATACCTGCGTGCGCGCCGGGCTGAGGGCGGCGTAAGCGTCATGACATGGATTTCCCTGATCGGAATCACGCTGGCCGT
Organism: Ruegeria sp. BE1; assembly: GCF_056538885.1. NCBI lineage: Bacteria > Pseudomonadati > Pseudomonadota > Alphaproteobacteria > Rhodobacterales > Roseobacteraceae > Ruegeria > Ruegeria sp. BE1. The sequence goes on from NZ_JBQFTY010000001.1 coordinate 495,423, forward strand.
TTTTGCTTTGATCGCGACTCTGGCCGTTCGGTCCGGATTTCGGGCGGAGTTTGTCGGCACCATTCTGGGTGCAAATGCCCATGTCACGGTCTACTCAGCGGGCAATTTCGACGCGCAGGGCAGGCTGGACCGTACGATCGAGGATTATGATGCGGTTGCCGACCGTATCGCACAGGTCTCCGGCGTGCAGCGGGCCGCGCCTTTGGTCAAGGGGCAAGTGCTGATCACCAATCGTGACCGCAGCAGCGGGGTTGAGGTGTTCGGCATCCAGCCCGACGATTTGTTGGACCTGCCGGGCGTCGCCCAAAGCGATCAGGCGGTGGGCGATCTGTCCGAGTTCCAGAATGAGGAATTTGTGATCGCCATCGGCTCGGGCGTGGCACGCAGCATTGGGGCGACCGTGGGGGATACGGTCAAGCTGACCTCGCCCAACGGGGTGAAGACAGCTTTTGGAACCTCGCCCCGGGTCAGTGCCTACCGCGTGGTCTATGTGTTTTCTGCCGGGCGCTATGACATCGACCGCACCCGCGTCTACATGCCGTTTGAACAAGCGCAGAGCTTTTTCAATCGCGAAGGTGTTGCCGATGAGATTGAGGTGATGGTCGACCGCCCCGAAGACCTGACCCCGATCCTGATCCCGATCCTTGAGGCGGCGGGCGAGCGCAGCCAGATCTGGACATGGCAGGACGCCTCGGGCGGGTTTTTGCGGGCGTTGGAAGTCGAAGACAATGTGATGTTTATCATTCTGTCGATTCTGGTGCTGATCGCGGCAATGAATATCGTCTCGGGGCTGATCATGCTGGTGAAGAACAAGGGGCGCGATATCGGCATTCTGCGTACTATCGGGTTAAGCGAGGGCTCGGTCTTGCGGGTGTTTTTCATCTGCGGCGCATTTACCGGGATCATTGGCACCGCGATGGGGGTGGTTCTGGGATGCCTCTTTGCGATCTATATCGACCCGATTTTCTCGTTCGTGAATTTCGTCATGGGCGGCGGCGTCTGGGACCCATCCATTCGCGGTATCTATGCCCTTCCGGCTGAGTTGCACCTGTCGGATGTCCTGAAGGCGGTGGGCCTGTCGCTGGGCCTGTCTTTCTTTGTCACCTATTTCCCCGCCCGCCGCGCGGCGCGGCTGAACCCGGTTGAGGCGCTGCGCTATGAATGATGTGACGATGCGGCTGAACGGTCTGACCAAGACTTATCTCAAGGGTACACCGGGCGAGGTGCAGGTGTTACGCGGTGCCGATCTGGAGATGCGCGCGGGCGAGGCGGTGGCGCTGGTAGCCCCATCCGGGGCGGGCAAATCGACCCTGCTGCATATCGCGGGGCTGTTGGATACGCCGGATTCAGGGATGGTCGAGATTGCCGGGCAAGACGTCACCGGCAAGGGGGACCGGACCCGCACAGCCCTCCGGCGGCAGGATGTGGGCTTTGTCTATCAGTTCCACCATCTGCTGCCCGAGTTCACGGCGCTTGAGAATATCACCCTGCCGCAACTGGCAAATGGCACGTCTGAGAAGGCGGCGCAGGACAGGGCGATGGAATTGCTGGACCGGGTGGGCGTTGCCGCAAGGGCCGATCACCGCCCTGCGGCGCTGTCGGGGGGGGAACAGCAGCGGGTCGCGTTCTGCCGGGCGTTGGCCAACAAACCTCGGGTGCTATTGGCGGACGAGCCGACGGGCAACCTGGACCCCGAGACCTCGGATCAGGTGTTTGATGCCTTGATGGCTCTGGTGCGGGATGAGGGGCTGTCGGCTCTGATCGCCACGCACAACATGGACCTTGCGGCGCGGATGGATCGAAAACTAAGGCTGGAGAGCGGCATTCTCAGGCCAGTTGAGTGATCGCCACACCCGCTGCCATCACGGCGATGCCGCCTGCGCGTATCCACGTCAGCGGCGTGACCTGAGCGCCGAACAGGCCAAAGTGATCAATGGCGGCGGCGCTTATCAGCTGCCCGATCAGAACAAAGAACACCGCATTGCCGACGCCGAAATGCGGCGCGACATGGGTGATCGACAGCACGTAAAAGGCAATCAGAACGCCGCCCAGCAAAAGATGCTTGGGTGTTTCTGCGATTTTGGGCAGGGCCCCAAACCCCGGAAACAGCACCATCACGGCCGCGGATGAGGCAAAAGCAATGGCAAACAGAACCACCGCAGCGGTGGTCGGCGATCCGATCAATTTACCCAAAGCCGCGTTGAGGGCGGCCAGAATGGGGACGCCGATCCCGGCTGCCAGCATGATGGCTGCATATTGTGTCATCGCCCGTATCCTCCGGCTGCGTTGATCTGGATCATTGCGGCAAGCCCGTCCTTGAGCAAGCCTGTAAATGCCAATCGTGACAGGAGGATGCGATGAGCAGAGCGATACGAAGTGCAGTTTCAATTGGTGTGCTGGCGTTGGCGTCGCACGCGGCAGCCCAGAACGTGGAAACCGGGGCCGAGTTGTATCAGCATTATTGCGCGACGTGTCACGGGATCGACGCAACCGGGCACGGGCCAATGGCCGGGGTGCTGGTCATCCAGCCTGTCGACCTGACCAAACTGTCGGGTGAAGACGGGGTATTCCCCACAGCCCGCGTCGTGGCGCGGATCGACGGGCGGGACCCGCTGGTCAGCCATGGCAGCCCGATGCCGGTCTATGGGCCGTATTTCGACGGGCAGGATACGTCGATGAAAACGCCCCAAGGGCAGCCAATCCTGACCAGTCAGCCCATCGTGGATCTGGTCGCCTATCTTGAGACGCTGCAGAGCCAGTAGGTTTTAGCGACAAATTCCGTCGATCTTAGCCTCGCTCCACGGCAGCAGGATGCTCTGGTTGCGCGGTTGATCGGGCAGGGCTGCCAGATCGAAATGCGCGCCCAGCATGTCATGCAGGCGTTGGGTGCGGGGGGCTTGCGGGTCCAGTGCGCGGCAGCAGACATATTCTTCGACAATCGCGCCCTGCTGTTCGAATCCATAGGCCAGAAAATCGGGCGAGGTTTCCAGATCGAACAGATACGGGTCATCGCTGCCGCCGTGTTCGGCTGCGGCGCGCAGGGGGTGATAGCCCGTCGTCTCTCGGTTCTGCCATTGCCAAACATGCGTCAACTCATGCGCCAGCAGCATGGCCGCGATCAGGTTCATCTGATCGGGGAAATCCGTCATGTAGTCCTCAAGATACCAGTCGCGCGTGAAATAGACCTTGTTGAACAGGGCCACGGCGGCCGGTTTTGCGGTGACGACCCCTTCTTTGGGTGGGGGCAGGATACGCTCGCGGCAGGCCAGACGGGGCCGTTCCTGACGGTAGAATGTGATGGGTACAACAGGGGCCCCTTCGACCAGACGCACACGATCCAGGTTCAGAGTGTCGCCCTGTATCTGGCTTGCAAAGGCGCGTTCCTGATCGGTCAGGGGGCGACCGCAGGACGACAGAAGCAACAAGGCCATCATGAAAATGCGCAATGCCATGGTCAAAGCCTAGTTCGAAGTCTCTGTTTCGCAACCGGCTTTCACAGGCTCATCGCCAGGACGCGGCTGATTTCCGTCAAGGACCGACCGGATTGATCCATCCAGGTGTTGAACGCCTCTTGCACGGCGGTCATCGCCTTTTTCGATGTGGGGGCCTTGTCAACCACGCCCTCGGCAATCAGGCGGGCGGTGACGTCGCGCGACAGGATAAAGCTGTCCCGCCCGGCAAAGCGCATCGCATATTGGGCCGAGGCCCCGCCCAGCCGTGATCCGCGTTTGCCCAGCATCGTCAGCAGGCCGATGAAGTCGGTTGAAGGCCAGCCGCCCAATATCTGGCCGACGCCGCCCTCTTGCCGCAGTTCCAGAAGAAAGGCGGCATTGTCCCGCACTGCGGCGATCTTGGTGCCATTGCGCACAATGCGTGTATCCTGCAGCAGCGCGTCGAATTTCTCATCATCCATAAAGGCGCAGCGCCCGATGTCGAACCCGTCAAAGGCGGCCTCGAACCCGTCCCATTTGTTTTCGATGACCTTCCAGTTGAACCCGGCCTGAAACACGGTCTTTGTGATGATCGACAACCAGCGGTCCTCGGGCAGGGCGGCCAGTTCCTCAGCCGATTTCGGGCGTTCAAGCTTTGCGTTCAAAGCGTCCGCACCGCCATGGCGATCGGCGGCCATTGCAAAGATCTGGTCGAAATGGGTCATGGCTGCTCCTTTGGGGGGCAGCGTTACCTTTGCGCCGTGCGGTTGCAAGCCTTGGCGCGATCAAAATGGCGGGATTTGGGGCGGTGGCCATCCACTTGATTTCGGACAAAGACGGGCGGCCTTGGCAGGCCTATACCCGTGCCAACAAAGTCGGAGACTACAATGCTGGGCTGGAGCCTTTTTCTTGCCGCGCTGATCACATTCCTGCTGACCCACGCCATACCCGCACAACCCGCCCTGCGCGGGCGATTGATCGGGGTAATGGGGCGCAAGACCTATTTCGCGGCTTATTCGGCCCTGTCCCTTTTGGTTCTGGGGTGGCTGGTCGTGGCTGCAGCGGACGCCCCTTATGTTGAGGTTATCCCTCCGTTTGCGGTCCTGCGCTGGATTCCAGTATTGGTGATGCCGGCTGTGTGCTGGTTGGCCGTCTGCGGGATGTCGATTCAGAACCCGTTTTCCTTTGGCGGTCTTGGGCACCGCGCCTTTGATCCCGAAAATCCCGGCATCCTTAGGGTGACACGCCATCCTTTGCTGGTGGCCCTTATGCTGTGGGCGCTGGCGCATCTGCTGGCCAATGGCAGCCTGTCCCATGTCATCCTGTTCGGCCTATTCGCCGGGTTTGCCGTGTTTGGTATGGCCCTGATCGACCGCCGCAAGATGCGCGAGATGGGCCCGGAATGGCATCGCCTGTCCCGCAACACGGCGCGGCTGTCGCTGCGGGCACCGCGCCCTTGGCCCAGCCTGTGGACCGTATTGATTTCTCTTGCCGCTTTTGCGGTTCTGCTTCACCTGCACGTATCTGTGATCGGCCAGTCCCCCTTGCCCTGAGGCAGGGGAGTGGCGGGACAGGGCCATGCGTGCTATCTGAATTGTTGGACTTTAAATACGAGGGTCTCTGAATGTATCTGGCCTATGTTACCACTACCGATCGCGGCGCAACCGACCGGCTGCTCAGCGCGGTTGCCGAACATCTGTTGAACAAGGGCGCCCATCTGGCCGGTGTGGTCCAAACCAACACCGAATGCGCCGACAGCAGCAAATGCGACATGGATGTTCGCGTCTTGCCGGACGGAGAGACCATCCGCATCTCGCAATCCCTGGGCGAACATTCCCGCGGGTGCCGTCTGGACCCGGCCGCGTTGGAACAGGCTGTGGGCTATGTCACGTCCTCGCTTGAAGATGCGCCGCAGCTTCTGATCATCAACAAGTTCGGTAAGCACGAAGCCGACGGGCGCGGGTTTCGCCCGGTGATCGCCGAGGCACTCGCGCAGGATATTCCGGTGCTTGTGGGCGTGAACGGTCTGAACATGGAGAAGTTTCAGGAATTCACTGGCGGTGCCGCCGAAGAGGTTGCCTCGAACCTCGACGCCATTACCACGTGGCTGGACCGCGTGACTGCGCAGCGGGCAGCGGCATAAAATGGGTTTCGTAGGGTAACGCCCTGAAAACCTGACTTGTTTCAGCGTGGATGTGCTGCAATCCTCTGCCCTCAGAGGAGGCAGCACATGTGGACGAACTGGGCCGGAACCCAAAGGGCCGAGACGCCGATTGCACAACCGGGGTCGCTGATCGAAGTGCAACAGGCCATCGCTGGGGCGCAAAGCCTGCGGGTTGTGGGCGCGGGGCATTCCTTCACTCCGATTGTGGCTGGTGCGAACCAGATACTGGACCTGTCGCGCTTGGACATTCCGGTATTGGGCGCGCGGGATGGTGATCGTATCTGGGTCAATGCAAATGCGCGATTGCGCGATCTTTCCCCGGCGCTGGCGGGGCAGGGGCTGGCCTTTCGCAATCTCGGTGACATCAACGCGCAGTCGCTGGCCGGGGCCGCGTCAACCGCAACGCATGGGACAGGGCGCGGGTTGCCCTGTTTGTCTGCCGAGATCACAGCGGCAAAACTGGTAACAGCAGGTGGGGAAATCCTGACCACCGATGACATCCCGCTTGAAATGGCGCAGGTCACGCTGGGGATGCTGGGGGTGCTGACCGAGGTGCAAGTCTTGACCGTGCCCAAATACAATCTGCGCCGAAAGGTGCGGCTGGCCGATCTGAAGGACAGCCTGGCCAATATGCATCAGCACTGGGCCGACAATCGAAACTTTGAGTTCTTCTACATTCCCTTCACCGGCAAGGCTGTTGAAATCCGTCACAGCCTGTCCGACGCGTCAGAAGGCAAGGCCCCGCGCGATCTGGACATGGTCGCCGTCAAGGTCCTGAAGCTTGCGCGCAATGCGGGCAGGATCAGCGGCGGGCTGCGCAAGATGCTGCTGAGCCTCCTGACCATGGCCCAATCGGATGAGGATTACGTGGGCGAAAGCTGGCGGGTCCTGTGCAGCGACCGGCACATTCGGTTCAACGAGATGGAGTATCACCTGCCGCCCGACACCGCCCATGACGTGCTACAAGAGGTCATGACCCGTCTGCATCGTAATCACCAGGACATCTATTTCCCCATCGAAATCCGCCAGACAGCGGGCGATAGCGCATGCCTTTCGCCGTTTCAGGGCGGGCCCCGCATATCGGTTGCCATCCATACCGATGCGGCAGAGGATCATCGCCGGTATTTCGACGCGCTGGAGCCGGTGTTTCTTGAGGCGGGCGGACGCCCGCATTGGGGTAAAATGCACAGTCTGACCCACAAAGAATTGTCCGTGCTTTACCCGGATTTTGACCGGTTCTGCGCGCTGCGGGAACAGCTTGATCCGGCGGGCAAATTCCTGACCCCGGACCTTGCCAGAGTGTTTCAGCCGTGACGGAATACTTGCGATCCCTGTCTGAGACATTGCGTCAATATGGGGTGGACCAGCCCGTTGTCGTGATCGATCTGGATCGGCTGGACGCCAATTGCGACCTCGCTGCGCGTAGCTCGGACAGCGGGTTGCAGCGCCGTCTGGTGGCAAAATCCTTGCCCTGCCTGCCGCTGCTGGATCACATCCGCGAGCGGATGGAGACATCGGGGTTGATGAGCTTTTCCGGGCGGATGCTGACGGCCTTGCTGCAGGCCGAACCTAAGACGGATCACCTGATTGGCAAGCCGCTGCCCGTCAGAACTGCGGCGAGGGTCTTGTCCGATTGCCCCGATGCGGCGGCGCGGGTTCAGTGGTTGATCGACGGCCCAGAGCGGCTGCGGGACTACCTTGCACTGGCTGCCGAGCGGCAATCGGCCCTACGCCTGTCGCTGGAGGTTGATGTCGGCCTGCATCGCGGCGGGTTCCAGCCAGATCAGGTTGCCGCGATCGCGCAAGAGGTTGAGGCGAATGCCAATGCCCGTCTGTCCGGCATGATGGGATATGAGGTGCATCTGGCCAAATTGCCCGGCCCCTTACGAAACCGGGCGGCCCGGAAGACGGCAGAAGCGTTTCGTCGCGCGGCTGCCAGTCTGCCCGACGGGTTGTGCCTGAATACCGGCGGCAGCCTGACGTTTCAGTCCATCACCGCAACCGACGGCGCCACCGAAATCGCCTTTGGCTCGGTGCTGGTCAAGCCATCCGATTTTGACCACGCCACAACAGAGGCGTTCCAGCCCGCGGCGTTTATCGCGACGCCAATTCTCAAGACGATGCCGGGAAACCTGTTGCCCGGATTTGATTTTCTGCCGCGCTCAAAAACAGATATCGCGGTTTTCGGCGGTCATTTTCTGGCCAATCCGGTTTTTCCGACCGGATTCCGCTATTCCCTGGTCTTTGGGCGTTCCAGCAATCAAGAAGTCTGGACGGGCCCCCGATCGGCACCGGTGTTGCCCGGCGATGTCGCGTTGTTGCGCCCAACCCAAAGCGAGGCGGTTCTGAACCAATTTGGTCTCGTGCTGGCCGTGCGCGGAAAACAAGTGATCGCAGAATGGGAGTGTCTGCCGAGTTAACGACCCATCACCATCTATTTTCCTGTTAGGAAGATGGTGGGCGACCCTGGAATCGAACCAGGCGTGCGTCTCCGCGAGGGAGTTACAGTCCCCTGCCACACCTTGCGGCCTGTCGCCCACTGTCAGGCGTTGCACCTGACGTGGAGGCGTGATTACTAGCGCCTTAAAGGAGCGTCAACAGGAAAATACCGCTTTGACGCAGGAAACCGAATTCCCGGCCCGGAGGCCCAAGAAATGAAGAAACCCAAGTGGGTCGTTGAAAAAGAACAGGCGCGCAAAGCGGCTGCATCGGAAACCGTTTGGCTGTTCGGTCTGCACGCCGTGCGCGATGCGCTGATGAACCCCAGCCGCCGTAAACTGCGCCTGATCGTGACGCGAAATGCCCGCGATAAGCTGAGCGAAGCCATTGAATTCGCGGGGATTGAGGCCGAAATGGTCGATCCGCGCAAATTCTCTGCCCCCATTGATCCGGGATCGGTTCATCAGGGCGCTGCGCTTGAGGTCAAGCCGCTGGATTGGGGCGGGCTGGCCGAGAACTGTATCGGCCGCGAACATCCCCGCGTGATTCTGCTGGATCGCGTGACGGACCCGCATAACGTGGGGGCGATTCTGCGCTCGGCCGAGGTGCTGGGTGCCAGTGCGGTGATCGGAACGCGGCACCATTCCGCGCCGGAAACCGGGGCGCTGGCCAAAACGGCCAGTGGTGCATTGGAACGGCAACCTTATCTGCGCGTGCGCAATCTGGCCGATGCCATTGTCGAATTGCAGGGCATGGGGTTTCTCGTTCTGGGTCTGGATGGTGAGGCCGAAGATACCATCGAATCGGCCTTGGGTGGAAAGCTGGACCAGCCTGTCGCGCTGGTTTTGGGGGCCGAAGGGCCTGGTTTGCGGCAAAAAACCAAGGAAACTGTCGATCAATTGGTGAAAATTGACGCGGCAGGTGGATTTGGGTCGCTCAACGTCTCAAATGCTGCCGCAATTGCCCTATATGCTTCCAGGCACCGTTAGACAGGAGAGATCCATTCCCGGCCCGTCCAAAATCGTCACCTGCTGCTATTGCGGAACCCGCGCCGCGCTGGTCCTGAAGGGACAGCAGCGCCACGAGCTTAGCTGTTCAAGCTGCGGCGCGCCGCTGCATGACCTGAAAATGATGCCGAAACGCAAAATGGAAGATCAAAAATCCATGCGTCAGGCGCAAAAATCAGGCCAGCAGAACAAGTCCAAGAAGAAAAAGAAGAAAAAAACAATGTTCTCGCGAGTTTTCGACGAAGCCTGGGACGTGATCGAGGATATCTTCGACTAAAGCCAATTTATTCAGGCACAACTCATCACAACCGCGTTAATTGGGGTTTCAGAGTCATTAATAAATTGCATCTTGATACCCTGGTTTTCTAGGTACGACTCGATGCGAATGAACCGACGTTTTCTTTTGGGCGCTGTAACCGCCGCGATGTTTGCCCCTGCTGCGTTTGCGCAGGAACAGTCCGTTTTTTACAAGACGAACGGTGCTGCTTTGGGCGGCTATGATGTCGTCACGTATTTTGACGGTGGTGTACCGATCCGCGGCAGCGCCGAGTATTCGGTGATGTGGAAAGGGGCCGAGTGGCATTTTGCCTCGGCCGAAAATCGCGACGCGTTTGAAATGAACCCGCGCGCGTATGCGCCTCAATTTGGCGGATATTGTGCCTATGCCATGGCGCAGGGTGAATTGGTCAGCACGGATCCGACCTTGTGGCAGGTGATCGACGGGCGTTTGTACCTGACGCACTCCCCCGCGATTGAGAAGATGTGGCAGCAGGCCACCGCCGAATACATCCGTCTGGCCGAGAGCCATTGGCCGGTTATCCTGTTTGAGTGATCGGCTGACTTCCGCTTTTCGTGATCTGTCATCACAAAAATGCGCACCCCCTCTTTTTTTCTCTCAACTTATGCCTAAATGTCACAGTGACCGCGGAACGGAACTGCCGCGGGTCATTTCACTGTCCCTCGTTCCAACAACTGGCGCTCAGGTTCGACCTGAGCGCTTTTTTCTTTTCCGCACTGCGCTTAGGGTAAGGGCATGACCGAATACACGGACGTATTTCTGAAAGATGTTCTGAAGCGCACCCAGGTTGTGGCCGTTGTGGGGGTGTCGATGAACCCCGTCAGGCCCAGCTATTACGTGGCGCGGTATCTGTCGCTGAAGGGATACACGGTCATCCCCGTCAATCCGGGGCATGCGGGAACCCAGCTGTTTGGCCAGACCGTGCAGGCGTCGTTGTCCGAAATCACGGAACCTGTGGACATGGTGGACATCTTTCGCCGCAGCGAAGCCGTGCCGCCCATTGTTGATGAGGCATTGGCCGCGTTCCCAAAGCTGCAGACCATCTGGATGCAGATCGGCGTCGAACACCCCGAGGCGGCGGCCAAAGCGCAGGCGCGCGGGGTGGATGTGATCATGAACCGGTGTCCCAAGATCGAATATCAGCGCCTGTTCGGTGAATTGCGCATGGGCGGTTTTGCCACCGGCGTGATCTCGTCCAAGATCTGAGGGTCAGCCGCCGGTATAGGGCAGCAGCTCTCCGTATTGTTCGACCTGTCGTTTCTGCAGGACAACCTCGCGCGGGACCCAGTCGTATCGGGTATCGTCTGCCAAGGGTGACCAGAACAGCACTCCGCCGTAACGCCAGGGGTCCAGCACCACGCCGTCATACATCGTTTCACCTTTGCGGCTGATGATGGCCGTGCTGTGATCGATGCGAAACGGGTTATCCGCATTGGCGATGGCCCTGTGCATCTCCAGCGTTTGGAACTGTTCCTGATCCAGACGACGTTCGATGTCTTCGGCCCAATGCCAACACAGCCCGCGCGGGCGCAGGCCGTTGTTGACCTTTGCATTGTGTATCAGCGGCGGGTCGGTGATCTGATACTCCTGCACCAGTTGCGCTGTGTAGGAATAGGCGATCTGCGCCGCACGGTTCGCTTCTTCGGGATCGATATCGGGGCCAAGGTTGCGGATTTCGGTCGCCAACCGCTGCACCGCGCCCCCGTCTGATGGGGGAGGGGGCGCGCATGCGCCAAGTGTCACAAGGGCCAGAACGGCCAAAGCTCTGATCATTCGACGGGCCTTAAATCGCAAAACCTTGGCCGCGATCATAAAGGCATGGGGCAGGGCGAGGGAAGTGCGCCTTACCCTTTGGGTCGCGCCGCCTTTTCGGCAATCCCGCTGAGGCCCTGACGCCGCGCCAGTTCCGCCAGCACGTCGTCCAGTGTCACGTCCCGCGCCGCCAGCATGACCAACAGGTGATAGAGCACATCCGCCGCTTCAGCCGTCAGCCCGGCTTTGTCGTCTTTTACGGCCTCAATGATGGCTTCAACGGCCTCTTCCCCGAACTTTTCGGCGCATTTCTCGGGGCCTTTGGCCAACAGCTTGGCTGTCCAGCTGGATTCGGGGTCCGCGTCTTTGCGGGCTTGGATCGTTGCGGCCAGATCGTGCAGAATGCTCATGTCAGCCTCATGGGGATGCCCGCTGCGGCCATATGTTCCTTGGCCTCGCGGATGGTGTATTCGCCGAAGTGAAAGATCGAGGCTGCCAACACCGCGCTTGCGCCGCCTTCGGTGACGCCTTCGACCAGATGGTCCAGATTGCCGACGCCGCCCGAGGCGATCACGGGTACGTCCACCGCATCGGAAATCGCGCGGGTCAGGGGCAGATTAAAGCCCGCTTTGGTGCCGTCACGGTCCATCGAGGTCAGCAAAATCTCGCCCGCGCCTTTGGCGACGACGGTTTTGGCAAACTCGACTGCGTCAATGCCGGTGGGCTTGCGGCCACCATGGGTGAAAATCTCCCATTTGCCGGGGCTGACGGTTTTGGCGTCGATGGCGCAGACGATGCACTGGCTGCCAAACTGATCGGCGGCCTCAGCGATCACGTCGGGGTTCGCAACAGCGGCCGAGTTAAAGCTGACCTTGTCCGCCCCCGCCAGCAGCAGGGCGCGTACGTCATCCTTGGTGCGCACACCGCCGCCCACGGTCAGCGGTACAAAACACTGTTCCGCCGTGCGCTGCACCACGTCGAACATGGTGCCCCGGTTTTCATGGGTGGCATGAATGTCGAGAAAACAGATCTCATCCGCGCCCGCCTCATCATAGGCTTTGGCCGATTCCACCGGGTCCCCTGCATCACGCAGGCCGACGAAGTTCACACCCTTGACCACGCGGCCATCGGCGACATCCAGACAGGGAATGATGCGGGTTTTCAGCATGGCGACATCCTCTATTGCCGCACCTCTAACGGCAAATTCGCGCCGATGCCAGAGGTGAACGGATCGGCTGACCGGGTACAGAAACGCTAGTTTTTCGCAAGCATCCGCAGGGCAGACAACAGATTTGCTTTATCGTCCGTCCAGGGCACCTGTCCGTCCGAGGCAAGCGGTTGCCAACGCCCGGTGTCTGTGAATGTGCCAATGCGGGTTCCATCGCGGCTGAGGATGGCAACAAGCGAACTTGCCGCCCCGTCGGCTTCTGCATCTTTATCGACCTTGCCCCATCTGAGCGCTGCGTTCAGGCCAAGTGTCTCTGCGGCGCGGGCCAGTTGCGGCGACAGATCATAGTATTTGTTCGAGATGTGAAAGACTAACAGTCCATCCGGCTTCAATTGGTTGACGTAGGTGTCAATTGCCTCAAGCGTGATCAGATGCAGCGGAATCGCGTCCGAGCTGTAGGCGTCCAGAACAAGGATGTCGAAGTCGAATTTCTGATGCTCGAGCACGATCCGTGCGTCGCCCAGATGCGTCTTTGAATCAGATGCGCATTCGGACATGAAGGTAAACAGGCTTGGATCGCGGGCAATCTGATCAACAGTTTCATCGATTTCAAAATAGTCCCACTGCTGATGTGGTTGCCGATAGCACGCCATGCCACCGATCCCCAATCCGACGACACCAACCTTATCGACGCTTTGGCCGAATTCTGAGGTCATGACTTCGGCAATCGGCCCGTCCGGGTGATAATAGGACGATCCGACTTGGCTGAGCACCGTATCAGTAATTCTTTGCCAGCCGTGTATTGTGGTTCCGTTTTGATAAACGCGAAATCCGTCGCGCTCGAAAACAGCGTGGGTGCCAAAAAAACTGCGATCACGAAACATTACTCCGGTTTGCGGAAGCAGCGTGGGCACCAAGAAAACAGCAAGAGCGGTCGCAATGCGGGTTGGCGTGTTTCGAAAGACCAGCAATACGGTTGCGATCAGAAGGGTGGTCATTACCGTCGGCAGCGTGTTGGCGTCTGTGGCATTGCCTTCATTCAGTTTCACGATGCCGAAAACCAGCGGTATCGCGACAATTATGCTGATCGGTGCCTGGCGCAGGTTGAACCGGCCTTCCTTGATAAGAAACAATCCGCCGGCGGCAAGAAGCGTCAAGGCAAACTCAAGCTCTCTGTCGAGAAGGACGGGCGCGATGATCGAGTTGAACAGGCCACCGCAGGCCCCGCCAATGGACAGGGCAAGGTAAAACACCGTCAGCTGCTCGGCCGGTGGGCGCATTTCATAGAGCAAGCGGTGCGCAAACATCGCAACCAGATACAAAAGCGGGACATAGACCAGCATCGCGGCGATGGGCAGCTGCCCGCTGCCCAATCTGAACAGCAGGGCCGCTCCAATGGCCATCGCAAAAAGAACAGGTATTTTGAGGCTGTCCAACGTATCAGCCCGTCGCTTGGAAAAGGCCAGAATGAAGGTCAGCAGATATGTCGCTAGCGGGACAACCCAAATCAGCGGAATAGCCCCCAGATCGATGCTCAGCTTGGTCGTCGTGGCCAGCATCAAGGACGAGGGTACAAAGGCTATGAAAACCCAGGTCGCAATTGTCTTTGCGCTCAGGATTGTGCCTGTGCGACGAGGGCGTGCGGCTACGCTGGTATCCGTCGGGCCACGCAATGCGATCAGGCCGCTGACAGCCAGAAGTCCACCGAAACCCACAAATCCGATGGACCAGAACAGGCTTGTTTCCTGCCCGCCGAAAAAGGGATCGGCGATCAATGGAAAAGCCAACAATGCCATGAGCGACCCAACATTGCTGGCGGCATAGAGAAAATAAGGATCATCTGCCGATGGCCCGCCAGACCGTGAATACCATGCCTGTAGCAGCGGCGCGTTTGCGGACAAAACTCCAAAGGGCACCCCGACCCCAACTGCAAACAAGATCAAGGTTTGCAACGCGATCGACTGGCCGGGGTCAAAGCGCCAACCCGCTTGCGTTGCCAAAGGCAGAAAACTGAGGGCAACCAGCCAAAGCGCCAAATGCGTCACGATCTGCCAGCGCAGCGGAAGCCAGCGGGTCAACATATGCGCATAGAGATAGCCAAGGATCAGCACGAGTTGGAAGAACAACATCGCCGTGGTCCAAACCGCCGGTGTGCCACCGATCTTGGGCAGCACGAGCTTGGCAAACAGAGGCTGGACAAAAAACAGCAGGCTGGCGCTGACAAAAATCGTTGCGCAAAAGCTAAGAACCGGAGCGTATCTGCGCCAACTTGCAGTGGGTTGAGAGGTGTTTGAAAGGGACACAGAGAGACTCCAAAAAGATGTGCGCCGTTGGGTGTTAGGGGTGAAATCTGACGTTTTTACGGCTGATCCGTGCAAACTCATCGCTCAAACGCAAAATTGTTTACGAAATGTGATCGGTCTTTTTGAGGCACGCTTTTGGCTTATTCCGGGGACCAAAAGGTCGGAACCGGCGGACCGTCGCCGATGCCAGACTTGTGATTGCCGTTACACACAAACCTGTGAAAACTGGGGTGAAATTCACAAAAGGAATTCTGATATGCGCAATCTGATATTCGCAACACTACTCACATTCGGAGGGACACTGTCCGCCATGGCAGACGACATCATCAAAGTAGAAACCAGTAAATCCGTGTCCGAGGCGCTGGACGCGCTTGAGGCAGCGGTCGGCAATGCGGGCGCGACGGTCTTTGCGCGTGTCGACCACGCGGCGGGCGCCGAAAAGGTGGGCCTGACCATTCCGGCCAATCAGGTTCTGATCTTCGGCAATCCGGCGTTGGGAACTCCGGCCATGCAGATTGATCCCCGCGCGGGATTGTTCCTGCCTCTGAAAGTGCAGGCCTATGAGGACGAAAACGGGCAGGTGTGGCTGACTTATGAAGATCCCAAAGAGACCATGGACGAGTTGGACGCCGTCGAAAACTCACCGGTGATCGAAAAGATGCGCGGTGCGCTGGCCAAACTGACCTCAGTTGCCGCCCAATAAGCGGTCAAGACAAGGCGCGAATGGCCTCATTCAGGTCAATCGCGCCATCATACAATGCCCGGCCTGAAATCGCACCGTTCAGTGCGACCCCGCAATCCCGTAGCGCGATCAGATCGTTAAGCGAGCTGACGCCACCTGACGCGATCACCGGGATCGACACGGCGCGCGCCAGATTGGCCGTGGCCTCGATGTTCGGGCCCTGCATCGCGCCGTCGCGGTTGATATCGGTGTAGATGATGGCGGCCACACCTGCATCCTCGAAACTGCGGGCGAGATCGGTGACATGCACATTGGTTTCTTCGGCCCACCCTTTGGTTGCAACCATGCCGTTGCGTGCGTCAATTCCCACGGCGACTTTGCCGGGGAATTCCCGGGCCGCTTCGCGCACCAGATCGGGGTTTTCCACTGCAACCGTGCCCAGGATCACCCGAGCCAGCCCCTTGCTGATCCAGTTTTCGATCGTGGCCATGTCGCGAATGCCCCCACCCAACTGCGCGGGAACGTTACAGGCTTTCAGAATCGCCTCAACCGGGGCGGCGTTCACAGGCTCTCCGGCGAAGGCCCCGTTCAAATCCACAAGGTGTAGCCACTCACACCCGGCCTCGACAAAGGCCAGCGCCTGCGCGGCAGGATCTTCGTTGAATACGGTCGCCTTGTCCATTTCTCCGCGCAGCAGGCGCACGGCCTGGCCGTCTTTTAGGTCGATGGCGGGGTAGAGGATCATATCCGGCGGTCCTATGTCAGTGCTACATGCGTGGCGTATCGCACAGGCAGGGCAGGGGATGCAACGCGACGCTAAGTCATTCTTGCCCGCCATCGGTTGCCGGGTCACAGTGAGGGCAAAACAGGGAGAGCACTATGAAGAAAATTCTACTTGCAGCGGGATTGTCCGTCATGGCGACCACAGCTTTTGCCGCCGATCCGGCGGACGGCCTGTGGAAGACCCAGCCCGGCGATACCGGCGGCTACCTTCACGTATCAATTGCGGAATGCGGCAGTGCCATCTGCGGGACCATCGACAGTGCTTTTGACGGCAACGGCGATCAACTGCTGAGCTATGAGAATCTTGGCAAGCAGATCATCTGGGACATGGTACCCGAAGGCGGCGGCCAGTACGACAACGGTAAAATCTGGGCCCCGGATCGTGACAAGACCTACAACTCGAAGATGACGCTGGACAGCCAGAACAAGCTGACCGTCAAGGGTTGCGTTGCAGGCGGTCTGGTATGTCGCGGGCAGACCTGGACGCGTGTTCAGTAAGGCTTACGGGGCCCAGGTCAGGAAATTCCCGATCATGCGCAGGCCCACATCTTGGCTTTTCTCAGGGTGAAACTGCATGCCAATCATCGTGTCGCGGCCGATCACGGCCGTGACCTCCTGACCATACTCCACATAGGCCAACCGCTGCGCCGGGTCATTGACGCGGAAATGGTAGGAGTGGACGAAATAGGTGTGATCACCTGATCCCACCCCGTTGAAAACAGGGTGCTTGCTTTCCAGCACCAAGTTGTTCCAGCCCATATGCGGGACTTTCAGCGCCTTGTCCGCCGGGTCAATGCGCACCACGTCACCTGTGACCCAGCCCAGACCGTCAGTTTCAGAATATTCATGACCTTTTGAGGCCATCAGCTGCATCCCAACGCAAATCCCAAGAAACGGACGGCCTTTCTGTTCCACCGCCTCAACCATCGCGTCATAGATACCTTTGTGCCCCCGCAGTTCGGCGGCGCAAGCTGGAAATGCGCCGTCACCGGGCAGCACCAACCGATCCGCCCGCGCCACGATGTCCGCGTCCGAGGTTACGACAACCTCACCCGCGCCCACTTCGCGCGCCATCCGCTGAAACGCCTTTTCGGCGGAATGCAGGTTGCCCGACTCATAATCGATAATCGCGGTCAGCATGATACAGCCCTGTTCTTCTTCTTGTTCCAAATACGGCGGGGTGAATTGGCCAACGGCCAAGAGGGGCAGCGCCCCTCACACCATCGGCCTACAGCGCGCCCTTGGTGGACGGAATCGCGTCTGCCTTGCGCGGGTCAGTCTCAACCGCCAAACGCAATGCACGGGCAACGGCCTTGAATGCCGCCTCGGCGATGTGGTGGCTGTTGAAGCCATGCAGTTGGTCGATATGCAGCGTGATACCGCCATGGGTCGCCAGCGCCTGAAAGAACTCGCGCACCAGTTCGGTGTCGAACGTGCCGATCTTGGGGGTTGGTAGGTCCACGTTCCAGATCAGGAACGGACGGCCCGACAGGTCCAACGCACAGCGTACCTGCGCGTCATCCATGGGCAGGTGGCACTCGCCGTAACGACGGATACCCTTTTTGTCGCCCAGAGCCTGCGTCAGCGCTTGCCCCAGCGCAATCCCGGTATCCTCGACCGTGTGGTGATCGTCGATGTGATAATCGCCCTTGGCGCGGATGGTCATGTCGATCAGGGAATGGCGTGCCAGCTGATCCAGCATGTGATCAAAGAACCCGACGCCGGTCTGGTTGTCATACTGGCCGGTGCCGTCCAGATTGACCTCGACTGTGATCTCGGTCTCGGCGGTCTGGCGGCTGATCTTTGCGCTGCGCATGGGCGAATTCCTTTTGCTACACGCGCGCTTATAGACGGGGTTGGCCCGCCATATCCAGACCGCACGTGGCATTGAGGTCAAACTGTTGCAGGGGATTGCGCCCGGACGCGGCCCATGCCAGCCTGCGGCCAACACGAACCATCAAGGCCCGGCCCATGTCCACCTGCGTTTTCATCCAAATCCGTTGCAAGCCCGGCACCACCTACAAGGTGGCCGAAGACATCGCCCTGCGCGAAATCCATTCCGAGCTTTATTCGACCAGCGGCGAATATGACCTGCTGCTGAAACTCTACATCCCCGAGACCGAGGATGTGGGCCATTTCATCAACGAAAACCTGTTGGTGATTCCCGGTATCGAGCGTTCCTTGACCACAATGACCTTCAAGGCGTTCTAGCCTAGATCAGCGGATCGGACGTGGGCTGCTGTGGCAGGATCAGCGCCGCAGCGCCCTTTGGTGACTGCCGGTCTATCGTGCCCGCGCGCATCAGTTGCAGCAGGCCAAACATCACCATAAAGGGCAGGGCGAGGGTCATCAGATAGTTGTCGCCCGCCAAGACCGACCAAATCAGGCCAAGCCCACTGACCACCAGCAAAGCCGCAGATTGCCGTAGCATCTGAGGCCGTGTTTCGCATTCGTAGTTAAGAAACCCGAGGCGTGAAAAACAGGTCAGGCAAATACCCGTTACAAACACGCTGGCAAGAACCAGCGAGTCGATATTTCCGATCAGCGCATGTGCGAGGCTGTCACCGCCCGCCAGAAACAGCAGTTTGATTGCTGGGGTGATGACCACCATGAAAAGGTTGATACCCAGCAGGATCGGGTGTGGTCGAATCGTGTTCCTCAGATAGGCGATGCAAACAAGCATCGCCAGAATAGTGCCGATCCAACCGGTAAGCTGCAAATCGTCGGTCGCGCGAGACAGCACCAGAAAGCTCAGGCCCGGAAGGTTTTCGAAGACATCCAGCAAGAGCCGTTTTTGTTGAACTCCAATCATATGAAACGCTCCTGTGAAGGCATTGTTTAACCCGTTGATTTAGCCCAGTTCAAAAGTCGTCACGCCATAGATGCGGCTCAGATCAATGTCGGGCTCATGATCGGAATACATGCGCGCCGTTTCAAAGACTTTGACCAGCCCAAGTGCCTCAGCCAGAGCAAAGGCCGCCGCGTTGGGTTGGGGCATGTCGATGAAAACCTCCTGATCCGAATCGGCGTCGGGTATTGCGGTCAATAGGTCTGCCAGCAAAGCGCGTGCGATGGCATCCGTATCCGCAAAGAGCGGCCCGATCTTATAGCCCGATTGGCAGGGGCGCAGTGTGCCGTAGCCCCGGACCGTGCCATCCTCGGTCCAGACCTTCGAAACATGACGCTCGGCCCTGAACCATGCGTCCAGAAACGCATCACGGGGGGCGGGAAACAGGTCTCGGTCATAGGCTTTCACCGCATCCGAAAGCTGGCTCAGATCGCTGATCCGCTCGCTTGGCCCGGCATTCAGTCCGGCCAGCATCTGCCTTTTCGTGCCCGCAAATCGGTAGTTGTTATAGGCAAAGGTGAAACCGGATTTGCGGTAGTTGTCCTGTTGCTCGACCACACCGTCCAGCCCCATGTTGCGCCCTTTGCAATGGGCCAGCGCGTGGCCTGCGATCTCAAGCCCGTGACCTGATCCCCGAAACTCGGGTCTGACGATGTAAAAGCCCAGAAACGCAAAGGCATCGTCATAGTTCACCGCCGAAACCGACGCGACCATTTCACCATTCAGAAAACCGCCCAGAAACCCGTCGGGGTCCGTTGGGCGAAAGCATGCGGCGTCATGCACGCCGGGATTCCACCCCTCGCGCCCGGCCCAATCCACGGCCTGTTGGACCTCGGCTGCGGTGAGGGGGCGGACGACATAGTCTGACATTGGAAAATCCGTGGGCGATTGAAATTACGGCCAGAATGCCGCAACGCCACCGAAAGAACCAGAGTGTTTGGAGAGCTTTGTATCTGGAGCGGGCGAGGCGATTCGAACGCCCGACCCTAACCTTGGCAAGGTTATGCTCTACCCCTGAGCTACGCCCGCATCAGATACATATGTTGGTCCGAAGACCTCTCAATGGAGCGGGCGAGGCGATTCGAACGCCCGACCCTAACCTTGGCAAGGTTATGCTCTACCCCTGAGCTACGCCCGCGCCGTTGAGTGAGGAGGGATGTATTAATTCCCGCGCAGGGCTGCAAGCGGAAAAATACAAAATCCCGGAAAAATCTTTCGACGGAATACCGCTTGCCACGCGTGTAAGACTCAGGTCAGCACATAAAAAGAAGGTTCACAGAGCGGACATGAGATACATTGCAGATATGAAAATGGCACTCCTTGCAGCACTTATCGCGTTTACCACCGTGTTTTGCGCAAAGGCCGAAGACAGAGTGAGCGACATCGATACCACCTTCAGATATCCGCCCTTGGTTGAGGCACGGATACTGGCGGGGTAATCCCTGCAGATCCGTCAAAGCGCAAGTAGAAGACTGGCAATAGCTGCAACCAGAATAGCTGTGAAGGTCAACACCATACCGATTTGGCGCAGGATGATGATCTGAGGGCTGCGTCCGAAACCATAAGCATGCAGAATACGTCCAGCCAGCAAGGTGAGACCCAGCAAGTTTACGAACAGCCCGCTTGCGCCCTGTAGCTCGACCATCAGCATCAGCAGCAGGGCAAAGGGCGTATATTCCACAAAATTGGAGTGCGTCCGTATCACCTTAAGCATTTCTGATTTCCCGCCATCCCCGTAGGAAACCTTGTCGCTGCGCCTTTGACTGATCACTTTGAAGCTGAGGTAAATGTACAACAGCGCCAGCAAGGCGGCGTAGATCGGGGTAACGGTCAGCATGGGGGTCCTCCTATAGCAAAAAGGCCGCCCGGTTGCCCGAGCGGCCCCTGTCAGACCAGAAAGCTAGTCCGCTTACTCCAGTTCGACCAGCAGGTCCTTAGCGTCAATCTGGCCGCCGGGCTGGACATGCACGGATTTGACGACTGCGTCACGCTCGGCATGGATACCGGTTTCCATCTTCATTGCCTCGATGGTCAGCAGCAGATCGCCCTCTTTGACCTCTTGGCCGGCGGTGACGGCGACTGTTGCCACCACGCCCGGCATCGGCGCGCCGATGTGGTTGGGGTTGCCTGCCTCGGCCTTGGGCCGTGCTTGTGTCGAGGATGTCACCAGACGGTTCGGCACCCGGATCACGCGGGGCTGGCCGTTGAGTTCAAAGAACACTTTGACCTCACCGTTTTCATCGGTTTCACCAATGGCCTGACACAGGATTTCCAGCGTCTTGCCCGGATCGATCTCGGCCGTGATCTCTTCGCCAGACTCCATGCCGTAGAAGAACGTCCGCGTCGGCAGCGTGCGCACCGGACCGTAGGTACGGTGACGGCCCATGTAATCTAGGAAGACCTTGGGATACATCAGATACCCGTTCAGGTCCTCATCATCGACCTCTTTGCCATCCAGCTGCTTGGACAGCTCGGCGCGGGTGGCCTCCAGATCGACCGCGGGCACGTCCTTGCCGGGGCGCTGGGTGTTGGGGGCTTCGTCTTTCAGCACCTTCTTGATGATTGTGTCGGGGAAACCGCCCGGAGGCTGGCCCAGATTGCCGCGCATCATGTCCACGACTGAATCAGGGAAGGCCACATCCGTATCCGGGCTTTCCACATCATCGCGGGTCAGGCCCTGACTGACCATCATCAGCGCCATGTCACCGACAACCTTGGACGAGGGCGTCACCTTGACGATGTCACCGAACATCTGGTTCACGTCGGCATACATCTGCGCGACCTCGTGCCAGCGTTCCTCCAGCCCCAGAGAACGCGCCTGTGCCTTGAGGTTGGTGAACTGACCGCCGGGCATTTCGTGCAGATAAACCTCGGAGGCCGGGGCCTGAAGGCTGGATTCGAACGCTGCGTATTGGCCGCGCACGGCCTCAAAGTAATCGCTGATTTCGCGGATGGCTTTGATGTCCAGACCGGTGTCCCGCTCGGTATGGCGCAGCGCTTCGACCACGGTGCCCAGCGTCGCCTGGGACGTGTTGCCCGAGAAGCTGTCCATCGCGCAATCCACCGCGTCCACGCCTGCCTCGGACGCCGCCAGAATGGTCGCGCTGGCGATACCTGCGGTGTCATGCGTATGGAAGTGGATCGGCAGGCCAACCTCTTCCTTCAGCGCGCGGATCAGAATTTTGGCCGAGGCCGGCTTTAGCAGACCCGCCATGTCTTTCAGGCCCAGCACATGCGCGCCAGCGTCACGCAATTCCTTGGCCATGCCGACATAGTATTTCAGGTCATACTTGGCGCGATCCGGGTCCAGAATGTCGCCGGTATAGCACACGGTGCCTTCACAGATTTTGCCATTCTCAACAACGGCATCCATGGCAACGCGCATGTTCTCGACCCAGTTGAGCGAGTCGAACACGCGGAAGACGTCGATGTTTTTCGATGCCTGTCGGACGAACTCCTGCACCACGTTGTCGGGATAGTTGGTGTACCCAACACCGTTCGCCCCACGCAGCAACATCTGGGTCATCAGGTTCGGCATTGCCTCGCGCAGGTCGCGCAGACGCTGCCACGGACATTCCTGCAAGAACCGATAGGCCACATCGAACGTCGCTCCGCCCCAGCATTCCACGCTGAACAATTGCGGCAGGTTCGCCGCATAGGTCGGCGCGACCTTGATCATGTCGATCGACCGCATCCGCGTGGCCAGCAGCGATTGGTGCCCGTCGCGCATGGTGGTGTCGGTGATCAGCAACTGCCGCTGGGCCTTCATCCAGTCGGCCACGGCCTGCGGGCCTTTCTGTTCCAGCAGGTTGCGGGTCCCCATTTGGGGTTCGCCATGCAGCGCGGGGGGCTTGGCTTCCTTCAGGTCAGCGCGCGGTTCGGGTCGGTCCTTGGTTTCGGGATGACCATTCACGGTGATGTCCGCGATGTAGGTCAGAACCTTGGTGCCCCGGTCGCGGCGCTTTTTGAAGTGGAACAGGTCCGGTGTGTCATCGATGAATTTGGTGGTGTATTCATTCGACAAAAAGGTCGGGTGCTTCAGCAGGTTTTCAACAAATGCGATATTGGTTGAAACACCGCGGACCCGGAACTCGCGCAGCGCGCGGTCCATGCGGGCAATCGCCTTTTCTGGTGTGGGGGCCCAAGCCGTGACCTTGGTCAGCAGCGAGTCGTAATACCGCGTGATCACACCGCCCGCATATGCGGTGCCACCATCCAGACGGATGCCCATGCCAGTGGCTGAGCGATAGGCGGTAATGCGGCCATAGTCAGGGATAAAGTTGTTCAGCGGGTCTTCGGTCGTCACGCGGGTCTGCAGCGCGTGGCCGTTCAGGCGAATCTCGTCCTGGCTGGCCTTGCCGGTGGCCTCGGCCAGCGTTTTGCCTTCGGCGATCAGGATCTGCGCCTGCACGATGTCGATGCCCGTGACCTCTTCGGTGACGGTGTGTTCAACCTGCACGCGCGGGTTCACCTCGATGAAGTAGAACTTGCCGGTGTTCATATCCATCAGGAATTCAACCGTGCCCGCGCATTCATAATTCACATGGGCACAGATTTTGCGGCCAAGCTCACAGATTTCCGCGCGCTGTTCTTCGGTCAGGTACGGGGCAGGGGCGCGTTCCACGACCTTCTGGTTGCGGCGCTGGACCGAGCAGTCGCGTTCATAAAGGTGATAAATCTCACCGTGTTTGTCGCCCAGAATCTGCACCTCGACGTGGCGGGCGCGGGTGATCATCTTTTCCAGATACCCTTCGCCATTGCCAAAGGCGGCTTCGGCTTCGCGACGGCCTTCCAGAACCTTTTCTTCCAACTCGTCTTCCGAGTTGATCGGGCGCATACCGCGCCCGCCGCCGCCCCAGCTGGCCTTCAGCATCAGCGGGTAGCCAATCTCGGCCGCTTCCTTCCGGATCGCATCCATGTCATCGCCCAGGACCTCGGTGGCCGGGATAACCGGAACGCCTGCCTCGATCGCGACGCGGCGTGCGCTGGCCTTGTCGCCCAGAGCGCGCATGGTCTCGGCCTTGGGACCGATGAACGTGATGCCGTTTTGTACGCAGGCATCCACGAAGTCAGGGTTCTCTGACAGCAGACCGTAACCAGGGTGGATCGCGTCCGCACCGCAGTCCTTGGCGACGCGAATGATCTCATCAATCGACAGATAGGCCGCAACGGGTCCCATCCCCTCGCCAATGCGATACGCCTCATCGGCCTTGAAGCGATGCAAGCCCAGCTTGTCTTCCTCGGCGAACACGGCGACGGTGCGTTTACCCATCTCGTTCGCTGCGCGCATCACGCGAATGGCAATCTCGCCCCTGTTGGCGATCAGGATCTTGTTGAAGTCGGTCATTTTCGGTCCCGGTCTTTATGGTTTGGCCGTTTTGATAGGCGGACAATACGCGCTCGTATATCAGTCGTTCTGGGTAGAACCGGCATGTTATCGCTCGCAAACGCCGCCTTTCGGCGTGATTGTCTTACACACGCTGCGTTGCAGCATCAACGTTTGAGGGCACGGATGCGATTTCTGTCAGGCTTTTCAGGCCCAGTTGTCCCATATTCGCGACCAGATCCTGACGCAGGATGTCGATCACGTGGGCGGGCCCCTTTTCGCCCAACGCACTGAGACCATACAAGAAACTGCGGCCCAGCATCACAAAGTCAGCCCCTGATGCCAGCGCGCGCAGGATATCGAGACCACCCTCAACCCCGCTGTCGAAGATCAGGGGCAGTTTCGTGACCCTGCGGATCGCAGGTAGCGCATTGATACTTGCTGGCGCCCCGTCGAACTGACGCCCGCCATGATTCGAGACCCAAAGCGCATCAACGCCTGCCTGCTCCAACCGCTCGGCATCCCCGGCCCGCATCACGCCCTTGACGACAAGCGGGCCGTCCCATGCGTCTCGCAGCCACTTGAGATATTCCATGTCGGGCGAGGTGCGCAGAAGGTAACCCACATGCGCCGTTGGGGGCAGGGCGCTTTGGCCGTCGATATATTTGTCCAGGGTCCGCATCCGAGGCATGCCGCTACGGGCCATGGCCATGGCCCAGGCCGGGCGCGTGGCGATCTGGGCCAATAGGCGTGGGGTCAGCCGGGGCGGGTTGGTCAGGCCCGAGCGCGTCTGACGTTCACGCCGTGATGCAACGGGCACATCCACGGTCAGCACCAGCGTGGAAAACCCCGCCGCCTTCGCACGGTTCAGCATATCGGTGCGAATGTCCGGGTCTTTGGGAGGATAAAGCTGAAACCACGCATTGCGCCCCAGATGCGGGGCAAGGTCCTCGGGGCTTTGGCTGGCAACTGTCGACAGGGTGTAGGGCAGGTCTGCTTCGGCGGCGGCGCGGGCCAATATGGCTTCGGCGTCTGGCCAGATCAGGCCAGACATCCCGATAGGCGCGACCCCGAAAGGCAGGGGCAGGTCGTAGCCCAGAAACCGCGTGCTGGTGTCACAATCAATCGGGCCGTGCAGGATCGACGGCGTAAGCTCGACCTTGTCCAGTTCAGATCGGTTGCGCTGCAGAGTGGTTTCGATGCCTGTTCCGCTGGCAAGATATTCCCAGACGAAAAACGGTACTCTGCGCCGGGCGCGACGTTTCAGATCGGCAATGCCGGGATATGCGCTGTGCAGGTCCATATGGATTGATCCGACCTGCACAGCGATTCTGCAAGGTTGTCAGGCGGCTGAGGCCGGAGGGATCGGTTTGGATGGGCCGAAGGCATTGTCTTCAGTCGCGCCTTTGGCGACCTGAACCTGATTGCGCCCCTTATCCTTGGCGGCGTACAAAGCGTCATCCGCAGCGCGCATCAGATCCTGTGGCATCGTGCCATGCGCCGGATAGTGCGACACCCCGACCGAGATCGTGATGCGCGGCAGCGACTTTTCACCATAGCGGACCGAGACGGCTTCGACCGCCTGACGCAGATTCTCGGCGCGTGTCATTGCGTCTTCGGGTATGTTGTCAGGCAGGATCAGCATGAACTCTTCCCCGCCGATGCGGCAGGCGACCTCATCCCGGTCACAACCCTGTTCCAGAGCAGAGCCAACCGCGCGCAGAACCATATCCCCGGCATCATGCCCGTGTGTGTCGTTGAACTTTTTGAAATGGTCTACATCCACGGCAATCAGGCTGAGCGGCGCGCCCGTCTGCTGGCTGCGGCCGATGGACTTGCGCAGGGTTTCCGTCATGTGCCGACGGTTGAACAACCCGGTCAGAGGGTCGCGCACCGATTGGTCATGCAACTGATCCCGCATCCGAACATTGGCGATCGCCATGCTGATCTGCTCGGCGCAGAGCTGGGCGAGCTTCTTGCTGGCGTGAAATGCCTCATCGCTGCCTTCATGGGCGCGCAGATGCAGCAGGCCAACCGTTTCGCCATGGGCCAGAATGGGAAAGCAGAAATAGGGGCGCCCGTCATGCGGTTCGGCATGTTCGCAGACAAAATCAATCTCGGACGCGCCATATTCATAGGTGCGCCCGCGGCGCAGGCCCCAGCATCCCTCGGGGTGGATATGCGCCTTGTGCGTGCCGCCATTCCAGCTGGCGCAGCCATCCAACACATCGCGGGAGTTGGAATAGACGTACACGCTCCCCTCGGCTTCGGGCAGGATGTGGGTCATAAAGCGCGAGACCATGTCGAACAATTCATCCAGCGACCGGCTGGATTGCAGCCATTCGTTCAATTCGCCCAGCAACCGAACCTCACGGGCAAGGCGCAATTGATCGTCCATCAGCTCACGCTCTTTCGCGGCCCGTCCCCGCAATGCGCGCACTTGTTTTCGGTTGGATCGGAAAATCACCAGCGTGACAACGGACAGGGCCAGCAGGGCAATGCCGCTGAGTGCTGTCAACAACAACCGGACGCGGTCGATGAAAAGGTTCCGTATATCGGTGATGTCCGAATAGAACTCGATAGCGCCAATAAACCGCCCTTCGCGGATGACGGGGGTATACACCTCTGCCACGTGACGGGTTTGCGGGCCGTCAGCTTCCAAACTCTCAGTGTTGAAATTGTCCACTTCGGCCAGGGGCTTTTCTTCGTGCTTGTAAAACAGGTTGCCTTGGCCAACGACTTCTTTGAAGTAAGGTTTGACATTGACCGTTCCCACATCTGCCGCCCGTGTCGACCAAAAAACAACGCCTGAGCTGTCGAAAATCTTGAAACGGTAAATGTCCGAGGTCGCGGGCAACAGCTCCAGAAACTCCTGATCATGATCGCTGATCGTGTGGGTCAGGAAGGTCGTATCCACATCGTCGAGATGCGTCACAACCTGTCGTTTCAGTTGCATTGAGGCCTGCCGCAGATCGGATTCCAGCATCCGGTCGACCACCGGGGCGGGAATCGCATAAATCCCCCAACCCGACAGGGCCGTCAGGCCACCCAACATAAGAACAAAACCTGCCATTTTCAGACGAGAGGCTAGGCCCGTTTTAAAGTTCGCATTCATGATCCACGCTCCCACAGCTTTGATCGCAAGCATCGGAGGCAAGATTTGACAGTGGGTTAACGCCTAAGGGTTAAGCCTGCGCGTATTAGTTAAAATGAAGGGTAATCAGAGGTAAAAAACTGTGTGAACAAGGGGTGAACAAACTCTTTCCATTGGCGCGCATCCGGCGTAATTTGGCGGGATGAGCAGTTATGACGAAACGGACGCCTTCGAGGGCGCATCGCTGTCCGCGCGCGCTATGGCCGCGCGCCCGGCGCCCTATCTGGATGAGTTGAACCCGGCCCAACGCGAAGCGGTCGAGCGGCTGGATGGTCCGGTCCTGATGCTGGCGGGGGCGGGGACGGGTAAAACCAAAGCCCTGACCGCCCGGATTGCGCATCTTCTCAGCACCGGGCGCGCCCGTCCGAACGAGATTCTTTCGGTGACCTTTACCAACAAGGCCGCGCGCGAGATGAAGACTCGCGTGGGCCGCCTGTTGGGGCAGCCCGCCGAAGGGATGCCGTGGCTGGGCACCTTCCATTCGATCTGCGTCAAACTGCTGCGCCGTCATGCGGAACTGGTCGATCTGAAATCCAACTTCACCATTCTGGATACGGATGATCAGTTACGCCTGCTTAAGCAGCTGATTCAGGCTGCCAATATTGACGACAAACGCTGGCCAGCGCGCATGCTGGCGGGAATCGTCGATGATTGGAAGAACCGGGCGCTGACGCCAGACAAAGTGCCTGCTGCCGATGCCGGGGCATATAATCACAAGGGTATTGAGCTTTATGCCCAGTACCAGATCCGCCTGCGCGAGCTGAATGCGGTGGATTTCGGCGATCTGCTGTTGCACATGGTTACGATTTTCCAAACCCATCAGGATGTGTTGGAGCAGTACCAGCGCTGGTTCCGCTATATTCTGGTGGACGAATATCAGGATACCAACGTGGCCCAATACCTGTGGCTGCGACTGCTGGCCGGGGCGCATAAAAACATTTGCTGTGTGGGCGATGACGACCAGTCAATCTATGGCTGGCGCGGGGCTGAGGTTGGCAACATCCTGCGCTTTGAAAAGGACTTTCCGGGCGCGTTTGTGGTGCGGTTGGAGCAGAACTACCGCTCGACCCCGCATATTCTGGCGGCGGCCTCGAATGTCATTCGCGGCAATGAAAATCGTCTGGGCAAAGAGCTGTGGACGGATGCCGAAGAAGGCCACAAGGTCAACCTGATTGGCCATTGGGATGGTGAGGAAGAAGCCCGCTGGATCGGCGAGGAAATCGACGCGCTGCAAGGGGGCACGCGCGGGATTCGTTCGATGGGGCTGGATGAGATCGCGATACTCGTCCGTGCCTCGCATCAGATGCGCGCGTTCGAGGATCGGTTTCTGACCATTGGCCTGCCGTATAAGGTGATCGGCGGCCCCCGGTTCTATGAGCGGATGGAGATTCGCGACGCCATGGCTTATTTCCGGCTGGTGGTCAGCCCTGGCGACGATCTGGCGTTCGAGCGGATCGTGAACACCCCAAAACGGGGGCTGGGCGACAAGGCGCAGCAGACGATCCAGAAAACAGCCCGTGACAATGGCGTTTCCCTGATCGACGGCGCGCGGATTGCTGTCGACAGCGGGTTGATCAAAGGCAAGGGCGGCAAGGCGCTGCGTGAGCTGATCGACGGTCTGGCGCGGTGGAACGCAATGACGCGCGGACCGCGGATTGAGGTCGAAGACGACTCGGTTATTGATGATGGCGCACCGCTGAGGTTTGGCGAACCCGAGGTCTCGCATATCGAGCTGGCGCAGATCATTCTGGACGAGTCGGGCTATACGGCCCACTGGCAGAACGAAAAGACGCCCGAAGCGCCGGGGCGGCTGGAAAACCTCAAGGAACTGGTGAACCAGCTGGACAATTTCGAGAACCTGCAAGGGTTTTTGGAGCATGTCAGCCTGGTCATGGACAATGAGCAGGACGGCGACGGGGCCAAGGTCTCGATCATGACGCTGCACGCGGCCAAGGGTCTGGAGTTTCCCGCCGTGTTTCTGCCGGGGTGGGAGGACGGGCTGTTCCCCTCGCAGCGGTCCATGGACGAATCGGGCCTTAAAGGGTTGGAGGAAGAACGGCGACTGGCCTATGTGGGCATCACCCGCGCGGAAGAGATATGTACGATTTCGTTTGCGGCCAATCGGCGGGTGTTCGGGCAGTGGCAAAACTCGATGCCGTCGCGGTTTGTCGACGAATTGCCGGAAGATCATGTGGAGGTGCTGACGCCGCCGGGCCTTTATGGGGGTGGGCAAACGACCGCCAGCATCGAAACCCGTGCGGCCGAAGCGAATGTCTATAACTCGCCGGGGTGGAAGCGGATGCAGGCCCGGCAGGGGCAGTACGGAACGTCGCAGCCCCGCGAAACCCGCAACACAGTGATCGATGCGACAGCATTGGCGAGTTTCACATTGGGTGAGCGCGTGTTTCACCAGAAATTCGGCTATGGCGCGGTGATCGGTATCGAAGGCGATAAGGTCGAGGTCGATTTCGACAAGGCCGGGGTGAAGAAAGTCGTCTCGCGGTTCTTGTCGGCCAAGGACGACGTGCCGTTTTAAGCGTTTCGGGTTTAACTTGAGACACGAATACCCTGCCACACCTGCGGCGTTCTCGGCACATTCGTGTCGCAGAGCGATTCAGATAAAACCCGAAACGCTGTAATCAAATGGAATGTGCCTGACGGCACATGCTCGATTCCTAAAGAGGGCGCCCGGTTTTGACCGCGGCGCCTTTTTCGATGGTGCGACAAAGAAAAACGGCGGTTTCCAGGGAGGAGGAGGGGAAACCGCCGTTCTTTGCAACATCAGGACAGGGAGGAGGAGAGTCCCGATGTATCCGAACCCGGGTTTGATCCCGGTATGTGTAAGTCGCGGCGACACCAGGGAGGAGGAGAGGTGTCGCCGCGCTCTTTCAACATCAGGGCAGGGAGGAGGACGCCCCGATGTATCCGGTTCCGGGTCTGATCCCGGTATTTGGAAGTCGCGGCGACGTCAGGGAGGAGGAGAGACGTCGCCGCGCGCTTTCAACACCGGGAAAGGGAGGAGGACCCGGTGTGTCTGCGTCCGGCATTCAGGGCCGGTATAAGGCGCGGCGACATCAGGGAGGAGGAGAGATGTCGCCGCTGAAATACAGGTCCTAAGGGAGGAGGAAGGACCTGATCTCGGTTATGTCTTCGCGCTTAGTGCGCGACGTATTCTTCGGCCGCTTGCAGGGCAAGGCGGCGGATCATCGAACGGTGCAGGCCCAGATCAGCCAGTTCGCGGTTCGACAGGCCCGACAGTTCGTTGACCGTCTGGCGATAGATGCGATGGCGGGCAAACCGTGTCTTTACAGCATCGATCAGCGACGCCAGACCGGTCGTCGGTGCGCTTTTGAGCGCTGTGTGATGTGTTGCTACGGCCATTTGCGTACCTCGAAAACTCTGTGCGTCCGGGTGTGTCCCGGCGCTTGCTTGAGACTGAAAATAGGTAATTGCTGCGATTGCACAATGGCTCACGTCGTCAATGCCGCTATGCAGCAAACGCATAGATATCAACGTCTTGAAGGTTCGGGTGAGGTAAGGCCTTGAAAATAAGGGTTTTGGGTGTGCCTTTTAGCCGTTACCGCAATCGGTCGGTCATTTGCCGTATGGATGATCGCCGTTTCTTTGTGCGTTTTGTTTTGAAATTTGGGCAGTTTGTGACTGATGGGTTCGAACTCAGACTTACAGCGCACTATGTCATGGGAATTCATGGCCCTGTGGTTTGTGCGTTGTCCTTTTCAGAACTTTTAGCGGGCTGTTGACGTGATTCGCGCCGCGACACGAATGATTTTTCTGCGTTTAAGAGTGTTTTGAGCACGAATGGAAAAAATATTGGGAAATCGTGGGAACAGCAGGGTTATGTCTCTTTGATACTATATGTTGTGCGTAATTTGGTAATGTGTCAATTTATAGCATTCTTGAGGTAGTTCTGAACGTAAATCGCTTAGCGTTGTGCACATGAAAGATGAAGTTTCCCTAAGTTTTCTGTTGATTTCCATGAATTCCCATGTCATCCCTTATTCATCCGATGAGGACGAGGCACATGGGGCGCCAAACGACCCCGAAACAATAAAAACAGGTTTCATACAGGCATCTCGCTTTCATCACTCAAGAGATCCGGCGCGCGGGCGAGCAGACATCCCCCCAGGTGGCGCGCGCAGCTGGACATCCCGCGCAGCGGGTCAATGCGGCGGGTTGATCAGTGGCAGCAGATCAACCCGCCGTTTTTCATCCGGGGGGAGGCGAATTTTTAGGTGGGGCGCAAGCGAAAGGGACAGTCGTCTTGGCGCGCAGGTTCAGAGGTGAAAGCCACCATAAGGTGGATACGAAGGGCAGGGTGTCGATCCCGGCCTCGTTTCGCCGTGTGCTTGAAGCGTCCGACCCCAGCTGGCAGCCCGGCGACAGCCCTGAATTGGTGATTGTCTACGGGGATCACCGTCGCAAGTTCCTTGAATGCTATACAATGCAGGCGATCGAAGAGGTCGACGATAAAATTGATGCGCTGCCGCGCGGTTCGATGCAGCGAAAGATGTTGCAACGTATGTTCCATGGTCAGTCCTTTCCGACCACGGTGGACGAAACCGGGCGTCTGGTGCTGCCTGCCAAGCTGCGCAGCAAGATCGGTCTTGAGAGTGAGGCGTTCTTTATTGCCGCCGGTGACACGTTCCAGATCTGGAAGCCCGAGACCTACGAATCCGAAGAACTGGCAGCAGCCGAAGAATGGCTGGACGAACAGCCCGAGGACTTTGACCCTCTGGAGTTCCTAGATGGCGTCGGGGACGCGTAACGGCATGGCCGGCGCTGAAACCCCCTCTGACAAACCGCATATCCCTGTTTTGCTGCGCCCGTTGCTGGCCGCTGTGGCGCCGGTGTCTGGTGTCTGGCTGGATGGCACTTTTGGCGCGGGCGGTTATACGCGCGGTCTGCTTGAGGCCGGGGTCGACAAAGTCATTGGCGTGGATCGCGATCCCTTGGCGTTTGAGATGGCCGCTGATTGGGCGGGTGAATTTGGCGACCGGTTGGTGATGCAGCCCGGTGTGTTCTCGCGCATGGATGAGTATGCGCAGGATCTGGATGGCGTGGTGCTGGACCTTGGTGTGTCGTCGATGCAGCTGGACCAGGCCGAACGTGGGTTTTCGTTCATGAAGGACGGCCCGCTGGACATGCGGATGAGCCAGGAGGGTGAAAGCGCCGCCGATCTGGTCAATACCGCGACCGAGGCGCAACTGGCCGATATTCTGTTCCATTTCGGCGAAGAACGCGCCAGCCGCCGCATCGCAAAGGCCATCGTCAAGGCGCGGGCTGATGAGCCGATCACCACAACGCTGCGTCTGGCTGAGATCATCGAATCCTGCCTGCCGCGCCCAAAGCCGGGGCAATCGCACCCTGCGACGCGCAGCTTTCAGGGGCTGCGGATTGCGGTGAACGCCGAATACGAAGAACTGTTTGAGGGGCTTATGGCCGCCGAGCGCGCGTTAAAGCCGGGCGGGCAGCTGGCCGTGGTGACCTTCCATTCCATTGAGGACCGGATGGTCAAACGGTTCTTTCAGTCGCGGGCGGGAAAGACCGGGCGGGCCAATCGCTATGCGCCCGAGATGGGACAGGAATTGCCGCAATTCACGCTGAAGACTCGCAAAGCCGTGGGACCGGATGAGCAGGAATTGCAGGAAAACCCGCGCGCGCGCTCGGCCAAGCTGCGTGTGGCGGTACGAACTGAGGCTCCGGCGGGGGAAATTGAAGCCCGCGCCATCGGGATGCCGCAACTTGGGGGAAGGGCGAAATGAAGAGTGTTTTGTATGTGTTGACCGCTCTGTCCGTGTTCGGACTGGCGCTTTGGGCGTATCAGGAGAATTACCGGACCCAGCAGGTGGTGAAGGAAACGCAGAAACTGCAACGCGAGATTGGCATGGCGCAGGTGCGGCTGGCCGTTTTGAATGCGGAATGGGCCTATCTGAACCGCCCCGATCGTTTGCGTGAACTGGCTGATCTGAACTTTGAGCGTCTGGGCCTGTTGCCGCTGCGCGCCGAACAATTTGGCCGTGCGGATCAGATTTCCTACGCCGAAGACCCGGACCTGCCCATTGTCGATCCCATCGAACTGCAGGCGATCACCGATACTCAGGCGCTGGGTGAGGTGCAGATCCCATGACCCGGACCCCTCTGCGCCCGCTGGCCCGCATCCTTGACGCCCGCGCCCGCGGCGAAAATCCCAAAGCGATTGAGCGGGAAAACATCCGCCAGCGTCACGAAGACATGAAAGACCGCGCCCGCGCCCGTGCCGAAGGCCGACTTTTGGTGCTGGGCCTGTTCTTTTTCTGCGCGTTCTCGGTGGTTGGTGTTCGTATGGGCATGCTGGCCACGTCTGAGGCGCAGGAGCCTGTGGCAAGCGCCCCGGGTGCGGCGATTGCGATGCAGCGGGCCAATATCGTGGACCGTGAAGGGCGTATTCTGGCGACCAATCTGGATACCTATTCCGTCTACGCTCAGCCCCCTCTGATGATCGATCCGGTGGCTGCCGCCGATCAGTTGGTGGCGATCTTCCCCGATCTGGAAAAAGAGCGTCTGGTCAAGGACTTTACCGGCAACCGCAAGTTCCTTTGGATCAAGAAACGCATCTCGCCGGAACAAAAACAGGCGGTGCATGATATTGGCGATCCCGGCATCCTGTTCGGCCCGCGTGAGATGCGGCTGTATCCGAATGGCCGATTGGCCGCGCATATTCTGGGCGGCTCGGGCTTTGGGCGCGAAGGGGTCAGCGCGGCTGAGGTAATCGGCGTTGCCGGCGTTGAAAAACAGTTCGATGACTATCTGCGCGACCCGGCCAATGGCAACAAGCCGCTGCAACTGTCGCTGGACCTGACCGTTCAGGCGGCGGTCGAGCAGGTGCTTTATGGCGGCATGAAGATCATGAACGCCAAGGGGGCCTCGGCGGTTCTGATGAACGCCCATACGGGTGAGGTTGTTTCGGCCGCGTCGCTGCCGTCCTTTGACCCCAATGACCGCCCGCGCCCGCCGACCTCGGGCTTTGATCCGTCAGACAGCCCGTTGTTCAACCGCTATGTACAGGGTGTTTATGAGCTGGGGTCGGTTTTCAAAATCTTCACCGCCGCGCAGGCTGTGCAACTGGGACTGGTGAATTCCGAGACGATTGTTGACACATCAGGCCCGATGCGGATCGGGCGCTTTCCGATCGGAGAGTTCAACGGCAAGAACTATGGCAAGATCAGCGTCGCAGACGTGATCGTCCACAGCTCAAACCGGGGCACAGGGCGGTTGGCGCTGCAGATCGGTGCCAAACGTCAGCAGGATTTCCTGCAATCGCTGGGCATGTTCGATCCGACCCCATTTGAAATTGTCGAGGCCGCCGGCGGTGCGCCCCTTAAGCCCAAGAAATGGGGTGAGCTGAGCACGGTCACCATTTCCTATGGCCACGGCTTGTCGACCAGCCCGATGCATCTGGCTGCGGGCTACGCTGCGATTGCCAATGGCGGGCACTATGTCAGCCCCACCATCCTGCGGAAGAACGGCCCTCAATACGGTCCGCGTGTGATGTCTGAAAGCGCGGCGAAACAGGCGCAGGCCATGCTGCGCAAGGTTGTCACGGACGGCACGGCCAGCTTTGGCGATGTGGCGGGTTATGACGTGGCGGGCAAAACCGGAACCGCCGACAAACCCAAGCCGCGCGGCGGGTATTATGATGACAAGGTCATCGCGACCTTTGCGACCTTTTTCCCGGCTTATGATCCGAAATACGTTCTGATCGTCACGCTGGATGAGCCGTCCATCGTCGCCTATGGCGAAAAGCGCCGTACAGCGGGTTGGACCGCTGTTCCGGTCGCCGCCGAGTTGATTGGCCGCATCGCACCCCTTTTGGGCTTGCGTCCCCGGCTTGAGCCTGAGGCGCGCGCTGCTATAACCCTGACCTCAAATTAGGCTGTCCGGAACGAGGTGGGGCATGGGCACAAGGACAAAAACACTCAGCCAACTGGCCCTGACCGCGCGCGGGGGGGCGAATCCTGACATCACCGGGCTGGCGGTGGACAGCCGCGAGGTCAAGGATGGCTACCTGTTCGCGGCGCTTCCCGGCACGCGGGTGCATGGCGGTGAGTTCATCCAATACGCTCTGCGCATGGGCGCGGCGGCAATCCTGACCGATGCCGAAGGGGCCGAGATCGCGGCCAGCGAACTGGCCGCATCCGACGCCGCTTTGGTCGTGGTCGAGGACCCGCGTCAGGCTTTGGCCGGATGTGCCGCGCTGTGGTTCGGCGCGCAGCCCCAGACCATCGTGGCGGTCACCGGCACCAATGGCAAAACCTCTGTCTCGACCTTCGTGCGCCAAATCTGGATCGAATTGGGTCTGGCGGCAGTAAACCTCGGCACCACCGGGGTTGAGGGGGCGTGGACCGCCCCTCTGGCGCATACCACGCCCGAACCGATCACCCTGCACCGTTGTCTGGCTGAGGCCGCCGAGAATGGCGTGACCCACGCGGCGATGGAAGCTTCCTCGCACGGGCTGGACCAACGCCGTCTGGACGGCGTGCATCTGACTGCCGCCGGGTTTTCGAACTTCACACAGGACCATCTGGACTATCACGAAACCTTCGAGGCGTATTTCGCCGCCAAGGCCGGGCTGTTCGACCGTGTTCTGCCGCAGGACGGCACCGTTGTGATTAACATGAGCGACCCGAAGGGTGCGCAGGTCCGCAAGATCGCCAAGGCGCGGGGGCAATCGGTGTTGACCGTGGGGTTGGGTGATGCCGACCTGTGCCTGATCAACCAGCGCTTTGATGCAACCGGGCAGGATTTGCGCTTTTCGTGGCGGGGCAAAGTGTTCCAGACCCGTCTGAACCTGATTGGCGGGTTCCAGGCCGAAAACATCCTGCTGGCCTGTGGACTGGTTATCGCAGCAGGGGCCGAGCCTGAGCGTGTGTTTGAGACCCTGCCGCATCTGACAACCGTCCGGGGGCGGATGCAACTGGCCGCCACGCGTGAAAACGGCGCGGCGGTGTTTGTCGATTATGCGCATACGCCGGATGCGGTGGCCACCGCGCTCAAGGCGCTGCGACCGCATGTGATGGGCCGTTTGATTGCCATTGTTGGTGCCGGTGGTGACCGGGACGCAACCAAGCGCCCGTTGATGGGAAAGGCTGCTGCGGATCACGCGGACCTTGTGTTCATAACCGACGATAACCCGCGTAGCGAAGACCCAGCGACCATCCGCGCCGCCGTCTTGCTGGGCGCGCCCGAGGCGACCGAGGTAGGCGACCGGGCTGAGGCGATCCTGCGCGGTATCGACGCCCTGCAACCGGGCGATGCATTGCTGATTGCGGGCAAAGGGCACGAGACAGGCCAGATCGTCGGTGATCAGGTTTTGCCATTCGATGATGTTGAACAGGCGAGCATCAGCGTGGCCGCGCTGGACGGGAGGGTGGCATGACCCTCTGGACTGCGGCTGAGGCCGCCGAGGCGACCGGAGGCCGGGCCACTTCTGACTGGGTGGTGAATGGTGTGTCGATCGACACAAGAACCTTGCAGCCCGGTGATTTGTTTGTGGCCCTCAAGGCTACGCGGGATGGGCATGACTTTGTGGCGCAGGCTTTGGAAAAGGGCGCAGGCGCGGCTTTTGTGTCACGTGTGCCCGAAGGCGTTTCCGAAGATGCGCCCTTGCTGATTGTCGACGACGTGCAAACCGGGTTGGAGGCTTTGGGCCGGGCAGGGCGCGCGCGAACTGAGGCGCGCGTGGTTGGTGTGACGGGGAGTGTTGGCAAAACCTCGACTAAAGAAATGCTGGCTAATATTTTGGAAACGCAAGGTAAAACCCATGCCAGCGTCGCCAGCTACAACAACCATTGGGGTGTGCCTCTGACGCTGGCGCGGATGCCGCGCGACACCGAATTCGCAGTGATTGAGATCGGTATGAATCACCCGGGTGAAATCGCTCCGCTGGCGCGTCAGGCCCGCCCGCATGTGGCGCTGGTGACGACGGTTGCAGCCGTGCATCTTGAGGCGTTTGAGTCGGTTGCGGGCATTGCCCATGAAAAGGCCGCGATATTCGAAGGGCTCGAACCCGGCGGCGCGGCCATCGTGAATGCGGATATCGACCACGCCGAAATTCTGCGTCAAACCGCGCAGGATCACGGTGCGGGGATCGTGGATTTCGGTCGTGAGGCGGCGGACTACACGCTGACCGAGGCCACTCAGGCCGGCAATTCGGTACATGCAGGGGCCGAGGTCGGAGAGGCCCGGATCACCTTTGATGTGAACTCCGCAGGGACGCATTTTGCGATGAACGCGCTGGGTGCTCTGGCCGCGTGCGTCGAGGTGGGGGTTGATCTGGAGGATGCCATCGCAGGGTTGCGCCAGTGGTCCCCGGTCAAAGGGCGCGGCGTGCGCGAGGTTTTGCCGCTGGCGTCAGGTGGGCAGATCGAAGTGCTGGATGACAGCTACAACGCCAACCCGACCTCGATGGAGGCCGCGCTGGATGTTCTGGCGGCCTCTCAAGGGGAACGGCGGATTGCGTTTCTGGGCGATATGAAGGAACTGGGTGCGCAGGAAGTTGCCATGCATGCTGCGATGGGTGACGTCGCTGCGATGGCAAAGGTGGATCAGGTGCATTGTATCGGACCGCTGATGCAGGCGCTGCATCAGGCGTTGCCTGCCGAGAAGCGCGGGCTTTGGTTCGAGACCAGTGCGGAAATGGCTGAGCATTTGCCGGATGTGATCCGCGCAGGTGACACGGTGCTGGCCAAGGGCTCGCTGAGTATGGCATTGGCCCGGATTGTTGACGGTTTGCGGAAAATGGGGCAAGGGACCGCGCTTGACCCATGATCGCCGCGTGAGAAAGGTTTTGACATGCTTTATTGGTTGACCGCCCTGTCGGATGGAGGGGATTTTTTCAACCTCTTCCGCTATATCACCTTCCGTGCGGGCGGGGCCTTTTTGACGGCGCTGATCTTTGGGTTCCTCTTTGGCAAACCGCTGATCAACGTGCTGCGTCGCAAGCAGGGCAAAGGTCAGCCGATCCGCGACGACGGGCCCGAGGGGCATTTCTCGAAAGCCGGAACACCAACAATGGGCGGTTTGCTGATCGTGGGCGCGCTGGTGACCTCGACACTGGTGTGGGCACGGTGGGACAACCCGTATATCTGGATGGTGTTGTTTGTGACGCTGGCCTATGCGGCGATTGGTTTTGCGGATGATTATGCCAAAGTGTCCAAGCAGAACACCAAAGGTGTGTCGGGCAAGATGCGTCTGGCGCTGGGGGTGATTATTGCGGTGCTGGCCTCGCTTTGGGCCACATTGCATCACCCGGAGGCATTGCAGAACCAGTTGGCGGTGCCGGTGTTCAAAGACACACTGGTCAATCTGGGCGTGTTCTACATTCCGTTTGCGATTGTCGTGATCGTGGGGGCCGCAAATGCGGTGAACCTGACCGATGGTTTGGACGGGTTGGCGATTATGCCTGCGATGATTGCGGCGTCGACCCTGGGTGTGATTGCCTATGCGGTGGGGCGGGTCGATTTTACCGAATATCTGGACGTGCACTACGTGCCGGGAACCGGTGAGATTTTGATCTTCACGGCAGCCCTGTTCGGAGGCGGTCTGGGCTTTCTTTGGTATAACGCGCCCCCGGCGGCGGTGTTCATGGGCGATACCGGATCATTGGCTTTGGGCGGAGCTTTGGGAGCGATTGCGGTAGCGACGAAACACGAGTTGGTTCTGGCCGTGGTTGGCGGCCTGTTCGTGGTCGAAGCGCTGAGCGTGATCATCCAGGTGCTGTATTTCAAACGCACCGGACGGCGCGTGTTCCTGATGGCACCGATCCATCATCACTATGAGAAAAAGGGCTGGGCTGAGCCGACGATTGTCATCCGGTTCTGGATCATTTCGCTGATTCTGGCGATGATCGGTCTGGCAACTTTGAAAGTCCGGTAGCCCCCCCGCCAGGTTCGTCGGGCCTGCGGCCCGCCTGTCACCTGTTGGGCCCGGCTCGCGCTGATGCGCGAGCCTGAGTTGCGCTTGCCATTGCGGGGGTCTTCTGCGCAGTGTGGCGGCCAATTGAACGTCAAGAAAAGGTTGGTGGCATGATCCCGGTCAAAGGGTTTTCAGGGCAGAAGGTTGCGGTTCTGGGGCTGGGCCGGTCGGGGTTGGCCACAGCGCGCGCATTGCGGGCAGGCAAGGCCGAGCCGGTTTGCTGGGATGACAATCCCGCAGCGCGGGAAAAGGCCGAAGCCGAAGGGTTCACCTGTGCTGACCTGCGCCGCCACGGCGCGTTTGAAGGGGTCGCCACGTTGGTTGTCTCGCCCGGTATTCCACATCTGTACCCTGAGCCAAACCCGGTGGTTGCTGCCGCGTTGGAGGCAGGCGTTCCGATGGACAATGACATCGGTTTGTTCTTCCGGTCGTTCGCCGGGCCGGAATGGAGCGAATATGACACCCCGCCGCGGGTGATTGCGGTGACTGGCTCGAATGGGAAATCGACCACGGCGGCCCTGATCCATCACATTCTGACCGAGGCGGGCCGGGATGCTCAGCTGGCGGGCAATATCGGGCGCGGGGTGCTGGATATTGATCCGGGTGGGGATGGTTCGGTCGTGGTGTTGGAACTGAGCAGTTATCAGACGGAACTGGCGCGCGCGCTGACGCCAGATGTTGCGGTCTTTACCAACCTTTCGCCAGACCATCTGGATCGGCACGGCGGAATGGGGGGGTATTTTGCCGCCAAACGCCGGTTGTTTGCCGAAGGCGGGCCGGATCGCGCGGTGATCGGCGTTGATGAAAACGAAGGCGCGTTTCTGGCCGGGCAACTGGCCGAGGGGCCGACAGACGATCGGGTGATCCGCGTCTCGGTGGCGCGAAAACTGACGGGTCCGGGGTGGCAGGTCTTTGCGCGCAAGGGGTACTTGTCGGAATACCGCAAGGGGCGGCAGGCCGGATCGATTGACCTGCGGCAGATCAAGGGGCTGCCCGGGGTGCACAATCATCAGAACGCCTGTGCTGCTTATGCTGCCTGCCGTGCCCTTGGCATGGCACCGCGTGTGATTGAGGATGCGTTGCACAGCTATCCCGGCCTGCCTCATCGCAGCCAGATCATCGCCGAAGCGGATGGTGTGACCTATGTGAACGACTCGAAGGCCACCAATGTGGATAGTGCGCTCAAGGCCCTTATGGCGTTCAAAAAGATCCGTTGGATTTGCGGGGGGCTTGAGAAAGAGGGCGGTCTGGCCCCGCTGAACGGCGCAGCGGATCAGGTTGTGAAAGCCTATGTGATCGGGCGCGAAGCAGCGAAGTTCGCGCTTCAGCTTGAGGCGGACGCTCAGGTCTGCACCACCATGGACGAAGCCGTGGCCCAGGCTATGGCCGATGCCGGACCGGGGGAGACGGTGCTGCTGGCACCAGCCGCCGCCAGCTTTGACCAATATGACAATTTCGAGCAGCGCGGAGACGACTTCACCAATCAGGTTCGGCAACGCCTTCATAACTAGATATTTGCAATGAACCGCCGGTTGCGCCAAGCTGCAGAGCTATCAGCTTGACGCACCAAGACAATTACGATTGGTTCCGGGCAAATTCAACACGAGGTTATGACGATGTCTTTCCGTAAGTTCTCTTTGATCCTTCCTGCAATTCTGGTCGCCGGGGCGTGCACCAATACCGGTGCGAATTATCAGCCGATTGTGGATGGCCCGATTGGGCCGAATTACAATGTTGACCTGCAGCAGTGTCAGCAACTGGCCGCGTCACAAGCCAGCGTCGACGGAACAACTGCAGGCAATGCCGCCATCGGCGCGGCAGGTGCGGCTGCCGTAACCGGTATCGTTCAGGACAGCAGTGATAATCTGGGTCGTGCCGCCGTTGCCGGTGCATTGGTCGGGGCCGGGGCGGATGTGATCAACAAGAACCAGAACAAAGAAGTCATCGTGCGCAACTGTATGCGTGGACGCGGCTACAACGTCGTCGGCTAACGCCGCGCACATGCAAGCGTCGGTTAACGCGCCGCGATGGCGGTTCCGGCGGCATGGCCCGAGGACCATGCCCACTGGAAATTGTAGCCGCCCAGCCAGCCGGTGACATCCACCGCTTCGCCAATTGCATAGAGGCCGGGGACATCCCTGGCCTCCATCGTTTTCGACGACAGATCATCGGTGTCGATTCCGCCCAGCGTGACCTCGGCTGTGCGATAGCCTTCGGTGCCTGACGGGGTCAGCTGCCAGTTCGAAAGGGCCGTCACCAGATCGGTCAGGGCCGCATCGGATTGGTCGGCGAGGTTACCGCCCATCGGTATGTGGTGTTTGAGGTAATCCACCAGACGCGCGGGCAGATGGCGTGCCAGTTCGGTGGTCAGGGCCTTGCGCCCGCCGCTCTGACGTTGGGTGCGCAGCAGATCGAAAAGGCGCAGATCGGGGATCAGATTGACCCCAATCACCTCGCCTTCGCGCCAGTAAGAGGACAGTTGCAGAACCGACGGCCCGCTGAGGCCGCGATGGGTGAACAGAAGCGCCTCATCAAAGCTGGCGCGCGTATTTGACAGTCGTGCGGGCAGGGACACGCCCGAGAGGTCCTTGAACCTTCCGTCCGAGAAGGTGAACGGTACAAGCGCCGCGCGTGTGTCTGTTAGGCGCAACCCGAATTGTTGGGCAATATCATAGGCCAACCCGGTTGCACCCATCTTGGGGATGGATTTGCCACCGGTGGCCAGAACCAGATTGCGGCAGGTCAAGCTGAGGCGCTGTCCCTCGCGCTCGACCTCCAGCGCGAACCCATCCTCGGTCTTACGCAGATCGCGCAGGCTGGTCAGTAGCCACAGCTCAGCCCCGTTGTGCGCCATCTCGTCCAGCAGCATCTGTATGATCTGTTTCGAGGACCCGTCGCAAAAGAGCTGCCCCAACGTCTTCTCATGCCACGCGATACCGTGTTGCCCGACCAGCTCGACGAAATCCCATTGCGTATAGCGTGCCAGTGCGGATTTGCTGAAATGCGGGTTCTGCGACAGGAAATTGCCCGGGCCCGCATACATATTGGTGAAATTGCAACGCCCGCCGCCCGAGATGCGGATTTTCTCACCCGGAGCTTTCGCGTGATCGATCACCAAAACGCGCCCGCCGCAATGGGCGGCGCACATCATGCCAGCGGCACCGGCCCCAAGGATGATCGTGTCATAGGTCATCAGATGCGCATGACGCGGATTGGTTGCCAAGGCAAGGGGCAGTATGCTGCAAAGGCTGTATCAGCCGTACCAAAGGCTGTTTCGAACCCGGCCACACGCCGCGATCGCGTTGCGGTATAACACACAAACTGGAGACAAAGTATGAAACCCGTGAATCTGCAGGAAAAACTGTCCCGGTTTTCAACGCATTGGGACCCGCATGTCGTGGCCGATTACAATCAGAACGACGTGATGGTCGTGAAATTCTCGGGTGAGTTTCCCTTTCACAAACACGACACGACCGACGACTTCTTTTTGGTCCTCGAAGGCGAAATGATTATGGATATTGAGGGCGAGCCGTCGAAAACTGTCAGGGCCGGAGAGCTGTTCGTGGTTCCAAAGGGCGTCGTGCACCGCCCGCGGGCCGAGCACGAGGTCAAAGTGTTGTTGATCGAACCCAAGGGAGAGCCGAATTCCGGCGATTCCGACCGTGCTCCGGCGACCAAGCCGCGTCTTTAGATCTGCGGGTCGCCCGGTGCAGGCATGGCGGCTTGGAATTTCCGGTTTCGCCGTCATTCCCCTAGCCCAAACGCCAAAATCGCTGTAGAGTCTCAATCAGACCCCGAAAACGGGGCGTGAACGAGGCAGAGAGTGGCGGTATCTCATGACTGAGATGGTGTATGGCGCGGTCCAGGACCAGCGCGGCGAACCGATTCTTCCGAAATGGTGGCGGACAATTGACCGCTGGACGATGTCCTGCGTGCTGATCCTGTTTGTCATCGGATTGCTGCTGGGGCTGGCCTCATCGCCGCCTCTGGCCGGTCGCAACGGGTTTGATCCGTTCCATTATGTCGAGCGTCAGGCGATTTTCGGCGGATTGGCGCTTATTGCGATGCTGTTGACCTCAATGATGTCACCCACATTGGTGCGGCGGCTGGCGGTGCTGGGGTTTCTGGGGGCCTTTGTGGCGCTGGCCTTCCTGCCGGTCTTTGGCACCGATTTCGGCAAAGGCGCGGTGCGGTGGTATTCGCTGGGATTTGCCTCGCTGCAACCGTCCGAGTTTCTGAAACCCGGCTTTATTGTCGTGGCTGCGTGGCTCTTGGCTGCGTCGCAAGAGATCAATGGCCCTCCGGGTCGGTTATGGTCGTTTGCG
Organism: Ruegeria sp. BE1; assembly: GCF_056538885.1. Taxonomy (NCBI): domain Bacteria; kingdom Pseudomonadati; phylum Pseudomonadota; class Alphaproteobacteria; order Rhodobacterales; family Roseobacteraceae; genus Ruegeria; species Ruegeria sp. BE1. The sequence goes on from NZ_JBQFTY010000001.1 coordinate 539,076, forward strand.
CTGTGTATGGCCATCGTGGGGATGCTGGTGTTGCAGCCCGATTTCGGTCAGGCCTGTCTGATCCTGTTCGGCTGGGGTGTGATGTATTTCGTGGCCGGCGCGCCGATGCTGTTGCTGGTCGGCATGGCTGGTGCGGTCGTTCTGGGCGGGATGCTGGCCTATTCGAACTCGGAACACTTTGCCCGCCGCATTGACGGGTTCCTGAACCAAGAAGTCGATCCGACCACGCAGCTGGGCTATGCCACAAATGCCATCCGCGAGGGTGGTCTGTTCGGTGTTGGCGTGGGTGAGGGGCAGGTGAAATGGTCTCTGCCCGATGCCCATACAGATTTCATCATCGCTGTCGCGGCCGAGGAATATGGCCTGATCCTGGTGCTGATCATCATCGCGCTTTATTCGCTGATTGTCGTGCGTTCGCTTCTGCGTCTGATGAAAGAACGCGATATGTTCATCCGGCTGGCCGGGACCGGTCTGGCCTGCATGTTCGGCGTGCAGGCGATGATCAACATGGGCGTTGCCGTGCGCTTGCTGCCCGCCAAGGGCATGACGCTGCCGTTTGTCAGTTACGGTGGTTCGTCCTTGATTGCGGGCGGTATTGCAGTTGGCATGTTGCTGGCCTTTACCCGGACCCGCCCGCAGGGCGAGCTGGGTGACATTCTGCGCGGAAGGGGTTGATGAGCGTACCTTACCTACTGATTGCGGCAGGCGGCACTGGGGGTCACATGTTCCCGGCGCAGGCGCTGGCCGAGGCGATGCTGCACAAAGGCTGGCGCGTGCGCCTGTCGACCGATGCGCGCGGTGCGCGCTATACGGGCGGCTTTCCGCATTCGACCGAGATTGTCGAGGCGACCTCGGCGACCTTCGCACGTGGCGGTTTGGCCGCCAAAGCGCTGGTCGGTCCAAAGATTGTGGGCGGCGTGACCGGCATGGCAATGCAGATGATGCGCGACCGCCCGGACGTGGTGGTGGGCTTTGGCGGCTACCCCTCAATCCCGGCGCTGGGCGCGGCGACCCTGTTGAAAATCCCGCGCATGATCCATGAGCAGAACGGCGTTCTGGGTAAGGTGAACCAAGTGTTTGCCAAGCGTGTCGCGCAGGTCGCCTGTGGTGTTTGGCCAACCGATTTGCCCGAGGGCGCAAAAGGCATCCACACCGGCAACCCGGTTCGTGCCGCCGTGTTGGAGCGTGCCGCTGCTGGGTACATCCCGCCGGGTGACTACCCGATGTCGATCCTTGTCATGGGTGGATCGCAGGGCGCGCGAATCCTCAGCGATGTGGTGCCCGGTGCGCTTGCGGCCCTGCCGGAAGACCTGCGTGACCATATCCGCGTGTCCCATCAGGCCCGCGATGAGGATGGCGAGCGCGTGACAGCCTTTTACGCCGATCACGGCATCCGGGCCGAGGTGTTGCCCTTTTTCGACGACGTGCCCCGGCGCATGTCCGATGCGCAACTGGTGATCAGCCGCTCGGGCGCGTCCAGTGTGGCTGATATCTCGGTCATCGGGCGGCCCTCGATCCTGATCCCGTTTGCCGCCGCCGCGGGTGACCATCAGACCGCCAACGCGCGCGGTCTGGTTCAGGCCGGTGGGGCGATCATGATCCCCGAAAACCTGCTTGACGTTGCCGCCCTGACACAGCAAATCAGCGCCGTTCTGACAAACCCCGAAGCCGCGCAAAAGATGGCCCATGCCGCCCTTTCGACCGGAGCCCCCGACGCGACCGAGCGTCTGGTTCACCTCGTCGAAGAGCTGGCGCAGAAGGAGACCACATGAATCCTGCAACCAAACTGCCGCAAGACGTAGGGCCGATCCATTTCGTTGGCATCGGCGGAATTGGGATGTCAGGCATTGCTGAGGTTCTGTTGAACCTGGGCTACCGGGTACAGGGGTCGGACCTCAAGGCGTCCAAGATCACCGATCGTCTGGCCAGTTTGGGGGCCGAGATTTTCGTGGGCCAAAGCGCCGAGAACCTTGAAAACGCGGCCGTTGTCGTGGTGTCGACCGCAATCAAGCCGGGCAATCCCGAACTCGACGGTGCCCGTGCGCAGGGCCTGCCGGTGGTGCGTCGCGCCGATATGCTGGCCGAGCTGATGCGACTGAAATCCAATATCGCAATCGCCGGAACCCATGGCAAAACGACCACGACCACGATGATGGCCGAACTGATGGTGGCCGGGGATTTTGACCCCACCGTCATCAACGGCGGCATCATCCACGCCTACGGCTCGAACGCCCGCATGGGGCAGGGTGAATGGATGGTCGTCGAGGCGGATGAGAGCGATGGCTCGTTCAACCGCCTGCCCGCGACCATCGCCATTGTCACCAATATCGACCCCGAGCATATGGAGCATTGGGGTGATTTCGATAAGCTGCGCGACGGCTTTTACGAGTTCGTCTCGAACCTGCCTTTCTATGGGCTGGCCGTCTGCTGCACCGATCATGCCGAGGTGCAGACGCTGGTGGGCCGTATCACCGACCGCCGCGTGCGCACCTATGGGTTCAACGCCCAGGCCGATGTGCGGGCGGTGAACCTGACCTACAAAGGCGGCGTGGCGCATTTCGACATCCACCTGCAATACGAAGACACGGTGATCGAGGGCTGCACTTTGCCGATGCCGGGGGATCACAACGTCTCAAACGCCTTGTCTGCGGCGGCTGTGGCCCGCCATTTGGGCATGAAAGCTGCGGAAATTCGCGATGCGCTGGCCAATTTCGGTGGCGTCAATCGGCGGTTCACCAAGGTCGGAGAGGTGAATGGCGTCACCATCATCGACGATTACGGCCATCACCCGGTTGAAATCTCGGCGGTTCTGAAAGCCGCCCGTCAGGCGACCGAGGGGCGTGTCATCGCTGTGCACCAGCCGCACCGCTATTCGCGCCTGTCCAACCTGTTTGACGATTTCTGCACCTGCTTCAATGATGCCGACGTGGTTGCCATCGCCGATATCTTTGCCGCCGGTGAAGACCCGATCGAGGGCGCATCCCGGGATGATCTGGTGCAGGGCCTGATCCGCCACGGCCACCGTCACGCCCGGGCATTGCTGGATGAAAACGATCTGGAGCGTCTGGTTCGCGAACAGGCCCGCCCGGGTGACATGGTGGTCTGCCTTGGGGCCGGTACGATCAGCACCTGGGCCAACGGGCTGCCAGAGCGGTTGCAGACAAAAAAAGCCGTCGAAGGCTCGGTCAGCGCGGTCTGACAAAGCAGGCGTCTTCGGAGGGACAATAGGTGTATTCAGTTGTCTTCGCATCCTTGTGGGTTGTGGCTGCGACCATTGTGGCGATGCTGCCGATGCGGCTGCAATTCCCGCCGGGCATCGTGCTGCTGATCTGTGCGCCTGTGGGGATTGTCTGGCTGAGATATGATTTCGGGTGGTTTGTCTCGGTGCTGGCTTTTGCGGGCTTTGTGTCGATGTTCCGAAATCCGATCCGCTATTACTGGCGCCGCTGGACGGGCAGAGAGGTGCAGGAATGAACTTGTCCATTGCTCTGGCCGCGCTGTGGGGAATTGCGGCGAATGTGTTGGCGATGATCCCCAGTAAAGACAATCACTGGACGCGGGCCTATGTCCTGATTGCAGTGGGTATTCCGATCCTGGGATACGTGACGCTACAAAACGGCCCCTGGATCGGGTTGCTGGTTCTGGCAATGGGGATGTCGGTCCTGCGCTGGCCGGTGATTTATCTGGGTCGGTGGCTTAGGCGGTTCACCGGGTCTGCCCGGTAGCGGATACAGCTTGCGTTGTTCCGGCAAATCCGCGATTTAGCGGGCATGGCAAGTCTTCCTACACCGCGTGGCAAACTCTCGGAAAATCGGTCATTGAATGACCTCACATGGCTGCGTGTCGGCGGCCCGGCGGACTATTTGTTCCAGCCTGCTGATCTGGATGACCTCAGGGATTTTCTGCTTGGCCTTCCGGACAACGTTCCTGTTTTTCCGATGGGCGTCGGATCGAACCTGATCGTGCGCGACGGGGGGCTGCGCGCCGTGGTGATCCGGCTGGGGCGCGGGTTCAACGGGATTGAGGTCGATGGCAACACCGTCACCGCAGGGGCCGCCGCGCTGGACGCGCATGTGGCGCGCAAGGCGGCGGATGCGGGGGTTGACCTGACCTTTTTGCGCACCATCCCCGGCTCGGTCGGTGGGGCGGTGCGGATGAATGCAGGCTGCTATGGCAGCTACACATCGGATGTATTGCGCAAGGCCACCATTGTCACGCGACAGGGCGAAGTTCTGGAGCTTGCACCGCAAGACCTGAACTTTCGCTATCGCCAGTCCGACCTGCCCGAAGGGGCGGTGCTGGTGTCTGCCACCTTCCAAGGCCCCAGCGGCGACCCGGACGACCTGCACACCCGTATGGCCGCGCAGCTGCAAAAGCGCGATGAGACGCAACCGACCAAGGACCGCAGCGCTGGATCGACATTTCGCAATCCGGCTGGCTTCTCATCCACGGGCAAGGCGGATGATGTGCATGACCTCAAGGCGTGGAAAGTCATTGACAACGCGGGCATGCGCGGGGCCATCAAGGGCGGCGCGCAGATGAGCCCCAAACACTCAAATTTCCTGATCAATACCGGTGACGCAACCGCCGCTGACCTTGAAGGTCTGGGCGAAGAGGTGCGAAAAAAGGTTTACGAAACAAGCGGCATCACGCTAGAGTGGGAAATCATGCGGGTCGGCGATCCGCTGACAGAATAAAGCCCCAGCCGTCAGACCATAATCAGGCAAATTCAGGCGACGGATCAAAGGCATAAACGCAGTACGGACCACCACATAAGGTCCGGGGACATTGAGGCGCACGTTGGGTATGTCGAGCAGGACAAACCCCAAAGTGGCGGTATTGATGGGCGGCCCCTCGGCGGAACGCGAGGTGTCACTCAGCTCTGGGCGCGAATGCGCGGCCGCCCTTGTGGGAGAAGGCTTTGAAGTGGTTGAGCTGGACGCAGGTCCCGACCTCTATGCGCGCCTTTTGGACATCAAGCCGGATGTGGTTTTCAACGCCTTGCACGGTCGCTGGGGCGAAGATGGCTGTGTGCAGGGCCTGCTGGAATGGATGCGGATTCCGTACACGCATTCCGGCGTTCTGGCCTCGGCATTGGCCATGGACAAGCAACGCAGCAAAGAGGTGTACGAGGCCGAAGGTCTGCCTGTCGTGCCCAGCGTGATCGTGCCCAAGATCGAGGTGATCGAAGTTCACGTGATGGAGCCCCCATACGTGGCCAAGCCCAATAACGAAGGCTCTAGCGTCGGGATCTATATCGTCCACGAAGGCTCGAACGGGCCGCCGCAATTGTCTGAGGATATGCCCGACCATGTGATGGTCGAGAAATACGTGGCGGGCCGCGAGCTGACCGTGACCGTTATGGGCGACCGCCCCTTGACCGTGACCGAGATCATGACCGATGGCGGCTGGTATGACTATGACGCCAAGTACAAGCCGGGCGGGTCCTGGCATGTCCTGCCTGCCGACATCCCGCAAGACATCTTTGACCGCTGCATGGGCTACGCGCTGAAGGCCCACAATGCCTTGGGCTGCCGTGGCGTGTCGCGCACGGATTACCGTTGGGATGACAGCATGGGCGCGGACGGGTTGTTCCTGCTGGAAACCAACACGCAGCCCGGTATGACGCCGACCTCTCTGGTGCCGGAACAGGCTGCGCATATCGGCATGACATTCGGCCAGCTTTGTGCGTGGATGGTGGAGGACGCCTCATGCGACCGCTAAGAGCCACCCGTGCCCCCGTTATTCACCGGTCCAAGCCCCTTTCTGGCCCGGATGCGGATTTCGCGTCGGGGGATCGGCATGCGGTTGAGCCAAAGCTGCGTCTGCGCGGCGGAAAGCTGTTTGGACGCAAGTCTCAGGGCTTTGATCCGGCGCCGTCCCGGCTGAGCTATCGCCTGCAGCGCTGGATGCTGACGCGCGGTGTGCGGCGCGGGCTGAAAGTGGGACTGCCGATTTTCGCGATTTGCGCAGGGTTGGGTCTGTATTTCAGCGCCGAAGACCGGCGTGAGGCCGTTGTGGCCTATGTTAACGACATCAAGACCTCGATCCAGCAACGCCCGGAATTCATGGTCAATCTGATGGCCATCGACGGGGCGGGGCCTGATCTGTCCGAAGATATCCGTGCGTTTGTGCCGCTGGATTTCCCCATGAGCTCTTGGGACATGGATGTCGAACAAATCCGCGACACGATCACCGGGTTGAACCCGGTCAAATCGGCGACCGTGCGCGTGCGGCCCGGCGGCATCCTTCAGGTGGACGTGGTCGAGCGTAAGCCGGTCATCGTCTGGCGGACGCGAGGCGGGATCGCACTGTTGGATGACACGGGCGCGTTTGTGGCCCGCATCGCCTCGCGGAAGGAACACTCGAACCTGCCGTTGATCGCGGGCAAGGGCGCGGATGCGCATGTAGGTGAGGCGCTGCAGCTGATGGCAACCGCCCGCAGCCTGGGCACCCGTGTACGCGGCCTTGTGCGGATAGGTGAGCGGCGCTGGGATCTGGTGCTGGATCGCGGTCAGCGCATCATGCTGCCGACCGAACGCCCCGTGCGCGCGTTAGAGCGTGTGCTGGCCGTGAACGAGGTGCAGGACCTTTTGGAACGCGACGTGGCCGTGGTGGATATGCGCCTTGGCCAGCGTCCGACCATCAGAATGACCAAAGCCGCCAGCGAAGACTGGTGGAACACAAAGACAGACGTGAGTAGCAGGCAGTAACAACCATGATGACCGATCTCTATCAGTCCCAACGGGCAATGCGGCAGATGCGCCGGCAGGCAATGCAACGCGGTGTTGTCGCCATTCTGGACGTGGGCAGTTCCAAGATTGCCTGCCTTGTGCTGCGGTTCGACGGCACCGGACGGCTGAGCGAGGATAACAGCATCGGCTCGCTGGCGGGGCAAACCGGGTTCCGTGTGATCGGCGCTGCGACCACGCGGTCACGCGGGGTGCAGTTCGGTGAAGTCACCGCCATGCAGGAAACCGAGCGCGCGATCCGCACCGCATTGCAAGCTGCGCAGAAGATGGCCGATATTCGGGTCGATCACGTGATTGCCTGTTTCTCGGGCGCGAATCCGCGATCCTATGGTCTGGATGCGCAGGTTGATCTGGAAGGGCAGGTGGTGTCCGAAGCCGAAGTGGGCCGCGTTCTGAACGCCTGTGACGTGCCGGATTACGGCGTCGGGCGCGAGGTGCTGCACGCGCAACCGGTGAACTTTGCGCTGGACAACCGATCAGGCCTGATCGACCCGCGTGGTCAGATGGGGCAGAGCCTGGCCGTGGATATGCACATGCTGACCGTCGATGCGGTGGCGATCCAAAACATCGTACGCTGCATCAAACGTTGTGATTTGGAACTGGCGGGGATTGCGAACTCGGCCTACGTGTCCGGTGTCTCGGCTCTGGTCGAGGACGAGCAGGAGCTGGGCGCGGCCTGTATCGATATGGGCGGCGGCACGACCAGCGTGTCGATCTTCATGAAGAAACATATGATCTATGCCGATTGCGTGCGCATGGGCGGTGATCACGTCACGGCAGATATTTCGATGGGGTTGGGCGTTCCGGCGGCTGTGGCCGAGCGGATCAAGACCTTTAACGGTGGTGTGCATGCAACCGGGGCTGATGATCGTGATCTGATCGACATCGGCGGCGATACCGGCGATTGGGAACATGATCGCCGCACCGTCAGCCGCGCCGAACTGATCGGCATCATGCGCCCGCGCGTCGAAGAGATTCTGGAAGAGGTTCGCGTGCGACTGGATGCAGCCGGGTTCGAACACATGCCCAGCCAACAGATCGTTCTGACCGGAGGCGGCAGCCAGATCATGGGGCTGGACGGCCTTGCAACCCGCATTTTGGGCCAACGCGTGCGTTTGGGGCGCCCGCTGCGTGTTCATGGCCTGCCGCAATCGGCGACCGGGCCGGGGTTCTCATCGGCGGTGGGGCTCAGCTTGTTTGCCGCGCACCCGCAGGACGAATGGTGGGATTTCGAGATTCCGGTCGACACCTATGCGGCCCGACCGCTCAAGCGCGCGATGCGCTGGTTCCGTGACAATTGGTAGAACACTCGCTGCCGCGGTGATCGCCCTGATCCCGGTCGGTGCACAGGCGCAGACCCGGATCACGCCCGAGGCCTTTCTGGACGCCGTCATGGGCAAGACCGTAATGTTCTACGACTATCCCAGCGGATTTCTGGTCGGGACCGAAGAGTTTCTGAGTCGCACCCTCTCGGTCTGGCGGATGGAGGGGCGGGGCTGTGTCTATGGGCAGATCACCACGCCCAATGGTCAGATCTGTTTTCTCTACGATGACGATGAGGATGGCCTGCCCGTGTGCTGGTGGCCCTTTCTGCACGAAGATCGCCTGATGGTGCGGCTGGCAACGTTCAGCCGTGCCGAGGTGCAAGAGATTCGCAGCATCACTGAAGACGGTTTGAATTGTCCAAGTGTCCCGATTGGCTAAGAAAATAGGTTGCAGCCGACGGAATTATCCCCCAAACTATCCACAAGGCCCGTCAGAGGCCCCGCGGCAGGACCCTGAGCAGTTTTCCGCACCCGAAAACCTGAAGATTCGCAAAGTGACGTGCGTGTAGCTGCGGCGCATGCGTCGCTTTTGTTGTGGTGGATTGAGTTCATTCCGCAACATATCGCATTTAATGCGAAATACCGCTGTCGCGTGCCTTATTTCCTCCATATTTTGTAGAATTTGGCGATTTTTGGCGTGACCTTTGGCGTTTCGCTCGGTAGGATTGTCCGTGGATAGGTAAGAAAAACACCGCTTTGGCGGGTCAATAAAACAGGCGGACAGAGCATGACATTGAATCTTTCGATGCCCGGGCACGACGAACTGAAGCCTCGGATTACAGTATTTGGCGTTGGTGGCGCGGGCGGCAATGCTGTCAACAATATGATTGAGAAACAGCTGGATGGCGTCGATTTTGTGGTCGCCAACACTGACGCGCAGGCGCTGCAGCAAAGCCAGTCCTCGGCGCGGGTTCAGCTGGGCGTAAAGGTCACCGAAGGTCTGGGGGCAGGGGCCCGTCCAACCGTGGGTGCCGCGGCAGCCGAAGAAAGCATCGAACAGATCGTCGATCATCTGGCAGGGGCGCACATGTGCTTTATTACTGCCGGTATGGGTGGTGGCACCGGAACGGGCGCGGCTCCGATCATCGCGCAGGCCGCGCGTGAGTTGGGCGTGCTGACCGTGGGTGTTGTCACCAAGCCCTTCCAGTTCGAAGGCGCCAAGCGGATGCGTCAGGCCGAAGACGGTGTTGATGCGCTGCAAAAGGTCGTCGATACACTGATCATTATCCCCAACCAGAACCTCTTCCGTCTGGCCAATGAAAAGACCACGTTCACCGAGGCGTTCTCGATGGCCGATGACGTGCTGTATCAGGGCGTTAAAGGCGTGACCGATCTGATGGTCCGTCCGGGCCTGATCAACCTCGACTTTGCTGATGTGCGCGCCGTGATGGACGAGATGGGCAAAGCGATGATGGGCACCGGTGAGGCCACCGGCGAGGATCGCGCGGTTCAGGCGGCTGAAAAGGCGATTGCCAACCCGCTGCTGGACGAAATCAGCCTGAAAGGGGCCAAGGGCGTTCTGATCAACATCACCGGGTCGCACGACCTGACCTTGTTCGAACTGGACGAAGCGGCAAACCGCATCCGCGAAGAAGTCGACCCCGAGGCCAACATCATCGTCGGCTCGACCTTGGATACCGCGATGGAAGGCGGCATGCGTGTGTCGGTTGTTGCCACGGGTATCGACGCCAGCGAGAAATCCGAGGATGTGCCGGTGGCACGCCGCACCATGTCGGCCCCGCTGACCCGCACCGTTTCCGCAGAAGAGGCGCTGCACGAAGAAGCTCCCGCTGCGGCTGAGCCTGTTGAGGCGCCTGTTGCCTCAGCGGAGCCTGCGCGTGAACCGTCCTTGTTCGAAACCCCGGATGAACCCGCGCAACCGCAGTTCCAGCCGCGGGCAGAACAGGATGATGACGGTCTACCGCCTCCGGCATATCAACCGCGCGTGGCTGAGTTTGAGCCGACGCCCGAGCCGGTTGAACCTGCTCCCGAGAGTTTTGTGGCCCCCCAGCCGCAAGCCGCAGCCGGAACGCCATCACCCGAAGCCCTGCAGCGCCTTCAGGCTGCCGTGCAAAATGTGCCCGCATCCGAGCGCGGCTATGCGGCCCCGCGCCCACAGGCCCCGCAACCGGCCCCGACCGCGCAGGCAGATGCGCAGGATCGTCCCCGGTTTGGGTTCAATCGCCTGATCGACCGGATGACCGGTCACGCGACGGATACTCCGGCGCAGCCGGTGCGCCAGCAGCCACCGATGCGCCAGGCTGACGCAACGGCTCCTGCGCAGGAAGAGGCCGATCCCGAACAGGACCGGATCGAAATTCCCGCATTTCTGCGTCGTCAGGCGAACTGAATACAGTAACAATATCATTGGAAAGGGTCGCCGCTGGGCGACCCTTTTTCGTTTAAAATAAGGTGCTTAACTGTATGTAAGCAGGGTTTTGCCGATCTGTTACAAACATGTTTCATTCAGTTGCAAAGAGTGAGTTGAGCCTTGAACCGCCCTTGCTTAGTTGAGTGTTCAACACGGCCCCTGCGGTCGGACACCACTCACCGAGGTTTATTTTGCAACATACGCTCAAATCTCCGATCACGTTTACAGGCGTTGGGCTGCACAGCGGCAAGCCTGCGACGATGGTCCTGAAACCGGCAGCCGCCGGTCACGGCATCTGGTTCAAACGGACGGATATTGATTTGGGCAATGCGTTGATCCCGGCCATCTATGACGTGGTCGAGCGGACGCCGCTTTGCACCCGGTTGGTGAATGAAGCGAGTGTTTCGGTGTCGACCGTCGAGCACATCATGGCGGCCTTGGCTGGCTGCGGTGTGCATAACGCGGTGATTGAGATTGATGGTCCCGAAGTGCCGATCATGGATGGGTCTTCGATTGATTTCGTACGCGGCATCGTTGCTAAGGGCGTGCGTCGTCAGGCCAGCCCGGTTCTGGCCTTTGAGGTTCTCAAACCTGTCACCGCATCGCGGGAGGGGGCCAGCGCGTCGATTGCACCGGCGGATGGTTTGATCATCGACTTCCATATTGATTTCGAAGACAGCGCCATCGGTTCTCAAACCAAGACGCTGGATATGCGTAATGGATCCTTTGCGCGCGAGCTGAGCGATTGCCGCACCTTCTGCCGTCGCACCGATGTCGAAACGATGCGTGAGAATGGTCTGGCTTTGGGCGGAACGCTGGACAATGCAGTGGTTGTTCAGGGCGATGATGTGCTGACACCCGGCGGGTTCCGCCGCGCAGATGAGGCTGTGCGTCACAAGATGCTGGATGCGCTTGGGGATCTGTACCTGGCTGGTGGCCCGATTCTGGGGCATTTCACTGGTGACAAATCCGGCCACGCGATGACAAATACGCTACTGCGTAAGCTGTTTGAAACACCCGGCGCGGTACGCCCGGTATTGTGCACGCCAGAACAGGCAGCCCGTTTGCCGGGGCAGGGGCTTGTGCGCGACGAAATCCCTGAAGTCGCCTGATTAGTTCAACTCTGTCGACAATTCCGCCAGCGGACGTACTAAGGCGTTTTGCCCCGGAATTATTTGTGCTAAACCAAAGCCCGATCTGGGGCTTACCCCGACAAGAAATACGACAAGGATAGGCGGAATGGTTGGCACCAAAGCGGCAGTCAGAGTCGCAGGCGCGATTCTTCTGGCAGCAGTTTTGACGGCGTGCAGCGACAAAGGCGCAGACCGCAATCAGAACCTGGAAGGCTTTACGCCGGAACAGATTTTCACGCGCGGTGAGTATGAGCTGTCGCAGAATCGCTCGGATGACGCGGCGTGGTACTTCTCGGAAGTTGAACGTCTGTACCCCTATTCCGACTGGGCCAAGCGTGCGTTGATCATGCAGGCGTTCTCGTTCCACTCGGACAAGAACTATGAAGAAAGCCGCGCGGCGGCGCAGCGCTATATCGATTTCTATCCGACAGATGAAGATGCCGCCTATGCGCAGTATCTTCTGGCGCTCAGCTATTATGACCAGATTGACGAAGTAGGTCGCGACCAGGGCCTGACCTTTCAGGCGCTGCAATCGCTGCGCACCGTGATCGAGGTCTATCCCGACAGTGAATACGCCACATCGGCGGTGCTGAAATTCGATCTGGCCTTTGACCATCTGGCGGGTAAAGAAATGGAGATCGGGCGCTATTACCTGCGTCAGGATCACTACACCGCCGCAATCAACCGGTTCCGGGTTGTGGTTGAGGATTTCCAGACCACCACCCACACCGCTGAGGCGCTGTATCGCCTGATCGAGGCTTATCTGTCTCTGGGTCTGGTGGATGAGGCGCAATCGGCCGGTGCGATTCTGGGTTTCAACTACCAGTCCTCGGAATGGTATGATGCGGGCTACAAGCTGCTGACTTCGCGCGGGTTGGAGCTTAAGAGCCGTGGCAATAACTGGCTGAGCCAGATTTACCGTCAGACCATCAAAGGTGAGTGGTTGTAATCGCCATGGCTACAGGCTTGGGACGCTAAGACCCGATGCTGCGCGCCCTTGAGATACGCGACATGCTGATCATTGACCGGCTGGATCTAACCTTCCAGCCGGGTCTGAACGCGTTGACCGGTGAGACCGGGGCAGGCAAGTCGATCCTGCTGGACTCACTGGGCTTTGTGCTCGGGTGGCGCGGGCGCGCGGAACTGGTGCGTCAGGGTGCGGCTCAGGGTGAGGTCATGGCAGAGTTTGAACTGCCCCCGGACCATCCCGCCCATGCGGTGCTGGCCGAGGCTGGGCTGCCCGGTGGGGCAGAGTTGATCCTGCGCCGCGTCAACACCGCCGAAGGGCGCAAAACGGCCTGGGTGAACGATCGTCGTTGCTCGGGCGAGGTGCTGCGGGCCTTGTCCGAGACGTTGATCGAATTGCACGGACAGCATGATGATCGCGGTCTGCTGAACCCGCGCGGCCACCGGGCCATGCTGGATGAATACGCGGGTGTTGGGGATCATCTTGCAGCGGTACGCGCCGCCTGGACCGACATGTCCCGCCTGCGCAAAGCGCTGGCCGAGACCGAGGCCGCGCTGGCGGCGATGCGCGCCGAAGAGGAATTCCTGCGCCACGCCGTGGCCGAGCTGGACAAGCTGGACCCGCAACCGGGCGAAGATGCCGATCTGGACGCTCGCCGCCGGATGATGCAGGGGGCCGAGCGTATACGCGACGATGTGGCGCGTGCGTTCGATCTGCTGGGCGGGCAAGGGGCCGAAGGGGCGATGTCCGACGCCGTGCGCTGGCTCGAAGGTGTGTCAGACAATGCGGGCGGTCAGTTGGAAGAGCCGATTGCCGCGCTGGGTCGCGCCCTGATCGAATTGGGCGAGGCGCAGGACGGCGTGAATACCTGCCTTCAGGCGCTGGATTTCAACCCGGCGGAATTGGAGGCGGCCGAGGAACGGTTGTTCGCGATCCGCGCACTGGCCCGCAAGCACGATGTGGCCCCGGATGATTTGGGCGCTTTTGCCGATACCTTGCGCGACCGGTTGAACCGGCTGGATGCGGGCGATGCGGATATGGCGGATCAGCGCGCCGCGGTCGAGGCTGCTGAGGCCGCATTCAGTCAGGCTGCGACCGAGCTGAGCACAGCGCGCAAACACGCCGCAGGACAGTTGGATACGGCCGTGATGACGGAACTCGCACCGTTGAAAATGGAACGCGCGGTGTTTCAGACCGAAATCACCGCCGCCGATCCGGGCCCCGAGGGTATTGATGCGGTGGCCTTTACGGTGGCAACCAACCCCGGCGCGCCATCCGGCCCGTTGAACAAGATCGCCTCGGGTGGTGAGCTCAGCCGGTTTCTTCTGGCGCTCAAGGTCTGTCTGACGGGTGATGACAGCGCCCGCACCATGATTTTTGATGAGATCGACCGGGGCGTCGGCGGGGCCACTGCGGATGCGGTGGGGCGCCGTCTGGCCGCGTTGGCGCAGGGCGGGCAGGTGCTGGTCGTGACGCACTCACCACAGGTGGCGGCCCGCGCGGCGCATCACTGGCGGGTGCAGAAACAGGTGGCGGACGGGCAGACGCTGTCGACGGTCATTCCGCTGGCCGAACCTGACCGGGTTGACGAGATCGCCCGCATGGTGGCAGGCGACACCATCACGGATGAGGCGCGCGCCGCCGCCCGTGCCTTGCTGGACGCCTAGAGCGTTTCGGGATTACCTGAATCACCCTGCGACATGAATGTCCCGAGAACGCCGCAGGCGTGGCAGGGTATTCGTGTCTCACGTTAAACCCGAACCGCTTTAAGCCCTTCACTGTCGCGCGATCCGGCTTTTATCTGTGCCCTCCGTGGCTTACTAAGGGATATGACCTGATCCCCGAGGGCCAATGACCCAATCGACGCGCACCGTTCTTCGCAACCAGCTAAATCAGGCTTTGGCCGCGATGAAAGAGGCGTGGCGGGTGATGCGGCGACGTGGACCAAGCCAGATCCAGTTCTGGTTCATCGCACTGGCAATCGGGATCGCGGCGGGCTTTATGGCATTGGGCTTTCGCAAGGCGATCCGGGGGTTGCAGGCCTGGGTCTATGACACCGAAGACATCCTGCTGCTGCACAGCCATGTGGAAAAGCTGCCCTGGTTCATCGTTCTGATCACACCGATCATCGGCGGTTTGATCGTAGGGATTATCCTGCACAGGTTTACCGACGATGGCCGTGTGCGCTCGGTCGCTGACGTGATCGAAGGGGCTGCCATCACCGACGGACGGGTCGAGAAAAAGGCCGGAATCGCGTCCTTCTTTGCCTCGCTGGTCACGCTCAGTACCGGGGGGTCAACGGGCCGCGAAGGGCCAGTTGTACATATGGCCGGTGTGATCTCAACCTGGGTCAGTGACCGGATACATGCGGATGGCATCACCGGACGCGACCTGTTGGGATGTGCGGTGGCGGCGGCTGTGTCGGCCAGCTTTAACTCTCCGATCGCGGGGGCCCTGTTTGCGCTTGAGGTTGTGCTGCGCCATTTCGCCGTGCACGCCTTTGCCCCGATTGTCATCGCCTCGGTTGCGGGCACGGTGATCAACCGACTGGAATATGGCGACGTGACCGAGTTTGTGCTGGAGACGCCGGGATCGCTGCAATTCTACGTCGAACTGCCTGCCTTTTTGATCCTTGGCCTGATCTGCGGGCTGGTGTCGCTGGTGCTGATGCGCTCGATCTTTTTTGCCGAGGATATCGGCACCCATATCCAGAACCGCCTGTCTCTGCCGCGTTGGCTGCGCCCGGCGGTGGCGGGGGCGATGCTGGGTCTGCTGGCGATCTGGTTTCCGCATATTATCGGCGTAGGGTATGAGACGACGATCCGCGCGCTGACCGGCGATCTGACCCTGACGGCCGCGATTCTGTTTGCGGTGATGAAAACCGTTGCCGTTGCCGTCACCATGGGGGGGCGTATGGGCGGCGGGGTATTCTCACCCTCGTTGATGGTTGGGGCTCTGACGGGCCTGGCCTTTGGCCTGATTGCCACCGGGCTGCTGCCGGATGTGTCGGGGACGCACACGCTTTATGCCTTTGCCGGGATGGGGGCAGTGGCTGCTGCGGTTCTGGGGGCGCCGATCTCAACCACGATGATTGTCTTTGAGCTGACCGGGGATTGGCAGATCGGGCTTGCGGTGATGGTCTCGGTCTCAATGTCCACTGCTTTGGCGTCGCGCCTTGTCGACCGGTCGTTCTTCCTGACACAGTTGGAGCGGCGTGATGTGCATCTGGCCGCCGGGCCGCAAGCCTACCTGCTGGCGATGCTGCGTGCCGGGGCTGTGATGCGGCCAATCGGCGATCCCCGCTCGATCACCAAGGAACAGGCGCAGGGGTTGATCGAACAGGGCCTGTGCGTGAAAGCCAGCGCAACGCTTGAGGCTGCGATGCCGTACTTCGACCGTGACGACATCCCGTGCATCCCGGTCGTGATCGTGGATGAGGACGGGTGTGAAAACCCTGTGGGCGCGCTTTATCACATAGACGCGCTCAAGGCGTATAACCGGGCTCTGGCGGCCACAGCTGCCGAGGAGCACTCTTAACCGCGATAAACCGTGGCCGCGTCGCCCAGATAATTGTCCCAGGCGAACCAGTACGAGATATGCCCCGCAACTCGTGGCAGTTCCGCGCCGTCCGGTCCGATCAGCGCCTCTTCGGTCAGTTTCCACTTCTGTCCGTTCTGATCCACCAGACCGCTGCCGGATGCCTTGAACTGATGCGATTTTCGTTCATACGCCCGCACAGCACGCTTGTCAGCATTACCGATCAGAACCAGCGGTCGGTTGGCAATTGCGTCATTGATCACACGGGTTCTGCTGAACGCCTCAAGCGGCCAGGCCCGCGCTGCACCGAACTGCCGAATGGTAAAGATGTAATCCTTTTGCTGGTGCTGGGATTGATCGACCAAAGCAGGAAACATCAATTCGGGCGAGGCGAAATATTCGCGATACACCACCCCTGACCCATAGTTGCGCCGATGCCCGGTTGTCAGCGACAGAACGCGGGTCTTGGGGTGCGAGCTCTTCCAGCTTTGCCATGTGGTGATGACGACCGGGCGCTGTTTCAGCTCGATCCCGCTGTTGACCAGCGGCCCGGAAACCGGCTTGCCCGTATATTGGTTCCACAGCGAATTTGTCTCACGGTCGAACATCAGCTTGTTGGACCGGTAGAGGAACCCGGATGAGCCAAAGACCAGAGGTTTTCGCCGACCTGCAACCTGTGTCTCAAACAAAATGCCCGAGCCGCAGAGTGTGCAATAGGCCAGTGCCACCGGCACGCCTCCGATCACCTCGTTGAACATCTCGTGCCAGCCCATGATCCGCAGCGGATAGGCACGCACATCTCCGTTGATCGAGACGCCAAACACCAGATCACCGTCCTTGAGGTAATCGGCACGGTCAGCAGAGATCAGATTGGGATTGTCCAACGAGGGGATACCGTCCTTGAGCACGCCGCCCCAGGTGATCTCTTCCAGTCGGATTTTCATTTTGTCCCGCTGTATATACTCCGGGCGCAGGAAGTCATCAAAGTTTTCGTCGAGGCCCAGCAAGACCTCGCGCTTGAACGGAATCAACGAAGGATGCGGCACCACCTGCGGGTTCTGTTCCTGCCACAGCATCCAGTCGAACCAGTCGGTGCCGATGCTGGTGCCGGTCAGCTGGCGCATGACTTCGGCGATCTCATCACTGCGCCGCCGGGCATAGCGCATGGCGGTGATCAGGGCAGGGACCACATCCGGATTGCCCCGTTGCACCAGAAAGGCCATGCCCTCTTCGAATTCAGAATTGCTGCTGTACAGAGTGGACCTGACGGCCTCAAGCACTGGGTCCTGCTGCGCCCAAAGGGCACCGGGAAGGGCGGCGCTGGCCAACAGTCCTGTGAAAGTGCGGCGCGTGATCGACATGGCATCCTCCGATGGTATCCATGCACATTTTGCACCGTGGGCGGCTCACGTGCATTCAACAGCTGCGTGAACACGCCCGGTTTTATGGCCTGAAGCGGCCGGTTGGTCAGATCAGATTTGCTCGACCTTCACCGACTCGGCCGGGTAGAAGGCCACATAGCCCTTGATTTCACCCATGGCCGATACCGGGTTGTCATAACTCCAGGCGGCGTTCTCGGTCACCGAGGATTTGTTGACGATCGAGAAATGCGTGGCGTCGCCTTTGTGCGGGCAATGCGTGACCTTGTCGGTTTCGTCCAGAAAGGCCATAGCGATATCCGAGCGCGGGAAATAGATCACTGGGGTCAGATCACCTTCGGCCAGTTCCAGCGCCTCATGACTTTCGCCCAGAATGGCACCGCCTGAACGGACGCTCCATTTGCCCGGAGCTTTGCGGATCGTAATCTCAACCATATCTCTTCCCTCGTCTTTCTGGGCCTCTCCTCTGCCCGGTATATGTAACAGTTTCGCGTCAGATTGGCGCGGTTGCGGCATCCAACCACAGTTGCGCGTCATCGCCCAGCCTTGGCCGGATTTTTTCCGCAACCTCGCGGTGATAGGCGTTGAGCCAATCGCGTTCCGCCGTTGTCAGCATCTGGGGCAGGATCAACCGCCGGTCGATGGGTACAAAGGTCAGGGTGCGCCATGCCAGCATCGCGCGTTCGTCGTCACCGCCAGGCAGGGTGGGCGCGTCTTCGACGACAACAAGGTTCTCGATGCGGATGCCAAACGCCCCTTCGCGGTAGTAACCCGGCTCATTCGACAGGATCATCCCCGGCAGCAGCGGCACATGGCTGACCTTGGACAGACGCTGCGGCCCTTCATGCACGCTGAGATAAGCGCCCACGCCATGTCCCACGCCATGGTTGAAGTCCTGCCCTGCGGCCCATAGCGGCGCGCGGGCAAAGGCTTCGATATCCCGTCCGGCCAGACCCACGGGCCAGCGCAGCATCGACAGGTTGATCATGCCTTTCAACACACGGGTGAAGCAGGCTTTTTCCTCATCCCCAACCTCGCCGATGGCGATGGTGCGGGTGATGTCGGTGGTGCCGTCCAGATACTGCCCGCCACTGTCGAGCACCAGAATATGCCCGTCTTCCAGAACGCTGTCGGTCTCCTCGGTCACGCGGTAATGCATGATCGCGCCGTTGGGGCCAGTGCCCGCGATTGTGTCGAAGGAAATATCCTGCAGCGCGTTATCCTTGCGCCGGTTTTCCTCCAGCCGTGTTACGACCTGAGTTTCCGTCAGCGTACCGGGGGCCTGCGCATCCAGCCAGCACAGGGTTTCGATGACAGCCACGGCATCGCGCAGATGGGCTGCGGCGCTGCCCGCGATCTCTGCCGCGTTTTTGCAGGCTTTGGGCAGTGCGCAGGGATCGCCATCGTCGACCATCCGGTCCTGCAACACATCGGCCACGGCCTGGGGCAGAGTGCCCAGATCGACCTGCACCTGGCCTTCAAGCGCCGCGACGGCCTCCAGAAAATCGTCCGGTGCATGAACGCGAACTGCGTCCCCCAGAGGCACCGCCAGCTTTTCCCGGGCCATGAATAGATCCACTTGCCCGCCGGCCTGCAGAATAGCAAAGCCATGCGCCACCGGGTTGTATCCGATGTCCGAGCCCCGGATGTTCAGCAACCACATGATCGAGTCGGGCAGGGTGATGACAGCCGCGCTGCAGTCCGCTTCTCGCAGCGCCTCTGAAAGACGGGCGATCTTGTTATCCGCAGATTCGCCTGCGAATTCCAGCGGGTGCGCCTTGACCGGGTTCATCGGGGCGGGGGGCTGATCCTGCCACACCCGATCCACCAGATTGTCACAGCGCAACAATTCGATACCACTGCCCGCCAACTCTCTCTGAGCTGCGGCGATCTGGCCGGCCGAATGCAGCCAGGGGTCAAACCCCACTTTGCCACCTTTGGGCAATTGATCCTTCAACCATGTGCTCAGGCTGACATCGGGCCACGGCACCGGGGTATAGTCAGACGCAACCTGCGCCTTGACCTGCGTGCGATACCGCCCGTCCACAAAAACACCCGCCACATCCGTCAATGCCGCACAAAAACCGGCCGATCCGGTGAACCCGGTCAGCCATGCCAGACGCTCATCCCGGGGGGCCACATACTCGCCCTGATGCGCATCCGAGCGGGGGATCAGAAATCCGTCCAACCCTTCGCGCGCGAGTTCTTCCCGCAATGCAGCCAAACGCGGAGGGCCCTGTTCCGGGCGCGCGGTCACCTCAAAGGACTGAAACATATCTTACCCCTCCCATACGGGCCTTTGTCTTTTCTTCTATTTGGAAAATACGCCCGCCCGAGGCAAGGCCAGCCCTAGCTGGCCTTTTTCATTCCCATCACGCGGGCCCGCGCCCGCGGGTCGCTGTCGAATAGGGCCGCCAATTGCTCGGTCATGGCACCGGCCAGCTGTTCGACATCCGTGATTGTCACCGCGCGGTCGTAATAGCGGGTCACGTCATGGCCGATACCGATCGCCAAAAGCTCGACCATCTTGCGCTTTTCGACCATCGCGATCACGTCGCGCAGGTGCTTTTCCAGATAATTCGCCGGGTTCACGCTGAGCGTTGAATCGTCGACCGGTGCGCCATCGGAAATCACCATCAGAATCTTGCGCTGTTCACGACGTGCCAACATCCGGCGATGGGCCCATTCCAGAGCCTCACCGTCGATGTTTTCCTTCAGCAGGCCCTCTTTCATCATCAGGCCCAGATTGGGGCGTGCACGCCGCCAGGGGGCATCGGCACCTTTGTAGATGATGTGGCGCAGATCGTTCAGGCGACCGGGCTGCTGCGGGCGGCCATCATTCAGCCATGCCTCACGCGCCTGACCGCCTTTCCATGCGCGGGTGGTAAAGCCCAGAATCTCGACCTTCACATTGCAACGTTCCAGCGTGCGGGCCAGAACATCGGCGCAGATGGCCGCAATTGAGATCGGACGCCCACGCATCGATCCCGAATTGTCCAGCAACAGCGTCACGACCGTGTCGCGGAATTCGGTGTCCTTTTCGACCTTGAAGCTCAGTGGCGTGGTCGGGTTTGCAACCACGCGGGCCAGACGACCGGCATCCAGAATACCTTCTTCACGGTCGAACTCCCAACTGCGGTTCTGTTGCGCCTGCAACCGGCGCTGCAGCTTGTTGGCCAGACGGCTCACAGCGCCTTTCAGCGGCTCAAGCTGCTGGTCCAGATAGGCGCGCAGACGTTCCAGTTCAGCGGGTTCTGCCAGATCTTCAGCCGCGATCTCTTCGTCATGGGTGCTCAGATAGACCTTGTAGTCCGGATCGGCCTCGGATGCGGGCTGCGGGGCAGGCGGTTCCAGCGGAGCCTCCCCCTCGGGCATCTCGGCCTCATCGCCCATCTCTTCATCGGCCATCTCATCCATCGAGACCTGGGCCTGAGATTGATCCTGTTGCTCTTCCTGCGTCTGTTCGGGCGTCGCGTCGGCGTCCTGTTCGTCGGGATCATCCTGACCGGTGCTGTCGGGATCGGGCTGCTCTTCGGCGTCTTCCTCGGCCTGATCTTCCTGCTCGTCGTCCAGCTCATCCGGGTCATCACCCAGCTGGTCGCCATAGCCCAGATCCTTGATCATCTGGCGCGCGAACTTGGCGAATTCGGCCTGATCCGAAAGGATATCGTCAAGGTTTTCCAGCGTCCCGCCGGCTTGTTCCTCGATAAACCCGCGCCACAGATTCATGATGTTGTCAGCCGCAGGCGGCAGGTCTCGCCCGGTGGCCAAATGGCGGATCAGATAGCCCGCCGCAACCGACAAAGGCGCATCCGCGGGCTGTTTGCATTGATCATAACCGCGACGCAGGGCCTCATGCCCGATCTTGACGTCGATATTCGAGGCCGTGCCCGGCATATCCCGCGCGCCCATCGCCTCGCACCGCGCCACCTCCATCGCCTCATAGAGGTCGCGCGCCATATCTCCCGGAGGGGCATAGCGCGCGTGGGTCGCATCATCGTGATAACGCCGCTGCAAGGCCAGAGCGTCCGCCGTTCCGCGCGCCAGCAACACCTCTTCACGCGTCATCCGGCGGCTGACCTGCGGCAGGCGCATCGATTCACCGGACAATCCCGACGGATCGACCGTGTAGGACACGTTCAGTTCAGGATCATCGGCCATGACCTTGGTGGCCTCGGCCAGGGCCTTTTTGAACGGATCAGCAGGGTTGTCGTTCTTTTGTACCATGTGCAGACGCCCTTCGTATTGCATGGGCCCGGAAAGTCAAAGCAGAACCGGATCCACCTTCATCTGGCCAAAAATATCCCCGCCGGAGGCATTGCGCCCGGTACGGGCGCAATTCACTTTTCTTACCCCAGGCTCACGCTCGCGGCGCTTTCGGGCAGTTCCTCATCAAAGCAACGCTGATAGAACTCAGCCACGGTCTGGCGCTCCAGTTCGTCGCATTTGTTCAGGAAAGACAGACGGAACGCATAGCCAACATCGCGGAAAATCTCGGCATTCTGGGCCCAGTTGATCACGGTGCGCGGGCTCATCACTGTGGACAGATCACCGTTCATAAAGGCGGTCCGCGTCAGGTCGGCAACGGTGACCATCTGGCTGACGGTCTTGCGGCCTTTCTCGGTGTTGTAATGCGGTGCCTTCGACAGAACGATCATCGTCTCGGCATCGTGGCTGAGGTAATTCAGCGTCGAGACCAGCGACCAGCGGTCCATCTGCGCCTGGTTGATCTGTTGCGTGCCGTGATACAGACCGGTGGTGTCGCCCAGACCCACGGTGTTTGCGGTGGCGAACAGGCGGAAATTCGGGTTCGGCGTGATGATCTCGTTCTGGTCCAACAGGGTCAACTTGCCGTCATGCTCCAGCACGCGCTGGATCACGAACATCACGTCGGCGCGGCCCGCATCGTATTCGTCGAAGACGATGGCGACGGGGTTACGCAGCGCCCAGGGCAGGATGCCTTCGTGGAATTCGGTGACTTGCTTGCCGTCACGCAGCTTGATCGCGTCCTTACCGATCAGGTCGATCCGGCTGATATGGCTGTCCAGGTTCACACGCACGGCGGGCCAGTTCAGGCGGGCGGCAACCTGCTCGATATGGGTCGATTTCCCGGTGCCGTGATAGCCCTGAATCATCACCCGGCGGTTATGAGTGAAGCCGGCCAGAATCGCCAGCGTGGTCTCTGGGTCAAACTTATAGGTCGGGTCGATGGCCGGAACCCGGTCACTGCGCTCGGCAAAGCCCTTGACCGCCATATCGCTGTCAATGCCGAACACGTCACGGACCGAGATATCCTCGGTTGGTTTTGCGTTGATGTCGATCGATCCGTCAGCCATGCGCCTTGTCCTTATCCTTTGGCCCGTCTTGCCGGGTTTGAACCCGTGTGTGGTGCAACATATTACGGGCAAGGGCAAGGGAAAGAGAGACCGTGCAGAAGCTGACCAGATGTTTCTTCGAAACTGGAGTTAAGATGACAGCGGGTCGAAGGGGTTTGCCCCCGGGATTACCACATTCTTTGGTCCCTAAAGCGATAACCACAGTTTCCCTTGTTTGAACCCGCCCCGGACCAGGCTGTTTTGGTGCACGCCGGGAAAATGGGTATCCCAATCGCGAAAACGATCATTTGTGACCACGCGTGCCTTGTGATCCTGTGCCGCCCGCAGGATCAGAGGGTCCGCTGGCGTTCCCTTTGGGGCAATCATGACGCAATCGACCGGCAGTTTGAGCAGTCTGGCGAAATCACGGTCATTCAGGTAGCGATCTGCGATCTTGTACCCGGCGTTGGCGTCGAACACGACCGCAGGCCGTAAACCTGCCGTCTTGAGCGCGGCAAGAACTTCGCGCAGCGTCTTGAGGTCGGGTTTTCCGTTCCTCCAATGCATCACATTCGAACCGTCGAGGATGATCCAGTCGCCAGAGGGCCCGCGCTGTTTGCGCCACGCCCGCAGCAGCAGGATCAGGCTTGCCACCGCGCAGGAAGAGGCCAGCAACAGCCATTCGGGCTGAGCGGGCAGGAAAATCGCGGCGGTCATTCCGCAGAGCGACGTCAAAAACAGGACAAAGGGCGTGCGCAATGCCGAACCTCGGGAAAGACAGGATTCAAATCGGTTCGACAATGGGGTTCAAATTCGGGATTTTCCAGCCCGAATTCGATAAAGGGTTGCGGCTTTTCGAAGGCGCCCGGGCCTTACTTAAAGTTCCGGCTGTCCTTGATCTGATCCCAGGCCCAGACGACCTCTTGCAGCTGTTCTTCCTGGCTGCGGTCGCCGCCGTTCATGTCAGGGTGCAGGACCTTGATCAGCTTTTTGTAGGCCTTGCGGACCTCGGCCTTGGACCAGCAGTCATTGGCTTCCAGAATCTCGATGGCACGGCGCTCGGTCGGGGGCAGGCGGCGGCCACCACCGCCCGATGTGCGGCCCTTGTTCTGGGTACTGTTCGACCCCAGAACCTGATGCGGGTCTTCGATGCCCAGACGGGCCCAGGCGCGGGCTTCGGGGTCGCCCATGGGCTTGGTCTCACGCTCCCATACCTTGTCCTTGGAGCGTTGCGCGTTAAGTTCAGCCTCGGTGGTGCCGTCGAA
The DNA here is from genome assembly GCF_056538885.1 of Ruegeria sp. BE1. Classification (NCBI taxonomy): domain Bacteria; kingdom Pseudomonadati; phylum Pseudomonadota; class Alphaproteobacteria; order Rhodobacterales; family Roseobacteraceae; genus Ruegeria; species Ruegeria sp. BE1. The sequence goes on from NZ_JBQFTY010000001.1 coordinate 563,120, forward strand.
AAAGTTCCATTTCTGGTTATACTCACGCACGTGCTGCTGGCAGAACCAGAAAAAGTCGTCCAGCACATCCGGCGCTTTGGGCGCGCGGTACTTGCCTGGTTCTTCACAACCGGGATGATCACAGATTCGCACCGATGTCTCAGACGCGCCCGACATGCCCCGACGCCCGCGCGGGTTCTTTTTCTTGGCGCTGGAGACGGACATATCGAATCCGAAAGGGTCTGATTTCGTCATGCTGTGATCCTTAAGAACGCATCTTCTCGACTCGGAGGCAGCAGTTTAGTCTAAGCAGCCGAAAGTAGAAGAGGGGGGCGGTAAAATTTTTGCCGCTGAGCGAAAAAATGAGCGTGACCGACGAGATTAAAACCCGCCTGCAAGACGCCTTTGATCCGCATGAGCTTGAGGTGGTCGACGACAGCGAAAGCCACCGGGGCCATGCGGGCTTTCAGGAGGGGGGCGAAAGCCATTTCAACGTTCGCATCCGCGCCGCAGCGTTCGAAGGGCAGTCACGCGTTGCGCGACATCGCGCCGTCCATAAGGCGCTGGGCGATATCGTACCGCGCATTCACGCGCTGGCGTTGGATATCGGCGTGTAGGCGACAATTTACCTTCGGGAGGGGCAGGATGGTTAAAAAAGAGGCTGAGCTTTGTTTCGAGACTGTCCTGACCTGTCCGATTTGCGGCCATGTTGAACGGGAAACAATGCCCACGGATATGTGCCAGTGGTTTTACGAATGCAAATCCTGTCACACAGTGCTGAAACCCCAAAAGGGTGACTGTTGTGTCTTTTGTTCCTACGCAACGGTTCCATGCCCGCCGATACAAAGCGGCGCGGCGTGTTGCGGGTGACCCAGATCAGGGTTTCTCCGGTTGCTCAGCGGGGGCCTCGGCCCCTTTCAGCGACAAAGGCGGCTCTTTGGGGGCGGCGGCAATGGGGGCGGGGGGTGTCACCGCGTCCGGTCCGGGGATCGGTCTTGCTTTTACGACGTCTTCCTCGGTGTCTTCTTCTTGGACCAGTGCGCGCGTAGACACGAAATCAGCCAGGACCTCACGACGAAAGACCAGGACATTGCGCCAGTTCACGGTCGAACTGGTCAGGCCCGAGCGTTCCTCGCTGGGCAGCAACTCGGCGCGCTGGTATTCCCAGCCGTCCTGACCCATTTGGTTCAACACTTGTTCGATGGATGCGGCGAACCGGCCCTCGGCGGTTTTTACGCCCTTGGCTTTGGTGCCTTTTTGCGGGGCGGGGACGACTTTGTATTCGTAGCGCTGCATCGGATCTTCCTGATTGCCGGGTTCACGCAATCTAACATGTTGTTGGTTTTGGGAAAGTCATCATCTGCCAGAAACGGGCGGAAAAGAAAAACGGCGGGGATTTTGTGCAAAACCCCGCCGTTTCAATGTCTTTTGACGCGGTGTTTATCCGCCCAGCTTTTGGCTTACCAACTCGTTCACGGCCTTGGGATTGGCCTTGCCGCCGGTGGCTTTCATCACCTGACCGACGAACCAACCTGCCAGTTTCGGGTTCACCTTGGCCTTTTCGACCTGCGCCGGATTGGCGGCGATGATCTCGTCCAGAGCGGCCTCGATGGCGCCGGTGTCGGTCACCTGTTTCATGCCGCGTTCTTCGACGATCTGAGCCGGGTCGCCGCCTTCGGTATAGACGATTTCGAACAGGTCTTTGGCGATCTTGCCCGAGATGGCGTCCGATGAAATCAGGTCGATGATCCCGCCCAACTGCGCCGGAGAAACGGGCGAGTCGGTGATGTCGTGGTCTTCTTTCTTCAACCGGCCAAACAGCTCGTTGATGACCCAGTTCGCGGCCAGTTTACCGTTGCGGCCTTTTGCGACCTCTTCGAAATAGGCGGCGCTTTCGACCTCGGCAGTCAGAACCGATGCGTCATAGTCGGTCAATCCAAACGCTTCGATGAACCGTGCCTTTTTGGCGTCGGGCAGTTCCGGCAATTTGGCGGCGATGTCGTCCACCCATGCCTGCTCAATCTCAAGCGGCAGCAGGTCGGGGTCGGGGAAATAGCGGTAATCATGCGCTTCTTCCTTGGACCGCATGGACCGCGTCTCGCCCTTGTCCGGGTCATACAGACGGGTTTCCTGATCGACGGTGCCACCACCTTCGACGATGGCGATCTGACGACGGGCTTCGACCTCAATCGCTTGCTGGATGAACCGCATCGAGTTCATGTTCTTGATCTCACACCGCGTGCCCAGATGCGAGAAGTCCTGCGTTTCCTGGTACTTTTCATAAGCCCCCGGCAAACAGATCGAGACGTTCACGTCCGCCCGCAAGTTACCGTTCTGCATGTTGCCGTCGCAGGTGCCCAGATAGCGCATGATCTGGCGCAGCTTGGCGATATAGGCGGCGGCCTCTTCGGGGCCACGGATGTCGGGGCGGCTGACGATCTCCATCAGGCAAACGCCCGTGCGGTTCAGGTCGACAAAGGACATATGCGGGTCCATGTCGTGGATCGATTTGCCCGCGTCCTGCTCCATATGGATGCGTTCGATGCGCACCATGCGTGCGGTGCCATCGCCCATTTCGACCAGCACTTCGCCTTCGCCCACGATGGGGTGGTACAGTTGGGAAATCTGGTAACCCTGCGGCAGGTCAGGGTAGAAATAGTTCTTGCGGTCAAAGGCGGACTTCAGGTTGATATCCGCTTTCAGGCCCAGCCCGGTGCGCACGGCCTGTTCCACGCAATATTCATTGATCACCGGCAGCATGCCCGGCATCGCCGCATCCACAAAGGCCACGTTCGAGTTCGGCTCGGCCCCGAATTGGGTCGACGCGCCCGAGAACAGTTTGGCATTCGATGAGACCTGCGCGTGCACCTCCATCCCGATCACCAGTTCCCAATCGTGCTTGGCCCCGGCAATGGTTTTGATTTTGGGCATTTCGTATGTCAGGTCGAGCATGTCGCGCCTCATATCCGCAGAAGTCTAAGCCTGCGTATTAGGCGCGCTGCGCCAAAGGGGCAAGGGGGAATCAGTGCTGAGACAGTTGCAGGCCGGTGGGCGTAAAGGTCACGTCCATGCCGCTGCGCAATTCCTCGCGGAACAGATCGCCGATGGCACGCAACGCGTCGCGCTGGCCCCGGGCCGCGAACCGCTCGGCCGAGTTGATGCGAACCGAATTGTTGAATCCGCTGGCCGCATGCGCCCAGATCAGGGGATGCAGTTCGGTCATGTGATCGCGGATCAGCCACTGTGCGGCGTCATGAATTTGTGCACGGACAAGATCAGCCTTTTCGTTCAGACCGAGACCGTTCTGAATCGTGATGGCACAATAGGCAGACAGCATGTTGACCGTCTGCTGATCGGGGCGACGATGCAGAATGTCGTGCAACCCTTCCAGGAAGTATTCGACATCCAGCCGCGCGCAGGCTGCGGGGTCTTGCGTAATTGCATCAAACTGAACCCAGGTGTACCCGCCAGCGCCCCAGGTATCAGTGGTCCGGGCCGCATTGCGTAGCGCTTGCAGTTCCAACTCTTCGTAGCTGCCGAACCAGCGGGGCAGCAGGTGCGAGCCCATTGCCCGCATATGTCTGTGGTTCTGCGGGTCCAGTGTGATCAGCTTTTCATACTCATCGGCGACGCGGATTTTGGACTTGCGTTGACCGGCCAACAGGGCGCAGCTGGCCGCGGTCACCACCGGGCTGTTGGGGGCGGCTGCGCGGCACTTGGGCAAAAGCGCCGATGCCCGGTCGAAATGCGCGGCACAGCGTGATCGGTGCAGCGCGGGCAGGGTGGCGTCTGTACCGGTGCCCCGCCATGCCCAGGCCAGATCGATATGGGCCAGCGCAACAACCAGCGTGATCATCGGATCACTTCCATGCGCGCGCATCTCGTCTTCCAGCTCTGAGATACCGCCCAGCAGGTCATATTCGGACAGGGCGCTGCCGTCTGACAGGGCGTGTTCGACTGCCAGAACCACATCTGCGCGGGCCCCGAAAGCCAGTAAATCTGCAATCGGCATTCCGTCTGGCGCTGTGGCCCGGGCTTTGTCCGCCACACGCATCTGACGAGACAACTCGGACCAACGATCCTGTCTGGCCAGAGACCGTCCTTTTTCAATCGAGTCGCGCCCGATCATGTCTTCGGCAGCAATGCTGGCCAGAGGAATGTTCAACTGGCCGTGATCCGACAACATCGGTGCAAGGATGGGCTCTGCGCGCCGCGCAGTGCGTGACATTTGGTGGGAACGGGAAACAGACCGGGCCGATTTGGCCCTCAAAAACCGAAACATGGCAGACTCGAAACTTTTTAAAAACAGGTCGTTCAGATTGATAATTTGAACGAAAATCACTTCAAATTCAAGTTTGTTGACCCGGATTGCGGGGGTGTGATGTTCAATGATCGCGATGTGCTTTGATTGTTTCAAAGCACGTTGAAGTGGTGCCGTTCGGTTCGCAGGCCAGCCTTTTGAAGAATAACCTCAAATTCGTGGTGTGGTGGTGTGGCCTCTTCCGGAAGACGAATTTTTTTGCCGCTGGTCAAAACAACCGATGCGCGCACGGAAAAGTCCCAGCGGGTGTCGAATCGGACGTAATCTACCTCACTCAGCCGGATGTCAGCTGCGCGGCGACCCGAAAACCACGCGATCCGGTCCGCGTCCAAAGTCAGCCCTGCCCTGGTTGCGTGAACTACGTCCCAAAGCGCGGGCAGGGTGGCCAGACCGAACAAGCCGATCAGCCACCATGCCGCATCCAGCAGGACATGCAGGGCCGCAAGCACTATGTACACACAGATCAGGATCACAATGGTTCGCGGTGTCCTGTTGTGGCGTTCGAACGTGTAGGGCGTCATGCGTTCAGGATACGTGTCACCATCTCTGTGGTGTCGCGCGACAGATTGGGTGTATCCGCGATGCGGGTCAGTTGCGCCTGCATTGCGTGCTGACGGTCTGGGTCATACCGTTTCCATGTCTGAAACGCGGTGCACATGCGCGCGGTCGTCTGCGGGTTCACCGGATCCAGCCGGATCAGCCAATCTGCAAGCAACTCGTATCCCACCCCATCCGCGTGATGGAACCCGGCATGGTTCATTGCCAGCGCCCCCATGACGGCGCGGAAACGGTTGGGGTTCTTCCAGTTGAAATCCGCGTGTTTTGTCAGGTCACGTGCAATCCCGGCGGTGGTTTCCGGCGCAGCCGTAGTGACCTGCAGTCCAAACCACTTGTCCATGACCAGCCGGTCATGCTGCCATTGCTCATAGAATGCGGCCAGTTCCCGCTGGCCTGTACCCGACCGCAGTAGGCAGGCGAGGGCAGTCAGTTGGCGGGTCATGTTATTGGCCGCCGCATAGTCCTGAGCGGCCTGGGCACCGCCATCCAGTCTAGAGGTCAGGTACAGCGCGGCCCCGCCAAGCGCCCGTTTGCCCGCCTGATCGGCATCCGGACTAAAGGGGGCATCGATCAGGGTTTCGCTCAGCAAGCGCGGCAGCAGGTCCTGCATGTGTTGCGCCGTGGCCTGGCGCAGGGTTTCCACCGCTGTCCAGATTGCCATCGGATCCGGTGTATCTCCCTCATCAAACAGGGCAGCGGCCAGTTCGGACTGCGTCGGCAGGCCCAGCATCAGCGACCGGTAGGCCGGATCAAGGTCGCGATCGCGCAGCACCGTCAGCATGCCATCCAGATAATCCGTACCCGGTGCCTCGCCGGTGCGGATCATGCGCAGCAGGGTGCTTTGGGCCAGCGACCGGCCCGCTTGCCAGCGGTTGAACGGATCCGTGTCATGGGCCAGCAAAAAGGCGCGCTCGGCATCGGTGTGGTCATGCTCCAGAATGACAGGGGCCGAGAAGTCGCGCAGGATCGAGGCCACGGGCTTGGCCGCCAACCCGGTGAAGGCAAAGCTCTGTTTGGCTTCGGTCAGTTCCAGAACTTCGGTGGTCTGAACCTCGTCCCCGTCGGGGCCCAGCAGGCCTACGGCCACCGGGATCACCTGCGGCCGTTTCTCTGTCTGGCCCGGTGTGGGGGCGGTGTGCTGCGACAAGGTCAGGGTATAGGTGCCGTCGTCCCAACCTTCGTCCACAGTCACGCGCGGGGTGCCGGACTGGCTGTACCAGCGCTTGAACTGGGTCAGATCGCGGCCGGTGGTATCCTCGAACGCCTTGATCCAGTCCTCAATGGTGCAGGCCTGCCCGTCATGGCGGTCAAAATAGAGGTCCAGCGCGATCTTATACGCCTCATCGCCCACCAGACGTTTCAGCATCCCGATCAGCTCGGCCCCTTTTTCGTAAACCGTGGCGGTGTAAAAATTGTTGATTTCCTGAAAGCTTTCTGGCCGCACAGGGTGAGACAGCGGTCCGTTATCTTCAGGGAACTGGCGGGCGCGCAGGTCAATGGCATCATGGATGCGTTTGACCGGGGCCGAGCGCATGTCGGATGTGAACTGCGCATCGCGGAATACGGTCAGTCCCTCTTTGAGGCACAGCTGGAACCAGTCGCGGCAGGTGATGCGGTTGCCGGTCCAGTTGTGGAAATACTCATGCGCGATGATCGCTTCGATCCGTTCGAAATTGGCATCGGTCGAGGTTTCGGGGCTGGCCAGCACAGCCGAGGAGTTGAAGATGTTCAGCCCCTTATTCTCCATCGCGCCCATGTTGAAATCATCGACGGCCACGATGTTGAACACGTCCAGATCGTATTCACGGCCATAGACGTCCTCATCCCATTTCATGGACTTTTTCAGGGCCTCCATGCCGAAGGCACATTTGCCTTCATCGCCGGGGCGCACCCACAGGTTCAGGGCGACATCGCGCCCCGACATGGTGGTGAACTGGTCGGGATGGGCGATCAGGTCGCCGGCAACCAGCGCAAACAGATAGGCCGGTTTGGGCCACGGGTCGGTCCATTCGGCCCAGCCTTTGCCCTGACCGGACGGGTTGCCGTTTGACAGCAATACAGGCAGGTCGCCATGGATACGCACGGTAAAGGTGGACATCACGTCGGGGCGGTCGGGGTAATAGGTGATCTTGCGAAAGCCCTCGGCCTCGCACTGGGTGCAATACATGCCATTGGACATGTACAGCCCCTCAAGCGCGGTGTTGTTGCCGGGCTCGATCTCAACCTCGGCCTCCCAGATGAAGGGCGCGTCGGGGACCTGAGCGGTCAGGCCCTTATCTGTGACGTCGGGGGAAATCTCGGCCCCGTCGACCGCGGCGTGGATCAGGGTCAGATCCTCTCCATGCAGGAAAAAGGTACGGTCGGTGGCGTCCGGGTTGGGGCGGAAGGCCACACGGGACACGACGCGCGTTGCATGAGCGGCCAGATGAAAGGTCAAATGCACGCTGTCTACCAGATAGCCAAAGGGCGTGTAGTCTTTCAGGTAGATCGTCTTGGGGGCGGCGTCGCGCATATGGGGCCTCGCATCGGTTGGTGTCTGGCGCGACGTTATGGGCTGTGGCGGCGGGCTGCAAGCAGTGCGGTTGCAAGCGAAATGGGCGCTTTGGGAAATTTTGGTAAGATTTTTTTACCGAAATACCCCGGCCCATGTTGCCTATCGGAAACTTTCGTTCTAAATGCTGACAGCATACAACGGCGTACACCCGCGGGAGGTAAGGATGACCAGCAGACAAACACGCAGCGGACTTGAGGTTGATACGGTTCTGGCCACGTTCATCGAGGGCAAAGCTCTGCCCGGAACCGGTGTAACTGCTGAAGCGTTCTGGGATGGTCTGTCACGGATGGTGGCCGATCTGGGCCCCAAGAACCGCGACCTGCTGGCCAAGCGGGAAAAGATCCAGGGGCAGATCGACGCCTGGCATCTTGAGCGTAAAGGTCAGGCGCAGGACGCCGCCGCCTATCAGAGCTTTCTGCATGAAATCGGCTACCTGGTCGATGAAGGCGAAGATTTTCAGATCGACACGGCAAATGTCGACCCCGAGATTGCCGCCACTCCGGGTCCGCAGCTGGTTGTACCCATTACCAATGCCCGTTTTGCCCTGAACGCTGCCAATGCACGCTGGGGCAGCTTGTATGACGCGCTGTACGGCACCGACGCGATGGGCGATCTGCCCAATGCTGGCGGGTATGACGCGGCACGCGGCGTGCGGGTGATTGCATGGGCCAAAGCGTTTCTGGATGACGCGGTGCCGCTGGCTGCTGGTTCGTGGGCCGATGTTTCTGACCTGCGCGTCGACGGGGGCGTGTTGGTGCCTGCGTTGGCGGATGCTGCGCATTTTGTGGGGTTCGGCGGTGCGGCCGAGACACCGGATTTCGTGCTGCTGAAAAACAACGGCCTGCATATCAAGATCGTGATTGATGCCTCCAGCGACATCGGTGCTGCTGATCCGGCGGGCATTGCGGATGTCCATCTGGAATCTGCCCTGTCGACCATTATGGATTGCGAGGACTCGGTCGCTTGCGTCGATGCTGCGGACAAGGTCGTCGCCTATGGCAACTGGTTGGGCCTGATGAAGGGCGATCTTGCGGAAGAGGTATCCAAAGGTGGCAAAACCTTCACCCGCAGGCTGTCTGGGGATGTGGATTACACCACGGCGAGCGGCGCGCAGGCCACGTTGAAAGGCCGCTCGCTGATGCTGATCCGCAATGTGGGTCACCTGATGACCAACCCTGCCGTTATCGATGCCCAAGGCAATGAGATCGGTGAGGGCCTGATGGATGCGCTGTGCACCACTCTGATTGCGATGCACGATCTGCAACGTGAGGGCGGGAACTCGGTCACCGGGTCTGTCTATGTGGTCAAACCCAAGATGCACGGTCCCGAAGAAGTCGCCTTTGCGGTCGAGATTTTCGACATGGTCGAAGACATCCTTGGCCTGCCGCGTAATACCGTCAAGCTGGGCATCATGGATGAGGAACGCCGGACCTCGGCCAATCTGCGGGAGTGTATCCGCGCTGCAAAATCGCGGGTGGCCTTTATCAATACCGGTTTCCTGGACCGGACTGGGGACGAGATTCATACCTCGATCGAGGCGGGTCCGATGCTGCCCAAGGGCGACATGAAGGCGACGCCGTGGATTGCCTCTTACGAGGATCGCAATGTCGATATCGGTCTGGCCTGCGGCCTGAAGGGCAAGGCCCAGATTGGCAAGGGGATGTGGGCAATGCCCGACCGGATGGGCGATATGCTGGAACAAAAGATCGGCCACCCGCAATCCGGGGCCACCTGCGCCTGGGTGCCGTCGCCCACCGCAGCGACGTTGCACGCTACGCATTATCACAAGGTTGACGTTCTGGCCCGTCAGGACGAACTGGCCGCAGGCGGTGCGCGGGGCACGCTGGACGATCTGCTGACTGTTCCGCTGCTGGGTGGTCGCAACCTGAGTGCCGACGAAATCACCCGTGAAGTTGAGAACAATGCGCAGGGCATCCTTGGCTATGTGGTGCGCTGGGTCGATCAGGGGGTGGGCTGTTCGAAAGTGCCGGATCTGAACGATATTGGTCTGATGGAAGATCGCGCAACCTGCCGGATTTCCAGTCAGGCGCTGGCCAACTGGCTGCATCACGACGTTGTCAGCGAAGAACAGGTCATGACTGCAATGCAGAAAATGGCTGCGGTGGTTGACCGTCAGAACGAAGGGGACCCCGACTATCGCCCGATGGCCCCCGGCTTTGACGGTATCGCGTTTCAGGCGGCTTGCGATCTGGTCTTCAAGGGACGAGTTCAACCTTCGGGCTATACCGAGCCGGTTCTGCATGCGCGCCGTCTGGAACTGAAAGCAGCCTTGGGCTGAACGGCGAGTGCGGGAGCGAGGGGCCAGCCCCTCGCGCTCCCCGGGATATTTTTGGCCAGATGAAAGGGATCAGGAATGGCTGTTACGTTGCGCAAAGCCCGCACCATCATCCGCAAAGCTTTGGAAGAGGGGCGGCGGTTGGAGTTAAAGCCCCTTTCGGTCGTGGTTCTGGATGCAGGCGGCCATGTGATCGCGTTTGAGCGTGAAGACGGTGCCGCGCCCGGTCGGTTTGCGATTGCGCATGGCAAGGCTTACGGCTCGGTCATGCTGGGCATGGCCGGTAGCGCGCAAATGGCGCGGGCCGAGGCGCAGGCCTATTTCATGGCCGCAGTGAATGGCGTTTACGGCGGGCAGGTGGTGCCGGTTCCGGGCGGCGTTCTGTTGCGCGACAAAAAGGGGGCCGTGATCGGCGCGGTTGGTGTAACCGGTGACACCTCGGACAATGATGCAGCGGCTGCGTTGGTGGGGATCGAGGCGGCTGGTCTGGTCGGTGAAATCTAGGTGCATCGCCCCGCTTCGTGCTTGAAAAATGGGCTGCTGACCCTGTTTTTGGCGCGCTGTGCAGGGGTGAACAAGTACCTGCGCTGATACACAGGCTCTGTGCTATTGCGCGCGAGGGACCCTGCGGCTAGCTTTCCTGAAACCTTTCGTGTTCTAGGAAATCAGCAATGTCTCGGCCCGTCGTCGGTATCATCGGCAACTCTTACCTTATGAACGATGAATACCCGACCCATGCGGGCGGTACGATGAATTCAGATGCGGTTGCAAATGTTTGTGGCTGTCTGCCGCTGCTGATCCCCGCCGACCCGCGCTATGTCGAAGTGGAAGAGTTGCTGGAGGTCTGCGACGGCTTTCTGCTGACCGGTGGCCGGCCCAACGTTCACCCTGAGGAATATGGTGAGCCCGCGACCGAGGCGCATGGTGAGTTTGACCGCGCCCGCGATGCGATTGCCTTGCCGCTGGTACGGGCCTGCGTGGCGCGGGGGCAACCGTTCATGGGGATTTGCCGTGGCTTTCAGGAGGTCAACGTGGCCATGGGCGGGGCGCTTTATCCCGAAATCCGCGATCTGCCGGGGCGGATGAACCACCGCATGCCGCCGGATGGAACGCTTGAGGAAAAATTTGCCCTGCGTCACGTGGTGTCGCTGAGCGAAGGCGGTGTGTTTCACAAGCTTCTTGGTGCGTCAGAGGTCATGACCAACACCCTGCACGGTCAGGGCATCAAGCGGGTCGGGGACCGCGTGATCGTGGACGGATATGCGCCGGATGGCACGCCCGAGGCGATCTATATCAAGGATGCTCCCGGATTTACCCTGTCGGTGCAGTGGCACCCTGAATGGGACGCCATCAACGACCCGGTCTCGCGCCCCTTGTTCGAAGCCTTTGGGGCCGCTGTGCGCGCCTGGGCCGGTGGCACAAATGCGGGTCTGATGCAGCAAAGAGCCTGAAGTTTTTGCGCCGGCCCGCGAGAGGGGGTCTCGGACCGGCGCAGCGCGATCAGATCAGAAGATCGAACTGATTGATCAGCGGTAGAGAACGCGCACGTTCTCCGGTCAGGTCAAATAGCGCATTTCCAAGCGCAGGCATCGAAGGCGGCGTGCCGGGTTCGCCCGCGCCCCCCATATGCCGGTTGGTTTCCAGAACGCGAACCTCGACCTGAGGTGCGGTGTGCATGCGCAGGGCGTCATAGTCGGGGAAGTTAAACTGCTCGACCTCGCCTTCGCTGAACGTGATCTCGCCAAAACAGGCCGCCGACAGGCCGTACATCATGCCACCGAACATCTGCGCCTTGACGTTGTCGGGGTCCAGCGCCAGCCCCATATCGCAGGCGATCCACGCCTTATTGATGCGGATGGTGCCGTCTTCGTCCACCACCTCAATCACCTGAGCGACCGGTGTGCCAAAGCTGTAGGTAAATGCCACGCCGCGTCCGACGCCATCAGGCGTTTGTCCGGTCCAGCCCGACATCTCGCGCACGGCCTCCAGACATCCGGTCGAGGGCGCATGTTCGGATTTCATCAGCGCCAGCCGGAACTCCAGCGGGTCTTGTCCGGCGGCATGGGCCATCTCATCCATAAAGGTCTCATGGAAGAAGCCGTTATGGCTGTTGCCGACCGAGCGCCAGAATCCGACGGGGACATCCAGATTGGCGATGTGACCGGCCATCCGGTAGTTCGGGACCGCATAGGGTTGGTTGAAGAAGCCTTCGACCAGCACCTTGTCCGGGCCCGCGCCGGGCATGCCGGTATAACGCGTCACCGCCTGTTGCGTGCAGGATTGCGCGGCGACTTTGCCGTCGATCAGAACTGCCTTGCCGTCCTGCACCGCGCCGCGCATGCGGGCGATGGCGCCGGGGCGGTAATAGTCGTGACGGGTGTCTTCCTCGCGGCTCCAAGTGGTTTGCACCGGGGTGCCGGGCATGGCCATGGCGACCTTGGTCGCGATCTCGCCAAAGTCCAGTTCACCACGCCGACCAAAGCCGCCGCCCAGATAGGTGGTGTGAATCTGCACCGCCTCGGTATCCAGACCCGCAGTATTGGCCACGCGGAACCGGATCAGGGTCGGGGCCTGGTTGCCGCACCACAGCTCTAGCGCATCGCCGGTGAACAGCGCGGTGGCATTCATAGGCTCCATCGTGGCGTGGGCCAGATAGGGCAGTTGGTATTCAGCCGTGATCTCGGTCGCGCCTTCGGGCGTGACGCTGACATCGCCGTCGTCGCGCATGGTTGAGTTCGGGGCGTCATCGAACGCTTCGGCGATCTTGGCAAAGATACCATCTGTTTCGGGCGGATAGGGGGCATCGCCCCAGTCCACGTCGATGGCTTCGACCGCCTGATTGGCCAGCCATGTGTTGTTGGCGATCACCGCGACTCCGGTGCCCAGATCGACGATTTGTTCAACGCCGGGCATGGTTTTTGCTGCACTGTCATCAAAGCCGTTCATCGCGCCGCCCAGCTTTGGATTCATGCGCACGGCGGCGAATTTCATGCCGGGCAGGCGCACGTCGACGCCGAATTCCGCAGTGCCCGTCACCTTACCAACCATATCCAGACGTGGTTGGGTGCGGCCCAGATAGCGCCACTGGGATGGATCACGCAGCGCGACCTCGACCGGTTCAAGCGCTGCGGCATCCTCCGCCAAATCGCTATAGGCGATCTTGTCGCCATTGGGGACGATCACATGGCCCGAGGCAGTTTTCAACTCAGCCGGTTCAACGCCCAACCGGCTGGCTGCAGCGCGTTTCAAGGTCTCCCGCGCCGACGCGCCGGCCTGACGCATCCGCTCGAACCCGTCTTTCATCGAGGTTGAACCCCCGGTGACCTGCAGGCTGAGCGTTCGGCCCAGAACCCCCAGCATCTCACCCAGATTGTGCTGGAAGTCCGAGATGTCATAGCCCTTGTTGGGCAGACCCTCACCCACGAGGGCCGAGTTGTAGTAGGCCGCAGCAGCAGGTCCGTGCAGAACGGTGATCTGATCCAGATCGACATCCAGTTCTTCGGCGATCAGGGCGGCCCATGTGGTTTTGACGCCCTGACCCATCTCGGCCCGCGGGGCGAACAGGGTCACGCCGTTCTGGTCAATCAGGACAAACGGGTTCAGCGCGGCCTCACCCTTACCGGGGTTCAGAGGGTTCGGGGCGGGGCGGCTGACATAGTAACCACCAAAGGCCACACCGCCGACCACCGCAGCGGAGCCAATCAGGAAGGTGCGGCGGAGGATTTTACCAACAGATGCCATTGTTTACGCCTCCTTCAGCTTGCCAGCCGCATCGTGGATCGCGGCGCGGATACGGGGATAGGTGCCACAGCGGCACAGGTTGCCCTGCATCGCCTCGTCAATGTCAGTGTCTGAGGGGGCGGGGTTTTCGGCCAGCAACGCAGCCGCCTGCATGATCTGACCGGACTGGCAATAGCCGCATTGCGCGACCTGATGATCGACCCAGGCCTGTTGCAGCGCGTTCATCGCATTCGGCGTGCCGATCCCTTCGATCGTTGTCACATTGCCCCAGACATCCGACAGCGCCACCTGGCACGAGCGCACGGCCTCACCATCGATATGCACGGTGCAGGCCCCGCAGGCGGCGACGCCGCAGCCAAATTTGGTTCCGGTCAGGCCGACCTCATCCCGCAGCACCCAAAGCAGGGGGACATCGTCAGGCAGGTCAACCTGATGTTGCGTTCCGTTGATCTTCAGAGTGGTCGCCATGGCGTGCCTCGTTTAGCTGTGGCTGGTTTCTGACATGTTTATCGAAAAGTGTCAGTGTGTCAATTGACAAAATAGACAAAAACTGTCACCAGTTTCCTCATGACTGAGACGATTGACGATTCACGGCAAAAGGCGATCCTGAATTCGGCCTTTCAGGCCTTTGCCGCCTACGGGTACAAGAAGACCTCGATGGACGACATCGCGCGCGGTGCGGGCATGTCGCGTCCGGCGGTGTATCTGCATTACAAGAACAAAGAGGCGATCGTCAGCAAACTGACCGAGGTCTATTATGCTGAAAAAACCCAAGCCGTGGCGCAGGCGCTTGCCGAAGAAGGGCCCGTATCCGAGGTTCTGACCAAGGCCGTTCAGGTGCAGACAGCCGGGATCGCGACGATACTGGCCTCACCTCATGGGCTTGAGATGCTGGATAACACGAAATCCATGGCGGCCGATATTGTCGCCGCCGGAGAGGCACGGCTGGCAGAGCTCTACACAGACTGGCTGCAGCGGAAGGCGCAGGCCGGGCGGGTACGTCTGCTGAACGATGCTGAGGAAACCGGGCGCACGATTGCGGCCACGCTCAAAGGGCTCAAACTGATCGGCGCGGGGGCTGAGGTGTATGAACAACAGGTTGCGCAGATCGCGGCGCTGATTGGCACCGGGCTGGAAGTCAGGTAACCCGCTGACGCACCTTGTATTCCGGCGTGTCCCACAGGCGGTTCTGCATGATGTCGGCCAGAATATCGACGGCGCTTTCCACGTCCTGCTCATCAACATACAGCGGCGTGAACCCGAAACGCATGATATCGGGGGCCCGGAAGTCCCCGATCACTCCGCGCGCGATCAGGGCCTGCATGGCGGCATAGCCTTCGGTGAACCGGAATGAGACCTGACTGCCGCGCTGGTGCGGGTCGCGCGGGCTGGCCAATTCCAGCTCGGGGCAGGTGGCTTCGACGCGGGTGATGAAAAGTTCGGTCAGTTCAATGGACTTGGCGCGCACATCGGCCATCTCGGCCATGTCCCAGATATCCATGGCCGCCGACAGCGCTGTCATCTGAATGATCGGAGGGGTGCCGACCCGCATCCTCTCGATCCCGGTTCCGGGGCGGTAATCCAGATCAAACGCGAACGGAGATTCGTGACCCAGCCAACCGGACAGGGCGGGGCGCACCTGATCGGCCAGACGCGGCGCGACGTAGATAAAGGCAGGGGCACCGGGGCCGCCATTGAGGTATTTATAGGTGCACCCAACCGCGAAATCGGCGTTGCAGCCGGACAGATCCACAGGAATCGCCCCTGCCGAATGGGCCAGATCCCAGACGGTGACGGTGCCATTGGCATGCGCCAACTCGGTCAGTGCCTTCATGTCGTGCATCCGGCCCGAGCGATAGTCGACCTCGGTCAGCATCAGAACGGCGACGTCTTCGGTGATATGTGCCGCGACCTCTTCGGGCGCGACCACGCGCAATTCGTAATCCGGCCCCAGTGACCGCAGCAGCCCGTCCATCATATACAAGTCCGACGGAAAATTCCCGCTATCGGACAGGACAACTTTGCGGTCGGGGCGCAACTCAAGGGCTGAGGCCACGGCCTGATAGACCTTGATCGACAGGGTATCGCCCGTCACCACCGCACCGGGTTCCGCACCGATCAGCCGCCCGATGCGGTCGCCCAATCCAACAGGCAGCCCCATCCACCCGGCCTTGTTCCAGCCGGTGATCAGCATTTGCCCCCATTCTTTGACCAGCATGTCACTGACCCGTTCCCCAGCAGCACGCGGCAAAGGGCCCAGAGAGTTGCCATCCAGATAGATAACTCCGTCAGGCAGATCGAACATGGCTTTGGTTGCTTTGAAGTCGGTCATGAGTGCTCCGCTTTGGTGGTCAGCCTGCTTGTTGAAGATGGCTAACTGATGCGCATTGAACTGTCTACCGACGCATACGTTCCTTACCTGGGCGCAATAAATTGCTGCGACTATCTGGGGTTTTGATATTCGTGTCGGAAAGCGGTAGACAAACTGTCGAAAACGACACTTTCAGCAGAAGTGACACGCAGGTACTACGCACGCATGCAAAAAATTGACATCCCTCCAATCTGGCTTCTGGGGGCCGCGTGCCTTGCGTGGCTGCAATCGCGCTTTCTGCCTATGGGATTGTCTTTAGAGAGTTGGTTCACAGATCTTGCAAGCGGATTGCTGATTGGCGGTGGCATTATTCTGGCAGCGCTGGCAGTTGTCGAATTTCGTCGCCACAAAACAACGGTCTTCCCGCATCAGACACCCTCGCGGATGGTGCAAACGGGTATTTTCAAGCGCAGCCGGAACCCGATCTATCTGGGCGATGTATTGATCCTGACAGGTTTGATCCTTCGGTTCGATGCTGTTCTGTCTCTGGTTTTGGTTCCGATCTTTGTCTGGCTGCTGGAGCGCCGCTTTATCCTGCCGGAAGAGGATCGAATGCGCCGCACGTTTCGTGCGGATTTTGCCCGTTATGAAAAGCAGACGCGGCGATGGATCTGAAATGGACGTTAGTGACACAACGTAACAAATGCTGCAGTTGCGAAATAATCTTTCGCAAGTTAGATGGAGAATTGACTAAAAATGCGAAACGCGCGCGCGAACATATCGAATATTAGGGGGACGCACCGTTGAAGATAGGAACGCCAAAGGAAACTTTTGACGGTGAGAACCGGGTGGCGATGACGCCGGACTCGGCCCGTCAGTTACAAAAGCTGGGCTATGAGTGCCTGATCGAAAAAGGCGCAGGCGCTGCCGCCGGGTTTTCAGATGCAGCTTATGAAGAGGCCGGGGTCGAGGTCATCAAAACTGCGGCTTCGCTTTGGAAAGCGGCTGATATCGTCGCCAAGGTCCGTCAACCCAACGAAACCGAGCTGAAGCGTCTGACCAAGGGCAAGACGCTGATTTCTTTCTTCAACCCGGCCGGGAATGAAGAAGGTATGGAGCTGGCCAAATCCAAGGGCGCCAACGTCATCGCCATGGAGATGGTGCCGCGTATTTCGCGTGCCCAGAAGATGGATGCTTTGTCCTCAATGGCCAATATCGCGGGCTATCGCGCGGTGATCGAGGCGGGCAACAACTTTGGCCGTTTCTTCACCGGTCAGGTGACGGCTGCCGGTAAGGTGCCGCCTGCCAAGGTGCTGATTGTCGGCGCGGGTGTGGCCGGTTTGGCTGCCATTGGGACGTCGACCTCGCTGGGTGCGATCACCTATGCGTTCGACGTGCGCCCCGAAGTGGCCGAGCAGGTCGAATCCATGGGGGCTGAGTTCGTCTATCTGGATTTCGAGGAAGACCAACAGGATGGCGCGGCCACCGGCGGCTATGCCAGCGTCCAGTCCGAGGAGTTCCGTGAGGCGCAGCTGGCCAAGTTCCGCGAACTCGCGCCCGAGATGGACATCGTGATCACCACCGCGCTGATCCCGAACCGCGAAGCGCCAGAACTTTGGACCAAGGATATGGTCGAAGCGATGAAGCCGGGTTCGGTCATTGTGGACCTTGCGGCGGAAAAAGGCGGCAACTGCAAGCTGACCGTGGCAGATGAGAAGATCGTGACCGACAATGGTGTGACCATCATCGGCTATACCGATTTTCCCAGCCGGATGGCTGCACAGGCCTCGTCGCTTTATGCAACAAACATCCGTCACATGATGACTGATCTGACGCCTGAAAAGGATGGTCAGATCAATCACGACATGGAAGATGACGTGATCCGCGGCGCGACCGTGACCCATGAGGGTGAGATCACCTTCCCGCCGCCACCGCCGAAAGTGCAGGCAATCGCGGCCCAGAAAAAGCCCGAGGTCAAGGAGCTGACCCCGGAAGAGAAAAAGGCGCAGGAGATTGCCGCCTTCAAGGCGCAGACCAAACAGCAGTTCACCCTGCTGGGCGTGGGTGGCGTGCTCATGCTGCTGGTGGGGCTGGTGGCTCCGGCCAGCTTCATGCAGCACTTCATCGTGTTCGTGCTGGCGGTGTTCGTGGGCTTCCAGGTGATCTGGGGCGTGGCGCACAG
This sequence comes from Ruegeria sp. BE1, assembly GCF_056538885.1. NCBI lineage: Bacteria > Pseudomonadati > Pseudomonadota > Alphaproteobacteria > Rhodobacterales > Roseobacteraceae > Ruegeria > Ruegeria sp. BE1. The sequence goes on from NZ_JBQFTY010000001.1 coordinate 581,062, forward strand.
CTTGCACACTCCGCTGATGGCGATCACTAACGCGATCTCGTCGATCATCATCGTCGGGGCGCTTATGCAGATCGGATCGGGGTCGTTCCTGGTCATTCTGCTGGCAGCGCTGTCTGTTTTCATGGCCGGAATCAACATTTTCGGCGGCTTTCTTGTCACCCGGCGCATGCTCGCCATGTTCCAGAAATCTTAAGGAGGCCGGGTAGATGGAAGGCTTTACCACTGCCGCGTATGTTGTTGCGGCTGTTCTGTTCATTCTTTCCCTCGGCGGTCTGTCGAACCAGGAAAGCGCCAAGCGCGCTGTCTGGTACGGTATCGTCGGTATGGCGCTGGCGGTGTTCGCCACGCTGGTTGGTCCGGGTTCCGGTCTGTGGCTGTTGTCGCTGCTGCTGATCGCGGGCGGGGGCTTTATCGGCCAATATGTCGCCAAGCGCGTGCAGATGACCGAGATGCCGCAGCTGGTCGCCGCGATGCACTCGCTGGTTGGTCTGGCTGCTGTGTTCGTGGGGTTCAATGCGCATTTCGAAATCCAGAACGTGGCCGAGGTGTTTGCAATTGCCGATGCCGCAAAAGAGGTCGAACTGTCAGGTCTGGGTGATTTTGCCCAGTTGATCGCCAAGAAAACTCCGGCGGAGCTGGCGATCCTGCATGTGGAACTGTTCCTGGGTATCTTTATCGGTGCGATCACCTTTACCGGATCGGTTGTGGCGTATGGCAAACTGGCGGGCAAGGTGACATCCGTGGCCACGAAGCTCCCCGGCGGTCATGCCTTGAACGCGGCAGCTGCGGGTCTGTCGTTCATCTGTCTGATCTGGTACACCAGTTCGGGCGGGTTCTTCCCGCTGTTCCTGATGACACTTGCGGCGCTGTTCATCGGCTATCACCTGATCATGGGTATCGGCGGTGCCGACATGCCGGTGGTGGTGTCGATGCTGAACTCGTATTCGGGCTGGGCAGCTGCGGCGATTGGTTTCAGCCTTGGCAATGACCTGCTGATCGTTGTCGGCGCGCTGGTGGGCTCGTCGGGTGCGATCCTGTCCTACATCATGTGTAAGGCGATGAACCGTCACTTTGTCAGCGTGATCCTGGGCGGCTTTGGTGGCCCGCAGGGTGAACAGATGGCGGTTGAAGGCGAACAGGTGGCCATTGATGCTGATGGCGTTGCGGCGGCGCTGAACGACGCAGACAGCGTGATCATCATTCCGGGCTACGGTATGGCGGTAGCGCAAGCGCAGCAGTCGGTGTCCGAGTTGGTCCGTAAATTGCGCGCCAAGGGCAAAGAGGTGCGTTTTGCGATCCACCCCGTTGCAGGTCGTCTGCCAGGCCACATGAACGTTCTGCTGGCCGAAGCAAAGGTGCCTTATGACATCGTGCTGGAAATGGATGAGATCAACGAAGACTTTCCAGACACGGATGTGGCCATCGTCATCGGTTCGAACGACATCGTGAACCCTGCGGCGCAGGAAGACCCAAACAGCCCCATCGCCGGGATGCCGGTTCTGGAATGCTGGAAGGCCAAGCAGGTGTTCGTGTCGAAACGGGGTCAGGGTACCGGCTATTCCGGCATCGAAAACCCGCTGTTCTTCAAGGAAAACACACGGATGTTCTATGGCGACGCAAAACAGTCGCTGGACAAGCTCTTGCCGATGATCGACTGATCTGAGGCCGTTATCAAAATGCAAAGGGCGCCTGCGGGCGCCCTTTTCTTTTTTGGTGGTGATGGGGGCTTTGCCCCCAAACCCCCAGGATATTTTTGGCCAGATGAAGCAGGCGGAGTAGTATGGGCGCGTGTCGCGTTAGGAGGGTGGGATGCAGAAGGTGAATGGAATTGGCGGAGTGTTCTTTCGTGCGCGTGACCCTGAGGCTTTAACTGCGTGGTACGAGGAGCATCTTGGTGTATCGCATTACGATCCGGTGCCGTGGCGGCAGCGTGAGGGGTATACGGTTTTTGCGCCGTTTCCCGAGGATACCGATTATTTTGGGCGGTCGGATCAGCAGTGGATGATCAATTTCCGCGTTGATGATTTGGAGGCTCTGAGCAGGCAATTGGAAAGTGCGGGTATCGCGGTTGAAAGCAAGCCGGAATGGGACAGTGAGGTTGGAAAATTCGCCCGTATTCACGATCCCGAAGGCAACCCCATCGAGTTGTGGCAGCCAAATCAATGACCTGATTGGCGTGTATACTGTCGTATTCTCGCAAGTTCATGAAATGGAAGAGAATTGATGTCTCTGGCATTGCTCGTATAGTGCCCGCAGGAGACGGAGCCCTGAATGACGCCTATTGATGATCACCCGCTGCGCTATGCGCTGGCCAATGAACTGCATGCCCGCCCGTTTCCTGTGGCGGCGGCGCCCTGTACGGTGGTTTTTCTGGCGATTAAAAAGCCGGATGCTGCGGTGGCGCGGGACCGGGATCAGGACCTGGCCCATCTGATCCAGCTGCTGGATCGGCATGGCGCACCACATCCGCAGCCCGAGGCCACACATTACGCCGGACAGATCGGGCGGTATTGGCTGAAATGGGAACAGCATACTGAGTTTGTGACCTATACCGCGATTGCGCAAAACGTCAGTGACCGGGCGTTTAACCCGGCAGATTTTGAGGTGTTTCCTGCCGACTGGTTGGCCGCCAGCCCCGGACAACGGTTTACTTCGGCGATGATCCGTGTGGTGGAGCGTGAGGCGGATCAAAAGGTTGAGTCTGCGCTGGCGGATTGGTTTGAGCCCGAAAGCCTGGCCGTGGCGCGCGTATTGGATGATGCTGCGATCTGTGCCAGCGATTTCCGCATCGATCCCGCAGGGCATGTGCGGTTTGCGCTGTTTATCCCTGAGGGGACCGGGCGCCGCAGAACAGGGCGGCTGATCCAGCGTCTGTGCGAGATTGAGACCTATAAAGCGATGTCGATGCTGGGCTTTGCCCGCGTTAAGCAACTGACGCCACGGATCGGAGAGTTGGACGGGCAACTGACCCAGTTGATGGGGCAGATGTCGGGCAACTCGGCGCATCCGGATGAGTTGCTGCAACGGCTGCTGTCGACTTCGATCGAATTGGAGACGCTGTCGGCCCAATGTTCGTTCCGGTTTGGGGCGACAGGGGCCTATGAGGCCATCGTGAACCAGCGGGTCACAGTGCTGCGCGAAGAGCGGTTCAAGGGCCGTCAGAGTTTTGCCGATTTCATGATGCGCCGGTACGATCCGGCGATGCGCACGGTGAAATCGACCGAGCGCCGCCTGCAGGCGCTGTCGGACCGGGCCATCCGTGCGGGTGAGCTATTGCGGACGCGGGTTGATGTGGAACGCAGTGCACAGAACCAGGCGTTGCTTGAGAGTATGGACCGCCGGGCCGATCTGGCCTTGCGCCTTCAACACACGGTCGAAGGTTTGTCGGTGGTGGCGATCAGTTACTATGCGGTCTCGCTGGCTAGCTATCTGCTGTACCCGTTGACCAAGGCGGGGATCAGCAAGGGGATGCTGACCGCGGCGGTGACTGTGCCCGTTGTTCTGGCGGTCTGGTTCGGCATCAGGCAAATCCGTAAACGACTGGAGTGATCCGCGTTTGCCAAACCGGGCGCAAGCTGTAGAACTGACGCAACTGGCGTTGTGTTCAAAGGAAACCCCGTGATCGGACTCTGGGCTGCGTGGCGTGCTGTGGCGGCCATGTTCATTCTGAATGGTGCGCTGTTTGGTATCTGGGCGTCCCGTATTCCTGCGGTACGGGACAGGCTGGACCTGACGCATGAGGCGCTGGGCTATGGACTTTTGTTCATGGCGGCGGGGGCTGTGTGCTCGTTCCCGGTGACAGGGCGGCTGACCGACCGGTTCGGAGCCGTTGCGCTGACGCGGATCATTGCGGTTCTTTACACTGCGTCGTTGATCCTGCTTGCGCTTGCCGATGGGTTCTGGGCGTTGGCGGGATTTCTGTTCATATTCGGGGCCTTTCACGGATCGATGGATGTGGCCATGAACGCCTGGGCGGCTGAGGTCGAACAGACCTATGACAAGCCCGTCATGTCATCCTTTCACGCGATGTGGAGCCTTGGGGCCGGGTTGGGCGCGCTCAGCGGCTATGGTGCAGTGCAGATGGGCCTGTCGGTGATGCAGCACTTTTTACTCGCAGGGGGCGTGGTTGTTGCGCTGGCGCTGGCCTTGTCATGGGTCAGGTGGACGTCCCGTCGGGCTGAAACGCACGGCGGCGCGGTGTTTGCTTTGCCATCCGGTGCCTTGGTTCTGGTTGGCTTTACAGCGCTCTGCGGTGCGCTGGGCGAAGGGGCCGTGGCGGATTGGAGCGCGATTTTTCTGCGGGATGTAACTGGCGCGGCTGAGAGTGTCGCAGCCCTTGGATACGCTGTGTTTTCTGTGACCATGGTGGCGTTTCGATTGGCTGGGGGTTTTGTGATTGCGCGGTTCGGCCCCGTCGTGACGGCTCGTTTTGGCGGTGTTTGTGCAGCGCTGGGGGTACTGGGCGTGGTCACGGCTGCCGAGGCGGGTTTGGCGCTGGCCGGCTTTGCGTTGATGGGGGTGGGCTATGCCATGATCATGCCCTTGGCCTTTAGCCGGGCGGCCAATGATCCGAATGTGCCGCCCGGGCAGGCCATCGCCAGCGTGGCAACGCTGGGTTATGGCGGGTTGTTGATCGGCCCGCCGCTTATTGGGTTTTTGGCAGAGATGCTTACATTACGCTTGGCCTTTGCGGCGCTGCTGCCTCTGGCGGTGCTGATTGTCCTGCTGTCCGGCGCGCTGCGGCCTGCGCCTTTGGATTGACGACTACCCGCCGGGGCGTCTCCGGCGCAATGAACTGACTGGGAGAGACCTATGCCAATCAAAAACCGTTTTGCCGAGTTGCAGAGTGAAATCACCGAATGGCGTCGTGACATTCACGAAAACCCTGAAATCCTGTTTGAGACCCACCGCACCAGTGCCCTAGTCGCCGATAAGCTGAAAGAGTTTGGCTGTGACGAGGTCGTTACCGGCATTGGTCGCACGGGCGTTGTGGGGGTGATCAAGGGCAAGGTTGATACCGGCGGCAAGGTGATCGGTCTGCGGGCAGACATGGATGCGCTGCCCATCCATGAGGCGACGGGTCTGGACTATGCATCCAAGACCGATGGGGCCATGCATGCCTGCGGTCATGACGGTCATACGGCGATGCTGCTTGGGGCGGCGAAATACCTGTCGGAAACCCGGAACTTTGACGGCACCGTTGTAGTGATTTTCCAGCCTGCCGAAGAGGGCGGCGGCGGCGGTCGTGAGATGTGCGAAGACGGTATGATGGACCGCTGGGGCATTCAGGAGGTTTATGGCATGCACAACTGGCCCGGTCGTCCGGTGGGCAGCTTTGCCATTCGCCCCGGCGCGTTCTTTGCCGCCACCGATCAGTTCGACATTGCGTTTGAGGGCAAGGGCGGACACGCGGCCAAGCCCCATGAAACCGTTGATACGACCGTGATGGCTGCTCAGGCAGTTCTGGCCCTGCAAACGATCGCTGCGCGCAATGCGGACCCGGTGGATCAGGTGGTGGTGTCTGTGACGTCGTTCGAAACCTCGTCCACGGCGTTCAACGTGATCCCGCAGAAGGTGCAGTTGAAAGGGACGGTGCGCACGATGAGCCGCGAGATGCGCGATCTGGCTGAGGTACGTATCAAAGAGATTTGCGCGGGCGTTGCCGCGACCTTTGGGGGGGCGGCGGACGTAACCTATTACCGGGGCTATCCGGTGATGGTAAACAGTGATGCGCAAACCGATTTCGCGGCAGAGGTTGCACGCTCGGTGTCGGGCAATTGCGACGAGGCGCCGTTGATCATGGGCGGCGAGGATTTCGCCTTTATGCTGGAGGAGCGGCCGGGGGCCTATATTCTGGTTGGCAATGGCGATACTGCTGCGGTGCACCATCCCGAGTATAATTTCAACGATGAGGCCATTCCCGCCGGGTGCAGTTGGTGGGCTGAGATTGTTGAACAGAGGATGCCTGCGGCTTGAACGGACGCGCCGGGTGGGGGCTCTGCCCCCACACCCCCGGGATATTTTTAGCCAGATGAAGAGGGATCCTGGCGCGTCAGGTCGAGCTGGGCGCATAGGGTTTCCACCACGGCGTCGAGGGCCGATTGTTGGGTGTTGACGCAGGATTTGGCGGCTTGTTGTGCCGTGTTCAGGGCGTTTGGGTCGGAGAGCCAGTCTGACACGGCTTGGGTAAGGTCTGCGGCGGATTGTACTTGGATTGCACCGCCTGCCTTGATGAGAGGCGCGAAGGTCTCAGCAAAGTTGAAATAGCCCGGCCCGGTGATCACGGCTGCTCCGGCCTGGGCGGTTTCAAAGGGGTTGTGGCCTCCGATCTCTTTTAGGGAGCCGCCGAGGAACACGATGGGGCAGAGCGCGTACCATGTGCCGGTCTCGCCCAGCGTGTCGGCCACGTAGATTTGGGTGTCTTTGGTGATTGGGTCGTTTGCGGACCTGAACGCTGTCGTTTGCCCGGCGGTCTGGATCAGCCGTGCTACGTCAGCGCGGCGTTCGGGGTGGCGGGGGATCAGCAATAGCAGCAGGTTCGGCCAGCGTTTGAGCAGGTCCGCATGGGCGGCCAGAACCGTTTCCTCTTCGCCCGCATGTGTGGAACTGGCGATCCAGATGGGGCGGTCGCCAATCTGGGCGTGGATGTCGGACAGGGTGGACTGGTCCACCGGCAGAGGGTCGGACATAGACTTCAGGTTCGTGCCGGGTTGAACGCGCGCGGGCTGTGCGCCCATGTCGATCAGGTTTTTGGCGGTTTTGTCGTTCTGGGTCAGGAACAGGCGAAAGTGGTCCAGAATGAAGCGGGCCGTGTCGGAGCGTTTTTTCCAGCCTGCGACGGATTTATCCGACAGTCGGGCGTTGAGCAGGGCCAAGGGTATCCCGCGCCTCGCGCTTTCAATAATCAGGCGCGGCCAGATTTCGCTTTCGACAAAGATCCCCGCATCCGGCTGCCAGTGATCCAGAAAGCGCCGCACCGGGCCGGGCATGTCAAGCGGCGGGTATTGATGGCGGGCACGCGGTGGCATGCGTTTTTCGATCAGCGCCGCAGAGGTGGGTGTGCCCGAAGTGATCAGAAACGAGGCATCGGGCAGCCGTTCACCCAGCCGCTTGATCAGGCTGATGACCGACAGGGTTTCGCCCACGCTGGCGGCGTGGAACCAGATAATGCGTCCATCGGGGCGGGGCAGGCTGGCATGGCCCAGCCGTTCTTTTTGGCGAACACTGGGGACATCCGCGGCCTGCAGCTTTTTGCGAACCGCGCGCCAGACCAGAGGGCCCGCAACAGCGGTCAGACCGCAATACAGATGGTAGAGCAGCGTCGGTCGGCCAGAAGGGGCGGCCATATCAGCCGCCTGTGTGGCTCATGTGGCGGCTCATCTGGCCGTCGACCGCCTGACGGGAATAGTCGAAATCGTGCCCTTTGGGTTTGAGATTGATCGCAGCGCGGATCGCATCCTCAAGCGGTTGTTCGGTGTCGGGGTGGTCGCGCAGGGCACCGCGCAGATCAGCCATGTCCTCTTGCCCGAGGCACATATACAGCTCACCGGTGCAGGTCAGGCGTACGCGGTTGCAACTTTCGCAGAAATTATGGGACAGTGGCGTGATAAAGCCGATCTTTTGGCCCGTCTCCTCAAGCCGTACATAGCGGGCAGGCCCGCCGGTCCGCTCGGCCAGATCGGACACCGTATAGTGGTTCTCGTATTCCTTGCGCACGTCTTTCAGCGACCAGTACTGATCAAGCCGATCCTCGTTGCCGATATCGCCCATGGGCATGACCTCGATCCAGGTCAGGTCCATGTCACGCTCGGCACACCATTCGGTGATGCGGGGCAGTTCGGGTTCGTTAAAGCCTTTCAGGGCCACCGCGTTGATCTTGATCCTAAGACCGGCCTTTTGTGCAGCATCGATCCCATTCAACACCTGTTTCAGCCGACCCCAGCGGGTGACCTTGGCGAACTTGTCCTCATCCAGCGTATCCAGCGAGACATTTACCCGCCGCACCCCGGCCGCATACAGATCATCAGCAAAACGATGCAGCTGTGAGCCATTGGTGGTCAGCGTCAGTTCTTTCAGCGCGCCGCTGTCCAGATGGCGGGTCATGCTGTTGAAAAACGTCATGATACTGCGGCGCACCAGCGGCTCACCACCAGTGATCCGCAGCTTTTCCACGCCCATCTTCACGAAGGTCGAGCACATGCGGTCCAGCTCTTCCAAGGTTAGCAGGTCTTTTTTAGGGAGGAACTTCATATCCTCTGACATGCAATACACACAGCGGAAATCGCAGCGGTCCGTAACGGAGACGCGGAGATAGGTGATGGCACGTGCGAACGGGTCGATAAGCGGAGCAGTCATGCGTTATAGGTAAAGCCGGGACATGGCTTGGACAAGGGCGAAGTTTCCTTTGCGCTGGTACAGATGCGCACAGGGCGATAGGCTGTTGGTATGAAATATGCGCTAGTTGCCTTGATCGTTCTGCTCGCCGGGTGTGAAACCGTTAGGTCCACCACCGATCGTGTTTTGAAAACCGATAAGACTCCGCCCGAGGCTGAGGAGGTCGCGACCGAAGAGGTTGTCGAACCAGAGCCTGCTGTTGCAACGCGCGAAAGCTGGGTCGGGGCAAAGAAAACAATCGCTGGTTTGGGCGATCCGAGCACACCCGGTCGGTGGCTGCAGACACCACTGGTTGAAACTGAATTCACGGGGCGCGTCGTCGTGCCCAGAACCGGGGCGCAGGCCTACATTACTCTGGTGCCCGTCCCGGGCCCCGAAGGTGGCGGCAGCCGCTTGTCACTGGATGCGATGCGGGCCTTGCTGCTGCCGTTCGATGAACTGGTCGAGCTTGAGGTCTATTCTAACTGATCTTTGAGGTATTTTCCCGCTTCGCGGCGGGCAAAGGGTTTCATGTCCGCGCCGTGCCGGGACAGAAAGGCGATGACGCGGTCTGCGTCGTGCTTTGACAGCTCGCGCAGCCACCAGGCGATTGCTTTCTGGATGAACCAATCGCGATCATGGACGTAATCCGCAGCCCATCCCAGAATGCGATCCCTGCGCGCCAGATCGTCAGGTTTGGGATGGTTTTGTTTGGTCCACGGCAAAGTCGCAACCAGCGCCGCGCGCCGTGTCCACATGTGATCTGACGCCGTCCAGCGTTCGACCTGATCCAGCCGCGCAGGATCGGCTGACAGGCGTTTCTGCATTGCCATGCAGGCGTGGTCGGCCACGGCCCAGGCGTCAAAATCCGGCAGCCAGCTTTGCAACAGATCCCAAACCGCGTCATCCGGGCGAATGCGGGCCTGTGTCAGCAACTTTGCAGCGGCAATGCGGGCTTCGTGGATGTTGGTTTGCCAAAGAGCATCTGCCAGTTCGACCCGCGAGGGCACATCCAGATCCTGACGCCAGCTTTTGCTCAGGTCGTTCAGGATGGGGTTCCCAACGCCCAGATAGGGGCGGTCGACCTTGTGATAGGCGGCCATCTGCGCGCCGCGCTCGGTATCTGCATGGGCCTTGATCTGATTCAGATAGGTTTCAGGCACCATCAGCTTGGAACACCGGTCGGCTTGCCGTCGATCGTCTGTTGGTTCTTTTCCACCCAATAGGCGCGGATGTCGTCATCCGTTTTGCCATCCACCCATTTCTGCATCGTGTCACGCTCGGCCCGGTAGTCCATGAAGGGCACCGCATAACCGCAGGATGTCTGAACCAGATCAATATCCAGATCATAGATTTGCCGCGCGCTGCGGTGGTCCGGGAACAGCTTGGCCAGTGCGTCCCAGCCTTCGTCGCCCGCATGCAGGGTTTGCGCGGTCCCATAGGTGCGCAGAATCAGCGGGCGCGTGGTGAAGGAACACCACATCAATGTCATGCGGTTGACCTCAAGCAGGTGCCCCGCGGTTTCATTGCCGCTGCCGGTGATGTTCATCCACACGATCCGGTTCGGGCCCAGCACCCGCAGGGAATCCATACCCTTGGGCGAGATATTGACCCGCCCCTCTGCCGCCGCTGTGCCGACAAAGAACATGTGCTGATCTTCGATGAACTTGCGCTGTGCGTCATCCAGTGATGGGAACTGCTTGGCCATGTTTCACTCCACGGTTACAGATTTTGCCAGATTGCGGGGCTGATCCACATCCGTGCCCTTGGCGACGGCTGTATGATAGGCCAGCAACTGCGCCGGGATCGAATAGAGGATCGGGACAAGGCTGGGGTGTACATAGGGCATGCGGATCGTGTTCCAGACGCCGTCTTCGGCCTGCGCGATGCCGTCATCATCGGATACCAGAATGACCTTGCCCTTGCGCGCCATCACCTCTTGCATGTTCGAGACCGTCTTGTCGAAAACCGTATCGCTGGGGGCCATGACCACCACCGGCATGTGTTTGTCGATCAGGGCGATAGGGCCGTGCTTTAGCTCGCCCGACGCATAACCTTCGGCGTGTATATAGCTGATTTCCTTAAGTTTCAGCGCGCCTTCCATGGCCAGAGGATACATCAGGCCACGTCCCAAAAACAGAACGTCGCGCGCCTCCGACAGGCGTTGTGCGGATTTCTTGATCGATCGGTTCTGATCCAGAGCGGTATTCAGAACGGTGGGCAATCCACGCAGGGCGGCGGCGTGATCGGCCAGTTCTTCGTCGCTTAGCGTGCCCCGGTCTGCGGCGGCCTTGAGAGCCAGCATCAGCAGCACGCTCAGTTGGCAAGTGAACGCCTTGGTCGAGGCCACCCCGATCTCAACCCCCGCATGAATGGGCAGGGCAATATCGCTTTCCCGCGCGATCGAGCTTTCGGGGACGTTGACCACCGACACGATCTTGTCGGCCTTGCCCTCGCAATAGCGCAGGGCCGCCAGTGTGTCGGCTGTTTCGCCGGATTGGCTGACGAACAAGGCCGCTGTGCGCCCGGTAATGGGAGGTTCGCGATAGCGGAATTCGCTGGCGATATCGACTTCGACGGGCATCTGGGCCAGCTGCTCGAACCAGTATTTTGCCGTCAGGCAGGCATAGAAGGCCGTGCCACAGGCCACCATCGTCAGCCGGTCCAGCTTGGTGAAATCCAGATCGCCGGGCAAGACGACATCATCCCCGCCGGTGGGCAGGTAGGATCGGATGGCTTCGGCGATTACCACGGGCTGCTCGGCAATTTCCTTGGCCATGAAATGCTTATAGCCGCCTTTGTCCGCCCGCGCCTGATCCAGCTTGATCTGCCGGGTCTCGCGATTGGCCAGTTCACCGGCCTCGTTGCGGATTTCCAGCGAGGTTCGGGTCACGACCGCGCGGTCGCCTTCCTCAAGATAGGTGATGCGGTCGGTCAGCGGGGCCAGGGCAATCGCATCCGAGCCTATGAACATCTCACCATCGCCGTGCCCAATGGCCAGCGGAGAGCCCCGGCGGGCGGCCACGATCAGATCGTCCTCACCATCGAACAGAAAGGCCAGCGCAAAGGCCCCGTTCAGACGGTTGATGGTCTCGAAGGCAGCTTCGACAGGCGGTAGCCCGGATTTCAGATAGTGCTCGGCCATCAGCGCCACGGTTTCCGTGTCGGTCTCGGTCACGAAATCCACGCCATATCCGGCCAGTTCGGCCCGAAGCTCGCGGTAGTTTTCGATGATACCGTTGTGAACCACGGCAACCGGTCCGGCCTTATGCGGATGCGCATTGGTCACAGAAGGCACGCCATGTGTGGCCCAACGGGTGTGACCAATGCCGGATTTCCCGGGCAGCGGATCATGCACCAAAAGGTCGCTCAGGTTGACCAGCTTGCCCACCGCACGGCGACGCCCCAGCGCGCCATTGTTGACCGTCGCGATACCCGCGCTGTCATAGCCGCGATATTCAAGCCGTTTCAGCGCCTCGACCAGCGTGGGCGCGGCTTCGTGCTGCCCCAGAACACCTACGATACCACACATGTCTTAGCTTCCTTTATCGCGACGAGCTTTCTTCGCCTTCAACATCTCAAACAACTTGCTTGCATAACCGGGTTTGTTGTCCTGCTTGGCGCGGGCAACGGCCAACGCGTCGGGCTCAACATCACGGGTCACAACCGTACCGGTCGCCGTCATTGCGCCATTGCCGACGGTCACAGGGGCCACCAGCATTGTGTTCGAGCCGATGAACACGTTCTCACCAATGGTCGTCTGATGCTTCATCACGCCGTCATAGTTACAGGTGATCGTCCCTGCGCCGATATTCGACGCAGCCCCGACCGAGGCATCGCCGATATAGCTGAGGTGATTGACCTTGGCGCCTTCGGCGATCTCGGCGTTCTTGATCTCGACGAAATTGCCGATGCGGGTGTTTTCGGCCAGTTCCGCGCCGGGGCGCAGACGGGCATAGGGGCCGACCACGGCACCGCGGCTGACATGGCAGCCCTCCAGATGCGAAAACGCCCGGATCGTCGCGCCGCTTTCGACCGTGACGCCGGGGCCAAAGACCACATTCGGTTCAATGACCGTGTCGCGTCCGATAATCGTGTCCGCCGCCAGATAGACCGTTTCCGGGGCCATCAGGGTCACCCCAAGCTCCAACAACTCAGTCCGGGCGCGGGTTTGAAAGACGGCATCTGCTGCGGCCAGATCTGCGCGGGAATTGACGCCCAGCGTCTGCGCCTCGTCACAGGCCACTGCGGTCACGTTCAGATCACGGCTGCGGGCGATTTCGACGACATCGGGTAAGTAATACTCTCCGGCGGCGTTTTCGTTGCCCACCGCGTCGATCAAAGAGAACAGCGTCTGTGCGTCACAGGCCAAAAGACCAGAGTTACAAAGGGATATGGCGCGTTCTTCTTCTGATGCGTCCTTGAATTCGACGATCCTCTCCAGCCGGTCGCCATCCATGACCAGTCGGCCATAGCGGGCGGGGTCTGCGGCCTCAAACCCCAGAATGACCAGATCGTTTTGCGCGCGCGCCTCAATCATACGCTCAAGCGTGTCGGGCTGCAGGAACGGCGTGTCGCCATACAGGACCACGACGTCGCCGTCGAACCCGTCCAGCGCGGCACGGGCCTGGGCAACCGCATGGGCGGTGCCCAGCTGTTCTTCCTGAACGGCGATCTGCGCAGTTTCATCCTCGGCCTTGGCGACCTTTGCGACGGCCTCGGACCCGTGGCCGGTGACGATCACGGTGCGTTCGGGCGACAGAACAGCCCCGGCGCGCATCGCGTGGACCAGCATCGGAGCCTGAGCGATGGGATGCAGTACTTTTGGAATATCCGAATTCATTCTGGTGCCTTTACCAGCGGCCAGGATGACAAGAGCAGTACTCATGAAAACGATTTCTCTTTGTGTTTTGTTGCGGCCCGTTTTATCCGCTGATGGCAAAGGCGCAAGCGGTTAGCTCATCAAACTAGATTGCCGTTTGCAACATCTTATGGCGGGAACCTGCCGAGCAAGGAGGCACAATGCGCACCGTGATCTTCGATCTGGACGGAACTTTGGCGGATACGTCGGGCGATTTGCTTGCGGCCGCCAATCACTGTTTTCGTGAAATGGGTCATGGCGATGTGCTGGTCCACGGGCAGGATGCGGGTATTGCCCTGCGCGGCGGGCGGATGATGCTGACCCATGGGCTGAAACGGGTCGGGGCCTATGACGAAGACACGGTTCACGCCTATTACCCGACGCTTCTGACCGCTTATGCGCAGGCGATCGACACCCATACGCAGTTTTACCCCGGCGCACTTGAGGCGGTCGCGCTTTTGAAATCGGCAGGCTATGGCGTGGGGATCTGCACCAACAAGCCCGAGGCGCTGGCCCATCAGTTGTTGACCCGGATGGGAGTGCGGGACCAGTTTGCCTCGCTGGTTGGGGCAGACACACTGCCGGTGCGCAAACCCGATCCCGAACCGCTGCGCGAGGCGGCGCGGCGGGCAGGGGGGCACCCGGACCTGTGTGTGTTGATCGGCGATTCAGATACCGACCGCAATACGGCGCGCGCTGCTGGTGTGCCCTCGGTTCTGGTCACGTTTGGCCCGTCAGGCGACGACATGGCGGCGCTGGAGCCCGAAGCCCTGCTGCATCACTTTGACGATCTGCCTTCCGTGGTCGAAGGGCTGATCGGTGCGGCGGCGTAGGCCCTTGACCGAAACCCAATGGCGCATCAGAACAAACCTATGACCGAGATATTCAATGGCAGTTTCACCCAGCAGGAACCCATCCCCGACGAGGCCATCGAGGCCGCGCTGGCCGTTCTGCGCCATGGCCGCCTGCACCGCTATAACGTAGCGCCCGGAGAGCTGGGCGAGACCGCTTTGCTGGAACAGGAATTTGCTGCGCAAACGGGGGCGAAGTATTGCCTTGCTGTGTCGTCTGGCGGTTACGCTTTGGCAACGGCCTTGCGGGCGGTCGGAGTGCAGCCGGGTGAGCCGGTTCTGACAAATGCCTTCACGCTGGCGCCGGTGCCGGGGGCCATTGCCTCGGTCGGGGCAAAGCCGGTGTTCGTAGGTGTAACTGAGGCGCTGACAATCGATCTCGACGACCTTGCGGCCAAGCTGGATCAGGCGCGGGTGCTGATGCTGAGCCACATGCGCGGGCATCTGTGCGACATGGATCGGCTGATGCGGATTTGTGATGCGGCGGGCGTCACGGTGATCGAGGATTGCGCCCATACGATGGGGGCCGCGTGGCGCGGGCAGCTTTCGGGGCGGCAGGGGGCGATAGGGTGCTATTCCTGTCAGACCTATAAGCATGTGAACTCGGGCGAGGGTGGTCTGCTGGTCTCCGACGACGAAGAGCTGGCCGCAAAGGCGACGATGCTCTCTGGCTCCTACATGCTCTATGAACGTCATCTGGCCGCGCCGGGCCCCGAGGTGTTCGAGCGGATCAAATACACCACTCCGAATGTGTCAGGCCGTATGGACAATCTGCGTGCGGCGATTCTGCGCCCGCAGCTGCGCGATCTGGATCGGCAGGTGCAGCGGTGGAACGAGCGTTACGATGAGATTGCCGCCGGGCTGCGCGGAACTCCGGGCCTGACCTCGGTCGAGCGCCCGCCGGAAGAGAGCTATGTCGGCTCGTCCATCCAGTTCCTGTTGCTCGATTGGACGCCCGAACGCATTGCTGAGGTGATCCGGCGCTGTGCGGCCCGCGGGGTTGAGATCAAGTGGTTCGGCGGGGCCGAGCCCACCGGGTTCACATCGCGTTATGACAGTTGGCGCTATGCGGATAGCGAACCCTTGCCGGTCAGTGACAGAATTTTGGCAGGCATCATGGATATGCGTGTGCCGCTGACCTTGTCGCTGGAAGATTGCCGGGTGATCGCGCGGATCATCCGCGCCGAGGTCGGCACGGTCTATCAATCGTAATCCAGCGGAGTGCGCTTGCAGCGCACGCTCTATCTGTTTTGAAACGCCGCCCCTTGGGGCGGCGTTTGCGTTCGCACATCCGCCATCGTTGACCGGGGCAGGATTCGCTGTTATCTGTTTATTGAACACTTGTTCATTAACCGTGGAGGAGGAGCCCGCAGATGTTCATGGCCACAATGCAATTCGATCTGGGGGATGAGGTGAATGCCCTGCGGGACATGGTGCATCGCTGGGCGCAGGATCGGGTCAAGCCGATGGCGGCCGAGGTCGACAAGTCAAACGCTTTTCCCAATGAGCTGTGGCAAGAGATGGGCGATCTGGGCCTGTTGGGGATCACGGTGTCCGAGGAATATGGCGGCGCGGGCATGTCCTACCTTGCTCATACCGTCGCAATTGAGGAGGTGGCGCGGGCCTCGGCCTCGGTTTCGCTGTCGTACGGCGCGCATTCGAATCTATGTGTCAATCAGATCAAGCTGAACGGCACCGATGAGCAAAAGGCGAAATACCTGCCCCGTCTGATCTCGGGTGAACATGTGGGCGCGCTGGCGATGTCCGAGGCGTCCGCCGGCTCCGACGTGGTGTCGATGAAGCTGCGGGCGGAAAAGCGCAACGATCACTACCGTCTGAACGGCAACAAATACTGGATCACCAATGGGCCGGATGCGGATACGTTGGTTGTCTATGCCAAGACCGACCCGGATGCGGGGTCGAAAGGGATCACAGCCTTTCTGATTGAGAAAGAGATGACCGGTTTCTCGACCTCCCCCCATTTCGACAAGTTGGGGATGCGCGGATCGAACACCGCCGAGCTGATTTTCGAAGATGTCGAGGTGCCGTTCGAAAACGTTCTGGGCGAAGAGGGGCGGGGCGTCGCGGTCCTTATGTCCGGTCTGGATTATGAACGGGTCGTGCTGGCCGGGATTGGTACGGGCATAATGGCTGCCTGTCTGGATGAAATCATGCCCTATCTGGCCGAGCGCAAACAGTTCGGCCAACCCATCGGCAGCTTTCAACTGATGCAGGGCAAGATTGCGGACATGTATACTGCGATGAATTCCGCCCGGGCCTATGTCTATGAGGTCGCCAAGGCATGTGATCGGGGCGATGTCACCCGTCAGGACGCGGCGGCCTGCTGTCTATATGCGTCCGAACAGGCAATGGTGCAGGCGCATCAGGCCGTGCAGGCGATGGGCGGGGCGGGCTTTCTGGCAGATTCCCCGGTCAGCCGCATTTTCCGCGACGCCAAGCTGATGGAGATTGGTGCAGGCACCAGCGAAATTCGCCGGATGCTGGTTGGACGGGAATTAATGAGCGAAATGCTGTGATGAAAAAAAACGCCCCGCACCCGAGGGAAGTGCAGGGCGTTCTTTGGAAGGTATCAGAAACGATGGACGTAGGTTACGCCGACCAGCCAGGGATCGATCTCGGCTTCGCCGATATCGGCACCGTTCAGCGACACGTCCGAGTCGATGTCAAACCAGCGCACGTTCAGACGCACAGAGCCTTTCTCGGTCACGGCGTAATCCAGGCCAGCCTGCAGGGCGAGACCGACCGAATTGTCCAGTTCGAGGTCACCCAGAGCCGAGTTTTCATCGAAGAAGATGGTGTAGTTGATACCGGCACCGACATAGGGCGTCCATGCGCTGCCTGTGTCGAAGTGGTAATTCAGCGACAGGGTGGGCGGCAGGTGCTTGAGGCTGCCTGCGTCGATGTTGCCACCCAGTGTGACTTCGTGGCTGAACGGCGTTGCGGCCAGCAGTTCGATGCCCAGATTGTCGCGCACAAAGTACTCGACGGTGAAGATGGCGCTGACGTCGGAATCGACCTCGGCATCAAGCCCGGCCAGAGTGCCGTTGTTGGATTTGGGGTCCAGATAGCCGGCACCGATACCTACGGTCCAGTCACCTTGGTTCTGAGCGAGAACAGGAGAAGCCAGCGCAACAAGCGCGGTGGAAAGTGTCAAAGCGGCGAGTTTTTTGGTCATTTTACAGCCCTTGAATTTGTTGATGACACGCTTTTGACCCAGCCAAGTGTTGCGAACTCTGATCTGTATCAAGTTTTCGTTATTGCCCGTGGTCCGGTGTGTTCGGAAAACAACAAAGAAATCGGGGGTTAGCGCATGAGCCCCGCAAAAAGCATGGCGGATATGCAAAAACCTGGGGTCTGGGACATTCCTGATCGTCTCAACATGGCCCAGCAATGCCTCGCTCAGTCCGCTGAACGGGTCGCTATCATCGATCTAACCGGGGATGCCCGAGAAGATGTGACGTATGCCCAGCTCAAGCGGATGACCGATGGTATCGCGCGGAGGCTGCAGCCACAGGTCCGCGCGGGCGATCGGGTCGGTGTATTGCTCAGCCAGTCCCCGTGGTGTGCGGCAGCTCATCTGGCGATCTGGAAACTGGGTGCGATCTCGGTGCCGCTGTTCAAGCTGTTCAAACATGACGCGCTGGCCTCTCGGGTGGGCGATGCCGGGGCGCAGGTGGTTCTGACGGATGCCGAGGGAGAGGCGCTGCTGGGCGATCTGGCGCGTTCATTGCGGGTTGATCAGATCGCGCCCTCGGATGATCCGTTGCCCTGCGCAGATACCGGCCCTGAGGACCCGGCGGTGTTGATCTATACCTCCGGCACCACGGGCAGTCCCAAGGGGGCCTTGCACGGGCACCGCGTCCTGACAGGCCACCTGCCGGGCGTTTCGATCAGCCACAACCACCTGCGCGACGGTGACTGTCTGTGGACCCCCGCCGACTGGGCCTGGATTGGGGGGCTGTTCGATGTGTTGATGCCGGGCCTCGCGCTGGGCATTCCCGTGGTGGCTGCGCGGCTTGAGAAGTTCGCCCCCGAGGCCTGCGCCGATGTGATCGCGCGCGGCGGCGTGCGCAACGTATTCTTTCCGCCCACCGCGCTGCGGATGCTGAAAGCGGCGGATCAGAGCATCCCCGGCCTGCGCTCGGTCGCCTCGGGCGGTGAGCCGCTGGGGGCCGAGATGCTGGCCTGGGGGCAAAAGGCGTTCGATCTGACGATCAACGAATTCTACGGGCAGACCGAATGCAACATGGTCGTGTCCTCTTGCGCGCAGGATTTCCCGGTGCGCCCCGGCTGTATCGGCAAACCGGTGCCGGGGCATGACGTGGCGGTGATCGACGAGACGGGGAACCCGACCAGTGAAGAGGGCGACGTTGCCATCCGGCGCGGCTCGGCCTCGATGCTGCTGGAATACTGGAACCGGCCCGAAGAGACCGCGCAGAAGTTTCGCGGTGACTGGCTGATCACCGGCGACCGCGGCGTGTGGGAGGATGACTATCTGCGCTTCGTGGGGCGCGATGACGACGTGATTACGTCCGCCGGATATCGGATTGGCCCTGCAGAGATTGAGGACTGCCTGCTGACCCACCCGGCGGTGGCAACGGTGGGCGTGGTCGGGAAGCCTGACCCTCTGCGAACCGAGATCGTGAAGGCCTATGTGGTGTTAAAACCGGGGGCTGAGGCGTCTGGCGCGGAGTTGCAGGACTGGGTCAAGGAACGTCTGGCGCAGTATTCCTATCCACGTGAGGTGGCGTTTTTGGAGGAATTGCCGATGACGGTGACAGGGAAGGTTATTCGGAAGGAATTGAAGGTGCGGGCGACGAGGGAGGTTGAAAGTGGCTGCTGATACTTTTCCAAACCGTCTGAATTGGCTGATCTGGCAAGCTATTCGGCATCCTTACATGACCAAGTGTCCCGTATGCGCTGCCAAAATTTCACAGAATATGTTGTTCAAAGCTCTCCGCCGAAGCAAACGCTTGGGCAAAAAGGAAGGGGCGGCATGCCCATCATGTAACACTATTTTGCAGTTTGAGAGAGGGCGCCGTTACAACTTTGTTCTAACTCTAAGCGTTTTCATGTTTGTGTTCGGTGGTGGTGTTGGCGCGGTTTTTTTCTCACAGTTTGGCGCAACCAGCTATTTTCACGAAGCGAGAGGAGGCGTTGAACCGAATTTCCTCGGCTTCTTATTGTTGATTATCCTGTTCGCTTACCCAGCAGCCGCGATGACGTGCAAATTGCTTAAAGTAGAGGCCATCGAATGAGAGCTTTCGCTGATCAGGTCGCCGTTCATCTCTTGTCCTTCGGCGAGAAACTTAGAAGTAGCCTGATATCTAGGACCTTTGTGCCCGCTGCACCTCAGGAGGATCAATGAAACTCACATCCAAAGCCATGCCCGCCTCTGAGGGCTTCAAGGCAAACCGCGCGGCCCACCTCGACGCCCTCGCGCAAATCTCAACAGCTGCCGAGGCCGCCCGCATGGGCGGCGGTGAGAAATCCCGCGCGCGGCATGAATCTCGGGGCAAGATGCTCCCCCGGCGCAGGGTGGCGAACCTGCTGGACCCGGGATCTCCGTTTCTTGAGATCGGCGCGACGGCGGCGCATGGGATGTATGGCGACGCCGCACCTTGTGCCGGTGTGATCGCGGGGATTGGCCGGGTACAGGGGCGTGAGGTCATGGTGGTCTGCAACGATGCCACCGTGAAGGGCGGTACGTACTACCCGATAACCGTCAAAAAACACCTCCGCGCGCAGGAGATTGCTGAGGAGAACCATCTGCCCTGCATCTATCTGGTGGATAGCGGCGGCGCGAACCTGCCCAATCAGGATGAGGTGTTCCCCGACCGCGACCACTTTGGCCGCATCTTCTATAACCAAGCGCGGATGAGTGCCAAGGGGATTGCTCAGATCGCTGTGGTCATGGGGTCATGCACGGCTGGCGGGGCCTATGTGCCCGCGATGTCGGATGTGACGATCATCGTCAAGGAACAGGGCACGATCTTTCTGGCCGGGCCGCCTTTGGTCAAGGCCGCGACGGGTGAGGTCGTCAGCGCCGAGGATTTGGGCGGAGGTGATGTGCATACGCGCCTGTCCGGTGTCGCGGATTATCTGGCCGAGGATGACGCCCATGCGCTCGCGCTCGCGCGGCGGGCGGTGGGATCGCTGAACCTGCGCACACCGCAGAGTGTGGATTGGGCCAGCCCCGAGGACCCGGCCTATGACCCCGAGGAAATCCTCGGTGTGGTCCCCGCCGATCTGCGCACGCCCTATGACATTCGCGAGGTGATTGCGCGGCTGGTCGATGTCTCTCGGTTCGATGAGTTCAAGCCTCGGTTCGGTGAGACACTGGTGACCGGGTTCGCCCATGTCAAAGGTTGCCCGGTGGGGATCATTGCGAATAACGGCGTGCTGTTTTCCGAGGCCGCGCAAAAGGGCGCGCATTTTGTGGAGCTGTGTTCGCAGCGCCGCATCCCTCTGGTGTTCCTGCAGAATATCACCGGGTTCATGGTCGGTCGGAAATACGAAAACGAAGGCATCGCGCGGCATGGGGCCAAGATGGTGACGGCGGTAGCGACAACCTCGGTGCCCAAGATCACAATGCTGGTCGGAGGCTCGTTTGGTGCGGGGAACTATGGCATGGCCGGGCGGGCCTATCAGCCGCGTTTCCTGTGGACATGGCCGAACTCGCGGATTTCGGTGATGGGCGGGGAACAGGCGGCGGGAGTGTTGGCCACCGTCAAGCGTGACGGGATCGAGCGGCAAGGGGGCACGTGGTCTGCCGAGGAAGAGGCCGAGTTCAAGCGCCCGACACTGGAGATGTTCGAGGAACAATCGCACCCGCTTTATGCCTCGGCACGGCTGTGGGATGACGGCATCATCGACCCGCGCAAGTCCCGCGATGTGCTGGCATTGTCGCTGAGCGCTGCGTTGAACGCCCCGATTGAGGAGACACGTTTCGGCGTGTTCAGGATGTGATGCGTATGACCTTAAAAGATGTCTTGGCCCAATACCCTGGCGCGCAAACCTTCAAATTTGGTGACGGCGCGGCCTTGAGTGCAAAACTTTTGGCCCTGGTGCGTACAGGTAAGAAAACCGCAACCTGCGGTGCGTTGCGCGATTATCCCGAAGGCAGCGCGGACACTCCGGTTGTAGGGCGGCGCGATATCGCTCTGGAATGGGATGGCCGACCGGCTTTAGTCATCGAAACAGTCAAGGTCTCGATTTGTCGATATTGCGACGTGACCGAGGATTTCGCGTTGGCTGAGGGTGAGAATGAAACGCTTGAGGGATGGCGCGCGGATCACCGCCGGTATTTCGAGCGAAATGGCGGGTTCGATCCCAAGATGGAACTGCTTTGCGAGCGGTTTCGTCTTGTCGAAGATCTGGCTGTTGAGGGGTAGGCCATGTTCAACAAAATCCTGATTGCCAACCGGGGCGAGATCGCCTGCCGTGTGATCGAAACCGCTCAGAAAATGGGGGTGTCCTGCGTTGCGGTTTATTCCGATGCTGATGCCTCGTCCAAACATATGCAGATGGCCGATGAGGCTGTGCATATCGGCGGCGCGGCTCCGGCTGAAAGCTATCTGAAAGGCGACGTGATCATTCAGGCCGCCTTGGACACTGGCGCGCAGGCGATACATCCCGGCTATGGCTTCCTGTCCGAGAACCCGGATTTCGTGGATGCGGTTGAGGCGGCAGGGCTGACGTTCATCGGTCCATCCGCGGATGCGATCCGCAAGATGGGCCTCAAGGACGCGGCCAAGGTGCTGATGGAACAGGCGGGTGTGCCGGTCGTGCCAGGCTATCACGGCGACAATCAGGACGCCGAGCATCTGGCCGGTGCTGCCGAGGCTATTGGCTATCCGGTGCTGATCAAGGCGGTTGCGGGCGGCGGCGGCAAGGGGATGCGGCTTGTCGAGCGGCCCGAAGATTTCCTGCAGGCGCTGGACAGCGCGCGGGGCGAGGCGCGGACGGCCTTCGGCAATGATGCGGTATTGGTTGAGAAATTCGTTGCCAAGCCGCGCCATATCGAAGTTCAGGTCTTTGGTGACGGCACCCATGCCGTGCATCTGTTCGAACGGGACTGTTCGTTGCAGCGGCGGCATCAGAAGGTGATCGAAGAGGCCCCGGCCCCCGGCATGACCGCCGAAATGCGGCAGGCGATGGGGCAGGCAGGGGTGCGCGCGGCTGAGGCCATTGGCTACAAGGGTGCGGGCACGGTTGAGTTCATCGTCGATGCCTCGGACGGGCTGCGGCCTGACCGGTTCTGGTTCATGGAGATGAACACCCGCTTGCAGGTCGAACATCCGGTGACCGAGGCGATTACAGGGATTGATCTGGTTGAGTGGCAATTGCGGGTCGCTTCGGGTGAGGCACTGCCGAAGTCACAGGGAGAGCTGGCGATTGACGGCCACGCCTTTGAGGCGCGGCTTTATGCCGAGGATGTACCCAAGGGGTTTTTGCCGGCAACGGGGACTCTGACCCATTTACAGTTTCCGCGTGCCTGTCGTGCCGACAGTGGCGTACGTGCGGGTGATACGATCAGCCCGTGGTATGATCCGATGATTGCAAAGGTCATCGTACACGGTCCAACGCGCGCTGTGGCGCTGGAACAATTGCACCGAGCCCTGCGTCAGACCGAAGTGGCGGGTACGGCCACCAATCTGACCTTTTTGGGCGCGCTGACCCGTCACAAGGGATTTGCCGCCGGAGACGTGGATACCGGGTTGATTGGGCGGGATCTTGAGGAACTGACGCAGGACAACCCGGTAACGGCAGAACTGTGCGTGGCCGCTGCCATGACCGCGCTGGATTTGGTTGAGCCTGCGGAGGAAACAGGGTTCTCGCTATGGGCGCCGCTGCACCGCGCCGTTCAGCTAAGGGGGGATGAGCTGATCGATCTGGACGTGCAGGTCGAAGGCCCGAACCGGCAAGTCTGGCAACTGGGCGAGCAAACAGTTGTGGCGCAGCGCAGCGGGCAGGTTTGGACCATTGGTGGGGCCCCCATGCCGCGCGTGTCGCTGGCGGGCATGCGGGTGACTGTTTTTGACGGATACGGTTGCAGCTTTGACATCGTTGACCCGCTGGACCGCGACACCAGTGCCGCCGGCGATACCAATGTGATCGAAGCGCCTATGCCCGGTTTGGTGAAGACGGTGTTCGCCTCGGTCGGACAGGCGGTGAAAGAGGGCGACAGGCTTGCCATTCTTGAGGCCATGAAGATGGAGCATTCGCTGCTTGCTGCCCGGGATGGTGTGGTGGCCGAGGTGCTGGCCGAAGATGGCGCACAGGTTGAGGCCGGAGCAGCTTTGGTTCGGTTGCAAGAGGATTGAACTGTCCCGACGTCGCATTGCGTGGCACAGTCGGGTTATCCGTATTTGGAACGAGAAGAAGCTGGGAGGGAAGCGCAGATGAAAGAGCGGGTTGAGATTTTCGAGGTGGGTCCGCGCGATGGCCTGCAAAACGAGCAGCGCGAGATCCCTGTGGCCGAGAAAGTGGCCCTGATCGATTGTCTCAGCAAGGCCGGGTTCAACCGGATTGAGGTCGCCAGTTTCGTGTCTCCGAAATGGGTGCCGCAGATGGCAGGCAGTGCCGAGGTGCTGGCCGGGATTACGCGGGCAGAGGGCGTACGCTATGGTGCGCTGACGCCGAATATGCGCGGCTATAATGACGCGCTGGCGGCGAAGGCAGATGAGATTGCAGTGTTTGCGTCGGCGTCCGAGGGGTTTTCGCAAGCCAATATCAATGCGTCTGTCGCCGAATCCATCGAACGGTTTACCCCCATTCTGGAAGCGGCCCGCCATATCGACCTTCCGGTTCGCGGATACGTGTCCTGCGTCACTGATTGCCCTTACGATGGCCCCACGCCGCCCGAAAAAGTGGCCGAGCTTGCCGACAAGCTGTTCGCGCTGGGGTGTTACGAGATTTCGTTGGGGGACACGATTGGGAAGGGCACGCCTGACACGGTCGCGCATATGCTGCTTGCAGTGCGAGAGAGGGTGCCAGTCACGCGGTTGGCCGGTCATTTCCATGACACAAACGGGCGGGCTATCGACAATATTGATGCCGCGCTGGCGTTGGGCGTGCGCACATTCGATTCTGCCGTTGGAGGGTTGGGGGGATGCCCCTATGCGCCTGGTGCGTCGGGCAATGTCGCGACCGAATCCGTCGTCTCGCATCTTGAACGGTTGGGATATGAGACGGGGATTGATTTGGCCGTCGTTGAAGAGGCCGCACAGATGGCCCGCGCCATGAGAGCGGAGTAGTCAATGTTCGAAACGATTTCAGTTACCCAGGACGGGCGGGGTGTTGCGACGCTGACACTGAATCGCCCGGAAAAGCATAATGCCATGTCCGCACGGATGATCTCCGAGTTGACGCAAGCGGCCGGGCAGCTGGGTACGGACGCATCGGTTCGGGTGGTTGTTTTGACCGGCGCAGGTAAGAGCTTTTGCGCCGGAGGCGATCTGGGTTGGATGCAGGATCAGATGGCGGCCGACTCTGAGACGCGGTTTATCGAGGCGCGTAAGCTGGCGGAAATGCTGCAAGCGCTAAACACGTTGCCCAAGCCACTGATTGGCGCGCTGCAGGGCAATGCTTTTGGCGGCGGCGTCGGTCTGGCTTCGGTCTGTGATGTCGCCGTTGGAGTCGAGAGCCTGTCTATGGGGTTGACCGAAACCCGGCTGGGGCTGATTCCCGCGACCATCGGGCCCTATGTCATCGCCCGCATGGGTGAAGCGCGCGCGCGGCGTGTGTTCCTGTCTGCGCGCGTGTTCGATGCGGCCGAGGCGGTCGATTTGGGCCTGCTGGCCAGAACGGTTTCCGCAGATGATCTTGCGCAGGCGGTCGAGGAGGAAATTGCACCCTATCTGGCCTGTGCGCCCGGGGCAGTTGCCATAGCCAAGCGACTTGTTCGTGAGTTGGGTCCCAAGATTGACGATCAGACCATCGATCACACGATCCGGTCACTGGTTGAGCGATGGGAAACCGACGAGGCGCAGGAAGGCATCGCCGCATTCTTTGAACGGCGTAAACCTATGTGGAACAGTCAAGATTAACTGTTTCCTTACTTGGTTCTGTCAGTTGGTGTGCAAGTCGTCATTTAACCGCAGGTCACCAGAATATTAGCGCCCTGCGCGGTTCTGGTCAGTTGACCCTCTGCCCCCACAAGGATAGAGGAAGTGACGTCATCACGCCAATTGACGGCGCATCCCCTGAGGACGCGCAGGAAAGGAGCTCTACGTGGAAGACCTGTTGCGGGAGTACCTCCCGATTCTGGTGTTTCTGGCAGTTGCTGTCGGCCTCGGAATCGTTTTGATTCTGGCCGCCGTCGTACTGGCCGTTCGTAACCCCGACCCCGAAAAAGTCAGCGCATATGAATGTGGCTTCAACGCCTTTGACGATGCGCGGATGAAATTCGATGTCCGATTCTATCTGGTCTCGATTCTCTTCATCATCTTCGATCTTGAAATCGCATTTCTGTTTCCCTGGGCTGTCGGCTTCAAGGACATCAGCGATGTCGGGTTCTGGTCCATGATGGTGTTTCTGGGCGTTCTGACCATCGGCTTTGCCTATGAGTGGAAGAAGGGGGCCCTGGAATGGGAGTGATGACGGGAGCAAACACCGCTGGCGTCGACAAGGAAGTCGCCACCCAGGCCCTGAACGCCGAGTTGCAGGACAAAGGGTTCCTGCTGACCTCGACCGAGGACATCATCAACTGGGCGCGCACCGGGTCGCTGCACTGGATGACATTTGGTCTGGCCTGCTGCGCGGTTGAGATGATGCACACTTCGATGCCGCGCTATGATGCGGAACGGTTTGGCATCGCCCCGCGTGCGTCCCCGCGGCAGTCGGATGTGATGATCGTGGCCGGGACGCTGACCAACAAGATGGCCCCGGCGCTGCGCAAGGTTTACGACCAGATGCCCGAGCCGCGCTATGTGGTCTCAATGGGATCCTGTGCGAATGGGGGCGGGTATTATCATTATTCCTATTCAGTCGTGCGTGGATGTGACCGGATTGTGCCGGTGGATATCTATGTCCCCGGCTGCCCTCCGACCGCTGAGGCGTTGCTGTATGGCCTCATGCAGCTGCAACGCAAAATCCGCCGTACCGGCACCATTGTGCGCTGAGGGAGAGGGCAGATGAGCGAAGCACTCAAGGAACTTGGCGCCCAGCTGGAATTGAAGCGGGCCGATTGCGTTCTGTCCTGGGATGTGACCCATGGTGAGCTGAACGTGGATGTGGCGCCGTCCAGCATTGTGGAATTCGTTGAATTCCTGCGGTCTGACCAGAATTGCAAATTCTCGACACTGGTCGACATCACAGGCGTGGATTACCCCGAACGGCCCAAGCGGTTCGACGTGGTCTATCACTTCCTATCGATGTACCAGAACCAGCGCATTCGCCTGCGGGTTTCGATCCGCGAAGAGGATATGGTGCCCTCGATCGTTGACGTTCACCCCTCGGCCAACTGGTTCGAGCGTGAGGTGTTCGACATGTTCGGCATTCTGTTTTCGGGCCACCCTGACCTGCGGCGTATCCTGACCGACTATGGTTTTCGTGGCTATCCGCTGCGCAAGGACTTCCCGACCACGGGCTATACCGAGGTCCGCTATGACGAGGCGGAAAAACGCGTCGTGTACGAGCCGGTCAGCCTTGTACAGGAATACCGGCAGTTTGATTTCATGTCCCCGTGGGAGGGCGCGAATTACATTCTGCCCGGGGATGAGAAACAGGAGACCTAAGTCATGTTTGAGTTCCTGATCTGGATCGCTCTGGTTGTGGCAACGGTTGTTCCGATGCTGAAACTGCTGCCTCATTTCGGGATCAACAAGAACTGGGCCTTTGCCTGCGTGATTTCTCCGGTTGTGATCGTCCTGCTGTGGATGATGGCGATGAAGCTGCAAGAGATGGAGCGCCGCTGACATGATGGGTGAGCTGATCATTCTGGGCGCATTGGGCGTTCTGCTTGCAGGGGCCGCCGCCAAGGCGGTTGAGGCTGAAAAAGTCCGGGTTCGGGCGGAAGCAAAGAAGAAACGGGGGCGTTGATGGACGGCTCAAGATACGATGACGGCAGCACCGACGCGCTGAGCGGCGAGCAGAAGATCCGTAACTTTAACATCAACTTTGGCCCGCAACACCCTGCGGCGCATGGTGTTTTGCGCCTTGTGCTTGAGCTGGACGGCGAGATCGTGGAACGGTGTGACCCGCATATCGGCCTGCTGCACCGTGGTACTGAAAAGCTGATGGAAAGCCGGACGTACCTGCAGAACCTGCCGTATTTCGACCGTCTGGATTACGTGGCTCCGATGAATCAGGAACATGCCTGGTGTCTGGCGATTGAGAAACTGACCGGGGTTGAGGTGCCGCGCCGGGGCTCGTTGATCCGGGTGCTGTATTCCGAGATCGGGCGCATTCTGAACCACCTGCTGAACGTGACTACTCAGGCGATGGATGTGGGGGCGCTGACACCGCCGCTATGGGGTTTTGAGGAACGCGAAAAGCTGATGGTTTTTTATGAGCGTGCCTGCGGTGCCCGCCTGCACGCCGCCTATTTCCGCCCCGGCGGCGTCCATCAGGACCTGCCGGACGATCTGCTGGACGATATTGAGGCCTGGAGCCACGAATTCCCCGCCGTTCTGGACGATATCGACGGTTTGCTGACCGAAAACCGTATCTTCAAACAGCGTAACGCCGATATTGGCGTGGTGACCGAGGATGACATCCAGAAATACGGCTTCTCGGGCGTCATGGTGCGTGGCTCGGGCCTCGCATGGGATTTGCGCCGCGCTCAGCCCTATGAATGCTATGACGAGTTCGAGTTCCAGATTCCCGTGGGCAAGAACGGCGACTGCTATGACCGCTATCTGGTGCGCATGGAAGAGATGCGCCAGTCATTGCACATCATCCGACAGGCCATCGCCAAAATCCGCGAATGTCCGGGCGACGTACTGGCGCGCGGCAAGATCACTCCGCCGAAACGCTCGGACATGAAGACCTCGATGGAGAGCCTGATCCATCACTTCAAACTGTATACCGAAGGCTTCCACGTCCCCGCGGGCGAGGTTTACGCCGCCGTCGAGGCCCCCAAGGGCGAGTTCGGCGTCTATCTGGTCGCCGACGGCACCAACAAACCCTACCGCGCCAAACTGCGCGCGCCTGGGTTCCTGCACCTGCAAGCCATGGACCACGTTGCCGGAGGGCACCAACTGGCCGACGTTGCCGCCATCATCGGGACGATGGACGTTGTGTTTGGGGAGATTGATAGGTGACTAAGTTGCTTGTTTCTGCCTTGGCGCTCCTACCCATAACGCACTCAGCTTTCGCTGCCCCTTTGAGCGATTTTTGCATCTTTTTTTCGTCTGATGTAGTGCAGGAGGCATCTGAATGTTGGGTTGCCGCTGATTGCGATCCATTAGAAGAGTTTCCTGAGTTCTATGAGCGCTACGAAGCCCTCGAAACACGTGCTGCAAACTATGTTTTGAGCAAATTAAGCTCATCAGAAAGCTGCATGGCGTATCCCAATCTTTTGGCTGGATCGGGCGTAGAAAACTGTTCCGCCGGACAAGAGCCATTTGTGTGGGCCATTTTCGACCTTGTGGACGCTAAATTGATTTCGTCCAATAACTCAAATGATCCCGAGTTTTGGAAACTTGGAATGGCAGAAAATGGGGAATGTGCTTAATGCTCCGCCGCCTTCACCCCGAACAACCCGAGAGCTTCGCCTTCACCGCTGCCAACCAGAAATGGGCCGAAGCGCAGATCACCAAATACCCCGAAGGCCGTCAGGCCAGTGCGGTGATCCCTTTGCTGTGGCGCGCGCAGGAGCAGGAGGGCTGGCTGTCCCGTCCGGCGATTGAAGCCGTCGCTGATATGCTGGGTATGGCCTATATCCGTGTGCTTGAGGTGGCCTCGTTCTACTTCATGTTCCAACTGCAACCGGTTGGATCGGTGGCGCATATTCAGGTCTGCGGCACGACCTCTTGCATGATCTGCGGGGCTGAGGATCTGATCGCGGTCTGCAAGGACAAGATCGCCTCCAAACCGCACGCGCTGTCCGCCGATGGCAAGCTGAGCTGGGAAGAGGTGGAATGCCTCGGCTCATGCACCAATGCGCCGATGGCTCAGATCGGCAAGGACTATTACGAAGACCTGACCGCCGAGAGCTTTGGCAAGATCATCGACGATCTGGCGGCGGGCAATGTGCCGGTGCCGGGCCCTCAGAACGGGCGCTATGCGGCGGAACCGCTCAAGGGCCTCAGCAGCCTGTCCGAGTATGAGGCCGGGAAACCGCAATACAATGCCAGTGTCGAATTGGCGACCGATCTGGGCGATACGGTCAAGCGCATCGACGGGACCGAGGTTCCGATCCTGACGCCCTGGATGGGCAAGGACGGAAAACAGGCCGGGGCCTCAGCCGCAGCAGAACCGCCCAAAGCGCCTGAACCTGCGAAACCTGCGGTGAAACAGGTGGCTGAAGCCAAAGCTGCGCAGGCCGAGGTCAAAGAAGACAAACCCCGGACGCTGACCGAGGCGCGCGGGAGCTTACCGGATGACCTTAAGCTGCTGAAAGGCGTTGGGCCCAAGCTTGAAGAGACATTGAACGCACTGGGCTTCTATCACTACGACCAGATCGCGGCCTGGACGCCGGAACATGTGGCCTGGGTGGATGCGCGCCTCAAGTTCAAGGGCCGGATCGAGCGGGATGGCTGGATCGAACAGGCGGCCAAGCTGGCCGCAGGTGTGGAAACCGAATTTGCCAAACGTGCCAAGGAAGACGGCACATACGAAGACTAAAACGGGTGCCCGTTGGGGCATCGGGGGAAGATGGACAAGGACAAGGAACTGGCCATAGCCCGAAAGGGCCGTCACATCGGCATCGTCATCGTCGCGACGATGGTGATCTGGCTTGCCATGAACATGTTCATCGGCCCGGCACTGGGTTTGACGGCCCGGTATGCGCTGCTGTTTGATTTCGCTGCCTTGGCGGCGTTCATCTATGCGGGCGTCAACATATTTCAACTCTGGCGCATGCGTCAGGACAGCTGAAGGTAACACGCGATGCTGAAGGATCAGGACCGGATCTTTACCAACATCTACGGGATGCATGAGCGCACGTTGCGCGGCGCGCAGGCCCGGGGGCATTGGGACGGCACCGCTGGCCTGATCGATAAGGGCCGCGACTGGATCATTCAGACGATGAAGGATTCGGGCCTGCGCGGACGCGGCGGGGCGGGCTTTCCCACCGGGCTGAAATGGTCGTTCATGCCCAAGGAAAGCGACGGTCGACCGGCCTATCTGGTGGTGAATGCGGACGAATCCGAGCCCGGCACCTGTAAGGACCGCGAGATCATGCGCCATGATCCGCATACGCTGATCGAGGGCTGCCTGATCGCCTCTTTCGCGATGAACGCGCATACCTGCTATATCTACTTGCGCGGCGAATATATCCGCGAGCGTGAGGCGCTGCAGGCCGCAATTGATGAGGCGTACGACGCCGGGCTGCTGGGCAAGAACGCCGCCGGTTCGGGCTGGGATTTCGATCTGTTCCTGCATCACGGGGCTGGGGCCTATATCTGCGGTGAAGAAACCGCTCTGATCGAAAGCCTTGAGGGCAAGAAGGGTATGCCGCGGATGAAGCCTCCGTTCCCGGCGGGCGCGGGTCTGTATGGCTGTCCGACCACCGTGAACAATGTGGAATCGATTGCCGTTGTTCCGACGATCCTGCGCCGTGGCGCGGATTGGTTCGCAGGCTTTGGCCGTCAGAACAACGCGGGCACCAAGCTGTTTGCGATCTCGGGCCATGTGAACAACCCCTGCGTCGTCGAAGAGGCGATGTCGATTTCCTTTGAGGAACTGATCGAAACCCATTGCGGCGGCATTCGTGGCGGTTGGGACAATCTGCTGGCGGTAATTCCGGGTGGGTCCTCGGTGCCGTGTGTGCGTGGTGAGAACATGCGCGACGCGATCATGGATTTCGACTATCTGCGCAACGATCTGGGATCGGGTCTGGGCACAGCGGCGGTGATCGTGATGGACAAATCCACCGATATCATCAAGGCGATCTGGCGGCTGTCCAAGTTCTATAAACACGAAAGCTGTGGCCAGTGTACGCCGTGCCGCGAAGGCACCGGCTGGATGATGCGCGTGATGGATCGTCTGGTACGTGGTGAGGCCGAGCTGGAAGAGATCGACATGCTGTTTGACGTCACCAAGCAGGTCGAAGGCCACACGATCTGCGCTTTGGGTGACGCTGCCGCCTGGCCCATTCAGGGCCTAATCCGCAACTTCCGTGATGAGATTGAAGACCGTATAAGAGCGCAGAAATCGGGCCGAACGGGCGCGATGGCAGCGGAGTAAAAGAATGAAAGTTTTCAACGGATACGGTCGCCTGGTGACTTCGGCCAAGATCGCGATTGCGGCGTTGACGCTGGTTTCGGCCTGCGGGATCGCCAATTCGCGCGCGGACCGGGTTCAGTTTGATGGTCAGTATTTTCGGACCAAGGTGAAATCCGTGGACAAAAAAGCGACGCCAGCAGAATTCACTGTGGTTGTAAATGGGGTTGCGTCTTCGTTGGATGGCGCGCGCGAGGCAGGTCGGTTTGAAGCCACCAAGTTCTGCATCAAGAACTTTGGATCCTCCAGAATCGACTGGAACGTTGGACCGGATACCGAGCCGCAAAACCTGCGCATTGCCGATGATCAACTGACCCTTTCGGGGAAATGCCTGCGGCCATGACATTTATTTCTTCATATCAGACCAGGGCGCAGGCGGTGTTATTGCATAGCGCCCCGGCTGCCGGTCGTCTTGGGTTTCCCAAGACGAAAGGACCTGTCATGTCTGGTGTGAAGAAACTTGCCCTGCTGTCATTGCTTGCATTGCCCACGGTTGCGGATGCCAAACCGCCTTTGCGCGATGTCAAGGAAATCGACAATGAGCTTTATTACATCGCAATCGCAAATGAGATTTCGGAATACTGTTCCTCGATCAGCGGGCGGCGTCTGAAAGCGATCAGTGTGATGTGGGGGCTGCGATCCAAGGCCAATGATTTGGGCTATACCGACAAGGAAATCCGCGCCTACGTGGAATCGGATACCGAAAAAGACCGGATGCGTGCCAAGGGCGAGGCGTATCTGGCGCAAAACGGTGTCTCTTACGACAATCCAAATTCCTTCTGCACGTTGGGGCAGAAGGAAATTGAAAGAAACAGCGCCATTGGCGTGTATTTGAGGGCGAACTAGATCATGTCTGACCTTCGCAAGATCAATATCGACGGCCACGAGATCGAAGTCGATGGCGCGATGACCCTGATCCAGGCCTGTGAACAGGCAGGGGTCGAGGTGCCGCGTTTCTGCTATCATGAACGCCTGTCGATCGCCGGGAACTGCCGGATGTGTCTTGTTGAGGTCGTGGGTGGCCCGCCGAAACCTGCGGCTTCCTGCGCGATGCAGGTGCGCGACCTGCGCCCGGGGCCGGAAGGGCAGCCGCCTGTGGTCAAGACGAACTCGCCCATGGTCAAAAAGGCCCGCGAAGGGGTGATGGAGTTTCTGCTGATCAACCACCCGCTGGATTGCCCGATCTGCGATCAGGGTGGTGAGTGTGATCTGCAGGATCAGGCCATGGCCTATGGTGTCTCGGGCTCGCGCTTTAAAGAAGCCAAGCGGGCGGTGGATGATCTGGACCTTGGGCCTCTGGTCGGCACGGCGATGACGCGTTGCATCAGCTGCACCCGCTGTGTGCGCTTTACGACCGAAGTGGCCGGGATCACCCAGATGGGTCAGACCGGGCGTGGTGAGGATGCCGAGATCACCTCGTATCTGAACAAAACACTGCAATCGAACCTGCAGGGCAACATCATCGATCTGTGCCCGGTTGGCGCTCTGACCTCGAAGCCCTATGCCTTTACGGCGCGCCCCTGGGAGCTGACCAAGACCGAGAGCATCGATGTGATGGATGCCCTGGGCTCGAACATCCGAGTGGATACCAAGGGCCGTGAAGTGATGCGGTTCCTGCCGCGCAACCATGACGGCGTGAATGAGGAATGGATCAGCGACAAGACACGGTTTGTTTGGGACGGCCTGCGTCGTCAGCGTCTGGACAAACCGTATGTGCGCGAAAACGGCAAGCTGCGCCCGGCGACGTGGCCCGAGGCGCTGACCAAGGCAGCCGAGGCACTGAAAGGGGCTGAAAAGCCCGCGGGCATCGTCGGCGATCTGGCCCCGGTCGAGGCCGCGTTTGCGCTGAAGCAGATGATTGAGGGGCAGGGCGGCGTTGTCGAATGCCGCACAGACGGGGCCAAGCTGCCTGCGGGCAATCGCGGGGCCTATGCCGGAACCGCTGCGATCGAAGACATCGACTCGGCCGAGCGCATTCTGCTGATCGGCACCAACCCGCGCGATGAAGCGCCGGTGCTGAACGCGCGCATCCGCAAGGCTTGGGCGCATGGGGCCGAGGTGGCGCTAGTCGGCCCTGCGGCCGATCTGACCTATGAATACCACCACATGGGCGATGACCGCGCCGCGTTGCAAAAGGTTGTCGACATGGGCGGCGATGATGAGATCAAGGGCAAACGCTCATTGGTCGTCGTCGGGCAGGGCGCCCTGCAAGAGGCCGATGGCGCAGCCGTTCTGGCGGCCGCGCAAACCGTTGCAAAAAATACCGAAAGTGGCCTGATCGTCTTGCATACCGCTGCCGCGCGCGTGGGCGCGATGGATGTGGACGCGACCAATGATGCCGGGATGGAGGCAATCAGTGCCGCTGATGTGATCTATAACCTCGGCGCAGATGAGGTTGAGATCGGCGAGGGGGCCTTTGTGATCTATCAGGGCAGCCACGGGGATCGGGGTGCGCACCGCGCCGACGTGATCCTGCCGGGCGCGGCCTATACCGAGGAAAACGGTTTGTTCGTGAACACCGAGGGCCGCCCGCAATTGGCCATGCGCGCCGGTTTTGCACCCGGTGAGGCCAAGGAAAACTGGGCCATCCTGCGCGCCTTGTCGGCCGAGCTGGGGGCGACGCTGCCCTTCGACTCGCTGGCGCAGCTGCGCAATGCTCTGATCGAGGCGGTACCGCATCTGGCCCGTGTCGATGAGGTGATCGAAAATGAGGTTCAGACGCTGGAGGCAGGCGCCTTGGGCGACGCGAGTTTCCGAAATGCGATCAAGGATTTCTATCTGACCAATCCCATCGCGCGGTCCTCGCAGCTGATGGCCGAACTATCGGCGCAGGCGCTGGCCCTCAAAAACGACAGGATTGCCGCAGAATGATCCGATACGCTGACCCATCCACGACGACCCACGGTGTGAGGACCAATGGCTGATTTCTTTAACACCCCAGGCGGAATTGCCATCATCATTCTGGCGCAAGTGCTTGCAGTCGTTGCCTTTGTGATGATTTCGCTGTTGTTCCTTGTGTACGGCGACCGCAAGATCTGGGCCGCTGTCCAGATGCGCCGGGGCCCCAATGTGGTGGGTGTCTACGGCCTGCTGCAATCGGTGGCCGACGCGCTGAAATACGTGGTCAAAGAGGTGGTGATCCCCGCCGGTGCAGACCGCACGGTCTTCATGCTGGCACCGCTGACGTCATTCGTATTGGCAATGATCGCGTGGGCGGTGATCCCGTTTAACGATGGCTGGGTTCTGTCCGATCTGAACGTTGCGATCCTCTATGTCTTCGCCGTGTCCTCGTTAGAGGTTTATGGCGTGATTATGGGCGGTTGGGCGTCGAACTCAAAGTATCCTTTCCTGGGGTCTCTGCGCTCTGCGGCGCAGATGATTTCCTATGAGGTCTCCATCGGCCTGATCATCATCGGTGTCATCATCTCGACCGGTTCTATGAACTTCGGAGACATCGTGCGCGCGCAGGACGGCTCGTTCGGGTTCTTCAGCTGGTACTGGCTGCCGCACTTCCCGATGGTTTTCCTGTTCTTCATCTCGGCGCTGGCCGAAACCAACCGGCCCCCGTTTGATTTGCCCGAGGCGGAATCGGAACTGGTCGCAGGCTATCAGGTCGAATACTCGGCCACGCCCTTCCTGCTATTCATGGCCGGGGAATACATCGCCATCTTCCTGATGTGCGCCCTGACCACACTGCTGTTCTTCGGTGGCTGGCTGTCGCCAATCCCGGGGCTGCCGGATGGCGTTCTTTGGATGGTCGCCAAGATGGCGTTCTTCTTCTTCCTCTTCGCGATGGTCAAGGCAATCACGCCCCGCTACCGCTATGATCAGCTGATGCGGCTGGGCTGGAAAGTGTTCCTGCCGTTCTCGCTGGTCTGGGTGGTCTTCGTGGCCTTCGCGGCACGGTTCGATTGGTTCTGGGGCGCGTTTGCCCGTTGGAGCGTGGGGGGATGATTGTGGAAAAAAAGTTACCTACCCAAGCCGAGCTTGCCGACCATTTCAAGCGAACCGAAGAAACGCTTGATGGAATACAGAGATCATTGAGCGATATAAAGGCCGGGATAGCTCAGGCAATAGAATTGGTAGAGCGCAAAATTCAAGAGGAGGGAAAGAAGTGACCCAAATCGACTATACCCGTGCTGCCAAGTACTTTCTGCTGCAGGACTTCTGGGTCGGCATGAAGCTGGGGCTGAAGTACTTCTTCGCCCCCAAGGCTACCGTGAACTACCCGCACGAAAAGGGCCCTCTTTCGCCACGGTTCCGGGGCGAGCACGCCCTGCGCCGCTATCCGAACGGCGAAGAACGCTGCATCGCCTGCAAATTGTGTGAGGCGATTTGCCCGGCCCAAGCCATCACCATCGACGCCGAACCGCGCGAAGACGGCAGCCGCCGCACGACGCGCTATGACATCGACATGACCAAATGCATCTATTGCGGCTTCTGCCAGGAGGCCTGCCCGGTTGATGCCATCGTCGAAGGTCCGAACTTCGAATTCGCCACGGAGACCCGCGAAGAGCTGTTTTACGACAAGCAAAAACTGCTGGATAACGGCGAACGCTGGGAAGCCGAGATCGCCCGCAATCTGGAAATGGACGCGCCGTACAGATGAGTGACACGCCGACTAATCCGTTTGAGCTGATGATGAAGCAGGCGCAGGACATGGCCAAGGCGATGAACCCGGCGATGGAGAATTTCTCGCCCAAAGGGTTCGAGGCGCTGTGGCCAACCATGCCGAAAGAGGTCATGGAGATGATGTTTGGCAACACCGTCAACACCGACGGGCTGGACGCCAAGACCCGCCTGCTGCTGACGCTGGCCGGGCTGACCTGTCAGGGTGCTCAGGCAGACACCGCCGTGCGGCAGACCGTGCGTCATGCGTTGGAGGCGGGCGCCAAGAAACAAGAGATCGTGGAAACGATCGGGCAGATGTCGGTCTTTGCCGGCATCCCGGCCATGACCCGCGCGCTGGATCTGGCGCAAGAGGTTCTGGCCGATAATGAGGATGAGGATCAATGACCGTCTTTGCCTTCTACCTGTTTGCCATCAGCGCCATAACCGGAGGGCTGTTCACGGTGATCAGCCGCCAGCCGGTGCACTCGGTGCTGTGGCTGATCCTGGCGTTTCTGTCCGCGGCGGGGCTGTTCGTGCTGCTGGGGGCCGAGTTCGTGGCGATGCTGCTGATCATCGTCTACGTGGGCGCGGTCGCGGTGCTGTTCCTGTTCGTGGTGATGATGCTGGACGTGGACTTTGCCGAGCTCAAGGCCGAGATGGCGCGCTATATGCCGCTGGCCCTGCTGATCGGTCTGGTCATCCTGATGCAGTTCGTCATGGCCTTTGGCGCATGGGATAGCGCGCAGGGTATCGAGGCCAATCTGGCGCAACCGGTCCCGACGGACCGTCACAACACCGAGGCGCTGGGTGTCATTCTTTACGATCAATACTTCCTTCTGTTCCAACTGGCGGGCCTGATCCTGCTGGTGGCCATGATCGGCGCCATCGTCCTGACGCTGCGCCACCGTCAGGACATCAAGCGTCAGGACATCATCGGCCAGATGATGCGCGACCCGGCCAAGGCGATGGAGTTGAAGGACGTGAAACCGGGGCAGGGGTTGTGAGATTGGCGATGGCTTTTTCTGCACTAATTTTCTCGGTTTCGGCGTTAAGCGCCGAAGATGCCGAAGGTTTGGAGCCGCTTCCTCCTGAAGCGTGCATTGGCTTCGATGGTTCTTTCGATTTCAGTGTTCCGGGTGTCTACGATTGGTGGATTGCTGAAGAGGTTGGTTGCCCGAACCCCGGTTTCCATTGGACCGTAATGTCATGCACATCGGGTGAAACGCTGGATGTCAGAATTAGCGGTAAGCGATCGGACGGGCAGCAGATTGATTTCAATCCCGAGATACAAGAATTGCGGGAAAAATATGCCAATCTGGATACCCCGCCTGACATCAACACTGTTTTTGATGATCTTACGGCTCTTGGCGCGGAACCGATTGTTCGCGGAGAGAGATTCGATCCGGGGAAATTCTGCAAAACGGGAACAGTCTCAGATCAAGGCGAGGCGAAGTTATGATCGGACTTGAACACTATCTTACGGTCGCGGCCACGCTGTTCGTCATCGGCATCTTCGGTCTCTTCCTGAACCGCAAGAACGTGATCATCCTGCTGATGAGCATCGAACTGATGCTGTTGGCGGTGAATATCAACCTCGTGGCGTTCTCCAGTTTCCTCGGCGATCTGGTCGGGCAGGTGTTTACGCTGTTCGTGCTGACCGTTGCGGCGGCCGAGGCGGCGATCGGGCTGGCCATTCTGGTCTGCTTCTTCCGCAACCGTGGCACCATCGCGGTTGAAGACGTCAATATGATGAAGGGCTAAGAGAACTATGGAAACCACCATCCTCTTTGCCCCGCTGGTGGGCGCGTTGATCTGCGGTTTCGGCTGGCGGTTCATAGGTGAGAAAGCGGCCATGTGGACCGCAACGGGCCTGCTGTTTCTGGCCTGTTTGCTGTCGTGGATTGTGTTCTTCACTTTCGATGGCGTCACCCAACAGATCGAGATCATGCGCTGGATCGAGAGCGGCTCGCTGTCGACAAGCTGGGCCATTCGTCTGGACCGTTTGACCGCGATCATGCTGATCGTGGTGACGACGGTCTCGGCGCTGGTGCACCTCTATTCCTTTGGCTACATGGATCACGACCCGCAATGGCGCGAGGGCGAGAGCTATAAGCCGCGTTTCTTTGCCTATCTGTCCTTCTTCACCTTTGCCATGCTGATGCTGGTGACGGCGGACAATCTGGTGCAGATGTTCTTTGGCTGGGAGGGCGTGGGCGTCGCATCCTACCTGCTGATCGGGTTCTACTATCGAAAACCTTCGGCCAATGCCGCTGCGATGAAAGCCTTCATCGTCAACCGTGTGGGTGACTTTGGCTTTGCGCTGGGTATTTTCGCGCTGTTCCTGCTGACGGACAGCATCAACTTTTCGGATATTTTCGCCTCGGCCCCGGCTTTGGCCGAAGAGAAGCTGCACTTCCTGTGGGGTGAATGGACCGCGGTTGAGGTCATATGCGTGCTGCTGTTCATCGGCGCGATGGGGAAATCGGCGCAGTTGATCCTGCACACATGGTTGCCGGACGCGATGGAAGGCCCGACGCCCGTTTCGGCCCTGATCCACGCCGCGACCATGGTGACGGCGGGTGTGTTCCTTGTCTGCCGCATGTCGCCGCTGATGGAATTCGCGCCGGGTGCGACCGGTTTCATCACTGTGCTGGGGGCGACGACCGCGTTCTTTGCCGCAACCGTGGGTCTGGTGCAGACCGACATCAAGCGCGTCATCGCCTATTCGACCTGTTCGCAGTTGGGCTATATGTTCGTGGCCGCAGGTGTGGGCATGTATTCGGCGGCGATGTTCCATCTGTTCACGCACGCCTTCTTCAAGGCGCTTTTGTTCCTTGGCGCAGGCTCGGTGATCCATGCCATGCATCATGAACAAGAGATGACCGAATATGGCGGTCTGCGTAAAAAAATCCCTTACACCTTCTGGGCGATGATGATCGGGACGCTGGCCATTACCGGTGTCGGCATTCCGCTGACCACGTTCGGGTTTGCCGGGTTCCTGTCAAAGGATGCCATTATCGAAAGCGCTTATGCAGGCGGGTCTGCCTATGGGTTCTGGCTGCTGGTGGTTGCTGCGGCGTTTACGTCTTTCTATAGCTGGCGTCTGATCTTCCTGACCTTCTATGGTGAGCCGCGCGGGGACAAGCACACCCATGACCACGCGCATGAAAGCCCGATGGTCATGCTGGTGCCGCTTGGGGTTCTGTCGCTGGGGGCCGTCTTTGCGGGTATGATCTGGTACGGCAATTTCTTTGGTCACGCGGATAAGGTCGGTAAGTTCTACGGCATTCCGGTGGCCGAGGCGTCCGAGCATGCCGAGGCAGGTGATCACGGTGCAGCCGACGCGCATGGCGATGACAGCCACGCCGAGGATGGCCATGATGCGCATGCTGATGAGGGCCATGGGGAAAAAGAGGCCCATGGCGATCACCACTATGCGTTCGTGGGTGAACCGGGTGAGGGTGCGCTGTATATGGCACCGGACAACCATGTGCTGGACGATGCACACGCTGCGCCGAAATGGGTCAAGGTTTCGCCCTTTGTCGCCATGTTGCTGGGCTTTGTCATGGCCTATTGGTTCTACATCGTGAATCCGTCGCTGCCGGGACGTCTGGCGCAGAACCAGCGGCCGCTCTACCTGTTCCTGCTGAACAAGTGGTATTTTGACGAGATTTACAACGCGATCTTGGTCAAACCCACAGTGGCGCTTGGCCGGTTCCTGTGGAAGCGCGGCGATGGCAACACCATTGATGGTTTCCTGAATGGAATTGCCATGGGCGTTGTTCCCTTCTTTACCCGCCTCGCAGGCAAGGCGCAGACGGGCTACATCTTTACTTACGCCTTCTGGATGGTCTTGGGCATCGCGGCCCTCGTCACCTGGATGTCGATCGGCGGAGGCGCACACTAATGGATAATATCCTCTCGATCGTCACCTTTATCCCTGCTGTGGCAGCGGCCATATTGGCCCTGTTTCTGCAGGGCGACGATGTGGCCGCGCAGCGCAACGCGAAATGGGTTGCGCTGGTGGCGACCACGGTGACCTTCCTTGTGTCGATTGGCATCTACACAGGCTTTGATCCCAACGATACCGGCTTTCAGATGGTGGAAGAGGGTGAGTGGCTGCTGGGCCTGAAATACAAGATGGGCGTGGACGGGATCAGCGTCCTGTTCGTGCTGCTGACCACCTTCATCATGCCGCTGACCATTCTGGCCAGCTGGAACGTGACCGACCGGGTCAAGGAATACATGATCGCCTTCCTGCTGCTGGAAACGCTGATGCTGGGCGTGTTCATGGCGCTGGATCTGGTGCTGTTCTACCTGTTCTTCGAGGCCGGTCTGATCCCGATGTTCCTGATCATCGGAATCTGGGGCGGCGCGAACCGTATCTATGCCAGCTTCAAGTTCTTCCTCTATACTTTCCTCGGCTCGGTGCTGATGCTGGTGGCGATGGTCGCGATGTATGCGGATGCGGGTACCACGGATATCGAAGCACTGATGAGCCATCAGTTCTCCTCCGAAAGCTTTAGCGTTCTTGGCGTGTACGTTGTAGGCGGGATGCAGACGCTGATGTTCCTGGCCTTCTTCGCCTCGTTTGCGGTGAAGATGCCGATGTGGCCGGTCCACACGTGGTTGCCCGACGCGCACGTTCAGGCCCCGACGGCGGGTTCGGTCGTTCTGGCGGCGATCCTGCTGAAGATGGGCGGTTATGGCTTCCTGCGATTCAGCTTGCCAATGTTCCCTGTGGGCTCAGCCGTGATGACGGACCTGGTGTTGTGGATGTCGGCAATCGCGGTCGTCTACACCTCGCTGGTGGCGCTGGTGCAGGAGGATATGAAAAAGCTGATCGCCTATTCTTCGGTCGCGCATATGGGCTTTGTGACCATGGGGATATTTGCGGCGAACCAGCAGGGCATCGACGGCGCGATCTTCCAGATGCTGAGCCATGGGTTCATTTCCGCCGCGCTGTTCCTGTGTGTTGGCGTGATCTATGACCGGATGCACACCCGTGACATCGACGCTTATGGCGGTCTGGTCATTCGGATGCCCGCCTATGCGCTGGTCTTCATGCTGTTCACTATGGCCAATGTTGGCCTGCCGGGGACGTCTGGGTTTATCGGCGAATTCCTGACACTGATGGGTGCCTTCCAGGTTAACACATGGGTAACGGCGGTGGCTGCAACCGGCGTGATCTTCTCTGCCGGGTACGCGTTGTGGCTGTACCGCCGCGTGGTCTTTGGCGATCTGATCAAGGAAAGCCTCAAGGCGATGACTGACATGAGCTCGCGCGAGCGGCTGATCTTTGCACCGCTGATCATCATGACCATCCTGCTGGGCGTCTACCCGTCGCTGGTGACGGATGTGATCGGCAATTCGACCGCCGCGCTGATTTCGAACTATGACACGGCTCTGGCCGCGGCTGAGGCCGTGACCCAGACAGCCGCTTCGCATTAAGGAGGCTTTGGAGACATGATCCAAGCTGATCTGACAATCATCCTGCCAGAGATCGTTCTGGCCGTATATGCGATGGCGGCGCTGATCGGGGCTGTCTACACGACCAAGGACGGGCTGGCCCCGGTTCTGGTCTGGTCGACCTCGGGCCTGATGGCGCTGTTGGCGATCTGGATTGCCACCAATGGTGACGGTGTAAACGTAGCCTTTAACGGCATGTTCGTCGATGACGGGTTCTCGCGCTTTGCCAAGGTGGCGATCCTGCTGTCTGCCGCAGCTGTCTTGCTGATGAGCCAGGAATATATGTCGCGCCGTGGGCTCTTGCGGTTCGAATACCCTCTGCTGGTGGCCTTGGCCGCTGTGGGTATGATGATGATGGTCAGCGCGGGCGATCTGATGTCGCTTTATATGGGGTTGGAGCTGCAATCGCTGGCGCTGTATGTCGTGGCCGCCCTGCGCCGTGACAGTGCGAAATCCACTGAGGCTGGCCTGAAATACTTCGTTCTGGGCGCGCTCAGTTCGGGTCTGCTGCTGTATGGTGCCTCGCTGGTTTACGGCTTTACCGGCACCACGCTGTTCTCGGGGATCATCCAGACCGTCCATCACGGCGATGTCTCGGTCGGGTTGCTGTTTGGTCTGATTTTCCTGATCTCGGGTCTGGCCTTCAAGGTCTCTGCTGTGCCGTTCCACATGTGGACACCGGACGTGTACGAGGGCTCGCCCACGCCGATCACCGCCTTCTTTGCCACTGCGCCGAAAGTGGCGGCAATGGCGCTGTTTGCGCGTCTGCTGCATGACGCCTTTGGTGGCGTGGTCAAGGATTGGCAACAGGTGATCGTGTTGCTTTCGGTCCTGTCGATGCTGCTGGGTGCAGTGGCCGCGATTGGTCAGCGCGATATCAAGCGGCTGATGGCGTTTTCGTCGATTGCCCATATGGGGTATGCGCTGATCGGTCTGGCGGCGGGTACGGAAATGGGCATCAAAGCGATGCTGATGTATCTGGCGATCTACGTGACCATGAATATCGGCACCTTTGCCTTCATCCTGATGATGGAGCGCGATGGCAAACCCGTCACCGATATCGACGCGTTGCGCCAGTACTCCCGACGTGATCCGGGCAAAGCGCTGGCTGTGCTGATCCTGATGTTCAGCCTTGCGGGCGTGCCGCCGATGCTGGGCTTTTTCGCCAAGTTCGGCGTTTGGCAGGCTGGTGTCAGCGCGGGTCTGACCGGGTTGGTGATCGTGTCGGCCATCGCTTCGGTCATCGGGGCCTTCTATTATCTGCGGATCGTGTTCTACATGTATTTCGGTGAGGAAAACGAAGACCCGATTGAAACCCATTCCACCCCGGTTCTGTGGGTTGCTTTGATGGGGTCGGCGGCCTTGATGCTTGTGGGCGTTTTCTATCAGTTCGGGATTGAGGGCGCAGCGGCTGCTGCGGCGGCGACGCTTGTCAATTAACCATGGACCCATCGTGAACAGGGGGGCTCGGTCGGTGGACCGGGCCTTTTTACCATGACAGCCTGGCCGCAAGGATATGGCCTGCACATCGTGCAAGAGGTCGACAGCACCCTGAATGAGGCCGCCCGGCTTGCGCCGACCGCGCCCGGCCCTGTCTGGATCATGGCGCATCACCAGACGGCCGCACGTGGGCGGCGGGGCAGAGCCTGGGCCAATCCCAAGGGCAATCTGGCCACGACGCTGTTGATGAGACCTCAGGGCAATCCGGAACAGGCGGCGCTGCGCAGCTTTGTGGCGGCGTTGGCTTTGTTTGACGCCTGTGTTGCGGTGACAGGACGGGCCGCAGGGCTGTCGCTGAAATGGCCCAATGACGTGCTGCTGAATGGCGGCAAGCTGGCCGGTATCCTGCTGGAAAGCACCGGGCAGGGGCGGCAGTTATCTCATCTGGCCATCGGTATTGGCGTGAATCTGTCCGAGGCCCCGCCCGCCTATGCGGTTGAACAAAGCGCGGTGCGGCCCGTTTCGTTGCTGTCGGAAACCGGCGCGGCTGTGATCCCCGAGGATTTCCTGACCGAACTGGCTGTGGCCTATGCGCGCTATGAAACCCAATTCGTGACCTATGGGTTCGAGCCGATCCGCACCGCCTGG
The DNA here is from genome assembly GCF_056538885.1 of Ruegeria sp. BE1. NCBI lineage: Bacteria > Pseudomonadati > Pseudomonadota > Alphaproteobacteria > Rhodobacterales > Roseobacteraceae > Ruegeria > Ruegeria sp. BE1. Next base: position 624,727 of record NZ_JBQFTY010000001.1, read on the forward strand.
CTGGCCCGCGCGGCGCGGCTGGGAGAGGTGATCACCGCCCGGACCTCAACGTCCGAGACGGTGGGAACCTTTGAAACCGTGGACTCGGGCGGCAACCTTGTCCTAAAGACCGCCAAAGGCCGTGTCAGCATCCCTGCGGCGGACGTGTTTTTCTGAAGGAGGCGCAGATGCTTCTGGCAATTGACTGCGGCAACACCAACACCGTGTTCTCGATCTGGGATGGCGAGAAGTTTCTGTGCACCCTGCGGACCTCGACCCATCATTCGCGCACGGCGGATGCTTATTTCACCTGGTATTCAACGCTGGTGAAACATTACGGGATCGAGGCGGACATTACCGATGTGATCATCGCCTCGACCGTGCCGCGCGTGGTGTTCAACCTGCGTATCTTTGCAGACAGGTTCTTTGGCTGTCGCCCGCTTGTTGTGGGCAAACCCGATTGCCTGTTGCCGGTGCCGCCCCGCGTGGATGAGGGCACTGTTCCCGGCCCGGATCGTCTGGCCAATGCCGTTGCGGCGTTTGACCGGCATGGCGGTGATGTGGTTGTGGTGGATTTCGGCACGGCGACGAATTTCGATGTGGTTGCCTCGGACGGGGCCTATGTGGGGGGCATCATCGCGCCGGGTGTGAACCTCAGCCTTGAGGCGTTGCACCAAGGGGCGGCCGCGTTGCCGCATATCGACATCACCCGGCCGGAAAAAGTAATTGGCACAAATACGGTTGGCTGTATCCAATCCGGCGTGTATTGGGGCTATTCCGGATTGATCGAGGGGCTGATTGCCCGCATCAGGGCGGAATACGGCATGCCGATGAAAGTGGTTGGCACCGGCGGGCTTGCGCCTTTGTTCGATCAGGCGGATGTCGGGTTTGACGTGATCGAAGATGATCTGACGATGCACGGGCTGACCGTGATCCATCGCTATAACAAGGAAAATGGCTCAACATGAGCAGCGAACGACTGATCTATCTGCCGCTGGGCGGCGCCGGTGAAATTGGCATGAATGCCTATGTCTATGGCTATGGCAAGCCGGGGCAGGAGCGTCTGATCCTGGTGGATCTGGGCGTGACTTTCCCCGATATGGACACCACTCCGGGCGTTGATCTGATCTATGCGGATATTTCGTGGCTGCAAGAGCGCGCCGATCAGCTTGAGGCCGTGTTTGTCACTCACGCACATGAGGATCATGTGGGTGCAGTTGCGCATTGCTATGAGGCGTTGGGCGCGCCGATCTATGCGCGGGCGTTCACCGCGAATATCGCCCGCCGCAAGATGGAAGAACACGGCCACTCCGAGGATGCGGTACATACAGCCTCGGCCTGGCCCGAGCAAATCTTGGTCGGCCCGTTCAAGGTCGGGTTCCTGCCGGTGTCCCACTCGATCCCCGAAAGCGCCGCGCTGGTGATCGACACACCCGAAGGGCGGATCGTGCATTCAGGGGATTTCAAGCTGGACACCAACCCGGTGGTGGGTGAGCCCTTTGACCCCGATCTCTGGGCCGAAGTTGCCAAGCCCGGCGTCAAGGCGCTGGTGTGCGACAGTACCAACGTGTTCTCACCCCATGCTGGCCGTTCGGAATCCGAGGTCGGCCCCGAGATCACCAAGCTGGTCGAAAGCGCCGAGGGCATGGTTGTGGCGACAACCTTTGCATCGAACGTGGCGCGCGTGAAAACGCTGGCCGAGGCGGGCGAGCGGGCAGGGCGCTCAGTCGTGCTGCTGGGTCGGGCCATGCGGCGGATGATTGAGGCGGCAACGGAAACCGGCATCCTGTCCGACTTTCCCAAGGTTATTAGCGCCGAAGAAGCCGTGGAGCTGCCGCGCCAGAACCTGATGCTGATCGTGACCGGCAGCCAGGGTGAGCGTCGCGCCGCCAGTGCGCAACTGGCGCGGGGCAAATATCGCGGGATTGAGTTGAAAGAAGGCGATCTGTTCCTGTTTTCCTCCAAAACCATCCCCGGCAACGAACGCGGTGTGATTTTCATCATCAACCAACTCAGCGAAAAGGGCGTGGATGTGGTGGATGACAGCTCGGGCCGCTACCACGTGTCCGGCCACGCGAACCGCCCCGATCTTGAAAAGGTCCACGGTTTGATTAACCCACAGATCGTGATCCCGATGCATGGGGAGCATCGCCATCTGCGCGAGCATGTCAAACTGGCCGAGGCCGGTGGTCGCACCGGCGTTCTGGCGGTGAACGGCACGATGCTGGACCTGACGGGCAATGCGCCGAAAGTGACGGATTACGTTGAGACCGGGCGCACCTATCTCGATGGAACGGTCAAAGTCGGCGCGCTGGACGGGATCGTGCGGGATCGTATCCGCATGGCGCTGAACGGGCACGTGACGGTGACGGTCATTCTGGACGAGGAAAACGAGCCGCTGGGCGAGCCGTGGTGCGATACGATGGGCCTGTCCGAGATCGGCACCTCCAAGGCGGCATTGGTCGAGGTTTTGGAAGAAGACCTGAACCAGTTCCTGATGCGGGCGGATGCCAAGACCCTGCGCGATGATGACAAGCTGGAAGAGGCGATGCGCCGCATCGTGCGTCAGACGGCCCGGGCCGAGATCGGCAAAAAGCCCGAAGTCACAACAGTGATCAGCCGGATGAAGTGACGCCTAAAGCGTTTCGGATTTTACCTGAATCACTCTGTGACACGAATGTCCCGAGAACGCCGCAGGCGTGGCAGGGTATTCGTGTCTCAAGTTAAACCCGAACGCTTTAGTCAGCGTCTGGCATGGGATAGCCTTTGAGCTGGAGGAACAGGCTTTGTTCCTCTTTATGCAGATACATGGGCACTGTTTCCGGCGGTTCGGGGGTTGCGACCCGGGCCGCGACTTCGGCCAGCACCACTTCGGTGATGAACGGCAAGTCCAGATCGCGGGCGCGGTTCAGCGGAACCCATTGCAGATGCGATAGCTCATCCGAGGCGCGGCTGAAGTCGTCCAGATCGCCTTGGATCGCATCCGCATCCACCAGAAAGAACCGCGCGTCAAACCGACGGGGACGACCCGGAGGGGTCACGGCCCGGAACACGAATTGCAGCGCGTCTGCTGCCGGACGGAACCCCATTGACGCGAAACCCTGCCAGTCTTGAGGCGGGGTATCCCAAGTGCCGGGCAGGCCAAGGATCAGGCCGGTCTCTTCCCACAACTCTCGGATCGCGGCTGCGGCCAAGGCGTTTTCCAGCCCCGGTTCCGATCTTTCGCGCAACCGATCCTGACACAGCTGTGGCAGCGCGCTGGCCAGCGGAATGGCTGCGTCCTCGGCGTCGACCGCGCCACCGGGAAAGACGAATTTATTGGGCATGAACGCGGCTTTTGCGCCGCGCTGTCCCATCAGAATCGATGGATTAGTCTGACGGTCCCGTAAAACGATGACCGTCGCTGCGTTTCGTATCGCTGTTTTGTCTTCTGACATAGGTTGGTTGATCCGAATGTGCGGATCAGTCCGCCTTTTCAAAGCCATGCATGCGGCGCGCCCATTGATAGGCGACAACTGCGCCTTTCAATCGCGGCAGCAAAAACAGCGATAGCGCGGTACAGCCGATGGCGAAAATCAGGAACATGGTCATCGGTTCGGGGCGGAACTCGACATAGGTGACGTGCAGGGCCGGGGCCAGCAGGTGACCGACCAGCAAAATGGTCAGATAGGCCGGGCCATCGTCGGCGCGATGGTGGAACAGCTCTTGCCCGCAACTGTCGCAATTGTCACGGACCTTCAGATAGCCCTGCAAAACCTTGCCTTCGCCGCATTTCGGGCAGCGGCAGCGAAACCCTTTGACAAGGGCAGGCCATGTGGGCCGATCATCTTCGGCCGTGGTGTCGATCACTTGATCTGTCATTTTGAAACTCGCGCGTTTGATTGGTGCAGATAATGCGCCGGATTGGGCCTGTAGAAAAGGGGGGTGCGTCGCTTTGTGCCGCGATGCGCAGCAGCAGGGCGCAGAACTTTTTTCAGATTTTTGCGACGGAACGCGCCGCCCGGGCCGTTTTAAGATTTGTAAGACGCGGCGATGGGGCCGCTAAGCAAAGGAAAATCAACATGAAAAGCGCCAAATTCATTCCTGCCATCGTGATCTCGGCTGTTGCAATCACCGGAACCTCCGCTCTGGCTGCCGGGCCGAAAGATCGCGAACCTGTGAGCTTTCAGGAACTGGACGCAAATGCTGACGGTCAGGTGACGCAAGAGGAAATGGAAGCACATCGCAATCAGCGTTTCACCCAAGCCGATACCGATGGTGATGGCCAGTTGAGCGTCGACGAGATGCAGGCCGCCGCGCAGCAAAAAGCCAATGAGCGTGTGACGAAGATGTTCGAAAAACACGACGCCAACGAAGACGGTTTTCTGAGCGAAGACGAGTTGCCCAAACCCCGCCGCGCTGGCAAGATGTTTGACCGTATCGACGCGGATAACAACGGGACGATCTCAGAGCAGGAATATGCAGATGCCAAGGACCGGATGGGCCGCAAGCACAAGAAGCACAAAAAGTCGGACTCTGACGACAGCTGATGAAGGATGGAGGATCTGACCTCCCCCCTGCAAGAGGCCCGCGGCGTGTGCAACGTCGCGGGCGCGTCTGATGACGCGCTGCTGGGTCAGTTTGCCGAGGGCGATGCCGCCGCGGCGCGGGAATTGACCGAGCGGCTTGCACCCAGATGCCTGTCGGTGGCCATGCGGATGCTTGGCAACCGGGCCGAGGCCGAGGATGTGACGCAGGACGCGATGATGCGGCTGTGGCAGATGGCGCCGAACTGGGTGCCGGGGCAGGCCAAGGTGTCGACATGGCTGTATCGAGTGACGCTGAACCTGTGTGTGGACATTCAGCGCAAGAAACGGCCGGGTTGTCTGGATGATGTGCCTGAGCCCGAAGATGATCAGCTGAGCGCGGCGGATCGTTTACAAGAGGCCGCCAGACGGGATGCTTTGCAGGATGCGTTGGCGCAGTTGCCGGATCGCCAGAGACAGGCGGTCATATTGCGGCATATCGAGGAATTGCCCAACCCCGAGATCGCGGGGATTATGGGAGTTTCGACCGAAGCGGTGGAAAGCCTGACCGCACGTGGCAAACGGGCCCTGGCCGCCATTCTGGCCGGACGGCAACAAGAACTGGGGTATGACGATGGCTGAGAATGAAATGGACCTGGATCAGTTGTTTGCCCAGGCGCGGCAAGCCAGACCCGAGCTGCCGGATGATCTGGCAGTGCGCATTCAGACGGATGCCGAATCCGTGCGCTTGGATCGTTTGAAACCCCCGGCGCCGCAACGGTCGGTTTGGGGGCGGTTTTTGGACGGGCTTGGAGGCTGGCAGAGCATGGGTGGACTTGTTGCAGCCAGCGCAGCGGGGGTTTGGATTGGCTTTTCGGCTCCTGCCTTTTTGCCGGACCCGGCGACGATCTTTTATCCGCAGGACATCAGCTTTGTGACCGCTGATCTGGGTTTGGACACAACTTTTCTGGAGGACGCCGAATGAGCGATAGCACCAAACCCAAACGGCGGTGGGTGACGGTCTTGCTGGCCGTGTCGCTGGCGCTGAACCTGCTGATTGTTGGCGTTGCTCTGGGCACGGCCTATCGGGTCAAAGGGGGCGATCACGGTAAAGCCCCGCCCGGATTTGGCTCGGCGCTTTATAAGGCACTGCCGAAAGAGGACCGCAAGGCGCTGCGCAGTGAACTGTCAGACAGGCATGTCAGAGGCGCAAAAATGAGGTCGCAGGACTTTGCCGCGCTTGAGGCCGCCCTGCGGGCCGAACCGTTTGATCCCTTAGTGGTTGAGGCTTTGTTGCAGCAGCAGGCGCAATCCATGGCCGAGCTGCAAAACGCCTTGCAGGACGAATGGCTGGAGCGGATCACCGCCATGTCAGATGCTGAGCGTCAGACCTATGCGGACCGGCTGCAAGAGGTGGTCAACCGCAGGAAACACGGGCGCAAGCACAAGGACTGACCGTCTCAGGCGGCGATCTGCTGTGCCCGGACCTGATTGCGCCCTGCTAATTTTGCGGCATAAAGCGCGCTATCGGCCGATTTGATTAATCTTTCCATCTGAGAAGGCTGGTAGGATCGCGCCGATGTGCCGGGGGTGATTGCGATTAACCCGATGCTGATCGTAATAGGGATCGTGTCGGTTGCGTCGGGCAGGTTAAATGGCTGCTCTCCAATGCAATCGCATAGGTTACGCGCCATTTTCAGAGCGTCGGCCTGTGTGGCTTCGGGCAAGCCGATCATGAACTCCTCACCTCCGATCCGGGCCACGAATCCTGCAGGCCCCAAGGCGGTTTTCATGCGCATGGCGGCCTCGGTCAGGACGCGGTCTCCGCCCATATGCCCAAAGGTATCGTTGATCGATTTGAAATGATCCAGATCAGCCAACATGATCGCAAAGCCTTTGCCGTTGCCTCTGGACTGCTGTGCAATGTGGTCAATCGCCCGCATGGCATAGCGGCGATTGTGCAACCCGGTCAAAGGGTCGACCCAAGAGTCGACCAACCCGCGCCGCAGCGAGGCGCGTAGCTGATCCTTTTGATTTTTCTGGGCAATCTGGCCTTTCAGCCGCAAAACAACCTCATCCGCGCAGAACCCGTCCAGGCAGACGGCATCAGCACCGCGATCCAGCGCCTCGGAAGCGGCCGCGGCGTTCTTGTCGGACAGTATTCCGATCAGGGCCGTGTGCCGTGTTGTGCTGCGGGATTTCAGGTCAGCCAGCATATTGAGGCTTGCCGCCCCGGCGTTGATTTCGAATACGATTGCGTCCGGCACTGGTCCAGACAGAATGTCCTGCAGGTTTGTCGCTGTGTGTACGATCAATTTATGCTCGGTCGTTTTGGTCATGGCGTTTTGCCAAAGCGCTCCGATGCGCGGCGTACTTGTCAGGACAGCCACACGCGCGGGTTTCGGCGGTGATATGGGGGCGGCACCATGTTCTGCAAAGCCGATGGGATGAGAACTGTTGCCAATGTGCAAATCCTGAGTCTCGGCGCGGGCACGCAGCAGGCTGCGCACGCGCGCCAACAGGAAGGTATCTTTGAAAGGATGCTCCAGAACGTCATCCAACCCGTCTGACAAGGCTTTCAACCGGGCGGCTTTGTCATTTTGCGCGGCAATCGCGACAACAGGCACCCCGGCCAGATCGGGGTTGGCCTGAACCAGCCTTTTGACATCCGCAGCCGTGCCGTCTGGCAGGCTTTGAGATGTCAGCACCAGATCAGGCTTGGACCGCCGCAACAAACCGGCAAGACCATGTAGGCGCTCGCCTTGCACCACGTGGTACCAGGCGGCCGTTAACTGGACCTTCAGCATAATGCGATTGGTAGAAGTCCCGTCCAGGACAAGGATCGTTCCCTGTACCGACATATCAGTCACCATTGATTGCATGCGTTGCCAAAGTGTTTATGAGTCTGGTTAACAAACCCTTTCCAAGACCTGATTTAGGGGCTTCTTTATGGCGCTCTCTGCCCAATCTGCCGAAACCCTGGCGCTGAAGGTGCTAAGCTGGCTGGTCGGTAACGATGAATTACTGCCTGTTTTTCTGGGGTCTACGGGCGCATCTGCCAGTGACCTGCGGGATCGGGCGGCTGAGCCCGAATTTCTGGGCTCGGTGCTGGAGTTTCTCATGATGGACGATTCGTGGGTGATTTCATTTTGCGATGCGAATGCTGTCGCTTACGACTTGCCGGGGCAGGCCCGCGCGGTGTTATCTGGCGGTGCCGACATCCACTGGACCTGAGCCGCCTTTCTTTATCAGGAGCACTTTATGCCCATCGACGCGATCCTGTTCGACAAGGACGGAACCTTATTTGATTTTGCCAATACCTGGGGCGCTTTTGGCCGCAACATGGTGTTGCGGTTGGCCGACGGTGATCCCGCGCGTGCAGCTGAGCTGGGACAGATCATCGGCTTCGATCTGGAGAGCGTGAGCTATTCTGCAGACAGCGTGGTCGTTGCGGGCACGGTCGAAGAAATCGCCGAGGCTCTGGCCCCGCATCTGCCGCATATGACGCAGGATGCGCTGGTCGGTGTGATGAACACCGAATCAGCCGCCGCGCCGCAGGCGCAGGCGGTGCCTTTGGTGCCGTTTCTGGAGGGGTTGCGGCAGACCGGGCTCAAGCTGGGTGTGGCGACGAATGATGGCGAAATGCCCGCGTTGCAGCATTTGGAGTCGGTCGGTATCCGGGATCATTTCGATTTTATTGCCGGGTATGACAGCGGGCATGGGTACAAGCCGGGTCCGGGCCAGCTGCTGGCCTTTGCATCCCATGTGGACGTATCGCCCGAGCGGATCGCTATGGTGGGTGACAGCTTGCATGATTTGCAGGCCGGGCGTGCCGCCGGTATGGCGACAATTGGTGTTTTGACGGGGATGGCCTCGGCCGAAGTGCTGGCGCCCATGGCCGATGTTGTGTTGCCGGATATTGGGCATATTCCCGGCTGGTTGGCAAAAAACTGACCGGATAAAGATAATTTTCGGCGCTTTGCGTTTGAAAACCGACATTTTCGGTCGCAGACAGAGCGGCCACGGCCGGACTTCGGGGCTTGCATGGGGATATGTAAGTGCCGGAGGACCACATGGCTGACAGAACATCACGCAGACGTCGCAGCGGAGGACGGGCCGGCGCGGCCGAGCGTCGAGGCACCGCAGTGATCGATCAGATGCCATGGAACCCTCCGGTCAATATCGACCGCCCGACCGAGCCGCTGGATCAGGCGGGGATCGAGGCGATTCACGAAGGGGCCATGCGCATCCTCGAAGAGATCGGGATCGAGTTCTACAACGAAGAGGCCATCGGTATCTTGCGCGAGGCCGGGTGCACGATTGATGGCGACAATGTTCGGATGGGCCGTGATTTCGTTATGGAAATGGTGGGTAAGGCCCCGTCCAGCTTCACCATCACGCCGCGCAACCCGGATCGAAAGATCGAAATCGGTGGACGCAACATCTTGTTCGGAAACGTGTCTTCGCCTCCGAACTATTGGGACCTGGAAACCGGCACCAAGGTGCCCGGCAATCGTGAGATGTGCCGGAACCTTTTGAAGCTGACCCAGTATTTCAACTGCATTCACTTTGCCGGGGGCTATCCGGTTGAGCCGGTCGATCTCCATGCCAGCATCCGCCATCTGGATGTTCTGTATGACAAGTTGACGCTGACGGATAAGGCGATGCATGCCTATTCGCTGGGCAAAGAGCGTGTCGAAGACGTGATGGAGATGGTGCGCATCGCCGGTGGTCTGAGTCACGAAGAGTTCGAGGCCACGCCGCGGATGTATACCAACATCAACTCCACCTCGCCGCTAAAGCATGACCATCCGATGATTGATGGATGTTTGCGTTTGGCGCGACGGGGACAGGCGATTGTGGTCACGCCCTTCACGCTGGCCGGGGCCATGGCGCCTGTGACAATGGCCGGGGCGGTGGCGCAATCGCTGGCCGAGGCGCTGTGCGCGATTGCCCTGTTCCAATATGTGCGTCCGGGCATCCCTTGCGTGATCGGGACATTCACCTCGAACGTCGACATGAAATCCGGCGCGCCTGCCTTTGGAACGCCCGAATACATGCGTTCAACCCAGATGACCGGGCAGATGGCGCGGTATTACGGCCTGCCCATGCGGTCTTCGGGCGTGTGCGCGGCGAATGTCCCTGACGGGCAGTCGGTGTGGGAGACATCGAACTCGCTCTGGGCTGCTGTTCAGTCTGGCACCAATGTGGTTTACCACGCCGCCGGATGGCTTGAGGGCGGGCTGATCGCCAGCCCCGAGAAATTCATCATGGATTGTGAAATATTGCAGCAAATCCAACGCTATATGCAGCCGGAAATTACTGCGACGGGGGAGGATGAAATTGCGCTGGAAGCCATTCGCGCGGTTGGAAATGACGGCCATTTCTTTGGCATTCAGCACACGCAGGACAGGTACACCACTGCCTTCTATCAGCCCTTCCTCAGCGATTGGAGGAACTATGAGGGTTGGAACGTTGCGGGCGGTATCTGGACGCCGCAACGTGCGCATCACATGTTCAAGGAAATCATCACCAGTTTTGAACCGCCCGCTATGGATGATGGGATTCGCGAGGAACTCGCCGATTTTGTCGCCAGACGTAAGGCCGAAGGGGGCGCTCCGACGGATTTCTAAGGCGTCGAAGCCGTCTTTTGGGCATGTCGGCCTTTGGCCCGGACGATCTTGGCGTTTTGTTAAGGATTGTCGGGCCAGATTAGGCGTGAAACCAATCTGGGGCATCCTATGCATGGTCTGATCAATCGGGCTCTACAGTCATTTGTATGCGCGACCTATGGGCAATCGTGCTGGCTGCGTGTGACTGAGGCGGCAGATTTGGGCTTTGTCGAGTTCGAGGCCATGTTGGTTTATGACGACGATCTAACCGGGCAGGTCATGGACGCACTGTGCACGCATCTGAACCGGCCCCGTGCTGAAATCCTCGAAGACTTGGGGACTTATCTGGTCTCACACCCGAATATGGAGGATTTGCGCCGCCTGCTGCGCTTTGGCGGTGTGACCTATGTTGAGTTTTTGCATTCCCTCGATGACTTGTCCGACCGTGTCCGCCTGGCGGTGTCGGATCTGACACTGCCGATGCTTGAGCTGCTGGAGGTCAGGCCGACGGAATACCAGTTGCTCTGCCATCCCGGCCTGCCGGGCTATTCCATTGTAATGGTTGGGGTTTTGCGCGCCATGGCGGATGACTACGGCGCTTTGGCCATCCTGTCCCATGACGGGCAAGAGGGGGAGGCCGAAGTGATCTCGGTCGTTCTTGTGGAAAGCGCCTTTGCCGAAGGGCGCCATTTCGATCTGGGGGCACGGAAATCATGATGGAAACCTGCGAACTGGCAGCTTTGCTGGATACGCTGTGCCCGATGTATGTTCTGGTCGATGAAAGCGGGCAGATCACACGGGTGGGGCCGACCCTGCAAAAACTGCGCCCCGACCAGCCACTGGCGGGCCAAAAGTTCCTGAATGTATTCGAACTGGTTCGTCCCCGCGCGGTAACGACGCTTTCGGCGCTGTCATCTCTGGCAGGGGCGAAACTGCACCTGAAATTTCGGGATACACCGCGTACCGCGCTCAAGGGGCTGATTGCGCCTTTGCCCAATGGAAGGGGGGCGGTTATCAACCTGTCTTTCGGTATCTCGATCCTGGATGCGGTGCGCGATTACGCCCTGACCAGTGCCGATTTCTCGGGCACCGACCTCGCGATTGAGCTTTTGTATCTGGTCGAGGCCAAATCCGCCGCGATGGAGGCGTCGCGTTCGTTGAACCTGCGGTTGCAGGGGGCGATGCTGGCGGCCGAGGAACAAGCGGTTACCGATACACTGACCGGGCTCAAGAACCGGCGGGCAATGGATGTTTTGCTGGGGCATCTTGTGGCGGGCAATGCGCCCTTTGCGCTGATGCATATGGATTTGGATTTTTTCAAATCGGTCAACGATCAATATGGGCATGCGGCAGGGGATTACGTGTTGCAGCAGGCGGCGCGCATCATGGTCGAAGAAACGCGCAGCGATGATACCGTTGCGCGTGTCGGCGGGGATGAGTTTGTCATTATCTTCAAGGGATTATCCGACAAGAACGTGCTGTCGGCAATCGCGTCGCGCCTGATCAAACGGCTTCAGATACCCATGGTGTACAAGGGGCAGACCTGCCAGATTTCTGCAAGCATCGGCTCGGCGTTGTCTCCTCAGTTTCCATCCCTGAAACCCGCCGAAATCCTTAACGCGTCCGATCAGGCGTTGTATGAGGCCAAACGGGCAGGCAGGTCGCGCCATTGCCTCTATTCGGACCTGATCGGGAAACAACACAGCGCGTGACGGCATGGCGCCACGCGTGTCCTGCTGAGTGTCAGGCCCCCTCGAACACGCGCGAGAGGGTGTTGGCAATGTGATGACGGGTTCGGGTCAGCTCACCCACAACTGGCAGGGCCTGTCCTTTGAATGCGGCGGCCTTCAGCTCTTGAGGGACGTCCTCAAGCACATGGCCGCCAGTGCATGCAAAGAAGGGCAGGCACAGGGATTGGGCAGACAGGTCTGCGGCGGCCTCGGCAATGGAAGGGGTTTCCTCGACAAAACCGGGGCGGATGGAGCGGAACGGCAGATGCTGGGCGATGGCTTCGGCGAACTGATACACGACCGTCGACGGGTTGCGGCTGCGCCCGGAACCGTGGGCCGCCAGAACCAGATCAGTATCTTGCGCCTGCCAGTTCTTCTGCGCCAACTCGTCGCTCAGGGCGGCTGAAACCAGGTCCGGAAGGTCGGGATCAACGCCCAGAGGATCCAGAATCCGCAGCTCTCTGCCCGCCAGCCGTTTTGGCAGGGCGCTGGTCACGAACCATCCCTTGGCCATGAACAGCGGGTAAATGACGGCGTCATCCGGCAGTTCGGACACGCGGTGTTCGAACATGCCCGGCGCGGCCAGAGTCGCCGATCTGACGGTCACACCATTGCACAGTTTGTCCACCTCATCCGCATAGGCGGCCAGCGATTGCTCGGCGGGCGCGGGGGCTGAGGGTTGGCCGTGGGCAACGATAAGGGCGTGGGGCATTCTGTTGGTCCTGTCTGCTTTCCCGATAGGTGTTGTTCAGACGGGCAAAGTCAATCCAATCAGCCCAAAACTGTCAGCCAGAACCACACGGACAGGATCGACACAGCCGTTCCCACCAGCACGGATGAGGCTGCGACCCGTTTGGCGTGACCATACATGTTGGCAAAGATATAGGCATTGAACCCGGGCGCCATCGCAGCCGTCAGAATGCCCGAGCGAAACAGGTCCTGTGGCAGGCCCGCCGTTGTGCCGAACAGCCACACAAGGCCCGGATGCAGCATTAGCGCGATGGCGCAGACAAAGGCAATTGCGCGCAGGTCGCCTTCGGGCTTGTATTTGACCAGCACCCCGCCCAATGCAAACAGCGCGCCGGGCAGGGCCGCGCGTGTGATCAGCGCCAGGGCGTCGTCGACGACATTGGGTACTCCGACCCCCGACAGGTTGACCGCAAAGCCCAGTGCGATGCCAAGGATCAGCGCATTTCGAAACATCGCCGACAGAACCGAGCGTAGCATCCGCGCGCCGCCATTGCCGCGATTGCGCACAACCTCCATCACGGTGATACCGACGCCATAGCAAAACGGGGCGTGGAAGGCGATGATGGCATAATTGCCCGCCAAACTCTCGGGGCCATAGGCGCGTTCCGTGATCGGCAGGCCCAGCAGGACCGAGTTTGAGAACAGGCAGCAGAAGCCGATGGCGACGCAATCTTCCCATTCGCGACCAAAGATCAAACGGGCACCGAACAGACCCGCGGTGAAACACAGGCCCGCCGCGATGTAGAAACTGGCCAGCAGACGCGGATCAAAGCTGGCGCTCAGGTCCAGATGCGCGATGGCCATAAACAGCAGGCAGGGGATGGCAAAGCCTTGGGTGAATTTCATCAGCCCATCGATATGGGCCTCTTTGAAATACCCCAGCGCCGTGGCTGTGTATCCGGCTCCGATGACCAGAAAGACCGGCAGGATGACATCAATCAGGCTCTGCAGCATCTAGCCACCCCTGGGGGATATGAAGGGCAGCACGCGCAGAGGTTACAGTGCCTGATGGATCACCAGACCATCATAGGCTGGGGTGACATGTTCAGGGGTCTCTGCCTCAACCGTGGCATAGTCCAGATCGATATGCATGTTGGTCAGAACAGCACGTTTGGGCTGCAGCTGATCGATCCAGCCCAGCGTCTTTTCCAGATGCGAATGGGTGGGGTGGGGCGTTCGGCGCAGGGCGTCGATGACAAGGCAATCCAACCCCTCCAATAGCGGCCATGCGTCGTCGTAAATCTCGGCAACATCGGGAAGATAGACCAACTTGCCGATCCGGAACCCAAGTGCGTCGATCGTGCCGTGGTTCACCTTGATAGGATGCAAAGGGATCGCGCCTCCAGGGCCGTCGATTTCAAACGGGCCGTCAATGGTCTTGAGGTCCAGGATCGGCGGGTAAGGAGAGCTGTCGGGCTGGATGAACGCGTATCCGAACCGACCCAGCAGATCGTTCTGCGTGTCTCCGTCGGCCCAGACAGGAACGCGGGTTTTCATGTTGAACACGATCATGCGCAGGTCGTCGATGCCGTGCACATGGTCCGCGTGGGAATGGGTATAGACCACCCCGTCCAGCCGCCCGGTGCCCGTACTCAGCAACTGGCTGCGCATGTCGGGGGTGGTGTCGATCAGGACCGAGGTTGTGCCGTCCGGCCCGTCGCGTTCCACCAGCATGGAGCAACGGCGGCGGATGTTTCGGGGGTTTTCGGGATCACAATCGCCCCAATGCCCGCCCAGCCGCGGAACGCCGCCAGAGGACCCGCAGCCAAGGATGGAGCAGCGCAGCTGGGTCATGCAGCTGCCTTGTAGGTCGCGGCCTTGGTGAAAAGCCGGTCGAAATTGGCCTGCGTCTGGGCGGCGAAATCGGCGTAGTCCATGCCAAAGACCTCGGCCCCTTTGCGGGCGGTGTGGGCGGTATAGGCGGGTTCGTTCCGTTTGCCGCGATAGGGCGGCGGGGCCAGATAGGGGGCGTCGGTTTCCACCAGAACGCGGTCAACGGGCGCGGTGGCGAAGATGTCGCGCAGCTCCTGGCTTTTGGGGAAGGCGGCGATGCCGGACATCGACAGGTAAAAGCCCAAATCCAACGCAGCCTTGGCCAGCGCAGCCGAAGATGAAAAGCAGTGCATCACGCAGGAATAGGGTGCGTTGCGGTGTTCCTCGGCCAGAATGCGGGCCATGTCGTCATCGGCGGCGCGGGCATGGATGATCAGGGGCAGACCCGTGCGCTGGGCGGCCTCGATATGGATGCGCAGGGATTGCTTTTGAACCTCGGCGCTGTCGGCGGTGTAGTGATAGTCCAGCCCGGTTTCGCCGATGCCCACGAATTTGGGGTGTTGGGACAGCGCCACCAGCCCGTCAACGCTGGCCATCGGTTCATCCGCCGCGCTCATGGGATGCGTTCCGGCGGCGTAGAAGACGGGTGCGTGGGCCTCGGCAATGGCGCGGACGCTGGGTTCGTTGCGCAGGCGCGTGCAGATCGTGACCATGCGGGTGACGCCCGCCTCAGCCGCGTTGGCGACGATCTGGTCCAGTTGGCCTTCGAAATCGGGGAAGTCCAGATGGCAATGGCTGTCGGTAATCTGGGGGGTATCGCTCATCTGCTCTGACCGGCGGTTTCCTGTATCTTGAACACCGTATCTAGGACCAGAGCGGCAGGGTCAAGGTTCACCGCCTGACCATGGCGTGCGCGGGCTGTGATTGTCGCCGCAACCTCGGCCCACCGGCGCGCTTGTTGCGGGGACGCGGACAGGCGGGCCAGCGTTTCCGCCTCATGCGGGGCGGCCTCGGGCGCGGGGGGGGTGCCGGTTGCGCCGGTCAGGGCCAGACGCGACAGGGCCACGTCGATTAGGGTCAGCAGCAGTTCAAACCGCTCAGCCGCGCCGCGTTGCGCGGCGGCTTCGGCCAGTGCAAGTGCGCGCTGACGGTCCATCCGGGGCAGGGTGCCCAGAATAGCGATCAGTTCCGCGTAAATCTCTAGCCCGCCCAGATTGATCAGCCGCACCGCATCGCCCACGGACCCGGCGGCCAAAGCGGCCAGATGATCGGTTTGCGCTGGCATTTCGGCCCCGGTTTGGGACAGGGCGGCCTGCATATCCTCGGGCCCCAGCGGCGACAGCCGCAGGGTTCGGCAGCGCGAGCGGATCGTCGGCAACAGGCGCGATGGCTGATGCGAGACCAGCAGCAAAGTCGTGCGGGCAGGCGGCTCTTCGAGCATTTTCAGCAGGGCGTTGGCCGCGCTCACGTTCATTTCATCTGCCGAGTCGACGATGACCACACGTCGCCCGCCATCCGCCGAGGACAGGCCGAAGAACTTGCCCAGCTTGCGGATGTCATCCACCACGATCTCATTCCGCAGCCGTCCCTGATCGTTCACCGAGCGGGTGATGGCGGCCAGCCCCGGCTCGGCCCCGGCGAGAATGCGGTGGGCGACCGGGTGGTCGGGGTCAATCGCCAGTGTTTCGGGGGGCGGTGGGGCACCGAACAGCCCATCCTCAGCCGGAGGTGTCGCCAGCAGGAACCGGGCGATCCGCCAGGCCAGCGTTGCCTTGCCCACCCCGCGCGGGCCGGTCAGAAGCCAGCCGTGATGCAGCCGGTCCGAGGTATAGGCGCCAAGGAACGCCTGCTCGGCCTCGGTCTGGCCAAACAGCTGTTGGGTTTCACGCGGGTGCGGGGCTCCGGGGGCCTGATCCGGGGTAGGGGTGTCGTCGCTCATCTATCGTCTGTCACAAGGATTGCAGAACGATATCTGTCACATCCTGTGCAACGCTGTCCATGTCCCGATTGCCATCGATCACGCGGAACCGGCCCGGGAATTCGTCCGCCAGCGCCAGAAAACCCGCGCGCATCTTTTCCTGAAGGTCGATGCCGAAATCTTCGAACCGTTCTTCGGTGCCCTGTCGGCCTTTGGCGCGGGCCAGCCCGAGCTTGGGGTCCATGTCGATCAGCACCGTCAGATCAGGTTCGCGTCCGATCATCAACTCGTGCAACTGATCGACCACCCCGCGCAGATTGCCGCGTGACAGGCCCTGATACATGCGGGTGCTGTCGGCAAAACGGTCACAGATCACCACCTTGCCCGCGGCCAAGGCGGGTTCAATCGTGCGCTCCAGATGATCGCGGCGGGCGGCGGTGAACAGCAAGAGCTCGGTCTCGGCCGACCAGCGATCCGGGTCGCCCTCAAGAACCAGACGGCGGATTTCTTCTGCCCCGGCAGATCCGCCGGGCTCGCGGGTCAGAACAACCTCGTGGCCCAGATCACGCAAATGGTCCGCAAGCCTGCGTGCCTGCGAGGATTTGCCTGATCCGTCAATGCCTTCGAAGGTCAGAAACACTCCGGTCACAAGGCGTCCAGCGGATTGCCGATCACGTCGGTCAGGACGATACCGCCCACGGTCATCATGCGCACGACAAAGCCGCCGGCGGGCACGCTTTCCGCGGCGACCAGAGGGCGGCGGATTTCGGGCAAACCCTCGGGCTTGATTACCAGTTCGGCCAGTTGCTGGCCTTTTTCGACCGGCGCATTGATGGGGCCATCATACACAACCTCGGCCTCGACATTCTTGTCACCAAGAACCGGGAACAGCAGCGACAGATCCTCTTGGGGAACAAGGTCCACGGTCTTTTGTGCGCCCATCCAGATTTTGGCCTGCGCTATTGGCGTGTCCGCGTTGGCAACTGTCCTCTCGACAAAATTTCGAAACGACCAGTTAACCACGGCCTCAGCCTCCTCTGCGCGCTGGCCGGTGCTGTCCAGCCCGGTCAGAACGAAGATCACCCGGCGGTCGCCCTGTTTGGCGGATCCGACCAGACCATAGCCTGCCTCTTGCGTGTGGCCGGTTTTCAGACCGTCCGCCCCGATCCCAAGCCGCAGCAACGGGTTGCGGTTGCGTTTGTTTGACGGCGCGCGGCCATCAAACTCGAACTCTTCCTCGGCAAACAGAGGATAATATTCCGGGAAATCCGAAATCAGACGGTCTGCCAGCACGGCCAGATCATGGACCGACATCATATGGCCTGCGGCGGGCCAACCGTTGGAGTTGGCAAAGTTTGAAGCGTTCATGCCCAATTGCTTGGCGCGTTGGGTCATGTAGCGGGCAAACCCGGCCTCGGTTCCATCCGGGCTGAGCGCCTCGGCGATCACCACGCAGGCGTCATTGCCTGATAGAACGATAATGCCGCGCAGCAGATCCTCGACCGAGACACGATCCTGTGTGTTCAGGAACATGGTCGATCCGCCATAGCTCATCGCATGTTCGGACACGGGCAGGGTTTCATTCAGTGTCAGACGGCCATCGCGCAGCGCCTCAAACGCTACATAGAGCGTCATCAGTTTTGACATCGATGCGGGTGGAAGGGGCTGGTCTGCATCTTTCGATAACAGAACGGTTCCTGTTGTCTGATCGATCACATAGGCCGCGCGGGCCTGCGTATCAAAGGCGTGAACGGGAAGGGCAAACAGCGCCAGCCCGAGGGTCAAAACAGATGATCGCAATGAGGACAGCATGGCGGCCTCCTTTGTTTCAGTTTTTGACAGTGAACGCGTCGCTAAAGCCCAGGTCTTTGACGTCGCTCTGGATGGCGTTGCGTTCGGCGCGGGTTTGGGCCGGGCCGACAAGCACGCGCCAGACTGTTTTATCGTCGGTCTTCAACTCACGAATGCTGGCGGAAAGTCCGTTGCGTTCAATCTTTGAGACCGCGCTTTGGGCGTTGGCTTCGACGTTGAAGGTGCCCACTTGCACAAAGGGTTTGGTCAGCCCGCGCTGCGCCGTCCCTTCGGTGGCCGCAGCCGTGGCCGCGACCGGAGTGGGTTCCGCTGCTTCAATAGCCGCCGCGGCCCCTTCGATGGGATCGAGGGGTGTTTCCGTGATCGCGTCGGGTTCTTTCTTTTGCCACCATTTGCGTTTCGCTGGCTTTTCTTCGGGTGGGGTGACTTCGGGGTCGGTCAGCGTGGGGGCTGGCGCCGCCTGAGCCGCCGTTTCCGTCACCTCTTCGACCGCCTCAGCTGCGGTGTCAGTTGCGGCGGCTGTGGCTGCAGTAGCAGCGCCCGCTGCAGCAGCGGTTTCCTTCTTTTGCCACCATTTCCGCTTGGCGGGTTGTTCGGTCTCTGCTGTGTCTGCCGGGGCATCGGCCTGCTGCGCAGTATCTGCCGGTTTTTCCTCGGCCACCTCGGTCTGCGGTGTTTCTTCGGGCTCGGGCGCTGTCTCTTCAACCGGTTTACGTCGCAGGGCCGTGACCTGAACCTGTGTCGGCGCACCGGGCAGGATACCCAGCTTTTCAGCTGCCTCTGACGAAAGCTGCAGCGCAGGTCCGGGCAGATCCCGTTCGCGACGGAACAAGGCGCCCGTCGTGGATTTGTTGTTTTTGGGGTTCTTGATCACCACACGCTCGGGCTTGGTGACGTCCGGATGGGCGACCCATGTCCCGCCCAGCGAGGGGCGACCGTCCCAAAGGCCAGCCTCAACCGTGTTGAAGGCTTCTGGTGCCTCAACGGTTTCACCCTTGTCGCTGTTGTAGCCGGGGAACAGTTCAATGGGTTCGTTGGCCTGCGCGGCAATATCCGCGCCGTCCGTGGTTGCCTGATCTGTCGACAGGGCCTCTTCACATCCGGACAGCGCTGCCAATGCAACGAACAGCACCGCTAATGATCGCGGGTTTGCGCGTGTCTCAGTCGCTCGTTTCATTTCGTCATCCCTTGCCTGAAGGGGGGTGCGTTTTACCTTGCCCCCGCCGCCAATCGCCGGTTCTGTTTTGCCGGTCTATTGCGGTCCTCGTGGAAACAATAACGCGAGCGAAGTGTCATGGAAAGACCGCTGCGCCTGCTTAGGCGAGATTTCCCTATTTGCTCTTGCCACCGTTTCAACTTGGCCTTAGACCCGGCCCCACGCGGGGAGGTGGCAGAGTGGTCGAATGCGGCGGTCTTGAAAACCGTTGGGCGTGAGAGCGTCCCCAGGGTTCGAATCCCTGTCTCCCCGCCACTTCATGAAATTACCGCTCCCGTGCCAGTTTGGCCTTGCTTGCAACGCCCAACAGATGGCGGTCACCCGATCCATGCTCCGCAAGGTTTCAGAAATGCGCAATCTTTGACGCGATGAAAGAGAACACGTCTGACCGCTGCATCAGCTCATCATGCTGCATGTCCAGAGGGTAAAGCTGTTTGTGCGGCAAATGCGTATCCAGAACGTCGCCACGTATCAGGGACGGGTTGTTCTGTGTCAGGAAAACATGGGTGGGCTTGTTGAACACTGGCGCGCGAAACCTGCTGATTGCTACTTCATTTGCAATTTCGGCGCCTTTAGTCCTGACCTGTTGAGCAGGTTGCTCAGCTGACAGAGATTTCTGAATGTCCGGCAAGGCACGCCGGGCGCGATTGCGGCGTTTCCAGCCGTTCAAGAAATACCGCCAGCGCTTGTAAGTGCGATAATAGAACGGCTGCAAAGAGGGTTCGGCCCCGATCATTTTGAAGGGTGGGTCCAACAGAACCATGCCCAGAACGTTTTTCTGACCAACCTGTTCTGCAATCTCCATCACCAGCGGGCAACCAGCGGAGTACCCGCAGAGAGCAAACGGTCCAGCAATGTTGGATTGCGGAATGTGAGAGATCGCGTCTGCGGCCCGTTCCGCAATAGACTTGTCGAATGAAATCGCGATGCCGTCTGTCAGGTAGCTGGGGATATGCAGGATCGTGTAATCTGACCCAAGATTGCGTGCCACGTAACGGCTGAATTCGAAAGAGCAGTCGGCAATAATCACAGTGGTCTTGTTCGGGCCCGGATTGAGGACTTGGACCGTGCCCTCTTGTGTTTTTACCACAATGCCCGCCTGCCGTTCGGCGACGCGTCGGGCCAGATCCGCGACTGTCGGGAACGAAAACAGGTCCGTGGGTTCAAAGTGCAAGCCCGTTTCCTGCGCCATTGCATAAGCGGTTATCGTGGTCAGACTATCCCCGCCCAGATCGAAGAAATGCGCATCCCGCGTGTCGCAGGGTGTCTTGAGCGCTGCCGAAAACAGTTCGGCGATCTTCCGTTCCAGCGGACCTTTGGGCGGCTCTCCTGTGTTTTGGCTGTCCTGCTCAGCGATCTGGTCGATCAACGCGCTCTGGTCCAGCTTGCCGTTCGGCAGGGTCGGAAAACATTCGATGCCGATGACCTGATTGGGATGAAAAGGTTCCGGAAGGCTCGCCTTTACGTGTCGCTCAACATGGGTGCAAAGGGGATCGTTTGACTCGCACTCAAGAGCCAGAACGATCTTTTTGGGCCCGCTTTGTTGCAGCACCACCGCGGCGAGTCGCAGGGTGGGGGCGACCGTACGTGCGGCCTCTTCTATCTCGGTCAGTTCAACACGGTGCCCGCGGATTTTGACCTGTTTGTCCTTGCGACCCAGAAAGGTGATGCTCCCTTCGGCATCTGCAACGCCCAGATCGCCCGTTCTGTAGGCTGGGATTTGATCTGGACCCAATCCGAAGAACTGTGCGCGGGTTTGGTTGGTGTCATGCAGGTATCCATCCGCGACCGTCCCGCCCGCAACGACGATTTCGCCGACCTCGCCGGGTTGCGCAGGGCCATCGTCCAAATCAACGATCCCCACCCAAGTGCCCGGGATCGCAGTTCCAATCGGAATGGCGGTTTGGTCGGTTTGGTCGGTGGCGTCAAAGGCCGTGCACCACACGGTGCCTTCGGTGGGCCCGTATTCGTTGACAAGTCGGCATTGGGGGCACGTCAGGCGCAACGCCTGTGCTACGCTGGGTGACAGGGCCTCGCCTGCGGCGATCAAGACCTTGAGGCTTTGCAGGTCCTGTTTCGGAACGGTTGTCAGCAACGCTTGGGCCAACCCCGGCAGGCACAGCGTGTGGGTTATGCTGTGGCGGGCAATCAGCTTGCCCAGTTCCTTTGGCTGTTGCTCGGCCCGCTTGGGCGCAATGACCAAATGCCCGCCAGTGCACAGAGTCCAGTAAAGACCCGCGACGGAGCTGTCGAAGGCCAGCGACGAAAGCAGAAGATATGCCTGGGGCCGTGCGTCATAGACGGCGTCCCGCGCGGCGGTCGAAAGCGCCAGCGCAGAATGTGAGATCATTACCCCTTTTGGCTTGTTCTCGGACCCCGAGGTGAACATGACATAGGCGCGCGGGCCGGTTTCGACGTTGTTCAGCGCCTCTGACAGGTTCTCGAGGAACACGGGCTGCGCTGTCGATTTGGGAAGGTGTTCAGTGACCTTTTGCGTTGTCACCAGAAACCGAGGACGGGCTGTTTCAAGCATTTGGGCCAACCGGGCCTGAGGGTAATCCAGATCCATGGGAACATATGCAGCGCCGGACATCATCACGCCCAAAAAGCCCGCAATCGCATCAACACTGCGGGGTAAGGCCACCGGAACGATGTCATCGGGTTGAACACCTGCTGCGCGCAGCGCAAAGGCGATTTGACGCGCGCGATGGCTGAGTTCGGCATAGGTCAGGGATTGTTTACCGTCGCTTATGGCCCGGGATTGCGGGCTGCGCTCGGCCTGTTTCAGGAACCGTGCGATGATGTTTTCGGTCTTGGGGGCAGGGGCCACCGAAACCGACGCGTATTCGCCCGACAGCAAATCACGGATTTGCGTTTCCGGCGCAGCCGTGATCTTCGACAAAATGCGCTGGTATGTTGTCACGAGGTTGCGAACCGCGTTCTGTGGGATGCGAGTGGGATCAGAATAGACTTCGACCCCTAATTCGGAATGCGGTGAAACCAGCATGGCCAAGGGGTAATTGCTGAACTGTGTTGTTTTCAGGCCCGAGATGTGAATGTCGCCGAACTCATACTCACGCCTTATCACTCCTTCATTGACAAAGAGCGTGTCGAACAGGGGGCCCTGGTCGGCGCAGGGCGCACAGGTCTGCACCTCGGCCAAAGACGCATACTCATGCGACAACCGCTGGGTTTCGGCGCGGGCGTGATCCTGCAGGAATTGCTCTACGGGTTGCGATGGATCGATTTTCAGACGCATCGGCAACGTGTTGATATAAGCGCCAATGGATCGCGACACATTTGGTATCTCGGGTGGACGACCGGCTGTCGTTGTCCCGAAAACAACATCGTTCTGCTTTAGATACCTGCGCAGAACCAACGCCCACGCCGCCGATAGCAGAGTGTTGGGTGTGATTTTCAGCCGGGTCGAGATGCCCCTGACGCGGTGCATCAAATCCTCGCCCAAAGACACAGAATGTGAAACCTGAGACGCGGGGGCGCCTGGATGCTCGGGAACCGGCAATACGCAAGGTCCTTCCAGCCCGGCAAGGTAGCCGGTCCAATAGCCGGTATCTGTCAGGGGCGCGCGTTTGTGCAGCCAGGTCAGATAAGTCTTGAAGCTGGAGGCCGGGGCAAAGGGCCTGTCGGTCCCGGCGTAGCGGTTGAAAAGGTCCTGAAAGGCAACTCCGGTAGACCAGCCATCACTGATCAGGTGGTGGATTGTCCAGACAAAGTGCCATTTATCCTTCGCACCCCTGATAAGGGTCGCCGCCATCAAGGGCGGTTTTGTCAGATCAAACTGCCTGAGCTGTTCCACCTTCAAAAGCTCGGTTAGGCGGGCTCCAGGGTTTTCTTCTTCGGTCCAGTCAAGCTCGGTCCAGGGGATGGTGCCCTGTTCCTGCACAACCTGAACCGGTTGCTTGACACCTTTCCAGACAAAACCGGCGCGTAACGCGTCATGCGCATCAAGCAGATCGCACATTGCGGATTTCAGGCGGTCAGGGTCCAAAGGCCCGCGCAATGTGCACCGGATCACGGCGACATATTGGCCGCAGATATGCCTGTCGCCTTCAACATGAAAAAGCATACCACGCTGCGCGGCGGTCAAAGGAAGAATATCTGCAACGCCCTTGGGATATGCCACGTCAGCCCAGCGCCTCGGAAATGCCGGACAGATCGTCGTCATCCAGTTGGATCAGGGCATCGTCGCTATGGTTCTCGATACCAGCTGACGCCAGACCATTGGCATAGACCGCCAATGACCGAATTGTCCTGTGCTCGAACAAGGCTGTTGCGGGCAGGGGCAATCCGACCTCGTTGGCTTTCATGGCGATTTCGATGGCGGCAAGGCTGTCGATGCCCAGGTCGAAGAAATCGTCCGTTACCCCGAATTCAGATGTTCCGATAACCGCCGCGACGCAGGTCGATAGAGTACGCTCTACATCCGTTTCCGGCCCGACACGATTGGTTTTTCCGGGGCCTCGTCCACGCCCTTTGGGCAGGCTGGACGTATCAACTTTGCCATTGGCGTTCAAAGGCATGTCTTCCAGCAGCGCCACTTCGTCAGGCAGCAAGCCACGTGGAAAATGCGCCTCTAACCGCTGCCAGATTTCCTGCTCAGACAGGTTCCGTCCGGCCACATATACCGACAGTTTGTTCTGTTGAACCGGTTCGTCAAAGCCAATGCGCTCAAGCATATCCGCAACCCGGGAGACGTCGATGGAGTCATTCAGTTCCTCCATGGCTTGTTCGGGCGTCTTGTGCCCCATACGAACATCCCAGGAATAGGGCAGGGCGTAGTTATGATACCCTTCGCGCGCTTTATGCACATGGATTCCGGCATCATTGATCAGGCAATTGGTCGATCTGCCGGTGTCCGAGGGCCTTTGCCAGGATGTCCGCCGGTCGAGATAGTCATAGATTTCAGAAACAGGCACATCAATATAGCGGTATATGTCCAGCACTTCGATCTGGTTCAGAAAGCGACCGTCTTTCAGGTCGTCGGTCTGCAAAAGTCGGGACAGGGCATCATCTTCGGCGTGGTACGCTTTGCGTGCTTTCGTGACCATCTCATCCAACTGCGCGCAAGTGGGCGCCGCGTTTCGGAACAGATCGGGGGTCAGGCGGGTTTCAAAGAACTGGCCGCGGGACAGACCGGTGACAACCATCGCTGCCCCCTCGGCCAAGGCGGTGCGGAAGGCGAGGGTATAAAGCGCCTTGAAACAGCCCTGACAGACATTGGAATGGGATTTCAGGCTGTCGACAAAGATCTGGTTCATCTTGTCGGTTCTGAGATAGCGATGATCCCACCCCAGATCAGCGACCACCCGTTGAATGTTTGCCTTCGCCTGTTCTGAGATAAAGCCATTGTCCAGTGTCACCGCAAGCACACGCGAGGTATAGTCGGACAGGCGATAGGCTGCATAGGTACTGTCCTTGCCACCGCTCAGCATCATGACGGCATCATAAGATCCGGTGCTGGTTCGCGCGGCGTGGTCGATCCGCCGTTGCAACGCAGGTTCGTCGCGAAAATAAGCCTGCGCCCGGTCTTTGTAGCCATAGAATTCCAGGCAAATGTCGCATTGATCTGTTTGCGAAAAGGTCACACCGGGCACTGCGTCTGTCAGGCCACATTTCTTGCAGTGTTGCCGCTGTTCCACTTTGGCCCCTGAGGGCCCATACGCCACATGGACTGCATCAACGCCGGGTATCTGGCGTAGCACGCGGTCCATCTCGGCAACTTCAAAGCGGACGCCGCCGATTTTGACCTGCTGATCCGCGCGGCCGAGATATTCGATACTGCCGTCGCGATTCATCCGCCCGATATCGCCGGTGCGATAGATGCGCCCCTGCAGGTTTTGCGGGTCGTCCAGAAACTTTTCAGCGGTTGTTTCGGGCGCTGCCAGATATCCCTTGGCCAGCCGCCCACCAATGATGATTTCGCCGGCAACCCCCAAGGGGCAAAGGGTCAGGCCCGCGTCCCGGATACTGATCGATACGCCCGCTGCCGGCACGCCTATCTGAACCGAAGGGCTGGTGTCGATCCGGCTGTCAAAGAGATGATGCATGGCCCCGACAACAGCTTCGGTGGGGCCATATTCGTTGATCAGCCGCAGGGACGGCGACAAGGTTTCCCGCGCTTGTCTGCACAATTGGCTGGTCAGGTTCTCTCCGCCAAGGATCAGGGTCTGAATACGGTCGACAGCACGCTTTTGTTTGCAGGTCAGCGCCAGATGAGAGGGGGTCAGCTTGACTACATCCACGGCGTCTTCGGCAAAGACATCCAGCACCGCAAGATCCGGGTCAGAGCGTTCGGGATAAACGCGGATCGACCCGCCGGATACCAGCGGGGCAAACACCGATGTCACGGTCAGATCGAACGAGAGAGAGGAGAAAAGCGCGTATCGGGCAGGTTGATTGTCACCAAAGGTCTGCGCGGCCCAATGAACATAGCGGGACAGGCCGGAATGACTGACCTCAACGCCTTTCGGGATGCCAGTCGAGCCGGAGGTGAACAGTACGTACGCAGTGGCGTGCCCTTCGGGCAAGCGGGTACGGGGGGCGTGGCCCGCCTCGACCAGCGTGATGTCGAGCTTTTGACACCCAAATTCCCGGTCGTCTTCTGGTGTCAAAAAGACCGCTGCTGCGCCAGAACCGCTGACGATGTCTTGGGCACGCTCAAAGGGCATGTTGGCCGCGATGGGAACAAAGCTGCACCCGGCCTTCAGTATGCCAAGGATGATCATCACGACCTCTGCCGAGCGCGGCATGTGTATCGCGATGGGCGACGCGCCAGGGATGCTCTGAGCGGTGATACCGCTCGCGATTTGGTCACTGCGCTGATCAAGTTCTTTGTAAGTGATCCGCGTTTTACCGCAGGAAATCGCCAGGGCATCGGGCGACGCGGCGACCCGGGCAGCAAAGGATGTCAAGACGGTTTGCGGGATCTCTGGCGGCTCTGTTGGACCATAGGTTAGCGATCGGTCACTGCCTTGTGCGCCCAAATCCATCGCTGCAACGGGTGTGTCAGGGGCCCGCAGGGTTGTGTTCAGGACGGTCAGAAAATGGTGACGAAGGCAATCCGCAGGGACAGCGTCAAGAACCGTATCATGAACATCCAAGTACAGTTCGGGCCTGCCTGTTTTGGCGAAATCCAGAATATGCAGGCGCAGTGCGTGGGTGACGTCATGCGCGCCACTGTGCAGCCATGTCACGGCGACCGGGCGGCCTGCAAAAGCTCCGAAATCGGCCTGAATGTAGTTGCATACCGCACTGATGCCCGAATTGTCTATGCGCGCGACAGCGCCGGGTTTAGCCTGCCTGAGAAAGTCGCCAAGACCCGCTTTGACCTTGGTGTGAAGGTCCAAAAGACTGTCCTGGGCGCTGACCGGAATGGTAAAGGGCAGCACTTCTACAAATGGCCCAAGGGTCTGTTTATCCCGTGCTGACAGGCGGTTGTGAAAAGGCAGGCCGATCGTCAACTGCTCATCACCGGTGATCCGGTGCAGGTAAGCGAGATAGGCGGTGAGGTAGAGCGCAAGCCGCGACAGGTCAGGCGTCAGCAGGCGAAACTCGGGTCGGGCCAAGGCCACATCGAGCGCCCCGTTCACCTCAGCGGGCACAGGCACTGCAATCCGCGTGGATGAGGGTGGTCGGCTGCCCGCGCTTCCATAAGGCGGGGAAACGGGGAGAGGTGCTGTGACGGTTGGAGTCTCTGTCTCCGCTGCTTGTACTGGTGGGCTTTCAAAAAAGCGCGGCGATGGTTCGAGCGGATCGGAGCCATTGCGTTCCAAAGCCGCATAGCGCCGGGACACCTGATCAAACAGCACGGTGTCAGAATGGGCATCGCAGGTGATGTGATGTTGGCACAGGGCCCAAACCCAGTGATCCCCGGAAAGCTCGATCAACTGGCTGCGCAACGACCCGCGTTCCAGATCAAACGGTGTCCTGACCCAATGATCCAGGTGCTGGTCCAGCGCGTTTTGCGCATCGTCGGAGGGCTCAAGTTGGATCACCTGCAGCACATCATCCTGATACGGCAAAACCGTCTGATACGGCGTTTCCCCGTCGGTGCGAAAAACAACCCTGAGGATTTCGTTTTCATCAATGGTTTCGCGAAAGGCTCGGCGAAACAGGTCCGGTTGCACTTTAAACTTCAGATCAAACCGCCATGCCACATTATACAGTGGTACGTCCGGCTGCAGCTGCTGGCCCTTCCAGAACCGAAGTTGGCTGTCTGACAAGCGGTGGGACATGAGTTGCCTCTCAGTCAGAAACGTTTTGCTGTGACGGGCGCGGGCGCATTACTGTGCGACCATGGCCAGGGTTTCGCCGAACTGTGGAAACCAGCCGATGGTCCGCTCGTAAAACCAGAAAACTGCGATAGCGATCAGCGCGACCGAGCCGAATTGCAGGCCGATGACACGATAGGCGGTCAAGCGGCGCAGGGCGAAGAAGATCGGGAACAGCAGCAATACGATGGCCAACTGGCCCACCTCGACCCCGATATTGAACGTGGCCAGCCCAAGTGCCTTGCGCGCGGGATCAAGGCCAAGCGGTTCCAGCACATTGGCAAAGCCAAAGCCATGGAAAATCCCGAACAGGAAAACCACTTTCCATGAACTGGTGTGAAACCGCGGCACAAGGTTGCCGATGGCCACCACCGCAATCGAGAACGCGATTACGGCCTCAACCAGCGTGATGGGCAGGGTGATAACCTCGAACGTAGCCAGACACAGCGTGATTGTGTGCGCGATGGTAAAGACCGTCACGATCTTCACGGTTTCAAACATACTGGCGCGCAGGCTTTCGGATGGGACCCAGTGGCGGTTTTCGACACGCATGACGGCCCCAAGCAACAGGGTCACCAGAAACAGAACGTGATCGAACCCTAGCCAGATATGCCAGACGCCATGCACAAAGAAGGTTTTGGCAATGTCTTTGGTGGGTTCATCATTCAGGTACAGGCTTTTGAAACCATCCCCCGGCGAAAAGATCAGAGAGATATAGGCCTCATTCTCATCCATGCCGTTTCGTGTGTTGGTTGCGATCAGGGCATACCCCCGGTGCGTTGGATCGATGTCCGAGAACAACCCATCATATGACATGTCGATCGTGGTCGGTGTCACGTCCGTTCCAAGAACTTCGAAATGAAGCTGAGCAAACTTTCCAACCTCGGATGGGAAAAAGGTTATGTCATCGAATTCGACGCCCAGCGGCTCACCATCAAGCGCCAGTTGCATGCGATCTTCGAAGTAGGTGAAGAACGCGTCCTGTGCCTCAAGGACCTGCAGTTCGGTCAGTGGTTTGTCGACCTCAGCAGTTCCGGCCTGAACGCGGGCCAGATCTGCCATTGTCACTTCGATCCGACCGCTCAGCGTGTCTTCGGTGACGTCGAAATAGACATAGCTTTCATTAAACCGGTGCGCCTGTGTGACCGTTGGCAGGCTCGCCAACACCAACAGAGCAAGCCAACGGAGCCACGCTCGTGCCATACTTGGCGTTGGATCGCAGGATACATGAGAATGGCGGCGTGGCGCGTTGAACAGATGCATTAGATGAAGTCCCCCAATTCCGTTGGCCTTGGGTTTACGCCCAAGTTCCGGAGTCTAATTTGCTTTTTGTTTAAAACGGGATGTGCCCGGTCGGGCACCCTGCGCGTGCCGCCGTAGCGTCGGTCGACCATAGTTTTCGGTCTGGCTGATAGAGGCCGTGAAACGAGTGCGCCGCCGCGAAAGATATGGATGTATTTGTCGCTCACTATCGCGCTATTCTTGTTCGTCTTCACCAAAGGTACGGACAAAAACACCGCGTGGATCACAATAACTTGTATCAGACGTTACCCCAATTCCGCTGATGCGGGCGCAAGACCCCTAGCGCGGTGTCGCGGACCCATTGCCGATCAGGCTCCTCAGATAGCGGTCCAGGGCCCGGTTTTCCGTGTCAGCTTGGCAGGCGGCCTGCAGGGTCGCGCAGGTCTTTGGCACCCCGGGATTTTTCAGAAGCGCCTGAATGTCGGCTTCGATCCTGTCCGCAGTATCTGTGCGCGCGCCTTCCCGCCCGATCCCATGATATACGACCCGCGCGGCGTTGCCGTGCTGGTCATTCACATGAGGGTAAAGCAGCATGGGCGTTGCCGCCTCGACCGCTTCGACGACGCCACCGATACCTCCATGCATGATGGCCAGATCGGCATGTCGCAGCACCTGATGCTGCGGGGCCCATTCGACGATATCAACGTTGGGGGGATAGCCCACGCCGTCCGCATCTTGCCAGTTTTTGCCGGCTGCAAACAGAAACTGCCATTCGGGGTGCTTACCGGCCACGGTCCACAGGTGGGCGAGGAGGGCGCTTTTGGGTTTCATCATCGTTCCGAACCCTACGAAGATCCGCTTGCGGGTATCGCCAGCTCTGCAAAACCGATGGATCTTTTCCCGATCATGCGCCCTTTCAGGACGGTCCGTCAAAATCATCGGCCCCAGGTAGGTGAAATCATCAGGAAGCTGTGTCGGCAGGTCCAGCGCCTTGGGCAGTAGAAGTACGGTAGGTATCTTATAGGTCCATGGCATTTGCCAGCAGATCAGACGGAGCTTTTGTGCCAGCGGCACACCGGTCCGGCGTGCCAATTCCCGATGCACAGTGGCATAGTCAGCCCCTTTGAACTTAATCCTGTTGCGCAGAATCTTACTGAATTTCCACAGAAAAAAACGCGCCCATAGCAGGGAAACCCCAAATCGGCTGCCCGGTAAACCGTACCCGGGATGGGCGCGTTTGTTCAAAGGTGGGGCGCGGGTTCCGGGGGGCGATATGAACATGTTGCTGTATTGAACGACGGGTACATCAAGCGACAGCGCAACGATGATATGGGCGTGCAGCTCAGCGTCGATGAAAATGGCATCTGGGGCAAATGAGGTAACCGCGTGCGCAAACCCCTCGACCCCCAATGCCTCAATTGACGCATCCCGTCGCGCCTTGGGAGAAAGCGCCTTGATCTCGGCGCGGCTGAGCAGCGGGGAAAAGGCATCCACATGGGGCGGAGGGATCACGTGATGCGCGAAGCCACAATGCGCAATAAGTTCTGTGGCCCATTCAGGTGCGAAAAGCCTTACCTCATATCCCAGCGTTCGGGCGCGTTGGGCGAACTCCAACGCACTGCTAAGCGGGCTTTGAAAGCCGCTTGATACTATTGCCAGACGTTTCGCCATCACCCGCATCAGATGTTGCGTCCGACGCTCTGGTCAAGCGTCGTTTTGGGTGCCACCTGCAAACATCAATAGGTTCCGCATGCGGTCGTCCAGCTTTTCCCCGACGCTGCGGCGGGCGCGGGCGATACGGGCATTCTGTTCCAATTGCTGGGACAAGGCATCTATGTCCAGATTGTGAGAGGTCAGCCATTGCATCAGGGCCGCCTGATCATGAAGGCCATGGGCCTGCCGGAATTCTGTAACCTCACGCGCCAAATCGGCGCCAGACATGGGCAGGGTGGACACACGTTCCAGCGCCAGAGCCAATTCCGCGCTTTCCGCGCTGCGCCTGAGCAATTCGAACCGGTCGGGCATTGCGACGCGCATCCGCTCTAAGACATCGGGATCGTTGGGGTCCGCGTTCGACAGAACTTCTTGCAGCAGAGATTCAAAGGCGTCTGAGTGCTGGAATTTGAAATCTGTCTGCACAGTGTCCTGACCTGTTTCCATATCGGCAGCCACGCGGGACAGGCACGCCAGTGCATCACGGTTTTTCTGGTCGATTTTTCCATCAGGCAGCCACGCGTGCAGCCTGTCATGGGCATCGGGGTCAACCTCGGCGCAATGGGACAAAAGCGCGGTGTAGGTACGGTCCGGATAGAAGGTCTGGGCGGCATGATCCAGCAGCTGTGTTGCCGTGTCGGGGGGCAGAACCCGCGCTTCGACTGCGGCGGTCAGAGTCCATCTGATGTTGACCAGTGGCTGGGACAGATAGGCGTATCCCACCTCTTTTGGGGCGTGGATCAGCGCGACCTCGTCATCCCGGTCAAGTGTGCCATGGGCAAAGGCTTGGAAGATCTCACCGATGCCGATCATGCCGAAGGCTTGCAGTTCCGCCGCCCGCAAAGCCCCGGTCGAGGCCGCCCCATAGACCGGAATTCCCGCGTCCAGCGCCCACAGGATTTCCTTGTGATAGACCGCCGGATACGCTTCGAAATAGCCGTCTATAAGTACGATTGCCCGGGGGTGCAGCATTGCCGCGCGCAGCACGTCCCCCTGGGCCGCAGGACCGAGGCGTTGAACCGGCAGGTGGCGTTCGGCCTCGCAGGGCTGCGGCAGCGAAGGGCCGGCGAACACGATGATCTCGGGGCGGGTCATGGTCATCCTCGCAGGGCGCGTGCGCGTGCACCGGGGGCATAGCCCGGCGCATCTGACGTGCCTTCCAAGCCGGGCACGATGACCCGCACGACCGAAGCCGGGAGGTCTGGCACGGACAGGTCGATCACGATCGGCGAACTCAGACCAGCGGTGTTTAGGGCGCTCAGCATGCAGGACAGACTTTGATCAACCGTTTGCACAGCGTGAGTGGCCACGTCCTGAAACCGCAGGGGCAGGGCGGCATTGATGATCTCGGACCGGTGCGCGGCCAGCGTTCCGCTTTTTCGCATTGATTGATAGTAGGATCGGGACCGGTCGTCCCGCGCGCCAGAGATCAGCGTCAGGCGGCTTTGGGCGGCTTCGGTCAGGGCGCGCATCAGGGCGACGCCGCGCTTTGGATGACAGCCAGAGCCCGAGGCCGCGTGCAGGCCGCGCCGGTCCCCATCCTGTTGGTCGATGATGGTTGTGAAAAACGCAGGAATACCAAGATCGGATGTCACGTCCCAGATGGCACAGGCGACACCGGCCCTGGCAAAACGGTCCAGAAGGTCGGCACAGGTCGGGTCGTCCACGCTGTTGGGATCGACCCGGCGCGCGATGCGCCCGTCAGGGGTTTGGTGCCACAGGGTGATGGCATCTCGCTCCAACGTTTCGGCAATGGCCTGCGCAACCGCCTCTTTATAAGTGCTGCCCGAGGCCAACCCGGTGGAGGACATCAGGAAACATCCCAGACGCGGTGGCAGGGGCAAGCTATAGTCCATATGAACAAGCTCATACGGCACCCAGACCGGGTGATCCCCTTCCAAGGTCTTACCTTGGGCCCAAAGCGCTCTGCGCTCTGTCGGAATTGTCTGATTCTCCATCAGAGGCAGGCTTTTAAGGTCGATGAGCGTACCTTCGGCAGACAGGGCCGAGGCTGTCGCCAGCCGCAATGGCAGAGATGGCGTTTCGGCACAGCTGAGCTCTACCGCTTCCATCAGGGCCGAGACTTTGGCGTCTGCGACAGACGGCCCTTTGCCTTGCGTCACGGCCAGTGAGCGCGCATTGGGGCGATGTGCGGCGCAAACGGGAATTCCGATGCAATCCAGCCCGGTCAGATCGGCCAACCGCGTGACACCGATCTTTTGCAGATGCGGCAGGATGCGTTCTATTACGTCTTTCGAGGACGCGACATGAACAGCCACGTCCTCGCAGGGTTCAGCAATCTGCCCCATCGTCTGTTGTGTCAGTCTCTTTCGCGGATGAAAGTATGATTCTGTTTCAGGCCATCGATATTGACCAGATAGCATGTGCCCATCGGTTCGATCTTGGTGGTCGATTTCGGCAGGTAGTCAAAGGGCGGAACGGTTGCAAGATTCACACCGCAGCGCAGCAGGTTGCGAATGACTTCCCAGCCATCATGGCTTTCGAACTGATCCGGGTCGACCCGGTATTTGTCGTTGTCCCAGACTTCACGAGGTACACACAGCACCGAGCCATCTTCGGTTGCAATAATCAGGTCGTGCTTGAAGCCTTCGAGTTTACTCTCGGACATCGTGTTCTCCTCCAGTCATGATATTAGGTTCGTTCGGTTTAAATCGATTGGTTTGCAGCAAGTTATTAATAACTTAGCGATTACAGACTGCGTGATCGTTAACCATATTGCAACCCGCTTGGGGTAGTGGCCTTTCAATTGGCTCAGTGGAAATCGGAATCGCGCGCTGCGGTCAAAAGCGCGGCGATGCCGTCGCGAATGCGTGTGGGTTCCTCGGTTTCGGACATCTCGCACAGCGTGTGGATTCTGGATTGCAATTCAGCCGGCAAAACCTGTTGGCTTTGATCCAGCATGCGGGCGCATAGGGCCGGAACTTTGCACAGGTCGGCATCGGAATCTGCGGCGGCAATCAATGGCAGGATTGCGGACCATTCGAAGGGATATGCAATTCCGGTTTTCCCAAATTGCTCCAGCGCCGTTTGCGCATGGGTGCGGGCCTCAAGGAACGCACCACGCGCCCAAGCCTCCCATGCAAGGTTCGAGGTCGCAAGCGCCACGTATTCATGCATGTGCAACTCCTGCGCCAAGGCGATGCTGTTGCGGGACAGCTCAAGCGATTCCGAGGCCTGATTCATGCGCCGGTAGACAAAGGCAAGATAGGTCATGCACCGCAATTCTATCTTGCGGTGGCCGGACTGGCGCGCGGCCTCCAGACCATCCTGCATGGCGGCTGCCGCCTGAGGCAAGCGATGGCTGTGTAGATTCACGAACCCCAGAATGAACTTTGCCGAGGCGATGATCGCCAGATTCGAGGTCTCATTCGCGGCTGAAACATAGTTCTCAGCCGTTTGGATCGTCTCGGGCCCCGGATCGTATCGCGTGGTTCTCAGATCCCGCAGGACAAGCTGATCGAAATACTCGGCGCGCTGTTCGGCCGTCATATGCGCGACATACGCGGCCAGAGTATCGGCCAGTTCCGACATCGCCTTGCCGTCACCGCTCCAGTAGTGGACGTTCAGGATGTTCAACTGCACGTCGATCCACTCACCCCGCAGGGCCGGATCGGTTTGCCAGTTGTTGTCTTCCAGAACATGTTCGGCCGCAGTCAGTTCCGCCAGCGAACCCGAGCGGTTTTGCTGTAAGGCGTTGCCAGCCAGCCGGTGCAGCCGGGCGATGCGCTGTGCGTCTGAACCTGCGTTGTTTATGGCGCGCCTGAATGAGGCCACCGCATCGTTCAGGTCATGCACAAGGGTCAGGACGGTGCCCAGATGCTCTAACACATCAACGCGGTTGGGCAGGGTGCTTGGGTCGGAAACCTGTTTTAGGTCCACCTTTTCCAGATGCGTCAAAGCGGTCTGGTAATAGGCTTTTGCCTCGGTATTGGCGTATCTCGACCGGGCCAGATCTGCGGCTTGATTGTAACAACGCGCCGCGGCCGCGTGATTGCCCGACAAGGCCCAGTGATTGCCCAGCACGTGAGACGGGGTGGCCTTGCGGAAATTTGCGTTCAGTACGGATGCCACCCGTGCATGCACCATCACGCGCACGGATCGCAGCATGTTTTCATAGGCCGCATCACGCATCAGTGCGTGGCGAAACGAATACATCCCATCCGCATCCGGTTTCGGGACGATGATCTGGGCCGACACCAGCGACTCCAGGTGAACCATCAGGCCTGAGCGGGTTTCTTCGATCACCGCACACAGGACCTCAAGCGAGAAATCCCGGCCAATTGCGGCGGCGGTCTGCAAAATCCTGCGCGATTCCGGGTGGCGATCCAGACGGGCCACCAATAGATCGTTCAGCGTCGTCGGAACCGAGGTCGTATCGATCGGTTTGACTGTCCCAGCGTTGTGATCAAATACGCCGGATTCGATGAAGGATTTCGATAGCTCTTCGGCAAACATCGGGATGCCGTCAGAGCGGTCCTCGATCAGTTCCAGAACGCGCTCCTGCAGCGGATGCGCATCATAAATCTGCGAAGCGATCTCACCGATCTCAGTGTTGGAGAGACGGCTCAGCTCAATCCGTTCGAGGCGCTCATGGGTTTCCCATGCGGCCTCGAATGTGGGGCGGCAGGTGAATACCAGCATGGCACCTTGGGTTTTGAACGTTTCAATGACCCGGCCCAAAAGCTCTTTGGTTGTCGGATCCATCCAGTGCAGGTCTTCGAAAACCATCAGCACATTGCGGTCTGAAACATACCATTCCATCACCTCGATCAAAGCCTGAAACGTGATCTCTTTCCGACCCAGCGCATCCAGTTTGACGGCTGAACCCCCGCTATTTTCCCGAAAAGACACCAGTTCTTCGATCAAAGGCCCTGATTTATTCTGATCCAGTGAGGTTGATGAAAAGAATTCCGCCAGCGCAACGGTTTTGTCACCCTTGCCCAGTCTTTCGTCGGCCAATATCCGGGTCCAGATATGGGTCAGAACCGGGTAGAGCGCGTCGTTGGTGTGAAAAGGCGAGCATTGAAACCGCAATATCTTGCCGCCTGCACCTTGCACCTGAGAGACAAATTCATCCACAAGGCGCGATTTACCGATGCCCGGTTCACCCGACACCAACACAGAACGGGTGTGACCTTGCTGAGTCTGCTGCCAGGTGTTTTTCAGGCGTGCGAACTCGTTAACCCGGTTCACGATCGGCAAGTCAGCCTGGTTTGCTGCGTCGGTCAAATCCAAAAGACCATCCGACGTCCCGTCGACGCGCCATAGCCGTATGTCACCTTTGAACCCCTTGAGGGTGTGGCCGCCCAGATCAAAGAACTCGAATTTATTGGCCACGATCCGTTTGGTTTCATCCGAGATGACCAACGTGCCAGGCGCGGCCATCGATTGAATCCGTGCAGCCAGATTGGGGGCGCGGCCAACGGCCTGATCCTCTTCGATATACGTGTTTCGGATCAGGTCACCGACCACAACATTCCCAGTGGCGATACCCACCCGGCACTTGACTTCAAGCCCCTGCTGCTTGCTGAGCGATTGCATCGCCTCGGTAATCGCAAGGCCAGATCGTATGGCGCGCTCAACATCGTGCTCGTCCGCCTGAGGCCAGCCGAAATAGGCCAGAACCCCATCGCCCAGATACTGAGAGATAAAGCCGCCAAATTTCTCGACAACTTCGGTGACAATGCTTTTGTAGCCGCTCAAAAGGGCTGACAGCTCTTCGGCGTCAAGTTGTTCGGACAGTTGGGTCGAGCCCACCAGATCGGTGAAAACAACCGAAAGCTGACGCCGCTCTTGCGAAGCGATGCGTTCCGCATCGGTACGATGCACCTCACCTGCGGGTTTGTCCTGATTGGGCAGTTGCCCGGTTCTTAGCTGCGCGATTGCATCCAGTATCCGGCGGCGATGGCCCACCGATGAGATGCCCATATCCTTGAGGTCTTCAGCCGTGATCGATGGCAGAATACTGACGTCGACGTCGTTTTCGCGAAACACGTCTGAATAGCGCTCCATCCCCAGCGCGCAAAGCCAGTCATCGATGTTGATTGCCATCTATCGACTTACCACTTGCCTCGTTTGTGTTCCGCCGCGGGCCCGGAACTGGAACGCTTGGGCCCATGCGCAGTGCTGTAGATTTCGCCCCAAGTCGGAGCGCTGCCGGGATAAGGTTGTTAAAACCCGTATCATCGCAGCTTGCTTTCTACTATGCTCGCCGCTGTAACATTATCAAGAGAAAGAAAGAAATCGTGCCCAATTCCCAAAATCTTCTGATCGTTGGTACTGGTAACGTTGCGTGCGCACTGGCCCGCCGGTTTGCTGCGACCGATCATTCTGTGTTTCTCGGCTCGCGCGAAACAGGTCGCGGTACCGAGGCTGCCGCGCAGTACGGCGTGGAAGGTGGCGCAGCCGTCGACCGCGTGGCCGATGCGGATGTTGTGTTCATCGCTGTCCCGTTCACGGCGCTGGATGAAACGCTGGACATGCTGGGGCCGCTGGATGGCAAGATCGTCGTGGATTGCACTAACCCTCTGACAGACGATTACATGGCGCTGACGATGGGGCACGACACATCGGCAGGGGAATACTGTCAGGCCAAACTGCCCGGTATCCCGGTTGTCAAAGCATTCAACGCTGTCTTCGCTGATGTGGTTCAAACTGAACCGACCTACGGGGGTGTAACGCCTCAGGTCTTTTTGGCTGGCGATGACGCTGATGCAAAGGCGGTGGTGGGTTCACTGATCAGCGCGATTGGGTATGAGCCGGTCGACAGCGGCGCGATCCAGAATGCGCGGTATCTTGAGCCTCTGGCCGAGCTGATCATTCAGCTGGCCTATGTTCAGGGCGAAGGCACAAGCATTACACCTGTCATACTGCGCAGCGACGCCAAGCCCGACTGATCTGGTAACCAGCAGGGAAACAGGGCGGGGCCGACGCGTCGCTCTGTTTCGCGAAGCGCCCGGATCGATGGCCGGTCGTAGGTATTTGCATTGAATAAAAAATAATTAATTTCAGCGCCTTGGCCCGGAAAGTGGGCGGCAATGCGCACTGAAAGCAGCCTGTTTTTAGCGCAGGCTTGATTTGCAACCGGGCTGTGTCACAATTGCGCCCGCGATGCAGACAGCTAATTCCGACTCCAAATGGACCAGCGAGACCAGCGATACAGTTTGTGTCGCACTCATCGATTCCCTCACGGAACAAAACACCACATATCTCAGACGGCGCAGGCTGTTGGACGGGCCGAACGCGCATGCGCAGGACTTGGTGGTCGAGACTGCCACAGTCATTCTGAAGGAAAACGGTCCGGCTGTGCTGGACGATCTGATCGCTCAGGTATCCGAGGACACGACCGAGCATGCGATCTTCACTGTTTTGGTTGTCGCCTGGATCGAGCTCCAACGCGAACACTGGCAGGCGACCGAGGCGCTGGGGCGGGAAGTGGTCAGCCGTGATCATCATGACCTGATGGCCCAGCGCCTGATCGATGCCGCGCGCGAAAAGTCCAAAAGCCTTGAAGCCGAGATGGACCGATGGCTGCAGACCCGCACCTGTCCGGCGCCTTTTTCGGAAATGGAAACCCGGACGACGGGTGAGGTGCATTTTTGTTGCTCGGCCTGGCAGCCCGCCCCGATCGGGCGGCTTGAATCGGACGGAGAGGGCGGGTTCTGGAATTCAGACCGTGCCCGGGAAATCAGGCGGTCCGTCCGCGACGGAGACTTTTCGCATTGCAGCCGATGGCATTGTCCAAAGATCGCAGGCCGCAGGTTGCCTGCTCGCACCGATGAGACACAGAAGCTGAAACTGGAACTGCAGGAAGGCCCGGACCGGGTAATCCTGTCCCATGACCGGTCGTGCAATATTTCCTGCCCCAGCTGCCGTATCCAGTTGATCAACCTGCCGCACAAAGAAACCGAATGCCTGAACGCGGTGTTTGAGGATCATCTGCTGTCTCTGGTCAGCAAGGCCACGAAAATCAAGGTCACCGGGTCTGGCGATCCGTTTGGCAGCCGTCATTTCCGGCATATCCTTGGGCGTTTGACCCAATCCGATGCGCCGGGTCGGCGGATACAGATTCACACCAACGGGCTTTTGGCCAACGAACGCGCCTGGAACGATCTGGGCTTATGGGAGAACGTCTCATCGGTCTGGGTTTCCATTGATGCAGCAGAACCTGAAACCTATAGCGTTTTGCGCCGAGGTGGGAATTTCGCGACGTTAAAGAAGAATTTGCAGTTCCTTGGGGAATTGAACGCAAGGGGCGATATCGACACGCTGCGGTTGGATTTTGTGGTTCAGACGGCAAACTTCCGGGAAATGCCTGCCTTCGTCGATCTTGCCAAAGAGGTGAAGGCGGATGGCGTATACTTCCTGCGATTGCGCAAC
This sequence comes from Ruegeria sp. BE1, assembly GCF_056538885.1. Lineage (NCBI taxonomy): Bacteria > Pseudomonadati > Pseudomonadota > Alphaproteobacteria > Rhodobacterales > Roseobacteraceae > Ruegeria > Ruegeria sp. BE1. The sequence goes on from NZ_JBQFTY010000001.1 coordinate 663,668, forward strand.
TGGGGGCATGTCGATCCGCAAGAGTTCAAAACTCAGGATGTCTGCTCGTCCGATCACCCGGATCACGACGAGCTTCTGTCCATCCTCGCCGATGCACGCATGGGGTGGAGCGGCGTCGACCTTGGCAGCTTGAACTCTATTTGACGTACCCAAGCATCAGTGCCCGTGAGAAGCGGGTTTCCTGTTCTGTTACCACTCAAATCTGCTGGCCTTAGCTGACTTGTTTTAGAGCCGCCGATTTTTTATAATCCACCCAGTATATTTTTGTTTTTTGTGTGCTCAGGCGATTGTTTGGTTAATCCGAATTTTAACTGCTTGCAGCGTTATGAGTGACCCGTTGGGGGTAGTGTATGACAAAGGCTAGCGGTCCTAAAAAGCGACCTCATGTTGCCAAGAATAACGCCAACCAGGCGGCTGGTGTATATGATTTCGTGCAGTCTCCTGAATGGCAAAAAGTCCTTGAAAAAGCGCGTGTTGAACAAGAAAAGGGCGGCGCTGAAAAGGCCCGGGCCGGTCAGCAGGCACAGCCCGCCAAACAGGCCCGGACAGCAGCGAACCAGCCATCCCAAAACCAGCAGTCTTCGGTCGCGCAACGGGCGCGGTCCGAGCATCTGGAGCAAGCCAAGCAGAACCAAAATGCCGGGATCAGCGCGCAGACTGGTGAGTCGGACACGCCTCCTTCAGGCGACCCAGCAGCTGACGAAAATCGCCCACCTGCTGAAACTGAGGCTGGTGCCCAACCGCAATCGTCAGGGCCGGATGGGCTTCCGTTTGATCCCAGCCGGGACCCGGCGGAACAGGAAGCAGACCTCAGTCTGCGGCTGACGACGGAAGAGATCGACTATCGCCTGTCCAAAAAACTGCTGCAAAAGCTTGAAGACCAGCGGCAGATGCGCCATCGGGTTCGGCTGGGTCTGGTCGCAGGTGGTTGCCTGTTTGGGGTGGTTGCATCGTCGGCCGTTTTTTTGATCGCGTCCGGGGTCAAATCGTTGGAATCCGACGCAATGCTTGCGTTAGAGGGTACGGCACAGGATTTCGCAGGCATCGCGTCGACGCAGGGTGAGCCCGTTTTGGCGTCCGAGCCAGCGCCGCTTGTCACCCCGGGCGTTGTTGACGGGGAAATTGTGATCGCGTCGGACTTGTTCGACACCCGGCCAAACGAGCCGGAAACACCTCTGGTTGAGCCCGAGGACCTGGATAGTGCCGCCGCTGCAACGCCGCCGCTGTCGGATTCGCTCGAAGATACCCCATTGGCTGAGATCGGGACGCCCCGGTTGGCCCCCGCTGTCCTGTCTTACGTTCCGGCGCTGGAGTTGCCGCTTTTCCCGGTCGGCGTTGCCGGTTACCTGCCGCGGCAGGAGGCCAATCCAAGTTTCCTGCCTTATGATGCTGCACCGGAATTCTTTGTTTCGGTGGCTCATCTGGCCGATGTGCAATCGACTGAGTTTGAGCCGGTTGAGATTTCTGTTGCAGCGCTGACAGCTCCAGCCCCCAGCCCGAAACTCTTGGCTCTACCTGTGACCATCAAGGTTCCGCCAGCTTTGCCATCTGTCGCTCAGCCCGCATCCGTGTTGAACGCCATTCCTTTGCGTCAGGCGGATACGCGACCCTTGGCAGCATCGGAAGAAATTGAGCTGTTCACGGTGTCGCTGCAGCCCTCAACCCAGGGCGACTATCCGGAGTTGAGCGCAGAGACCATGACAGCACCCATCTTCACGCCGCGCCCTGCGACGCCGCCGGTTTCGACAGAGGTTGTGGCCTTGCCTGATGAGATCGCCCCGACTGCTGAGCTACCGCCGGTTTCGACAGAGGTTGTGGCTGTGCCTGATGAGATCGCCCCGACTGCTGAACTACCACCAGCCTCGACACAGATCGTGGCCGTGCCCGCAGAGATCGCCCCCCCGGTCGAGCCCGCAGCGCCAGCGACTGGCGCACAGTTCCGGCTATATGCACCTAACCGGCTTTCTGAAAGTTCGGTTAATGCAGTGGTGGCCGATCTTGCCAATACAGGTCATGCGCTAAGCGGAACGGCCCGCGTTGGCTACAAGGTCAGTCAATCCAACGTTCGATATTATCACGCCCAGGACGCGGCCCGGGCCGCGGCTTTGGCTGAGGATGCGGGCGCCTTGCTGCGCGACTTTACCGGAGCGAACTCCAAAACACCGACCGGCCTTGTAGAATTGTATCTGGCCGGAGAGGGGGGCGGGGCTGCGCCGGTCCGGCGTGCCACGCAAAGAACCAACCGAAATTCCGCTGCAACCAACCGAACCAGCCAGCTGAGAAACCAGGTTCTGAAAAAGCTGAGGGCCACGACGAATTGACGGGGGCGGTTTTTGACCGCGGAGAAGTAGAACGATCTGTGAATGTAATTGACGAGTTTTAAGGGTTTGAACAGATGATTGACGGCAGACTAGTTGGCATCGTGACTGCGCTGCTCCTTCTTGCGGGGGCAGGCGGGGCGCGTGCTGAAATCACACTTGAGCATCTGATCGCGATTGATCAGATGTTGTCCACCAACGACATGGCGGCATTGAAGGATTACCTCGATAAAAATCCGGGCCTGCTGACCGGAGATGATGAGCTGTCAAACGAGCTGCGCGATTTCCACGATGCAGCCTCCAACGGCAGCGTGAACTACGGCTATACCGCCAGCGCAACGGATGCCTCTGTGGATGACGCGTCGGCGCGTGAAAGCTCGTTCCAGCACTAAACGCATGCCCGGATACGACTCAATCACGCAGTCCGGCCGCCCCAAGGTTGCCTATGTCATCGAGCCACGTTTCTCGGGTGGTACGTCTGCGGCTGTCGCGGCCGAACTGCAGGTGGCCGTGAAATTCGCCGAACTTGAGGTACATGCCGTCACCTCGAAAACCTTTGGCGAAACTCAGCATGTTTCACCCTTGTTGCGGTCGGTGCTTGCGGATTTGGGCATTCCCCTTATCTGGGATGCGCCGCGGATCAGCGCCGATTTCGTGATCCTGCACAACCCCGCCTTTCTGAAATTTCACGGCGCGTTGGACACCCGGATTTTCGCCAACGAGCTTATCGTTGTAACACATGAGAACTTTCTGAGGCCCGGCGGTGAAGAAGGGTTCGATGTTCTGTCCTGCCTGGGTCAGATCGAGGCCGCAACCCTGTCGGTCCGGAAAACACTGGCTCCGATTTCACAGCATAACCGCAAAACTGTGTTGGACTGGCTGGCGGTACGCCCGATGGTGCGACAGTGGGGGGTACTGCAGACGGATTGGTTCAATATCTGTCAGACCGATACGCAAGATCCTTGTGATGCTCCGCAGGATCGGCGCGGCAGGCATTCACGTCCGGGGTTCGAGAAATTTCCGGTGCTGTCCGATCTTGATCTGTGTTTTCCCAATCATGCGCAAAGCAATGTAATTCTGGGTGCAGATGCCCTGTTGAACGCAGGGGTTCTGCGGGCCCATTGGACTCTGTTGCCCTTTGACACGATCACTGTGGAAGAGTTCTTTGAAAGGATAGACTTTTTTGTCTATTTCACGGCGCCGACTTGGCAAGAAAGCTTTGGCCGCGTGATCGCCGAAGCCTTGCGCGCCGGTAAGGTGGTTTTGACAAATGCCGAGACAGGCAGAACCTTTGGTGAGGCGGTTCTGGCTTGTCGACCGGGCGAGGTGGACAAGATCATCGCCAAGCTGATCGCGCAACCGCATCTGTATCACGAGCAGGTTGTCCGTTCACAAGCGGCCCTTTCACGTTATTCTGCCCAAAGTTTCGGGATGATGCTGTCTAATGTGTTGTCTGCCGACAGTGAGGTGCTGCAATGATTTATGTCGAGGCGGGGACGCGGTCTTTGCGGTCCTTCGATGCTCAGCTTGCCTTTGCCGAGCAGCTTTCGGCCCGAGGGTATACTGTTTGCATCGACGCCGCCTATCTACCGGACGATCCCGGTCGCGGTCGGGCCTATGATGCCGCAAATTTTCTGGTCGATCCGGTCGAGCATGCGGTTGATGCGGTCTTTGTTCTGGGGGCCGAGGATATCGACGACAGTCTGCTTGCATCGTTGCGGCAAAAGCAGCTGAATGCCGAAGTTCCGGTGATCGCAACGGGCCGTTTTCAAACCCAGCAGAGCTTTATCGGGGCCAAGGCTCGGTTGGCCTATGCGCTTGGACGCGAGGCTACGGTCATTGATCTGACGGAATTCCAGCCTCGCCCTCTGTTGACCACGTGTGCCAGCCCGCTGGTTGCAGACATCCGAAAAACCCCCAGACCGCCACGAGCCTTACCGAATGTGACTGTGGTTCTTGGGTCTATGGAACTGGATAACCCCGAGACGCTCTCGTGTTTCTCCCGAATGAGCAACCAGGGCAGGTACAATCTGCGGCTCATCGTCAGTGGCGCCCAGAACGAGGTGATCAACGCATCGCATTTCCATGATTTGCCGACCAATCTCTATACCGATCTTTCGCCGCTGACTCTGGCGAATTCAACAGATGTGCTGGCAATGTTCGGCCACGGGATCGCTGGTGTCCGCATCGCCGCGCTTGCTGTTGAGCTTATCGCGGCGGGCGGCATAGCGATTGACTGCACTGAGGATGAAGCGCTGGTTTCCTCTGGCGCGCCTGCGTTGCTTGGGCCGAAAACGCCTTTCGCACTGGACGGGTATCTGACGGGGAAGATTCTGGCCAATATCTCGCAGATCGCGGAACAAGCCTCGCTGTCGCAGTGGCTGCATTCGGTGGACCTGTCCCGCTTGGAGGCTGAGGCGGGGCTGAAAACCCCGGAACGTCCAGAGGAACGCGCGACACCTAGAACCCTGTTTCTACCGACCAACGGGGTAGGTCTGGGGCATGCGCAGCGCTGCTCGGTGATCGCCCGAGAATTGCCCAAGGACCATCCCCGACTTTTTGCGGCCTTTCCCAGTTGCGTGCCGTTGGTGCGGCGCGAAGGCGTGGATTGTATCCCGTTGGTTTCGCGCATCGACGCCATGGATAGCACCAATGGCAATGATATCCTGACCTATCGTCGGCTTGGCGCCGCGACGCAGCCAGGTGATACGCTGGTGTTTGACGGCGGCTACGTGTTCGATTCAGTCTATCGCACAATTCTGGAACGGAACCTTTCCGCTGTGTGGGTGCGCCGGGGCCTGTGGCCCGATGGGCGGTCGCGGCAAACCATGTTGGCCCGCGAAGGTGTGTTCGACCGGATTATCGTGCCATCAGAAGCCTTTGAAGAACTCAATGACGCGTATAGCTATGGCGATCATGTGCATTATGTCGGCCCGATTGTGCGCCGGACGGAGCAGTCCGACGACGCGCGCGCGGACCTAAGGGCTCGGCTGGCCGAGCGGTTTGGAATAGACTTCAAGCAATTGGTGGTCAGCATGCTGGGCGGCGGCGTCGCCTCGGATCGCTCAGCCCAGCTTCAGGCGATCTCCGGAATGCTTGAGGATCGATCAGACTGCCTGCATCTTGTCGTGACCTGGCCGGGCAGCACGGTTCAGCCAGCCGCGTTCGGGTGGTCGAATACCCGTGTCGTTCAGACGTTCGAGGCCACATCCTTGTGCTTGGCAGCGGACCTCATGATCTCGGCCGCAGGGTATAATTCGGTGTTGGAGGTGCTGTATCACAAGATACCCTCCATTCTGATCCCGCAATCCGCACCCTATCTGGACAATCAGGAAAGACGCGCCCGCGCGCTGGCGGATCGGGACCTCTGCGCTATCATCACCGACAAAGAGTTTATGCAATTGGAACGCACGGTTTCGGGCTGTTTGGACCATGGCGATGTTGAGGTTTACCGCACCGCCCTGAACAGGATTGAACTGCCCGATTCAGGGGCAGCAAAAGCGGCGCAGATCATTGCCGGGGCGGGGGGCGAAAAATGACGGACATGCTGTGGCTGGATATTCTAAGCCGGACCTCACCCAAAAGGCCGGTGCAACTGGATGCAGTGATATTGGGCGACGGCCCAAGCAAGCCTCAGGGCAAAGTTGTATTTCCTGACAGCGGGTTGGCGCCTTCTGCCGCGCTATGGGAACGGGACGAGGACGGCCCCACCTATATCGGCATTCGAATTCTGAAAGCGCCGGAAGCCCCGCATAAAACCGCAAGGCTCTTGGCTGCCGCTGCGCTGGAGCGTGAGGTTTATCCCGTCATCCTCAGCAGGCTGGATCATTGTGGGTTCGAGCAGTTCGGTTTCCGTGTCGAGCGTATTCCGGATGATCCTGTTGCCGCAGAGGCTGCCGAGGAAGAAGCCAGAAAATTCTGGGACTTGGCGATCATTGTTGATGGCGCGGATGTAGGGCATTGGTCGGGTTAACCGCCGGGCAGACGCGAGCCTTTGTCGATCTTCGAAAAAGTGATTTGGCCCATGCAGCCAAGAAAGGGTTCAATGCGCATAGGAGGGGTGCCATGCAGAATCCCAAAAGCTTTGAAAAATTCTATTTCGCCAAGGTCGGTTTGGGCGAAGCCTGCGGGTGCGCCGAGCGGGTTATTGACGTTTACGAATTCAACCGCAAAGGCGGTGAGGCTTCCAGACAAGGGCTGACGCGAAAGGCGCGCAAGCGGTCTTCTTTCCGGTCCTGGGCCTTGAAATACGGATTGCTCAGCCGCAAGCCCCGGGCCTGACGCTCTTTAAGTGTTGAGCAGGTCCATCAGACTTTCCAAAATAGCGCGGACCTGAGCGTTGATCTGCGGTGCCTCCGAGGCGCGGGGACCGGCGATGTTCAGAACGTTGATGTGTTGGGTGTCCAGCCAGGCCCGCACGCGTTGCGAACAGACATCAGCGCCCTCGCGCACGTCCACCAACAGAAAGGGTTTGCTGGCCTCTTGCGCAAAAGCGACAGTCTTATCCGTGCCGGGGCTGGTTGAGCCATCAATGAAGATCAGAGTGGCATCGCTGTTAACCACGTTGCAGCGGGTCCTGATCGCGACGTCGGTCGAGGTTGTTTCACTCAGACCAGTGAAGTGATCCGGAATGCGACCATCCTCGTTGGTGCGCCCCAGCGGAACCCAGCCGCCGTAATTCAGACCATGATGGCGTGCGACGTCCAGCGCGGCCATATCGACGCCGGTTTGCCCGCCACAGACAATTTTCATCTCGAACGTCCTTTTGGTTGGGGCCAGCTTAACGCGGCCACGCGGGTCGCGGAACTGGTGGATTTCTGGACTTGCGCAAGCCCATGCCAATCCGGTTCAGTCCGTCCTGCGGATCACGATCCAAAGAGGCACGCCGTACCTTAGTTTTGTCATAAAGCTATTCATATTTGGCAATGAGAAGTCAGAGCAGGAACAGCATTTGTTAAGCGCCATACTCAGCGCCGCGTCTCAGCGGTACATGGATGTTCGTCTGAACGCCTCGGGCGGGTACAAGGTTCGCATCGTCGAACGGCCCGGCCTGTGGATGTCGCCGGACCAATTAGAGGCGCTGGTGTCGGATCTGCGCACGGTTGCGTCCAAGACATTGCCGGCGGGTGAGCTGGAGTACGGCGTTTTTGCCGGGGACAGTGATCGCCTTGCGCAGTCGGTCATCACGCTGGTCTCGCGCCGTGCGGATCAGGCTCCGGTGGCGTTCAATGCGCTGGCTTTGATGGATGTCGATCTGGGGCATCGCTCCGAAGAGGTTCTGCACCTGGGGTTGGTGATGGTGGACCCCGATCTGCGCAGTCAGGGGCTCAGCTGGGTGCTCTATGGGCTGACCTGCGTGCTGATGCTGTTTCGCAATGGCATGCGACCGCTTTGGATTTCGAATGTTACGCAGGTGCCTGCGGTTGTCGGCCTTGTCGGTCACGGGTTCGCGCGGGTCTTTCCGGTGCCGGGTGGCGGCGCGCAGAATCGGCGCAGCCTGCTGCATCTGTTGCTGGGGCGCGAGATCATGCGCCATCATCGCCATGTCTTTGGCGTTGGCCCCGAGGCTGGTTTTGATGAGGAACGGTTCGTGATCACCAACGCCTATACGGGCGGCTCGGATCATCTGAAGAAAACCTATGACGACGCACCCAAACACCGGGATCAAGCCGTAAACGACTATTGCCGGGATCAGCTGGACTATGATCGCGGCGATGACGTTCTGCAATTGGGGCAGATGGATATGCCCACTGCGCTGTCCTACGTCGGGCGCGAGGTTCCGCGCGGGTCTTTTGCCGCCGTCGCGCTGGCCGTGGTCGCTGCTGTGATACAGCGTTTGGCGATGCCTGTGTGGCAATGGGCCGATACGCATCGGGATTTCGGCATCTTACGGGCCAGAGGGCAGGAGAAATGAGCATGTTCTCGTATCAGGACTTCACCACGCGTAATCTGGGCTTTGTCTCGGAACCCGAACAAGAAAGGTTGCGCGGCGCTTGTGTCTTTGTCTGCGGGACCGGGGGGATGGGCGGCAGCGCCATCATGACCCTGATCCGCGCCGGGGTCGGGCGCTTGATCCTGGCCGATCTGGACAGTTTCGAGGTCTCGAACCTGAACAGGCAGCTTTTCGCGACGCTGAAGACGGTCGATCAGGACAAGGCGCAGGCGACCCGCGATCAGTGCCTGCAGATCAACCCCGAGGCCGAGATTGAGGTGCTGGGCGCCGAATGGCCGGATCACGTGGAGCGGCTGGTTGAAGCGGCGGATATTGTCATCAATGGCACCGACGATTTGGGGGCCAGCCTGCTGCTGTACCGCACCGCGCGCGCCAAGGGACGGGCGGTGATTGATGCCTACGCCTCGCCCCTGCCATCGGTTTACGTGACAGGGCCCGGCGATCCGATGCCGGAAGAGCGTCTGGGCTATACCACGCAGGGCACGGGTTGGAACGAGCTGACGTCTGAGATGCGCGATGCCGCAGCAGCGGCTGAGGCTGAATATGTGCTGACCCATTCCTCATCCCGTCACCATGTGGATCTGTCCTTGGCCGGAGAGGTGATTGCCGGAACCCGTAGTCGCATGTCCTTTGCGCCGATGGTGATCATGGCGGGAACCCTGATGGGGGGTGAGGCGCTGCATGGCCTGCTGGGTCGCCCGCATGGCGCAGATTTTCGCGGTTGGTTTCTGAACCCGCATACCGGCAAGGTTGAACGCCCTTTGCCCGGTTTTGTCGCTGCGGTGATGCGGCCTTTGGTGCGGCGTCAAATGAACAGGTTGCTGGGCTCATGATGGATACGGCGGCCTATTTGGCGGATACTTGGGTGGCCATATGTGCCGCGCTGGGCGCAGTGGTTGTGTTGCTGCATATAGGTGATCTGGTGCAACGGCCTGAGATTGCGCGGCGGTTTCGGTTCTGCCTGTGGGTGCTGATCGGCCTGATGCTGGCCCGTGTCGGCCATTGGGACGGCTGGGGCTGGCTGTTCTCGGCGGTGGCCAATTGCTGTGCCGCACTGGTGCCCCTTGCCGCGCTTGTTCTGGCCGAAGGTTTGCTACGCCGTCATGCGCCTCCGCTCCTCAAACAGACCTGCGCATGGGGTGCCTTGGGGCTGAGCGTGATGGGGTTGATACAGTTCAGCAGCCTTGAGCCGGTTCGCCTTTCCGCGTTGCTCTTGTTCCAGCTCATCGCTCTCAGCGGTGTAGCCCTGTTTGTCTGGCGCAGGGACCGGGCTAGCCTGTCGCCGACGGAAAACAGGACCATCAACCGGATCGGCCTGTCATTCGTCCTGATCCTGCCGTTTCTGGCCACGGATTACATGCGCGAAACGGTGATAGACGCGCCGGTCAAGCTGGGCGGTGTGGCGGTTCTGGTGCTGTGCTGGCTGGCGATCGGGATGAACCGCCCCGGCCTGCGCGCCGCTGATATTCTGCGCAGCTTCGGGATCGTTTTCTTGGTGACCGTTTTGGTGACCCTGATCCTGTCCGCTCTGGTTTCACTGGACCTGCGGACCGGCGCTCAGGTCACGGCGATTGTCGTCTCGGCGCTGATCCTTCTGGCCATCTGGCAGGCCGCCGTGGCCTTGCGCATCGAAGACCGCCAACTGATCGCCCTGCGCGAAATTGCCGAGGCACAGGGGCAGGGGGCTGAGGCCGGCCTTGCTCTGCTGCGCCGCGCCGCCGGGGCCCCGGATGCGATGTTGCTGACCGAGGCAGACCTGTCTGACATGGAGCTGGACGCGCTGCGGTCCAGCTTTGCAGCATTGCCGGTGCAGCACCTTGGCGCGGCTCAGGACGAGCAAATCAACTGGTTGTTTTCCCGCTATGACGCCACCCATGCTGTGCGGTTGTCGGATCATCCCATGATGATTGTGTTGCTGAGCAGCCCGGCGATTGCTGGTCAGGACAGCACGGGCGCGGCCCTGCGCGCGGTTCAGCGAATGGCGCAGCTGATGGCAGCTGAGGGGCGGACATGATCGAAATTCAAGAGCGGCATTTCCCCAGCTTTTTCGCGGCCCCGTTCCACGCATACGGCTTGGACACAAATTACGTGTCGCCGATGAAGGCTGATTTGAAACGGTTTCTGTCGGTCAAGAACCCGCTGTTTTCATCGGATTCTGACTTCACCTATTTCACGGCACTGCGTCAGGGCGCGCCTGTCGGGCGGATCACGGCCCATCTGCATCGCGCATCGAATGATCTGTATGCCGAGGCGAGGGGCTGCTTTGGGTTCTTCGATTGCGCAGACGATCCTGCCGCCGCAGCCGCATTGCTGGGCGCGGCAGAGAGCTGGGCACGGGCCAAGGGGCTGACCCGCCTGACGGGGAACTTCAACCTGACCGCAATGCAGCAGGCCGGTATAATGACCGAAGGCTTTGATCGGGCGCCTTATACCGATCAGATATGGGGACCGCCCCATTTGCCGAAACTGTTAGGGGAAAACGGCTACAACCGGCAGTTTCCGATGACCACCTTTGAACGGCGTCTGGACAGGGCGCCGACGCTTTTGCCGGACGCGCAGCGCGCGCAATTGCTGGATCAGGGGTTCGCCTTTGCTCCGGTCAACCGCGCAACCATTGCTGAGAGGTTGGAAGATGCCCGCACAATCCTGAACCGCAGTTTCAGGAACAACCCGATGTTCGTGCCGGTCACCGCCGAAGAGTTCCACTTTCAGGCCAAAGACATGAAATGGATCATGGACCCTCGGATTTCCAAAGTGGTGCACTACAAGGGGGAACCCGCCGGGGCGGTGATCGCCATACCTGACCTCAACCCTTTGTTGCGGCGGCTGGGGTCGCGGATGCGCCTGTCCCTGCCGTGGCACTATCTGCGCTACAAAGCGCGGCGGGACCGCGCCGTGGTGATTTTTCAGGGTGTTATGCCCGAATATCAGGGTCGGTCCGTCAATCCTTTGATGCTGTCCGAGATGACGCGGGATATGATCAGGGCCGGGTACAAATCCGTAGGCGGGACCTGGATCGCGGATGAAAACGCCGCCAGCCTGCGGCAAACGGAAAAAGCGGGGGCCGTGGCGCTGCACCGGCTCCACCTGTTCTCCAAGGAGTTGTCGTGATGGAACGCGCAGAGTTCGAAGCCATTGTCGCCCTGGCGATGCTGGCACCCTCGGCCCACAACACCCAACCGGCCCGCTGGAGGATGCGCGACGGCGGGATCGAGGTTCTGGCCGATCTGTCCCGGCGTCTGCCGATTGGCGACCCAACCGATCGCGATCTGGAGGTGTCTTGTGGTGCGGCGGTCGAAGGGACGGTGCTGGCATTGGCTGCGCAGGGAATAGGTGCCACGGTGATCTGGGCCCAAGAGGCAGATCAGGCTGGCCTGCGCCCAATCGCCCGGATTGTGCCGGATGGATCTGCGTTGGCCGAAGATGTGGCATTATCGGCTGCGGTTCCAAAACGTCTGACGCACCGCGCGGGTTTTGCGCCTGCGGCCAAGGATGCCTTTGCCGATTGGGCCGCGCCGCATTTGACCTTGGTCACGGACCGGGAACAGATTGCGTGGCTGGCTAAACAGGTCGACATTGCATCTGCCCGTGTCATGCACCCTCGGGCCTTTCGGTCAGAGCTGCTGAACTGGATGCGCCTACGCAGGGACGACCCGCGATACAATCTGGATGGTCTGAACCGCGAAGTTCTAGCCATGGACGCCGTCACCGCGCGTCTGGTTCCGACCGTTCTTGGGGGCAGGTTGTACAGCAGATTGTCCGCGCTGGGCCTTGGCCCACAATTGTCAGGCGAGGCTGCGCGCAGTCAGGGCGCAGGGGCAATTGCGTTGTTTCACTGGCCGGAACAGGAACCGATGACACAGGCGGGGCAGGCGTTTTACCGCAGTTGGTTGCAGGCCACGGCGCGTGGGCTTGTGGGTTGGCCCGCGGCGGCTTTGGCGGATGATGCAGCAACACGCAGGACGATCACAGAAAGGTTCGCGTTGCCCGAGGGCAGGGTGTTGTTCAACGCGTTACGGCTGGGGGCCGCCAACAAAGCCACCCCCAGCCGCGCGCGCCTGTCTGTGCGCGATGTGATCGTTTAAGCGGCGATATTGTCGCCAACTTCTTTCAGAAGTTTCTCGGTCTTCGCATCCTCGATCCGGTTATGCAGACGCTGCGATTCTTCACGGTCCCGCAGGGTTTTGGTGATCGAGACGGTCGTGTGCACCAGCATCAGCGCGGACATCGAGTAAAACCCCTTTGCGGCAAAGCTGGCCTCAAGGAAATAGATACCGCCCGCCATCATCGCAGCGGCGACGATGAATGAGCCGATCGTAAACATGTTCCAAGCGTTCGACTGGGGCAGGTTCAGGTTTTCTTCGGTGTTCATTGGTCTTTTCCTCTCTTGTTTTCAAATGTTTGAATGGGGCTGTTAAGGTTACTTTGATTTCTGTTTTTCAGATTTCGCGGCCTTCTTCTTCAGCCGTTCCAGAACTTCATCAGCGCTGGATCGCAACGGCTTGCCGCAGCCCGCGTCGGCCAGACGATCGCGAATGGTTTCGGCAGACCCGGTGGTTTCCAGCTCGGTCATGGCACGGGCTGTGGCGTCCATTTCGCTTTGGCGCTCCTGCAACCGATGCAAGGTGTCTTCGGCTTCGCGCAGGGTAGAGAGGCCGCTGTCGGGGGCCACTTGTTGCAGGCGCTGTGTCTTGTCCGTGGCCGTGGCCAACCGCTGGCCGCGTTGCAACTGACGCAGCCGGGTTTCGGCCTCACGCAGGACAGTGCGCAGACGGGTGATTTCCGTATCAAACCGGACCTGCGCCTGGGTCGAGACGTCACGCTCGGCCTCAAGATGGGCGATGGTTTCCGCTGCATCCTGCGCCAGATCCTCGCGGTCTTGTTGCAGGGCGGCCAGGGTGCGCACCTCAAGGTCGGCGATTTGCTGGGTCAGGCGGTTGTGCTGTTTCTTTTCCTGTTCATTCTGGGCCATCGCAACGGCCACCGCCTTGCGCGACATCTGGACGGCGTGGGCGCAATCGCGGATCTGCTGGCGTAAAATCGGCAGCGCATGGCGGTCGGTGACAGCGGTTGCTGCCTCATAGCTTCGGCCGCGTAACAATGTGGCAAACTGTTTGAACATCTTTGGCTCCTCGTTTATGAACATTGTTCATGAGGTGAATATGTGCGATTTGTGAACGGCGTTCAATATTAAAAATGAACATTGTTCAACAAATATCGCTGGCGGAGGATCAAGTGGCTAATAACAAAAGAGAAATTCTGAAAAAAAATCTTCTGACGGCTGCCGAAAAGAGGATCGAGGCCGATGGTTTGGCCGCTTTGCGGGCCCGTGATGTGACCAAAGATGCGGGATGCGCTCTGGGTAGCCTGTACAACGCCTATGAGGATTTGGACCTGCTGATTCTGGCCGTGAACTCGAAAACCCTGGCCAGATTGCATACTGAGTTGCAGGCCGCATCCGCCGCGCAGAAAACGCCCGAGGATCAGCTGCAAGCGCTGGCGCTGGCTTATCTTGATTTCGGAACACGCAATCCGAACCTCTGGGCGGCTTTGTTCGATCACCGCATGCCGCCGGGCGTTCCTGTGCCGGATTGGCATCTGGAAGAACACGCCGTTCTGATTGCCGAGGTTATGACCCCGCTTGCCGCGATCAGCCCGGCGTTGGACCAGCCCACCTTGGCCTTGCGGGCGCGCACGGTGTTTTCGGCGGTGCACGGCATTGTCAAACTGTCGCTTGAGGGCCGGTTCGTTGCCCTTGACGCAGATGCGCTGCGGGTTGAGCTGTCGGGTTTTCTCCGTCAGTTTTTGCGGGGGTACAAATCCGAGCAACAGGGGTAAGGACGAAAAACCAATGGCTACGCAATCCGACGCAAAGGCGGTTTTTCTGACCGGCAGCCTGATGGGGCATGTCACCCGCATGTCCCTGACCACCAGCATTGGCCTGATGGCCATCTTTGCCGTGGATTTCGTCGACATGATCTTCATCTCGATGCTGGGCAATGACGCGCTGGCGGCGGCGGTGGGGTATGCCGGGACGCTGCTGTTCTTTACCAACTCGGTCAATGTGGGCCTGTCAATCGCGGCGGGGGCCTTGGTGGCGCGCGCCCTGGGTGCCGGACAGCCCGAACAGGCCCGCCAATTCGCAACCAGCGTTGCGGTGTTGGGGGCGTTGATCGGCTTGGCGGTTTCAATGGCGGTGATGTTCAACCTTGAGCTTTGCCTGTCCCTGCTGGGGGCCGAGGGAGAGGTGCTGCGTCTTGCCGCGCGTTACATGTCGATCATCCTGCCGACCATGTGGGTGATGGCGATTGCCATGGCTGGTATGGCGGTATTGCGGGCCCACGGGGATGCGCGGCGTTCGATGCAGGCGACGATTTACGGCGGAGTGGCGAATGCGGTTCTGGACCCGATTTTGATCTTTGCCGTTGGGCTGGGGCTGGACGGGGCAGCCATTGCGTCGGTCATTGCCCGGATATGTATGCTGATCGCCGCCATCCGGCCCGCGGTACGGGTCCACGGGGGCTTTGGCAAACCATCCCTGCCGCAACTGGCCGCGAATGTGCGCCCCGTGGCGTCGATTGCTGTTCCCGCTGTCCTGACCAATATCGCCACGCCCATCGGCAACGCCATTGTCATTCGCGAGGTGGCGCAATTCGGAACCGACGCCGTGGCCGGAATGGCTGTGATCGGGCGGCTGATGCCCGTGGCCTTCTCGGTGGTCTTTGCGCTGTCGGGGGCCATCGGTCCGATTGTGGGCCAGAATTTCGGAGCAGGGCAGTATGATCGGGTTCGGCAGAGCTTTGTGGCCGGGGTCAAGTTCACTGCGGTCTATGTCTGCCTGATGGCTGCCACGTTGTTCCTGTTACGCGCACCGATTGCCGACCTGTTTCAGGCGCAGGGAGAGACACGGGCGCTGATCTATCTGTTCTGTGGTCCGCTTGCGCTGGCGTCGTTCTTTAACGGGGTGATCTTTGTTGCGAATGCCAGTTTCAACAATCTGGGCCACCCGGTCTATTCGACCTGGGTGAACTGGGGGCGGCACACTTTGGGCACTTGGCCCTTTGCTGTTGCCGGAGGCTTTATCGCAGGCGCGCCGGGCGTGTTGCTGGGGCAGGCGTTGGGCGGGATCATCTTTGCCGGGGTCTGCTGGGTTCTGGTTCGCCGGGTCGTGTCCAACCTTGCGGCACCGCAACCGGTTGATCCCTTTGCGGGTCAGACCCGGTTGCAGGCTTTATTCGGGCGTCGGGGCTGGTAGATCAGTTGCCCTGATTGCGCGCTTCGAGCCGTTCGAGGTTGACCACGGTGGACAGCATCAGCCGGTCATGGCTCCAATCCTCGGTCTGCTGGACCGAGGCCGCGCCGAATCCCAGCATCAGAGCAAAAATCAGCGCCAGCCCCACGAACAGAACCGGCTGCGTTGCCTGAGTTGACGGTGCATCGGCCAAAGCAATCACGCGCTGACGCAACACACGTTTGGCCTTGCCGCCCGTTACCAGAGCCACGTTCAGGACACGCGGGCTGCCACGGGTGACGGTGCGCGCGCAATAGTCCAGCAGGCAGGTGGTGTAGTCCCGCGCATCAATCCCCTTGCGCGCCACGACCGATTGGTCGCAGGCCAGTTCCCGCAGCCGGTCGAACTGATACTTCAGCGCAATGTAACCCGGGTTCCAGAACAGCAGGGGGCGCAGCAGTTCAAAGCCCAGTTCCCACTCAACATCTCCGGCGCGGATATGTTGCAGCTCATGCGCAAGGGCAAAACGCAGCTCGCGCGGGGTGTCCAGCAGGTGGCTGGGCAGAACGACATGCCGACGGCGCAGGCCACGCACGGCGAAGGGCACTGAGATCCGATCTGACAGACGGATATCGACCTTGGCGGACTGACGCCAGAGAAAGCTGGATTGAATGGTCTGCCGGATCGCCAACCCGTCGCGAAGGACGCGCAGCAGGTAAACCGCAGACACAAAGGCCAGCAGCGCCGCTACTGCCGACACAAGGGGATATGCACCCGCCAGCAGCACTTCGACCCAGCGTTCGCGGGTGTTCAGAAGGGCTTCGAACTGGGTGGCTGGCATCGCGATTTCACCGCGCAGATAGGCGGCGACGGCAATGTCTCCGATCGCGATGGTGCCATGGGCCGAGGTCAGGGTCGCAACCGCACCGATAGCCACGGCCAGAACAGGGCTGAGCAGAACGCACAGGCACAACAGTTTGAGCACCCTGAGCTGCGCAATGAACCCATATTGCATTGAGGTCTTGGTCAGAACACCCCGAACCGCCAGCCATATCATGGCCGCAAGGCCAAGTACGATGTTCAGTTCGAGATACGCATCGAGAACCGGTTTAACCGCCGTCATTTTGCAGTCTCCTCTCTACCAGTGCCCGAATTTCCTCCAGATCGGCTTCGCTCAGGCCCGCATCGTCCACCAGACGCGCCACCAATGAGGCGGGCGTGTCATCGAACAATGTACGCGAGAGGTTTTGCAGCGACCGCGCCTGATACCTGTCTTTCTCCAGCAGCGGCGAATAGATCAGTGTCTTTCCGTCCTTGCGGCTTTCGACGAAGCCTTTGTCGTCAAGAATCCGCAGGATGGTCGCACCGGATGTATAGGCCAGATTGCGTTCTGGTGGCAGGCGATCAAGCACGTCACGGACCGAGCCCCGACCCAGTGCCCAGAGTTCATTCATGAACTCAAGTTCAACCTCGGTCAGAAGGTTTGTTGTCTTTTTCTTTCGCATCGGTCTTTCGTGTCGCATTTTTTAGTATGCCTGACAGACAAGCATCCTTTCGCTGTTTCGCAAAGCTCAAACTTTCCAGAAGACGAAAATACCCCAGCCAATAGACAGGAATAGCGGTGTCCAGACGGGTTGCCCGACGATCCCAAGCCAGGCGAGGAAGATATAAGCCGATCCCAGCAGGGTGATGAACAGCCGGTCGCCCAGGGTGGTCGTCAGGCCAAGCACGCCGCGCCGTTCGATCCCGTCGCGGAATTTGAACCCTTCGAGCACGCCAATCAGGGCGATGGCCGAAAAGATGCCCACAAACAGCGCCAGCGTTGCGGGCGTCCAGGCCATCCAGAAATCGGGCCACAAGGGGTCGGTCCAGGAAAACCCTTTTTCCTCTTGCTGGCCGACACTGCCCCAGCCCGCCTGTTGGGCAAACGCCATCGAAGGAAGGAAGGGGAGGGTGAGAAGGAGTTTACGCATATCGAACCTCACACACGGCCCATCGCGAAACCACGCGCGATGTAGTTGCGGACAAACCAGATGACGATGGCACCGGGGATAATGGTCAGCGTCCCGGCGGCTGCCAGCAGGCCCAGCTCATACCCCGCGCTGGACGCAGTACGGGTCATGACGGCGGCGATGGGTTTCGCCTCGACCGCAGTGAGCGTTTTGGCCAGCAGCATTTCGACCCATGAGAACATGAAGCAGAAGAAGGCAGCGACACCCACGCCCGCTTTGATGTTGGGCAGGAAGATCGTCACGAAGAAGCGCGGGAAGGAATAGCCGTCAACATAGGCGGTTTCGTCCAGTTCCTTTGGGATGCCGCGCATGAAGCCTTCCAGAATCCACACCGCCAGCGGCACGTTGAACAGCGTATGCGCCAGAGCCACGGCCAGATAGGTGTCGAACAGGTGGATCGACGAATAAAGCTGGAAGAACGGCAGGGCAAACACCGCCGCCGGAGCCATCCGGTTGGTCAGTAGCCAGAAGAACAGCTGCTTGTCGCCCAGAAACCGATAGCGCGAGAACGCATAGGCCGCAGGCAGGGCGACACAGACCGACAGTACCGTGTTCAGAGTCACGTAGGAGATCGAGTTGATGTATCCCCAATACCATGTCGGATCGGTGAAGATGGTGATGTAATTTTCCAGCGTAAAGGTCTGGGGAAACAGGGAAAAGCCCGACAGAATCTCGTTCGTGGTCTTGAAGGACATCGCCACCAGCCAATAGATCGGCAGCATCAGGAACGCGATATAGAGGATCGGGATGATGGACCGCTTTTTCATTCTGCGTCATCCTTTGTCATCAGAGTGTAGAATAGCCACGACACAAGCAACGTGATGGCGAAATAGATCAGGCTCATCGCGGCCGCAGGGCCAAGGTCGAACTGCCCCAGCGCGATCTTCACAAGGTCGATCGACAGCAAGGTGGTTGAGTTGCCGGGGCCGCCGCCCGTCAGCACGAAGGGCTCGGTATAGATGTTGAAACTGTCCATAAAGCGCAGCAGAACGGCGATAGTCAGAACGGTTTTCATCTTGGGCAACTGGATATAGCGGAAGACCGACCACGGGCTGGCCCCGTCGATCTTGGCCGCCTGATAGTATGCGTCGGGGATCGACACGAGGCCCGCGTAGCACAGCAGTACCACCAGCGAGGTCCAATGCCAGACATCCATGACAATGACCGTGATCCAGGCGGAAAGCGGCTGTTGCGTCATGTCATAGTTGATGCCCAGCACGTCATTCAGAAAGTATCCCATCAGACCGATTTTCGGCAGGGTGAAGATGTTCCACATCGATCCCACCACGTTCCACGGGATCAGCATCGGCAGGGCCATCAGCACCAGACAGACCGGCACCCAGAAGCCTTTGCGCGGCATGGACAGGGCGACGATGATGCCCAGCGGCACCTCGATCAGCAGGATCAGGAAAGTGAACAGGAACTGTCGTCCAAGGGCGGCCTGAAACCGGTCAGATCGCAGGATCTGTTCGAACCAGCCCAGACCTTCCCAGAAGAACTGATTGTTCCCAAAAGTTTCCTGCACCGAGTAGTTGACCACCGTCATCATCGGCACCAGCGCGTTGAACGCGACCAGCGCCAGCACAGGCAGGACAAAGAACCACGCTTTTTGGTTTTCTGTTCTCATCAGCTGCGCTCCTCGGTTGCGATCCAGCCGTCGCGATAGACGCGGGATTGTTCTGGTTTGAATTGCAGGAAGACCTCTGATCCGGGCTCGGGTACCTCATGTTCCGTGACAGCCTTAAGGGCGGTATTGCCGACCATAGCGCTGACCACATAGTGGCGACCGATGTCGGACACTTTGGTCACATGTGCCGGGATGCCGGTGTCGCCAAAGCCCACATATTCCGGGCGGATGCCCAAGTCGGTGCGACCACCGTCGCCATGGGTTGGGCCTTCCAGCATGACCTCGTGGCCTTCGAACACCGCCCGGTCGCCTTTAGCTTCACACGGCAAGACGTTCATGCCCGGTGAGCCGATGAAATGGCCGACGAATGTGTGTTGAGGCCGCTCGAACAGTTCAACCGGCGTGCCGATCTGCACCACTTCGCCCTCTTGCATCACCACCACTTCGTCGGCAAACGTCAGTGCCTCGGTCTGGTCGTGGGTCACGTAGATCATCGTGGCTTTGACGCGCTGATGCAGCTCTTTCAGCTTGGACCGCAATTTCCATTTCAGATGAGGGTCAATCACGGTCAGCGGTTCGTCGAACATCACCGCGTTCACGTCATCACGCACCAGACCGCGCCCCATCGAGATCTTCTGCTTGTTGTCCGGGCTCAGTCCCGAGGCACGAGTGTTCAGCATATCCGTGACGTCCAGCATCTCGGCGATTTCATCGACGCGACGCTTGATCGTTGCCGGGTCAACGCCGCGGTTTTTCAACGGAAAGGCCAGGTTTTCACCCACGGTCATCGTGTCGTAGATCACCGGGAACTGGAAAACCTGCGCGATGTTGCGCTGATCGGGGGGCAGGGCGGTGACGTCCCGGTCATCGAACAGGATTTGCCCTTCGGACGGGGTCAGAAGGCCCGAGATGATGTTCAGCAAGGTGGACTTGCCGCAGCCCGAGGGCCCTAGCAGCGCGTAAGCCCCGCCGTCGCGCCACGTCACGTCGATTTCCTTGAGCGCATAGTCATCCGGGCCTTGCGGGTCAGGCATATAGCTGTGTCGCAGGTTCGAAAGCTTAATCTGTGCCATGTCAGGCCACCCTTTGGCCGTCTTGGCCGAAATACCGGCAATGGGCCGGGTTCATGTAGAAACTGTGATCCTCGCCCACCTGATAGGGATGCACGCCAACAGCCAGCGAGACCCAGTCATCTGATCCATGCCGGAAATGCGCACTGGAGTCTGATCCCGACAGCTCGGTCACGATCACGCGGCCCGTCAATTCGACATCGGCGTCCGAGGTGCGGAACGGTGTAACCCGGTGCGGGCGCACGGCGACCATGTAGTCTCCGTCGGCCATGTTCGGGACAGCCCAGCCTCCGCCACCTGCCAGTTGCGCCTGCGCGCCTGAAACGGTGATCCGGGCCACGTTGATCGGCGGGTCTGAAAACACGCGCGCCGCGGCGATGTTTTCGGGGTTGCGGTAGATGTCGGCGGTGGGGCCGAATTGAGTGACGCGACCGTCCTCCATCAAGGCAGTGTAGCCGCCCAGCAGAAGCGCCTCTTCGGGTTCCGAGGTCGCATAGACCACCACAGCCCCGCGCCCTGCAAACAGATCGGGCAGCTGTTCGCGCAATTCTTCGCGCAGTTTGTAGTCAAGGTTGGCCAGCGGTTCATCCAGAAACACCGCGCGGCTTTCCTTGGCAATCGCCCGGGCCAAAGCCGTGCGCTGTTGCTGCCCGCCCGACAGCTCATGCGGGCGGCGATGCAGCATCGGGCGCAGTTGTAAAAGGTCGGCGGCCTCTTCGACGCGACCTTCGATCTCGGATTGCGCCATGCCCGCGACGCGCAGGGGTGAGGCAATGTTGTCGAAAACGGTCATATGCGGGTAGTTCACGAAGAACTGGTGCACCAGGCTGATCTGCCGTTTTTGCGTGTTCAGCCGGGTCACATCCTGCCCGTCCATCAGCACCTTGCCCGACGCGATCGGGTCCAGCCCGGCCATCATCTTGATCAGCGAGGTCTTGCCTGCCCCTGTGGCGCCCAGCAGCACATTGAAATGGCCGGTCTGCAGCGTCAGATTGGTAGGCTTGATATGAATTACGTTGCCAACCCGTTTGGTGGCATCTTGAAGTTCGATCATGTCCGTGGGTTCCGGTCCTTCAGTGCCGCGCACTGGTCGTAGGGTGGGGATGCCGCGCACGGCACCCCCGGTTGCATTGGCTTAGTTGGCCTGCCAGCGCGCCACCAGCTCGTCATAGTTGACGGTCTGGCCCTGCGGCTTTTCGTTTTCCAACTTGGCCTTGGGCGAGCCTGCTTTTTCCAGCCAGAAGGCGGCGTCCTGCGGCTCGTTCAGGCGGGGACCACAGCCGCCATAGACGTTGGCGGCCTCATCCGCGGCCTGCATCCGGGCCATGGTGATGTCCATTTCCTCGGCCAGACGGTCCATTGCCTCTTGCGGGGTGAACGCGCCCGAGTTCACGTCACCGATCTGCTGCCACCAGATCTGGGCCAGCTTCGGATAGTCCGGAACGTTGATGCCGGTCGGCGACCATGCCACACGATCAGGCGAGCGGTAGAACTCGACCAGACCACCCAGCTTGGGTGCGCGTTCGGTGAACGACTCGTGGTTGACCGAGCTGTCGCGGATGAAGGTCAGACCCACATGGGACTTCTTCACATCGACAGTTTTCGACGTCACGAACTGAGCATACAGCCACGCGGCCTGCGCACGATCCGAAGGCGTGGATTTCAGGAAGGTCCAAGACCCCACGTCCTGATAGCCAACCTTCTGGCCGTCTTCCCAATAGGGGCCGTGCGGGCTGGGCGCCATCCGCCACAGCGGCGTGCCTTCGTCATCCACGGTGTTGTTGCCTTCGGATTTCGGCTTCACCATGTCGGCGGTAAAGGCGGTGTACCAGAAGATCTGCTGGGCCACGTTGCCTTGGCTAAGCGCCGGCAGCGACTGGTAGAAGTCATAAGACGCCGCACCCGGAGGCGCATAGTTGCGCAGCCACTCATCCCATTTGCGGATCGCATAGACCGCAGCCGGACCGTTGGCCGCACCACCGCGCGACACGGAGGCACCAACAGGGTTACAGGTGCCCGCTTCCATGCGGATACCCCATTCGTCGACGGGAACGCCGTTCGGCTCACCCACGTCACCGGCACCGGCCATCGACAGCCACGCGTCGGTCATACGCCAGCCAAGGTCAGGCGCGCGCTTGCCGTAATCCATGTGGCCATAGATCGCGACGCCGTCGACTTCCTTCACGTCGTTGGTGAAGAATTCAGCGATGTCCTCATAGGCCGACCAGTTGACCGGAACACCCAGATCATAGCCGTACTTTTCTTTGAACGCGGCTTTGTTGGCCTCGTCGTCAAACCAGTCCTTGCGGAACCAGTAGAGGTTCGCAAATTGCTGGTCAGGCAGCTGGTACAGGTTACCGTCCGGGCCGGTTGTGAACTGAATGCCCATGAAGTCATCCAGATCCAGCGTCGGCGATGTGGTCGCCGCCCAGTCACCACCCATCTGTTCGGTCAGGTTATAGGCCAGTTGCAGGCGCGAGTGCGTACCGATCAGGTCGCTGTCATTGACGTAGCCGTCATAGAGGTTCCGGCCGGTCTGCATCTGGGTCTGCACCGCCTGAACCACTTCGCCCTCACCGAGGATCTGGTGGTTTACCTTGATGCCGGTGATTTCCTCGAACGCCTTGGTCAGAACCTCGGATTCGTACGAGTGGGTCGGGATACCTTCCGACAGGACGTTGATTTCCATGCCGGCATAGGGTTGTGCAGCTTCGATGAACCACTTCATCTCACCCATCTGTTCGTCTTTCGACAGGGTCGATGGCTGGAATTCGTCGTCAATCCAACGTTGTGCTGCGGCTTCGTCGGCCCAAGCGGACCCGTGCCCCGCAATGACGGCAGCCGCCGCCACTGCGGAAAGTAGATGTCTCCGCATCTGTCTCCTCCCAAAGATTATGGTTTCCGGCGTGAACCGGATGCCGGACAGCATCGGCGATTTTTTGCATATGTGTCAAACTAAATTTTTAGTAAATGAAAAATTCCTGCGTCGCTAACGATGAAGACGCCCTCGGTTGCCAATTTTTGAATTCATTGTAAGCTGCAATGAAGATTATAGAATTTGCCGCTGACCGCTGCGGCGCTGATTATCTAAAATCACCTGGACGCATGAGGATAGCCAATGTCCCGTAGTCTGTTGAAATACACGCGTGTACTGGAAATTGTGGGTGACACGATCAAGGTCAGGGTGCCGGTGGACGGGACCTCGGACGCTGCGGTTCGATTCAATGATCTGGCGGTGATCGAGACGGTTGACGGCCATAAAACCTTGGCTCAGGCGATCTTCATCGACCGGGACGTGGTGACGTTGCAGGTGTTTTCCGGGACCAAGGGAATCTCGACCGAGGCGACGGCCACCTTTCTGGGCCATCCCATGCAGACGCCATATTCGGCCAACATTCTAGGGCGCGTTTTTGACGGGGCAGGACAGGCGATCGATGGTGGTCCGGACCTGTCATCCGAGCCGCGGATCGAGATTGGCGGGCCAACCGTGAACCCTGCGGAACGGGCGGTTCCGAACAAGATGATCCGCACCGATGTGCCGATGATCGATGTGTTCAACACGCTGGTCGAAAGCCAGAAAATCCCGATCTTTTCCGTCTCGGGCGAGCCGTTCAACGCGTTTCTCAGCCGAATCGGTATTCAGGCGGATGCCGATATTGTCGTCTTTGGTGGGCTGGGCTTGATCTTTGACGACTACCACACGTTCCGCACCTCGTTCGAGGATGCGGGCGTGTTTTCCCGCACCGTGATGTTCGTCAATCAGGCGATGGACCCTCTGGTCGAGCGGCTGTTGGTGCCCGACATGGCGCTGGCCGTGGCCGAGAAATTCGCGGTGGAAGAGGGCAAGCGCGTGCTGGTTCTGCTGACCGATATGACCGCCTATGCCGACGCAATGAAAGAGGTGGGGATCAGTCAGGAGCGCGTGCCCTCGCAGCGCGGCTATATGGGCGATCTCTATTCCCAACTGGCGCGGCGGTATGAAAAAGCGTGCGATTATGCCAAGGGAGGATCAGTCACGGTGCTGACCGTGACGACCATGCCCGGCAATGACGTGACCCACCCGGTGCCGGACAACACGGGCTATATCACCGAGGGGCAGTTTTATCTGCACTCGGGCGTGATTGATCCGTTCGGCAGCCTCTCACGCCTCAAGCAGAACGTGATCGGCAAGACCACGCGCGAAGATCACGGGCAGATCATGAACACGATGATCCGATTCTATTCCGAAAGCCGCGATGCGGCGCAGAAACAGGCGATGGCCTTTGATCTGTCAGACTATGATCACCAGTTGCTGAAATTCGGCGCGCTGTTCCGGGCGCGGTTCATGGACATCAACGTCTCAATCCCGCTGGAAGACGCGCTGGATCTGGGCTGGAAAACGCTGGCCGAGTGTTTCAAGCCCGAGCAGTTGTTGATGAAGCAAGCCCTGGTCGACAAGTATTTCCCAAAGGACAGTGATGGCGCGGTTGCAGCTGAATAAATCGTCGCTGGCCCGCCAGCAGACGCAGCTGAAAAGCTATGAGCGGTTTCTGCCGTCGCTGGACCTGAAGCGCCAGCAGTTAATGGCCGAACGCGCCAAGGCCCGCGCGGATGTACACCGGCTGGAACAAGAGGTTGCGAACCTGGCCCAGCAGGTCGGGGCCAAACTGCCCATGCTGGCGCAGCAGGGCATTGATCTGGATGGTCTGGTTGAACTGAAGGACTACAAGGTCAAAGAGGTCAACGTTGTGGGCGTCAAGATGCCCGCGCTTGACCGGATCGAAGTTGCCGTGCGCCCTTATTCCAGACTGGCCAAGCCGCATTGGGTCGATGCGGCGGCGCAGTTGCTCCACGATATGATCGAGGCACGTTTGCGCGTCAAAGTGGCCGAGGAACGGGTTAAGATTTTCGACAAGGCGGTTGCCACAATTACCCAACGGGTCAACCTGTTCGAAAAGGTTCTGATCCCGCGTGCCAAGGCCAACATCAAGAAAATCCGCATCTATCTGAGTGATGAGCAGATGCAGTCTGTTGTGCGCTCGAAAATCTCCAAACGCAAACATGCGCAGGAGGCCGTGTCATGAGTGTTGCCCGCCTCAAAAAACTGTCGCTGGTCGGGCCTGCCGCTGAAAAGACCCCGACACTTGAGGCGCTGCAAAGGCTTGGCTGCATGCATGTTCTGCCGCTCGCGCCACCCCCGGCCGAGCCGGAAAAGATCAGCGAACGCGGTGCAAAAGGCGCTTATAAAGCATTGCGATTCCTTGCGGATATTGTCGACCCCCGACGCCAGATTCAGCGTGATCCAGTGTTTGATATGGACCAGTTCGTCACCGATGTGCTGGACCTGATGCAGCGCACGCGCGATATGACCGACCGGCGCGATTTTCTGGCCCATCGCATTACGCAGGTGCGCCCATGGGGCGATCTGGATTTCCCGCCCGGAGACGTTCTGGCGGGCAACCGGCTGTGGTTCTATCAGTTGCCCCTGAAACACCGCGATGCGTTGCAGGGTCTGACGGTGCCTTGGGCCATTCTGGAACAAGACCATCGCTTTGTTTACGCCGTGCTGATCGCACCGGATGAACCCGCAGATGACATCCTGCCGGTTCCGCGCACGCATACCGGATCGCTGCCCATCCACGAACTTGAAGCCCAACTGGAAGAGGCCGAAATCGCCATCGAAGCGCTTGAGGCCGAACGGGTTGCGCAGACCCGCTATCTGACGCTGATGCGCCGCAATCTGGCGGTTGCGGAAAGCGCGGCGGAACTGGCTCATGCGACGCAGAAGGTGCGCGATGAAGGGGCGATGTTCGCCCTGCAAGGCTGGGTGCCCGAGGACCGAGTGGACGCGGTACTGGATATGGCTCAGGCCAAGGGTGCCGCCGTTCTGATCGAAGAACCAGGACCTGACGACACTCCGCCCACATTGTTGGAGCAGCCGGAAAAACGCAGTGCGGCCGTGGACTTGGCGCTGTTTTATCAAGTGCCCGGTTACAAGGATTGGGACCCCAGCGTGATCGTTGCGGCCTCGTTCGCGTTCTTCTTCGCGATGATCGTGGCGGATGCGGGGTATGGGGCCGTGATCCTGCTGGGTCTGCTGCTGTTCCGGAAGCGGATGGACAAGACGGCCCAGCAAAGATCATGGCGGCGCTATGGGCTGGTCGTTTCAGGGGCCACGGTCGTGTATGGGGTTCTGGTTGGCAGCTATTTCGGCGTGGCTCCGGCGGATGGATCGATCCTTGGGAAACTTAAACTGCTCGACCTGAACAATTTCGCGGCGATGATGATGGTCTCGATTGTGGTTGGCGTGCTGCATCTGGTGCTGGCGAATGCGCTGGCCGCCCGCGCGGCGTGGGGGCAGCGAAAGGCCATCGCAAATCTCGGGTGGATCGCGGCGCTGATTGGCGGGTTTGTTCTGTGGCTTAGCTATATGAAAGGGGATAGCCCGACACCGGGCGCGGCCCTTCTGATCATCGGCATCCTGACGATCTTGTTGTTCTCAAGCGAGCGGGCGATCAAGAAACCCACCGACTGGCTGTGGCGTCTGATCGACGGCATTCAGGCGCTGGCCGGGGCGATGGGCGCGTTCGGAGATGTCCTCAGCTATATGCGCCTGTTTGCGCTGGGGTTGGCCTCGGCCTCGTTGGCGATCACGTTTAACGATCTGGCGATGTCGGTGATTCACGCGCTGAAAGGGCCGGGCATTCTGTTCGGTCTGCTGATCCTGATCATTGGCCATATTCTGAACTTCGCCCTCGCGATGATGAGCGGCGTCGTCCACGGATTACGTCTCAATTACATCGAATTCTATAAATGGGGTCTGCCGGATGAAGGCATCGTCTTTCGCCCGTTCGCCCGCAAGGAGGTTCAGGAATGAATGAGCTTGTTCTGACATTGGGTTGGCTGGGGATTTATGCACCCATGGCATTGGGTGCGGCGGCCAGTGCGATTGGCTGCTCGATCGCGGGGATGGCCAGCATCGGCGCGATGACCGAGACCGAGGGCGGCTATGGCCGGTTTGTCGGCGTCTCGGCCTTTCCCTCGACCATGGTGATCTATGGGATCGTCATCATGTTCACCCTGAACCGCGACGTAACCCCCGAAAACGCAGGTGGGTTGTTCGGGATCGGCATCCTGTCGGGCATCGCTTTGATGTATTGCGGCATATGGCAGGGCCGGGCCTGTGCAGCGGCGATCAACGCGACCAAGGAAAAGCCTGAAATCTTCGGCTTGTCGCTGGCCCCTGCGGCGATCATCGAAGGCTTTGGTGTGTTCGCCTTTGTCTTTGCCCTTGTCATCAGTGCGGGGATCAGCTGATGGCTCAGGATGGGATGATCTCTCATGGCGTTGACGCGCTGATCGACAAGCTGCGCAACGATGGGGTGGCCGCCGGTCAGGCCGATGCGGAAAAGCTGCGCGCCGAGGCCAAGGCAGAGGCGGCAAAGATACTGGCCGACGCCAAGCGCGAGGCGGATGAGTATCAGAAAAAGGCCCGTAGCGACTCCGACAGCTATCGTGCGGCGGGTGAAGAGGCGCTGAACACCGCCATGCGCGACGCGGTTCTGACCATGAAGGCCGGTCTGACGGATCGGTTTCGTCAGGATGTCGAACGGCTGGTGACCAAGGAAATGGCGGACCCGGACCTGTTGAAACAGATGATCCTTGAGGTGGTCGGCCGTGCCGCCACCGAGGCAAAGCTGGACGGTCCGGTACAGGTCATCTTGCCCGCCAGGATCGCCACGCAGGAAGAGATCAAGCAGAACGCCGATGACATTCAGTCGGGCAAGCTGACGAAATACGTGCTGGGCCTGACTGCTGATATGTTGCGCGAACAGGTCGAGTTGCACGCCTCGGACGACGCGCAGGATGGTATCCGCGTCCGGGCCGAGGATCAGGGCGTGGTGCTGGACCTGACGGACAAGGCCGTGGCTGCTCTGTTGATGGAGCACCTGCAACCCCGCTTCCGCGCAGTATTGGAGGGGGTGATCCGCTGAGATGCCCAACCCCGACGCGTATATCGCGCTGATCAGCAGCCTGCCGGGTTCGGAACGGTTGTTTGTGGCCAAACAGCCGCCGCTGTCCCGGTTGCGGCTGGATCGCCGACTGACCGCGCTGACCGCTGAGGATGCGCGGGTTTTGAAGGTGTTGGAACACGCTCTGAACTGGAGCGATTATGACATGGACGTCACCGACGCTCAGGCGATTGAACGGTGCAAAAGGGCACTGGCGGACATTCCGCAACCAACCCTGCGACGGGTTTGCACAGAGCGGATGGACCTGCGGACAGCCGTTGCCGCGCTGCGCCTGCGCAAGCAGGGGGGCAGCCCGCCGACCAGTACATTCGGCATGGGCCGATGGAGCCGCCACATTCCGGCCAATTGGGGCGACCCGACCTTTAGGCTGGACGGGCCGATGCCCTGGATCAAAGAAGCGAAACAGTTGTTGGATGCCGAAGACCCCTTGGGGCTGGAACGGCTGCTTTTGTCCGTCAGTCACAAGCAACTGAAACGGCACGCCTCGCGCCACTATTTCGATTTTGAGGCGGTGGCGATCTATGTGCTGATCTGGAACATTTTCGACCGCTGGGCGCAAAGCAATGCGCAGGACGCGGCCAAGCGATTTGAACATCTGGCGCAGCAGGCCATGGCCGATTTTGACTTTGAGGGAGCCTCAGCATGACCGCCCCAACCCCAGCCGACCAAACCACCACCGCCCGCGTTGTTTCGGTGCAGGAGGGGTTGGTACAGATACAGGCCAACACGGACGCATCAGGCCAGCCCGGGCAGTTGGTCAAGAACGAGGTGGTCTTTATCCTACCCACGCGCCCGGGTCCCGGTGGCCGTCAGGAACGTCTGAAGGCCGAAGTGCTGCGCGTGCGCAGCGATACCGCTGATGTGCAGGTCTACGAAAGTACCGACGGGGTGGCCGTGGGCGACCCTGTGGAACAATCGGGGCAGTTGCTGTCGGTTGAGCTTGGCCCGGGGCTGCTGGGGCAGGTGTTTGACGGGCTGCAATCGCCTTTGCCCAAGGTGGCCGCTGAGTTTGGCACTTTCCTGCCGCGCGGGGCGGATGTGGCCCCGCTGGATACGCAGGCCAAATGGTCGTTCACGCC
The DNA here is from genome assembly GCF_056538885.1 of Ruegeria sp. BE1. Classification (NCBI taxonomy): domain Bacteria; kingdom Pseudomonadati; phylum Pseudomonadota; class Alphaproteobacteria; order Rhodobacterales; family Roseobacteraceae; genus Ruegeria; species Ruegeria sp. BE1. The sequence goes on from NZ_JBQFTY010000001.1 coordinate 692,970, forward strand.
CTCGGTCAAGGTCGGCGATACGGTCACCGCAGGCGACAGTATCGGTACGGTCCCCGAGGGTCATTTCAGCCACAAGATCATGCTGCCCTTCAACTGGGTCGGTGAGTACAAGGTGGTCTGGGTCCAGAAAGGCGCCGCCACCATCCACGATATCGTGGCACGGCTTGAGGACGTGCAGGGCGGTGAGCATACGCTGACCCTGTCGCAGAAATGGCCGGTGCGGCGGCCTCTGCCCGAAAGCATCCTGAAACGTGCTTTGTCCGAGCGGCTTTACCCGACCGAGCCAGTGCTGACCTCGCAACGTCTGATCGACACGTTCTTTCCCATCGCGCGCGGCGGAACGGCCTGTATTCCCGGCCCGTTTGGCGCCGGTAAAACCGTTCTGCAAAACCTGATCGCGCGCAACGCCAAGGTGGATATTGTGATTGTTGTGGCCTGTGGTGAACGCGCGGGCGAGGTGGTCGAGACCATCCATGAATTTCCCAAGATGACCGACCCGACCACCGGCGGCAGCCTGATGGACCGGACAATCATCATCTGCAACACATCCTCAATGCCCGTCGCCGCGCGTGAGGCGTCGATCTTCACCGGCATCACATTGGGCGAATATTACCGCCAGATGGGCTATGACGTGCTGCTGATTGCCGACAGCACCAGCCGCTGGGCTCAGGCCATGCGCGAAACCTCTGGTAAGCTTGAGGAAATTCCGGGCGAGGAGGGCTTTCCCGCATATCTGGAAAGCTCAATCAAGGGCCTGTATGAGCGCGCAGGTGCGATGAAAACCAACGATGGCGCCTTGGGCAGCCTGACCTTGATCGGCACCGTCTCGCCCGCGGGCGGGAATTTTGACGAACCGGTCACGCAGTCGACACTGTCTACTGTGAAATGTTTCCTCGGGCTGTCATCCGAGCGTGCCTATAAACGGTTCTATCCGGCGGTCGATCCGATGCTCAGTTGGTCGCGCTACACTGATCAGCTGTCGGACTGGTATGACAAAAACGCCGAACCCGACTGGACCGGAAAGGTGCGCGATCTGATCGAACTGATCGAAAAGGGCGAACAGGTCGACCAGATGATGCAGGTCACTGGCGAAGAGGGCGTGACGATCGAAGACTTTGTAACCCAGCAAAAGGCGCTGTTCGTCGATATGGTCTACCTGCAGCAGGACGCGTTCGACAAAGTGGACGCGACCGTGCCACTTGAACGGCAGAGGATGACCTTCAAGCTGGTTTATGACGTAACCCAATCGACGGCCAGCTTTGCGGACAAGGCCGACGTTCGGCAGGTCTTTACACAACTGACGGGTTTGATGAAGAATTTTCACTATGCAGCCGAAAACACACCGGAATTTAAATCCTCATGGGACCAAATTCAGGACCTGTGCCGCGAGAAATTCGGAGTGTGACGGAAATGGTAGCCCGTAGGGGAATCGAACCCCTCTTTCCAGGTTGAAAACCTGGCGTCCTAACCGATAGACGAACGGGCCATTTAGGCCAAACAAGCACAAGTGGTAGCCCGTAGGGGAATCGAACCCCTCTTTCCAGGTTGAAAACCTGGCGTCCTAACCGATAGACGAACGGGCCACGCTGGCTTGTGGAGGGCCTTTTACGGTTTACCTCTGACCCCCGCAAGCCGAAAAATGCAAGGATGTGAAAGTTTTTTGGACCCCCGGAAGGCGCCTCATTTGGCCTCAGCCGCATCCTCTAGTCTAAGTTGCACCGATTGCCGCCCGCCCCATGTATTCACCTCAAGCCGTCCGGCGAAATGAAACCGCGCGCCGCCATGGTTGGACAGTTTTTCCCCCATCGGCCCGTCGAATGCGCCAAACGCAATAGCGTCCAAGCCGCCGCCCATCCCATCGGCCAGCGAGAGCTTCAGATGGGATTCGCCGACGCGCTTGGCGAATCTGATCTGAAGGTCTGGCAGAGCATAGCGCGGGGCAGGGGCGCTGGCCCCGAACGGACCGGCCTGTTCGATCTGTTCGATCAGGTCGATCGTGGCGGCCCCCGGCATCAGGGTGCCGTCCAGTTTCAGGTCCGCCGGGCCACCTTCACCCGCGCCCTGTTTGGCCAGCAATTCACCAAGTCGCTCCATCGCCGGCTCCAGTTTGTCGCGCATAACGGTCAGACCGGCGGCCATCTTGTGGCCTCCGCCCTTGACCAAAAGCCCCTCAGCCGCCAGACGCTGGATCGAGGCCCCCAGATCGACCCCAGTCACAGATCGGCCCGAGCCCTTGCCCTCATCCCCATCAAAGCCGATGACAATCGCGGGGCGGTTGGCGTTTTCTTTCAGGCGCGAGGCCACGATGCCGACCACGCCGGGATGCCACCCTTCGCCCGCCGCCCAGACCAATGGCGCGTCCAGCCCGCGTTCTTCCGCCTGTTCCAAAGCGGCTGCGCGGACAGCATTCTCAATGTCGCGCCGCTCGGTGTTCAGTTCGTCCAGCCGCTGCGACAGAGCCTGTGCTTCGTGGACCGATTCCGTGCTGAGCAACCGCGCACCCAAATCAGCCTGACCAATGCGCCCTCCGGCATTCACACGCGGCCCCAGCATGAACCCAAGGTGATAGCTGTTGGGGGCTGAATCCATTCTCGCCACATCAGACAGGGCGACTAGCCCGGGTCGCTGCCGCTGGGCCATCACCTTCAACCCCTGCCGCACCAGCGCCCGATTTGCGCCGATCAGCGGCGCGACATCCGCCACCGTTGCCAAAGCCACCAGATCCAACAAAGAGATCAGGTTGGGGCCTTTGGCCCCAGCCTCACGCAATTGCCGCCCGGCCTCAACCAGCATCAAAAAGACTACACCCGCCGCGCAGAGATAGCCCAGATCGCCGCTCTCATCCTGCCGGTTCGGGTTCACCACGGCCACACAGTCGGGCAGGGTCTCGGCGCCCAAATGGTGATCCAGTACGATTACATCCGCCCCCTTTGCAGCAGCAATGGGTTCGTGGCTGAGTGTCCCGCAATCCACGCAGATGATCAGATCGTGGCTGGCCGCCAGCTCCTGCATGGCGGGAACGTTGGGGCCATAGCCTTCGTCAATCCGGTCGGGGACATAAAGCGTCGCCTGCAGGCCCATCTGCCGCAGCCAGACCAACAGCAAGGCCGCCGAACTGCCCCCATCTACATCGTAATCCGCAAAAACCGCGATCCGCTGCCTCGCGCGCACCGCCGCCAGAAACCGCGTCGCAGCGGTCTCCATATCCTTCATGTCACGCGGATCAGGCAGCAGCTCTTTCAGTTTGGGCTCCAGAAACCCCGCAGCCTCCATCGCCGGAACACCGCGCCGTGCCAGCACCTGACAGACCGCGCGCGGCAGCCCTGCCTGCTGAATCAGAACCTCGGTTGCGCGTTCCACATCCGCCGAAGGACCAACCCAGCGCCGCCCGGACAAAGACTGTTCAACTCCAAGAAAACCCATGACCCGCCTCTGATATGACAAGGCCGGACCCTGCGCGGACCCGGCCCTTCTTCTCGTTTAAAATACGGCCGCCGGAGGCAGCGGCGCAAGCCGCTAGTTGTCGTGCGACCACATCGGCGTGCGGTAAGACATGCGACGCACCGAACCAGTTTTCGACCGCATCAGCAGGGTGGTGGTCTCAAGCCAGCCCGGCTCGCGCTTGATACGCGGCAGCAGCGATCCGCCGGTCACACCGGTTGCGGCAAAGATCACGTCGGCTGTCACCATCTCGTCCCGCGCGTAGATGCGGTCCAGATCGGTAATGCCCGCCTTGGCGGCGCGGCCGCGCTCGTCATCGTTGCGGAACAACAGACGGCCAAAGATCTGACCACCCATGCATTTCAGCGCCGCAGCCGCCAGAACACCCTCGGGCGCGCCGCCTTGGCCCATATACATGTCGATCCCGGTGACTTCGCTTTCGGCGCAGTGCATCACACCGGCCACGTCGCCATCGGTGATCAAACGGATCGAGGCACCGGTTTCGCGCACTTCGGCAATCATCGCTTCATGGCGGGGGCGCTCCAGAATGCAGACGGTGATGTCGGCAGGCGCGCAGCCTTTGGCTTTGGCCAGCGCTTCAACCCGTTCACGCGGACTCATGTCCAGGCTGACGACACCTTCGGGAAAGCCCGGGCCCACGGCCAGCTTGTCCATGTAAACGTCGGGGGCATGCAGCATCGAGCCGCGCGGGCCCATCGCAATCACGGTCAGCGCGTTGGGCATATCCTTGGCGGTCAGCGTGGTGCCTTCCAGCGGGTCCAGCGCGATGTCCACGCCGGGGCCATTCCCGGTGCCGACCTCTTCGCCGATATACAGCATCGGGGCTTCGTCCCGCTCACCTTCGCCGATGACCACGACACCGGCAATATCCAGCAGGTTCAGCTGTTCGCGCATGGCGTTCACAGCGGCCTGATCGGCGGCTTTCTCATCGCCGCGACCGACCAGAGAGGCCGAGGCCAATGCAGCCTGTTCCGCAACCCGCGCAAGCCCCAGGGACAGCAGGCGGTCGTTGAAATCTACTTTGGCAGCACTCATTTTGGCATCCTCAGGTCAGTAAAGGCGTTTTATTCGGCATAGCTTGCGTTTTGGGCGGGCTGCAAGGGTTAAACCTCTTCGATCCGCAATGCGACGGGGTCTCCGTCCACCACATCTGTCTCGCGCAGACCGTTCAAGGCGATGTCCAACGTGGCGCGCGTGGTCTTGTGGGTCACGATCAGCACTGGGGCGGTGCTGTCGGAATGCCCGTATTGACGCATCCGGTCGATCGAGACACCGGCATCGCCCAGAATGGCGGCGACTTTGGCCAGCGCGCCGGGTTTGTCCAGCAGGGCGAGGCGCAGGTAATACGGGGCGGGCAGGCCGGTGATGGCTGGGGCCGCGTCTTGGAGCGATGTGGCGGGGCGTCCGAAGGTCGGGATTTGCAGGCCACGGGCCAGATCACAGACATCGCCCATTACGGCGCTGGCTGTCGGGCCCTCACCGGCACCGGGGCCGCGCAGGACAACCTGTTCAACCGCGTCACCTTCGATCACGACCATATTGGTGCCGCCTTCCAACTGACCCAGGGCCGAGCCGCTGGGCACAAGGCAGGGCTGCATCCGCTGTACTAGACCGCGCGCGGTTTTCTGCGCCACGCCCAGCAGTTTGATGCGATAGCCCATGTCGTCGGCCTGATGGATGTCATCCAGACTGATCTGCTGAATGCCCTCAATCTCGATCCCGTCGAAATTCGGCTTGGTCCCAAAGGCGATCGAGGACAGCAACGCCAGTTTGTGCGCGGCATCGATTCCGCCCACATCCAGATTCGGGTCGGCCTCAAGATAGCCAAGCTCTGCGCATTCTTCGAACAGCGCGTTATAACCCAGCTCCTGCGATTGCATACGGGTCAGGATGTAGTTGCAGGTGCCGTTCATCACGCCCATGACGCGGGTGATCTCATTGCCTGCAAGCCCCTCGGTCAGGGATTTGATCACCGGGATACCGCCTGCGACGGCGGCCTCAAACCGGATCACGCGACCGGCGGCCTCGGCCTTTTCAGCGAGCTCTTGACCGTGGATTGCCAGCAGTGCTTTGTTCGCGGTGATCACATCCTTGCCACTGGCCAGCGCCGCCTCGACCGAGGATTTGGCCGGGCCGTTCTCGCCCCCGATCAATTCGACGAAAACGTCGATGTCATCGCGCTTTGCCAGCGCAACCGGGTCCGTCTCCCAGGCATAATCCGAAAGGTTCACGCCACGGTCCTTGCTGGCATCGCGGGCCGAAACTGCAACGATTTCGATGGACCGGCCGGTGCGTGCCTGCAACAGATCCGCATGACGCCGTACGATCTTGACGACACCCACGCCGACCGTTCCCAAGCCCGCAATTCCCAGCCGCAGCGCCTGTGTCATCCCGTGGGTTCCTTTCGCTCGAAAATCTCATGGTATCGGGCCTGTCGCCCGTTCAGCGCTGCCTTAGCGGGTTCGGCGCGAGGGTGCAATGCGTCGCAGACCCGGACAGGGCCTTATTCGCAAAGGGTCAGTTGATTTCAGCGTCCTGAAGCTCTTGCGCCTTTTTCTCAAGCGCTTCGCGTCGTGTGTTCAGGTCTTCTTCGACGGCGGTGGCCTCTTCCACGGGATCAACCGTCGGACCGAGCGCTTCTTGAAGGGGAACCAGCTTGGGAAAGCGGGTCGTCTTGACGTCGGCCAGCTCTCGCCCTTCGAGCTCGGGGAAATTGGTGCATCCGGCACAGGCGAGGACAATAAACAGCAATTGCAGGGGCTTCATGCAGAACCCTTTCAAACTCGGTTGCATCGGTGATGCACCTTTTGGCGCGTTGGTTCAAGCGGGGTTCTATCTGAACAGACGTTCAGATACAGTGGGGCCATGGCACGCACGCAAGGTTCCCATTCCGATATTACAGGTCCCCGCATCCGCAAGGCGGCGCTGGCGCTGTTTGCGCGCCACGGGTTCGCCGCGGTCTCGATGCGTCAGATCGCGTCCGAGGTTGGCGTGCAGGCCGGTGCGCTGTACAACTATACCCCCGACAAGCAAAGCTTGCTGTTTCGGTTGATGCACGACCACATGCACGAGCTTTTGGCGGCCTATGTCGAGTTGCCGGAGGCCAAGAATGCGTCGGACGCGTTGCGGCAATTCGTGGGGTTCCACATCCGCTTTCACCTACAGCGCCCCGATGAGGTGTTCATCGCCTATATGGAGCTGCGCAATCTCACGCCTGAAAACTTCGCGGAAGTCGAAGCCTTGCGCCGCCGCTATGAGGACGCGCTTGAGGCAATCCTGCGCGCAGGGCAGGGGAATGGGGTTTTCGATATAACGGATACCAAAATCGCAACGCTGGCGGTCATCGCCATGCTCAACGGTGTCATGACTTGGTACCGCGCTGGCGGACGTCTGTCGCTGGATGAGGTTGAGCAGGTTTATTGGGACATGGTCCGCCGGTCGGTCTCGGCCTGACTGGTTTAATGCGCGGGGCGGATGAAGGTCCCGTTGCGCAGCTCACGAAAGGCTTGCTCCAACTCGGCCCGCGTGTTCATGACGATGGGGCCGTGCCAGGCGACAGGCTCATCAATCGGCGCGCCCGAGATCAGCAGAAACCGCACGCCCTCAGACCCGGCCTGAACCGTGACCTCATCCCCGGTGCCGAACCGCACAAGGGTTCTGTCCCCGGACATGTCGCGGATGTTGACCTCTTGCCCGGCGACCTCTTTTTCCAGCAGGATACCAGCGGGTTGCGAAGCGTCTGCAAAGGCGGCCTGGCCCTGAAACACATAGGCAAAGGCGCGGCGGTGCGTGTCGATCCGAAAGGTCTTTTTGACCCCGGCGGGGATTGAGATATCCAGATATTGCGGATCGGCAGCGATCCCGTCCACGGGGCCGGTCTTACCCCAGAACTCACCCACGATCACCCGCACGGTGGTCCCGTCATCATCGGTGATTTCGGGAATATCCTTGCTTTGCACATCCTGATAACGCGGCGCGGTCATCTTTTGGGATGAGGGCAGGTTGCCCCATAACTGGAACCCGTGCATCTGGCCGGTAGTGTTTCCGCTTGGCATTTCCTGATGCAAAATGCCGGACCCTGCAGTCATCCACTGGACGTCCCCGGCCCCTAGCGTTCCGCTGTTGCCCAGCGAGTCCGAATGCTCGACCGACCCGGCCAGAACATAGGTGATCGTCTCAATCCCGCGATGCGGGTGCCAGGGAAACCCGGCCTGATAATCCTGAGGCCGCTCATTCCGGAAATCATCAAACAGCAGGAACGGGTCCAACTCGGACGGGTCCTGAAAGCCGAACGCGCGGTGGAGTTTGACGCCGGCACCCTCCATCGTGGCGATAGCTTTGCGGGTTTCCAGTACGGGACGTAGGGACATGATCGGCTCCTGTGCTTACGCAGCAGCATCTAAGGGGCACAGGCGATCCGTCAATCCGCAGAAAAGAACGGGGTATGTGCGAAAATCCGTGACAGATTCGGCCTCTGTCCTTTTGCGGGTAAAGCCGCTAAACCAAAAGAAAATCAGCAGGGGGTCCCATGCAGGAAGATGTTCTGGCCGTCATTAAGCCGTCGCCCGCCCGACGTGGTCTGGGTGTGGCGATGCTGGGCTTTGTGGGCCTTATGGTCTTCTATGTTGTCCTTGCGCAGCCACCTGCGTTTGGGTGGCAGGTTTTCCTGATCGCGGTCGGTGGCGCGGCATTCTGGTTGGCCTACCGCATGTGGACCGCGACAAACGACTGGATCGAACTGACTCGATCCGAGCTGAGAACCGGGGCAGGGCAGGTCATTGCCAAAATCGAAGATATTGAGGGTATCGACCGTGGTGTCTTTGCTTTCAAACCATCAAACGGGTTTTTGGTGAAAACACGTAAGCCGGGCCCGAACAGTTGGGCGCCGGGCCTTTGGTGGCGTCTTGGACGCCGCATTGGTATCGGCGGAATGACAAACGCCGCCGAAACCAAATTCATGACCGAAGTGCTTCAGACTATGTTGGCAGATTAACCTGCCGTCGCCACGGCGACTGAACCGTTGTCACAAAACACGGGCGACACATTTCCAGGGACCAAGGGAACAAAACGCGGTCGGGTATATACGAACGTGTCGAAGGTTTGATCCGGTTCCAGCCAGGTCGTTGTGAGCGACGGAATATAGTCGTTTGTGGTTTCAACAAGGATCAAACTGTCCAATTCCGCCATCGGAGGCAGCCTGTTGCTCAGTTGATCAACGTTGTCGTTGGTCCAGTTTTCGTCGTACCCACACCGTGTCGCCCATTCCACAAAGTGACGCGGCTCGTCGCTATTAGAGCTTTCGTCCTTTTTGAACGTGATGGAGGTCAAACGCATTTCCAGCGGCGAATTGTTGTCCAGAATGCGATAGAACAGCAGATACATCGACGCGGCATAGGCGTCATTGATCGGGACTTCACCGCCTTCGCGCGAGATCAGGTCGCCCACCGTGTAGGCCGCCTTGAGGTTTATGGTGCTCTCGCGGAAGGCATCGAAATACGTGTAAGTTAGCGTAATGGCCCAGACAAAAATCGGAAACGTCAGCACGGCTTCCAGTGACAAGCTGCCATGCTCACGTCGTTTGAAACGGCTCAAGAAGCGTTTTATTCTTATTGCTGTAAGCATAATCAAGGCTCCTGAACAAAGGCGGTCGTCGCGGTGAGCTGGACAAATCCATCGTCGCCACTCACGGCGCGACCCATGTTCGTTGTCGGAAATACCGGGTCAACTTTTGCACATGCACGCAGGACCATAAGTTTGTTTGAACCACCGGTTTGGAAGTCGCGGACCGGCGTTACCTCTTCTGCCCTGTCCACACAGTCCGGGGTGGGCGGCAGGTTGATACCTGCATAAGGGTCCTGAACAATCATTTCCAACTGCAAGTTTTGCGAGCAGTTGCGGACCACGACGGTTCTGTTGCAGATGGCATCCTTGATGTCATCATGCGTCACGCTGGGTGCCGTCCCCAAGCGTATGTCACGCACGACCACATCCATGGAATGTTCGATCATCGCCTGCTGAATTGTCACCAAGGCATACTCGACGACACTCAGGATAAAGAAGGCGTATAGAGGGAAGATAATAACGAATTCGACTGTCAATGAGCCGTCTTCAGAACGTTTGAAACGCCTTATTCTCCGGAACATGTTGCGGATCATTGCGTGAGCCTCAGGCGCTTGATGTTTGTGGCGATGACCTCGAAGACCTGCGTGAGGGAAAGGTTGTCTTCACCCAGATTGCCATTGGCGTTGACTTCGAAAAAGAACCCCGCTCCGCTTGAACAGTTTCTCATCGCAGTCACGCCAACATCCGGCGCTTCGAAAGCGATACCATAGACTTCAACATCCCGGCCCTTGATCGCAGTACAGGTTTGTTGCAACCGCGTGTCTTTGTCTGTCCTGCTGGTCGTGGAAAACGCGTTTGAGTACCAGTTGGTATTGTTGTTGGGCTCCTGGGACATGTTGTATGCCGCATTCCAGTCTAGGCTCACCATATTCCACAGTTGCGGATAGGTCAGACGTACAGATTGGTCAGCAAATTCACCTCCAAAAGGTTCTGCGTGCCCTCTTGTGTTTCGCCGGGTGTAGTAGAACTCGCGTGGGTTCTCTGCGACAAGAACACTGAATTCACCGGAGCGGGTGATGTCTCCGAAACGTTCACAACCCCACCACCTTCTTCTTACGCATTCGCGCCGGGTATGTTGACCTGCGTTGGGGTTGAACCAAACATCTGACAGACCGTCCCGCAAAGATTCGTCCAGAATCCAGTTTTCGGTGTTTTCACCATCGGTCATCACAATCATGATCTTTTTGACGTTGCCTTCGTAGGCCACCGGACGGTTGTCAAAAATCGCGGGAACGACTTTTTTGGGTTTCTGGTCCGTACCAGCGACGTTGCCAGTATCTGGGTCAATGACTTCGTTCGGGTTGGCGTTCTGTCTGGACAGTTGGTCGATGACCGACTGAAACTGAGGATCAAGCAGAGCAGCACCCCATTTCACGCCAATATCAATCGATGTGTTGCCACCGGGACTCATGGCATTGATCTGATCATGCAAATCCGAAATGACGTTCGTTACGGGCGTAATATCGCTGCCTGCGCGGGTGGGGCAGACTGAGGTGCGATGAAATTCGTCCGCGTAGTCGTCCCCATAGTTGCGATTGTCGAAGTGCGCAGTACGATTCAGGCTTGCCGATGGGTTAACCCCCGGCTCGCGGAACTGAGAGTCCCGGAAGTCCACACAATGCGAATAGCTGTGTTCGGTTGTGACACCCGACATTTGGTTCAGGATATTTGCGCCCGCACTCACCTGATTGTTGTATGGCACGATTGAGATCGAAATCTTGTCGGGGTTTTCCTTTTCATACATCGTATTGACGAATTGAATGGCTGCTTCTTGAAGTGCGGCCATCTTTGACTTGTTCTCGGTCGCCGATGGCCAACTCATTGAACCTGACATATCCAGAACAAGAGATATCTCGATCGAGCCGACGGACTCCTCCGCAACGCTGGTCACATTGGCCGTCAGCGAATCCGTCCCAAAGAACCGCATGAAATGAGTTCTTACTTCGACTTCGGCATTTGCGGTCACCTTGCGCGAGCCGATGTCCTCGACGACAATCGGCTCTTTCGTCAGGTCACCCCGGACCCCGGACTTTTCGATGTAGGCTTTCACAACGTCTTTGGGTGGCAGCGTCTGCTTGACGTTCGCCGCGGCAAGCACGGCGCGGTCCAGCGTCGCCTGCAGGTCTGCGCGGTCGCGCTCAAAGTTCATAATGTCCACGCCGATGCCAGCGGTGCCCAGAATAACGATGAACCCCAGAACGACAAAAATCGTGAACACGCCGCCATCTTCATCGCGGGAGAATTGACGCGCGAATGCGACGGTGCTTTTGAGTTTCGTAATGCGGCTTTTAAAAACGCGCGTAATCATAGTGCCGACCTCGCTGAGCAGACATCCAAACTGCTAAGGAAATATTAACTCTCAGAAAATTAACGCCGAATCATGGCGGGATTTAGGCAAAAAAGCCGCTGAGCTGGCCCATTTACAGGAAAAAGCGGGATAATTTTGGGGCGTTGATGGGTTCTGTTGTCGTCTGGGCGACAATCTAAGGCTGGTCCTGAAACACTGGCGACTCACAGTGGTTTGAAATCTTTCTGCCTGAGTTTTCGAGTTTTTTTTGTGCTTAATTATTGATCGTTAACGCATAGGGTGCGACAAAACGGCAGAACGCAAGTCGTTCGTCGGCACGGAGGTTTAAATGACGGCCAAAAATGAACCCAGCTTTCGCGAGAGTGTGGACCTGATGTTTAACAGGGCGGCGTCCCTGATGGATCTGCCGCCCGGGCTGGAGCAGAAGATACGCGTTTGCAACGCCACTTACACCGTGCGTTTTGGTGTTCGCTTGCGCGGTGACATTCATACTTTCACCGGGTATCGCTCGGTCCACTCCGAGCATATGGAGCCGGTCAAAGGCGGTATTCGTTACGCTTTGGCCGTGAACCAGGATGAAGTTGAAGCGCTAGCAGCGCTGATGACTTACAAATGTGCCCTGGTCGAAACGCCGTTTGGCGGATCGAAGGGCGGGTTGTGTATCGATCCGCGCCAGTATGAAGAGCATGAGCTTGAGCAGATCACGCGTCGCTTTGCCTATGAGTTGGCCAAACGCGATTTGATCAATCCCTCGCAAAACGTGCCGGCCCCCGACATGGGTACGGGTGAGCGCGAGATGGCCTGGATGGCCGACCAATACGCCCGGATGAACACCACGGACATCAATGCGCGGGCCTGTGTCACGGGCAAGCCGCTGAATGCGGGGGGCATCGCCGGGCGGGTCGAGGCCACGGGCCGCGGTGTGCAATACGCGCTGCGTGAATTCTTCCGTCACCCGGAGGATATCCAGAAAGCGGGCCTGTCAGGCAAGCTGGATGGTAAGCGCGTCATCGTTCAGGGGCTCGGCAACGTGGGCTATCACGCTGCCAAATTCCTGAGCGAAGAGGACGGCGCGATTGTGACCGGCATCATCGAATGGGATGGCGCGCTGTATAATCCGGACGGTATCGATGTCGAATCCGTTCGGCAGTGGATCGTCAAACACGGGGGTGTCAAAGACTATCCCGACGCGACCCATTCTGCCGAGGGTGCAGCCGTGCTTGAGGAAGAGTGCGATATCCTTATCCCTGCGGCGCTTGAAGGGGTGATCAACCTGTCCAACGCGGATCGCATAAAAGCCCCGCTGATCATCGAGGCCGCGAACGGCCCGGTGACGGCTGGCGCCGATGAAATCCTGCGCAAGAAGGGCACGGTGATCATCCCCGACATGTATGCCAATGCGGGCGGTGTTACAGTGTCCTATTTCGAATGGGTCAAGAACCTGAGCCATATCCGCTTTGGCCGGATGCAGCGCCGTCAGGAAGAAGCGCGGCACGAGTTGATCGTCAGCGAGCTTGAGCGTCTGGACCGCTACCTGGGCGATGCGTGGTCGATGTCTCCGGACTTCAAGGCAAAGTACCTCAAGGGCGCGGATGAGCTTGAACTGGTGCGCTCGGGCCTCGATGACACGATGCGTATTGCATACCAGTCCATGCGCGAAGTCTGGCACAGCCGGGACGATGTCGAAGACCTGCGGACCGCGGCCTATATCGTGGCCATCGACCGGGTCTCGAAAAGCTACCGCGCCAAGGGTCTTTGAACACAGGCCGGGGCGGGTGGCATCATCTGCTCGCCCCGGTGCAACACGATGGCGCGAGGTGCAAAACGGGAATGGAAGGGGCGTCGTGCTGCGAGTAAGCTGCTGCGAAAGACATGATTCCCGGAGTTCCCAATGTTGCGTATCGCCCTTGCGGCCGTTTTTCTGGCCACCCCTCTGGCCGCTCAGGAAACCAAAGAGCAAAGCTGCCAATTTCAGGCCGAAGTTGTCGCGGCGATTCAGCAGGCGCGTCTGGACAAGGTCAAAGAGCGGGACGTACCGCAAGCGGTCGCAGATACTGGCCCGACCTGGCCCGAAAACTATAATGCCGCCATTCCACTGATTACGCCTTGGGTCTACGAGCAAAAGATGCGCGACGTCCGTAAGAAAGACCTCGGTGCCGCTTGGCTGGAGCTGTGCTTGCAGCAATAATCCACAGATAGGCCAATTCCCTGTGGACAACCGCGCGCCATCCCCTTGGCGTGCGTTTTCATTTCTGGCAGGTTTAAGCCATGTCTTTGCCCCCCGGATTTCTTGATGAGCTGCGCACCCGTCTGAGCCTGTCTCAGGTCGTTGGCCGAAAGGTCATGTGGGATCAGCGCAAGTCCAATCAGGGTAAGGGGGACATGTGGGCGCCATGTCCGTTTCACCATGAAAAGACGGCCTCGTTCCATGTGGATGACCAAAAGGGGTTTTACTACTGCTTTGGCTGCCACGCCAAAGGGGATGCGATCAGCTTTGTGAAAGAGACCGAGAATGTCTCTTTCATCGAAGCGGTCGAGATACTTGCGCGCGAGGCCGGGATGCCCATGCCGCAGCGCGATCCCAAAGCGCAGGAAAAGCAGGATCGCCGCACGCAACTGGCTGAGGTGATGGAGCAGGCGGTGCAGTTCTTCCGCCTGCAACTCAAAACCGGGGCAGGGGGGGCTGCACGTGACTACCTGACCCGTCGGGGCCTGGACGCGCAGGCGCTGGACCGGTGGGAGATCGGTTTTGCCCCCGATGGCTGGCAGAACCTGTGGGATCATCTGACAGGCAAGAACGTGGCCGAAGACCTGATCCTGGGGGCCGGTCTGGCCAAGCCCTCGAACAAGGGTAAGAAACCTTATGACACGTTCCGCAACCGGATCATGTTCCCGATCCGCGACCCGCGCGGGCGCTGTATCGCGTTTGGCGGGCGGGCGATGGACCCCAATGACAACGCGAAATACCTGAACTCACCCGAGACCGAGTTGTTCGACAAAGGCCGCAGCCTCTATAATCACGGCCCCGCGCGACAGGCGGCGGGGAAGGGGCAGCCGCTGATCGTGGCCGAAGGGTATATGGACGTGATTGCATTGGCCGAGGCCGGGTTTGGTGCCTCGGTTGCGCCACTGGGTACCGCGATCACCGAGCATCAATTGCAATTGCTCTGGCGGGTTTCAAACGAGCCAATCATCGCGCTGGATGGCGACACGGCGGGCCTACGCGCGGCGATGCGGGCGGTTGATCTGGCGCTGCCGCTTCTGGAGGCGGGCAAGTCTCTGCGCTTTGCCCTGATGCCCGAGGGCAAAGACCCCGATGATCTGCTGCGCGCCGAAGGGCCGGGGGCCGTTCAAGCCGTACTGGAAGGCGCGATGCCCATGGTCAAGCTGCTGTGGCAGCGCGAGACCGAGGGCAAGGTGTTCGACAGCCCGGAACGTAAGGCTGCACTGGACAAGGTACTGCGCGACAAGATCAAATTGATCCGCGACCCTTCGATCCGGTCGCATTATGGACAGGAAATCAAAGACCTGCGCTGGCAGCTGTTCCGCCCGCAACGCCAGCCGCAGAACCGCCCCTGGCAACCGCGGGGCAAGTGGCAGCCCAAACCCGCGGCAACTCCGGGCGCGCGCGCCTCGTTTCTGGCCTCGTCCGAAGGGGCGGAAATTCAGCTGCGTGAGGCGGCGATTCTGGCCATCGCAGCCCTGAACCCCGAGGTCGTGGTTCAGTTCGAACAAGAACTGGATGACATGGAATGTCGCGATCCCGATCACGCGGCCCTGCGGGATGCTATCTTGCGCCACGCGATTGACGACCCCGAGAACCTGAAAGACCACATTGCAGAAACTTTGGGACCCGAGGCCCTTGAAAACCTGCTGGCCCTTCGCCATGTCGCAGTGATCCCTTGTGTGTATAAACCGGGCGATGTCGAAAAGGCGCAGATGACTCTGGCCGAGGAACTCGCAAAGATCAAAGCTCTCAGGGGGTTGGACGCAGAGATTGCCGAAGCCGAGGAGGAACTGTCCGAGCTGGCAGATGAGGCGCTGACATATCGGCTGGCCCAGGCCGCCGAAGAGCGCAATCGCACAAGCCGAAGCCAGAACGAAGACAGGGCGATATTCGACGTGGCCGACAACGGTGCGCGAATCAACCGCGACGAGAAAGACGCGTTTCAGGCAATCATGTCCGGTATCAATTTCGAGCGGAAACGCCGGTAAAGTGGTGTTTTCGTAAGGCACTGGAAAAGAAAAACGGGTAAACGGGTGGCCGAATCACTTCTACGCGCTAATGATTCGGACCTAACGAATCACCCATCCCTGCAGGAGCATTGAATGGCCGCCAAGGATACCAACGAAGACCGCAAATCCGACGAGCAGGAACAGGAAATCTCGCTGGACATGAGCCAGGCCCAGGTCAAGAAGATGATCGCCGAGGCCCGCGAGAAAGGTTACATCACCTACGACCAGCTCAATCAGGTTCTGCCGCCTGATCAGGTCAGCTCGGAACAGATCGAAGACGTGATGTCGATGCTGTCCGAGATGGGCATTAACATCATCGAAGATGAAGAGGCCGAAGAAGAGGAGAACAAAGGCTCGACCGAACTGACCACGACCGAAAGCAACCGCGAGGTTGCGCTTGCCGGGGCGGCGACCGAAAAGCTGGACCGTACCGACGACCCTGTGCGCATGTATCTGCGCGAGATGGGGTCGGTCGAACTGCTGAGCCGCGAGGGCGAGATCGCCATCGCCAAGCGGATTGAGGCTGGCCGGAACACCATGATTGCCGGTCTGTGCGAAAGCCCGCTGACCTTCCAGGCGATCACCATCTGGCATGACGAATTGTTGTCCGAAGACATTCTGCTGCGTGACGTCATCGATCTGGAGGCCACTTTTGGCAATCAGTTGGACGAAGACGGCGATGTGGAAGAGCCTGTGGTCGACACGTCAGCTGTACAGTCGAACAAGCCCGCCAAAGAGGACACGGGCCCTGAGCTGGATGCCGACGGCAACCCGCTGAACACCGACGATGACGACGACGAAGACGATCAGGCCAACATGTCGCTGGCCGCGATGGAAGCTGCGCTGAAAGATCAGGTTCTGACGACGCTGGAGCGGATCTCGACCGATTTTGCGATGCTGTCGGAAATGCAGGACAGCCGGATTTCGGCCACACTGAACGAAGACGGCACCTTCAGCGAAAAGGACGAGGCGACTTATCAGAAGCTGCGCGCCGAGATCGTGGAACTGGTGAATGGTCTTCACCTGCATAACAACCGGATCGAAGCTCTGATCGACCAGCTATACGGCATCAACCGCCGTATCATGTCTCTGGACAGCTCAATGGTGAAGCTGGCGGATCAGGCGCGGATCAACCGCCGCGAGTTCATCGACGCCTATCGTGGCCGCGAGTTGGACCCGAACTGGCTGTCGGATATGGCGGAAAAGCCGGGCCGGGGCTGGCAGATGTTCATCGAACGCTCGACCGCCAAGGTTGAGGAACTGCGCAACGACATGGCTCAGGTCGGTCAGTATGTCGGGCTGGATATCTCTGAGTTCCGCCGCATCGTGCAGCAGGTTCAAAAGGGCGAGAAAGAGGCGCGGCAGGCCAAGAAAGAAATGGTTGAAGCCAACCTGCGCCTGGTGATCTCGATTGCCAAAAAGTACACGAACCGCGGCCTGCAATTCCTTGATCTTATTCAGGAAGGTAACATCGGCCTGATGAAGGCGGTGGACAAGTTTGAATACCGCCGCGGCTACAAGTTCTCGACCTATGCGACCTGGTGGATTCGTCAGGCGATCACGCGGTCTATCGCGGATCAGGCACGCACGATCCGTATCCCGGTCCATATGATCGAAACGATCAACAAGCTGGTTCGGACTGGCCGCCAGATGCTGCACGAAATCGGCCGCGAGCCGACGCCGGAAGAACTGGCCGAAAAGCTGCAAATGCCGCTGGAAAAGGTCCGCAAGGTGATGAAAATCGCCAAGGAGCCGATCAGCCTCGAAACGCCGATTGGCGACGAGGAAGACAGCCAACTGGGCGATTTCATCGAGGACAAGAATGCCGTGCTGCCTCTGGACAGCGCCATTCAGGAAAACCTCAAGGAAACCACCACACGGGTTCTGGCCTCGCTTACCCCGCGCGAAGAACGGGTGCTGCGGATGCGGTTTGGCATCGGCATGAACACCGACCATACGCTGGAAGAGGTGGGTCAGCAGTTCAGCGTGACCCGCGAACGTATTCGTCAGATTGAGGCGAAGGCGCTGCGCAAGCTGAAACATCCCAGCCGGTCGCGAAAGCTGCGGTCTTTCCTGGATCAATAAAACCAAGGGCGCCTCGACCGAGGCGCCTTTTTTCTTTCGATTACGCTGTTCACAATGACCGGTTTGGCGATGACTTTGGCGCGAAATCACAAGTCATGCACCCAGCCTGTCCTTATATCACCATCGTCCACTCATGGGACAGGCCGGGGCGAGGTTGTGCCACTGATGACCCCCGGCCACCCGCATCCATCAGTCAATCAAAGTCCAACCGGGTGCGGAATGTACTCGGGGCCTTGCCGGTCCAACGTTTGAAGGCGGTAGAGAAGGCCGGCTGATCAGCATATCCCAAGGAAAACGCGATCTCGGACAAGGGCATGCCGTTTGTGATGAAGGTTTGCGCCAGATCGCATCGAAGATCATCGACGATTTCGCGATAGGTGATCCCTTCGTCTTTAAGACGGCGGGCAAAGGTGCGCGCGCTCATCCCCAGCGCGGTGGCGGCCTCGTCCGCAGTGATGATCGTTCCTGGCAAAGAGCGGGTGATCAACCCTTCGACCTGACCACGCAGTTTTTGTTTGGGGGAACGCCGCTCGGACAGAACACGCTCGGCATATTCTAACAGATGCGTCCGCAGGTTTGCATCGTAGGTGGGGACGGGCATGTCCAACGCCGAGGGGGCCAGAACGATTTCCATACGCTCTGCGCCGAACACAACCGGGCATCCGGCCAGTTTCTGAAACAGGGCTTGGTTTTCTCCGACTTCGTGCTGAAATCGAAGCTCGATTGGAAAAAAGGTGGTCTGCGTCAGGGCGCGCATGCGGGCAAGGCCCGAGAACAGCAGAAACTCGGTCCTGCGATGGTATCGGGCGAAACTGGCATCCTTCCAATCGGCTTCGATCGTGGCAAAGTTTCCCGCGAGCCGCAGGCTGAACATCAGCGCGGGGTCAATCATTCTGTGAAAATACGATGTGTTTTCCATCACCTGCCGCAGATCGCGGGAATACTTACTGATATAGGCCGTCAGGCTGGAAGAGGATCGGAATTGCAGCCCAGCCTGGGCCGCAAAGGTTATGTCGCCAAGGGCGTCGCAGGCATAGCGTACAAATAGGGCTTCTTGATGAGCACTGTAGGCTGCTGCAGGCGGCGCGATGCTGTCCCTGCTGAGGTCGCATTTTCGCAGGATACGGTCACTCAGCCCGGAGTCATGGCTTTTTTGATCAAGCGCTTTGGTCAGCAATCGGATGCGGGCAATATCAACTTCCATAACTCATCATACCCTAAACCTGATGCGCAAACGCGTCTGAAATCGGATGTATTGAAAACATGAATTGTCCGGAATTCGAATGGTTTTGGCAGATGAACACAAGACCAAAGCTTGGCACATTCCTATTTTTCGGTTGTTGTCGGGTCTGTGCCTTTTTTTGGGGATGAGGTCCGAGCCCCGGAAACCCACCTACCCCCGGAGGCTCCCCGACACGCCCTTTCCTTTGTTCAACGCCGGATGTCCTCTTGTCGCATTGTGCAGGGTGCAGGGGGATGGAAAGGTCCTGGCAAGGAAGGGGTGAGCCCGAAAGACATGCAGGACACCGAGCTTATTCACTTGAAAGATATCCGCGATGCCATTGTTTTCGATGGGGAGTGTGTTTTGTGTTCCAGCTTCTTCAGGTTCATGCTGAAGCATGACGCCGCGCATCGGTTCCAGTTTGCCACGGCGCAATCGCCACTGGGGCAGCGCCTGTATCATGAACTTGGCCTGCCCACGCAGGAGTTTGAAACCAATCTGGTGATCGTGGATGGCCAAGTTTACCAGCACTTGGATGCCTTTGCCGCGGCAATGCGAAACCTGCCCGGGATCTGGCCCGTTCTGTCTGTGTGCAAGCTGTTGCCGCAATGGATCAAGATGCCGCTCTATAAATCCATCGCCAGAAACAGATACGCGGTCTTTGGCCGTACTGAAACCTGCCTGGTACCGGATGAGGCGCTGCAATCCCGGTTTCTTCCCATGGGGTTCTGAGTGCTTTCTGACCCGTTTCTGCAATCTCTGCCTGATGGGGCGGAGGCCCCCATGGCGGTCAGGACGTTGCATCAGACCACGGGGCGCTTTGCTGGCCGTTGCAAAATAGCGCGCGGGCAGGGTTGGATGGTCGCAGTCGCGCTGCGCCTTGGCCGGTTTCCCTCCAACGCTGAGGACATCCCGGTCAGTGTGGAAATCAAACACCTGGGGGGCGTGTGGACGTGGCGGCGCGATTTTGACGGTCATGTCACCGAATCCCGGATAACCTATGATCACAGCGCCGCCTGCGTTCGTGAGCAGCTGGGGTGCATTACCCTCTGGCTGACCGTCCAACCGACAGAGGGTGGTCTGTCTATACACATCAGGCAGCTAAGCGTTCTGGGCATTCGCTGCCCCGCATTTCTGCTGCCAAGGTCCGCAACAACAGAATGGCAGGGTGAAACGGGGCAGTTTTGCTTTGATGTGTCAGCAGATATGCCGGGGCTGGGGCGGTTGATCCGGTATCGCGGCTGGTTGAAACCTGTTCACGAGACGCGCCATCCGGACTAAATTCATCGTGAAGCGGCTTTGTCACGTTATAAAGTAAACTAGGTCGACACTTACCTTGTAACAGGAAAGAGTATGATCATGAAAAAGCTTATGACTTGCGCAGCCCTTGCTGCAATTGTGCTGAGCACTCCGGCCTCGGCGACCTTTGCCCGGTTTGGTTACCAGACCGCTGGTCTGAACAGCACTGATTTTGAGGTGATCCCACGCGGACGCACCGATATTGACGGGTACTGGTGTGCGGCGTCCGATTTTGCGCGCAGAACACTAGGGGCCAGCTGGAAGCAACCCATCTACGTCAAACGTGGCTATGGCCCAAGCGAAGCAACAGGGCGCAAAACGGCCGTGCAGTTCACACTGAAGGCTCCTGCAGGCGCGCCCCAGCAAAAGGGCGGGTTCAATACCTATACCTTCCAGCCGGGTAATAGCCTGTCTGTGTCGGCCGCCAATGCGCGCTGCAGCACACGGCAAATCTTCGACTGATCCGGACCAACGCCTGATGCAGACCGAGTTTATTATTTCGACGCAAGGTGCGGGGCTCTATGAATTCACCCCGGATGTGCGCAACTGGCTTAACTCGGTCCAAGGCGATGGATTGTTGACTTTGTTCGTGCGGCATACGTCATGCTCGTTGGTGATACAGGAAAACGCGGACCCTGAGGTGCAGACGGACCTGCACGCCTTTTTCAACCGGCTGGTGCCGTCGTCAGATCACCCTTCCATGGCATATCTGCGGCACACCTATGAAGGACCCGACGATATGCCAGCCCACATCAAGGCCGCGCTTTTGCCTGTATCCGTGTCGATCCCGGTTGCATCCGGACGGCCCGTTCTGGGCACGTGGCAAGGGATATACCTGTTCGAACACCGAACGGCGCCCCATCAACGCAAGGTCGCGGCGCACTTTGCATAGAGTCATTATCTTGCGGTTAAAAATTCCGACTACCCAAATCCTAGCGTCTGCCCTATAGTTGTGGATAAGTAGGCCACAGCGCTTACAAAAAGAGGCGGAACAAGGGACGAGGAGACGGCGGATGCGCTGCCCGTTTTGTGGGAATATCGACACTCAGGTCAAAGATTCACGTCCGGCAGAGGATCACGTCGCGATCCGTAGGCGCCGGTTCTGCCCCGCGTGTGGTGGGCGATTTACCACCTATGAGCGCGTGCAACTGCGTGATTTGGTGGTGATCAAGACCAACGGAAAACGTGAGGATTTCGACAGGGACAAGCTCGAACGCTCTATCCGCATCTCGATGCAGAAACGCCCGATTGAGCCAGAGCGCATTGATCAGATGATTTCGGGCATCGTCCGCCGGCTCGAAAGCATGGGCGAAACCGACATCCCCTCAAACAAGATCGGCGAGATCGTCATGGAAGCTCTGGCGCGGATTGACACCGTGGCTTATGTTCGCTTTGCAAGCGTGTATAAGAATTTCCAGGCGGCCGATGATTTCGAGGAGTTTGTCCACGAACTGCGCCCGCCGCAGCCTTCGACGGACGAGTGAGCGAAACAGATAAGCGATATATGGCGCTGGCCTTGTCTTTGGGTCGGCGCGGTCAGGGGACGTGTTGGCCAAACCCTGCTGTGGGCTGCGTTATTGTGCGCGATGGCCGCATTGTCGGTCGTGGTTGGACGCAACCCAGTGGTCGCCCGCATGCCGAACCGCAAGCCTTGAACCAGGCTGGTGAGGCCGCGCGGGGTGCGACGGCCTATGTCTCGCTAGAGCCGTGTTCCCATCATGGAAAAACACCTCCTTGCGCCGAAGCATTGATCAAGGCGGGCGTGGCGCGGGTGGTGTCGGCGGTCGAAGACAGCGATCCGCGGGTGGCTGGGCAGGGCTTTGCCATGCTGCGTGAGGCAGGGATCGACGTCACCACAGGTGTTCTGGCCGAGCAAGCCGCGCGGGACCATGCGGGATTTTTCCTGAAGACCGAACAGGGACGCCCCTTTGTGACGCTCAAACTGGCCAGCAGTTTTGATGGGCGGATCGCAACCGCCACCGGGCACAGCCAATGGATCACGGGGTCGCAAGCGCGTCGGGCGGTGCACGCCATGCGAGCGTGCCACGATGCGGTGATGGTCGGGGCAGGGACAGCGCGGGCGGATGATCCGTCGCTGACGGTGCGCGACCTGGGGATCGCGACGCAGCCGGTTCGGGTTGTCGTCTCACGCCATCTGGATATTCCACTTATGGGGCATCTGGCCCGCACGGCGGCTGATGTTCCGGTCTGGCTCTGCCACGGCCCGTCCCCCGATGCCGACCGCGCCCGCGCTTGGGAGGGGTTGGGCGCAAAGCTTATCCCTTGTGCGTTGCGGGATCATCATATTGATGCGGCCGACCTGCTACAGCAGCTGGGGAATGCAGGCTTGACGCGCGTATTCTGCGAAGGCGGTTCGGCACTGGCGGCGTCTTTGCTGGCCGAGGATCTGGTGGATGAGCTGGTCGGTTTCAGCGCCGGTCTGACCATCGGGGCAGAGGGGTTGCCCGCCATCGGCGCTCTTGGCCTGGATGCGCTAGAAGCAGCGCCCCGGTTTGAGCTGATGGAAACCCGCGCTATCGGACCGGATGTCTTGCATCGCTGGTCGCGGGCGCTGCGCTAAAGCGTCTCGGGTTTAACTTGAGACACGAATACCCTGCCACGCCTGCGGCGTTCTCGGGACATTCGTGTCGCAGAGTGACTCAGGTAAAACCCGGAACGCTCTAGGTGCGACGCCACAGATGCGCGTGGGTTGCCAGCGCCCCCTGCAGTTTGGACAACAACCGAAGTGACGGGCCACTGTTGTTTGCAGTGCCGTCAATCAGGCGATCCACGGCAACTTCCACCGGGCAAGGCTGTCGCGTGAGCGGGTCCAGATAGCGCGGATAGTCGATCAGGGCTGCGTGTACCAATCCCAACATGGTCGGTTGTGCTCCGCGTCTGGCGGGCACTGATCCCAAATCCTGTGTCAGGCCCCAACCTGCGTAGAAGGGCGCCCCCAAGGTCGTGACCCGCACCCCGCGCATCAGCGCCTCGAACCCCAAAAGCGATGTCATGGTCCAGACCTCGTGCACCTGTGACAGCAGCGATGCGGGATCGGTGCCGGTCACAACCAGATCGGCCAGACCGTCCTCGACCGCGCCTTCGCGCAGACCGGCTTCGACATCCGGGTGCGGTTTGTAGATCAGGATTGCATTCGGATTGGCCTCGCGCGTGGCGCGCAGCAGGTCAGTGTTCGTGCGCACCGCCGTTGTTCCCAGCAGGACCGAGGCATCGTCCTGCACCTGTCCGGGAACCAGAATGCGATGCCCGGCAGGAAGATCAGGGGCCTCTGCGCCGGTGTTATACTTGCTCAGATGGCTGTCGATGATCCGGGCGACCAGCCGTTCGGCCCGCAATTCCTGATCCGGCCGCAAATGCGCCCGCGCGGCGATCATGTCTTCAATCTGGCTGGGATGGGTGGGATCGTAATAGATGCCCACCGTGTCGGTCGCAAGGGACAGGGGCGGGACAAGATCGGCACCCAGCCCGCGCGACCGCAGAAATCCGTCTTCGATCCGAACCGCGTTGTCCATATCCCGCGCCTGGTTTGCCCAAACCATATGGGGGCGGTCCGCGTCAGCCGGGGGTAGATCCGTGAACCTGACCTTTTCGACACTGCCGAACATCTGCTGCAGATGCTTGCGTTTCCATAGGCGCATGCCAGAGGCGGTCCACCCTTTGTGGTCCTGCCGCCATGCGCGCGTCTGTGCCTCTAGCGTATCCAGCACCGTTTCTAGGGCGCAAAGCTGGTCCCGAAAGGGATCGTACCACGTGGGATAAAGGATCATGCACGCGGCAAACAACTGCGCGCGGGTCAGGTTGCGTTGACGGCGCGCCACGGGGTCTTCGTCATTGGTCAGGCCCCAACCGGCATAGAAGGGCTGGCCAAAGACCCGCGGTTTATGTCCGGACAGGATGGCCTCAAACCCCAACTGAGACGACAGGGTGTAAACGCCCGTCGCCCCTTCGAGCAGGGTCCAGGGGCTGATCTGGCTGTCAATAATCGACACGCGGGCCGAGGCGTCCTGATCTGAGAAGTAACCGGTGCGATGCCCCGATGTGGTTTCCGGGTGTGTTTTGATCAGGATGTGGGCACCGCGGTTTTCCTCTTGTGCGATGACCAGCATCTCGCGAAAGCGCGCGTCATTGCCCTTGCTGGCCGTGACCGAGGCATCGTCGCGGACCTGATCCACCACCAGCACATAGCCAGGATCGGGGGCAGGCAGGGCTGGATCAACGGCTGAATATTTGCTGAGGTGAAGCTCGCGCATGCGGTCCATACAGTAGCGTGCGCGATTCAAAAGCGCGGTGTCGTCCAGTGGATGCGTGGCCAGCAACTGTTCAAGATCAGATGGGTGCGAGGGGTCGAAATGCACGCCGGACCGGTCAAGCAGAAGGCCCAGAGGGGGCTCTCCGTTACGGCCTGGATTTAAGGAGCGGAGAAAGGCATCTTCGACCCGCAGGAGTGGTGCGTTGTGCCTGGCGGCCATGGTCAGACCGCGATGTGCGGTCGGGCTATTGCCCCAAATGCCGACCATATCCCCTGTCCGGGGAATGCCCAGACGAATGTCATAGCCGGACAAATCCAGAATGCGCCGAAGACGCCGTTGGGTCAGAAAGCCACCATTATAGACGCACAGCCGGGTACGTTCAGGGCCGGCTGAAGCGTCGTCGGTCTGCATCAGCCGCCCGTCAGCGTCGCAACGTTTGCAACCGGAGTCAGACCGCCCGCAATCAGAGAGATCGATTTGCTCCACTGTGCATAGGGCGCTTCGGTGACATAGATCGTGTCGTCATCGCGGATCACGAAGTCGCGGGCCACAAACAGACCGTTGGGCTCGGTCAGATTCAGCAGGTAGATCATGCGCTGATCGCCCTGCAGGTCCTGCCGCCCCATGACGGTGCGCGCGATGTCCTGCCGCTCTTTGCGCAGGACAAAAATGCCGGTCGGGTCCGAAGACAGGGATTGTAGACCGCCCACCTGGGCCAGCGCCTCAAGCGCGGACAGGTCTTGTGTGTCAAAAGCCACGCGGGACTGGCCTGTCGCCCCCAGCGCGATGTAGGACCGGCTGTCGGCTTCGACCAGAATGCGGTCTCCGCCGCGCAAGGCGACATCCAGACCGGGGTTGCGGAACAGGTCATCATACCACACGGTGCCGCGATCATTGCCCCGGATCAGCGTCACCTGCGCAATATCGGACCCAACAGCGACGCCACCGGCCTGGGAGAGCATGCCCAACAAGGTGCGGCTGGGGGATTCAATCGGATAAACGCCCGGCGCGCCGATCTCACCGGTTAGCGAAACGGTCGAGCCATTGCCCGCCTGACGACGCACTTCGACCTGCGGGTCAGGTGTCTGATCCTGCAACTTGCTTGTGATCAGTTGGCGCAACTGTTCCGGCGTGTTTCCAGCGGCATGAATACGTCCGGCATAGGGGACAAAGATGAACCCGTCGCTGTCCACCTGCATCTGTTCCAGTGCCGTGGCACCCGAGAGCTCACCAGACAACAACCCATCATCGACATTTTCCCAAACCGTCAGGCCCAGAACGTCGCCCGGACGCACCGTGTCAGCGGTCAGTTTTGGCGCATTACGGAACGTGCTTGAGAACCCGAATTGCTGGATCGCGGATGTGGCGCGCGCAACCCGGTCGTCCACTTCGACCACAAACGCATTGCCGCCTTTGGTCGTAGAACCTGCCAGAATCTCATTCTTGTTGGGCCCGGCCTTAGGCAATTGGCAGGCCGCCAACAGGCCGATTGTGACCGCAAGGGAAAGGCCCCTCATCCATCGGATTGGAAAGCGCTGCACTGCCGAATATCCTCAGTCATTCTTGTTTAGTTTTTTCTTTTGCGCAGGCTACCCGTTTAGACGGGCAACTTCCAGTTCCAACGCGCTCAAATCACTCAACCAACCGCAACTGTGGCGTCTGCGCCTCTGATGCGGTGAGAACGGATTGGTAGGGATCGCTGGTGCTGAGCATTCTGTCAGCCACCCCGCGCAAGAGTTGCCGCCGCCCACGGCGCGAGTAAAATCCACCTGGAAGCTGGCTGGTTTTCAGCAAAAACTGGCGGTAGCGCTGATAGGCCTCCTGATCCGGCAGCATCGGGTCCGAGAAGAAGGCAGGCAAGGGCTGGTGCGAAACGAATTCGGGCTTGTCATAGACCGACCGGCCAAAGATGCGCAGCGGGATACCGCGCCACAGCACCTGCTGCCCGGCTGTGGAATTGATCGTGACGGCCGATCGTGCGTTGTCCAGCAGATTGGCGAGCTTGCCGCCGGGCACATAGTGGACCCGATCCGAGACGCCGTAGGTTTTTGCCAATTGCTGCACCCGCCATTGAAGCGGCTCGCGATGATTTTCAAGCGGATGCTCTTTGACGACCAGCCTGTGGTGGGATGGGGCACCTGTGGCGAAGCCTTTGAAGACGTCTTCCAGAAAATCGGACATGCAGGAATAGTCCGAATGGGATTGCACCGACGTGTCATGGCCCAGTTGAAGCAGCACCAGATGATAGGGATGGCCGCCGCCAAGAACCCGCGCTGTTGCCCAACCCCGTTTGATCCGGTGAAACGGCATAAGCATCAGGCGTTTAAAATAAAGCTGGAATTCTTTCGAGACGGGCAGTGCCCTGTGTCTGCGGAAATTGCGATAGCGCTGGTTCAGAAACAGGACGAACCAGTGGTACAGTGCCCCGTAAAAGATATGCTGCCGCATGTCGCCCCAGTGTGACGGGGGCGGAACCTGAGCGCCGCTTTCCTCCAGCGCGCGGTCCATCTGTGCGACATCCAGTGACATCAGGCGGGAATTTCCGTTCGAGCCGAACCTCTCATACGTCACCCACCAGGGGCGCAGGTAACCCTCTTCGAAGACGTGGACCGTGACACCTTTGGTCCGGGCAATCTCAATGGCGTTGGCATGGACGGGGCGCGTATCGCCATAGAGCACGATGTCGGTGACACCGCGCCTGTCAATCAGGTTGGCCAGGGAATCCGGCCAGCGTTCGATCGCGTCGCGAAATGGGATGTAAGAGGTTTTGTCGAACCAGAACGCCCGATCCCCAGCATTGAAACCAACACGCCAGACCGCAGCTCCGGTATCCCGCAATCTGCGGGCCAGCCTGTAAAAGAACGGGCCATGCGGTCCTTGGAGAAACAGAAAAACGCGGCGTTTCTGATCCATGGTTGGGGATGATTTCACTGCTGTTCTTGCCTTTTGTTGATGAAATTATGCCTGTTTCGGTCATTCGCGGCAAGGTTGGGCTTGTTCGTTCGGCTGGTTGGCCTTACCTCGGCGTGGAACACTGGGCCAAGGTATAAGACAGGGGTTAGCGGAATGTTTACAGGGATCGTCACCGATGTCGGCATCGTTACTGAGCTTGATCAACAAGGTGATCTGCGGGCCCGGATCAAAACCGCCTATGACACGGCGGGTATCGATATCGGCGCGTCCATTGCCAGTGACGGCGTCTGCCTGACCGTGATTGCATTGGGCGATGACTGGTACGACGTTCAGATCAGCGCCGAGACCGTGTCAAAGACCAATCTGGACAGCTGGCAGCTGGGTAAACGCGTCAACCTTGAGCGCGCGCTCAAGGTCGGGGATGAGCTTGGCGGCCACATCGTATCCGGTCATGTCGACGGCGTGGCCGAAGTGGTCGGCTTGAAGGATGAGGGCGACAGCACGCGCGTTACCCTGCGTGCGCCCAAGGATTTGGCAAGGTTCATTGCGCCCAAGGGATCAGTCGCTCTGAACGGCACGTCTTTGACCGTCAATGACGTGGACGGGTGCGATTTCGGCATCAACTTCATCCCCCACACCAAAGAGGTGACGACCTGGGGTGATGTCTCTGTCGGGGACAAGGTAAACCTTGAGATCGACACGCTGGCCCGCTACGTGGCCCGTCTGGCCGAAATGTCCTGATTTAAACGCCGCGTTCTGACCGGTTCGCGGCGTTTGCAGACTGGCCTTTGCGCGCGCGGTGGTCTATCCACCCGTGCAAACTTGCTCAGCGAAAGGCTGCCCAATGAGCTTTGAAACCCCCGGACCCGTCGAGGCGCAATTGCGCGACGCGATCAGCCCGATTGAAGAGATCATCGAAGAGGCGCGCAAAGGCCGGATGTATATTCTGGTCGACCACGAAGATCGCGAGAATGAAGGCGATCTGGTCATCGCGGCCGAGTTTGCGGATGCTGAGGCAATCAACTTCATGGCCACCCATGGGCGCGGGCTGATCTGCCTGCCGATGACGGCAGAGCGGGTGGATGCGCTGGGCCTGCCGATGATGGCGGTGAACAACTCGTCACGTCATGAAACTGCGTTCACCGTATCGATCGAAGCCCGCGAGGGTGTCTCGACCGGGATTTCTGCCGCAGACCGTGCGCTGACCGTGGCGACGGCGATCAACGAACAGAACACGATGGCGCATATCGCGACGCCGGGCCACATCTTCCCCTTGCGCGCCAAGCGGGGTGGGGTACTGGTGCGCGCGGGTCATACCGAGGCCGCCGTGGATATCTCTCGCCTCGCTGGGCTGAACCCCTCGGGTGTCATCTGCGAGATCATGAAGCCCGACGGCACCATGGCGCGTCTGCCCGATCTGGTCGAATTCGCCAAAACCCATGACATGAAGATCGGCACGATCAGCGACCTGATCACGTATCGGTCCCGCAATGACAATCTTGTGGTTGAAACATCGCGCGAAACCGTCACCTCGGAATATGGTGGCGAGTGGGAGATGCGCCTGTTCACCGATCAGCTTCATGGCATCGAACACGTGGTCATGATCAAAGGCGACATTACCACGCCTGAACCTGTCCTGACCCGCACCCACGCCCTGCACGAAGCGCCCGATATTCTGGGCCTCGGGCCCAAATCCTCGCGCGAACTGCCCCGCGCGATGGAGAAGATTGCCGAGGACGGTCGCGGCGTCGTCTGCCTGTTCCGCCAACCTCGGAATTCGCTTTATGCGGTCGAGGATGAAGGCCCGCGGACAATCAAACAAACCGGGCTGGGGTCTCAGATCCTCTCAAAACTGGGCATTCAAGAGCTGGTTCTGCTGACCGACTCGCCCGAAACCGTATATCTGGGGCTCGACGCCTTTGGTCTGTCCATCGTCGGCACCCGTTCCATCCTCAAGGAAGACTGATCGTGGCTGAACAAGACAAACACGGCGTCCTGCCGACCCCGACCTTCGACAAACCGGTGAAACTGCTGCTGGTGGTGGCCCCGTTCTATCGTGCCATAGCCGACAATATGGTCGCCGGTGCCAAGGCCGAGATTGAAGCCGCTGGTGGTAGTTGCGACGTGGTCGAAGTTCCCGGTGCGCTGGAAATCCCGACGACCATCGCCATGGCGGATCGTCAGTGCAATTACGATGGTTATGTCGCGCTGGGCTGTGTCATTCGCGGCGAGACGACGCATTATGAAACCGTGTGTAACGATTCCAGCCGGGCCATTCAGTTGATGGGCCTGCAGGGCCTTTTGATCGGTAACGGCATCCTGACGGTCGAGAATGACGAACAGGCCGAGGTCCGCGCCAATCCAGAAAAGATGAATAAAGGCGGCGGAGCGGCCGCTGCGGCCTTGCATCTGATCGCGCTCAGCCGTAAGTGGGGCTCTTCCAAAAAGGGCGTGGGTTTCAAGCCCCCGTCCGAGTCCATCCTGGTGGCGGGCGACAGCAACGGATCCACGACAGCATGACCCAGACAGACGCGCCGAAACCGGCCAACCAGAAACGCCTTATGAAATCCGCCGCACGCCTCTATGCCGTGCAGGCGCTGTTCCAGATGGAGCAGTCGGGCCAGACGACTGAACAGGTTGTGAATGAGTTTCTGGATCACCGGTTTGGCGCCGTCTACGAGGGCGAGGAAATGCTGGACGGCGACATCCGCCTGTTCCGCAAGCTGGTTGAGGATGCGGTAAACTACCAGGCCGCCATCGAC
Source organism: Ruegeria sp. BE1 (assembly GCF_056538885.1). Taxonomy (NCBI): domain Bacteria; kingdom Pseudomonadati; phylum Pseudomonadota; class Alphaproteobacteria; order Rhodobacterales; family Roseobacteraceae; genus Ruegeria; species Ruegeria sp. BE1. Next base: position 723,150 of record NZ_JBQFTY010000001.1, read on the forward strand.
CAGATGACCGACCGCGCGCTGGTGGCCAAATGGCCTATCGCGCGTATCGACCCGACCCTGCGTGCCACGTTCCGCGCGGCAGGGGCTGAACTGACCCAAAGTGACACGCCCCCCAAGGTGGTCATCAATGAATTCGTCGATGTGGCCCGCGCCTTTTTCCCTGAAGGTAAAGAGCCTAAATTCGTCAACGCCGTTCTGGACCACATGGCGCGCGAGGCCCAGCCCGAGGCGTTCTGACGCCTTTACTCGGGCCTTACATGCGCTAAGCTGAATGTCAGAGCGCAAGGAGGCCCGTCATGCCCAAACTCATCCGCCTTTACATCACTCAGGTCGCCTGGGGATTCGTGATCTCAGCCGTGTTTGTCGGGGTGCTTCTGGCGCTGAACGTCGCGAACCTGCGCGGCCTGATCTGGGGCTCGGATGTGGGTCTTATCGCCTTGGCGATGATCTGGTTCATGAACGGGATTGTGTTTGCAGGGGTCCAGTTCGCCTACAAGATCATGAGCATGGCGGAAAAGCCGGGCGGGCCGCGTCGTGGGTGGCCGGTGGTGAACATGTTCAAACCTGCGGTGGCCAAGCAAGAAGCCCGCGCAGAGCGCTGAATTTTATGGAAAATGTGGCGGGACCACCAGTCAACCGTGCGGTGTGATTCCCGAGGACCTGTATGTACAGGTGGGCGCCAGGTAATCAGGCCAGGACCTGAACAGAGCCAGCCCCCTCGGAATTGCTTAAGGCCACCAGAATGCTACCAGTCACAAGAAGGGCAGAACCCGCCACGGGTTTAACTAGGGCGTGTGATCGGGTTTCACAAGGGGCTGCGCTCAGAACACGTCCTGAAATCGCTCGGGGATTTCAAATGTCCATTTCTTGCGCGTGCGCGCATGCCGCCACAAACCACGTGCATTCTTCGACCAGGTTTTCTTGATCTGGTTCCGCACGCGACGGAAATTGAGGTCCACCTGACGTGGCGGGCCCGATTCAGCCAGCACCTGCAACTGATCGGAAATTTGGTCCAGAGTCTGATACCAGCCTTCACCCGCGATCCCCGGCACCATCTGCGCGTCTGAATCGCTGATCTGATGCAGCCGATGCCTTTGCCTGTCCTTGAGCATGTCGTGATCGATGAATTTCAGGTGGAACAGGAACAGCTTATCCGACAGCAATCTGTCAGGGTTAGATGAGAAATGCTGCCCCAAGCTCCATCTCACCGGTTTGCGGATGATGCTGGGCTTGCAATAGAAGGTGTTGACGCGCCCATAAGACCGCTGAGAAAGGATGCCACGCGATGAATCGAGCCGTTCCTCCAAGTCGATGCGGTGGATGATCTCGATTGCGAACGGGGCGATAACGTCTTCGGTTGTTTCGTTCAGAATAAACGCAATAGGGTCTGGCCCATATTGCGGGTCCAGCGTGATCAGTTCATCCACGTCGCCACCCAGCACCACGTCGAAACGCATGGTCAGCGAACTGGCGAATTGTGACAGGAAATCCCACCTGCGCCGGTCCCAACCGATGGTCGCCTCGTCGCGGGGCAGGGTGATGATCTGACATCCTTCGGTGTTTTGCGGAAGAGAGCTGTCTTTTCCATCCACCAGAATGAACAGGTTCTCGCGGGGCACAAAGCGTGAATAGTAGTCGATCCAAAGCTTCAGAAAGAAGTCCTCATTTCGGATCATGGTCCAGATTGCGACGTTCGAATGCACCCGAGGCAAACCCTTTTTCCAAAGCTTTCGATTGGATAGCGCGACAGGGTTACGTTGTCCACAACAGCCATCGTGACGGATGACCTCTGAGCAGCAAACGCGACACCTGTATGTACCTGAGGATCAATGAGGGAAAAATCTTGAGATTTGTTCCCGTATTGTTCACATTGATAGCATGACTCTTGATCTGCAACCCGGACAAAAACTGGCGCGTGGTGTGTCCCGCCACTTGCTGACGCATGGATTTGTTTCCGTTGAGGAATTCGTTCCAGCCCGTGGTTTGCGTGTCGATGTGATGGGGCTGGGTCCAAAAGGCGAACTGTGGGTGATCGAATGCAAATCCAGCCGGGCTGATTACCAGTCGGATTCAAAATGGCAGGGGTATCTTGAGTGGTGTGATCGGTTTTTCTGGGCTGTGGATACCGATTTTCCCACCGAACTGCTGCCCGAAGAGACCGGGCTGATCATCGCCGATGCCTATGACGCTGAAATCATACGTATGGCGCCCGAGGACAAGCTGGCCCCGGCCCGGCGCAAGAAGATGGTGCAGAAGTTTGCCTGTGACGCTGCGCGTCGGTTGCAGGCGCTGCGGGACCCCAGGATTTAGCTTTTGACCGCAAGCGCGGCCTGAACAGCTGCGCGGATTTCCTCGGCGATTTCTTCGGCCTCTTCGGGTTCGAAATCCATGGGAATTTCGACGCCATCCGCCTCGATGAACAACCGCACCATGCCTTGATCGGTGGGACCGATCTGCAAATTGGCCTGAATGTCGCGTTCGGTGTTGATGCCCATATGCGCCTCCGGAGATGAGCATTTGTGCTAACGCGCAAAGGGTTGAGAATCAAGCTGCCTTTGCGCTCAGATACGGTATGGATGATATTCGGATCAGAGCGTTTCACGCCGGGGATGTAGCCTGGCTGGTTGAGCAGCACGGCTTTTACTATGAACGTGACGAGGGGTTTGATTCCAGCTTTGCCGAATTGGTCCAAAACATCCTTCGCGGTTTTGTCGAATACCATGACACCAATACCGAACGCGGTTGGATCGCGGAACGGCAAGGCCGAAGGCTTGGCAGCATCTTTTGCGTCAGGCTGAATGACAACACTGCAAAACTGCGCCTGTTTTTCCTATTGCCCGAAGCGCGTGGACTTGGCCTGGGACAACGTCTTTTGGATACGTGCACAGGCTTTGCCCGCAGCGCTGGTTACTTGCAGATGCAGCTCTGGACACATGAAAGTCACCGCGCCGCCTGTGCGCTGTATCGGCGCAATGGTTGGCAGTTATTGGACAGTAAACCCGTGCGTTCCTTTGGGGTCGATCTTGTCGAACAAAGCTGGAAAATTCGGCTTTAATCCTCTTGCAATCCCCCGGCGCGTTCGGTACATCGCCCCTCACGAGTGCCGCCTTAGCTCAGTTGGTTAGAGCGCTGGATTGTGGATCCAGAGGTCCCCTGTTCAAGCCAGGGAGGCGGTACCATCTCCTTCAAATCGGTCACTATACAGCGCGCAGATTGAGTTGTTGGGCGTGTTGGTGTGTTTCTATTGGAAAACCCAATAGCGCGCCAAAAAATCAGCGCGCCAGGTTCAGTTTCAGCTTCATTTTGCTTCGCTTGGCCGTAGGCAGATGGCGGTTTAACCGCTTGTTGACCAGTCCAAACAGCCCGATCACTGCCAGAGTCAGCAGGATGAAATAAAAGGCCAGAATCGGGTAGGGTATGAACGGGTTGAACGTCTTGTCCGCAAAATAGCCCGCGTAATACAACGCATCGCCCCGTTGCTGCCAGACCGGAAAGGCCGAGAAGAAGACCAGCGTGGTGGCGTGGAACAGAAAGATTGCCTCATTGGTGTAAGCAGGCCAGGCCAGCCGCAGCATGGTGGGCCAGACGATGCGGCGGAATCGCGCCCAACCGGTCATGCCATAGGCGTCTGCGGCCTCGATATCGCCCTTGGGGATCGACCGCAGGGCGCCATAGAAGATTTCTCCTGAATAGGCGGCCGTGTTGCAGAACAGCACGATCAGAGCGCCCAACCAGGCCGAGGTCAGCGCGTCGAGAAACGGAAAGCTCTGTTTCAGCGACAGGAAGAAAAAATAGGCAAAGAAGAACTGGATGAACAAGGGTGAACCACGGAACAGAAAGATGAACCACTCGGACGGCTTGCGAAGCCACTTGTTCGTGGATGCCTTTCCAACGGCCAGTGCGGTGGCCAGAAAGAACCCGGTCGCTAGCGCCATGATCCCGAAATAGATGTTCCAGATCATGCCCGATCCGATCAGGGTGAACTGCTCGCACAGGGTATAGTCATTGCGGGGCAGAAGACGCTCGCCAATGCCGATGGACCGCAGGGCATAGTCCTGAATGGTCTGGATGCAGCTCATGCCGTTGTCTCCTTGCGCAGCAGTTCCCCGCCCGAGGTCGCCTGACCGTGGGCGAGGCGGCGCATCAGCCTTTCAAGGCCGATCTCTGAGACACGGGTCATGCCCAGGTAAAACACGAGCAGGGCAAGGAAATACCACATGCGCCAGTCGCCATGCGGGTATTGGGTGAATTTCGGGTTCTTGAACGATCCCAATTCGCGCGCCCAATAAACGATGTCTTCGATGCCCAGCAGAAACAGCAGCGGTGTGGCCTTGATCAAGACCATCCACAGGTTCGACAGGCCGGGCAGGGCATAGACCCACATTTGCGGCACCAGAATGCGCCAAAAGGTCTGGCGGCGGGTCATACCGTAGGCCTCGGCGGTTTCCAGCTGTGCATGTGGCACAGCGCGCATGCCACCAAACAGAACGTTTGCGGCAAAGGCCCCGAACACGATGGAAAACGTCACGACGGCCAGAAAGAAGCCGTAGGTTTCATGCACCCATTCGGGCGCGCTGCCCAAGGGCAGCTTGGCCGCCTGACAGACGATAAAGTCATTTCCCTGCCGGATCGGATCGGTCCATTCCGGGCACAGGATCTGATGCCGCGTCCATTCAAACGCCTGATCCAGCGCAATGACAAAGAACATGAAAAACGCGATGTCAGGCACCCCGCGCACAATGGCGATATAGCCTTTGCCCAACAGGGCCACCGGCGGGAAATGCGACCGGGCGGCCATTGCCCCCAAAAAGCCGAACCCCAGCGCCACCGGTGCTGTAATCGCCAGCAACAGCAGGACCTTGAAGAAGGATAGGTAAAACAGCCAATGAACGCCGTTGGTCAGGTAACAGGAAAACCAACGGACGGTGCCGAGCGTTTCGGGATCAGTGCAGAACGAGAAAATGGCGGGCCTCTTTGACTTGCAAGGGCTCTGAGGCGGCGCGCCCTAGGGGAGGCGCGCCGCAGAGTTATCAGAAGGTCGAGGACACTTCCCACTTGGTGATCAGCGTGTTCAGGCTGCCATCGTCCTTCATGGACTGGATCGCCGCGTTGAACTTCTCTTTCAGCTCACCATCGGATTCACGGATGCCCATGCCGACGCCACCGCCCAGCGGAACTTCGTCACCCACGAAGACCAGGCCCGAGCCATCTTCGGTGAAGGGGGCGAGGAAGGATTTGTCAGCCAGAACCGCGTCAGCTTCGCCGTTGCGCACAGCGGCGATGGTTTCTTCGGGGCTGGCAAACTCGACCAGAGTTGCACCGGAATCGGCAACATAGCCGGCCTGAATGGTACCGGTTTGCGCGGCAATCACGCCGCCTGCCAGATCAACGCCGTCGGACATGGCGATATAGGCCGACGGATCCGGCGGCGTGTAGTTTTGGGTAAAGTCGATGACCTCGTCCCGCTCATCCGTGATCGACATGCCTGCGATGATGGCGTCGTAGTTGCCCGAGACCAGGTTCGGGATGATCGAATCCCAGTCGTTCTTGACCCATTCGCAATCCAGGCTGGCACGCTTGCACAGCTCATCGCCCAGTTCACGTTCGAACCCGTCGATCTCGCCTGCGTCGTTGACGAAATTCCACGGCGCATAGGCGCCCTCGGTGCCCAGACGGACGGTGTCCGCCATGGCCATACCAGCGCCAAGCGCCAGGGCCGCAGTGGTCAGAATCAGTTTTTTCATTGGATACTCCCCAGTTTGTTTTCTGTCCTGAAGTTAAGCCGCCTGAGTGGCGGATAGAAAGCCCCGAAGCCGTTCGGATTCGGGGGAAGTGAAGATATCTTCGGGCAGACCTTCTTCCTCGATCAAGCCCTGATGCAGGAACACGACATGGCTGGAAATATCGGCCGCCATTTTCATGTCGTGGGTTACGATGATCATGGTGCGGCCCTCAGCCGCCAGATCCTTGATCACCTTGATCACCTCTTGCTCAAGCTCGGGGTCCAGCGCCGAGGTCGGCTCGTCGAACAGCAGCGCCTCGGGTTCCATGCACAGACCGCGAGCGATGGCCGCGCGTTGTTGCTGACCGCCAGACAGTTGCGCGGGATAGACATCGCACTTGTCGCCAATGCCCACTTTGTCCAGATACCGGCGCGCGCTATCCTCAACCTCTTGCGGGTCGCGGCCCAGAACGGTGACCGGGGCCTCCATAACGTTTTGCAGGATGGTCAAATGAGCCCACAGGTTGAATTGCTGAAACACCATCGACAGGTTGGTGCGGATGCGCAGAACCTGTTTGGGGTCTGCAGGGCGGCGGTTGTGCATATCCCCGGACCAGCGCACAGGTTCGCCCTTGAACAGAATCTCGCCCTGCTGGCTGTCTTCCAACAGGTTACAGCACCGCAGCAAGGTCGATTTGCCGGACCCGGACGAGCCGATCAGCGAAACAACATCCCCGCGTCTTGCCGTAATATCGACCCCTTTCAGCACTTCCAGATTGCCGAAACTTTTGTGGAGGTTTTTGATTTCGATTACGGGAGTGGAATCTGTCACGAAGGGCCCATGTGTTAGCGGTGTTGGTGCGGTAATAGGGCTTAAAAATCGGTGCAATGCAATGCGCAATTGACATCATCGCGGGCTGAAACAGTCAAATTGACCAAACGTAGTGCTCAATTTGATCAGCGGTTGGGCCCGGTGGTATAATCCTGGGACGGATTGGGAACCGCAAGATAAGCGCTGGCGGGAATGTCGATCAGGCCGCGCAGATGCAGCGCTGCACGGTCCGCCTGAGACAGATCACCAATCGCTGCCCGCAGGGCTTGGGCGATCAGGGGCGCGTCCTGATCCTTGGCGGTGATAAAGGGCAGGGCGGGGGTCGGCGGTGTTGCGCAGACTTCGCGCAAATCCGTGCCAAGTGTGCTGTGCTCTTTCAGCAGTTCCCAGGTCAACGCGTCCAAAGCCGCGACATCAGCCCTGCCCGATGACACCGCACAGGCCGATTGTGCATGGCTGCCTGTGGCGAGAAAGGCAGCAGGGCGCTGCCCCGCCTGTTCCAAGTGCACGATCGGAGCGGCCCAGCCGGATTGGGACAGGACCTCATTATAGGCGAAACGACCGGCGATCAGCTGATTCAAATCGCGCGTATCGTCCTGACGGACAACGAAAATCGATCTGTAATAGCCCGGTGGGCAACCTGCCAGACCATAATCGGGTGTTCCGACCAGTCGCACTGTGCTGTGCAACCGGGTGCGATAAGGCATTCCGCAGGTTTGGGCCAGAACAAGCGCGGGGTGTTGCCAGATTTGCCATGGATCTGCGTCGCGGGTCAGAGACTCTGGCCCATAGCCCAGATGGCTGCGCACCAGTGACCAGAACCGGTCATTCACCGGCTGTAGCGCGGGCATGTCATACATGCCCAGCGCAGCTATCACGATTTTGCAGCCTTTTGCCGGGCCAGCGCCGAATCCACGTCGCTTACACCCAAAAGGCTGACCACCAGCCGCAGCAGCGAGTCCTCTTCGCCGGTGCGCTGCCCATCGGCCAGCGCGACCGACCACATGGCCTGTACGACGGCGAGACGGTCGTCATAGGGAACGGCCTCTTTTATGGCGCGGGTAAAGCGGACGGTGTCGGGGGCCTCGGCCTCAAGATCTTCGGCGCGGGCGCGCAGGGCTGCGGCTTCGAACGGCGACAGGCCATAGCGTTCGGCCGAAATCTTGTCGATTCGGGCCATTTCCGTATCGGCGTAATCGTTGTCGGACCGGGCGATACGGACCAGCAGGGCCGTCAGGGCAAGGCGGGCATCATCATCGGCAAGTGGGGCGGGGGCGGGCTGTGTCAGCCGGGCCAGAAAATCACTGAACATGAGTTAGATATAGAGGGGCTCTAACGCTCTTCCAAGCTTCTTTGCACACGCTCGCGCGCGGCCTTGCTGTCGTTAAAGCTCAGGCCCATGGCGATACGGGCCTCTTCCACGATCTCCATCTCGCCCTCGTCGGAATTGCCATCGGCCAGCACCACCTCCCACAGGGCGTCCAGTGCGGCAAGACGTTCATGCAGATCGGTGGTCTCGCGGATCAGCTTGCCGAACGTGTCGGTATCCGGAGCCGCCGCATGCAGCTTTTCACAGGTTGCGCGGACCTTGGCGGCCTCAATCGCGTTGTGCTGGTACAGCCGCGCCAGAATGCGGTCGATCAGGCTGATTTCTTCCAGCTTGTAGTCCCGGTCTGCCTGCGCCACGCGCACCATCAGCGCCCCAAGCGCCAGTTCGGCGTCCGGGTCCGGCAGATTGTCGTGTTGCGGTGGGCGAAAAGCCTGCAAGAATTTCTTCAACATACCGTGAGGATATTCCATATTTTGTAGCCCGCCAAGCGCGGACTACCCCTCATAGGTCCAAATTGTCGGTCTTTGGCCGGGCAAGGCGAAAACACGCCTAACGCGATCCAAAGGTGCAGGCATCAACCGCCCTGCAAGGCTTGCGCGGCCTGTTCCTGCAACCATCCCAGCATTTGACGATAGGGAACCGGGCCGTAACTGATCCGCGCGACGCCCAGCGACGCCAGCGTCGCGGTGTCGGGGGTGCCGGGCAGGGCGATGATATTCACCGGCAGATCGGTCGATTCGCACAGCCGGGCGATCATCGCCTCATTCTTGAGGCCGGGCGCAAAGAACCCGCTGGCCCCGGCGTCGGCATAGGCTTTGGCCCGCGCGATGGCCTCATCCAGCATCGCGTCACTATGGGTTTCCGGCTTGGCCTTCAGGAAGATATCCGTGCGGGCGTTGATAAAGGCGGGAACACCGGCCAGATCGCACCCTTCGCGCATGGCGCGCACGCGGGCTTCCTGCGTTTCGATGTCATAGAGATCACTGGTCCCGATGATCTGGTCTTCGAAGTTAAAACCGATCACGCCTGTCTCAAGCGCGCGCTGGACATTGGCGGCAACGCCGACCACGTCGACCGCATAGGCCCCTTCGAAATCCAGCGTTACAGGCAGGTCAACTGCCGCGACGATTCGGCGGACATTGTCCAGCGCGGCCTCCATGGGGATGTTTTGGCCATCGCCATACCCCTGCGCCATGGCCACGGGCGCACTGCCGGTGGCAATCGCTTTGGCCCCTGCATCGCGGACGGCACCCGCGCTGCCTGCGTCCCAGATGTTGTACAGGATGACCGGCTCGCCCTTTTTATGCAGGGCAGCAAAGTCTTCCGCTTGCGTGATTTGATTGGTCATGGCGGTCTCCTGTCACTGGGGTGAGGACAGTTAACCGTGGAAAGGGCGGGCGCTCATAGGTTTTTTTGCGCCCGCCGTCACAATGCAGTGATTGATCGGGGATCAGACCAGACGTGAACTGTCTTTCGCTGCGCGCACAAAGTCGCGGAACAGCGGGTGCGGGTCGAACGGTTTGGATTTCAGTTCGGGGTGGTACTGAACGCCAATGAACCACGGATGATCCGACCATTCGACGATTTCCGGCAACCGCCCGTCCGGTGACATGCCCGAGAAGTTCAGGCCCGCCTTTTCCAGCTTTTCACGGTACTTGATGTCCACCTCATAGCGGTGACGGTGGCGTTCTTCGATCTGAGTGCCACCATAGACATCCGCAACCTTCGACCCTTCGGCCAGAACCGCGTTATAGGCCCCCAGACGCATGGTGCCGCCTTTGTCGTCGCCGACCTTGCGTTCAACCTTGTGATTGCCCTGCACCCATTCCTTCAGGTGATAAACCACCGGTTCGAAACGTTTTTTCCCGGCCTCATGGTCGAATTCCTCGGAGCCAGCCTCGGCAATACCCGCCGCGTTTCGGGCGGCCTCGATCACGGCCATCTGCATGCCAAGGCAAATGCCCAGATAGGGCACTTTGTGCTCGCGCGCGTATTGCGCTGCCTTGATCTTGCCTTCGGTGCCACGCTCGCCGAACCCGCCGGGGACGAGGATGGCGTGGAAGCCCTCAAGATGCGGGGCCGCGTCTTCGGTATCGAAGACCTCGGCATCGACCCATTCGACCTTGACCTTTACGCGGTTGGCCATGCCACCGTGGGTCAGCGCCTCGGCGATCGATTTATAGGCGTCCTCCAGCTGGGTATACTTGCCGACGATGGCAACCTTCACCTCGCCCTCGGCGTTGTGGATGCGGTCACTGACGTCTTCCCATTTCGCCAGATCGGGCTTGGGGGCAGGGCTGATCTGGAACGCGTCCAGAACTGCCTGATCCAGACCTTCGCGGTGATAGGCCAGCGGGGCGTCATAGATGGTGCTGAGGTCCTGCGCCGCGATCACGCTGTCGGGACGGACGTTACAGAACAGCGCGAGCTTCTCACGCTCTTTCTTGGGGATCGGACCTTCCGAGCGGCAAACCAGAATATCCGGGGCCAGACCGATGGAACGCAGTTCCTTGACCGAGTGTTGGGTCGGCTTGGTTTTCAACTCGCCCGACGCTTTGATATAGGGCAGCAGCGTCAGGTGCATGAACAGGCACTGGCCGCGCGGCTTGTCCTGGCTGAACTGACGAATGGCCTCAAAGAAGGGCAGGCCCTCAATATCGCCGACGGTGCCGCCGATTTCACACAGCATGAAATCAACCTCATCCTCGCCGATGGCGATGAAATCCTTGATCTCATTGGTGACGTGCGGGATCACCTGAATGGTTTTGCCGAGGTAATCGCCGCGGCGTTCTTTCTCCAACACATTCGAATAAATCCGCCCCGAGCTGACCGAGTCGGTTTTGCGCGCGGCCACGCCGGTGAACCGTTCATAGTGGCCAAGGTCCAGATCGGTTTCGGCCCCGTCATCGGTGACGAACACTTCGCCATGTTCAAAGGGCGACATCGTGCCGGGATCGACGTTCAGATAGGGGTCCAGCTTGCGCAGCCGGACCGAATAGCCCCGCGCCTGCAGCAAAGCGCCCAAAGCCGCCGAAGCCAGTCCTTTACCCAAGGACGAAACCACACCACCGGTGATGAAAATAAAACGCGCCATGTTGTTCGGCTAGCTCCCGTGAGACGTCAAAATCAGCTGCCCGACGGTTTACAAAAAACCGCTGCATCACGGGACTTCACACATAAAGGATTCGCGCCAATAGCGCAAGAGAACCGCAAGATGCTGTTGCAGTTCTCTTTTGTATTTCTAGGTTTTGTGGATCAGTTGGCCTGAGGGATCAGTGGCGCGTCGTCGCCCTGTGCCGGAGGCAGCAGATCATCCGCCGACGGAACCGCCGGTGCGCTTTCTTCGGTCGCGGCCGGGGCGGGGACGCCCAGACGGTCGATGACCGAGCTGCCCGAGGATTTCTGAGCCGCCAGAATCGTCAGCGTGATCGAGGTGACGATAAAGCATGCCGCCAGAATCCAGGTTACCTTACCCAGGGCCGTTGCTGCCGCGCGGCCGGTCATGGCGCCGCCGCCACCGCCACCCATGCCAAGGCCACCGCCTTCGGATCGCTGCATCAGGACGACGGCGATCAGGCCCAGAGCCAGAAGAAGATGGATGATGAGAACGACGTTTTCCATGGTGGTCCTGTACAGCGTGGCGTGTATCGCGTGGTACTTATGCAAGTTTGCCATCGGGGGCAAGTCACGAGTTTCCATCACGCACTGTGATAGGCCGTATCACGTCAAAGGGACTGGACAGATCGGTGAATGGTAGCGCAACCTGCGCCCATGCCACATGACGATCACGACCACCCGCACGCCCTGTTGCCGCCCGAGCCCGCGCTCCGCGTCAAAGCGCTCGAAACGATTCTGACCCGGAAAGGGCTGATCGATCCGGCGGCACTGGATGAAATCATCGACACCTATCAGAACAAGATCGGGCCACAGAACGGGGCGCGTGTCGTGGCTCGGGCCTGGGCTGATCCCGAATTCAAGCGCGCCCTGCTCGAAGATGCCACGCCGGTCGTCGCCGATCTTGGGTTCTACGGTCGGCAGGGTGAGCATATCGTGGTCGTCGAGAACACGCCTCAGCAGCATAATATGGTCGTCTGTACCTTGTGCAGCTGCTACCCTTGGCCTCTGCTGGGCATTCCGCCCGGTTGGTACAAGTCCGACGCCTACCGCGCCCGCGCCGTGCGCGAGCCGCGCAAAGTGTTGGCTGAATTTGGTGTGATCCTGCCGGCCGAGACCGCCGTCCGGGTGTGGGACTCGACGGCCGAGATTCGCTATCTGATCCTGCCGATGCGACCAGAAGGAACCGAAGGGTTCAGTGAGGATGCACTGGCCGCGCTTGTGACCCGCGACAGTATGATCGGCACCGGTTTGCCAAAGGTGCCCGCATGACCCGCGTGCATGATATGGGGGGGCGCTTTGGCGACGGCCCACTTCACCCCGAAGCCGAAGATGCCCCGATTTTCCCGGAAGAGTGGCACGGTCGGGCACTGGCCGTAACGCTCGCCGCCGGGTTTCTGGGGCAGTGGAACATCGACGTCTCGCGCCACGCGCGTGAAAGGTTGTCGCCCAAGGACTATGCGCGATTCTCCTACTATGAAAAGTGGATTTCGGGCCTTGCCGATCTGTTGGTTGAGTCCGGCGTTTTGACCCGAGAGGATTTGTCGGGGGTGGAAACCAACGATCCGCACCCCTTGGCTGATCGCGTTCTCAAAGCCGAGTCCGTCGCCACCGCCCTTGCCAAGGGCGGCCCGGCAGATCGGCCTTCGGACATCCCTGCGGCTTTCGAGATTGGTCAGACTGTGCGCACGGTACACCCGGCTGCAAATCGTAAGGTCGATGGCGGTCATACGCGCCTGCCGATCTACGCATCGGGTGCAACGGGGCGCATTCTGCGCCTGCACGGCACGCATGTGCTGCCGGATTCCAACGCTCATAGGCTAGGCGAGGCCCCCGAGCCACTCTATGCAGTTGTGTTCCCTGCATCTGAACTTTGGGCCGACCCCGAAAATCCGGGCGACGAAGTCGTTCTGGACCTGTGGCAAAGCTATCTGGAACCGGCATGAGCGAATGCGTCATCCATTCCGCCCCGGAACCCGTGTTTGCCGAGCCCTGGCACGCCCAGGTGTTTGCCGTGACCGTGGCCTTGAACGAAGCAGGCCGATTCGACTGGCCCGATTGGGCGGCTCGGTTTTCCCAAACGCTCAAGCGCCGGGGTCTGGACCGGGAATTGGATGGTGGTGACGACTATTTTCAAGCCTGGCTTGAAACGCTTGAACATTTGCTGCACGAACAGGGTTCTGCGACACCCACCGAGGTCACTGCGTTCAGTTCTGCGTGGGAGGAGGCTTATCTGACAACGCCTCACGGCCAGCCGGTGCATTTGGCACAGGGTTAGGGCAGGGGGCGCTGCCCCCGCCGCCCTTTCCGGGCGACTCCCCCGGGATATTTCTGGACAGATGAAGCAGGGGATCCTTTCTTCATCTGTCTAAAAATATCCCCGCCGGAGGCACCGCGCGCAGCGCGGTTTCTGACTGCGGCGAATTATCGGTTTCCCTGCTGCTTTCTCCTCGCTATACGAGCGAGGTTTGATAACTCAGCGCAAAAGGACCGGATATGGCCAATGTGGTTGTTGTCGGCGCCCAATGGGGCGACGAAGGAAAAGGCAAGATCGTCGACTGGCTCAGCGAGCGGGCAGACGTCATCGCGCGTTTTCAGGGCGGGCATAATGCCGGGCATACGCTGGTTATCGATGGTGAGGTTTACAAGCTGCATGCGCTGCCCTCGGGTGTTGTACGCGGTGGTAAGCTGAGCGTTATTGGCAATGGCGTCGTGCTGGATCCTTGGCATCTGATCAAGGAAATCGGCACCATCCGTGCGCAAGGAGTTGAGATCACGCCAGAGACGCTGATGATCGCAGAGAACACACCTCTGATCCTGCCGTTCCACGGTGAGCTGGACCGGGCGCGCGAGAGCCAGAACTCGGTGGCCAAGATTGGCACGACCGGTCGCGGGATCGGTCCCTGTTACGAAGACAAGGTGGGGCGCCGGGTGATCCGCGTTGCTGATTTGGCTGATGATGCGACACTGGCGCTGCGGGTAGACCGGGCGCTGGTGCATCATAACGCGCTGCGCAACGGGTTGGGCCTGGAGCCGATTGACCGCGATGGCCTGATTGCACAGTTGAAAGAGATTGCACCGCAGATTTTGCCCTTTGCTGCGCCTGTTTGGAAAGTGCTGAATGAAAAGCGCAAGGCGGGTAAGCGTATTCTGTTTGAAGGCGCGCAAGGTGCGCTGTTGGATATCGATTTTGGCACCTATCCGTTCGTGACGTCGTCCAACGTGATTGCGGGACAAGCGGCAACGGGCGTTGGGATCGGACCGGGATCGATCGATTTTGTTCTGGGGATCGTGAAAGCCTACACAACCCGTGTGGGTGAGGGGCCTTTCCCGACCGAATTGGACGACGACGACGGTCAGCGCCTGGGTGAGCGTGGGCACGAGTTTGGAACCACCACCGGGCGCAAGCGCCGGTGCGGCTGGTTCGATGCCTGTCTGGTGCGCCAAACCTGCGCCACCAGCGGTGTGAACGGTATTTCGCTGACCAAGCTGGACGTTCTGGACGGGTTCGAGACGCTGAAAATCTGCGTCGGTTACGATTTGGACGGTGAGCGTCTGGATTATCTGCCCACCGCTGCAGATCAGCAGGCGCGCTGCACACCGATTTACGAAGAGATGCCCGGTTGGAGCGAGTCCACCGAGGGGGCCCGCAGCTGGGCCGACCTGCCGGCCAACGCAATCAAATATGTGCGCCGGGTCGAAGAACTGATCGAATGCCCGGTTGCCCTTTTGTCCACCAGCCCGGAGCGGGACGACACCATTTTGGTGACCGACCCGTTTGCGGACTGATGAGCGGCGGCGACAAGCCCGGCCTCAGCTATAAGGCCCGGCGGCGGTGGTCGCTGGTGCTGTTGCTGATCGGGCTGCCCGCCTACATCGTGGCGGTGGTGACCGTTGTGAATTGGTTGGACCGCCCGCCGATCTGGCTGGAGTTGCTGGTCTATATTGCCCTTGGCGTCATATGGGCCTTGCCCTTCAAGTTCGTCTTCAAGGGTGTTGGCAAAGAAGACCCAGATCAGGGTTCTTGAATATTTACTGGATTGCCCGGCCTCATTGGGCGTGCCAATCGTTTGGGAAATGGCACTTTTTCGGCTTAGAGGCTGGGTGAATATGAAAAAATCGATTTTGGGCGCATCGCTTGCTTTGATGGTCGCGGGGCCCGTGCAGGCCAATGATTGGGAATACACCGTCGTTCCTTATCTCTGGGGGCCGGAGTTTCGCACCTCGCTGGATATTGGGCCCAATCCGCCGGTCGATGGCAACGAATCCATTTTCGACATTCTGGACGGCCTTTTTCTGATTGCGGGTGAGGCGCGCAACGGGCGCTGGGCGATTGGCGCGGAATTCAACTATCTGGACCTGTCCGATACGGTCGGTTTTGGACCGTTTGATGAGCTCGCCGATTGGGAGCTGGAAGGAACCATGTCGTCGATCGTAGGAAGCTATGCGATCTACGCGGATGACCGGTCGAGATTTGAGACCTTTGCCGGGCTGCGCCATTGGGATTTGGATTTGTCGACAACGGTGCTGAACCGAACCGTATCAACGGACCGCAGCTGGACGGATCCGATCATCGGCGGGCGTTACAGCCGGGTTCTGAATGATCGTTGGGCCGTGGGGGCTATGGGTAACGTCGGCGGCTTTGGGTATGGTTCCGACTTCCAGTGGGAGGCCGTCATTCAGGCCAATTGGAAATGGACAGATCGGGTTGATCTGTCAGGGGGATACCGGCATCTGAGCGTTGATTTCGAAGAAGGCCAGGACGTGATCGACCTGATCCTGACCGGTCCATTTGCGGCGCTTGCCTACTCGTTCTGATCTTAATCGCCCTGACGAGACGTCACAGGCCAGGTGAGGACAGCGCGCGCCATGGCGTGATACTCGCCTGACATCTCTTCGGCAAAGCTGAACAGGGTAGGCCATGGTGTTGTCAGCGTGGCTTCGACCTGCCCGGGGACTAGGTTCAGATCGGCCTCGTGTTTGGACGCAAGTCGGCGCATTTTATGGTTTGTGGCCAGGCACAGCATGTGCAGCTCGCGGAAACCACGGTTTCGGGCCGCCGCAATGATCCGCGACAGCAGCGCATCCCCGATCCCGCGATCCTGCCACACAGTCTCGACGGTAAAGGCGGCTTCGGCTTTGTGCGGATGACTGTCCGGCAGGGCCCTCAACTCTGCGACCCCGCGCAGGCAGGAATCCGGGAATGCACCGAACACCAAGGCTGAATGATCAAAAATACCCTCAAGGTAGCCATGGACAAATGCATCACTGACAGGAACCCCAAAACGCGCCGTCAGAGCGTCGGTGTCCAAGCTGTTGAAGTGGCTTTCTATTCTGGCTTTGTCGTAGATTCGAAGACGTCGGATAGGGAGTTCATACATGGCATGGCCTTTGTTTGAACGAGCACTGGAACAGACGTTACCTTAACGGTCAGCCTATCATTTTTCTGCGCTGCAGCATAGAAGTTTCACAGAATTGAGGGCAGGGCGGGCCCCTGAGTGCAAAAGAAATGGGCCGAACAAACGCTCGGCCCATTTTTCCTTAGATTTCTGTGTGGGTTACCCGGCGGCGCGCTTGTCATCCGGGCGGAAGCCGATCTGGGTCGACGCAGCAAAACGCCCACCACCAGCTTTTTCGATCTTGCCATCCCGCAGCAATTGACCAAACGAGCGCAGGCTCTCTTCGCGGTCAAAGTCCTCTTGCTTGAGCGAGCGGATCTTGTTCATCAACTGTGGGCGCGAAAACTGTTCCTGTCCTTCGATAAAAGACAGGTAAGACGCCGCTGCTTCTAGTAGATCGGGCAGGGATTGCGCACCTTGCTTTTGTGCGAATTTGGCAAATCCACCTTCCTCGGCGATTTCGTCGTCACCTTCGGCTTCGGACGTTACGCGGCGGGGTGTTACGGGGCCCGCATCCTGCGCTTGGTTGTCGATGCGCTGTTCAGCCACAAGTTTCAGCGGCGCGCCTTCGTCGATGCGCGGGCGCGCGCTGGTGACCTGAACTTCGGGGCGGCGCGGGCTGACGACCGAGGACAGGTCGCCGCGGTATCCGTCATCATCGTTGCTCGGACGGGCGACACCTTTTTCGTTGCGCTCCGCTTCGGTAACGGCGACGGCGGTCCGCAATTGGGTGTAGGCTTCGCGTGTGCTGCTGCTGTCCGGGTCATCCAACTGTTCGCCGACCTTGTCCATCAGGCGCGACACGTCTTGATCCATATCTGCTGTTTCGGACTTCGATTTGCCCGCACGCTCGGCCAGGATGGATTCGACGCTGGAAATCTCGTCCAGCAGGTCGACCTCATCCTCTTCGGTCAGAACGTTTTCTGCGGCTTCTTCGACCGTTTCATCCTCGTCTACATCCGACAGAATGTTGGTGATCTCTTCGTCGGTATCATCCGCGACCTCGGCCTCAGCTTCGGCCATCAGATCGTCAGAGGCGGCGGTTTCGACCTCAGTCTCTTCTTCTTCGATGACAGGGGCCGGAGCCTCTTCGACGGCGACCGGCGGCGTCGGGGCCTCAGCTTCTTCGACCTCAGGCTGGTCCGGCTCGGCGTCGACAGGGTCGGGTGAGTTGTTGAACGGGGCCGTGACGGCGGGCGCGTCGTCCATATCGGAAGGCTCAAGCGTGCCGGCAGCAAAAGCGGCGGCCACTGCATCCGACGGACCTGCTGTCGATTTCATCAGCGCCGTTTCTTCGTCTTCGCTGTAGATGACCGAGTTTTCCTCGGAATGTGAAACAACGGCCCGGATACGCTGAAGCTTGGCCGCGATGCTGTCAGCAGCAGGGGAAGCGGCCTCATCTACCGGTTCAGCGAAAACAGGCTGCGAGGGGGCAGGGGTGTTGATCACATTCAGATCCGGTGCGCTTTCGGGGGTCTGTTCAGTCGCGCGGATCAGGAAACCGGCCTCGTTTGCGCGCGCCTCAACCTTTCGAGAGGCGTCGCGCTGTGCGATTTTGGTCAACATTTCAGTATCGGGCTGCGGTGGTTCAGAGCCGAAATAACGATCATCTGCGGCGAGATCGCGAAAATACTCGGCAATCGCTTTCATCGTTTCAAAGGAATCATCAAAGCCTTCCAAAGTGCATGAGAAGGTTCCATAGGAAACGGTCAAAACCTTGTTATTCTGTACCATCAGACGCACGTCCTCTACAAACTACCGGAGCCACCAAACCCGAATCCGGACACACCGGTGGCTCGAAACTCTTTGCATTAGCTTATCATTTTGTGGTCTCAATGTGTCCAAAACCGGAAAAAATGATCAATCTTACAAAAAATGCGCCGATTGTACGGTCCCAGAGGCCAATTGCAGTCGTCGGAGGCGGTGAAATCGGCGCTGAGGATCTGAAACTGGCCTTGATTCGTGCCGATACGGTTGTGGCGGCAGATGGTGGGGCAGTTCCGCTCATGGATGCCGGGCGCAATCCTGACGCTGTTATCGGTGATTTCGATTCGCTGGACGCGGGCTATCGGGACCGCATTCCTGCCGACCGGTTGTTTCCCATCGACGAACAGGACAGCACGGATTTCGACAAGGCCCTGCGCAGCGTTGATGCGCCTCTGGTTCTGGGCGTGGGGTTTCTGGGCGGTCGGCTGGATCATCAGCTTGCCGTGCTCAACGCTCTGGTCAGGTTGCAGGACAGGCCCTGTCTGTTGATCGGCGCGCAGGAGATCGTATTCCATGCACCGCCCGAGATTACCCTGTCGCTGCGTCCCGGCGATGTGGTGTCCTTGTTTCCCTTTCAGACCGTGACAGGCCGCAGCCAGGGCTTGGAATGGCCGATCGAAGGTTTGGTGTTGGAGCCGGACGGTCGCGTCGGCACGTCCAACCGGGCATTGGGGCAGGTTCATCTGTCGATAGATTCACCCGGTCTTTTGGTCATGGTGCCCCGTCCCGCGCTGGACGCGGTTATGCAGGCGTTTCTGTCGGGGCAGCCCGCGCGCTGGCCCGCTCGCGCAGGATAACGTAGAGCCCCGCGACCACCGTGATGGCGATCCCAAGTGCTGCAATGCCGTTGGGCAGATCGTGAAAGATGATCCAGCCGAACAGGGTGGCCACCGGGATTTCCAGATATTGCATTGGGGCAAGCGTGGCCGAGGGGGCAAACCGCAGCGACCATGTCATCAATAGATGCGACAGGGTTCCCAACAGCCCGACGCCAAGCAGCAATACATGGGTATCAGCAGGCGGCGCGATCAAGGATGCGCCCCGGACTTCGTTCATCCCGCCAAGGGCAAGGACCGGCAGCAGGATCGCAGTTGCGATAACGCCGGACACGGCCTGTAGCGAAACGGGATCGGTCTGTTTTGCAATCTGGCGGGTCACCAGCATGAAAAGCGCAAAGACCAGCGCGACAAGAAGAGGGAGCAGCGCGGCTGCGCCCACCTGCGCAAAACTGGGCTGGATCACCAGCAGAGTACCGAAAAAACCTACCGCGCAGGCGATCAGACGGCGCAGGCCCACTTCTTCGCCCAGAATGTATTTGCCCAGCAGCAGCAGGATGAACGGCATCACGAAAACGATGGCGATGGCATCCGCAAGAGGCAGGTAGAGCAGAGCGCTGAACATCGCGGCTATCCCGATGACCTGCAGAACGGTACGCAGAACGGCCAGCCACAGAATACGCCCGCGCATGCGCCAGTGCCGACCTGTCAGGGCGACCAGAGGAACAAGAACCAGTACCTGCACTGCAAAACGCACAAACACCAGCATGCCAATCGGGGTCGACGCGCTCAGCAGTTTTGCCAGTGCGTCCCCAAACGGCGCCAAAACGCAAAACCCAAGCATCAACATGATGCCAAGAACCGGTCGATCCTGTATCATGGGCGCGACGCTAATTGTTTTGCCGCTTGGGGCAAAGCGCCAATAGCATCTCAGCAGTTGGGAACATTCACGGCCAGGCCGCCCAGCGAGGTTTCCTTGTATTTATGATGCATGTCCATGCCGGTCTGGCGCATGGTCTCAATCGCGGCATCCAGAGGCACAAAATGCTGCCCATCCCCCCGTAGCGCCAGTGAGGCCGCCGAAACCGCCTTGATCGCGGCCAGTCCGTTGCGTTCGATGCATGGAACCTGCACCAGCCCCGCGACCGGATCGCAGGTCATGCCAAGGTGATGTTCCAAGGCGATTTCCGCCGCGTTCTCTACCTGCTCGGGGGTGCCCCCCATCACTGCGCACAGACCGGCAGCCGCCATGGCCGACGCGCTGCCGACCTCGGCCTGACACCCGGCTTCGGCACCTGAAATCGAGGCGTTAAACTTGACCAGCCCGCCAATTGCGGCTGCGGTCAACAGGAAATCCTCAATGTGGCTTTCCGACGCGCCGGGCACGTGGTCCAGATAATAGCGCAGAACCGCAGGCAACGTCCCTGCAGCGCCATTTGTCGGGGCGGTTACAACCTGACCGCCCGCTGCGTTTTCCTCGTTCACGGCCATCGCATAGACGCTCATCCAGTCGTTGATGGTGTGAGGTGCGGTCAGGTTCATGCCACGCTCGGCCATCAGGGCGTCATAAATCCCCTTGGCCCGGCGGCGTACTTTCAGACCTCCGGGCAGGATACCATCGGCGCTCAGCCCACGCTCAATGCAATTGTTCATGACCTCCCACAACCGCGCCGTGCCCTTGGCAAAGCTGTCGGCGCATCCGCGTGCGATCTCATTCTCGCGTTTCATTTGTGCGATGCTTTTGCCGCTGGACTTGGCCATCTCAAGCATTTCAGCGGCAGAGTGAAAGGGGAACGGGATAGGCGGACCTTCGTTCTTGGCTTTGCCTTCGGCCAGTTCCTCTTCGGTCAGAACAAAGCCGCCCCCGACCGAGTAATAGACCTGACGCAGGATCACGTCCCCCTGTGCATCGGTTGCCATCAGGATCATCCCGTTCGCATGTCCGGGCAGAGTGTCGTCGTAGTCGAAGATCAAATCGGTTTTCGGATCGAATTTCAGGCGGGGCAGGCCCTCGGGCGTGACCGAATGGGTTTCGGCTATTTCTGCCAGTGCTTTCTCGGCCTTGTCATTGTCATAGCTCTCGGGGACGAAGCCTGCCAAACCCAGGATCGTGGCACGGTCGGTTGCGTGGCCGACACCGGTAAAGGCCAGCGAGCCATGCAAGGATCCGCGCAGCCCGGCAAATTCAAAGGGCGAGGCGCGCATCAGGTCCAGGAACCGCGCCGCTGCCACCATAGGACCCATAGTATGAGACGAAGACGGGCCAATACCCACTTTGAACATATCGAACACGGAGAGAAACATATTATGTAGCTGAGCCTTCCTGAGGATTAGCGTAACTGGGTGACGTGAATGGCGTTGGACCCAATCCCTCGGCTGCGATTGCGGCACGCGTTGCGGGGCGGGTTTCTGAGTGCATGAGAATGGCCTGAAGATAGGGGGTGTCCGGCAGTTGATACCAGCTGCGATCAGCCCGCGCGGGGTAAAGGGCCATCCATCGCATCTGACAGGCCAGGTAATAGGTCAGAACCGACGGTTGATCGGGTGACAGCCACACAGGTTTTTTTGCAGCCTCTGCATCCAGAATTGCCAAGTGCTGACGCAGGCGCGGGCGGATGCCAGTACGCAGGGTGTCGGCCTGCGCTTCATCGATATACTTCTCTGCATAAAACAGGATGCGCAGGTCTGCATGCAGCGTGTTGGAGGCAAAAAACAGCCATTTCAGAAAACCCGCACGATCCGGGCTGTCAGGCGCAGGTGCCAGTTGTCCATGCGTATCGGCCAGCCACAGCAGGATGGCTGCGGTTTCAAAGATGGGTCCTTGTGGTGTTTCAAGCACCGGGATCAGGCCGTTGGGATTCAGCTTTCGGTAGGCCGCACTGTTGTGCGCATCCTGACGGCGATCCACCAAAACGGTCTCATAGGGTTGGCCCATCTCTTCCAGCACCAGTCTGATGACCAGTGAGGCATTGTCGGGGGCATAGTGTAGGCGATAGGGCGGTGTCATAAGGATTGTCTATATCGGATCAGGTGGGAAAAATGCGGCGATTGCGACGTTTCCCATCGGAAACACGCAGTTTTCTCCAGTGTTTGCTTGGGGTCGAGGCGATTTGGCTCTCGAAGTTGCGGGTTGCATTCCGTATAAACCCGCCAAGACAAGAGGGGAACGCTGCCATGTCACAAGAAATGTCGTCAATCGATAAGGCCAAATATGTCGCTGCCCGCAGCGCTGCCGACCTGGTGCAGGACGGTATGCGGGTAGGATTGGGGACAGGGTCCACTGCCGCGTGGATGGTGCGTCGCATTGGGGAAAGAGTGCAAGAGGAAGGGCTGCGGATCAAGGCTGTTCCAACCTCGAATCGCACCGCCCAACTGGCCCGCGAGGTCGGGATCGAGGTGGTCTCGCTGGATCAGGCAGGATGGCTGGATATGACCATCGACGGCGCGGATGAATTCGACGGAGAGCTGAACCTGATCAAAGGCGGCGGCGGGGCGCATCTGCAGGAAAAGATCGTGGCAACCGCCAGCGATCAGATGATCGTGATCGCCGATGCGGGCAAAGAGGTCGAAACGCTGGGCGCCTTCCCCTTGCCGGTCGAGGTCGTGCCTTTTGGCTGGCAGACCACGCGCACCCTGATCGAAGAGGCGCTGGACACGATGGATGTGCTTGGCAAGACCTCGATGCTGCGGATGAACGGCGAGGCGCCGTTTATCACGGATGAGGGCAACCACATTCTGGACCTGCACCTGCAACGGATCGGCAATGCGCGGCAGCTGGCCTTTGTTCTGAACCAGGTGCCCGGTGTGGTCGAGAACGGGTTGTTTATCGACATCTGCGACAAGGTTGTCATCGGTCATGGCGACGGTCGGGTCGAGCTGCGCGACCTGAACACGGGCACAACCGAGCTGGACCAGATGGTGGACGGCGGGGAAAATCTGTTTTCCGATCTGGCGGACTAAGGGTTGCAGTCAGGGCCAACTTTCGTGGTCATAGAAACCAGGGCCACACGTGTTTTTGCTTAGTGTTCAGGGGCGGCTGCACTGCTTTGCTGTCGATCGCCCATTTTAGGTAGGATCTGCGTGCAGATATCCATTTGGTTCCGCCATTTGTGCAGTTTTCCCGCCCTGACACAGCACACGGTGGCAATTCGTCTGTTCAAAGGCCGCAGTTCTGCGGACCTTGCGTTGAAACGAATTTCTCAGAGCATATCTGACCAATTCATCGACGCGCTGCGCCATTATTGGCCTGATATGAACAGCCCTTGGGACGAACAGCTGGCCAACCGGAACCCTATGGACAGTGGCGCAAGATAGAGTACACCCCTAAGCAACGCTATGGCGCTTGCTGAAAATTGAAAGAGGCACGGTAAATGAGCTTTGATTATGATCTGTTTGTCATCGGAGGCGGCTCGGGCGGGGTGCGCGCGGCGCGCGTTGCAGCGGGCGAAAACGGTGCCAAAGTAGCGCTGGCCGAAGAGGACCGCTATGGCGGCACCTGCGTCATCCGGGGCTGTGTGCCCAAAAAGCTGATGGTCTTTGCCAGTGAGTTTTCCGGCATGGTCGGGGATGCGCGGGAATATGGCTGGGATATTCAACCCGGTGCCTTTGACTGGAGTACGTTCCACGGCAAGCTGGTGACGGAACTGGACCGGCTGGAAGGCATCTATCGCAATATCCTCAAGAACAATGGCGTCGAAAGCTTTGACCAGCGCGCGCATATCGTGGATGCGCATACGGTCGAACTGGCCGATGGTACGCGCAAGACGGCCAAGCATATCCTGATCGCCACCGGCGGACGACCGGTTGTGCCTGAGTTTCCGGGGTCCGAGCTGGCCATCACCTCGAACGAGATTTTCCACCTGCCCAAGTTGCCCGAAAGCATCCTGATCGTTGGCGGCGGCTATATCGCCAGTGAATTCGCCGGCATCATGAACGGGTTGGGCGTGAAAACCACGCAGTTTTATCGCGGTGCGCAGATTTTGCGTGGTTTCGACGAAGAGGCGCGCGGTCTGATCTGCGAAGAAATGCGCCAGAACGGCATCGACGTGCGTCTGGGCACCAATGTGCTTGAGATGACCAAAGAGGGCGACAAGATCCGCGTTAAGGCGACCGACGGCACCGAGGATCATTTCGACGTGGTCATGTATGCTACCGGGCGCGCGCCGAACGCGGACAATCTGGGGCTTGAGGCCGTGGGCGTCGAACGCGGCCGCAAGGGTGAGATCATCGTGGATGAATACAGCCAGACCGGTGTGCCCTCGATCTATGCCATCGGGGATGTGACTGATCGTGTGAACCTGACCCCGGTTGCGATCCGCGAAGGGATGGCCTTCGTGGAAACTGTGTTCAAAGCCAACC
This sequence comes from Ruegeria sp. BE1, assembly GCF_056538885.1. Taxonomy (NCBI): domain Bacteria; kingdom Pseudomonadati; phylum Pseudomonadota; class Alphaproteobacteria; order Rhodobacterales; family Roseobacteraceae; genus Ruegeria; species Ruegeria sp. BE1. The sequence continues at coordinate 747,448 of NZ_JBQFTY010000001.1, forward strand.
CGACCCCGGTGGATCACGATCTGATCCCGACGGCGATCTTTACCCAGCCGGAATTCGGCACAGTGGGCCTCAGCGAAGAAGAGGCCGCCGCGCAGGAACCGGTTGAGGTGTATGCAACCTCGTTCAAACCGATGCAAAAGGCGTTTGCGGGGGGCACTCAGCGTGTTCTGATGAAGCTGATCGTATCGCAGGCCACCCGCAAGGTGCTGGGCTGTCACATTGTCGCGCCGGGCGCGGGTGAGATGATCCAGCTGGCCGGCATTGCCGTAAAGATGGGCGCTACCAAGGAAGATTTCGACCGCACCGTCGCCGTTCATCCGGTCATGGCCGAGGAACTGGTGACAATGCGGCAACCTGTTCGCACGGCTTGATTTGCAACCGCGCGCACACAAGTTACAAGGGAACCCGTGATCACACGGTCCAACACAAGGGAACAGAGACATATGGCGGGCAACAGCGGTGGCCCCTGGGGCGGCGGAGGCTCCTCAGGTGGCGGAGGAAATCGGGGCAATAACGGGGACGGGCGCAAGCCTCCCGAAGGCGACAGCCCGCAGATCCCCGAGATCGATGAGCTGATGAAAAAAGGCCAGGAACAGCTGCGCGTCCTTATGGGCGGTCGCGGTGGTTCAGGCCGTGGCGGAAACGGTCAGGGCAGCGGTGGGGGTGGTCCCATCTTTACCAAAGGTACTGTGCTGATCGGTCTTGTAGTTGGTGCAGTCCTGTGGGGCGCGGCCAGCTTTTATACCGTCAAACCCGAAGAACAGTCGGTTGAACTGTTCCTGGGTGAGTTTTCGGCCGTGGGCAATCCCGGCCTGAACTTTGCCCCGTGGCCCTTTGTGACGGCCGAGGTTATCCCGGTCACCCGCGAACAGACCGAAGACATGGGCGGCCGGAGCGCAAGTGACGATGGCCTGATGCTGACCGGCGACGAAAACGTGGTCGATATCGACTATCAGGTCGTCTGGAATATCAACGACCCGGCCAAGTTCCTGTTCAACCTGCGTGATGCGCGTCAAACGATCCGCGCTGTGTCGGAATCGGCGATGCGTGAGATCATCGCGCAAAGCGAACTGGCCCCGATCCTGAACCGCGACCGGGGTATCATCGGTGAGCGCCTGCAAGAGCTGATCCAATCGACCATGGACAGCTACGATTCGGGCATCAATATCGTCCGGGTGAACTTTGACAAGGCCGACCCGCCACAGGACGTAATCGCCGCGTTCCGCGACGTTCAGGCCGCCGCGCAGGAACGTGACCGCCTGCAAAACGTCGCCGACGCCTATGCCAACCGCGTTTTGGCCGAAGCGCGCGGTGAAGCCGCGCAGGTATTGGAAGAGGCCGAGGCGTATCGCGCCCAGCAGATCAACAGCGCACAGGGTGAAGCCAGCCGTTTCAGCGCGGTTCTGGAGGAATATTCCAAAGCGCCCGACGTAACCCGCAAGCGTCTGTATCTCGAGCGGATGGAACAGGTTTTGGGTGATGTCGACAAAATCATTCTGGATGAAAACACCGGCGGGAGCGGGCAGGGTGTTGTGCCCTATCTGCCGCTGAACGAATTGCGACGTAACTCGGGCGAGGAGAGCAACTGATGCGAAAGTCACCCATTATTCTCATCCTTGTCGTAATTCTGGGCGTCGTTGGCCTGTCGTCGATCTTTATTGTTGACGAACGCGAGCGCGCCTTGGTTCTGCAATTTGGTCGTGTTGTATCTGTCAAGGAAGACCCTGGTCTGGCCTTTAAAATCCCGCTGATTCAGGAAGTGGTGCGCTACGATGACCGCATCTTGTCGATTGATGTGCAGCCGCTTGAGGTCACACCTCTGGATGATCGCCGGTTGGTGGTCGATGCCTTCGCGCGTTATCGGATTTCAGACTTGAACCAGTTCCGTCAGGCTGTTGGTACAGGTGGTATTCCTGTCGCCGAGAATCGTCTGGACAGTATTCTGCGTGCGGAAACCCGCGAAGTGCTGGGTTCGGTGTCGTCCCGTGACATCCTCAGCTCGGATCGTGCGGCTTTGATGCTGCGTATTCGCAACAGCGCGATTGCCGAGGCGCGGGCGCTGGGCGTGAACGTGATCGACGTGCGTCTGAAGGCAACCGATCTACCGCAAGCCAACCTTGAGGCAACTTTTGACCGGATGAAGGCGGAACGTGAACGTGAGGCCACCGACGAACGTGCTCGTGGTAACGAGGCGGCGCAGCGTGTTCGCGCGCAGGCTGACCGGACCGTGGTCGAACTTGTGTCGGACGCCAACCGTGAGGCCGAGATCATTCGCGGTGAGGCTGACGCCGAACGCAACGCGATCTTTGCAGAAGCCTATGGCGCAGACCCCGAGTTCTTCGAATTCTACCGCTCGCTTACTGCTTATGAAAAAGCACTGGGTGGCGGCAATAGTTCGATGGTTCTGAGCCCGGATTCCGAGTTCTTCAACTACCTGAAATCGCCCACAGGGCAGAGCGGCCAGTAATGGGTCTGATCTTTCTGGCCTTCGGGCTGGTGCTGATTGTCGAGGGGCTGGCCTATGCGCTGGCCCCTTCGCTTATTGAACGCATGCTTGAGGCATTGCGAAGTTTGCCCGAACAGGCGCGGCGGCTGGCCGGTCTGCTGTGCGTTGTCAGCGGTCTGGTGCTGCTTTGGGCCGCATATCAGGTCGGGTTTTAACACGGGGTTTTCAATTGCCGGTGATTTCCCCGCGATCCTTAGTTGCGGGCTTTGACAAACCGACTACATTGGATGCCAAGCAGGGCCGCTTGCGGGCGATCCACCAAGAATTGACGACAAGGAGTTCCCAAGTGCAGGCACAAGCGCGCAGTATTTCCGTCCGGCGGGACGAGGTTGTTGGTTTCATGCGGCTGATGTGGTTGGCCGTTGCAGGGATGCTTCTTGTGCTGGCGCAGACCGTCGCCGCGCAGGCGCGGGGCGAAAGCCTGGCACCCTTGGCCGAAAAGATCAGCCCGGCGGTGGTTAACATCACCACCTCGACCCTGATCGAAAATCAGACGGGCCCTCAGGGCATCGTGCCCGAAGGCTCTCCGTTCGAGGATTTCTTCCGCGAATTTCAGGACCGCAACGGCGATGATCAAAACCGCCCACGCCGCAGCAACGCGCTGGGGTCGGGATTTGTGATCTCTGAGGATGGCTATATCGTCACCAATAACCACGTCATCGCTGAAGCCGATGAAATCCTGATTGAATTCTTCCCGGGCGATGGTCAACCGGTGAAGGAATTGCCTGCCAAGGTGATCGGCACGGATGAAAAGACGGACATCGCGTTGCTCAAGGTCGAGGCGTCAGGCCCGCTGCAATATGTGCAGTTCGGCGACAGCGACGTGGCCCGTGTGGGCGACTGGGTGATCGCAATGGGCAACCCGCTGGGGCAGGGGTTCTCGGTTTCGGCCGGAATCGTATCTGCCCGCAACCGCGCGCTGAGCGGATCGTATGATGACTACATCCAGACAGATGCGGCGATCAACCGGGGCAACTCGGGCGGGCCGCTGTTTAACATGGATGGCGAGGTGATCGGCGTGAACACTGCGATCCTGTCGCCCAACGGTGGCTCGATTGGCATCGGGTTCTCGATGGCGTCGAACGTTGTGATAAAGGTCGTCGATCAGCTGCGCGAGTTTGGCGAAACGCGCCGCGGATGGCTGGGCGTGCGCATTCAGGACGTGACCGAAGATATGGCCGAGGCGATGGGTCTGGACAAACCCGGCGGCGCGCTGATCAGCGATGTGCCGGACGGACCGGCCAAGGATGCGGGCCTGCTGGCCGGGGACGTGATCCTCAGCTTTGATGGGGTCGAGGTCGAGGATACGCGCGGTCTGGTACGGCAGGTCGGCGAGACGACAGTTGGTAAATCGGTCCGCGTGGTCGTGCACCGCGACGGGGGTACTCAGACCGTTCTGGTGACGCTGGGCCGTCGTGAGGACGCCGAGCGCGCCGAAGATGGGGAAGAGGAAACCCCGGATCAACCGGCCGACGAGAACGCGGATATTCTTGGTCTTACGATCTCACCGCTGACCGATACGCTGCGCACGGATATGGGTCTGGATGCCGAGGCTGAAGGTCTGGTTGTGACCGAGGTGGACGAGGCGTCAGAAGCCTTCGCCAAGGGGCTGCGGGCTGGCGATCTGATCACTGAAGCTGGCCAACAAAAGGTCACCTCGATCGAAGACCTCGAAACCCGCATGGAAGAGGCGCGCGAGGCCGGGCGCAAGTCGCTGCTGCTGCTGGTGCGCCGCGGTGGCGAACCCCGGTTCGTGGCTCTGAGCCTCGGCGAGTAATCAACCGCATCAACACCAAAAGGGCCGGAGCGTGTTCTCCGGCCCTTTTTTGTGCCCTGCAGTCAAGAAATGAGCCACACACCGGGGAAGGTGCGTGGCTCTGATACAGGGAGAGGTCAGTGGACAGATATCGGGGATGATTCTCTGACCTCCTACGGTAACATCTATTAACGTAGTCTTAATTTGAGCTTTGATCTGTGAAGCAGATCACAGGGGTCAGATCAGATCGGATTCGGCCAATTCCCGCAGGGCCTCAAAATCCTGAATCATCAGGCCGCCGCGCGTCGCTTCAACCACGTTATCCCGTTTCCAGGTGGAAATGGTCTTGGACACCGCCTCGCGCGTGGCGCCGACAAATTCGGCCAGCTCACTTTGCGACAGGGTGATGCGATCCGATGGATCGTCCTGCAATTCGGACAGATGAAGCAGTTTGCGGGCCAGGCGGATCGGCATGGGCAGGAAGACCTGCTCATTCAATTGCGAGCCCATCCAGCGCATGCGCAACCCGGCCAAACGGATCAGATCAACGGCAAGATCAGGATGATTGCGCACCTGCGCCATTACATCCCCCTGGCGGACACGCAAGATACGCGAGGGCTCTGCCGCTGAAACCGAAGCGGTACGAGGGCCGCTGTCGAACAGGGCGATCTCACCAAATACCTCTCCGGGGCGCATCAGGGTCAGCGAAAGTTTGCGGCCGCTCATGGCCAGAAACGAGACCTCCAGCGTGCCTTCGAGAATGGCATACAAAGCATCGCCTGCGTCGCCCTGCTCAAACAGGACTTCGCCCCGGTCCAATGAGATTTCGGTGGCCTGAGCGGAAAGCATGGCTTTCAGCCTGTCGGATGCCTCGGACAGAAAGCCGCTGTCAGGGAAAGCCGTCATGAATGTCTTATGCTCCGGCTGTGAGTGGTGTCACAACCTTCCACAGCTTCGGCGTTTAGCCAAGGATTTTTGTCCTGTTTTCCCGGGTTTCACCCCAAACATGCGAAAAGCGCCATAAACGTATGGGGCGAATCCGGTATTTTCGGGTTCACCTATTGGTGGTCCGGATCGTCCATGTAGCTTTGCAGCAGACTGAATTGCAGCATCAGGAATACCATCAGGGCGATTGGAAACCCGAATGTCTCGATTTTGACCCACAGATCGGTCGACATGGTGCGCCAGACGAATTCATTGGCAACAGCGAGAACCGCAAAGCACCCGCACAGGCGCCGGGTCAGGATCATCCAGCCTTCGTGGCGCATGGGCAGCATCTCATCCAGAACGTAGGCGAGGTAGGATTTGCCCTGCAGCAACCCGATCCCAAGGATGACCGAAAACAGCCCGTAGACCAGCGTGGTTTTCATCTTGAAGAACCGCTCGTCATTGAACCAGGCGGTCAGGCCGCCGAAGAAGATGACCATGAAGGCGGTGAAGATCTGCATCCGGCTGAGTTTGCCCGTCAGGTACCAAAGCACACCCATCGCGGCCAACATGAGCGGCACAAAGATGATCGTGGCGACGATAAACCCCGAATACTCGATCCCGCCGATCAGAAAGCTGTCGTCGCGCAGACGCAGGTAGATAAAGAAGAAGGCCAGCGGCGGGCCCAGTTCCAACACCTGTTTCAGAAACGGATTGATCTTTTTTTCGTCTGTCATGTCGAATTCCTGCTGCTCACCCGCCCATTTCAACTATTACAGCGCCTAGTGCAATCAATGCCATCAACGCAATGCGTCTGGGGCCTACGGTTTCCTTCAAAACCAGCCAACCGATTAGGGCGGCAAAGACGGTTGAGGTTTCGCGCAGAACGGCGGCTTCTCCGACTTTGTCCAGACGTGTGGCCAGCATGATGGCGCCAAATGAAAGCGGGGCGATGATGGCCCCCGCCAACCCGCGCAGCATCAGAGGGCCAAGGGCGGGGCGGTGGATCATGGCGCGGTATCTGAGGGCGGCATAGATCGGCATCGCAAAGCCGTCGATCATGAAAAACCAGGCCAGAAAGGTGAACGGGTCGGCGGTGGCGCGGATGCCGTAGGCGTCATAGGTGGTGTAGAGTGCGACGAACAACCCGGTCGCAACCGCCAGCACCAGCGCAATCCCGAGCGTTTCGCGGTTGGTTTCGAGAAAGTGAAAATTGTAGACGGCGAGGCCAAAGATCCCCGTCAACAGGACAAAGACGCCGAACCATTGCAGCCCGGTAAATGTCTCGGAAAACAGCAGATAGGCCCCGATGACCGTGAATAGCGGCCCGGTGCCGCGGACGACCGGGTAGACGACGGTGTAAGAGCCTTTGGTATAGGCCATCGCTTGCAGAATCTTGTAGGTGATGTGGATCAGCCAGACGACGGCAAAGATGGGCCACATGAAGGGTTCCGGCCAGGGGACGACAAAAAGCGCAAGGGGTGCGGCCATCAGGCAATAGCATCCGTCGATTGCGCCCCGGGACATCCAGGGATCGTGACGACCTTTTTGCAAAGCGCCGAAAGCGGCATGCAGGAAGGCAGCCATCAGGGCCAGACCCAGCGCCAGCCGGTGGCCTGCTTCGGTGCCTTCGAGAGAGATCAGCCAGTCGCTCAATGATCGGCCTTTTGTTGGGTGGAGAAGCCGGGGGTTTTCCACCCCCGGACCCCCGGAGGATATTTTTGGACAGATGAAGTTCGGATCAGCTTTGATCAAGGCCGGTGAGAGCGGCGGCAAATTCTTCGGGGTCGAAGGGGGCGAGATCGTCGATTTGCTCACCTACACCGATGGCATGGATGGGCAGGCCGAACTTGTCTGCCAGAGCGACCAGCACCCCGCCTTTGGCGGTGCCGTCGAGTTTTGTCATCACAAGGCCCGAGACATCGGCCAGCTTACGGAAGGTTTCCACCTGGCTGAGCGCGTTCTGGCCCGTCGTGGCGTCGAGCACCAGTAGGGTGTTGTGGGGGGCGGTGTCGTCGACTTTGCGAATGACGCGGACGATTTTGGCTAGTTCCTCCATCAGGTCAGCTCGGTTTTGCAACCGGCCTGCGGTGTCGATCATCAGAAGGTCTGCGCCGTCCTGTTGCGCCCTTGTCAGGGCGTCGAAGGCGAGGCTGGCGGGATCTGAACCTTCGGGCGCGGTCAGAACGGGGACGCCGGCCCGGTCGCCCCAGACCTGCAGTTGTTCGACGGCTGCGGCGCGGAAGGTATCTCCGGCGGCGATGACGACCTTTTTGCCGGCGGATTTGAACTGGCTGGCCAGTTTGCCGATTGTGGTGGTTTTGCCCGAGCCGTTCACGCCGACGACTAGCACCACCTGCGGACGTTTGGGATAGATCGGCAGGGGTTTGGCCACAGGCTCCATCACGCGCGCCACTTCCTGCGCCAGAAGCTGTTTGATTTCCTGGGTCGAGAGTTTGCGGCCATAGCGCCCTTCGGCCATGTTGGATGTGACGCGCAGGGCGGTATCGACGCCCATATCCGAGGCGATCAGCAACTCTTCGAGCTGCTCCAGCATGTCGTCATCCAGCGCGCGCCTCAGGGCCGTTTTGGCCTCGTTGCGGCCAAACAGGCGACCCAGTACGCCCTTTGCAGGCGCAGCTTCTGGCGGAGGAGAGGCTGGCGTTGGGTCAACGGGCGCTGGATTTTGCACTGCAACGGGTTGCGGCGCTGGTGCTTCGGGAACCGGTTGCGGGGTTTCCGGTGCGGGTTCTGGCTGTGGCTCGGGCTCAGGGATAACTGGTTCAGGTGCGGTTGTTTCCTCACCGCCATCCTCGACGATCGCATCCAGCCCCTGTTCGAGGCGGGACGAGGATTTGAACAGCTTGTCCTTGAGCTTTGAGAAAAACGCCATTTTTGGTCTCCGCAGGTGTTCCCCTCACCTAATGCGGATTTGCGGCAGTTGCAAAGGGTCAGAGGAACGCGGCCAGCAATCCGGCCTGTGCGCCCCAGTACAGCGGCCAGACCAGATAGGGGGTCAGCTTTAAGGCCGGATGGTCGGGGGGCAGCAGGAACTTCTCGGTCGCCAGGATCAGGTCGGATGCGATAAAGGCCATCGCGGCAGGCAGAGCCCACCGCAGCGCGCCGGTTTCGGGCAGAGCCAGAACGGTGATCCCCATGCCCAGAATGATCGGGATGTAAGCCAGAACCGGGATTTTCAGATCCCCGGCGCGGGGGGCAAGCAGGGTGGCGGCGATGATGCCGAGGATGATCAGCGACCAGAAATAGCCGGGCTTGTCGAAGATGACAGACATGTCGCTGGCCGGGTGGGTCAGGAACAGGGCGATATAGGCGATGTGCCCGGCGGCAAAGGCCCCGATGCCCGCCATGAAGGTGCTGTCGGTTTCCCGCGACAACAGCGCATCGCCGATGGCACACAGGGCCAGCGCGGCGACCAGCAAAAGCGGCGCGCTTTGCTGAATTGCGATCACCGCCAACAGGGCGACCGAGGCCGTTTTCAGAACCGACCGCATGGCGCTGGCCGGGCGGGGCGACAGGGGCAGATAGGCCAGTGCACAAAGGCCAGCGAGCCCGAACAATAGGGGTGTCATCAAACCCTCCCTCGTTTTTTTCCAGCATGTTACGGGGCGATGCTGTCGTGCAAGCGGTGACGTTGAGGCAGAAATGGTGATTGGCCTCTGACCAGCGCATCTGACAGAATGCGGCCATGCTCAGACGTCTTGCGATTCTTCTGTTGTTGCCTGCGGTGTCCACCTCTGCACAATCCACCTTGTCGGGGGCAGAGTTCGATGACTATACGCGCGGAAAAACCCTGTTTTACGGATTTGAGGGGCAGGTCTATGGGGTTGAGCGGTATCTGCCCAACCGCCGGGTGATCTGGTCGTTTCTGGATGGCGATTGCAAAGAGGGCGTGTGGTATGAACGCGATGAGCAGATTTGTTTCATCTATGAAGACCGGCTGGACCCGCAATGCTGGGTCTTCACCCGTTCCGGGGCGGGGCTGATCGCGCAGTTCGAAGGCGACCCGGCGCAGACGGAACTCTACGAAGCTGAGGATGTCGGGGAAGAGATGGTCTGTTACGGGCCGGATGTCGGGGTTTAGCGCTTAGAACAGCGACCCCTGATCAGGCGCATCCTTTTTCGGTGTTTTCTTTGGCGCAGGCCGCTTGGCCGCAGGCTGGCCTGTTGTCAGCACACCGTCGGCAAATTCGATTTGCAGCGAGCTGTGTTTTTCGGCCTGCTTTTTCGTCGTCACCACCTGATCATCGGCGCGCACCACCGCATAGCCGCGTTGCAGGGTTGCCTTGTAGCTGAGCGTTTCGCGCAACCGGTCCGTGGCGTCCAGCTGTTGCCGCATCCGGTCCAGACGTGTGGTCTGTGCTGTGTTCATACGTTCGCCCAACCGGGACAGGGTTTGGCGCTGCACCTCAATCTCACGCTGGATGGGACGCAGGGACAGGCGTGAGGACAGGTTGCGCACCGCCTCTTGTCGGCTGGAAACCAGATTGCGCAGGGTTGAGGGGCGCAGATGAGCCGAGAGTTTCACCACTTGCAGATGGCGGTTCTGTACGCCGCGTTCCAGTGCGGGTGTCAGGCGATCTGCAATCAAATCAAGCCGTTGTCGGGGGGTGTTCAACAAGCTGTCCGGGCGCGGCAGGGCGCGGGACAGGTCGCGCAGGCGTTGGCTGCGGCGCTGCACGGCATCGGTCGCGGCGCGGGACAGGCGAGCGCCTTGCTCTCCGGTCCAGGCCAGCATTTCCATGCGCACAGGCACGGCCAGTTCGGCGGCGGCGGTGGGCGTGGGTGCGCGGCGGTCCGAGACGTAATCGATCAGCGTTGTATCGGTTTCGTGCCCGACGGCTGAGATCAAAGGAATATCCGAGGCCGCAGTGGCGCGCGCGACGATTTCTTCGTTAAAGCCCCAAAGGTCTTCGATCGATCCGCCGCCCCGTGCGACGATGATCAGGTCGGGGCGCGGCAGCGCGCCTCCGGGGGTTAGCTGGTTAAAGCCGTTGATCGCATTGGCGACCTCGGGCGCGCAGTTCGATCCCTGCACGGCCACCGGCCAGATCAGGACCTTGCGCGGAAAGCGGTCGCGCAGGCGGTGCAGAATATCGCGGATCACCGCACCCGAGGGCGAGGTGACCACGCCGATGATCTGCGGCAAATAGGGCAGGGGTTTCTTGCGTTCGGGCGCGAACAGCCCTTCGGCCTCAAGCTGTTTCTTGCGTTTCTCAAGCAGTGCCATTAGCGCGCCTTGGCCCGCGACGGCGACCTCATCGACGTTCAGATTGTATTTGGACTGCGCGCCAAAAGCCGTCAGGCGACCGGTGACGACAACCTCAAGCCCTTCTTCTGGGACCACCGACAGGCCCGAGACCTGACCCTTCCACGTGGTGCAGGCCAGCACGTTCTTGTCGTCCTTGATGTCATAATACAGATGGCCCGACCGCGCCTTGAACACGCGGCCAACCTCACCACGCACACGGATTCGGCCAAAGCTGCCTTCCAGCGTCCGCTTCACCTCACCCGAGATGTCCGAAACCGTATATTCTGGAGTGTTTTGGCCGGGAATGGGGTCGTCAAGCAGGTCGGACATTTCAGCGCCTTGTGTCAGATGTCCGCGCAGCTTAGAACGCGCGGCAGGCGAGGCCAAGCAGATCGGAGTGCATTCATGAATATCCTCATTCTCGGCAGCGGTGGGCGCGAACACGCGCTGGCCTGGGCGGTGATGCAGAACCCCAAATGCGACCGTCTGATTGTTGCGCCGGGCAATGCCGGGATCGCGCAGATCGCAGATTGCGCCGCGCTGGATATTGAAAACGGCGGGGCCGTTGTCAGCTTTGCCGAGGAAAACGCGATTGATTTCGTGATCGTCGGTCCCGAGGCCCCCTTGGCCGCCGGTGTGGCGGATCGTCTTCGTGAGGCCGGGGTACTGGTCTTTGGTCCCTCAGCCGAGGCGGCGCAACTGGAGGCGTCAAAGAGCTTTACCAAGGAAATCTGCGACGCATCGGGCGCACCGACAGCCGCCTATGCAAGGTTCACCGAGGCCGCGCCGGCCAAGGATTACATCCGGGCACAAGGCGCACCGATTGTCGTCAAGGCGGATGGTCTGGCCGCAGGCAAGGGTGTGATCGTGGCGATGGACGAGCAATCCGCGCTGGAGGCCATCGACGACATGTTCGGCGGTGCCTTTGGCGGGGCCGGTGCCGAGGTCGTCATTGAAGAGTTCATGGAGGGCGAAGAGGCGTCTCTGTTCGTGCTGTGTGATGGTGAAGACATCCTGTCCGTCGGCACCGCGCAGGACCACAAACGTGTGGGTGAGGGCGATACGGGCCCGAATACCGGCGGCATGGGGGCTTATTCTCCGGCTCCGGTTCTGAGCGCCGAGATTGAGGCCCGTGCGATGGAAGAGATCGTCAAACCCACCGTGGCCGAGATGAAAAAGCGCGGCATGCCGTTTCAGGGCGTTCTCTATGCTGGTCTGATGATCAAGGACGGCCAGCCGCGTCTGGTGGAATACAACGTGCGTTTTGGCGACCCGGAATGTCAGGTTCTGATGATGCGGCTGGGGGCTCAGGTTCTGGATCTGCTTCATGCTGCGGCCGAAGGACGGCTGAGTGAGGCGCAGGTGAACTGGGCAGATGATCACGCGCTGACCGTGGTGATGGCGGCGAATGGGTATCCGGGGTCTTATGAGAAAGGCAGCGTGATTGGCGGCTTGGACAGTTTGCCCGAAGACAGCAGCAATATGGTGTTCCATGCGGGGACTAAGGCGGCGGACGGGCAGGTATTGGCATCCGGTGGCCGGGTTCTGAACGTGACCGCACGTGGTGAAACGCTGCAGGAAGCGCGCGACAGGGCCTATACGATGGTTGATGGCATTGATTGGCCGGGTGGGTTCTTCCGCCGCGATATCGGCTGGCGCGCGCTTTAGTCGGAAGGGCTCCCGCGCCCTGTCCTTGCATCGCAGATGCAACGCCAAAGGCCTTGGGCCTGGCAGCCCGCTGTCGCGGGTTGCGTCAGCGCTATTGGCAGGACATGACCTGGTTCAGTCTGTCGCCTGAAAAGGGGCCGAGATTTGTCTGCTGCCAACCCTCGTCATAAGACACGCTGACGATGTTGCGCCAATCCGCGCTGGCAACGACCACCTCTGGGCCTGTTTCGCAGTAACGTAACCCGCCAGTGATGAAAGCCTCACCAATGCGGTGATTGGTCAGGCCGGGCAGGGTTGCAATTTCGCTCAGTGCGCCGTCACGAAACCGCCAGATTCGGAGTGTTTTCGCCAGGTGCGGGCGGTCAACATAGGCGATCTCGACATGTCCATCGTTGTCCAGATCCCAAATAGCGGCCGGGGCGAGCCAGCGAAAGCGGGTGCCGATATGGGGTGTGGCGGCGATTTTTTCTCCGCTTGCGTTATAGATGGCGAGTTGCGCGCCAGTGTCTTGCCGGGATTCAACAACGATAACTTCGTTTGTGCCATCCAGATCGACATCTGCAAGACGAGGAGCCAGATCCTCAAACACCCGATCCTTAGGCAACTGGATGGTCAGGACGGTGCGCTTGTTGCCCGGCTGATCGGCTGCCTGATGAGCCGAAGTGTTTTCTACCGTGATCTCCAATGCACCATATTCGATATTGTCACCCAGAACGCCATGAGCGTAGCGTGTCGTAGGGTCTGTGTAACGTGCAGCGATTACGGTTTCTGCGGCTGTGACGACTTCAGTCCCGGCCAGCCACAAGCTTGATGCCAGTAGCGCGCCGCGTGCCCGACTTTGCCACAGGCGAACGGGCAGGCGCGGCGCTTTGGGGATCATCAGATCTGCTTCTCAGGCAGTTGAACGACCAGACCGTCCAGCGCGTCGGTAACCTTGATCTGGCAGGTCAGGCGCGACCGTTCTGGATCGGGTTCATAGGCAAAGTCCAGCATATCCTCTTCCATGTCGTCCTTGGCCGGAACCTTCTCGACCCAGTCGGGGTGGAGATAGACATGGCAGGTCGAGCAGGCGCAGGCGCCGCCGCAATCGGCCTCAATGCCGGGAATATTGTTGTCACGGGCCCCTTCCATCACGGTCAGCCCGTTGGCGACGTCGACTGTATGTTCGGTACCGCTGTGCTCGACATAGGTGATCTTTGCCATTGCGTGCGTCTTCCTTTTTCGATTGTCGAATTCTTCCTTATTAAACGCATTTAGGTCTTTCCAGCCTCATTTGCGACTTAACACGCCGCGTCTGGACTTTCTTGTCATTTGTTCTATTTTTGTTCCTATGCTTGTCGCCCCTGTTACCCCGGCAGTTTCAAGCCGAGACTGGCCGCACCCACCCGCCTGTTTGCCCTGTGATCGGCTGGGCGACCCGCCCGAGGGCGCGCGCGTGGCTGTGGCCGGGCTGGTGATCCTGCGACAAAGGCCGGGAACGGCAAAGGGTGTGATCTTTCTGACGCTGGAGGATGAGACCGGCATCGTGAACGTGGTGGTCTGGCGCAAGATGTACGACCAATTCCGCCGCGCGGTGATTTCGGGGCGGTTGCTGAAAGTTACAGGCCGGATGCAGAAGGCTGACGCGGTGATCCATGTCATCGCGGAAGAGATCGAGGATATCTCGGGGATGCTGGATGTGCTGGTACGGGGGGAGGGATAGGTTATGTTGCAGAGACAAATTGCAAGCCGATTACATGAAAGAATAGTGTTGATCTGTCAGTCTAATTACAAAAGCTGTCGGGTATCTCACTATCGGATGATGGCTCTACTACAGCTTTGCCATCGAACCAGACAAGGTGTCGGCCCCAGTCTGCTCCAAACGCGTTCACTGGCGCGAAAACTGCCATTTGGGCGTTTTGATCATCACCAATGTAGTGTAAATTGCGGGCTTCTAGTTCAGGGACACGCATCATCCTCGACCCTTCAATTTGGTAAACCCTGTAGGATTGGTGTTTCGTGAGCCAATGCTCAGCCGTGGTTCCGCTATAGAATTGGACGCCGAGTACCGGGCTTCTGAGAACAGATTCCACGGAATCGCCCCTACCGTCGTCCCAACTGTCAAAAAGACGTGGCGAGATCGTACCGTCTTTGCCAAAAATCCAAGTCCCTGACGGCTTGGTAATCTCAATCCAGCCGTTGTCAAAATAACCCCAAATATAGAGGCGACCGCTGTCAGGGTCGTAAGGGCCAATAACCGGTGTCAAGTCGCCGGTTGGTGACCAAGCGTCATGCCCGAGTTCATTCTCATCGGGAAAGAAAAACTGTAACCGGCCCTCATATGCAGAAATAATGTGGGGTTCCAGGCCGGGAACGTTAGCAGGAACGTTAAAGCGCTCTAGCGGCACTGGGCCTTCGGGACGCGTTAGACAATGTTCAGCAGCGCGGATCTCTTCGGAAGCAATCAAAAGCGCGACAAACGCAGAACAGAGACCTAAAGGACGAGAAACAGACTTCATAAGAGTACCCGGAGCTATCAGAGGTATCCTCATCATAGATTTAAGAATCGCAGAACAAGTGCAGTAGATGTGCAGAGGCGGTGCAAAGCAGTTTTCAGGCTACTACTCGTGTATTTCACCGCTTGAACAAAACCCCTTGCGATTGCTTGTCCCTATGATCCCCGCGCAGTTCCGCGTGCAGCGCGCGGCCGGCCTGAACGCCGGGGCGGGCGCTTACAGTCTCCAGCCAGCGGGTGAAATGGGGTTTGTCCTCAAGCACTTGTTGCTGACCTTCCCAAAGGCTGGCCCAGCCCCAGATCGACATGTCGGCGATGGAATAGAAATCGCCCGCGACGTATTCATTCTCGGCCAGGCGGCGGTCCAGCACGCCGTATAGACGTCCGACCTCGATGCGGTAGCGGTCTTGTGCGTAGGGCAGATCCTGCGGCGGGTCCATGTTGGGGGCGTATTTCAGAAAGTGATGCGCCTGACCGGCCATCGGGCCGACGCCGCCCATCTGCCACATCAGCCATTCCTCGACCGCGATCCGGTCACGCTCGGTCTCGCCATAAAACCGCCCGGTCTTGCGGGCCAGATACATCAGGATCGCGCCGCTTTCAAAAACCGAGATCGGCGCGCCGTCGGGGCCGTCGGGGTCAACGATGGCGGGCATCCGGTTGTTGGGCGCGATCTTCAGGAATTCGGGGTCGAACTGATCGCCCTTGCCAATGTTGATCAGGTGGGTGGTGTAGGGCAGGTCCATCTCTTCCAAAGCGATGGACACTTTCCAACCATTCGGCGTGGGCCAGAAATACAGATCGATCATGGTCTCTCCTTGGGTTGGGGGGATCATGCGGGTTTTCACCGGATCAGCAAGGGTTGCTTACGAAACCGTGACCAAAGGCCGGGCTTGACGTCAAACGGCCTTGGGCGTATTGCGCTGCCCAAAGCTACGTGGCGATTTGTTACCGGATTGCGGGCCACGCTAAACAACACCGCTAAAAGGTCAGGATGAAAGACCCCTTTCGCTTGGCCGCGTCTGGGGTTTTTTGTTTGCCCCCCGAGGGCTGAAAGGAATGACATGAGCGAGAGCTGGAACAAACGCACCCAAGCCGTCCATGGCGGCATCCGTCGCAGCCAATATAACGAAGTGTCCGAGGCGATCTTTCTGACGCAGGGCTTCGTTTACGAAAACGCCGAGCAGGCCGAGGCGCGGTTTATCGAAACCGGCCCGGATGAGTTCATCTATGCCCGCTATGGCAACCCGACCGTGTCGATGTTCGAACAGCGTGTTGCCGCGCTGGAAGGCGGCGAGGATGCCTTTGCCACTGCGTCCGGCATGGCGGCGGTGAATGCAGCGCTGACCTCGATGCTGAAGGCCGGGGATCACGTGGTGTCGGCCAAGGCTCTGTTCGGCTCGTGCCTGTACATTCTTGAGAACATTCTGACCCGCTATGGGGTCGAGGTGACATTCGTCGACGGCACCGATCTGGAGGCATGGCAGGCGGCAATCCGGCCCGAGACCAAAGCGGTTTTCTTTGAATCCATGTCGAACCCCACGCTTGAGGTCATCGACATCGAAGCGGTCGCAAAACTGGCCCATGCGGTGGGTGCGCTGGTGATCGTGGACAACGTGTTTTCAACTCCGGTCTTTTCGCGTGCGATCCAGCAGGGGGCGGACGTGGTGGTCTATTCGGCGACCAAGCATATCGACGGGCAGGGCCGCGCGCTGGGCGGTGTGATCATCAGCACCAAGGAATTCATCCGCGGCACGGTCGAGCCATACCTGAAACACACCGGCGGGGCGCTCAGCCCGTTCAACGCCTGGGTCATGCTGAAAGGGCTTGAGACGATGGCTCTGCGCGTCAACGCTCAGGCTGAGTCGGCGCAAACCATTGCCGAGGCACTTGAGGGCCATCCGGCGCTGGAGCGTACGCTGTATCCGGGGCTGAAAACCCATGCGCAGAACGCGCTGGTGCAATCGCAGCTGGGTGGTAAGGGTGGCACTGTTCTGTCGCTGGACATCAAGGGCGGGAAGGACGCCGCGTTCAAATTCCTGAATGCGCTGACGATCCCGGTGATCTCGAACAATCTGGGCGATGCGAAATCCATCGCGACCCATCCCGCAACAACCACCCATCAGCGCCTGACGGACGCCCAAAAGGATGAGCTGGGTATCACCCCCGGTCTGATCCGGTTCTCGGTCGGGCTTGAGGATGCGGGCGACCTGCTTGCCGATATTGAGCGCGCATTGGACGTTTCTCAGCAGTAAACGTGGCGTCAAAGCTGTTAGAAACCGGATCAAAGGACTGTGTGTGGGGTGGTAAATTGCTCATCCCGCACCGAAAATCGATCCGGGCTGTGTTTTCCGGCGTATATGGATAAACTGGAAAACGCGCCAAAGCTGTATATAGTCCGGCGATCAACCCCGAGGAACTGTGATCGATGAACGTGCACCCCCGTGACATTGACGACGCACCCGACCATGACGAAGCCGCTGCCGCGCTGAAAACGCTGCGCAAATGGGCCCAGTCCGCGACCGAGGCCGAGATAAGCCAGCTTGATCCTGCCATCGCCCGTCTGGTGCCGGGTCTGGTTCCAGTGAACTACCCCTCGCTGTCGCGGGACTACCCCGAGGGGTTCGAGGTTGATGCCGCCTATCGCGCCACGCTGCCCGATCTGCAAAACGGTCCTTCCAGCCTGATCCGGGGGGCAAAACAGCAGATTCAGCATGTGGGCATCTCGAATTTCCGCCTGCCGATCCGGTTTCATCGAAAGCAGGGCGAAGACCTGACGCTGGAAACCTCGGTCACCGGCACCGTCAGCTTGGATGCGGAAAAGAAGGGCATCAACATGTCCCGCATCATGCGCTCGTTCTACAAACATGCCGAGCGTACGTTCAGCTTTGAGGTCATGGAGGCCGCGCTGGACGACTATATGACCGATCTGGACAGCTTTGACGCGCGCATCCAGATGCGGTTTTCCTACCCGGACAAGGTCAAAAGCCTGCGCTCGGGTCTGGAAGGGTATCAGTATTACGACATCGCGCTGGAACTGGTTGAACAGAACGGCGTGCGTCAGAAGATCATGCATCTGGACTACGTCTATTCCTCGACCTGTCCCTGTTCGCTGGAGTTGAGCGAACATGCCCGTTCGACGCGGGGGCAACTGGCAACGCCGCATTCGCAGCGCTCGGTTGCGCGGATTTCGGTTGTGGTGGATTGCGATGCCGATTGCCTTTGGTTTGAGGACCTGATCGAACTTTGCCGTCGGGCCGTGCCCACGGAAACGCAGGTCATGGTCAAGCGTGAGGACGAACAGGCTTTCGCAGAGTTGAACGCGGCCAACCCGATCTTTGTTGAGGATGCCGCCCGTCTGTTCTGCGCCCAGCTTTTGGCCGATCACCACGTTGGCGATTTCCGCGTCGTGGCCAGCCATCAGGAAAGCCTGCACAGCCATGATGCAGTCTCGGTCCTGACCGAAGGGCCGACCTTCGTCTCGCCCAGCCTCGATCCGCGTTTGTTCGCGACCCTGTTTCACGTCGGCTGATAGGGCGGGCGCGTCAAAGCCTGAAAATTGAGCTTGGCGGCGAATAATTGCCGCAGCGCAGCAAAAAATGCTGCGAATGCACCGTTTTTCGCGTAATACTGGCTCCGAGTGCAGCCGTGGCGCATGCTGCAAGCCTTTGTGCCACTCTGAAAGGAAGCCGAGACGTGAAACGCTCCGGGACTTCAAACTTTGGCACTTCGCCCGAAATTTCAGGGCGGGGCAGGGGTCTTCTTCCGTTTGAAGGTTGCATCGCTTTCACAGGAGAAATCACTAATGAATCCGATTACCCAACCGCTGGAGTTCCAGGCGGCGGCCATTCGCATGGCCGGCTACGCGGTTAGCAACCAGCTGAAGATCATGCAAATTCTGGCAAGCTCGGCGATGGAGCTGCCCTTTGCTCCGGTACACGCGCTGCATGCGTCGTCCTCGGCGCCGGCACCCGTCACCCCACGCCCCGCGGCCAAACCCAAGGCGGCGACCAAGCCTGTAGCAAAGAAGAAAACGGCGCCTGCGCCGAAGACAAAACCTGTTGTTCGCGCCCGAAAAGCACCCTTGGCAAAGGTCGAATCGCCTAAGGCTGAGGTGGCGAAGGCAAAGCCCGTCGCGGCCAAAAAAACGGCTGAGACCAAGCCTGCCGTGACAAAGCCGGCCGAAGCCGCTAAGCCCGCTTCGCGCACGCGTCGTGCGGCCCCTAAGCCTGCAGCGCAAACTGCACCGAAGGCTGCCGCAGCAAAACCCGCGGCCAAGGCAGCGCCCAAACCTGCGGCCTCGAAACCTGCGCCAAAGACTGCAGAGCCCAGACCCGCGGCCCGTCCGGCCCCGGCCACAGCGGTAAAGCCCGTCGCGGCCAAAGCCCAAACTGCAGCACCGAAAGCGGCGGCTGCCAAACCTGTTGCGCCTAAGGTTGCGGCGAAACCCGCTGCTCAGGCAAAAACCGCTAGCCCGAAGGCTGCGGCGAAGCCGGTCAGCGCTGCGAAAAAACCTGCGAACGCTCAGGCACCGGCAACATCGACCGGGGCACCGAAAGCCGCACCCCCGCAGCGTCGGACACGCGCGCCGTCCAAGCCGCCCGCGATGCCCACACCTGCGGCTAAAACGGACACGTAAACGGGACATCCGCTTGACTCAGTCGTGCAGGCGCGCCAACGCTGCGCCTCATGACGGATATGCGCCCGGTTGGATATGTGATTGGCCTATTGGTCGCCATTCTTGGGGCGACCATGATGCTGCCTATGCTGGCGGACCTCATCGAGGGGCGGGGCGAGTGGCATGTCTTTCTGGAAAGCGGCGTTATCACCATGCTGACAGGCGTTGTCCTGTCGATCAGCTGCTCGAACGGGGTGGGCGAAGGTCTGACGATCCGTCAGACCTTTTTGCTGACCACCGGCGTTTGGGTCGCGCTGCCGTTTTTCGGGGCGATCCCGTTTTTGTTTGGTGAAACCGAACTGCGCTTTGTCGATGCCTATTTTGAGGCGATGTCCGGCCTGACAACCACTGGTTCGACGGTGATATCGGGGTTGGATGAGTTACCGCAGGGCCTGTTGCTCTGGCGCGGGGTGCTGCAATGGCTGGGCGGTATTGGGATTATCGTTGTCGCCATGGTGTTCCTGCCCGAGCTTCGGGTCGGCGGGATGCAGATCTTCCGCTCGGAAGGGTTTGAGACCATGGGGAAAATCCTGCCACGCGCGCAAGAGATCGCGGGGCAGATCTCGCTGATTTACGTGTTTCTGACTGTGGTCTGTGCCCTTGTTTACGCCGGTCTGGGGATGGGGTTCTTTGATGCGCTGGTGCATTCCCTGACCACGATTTCGACCGGCGGATTCTCGAATTATGACGCGTCGTTCGGGACGTTTTCCGGCCCCGCAGAATATGCGGCATCGGTGTTCATGATCCTCGCGGCTCTGCCGTTCGTGCGCTATGTGCAGTTTGCAAATGGCAACACGAGTTCGATCTGGAAAGACAGCCAGATACGCGCCTTTCTGGCGACCATTCTGGTGCTGGTTGTCATCATGGCGGTGTTTCTGACCTCGGTCTTTCCGCATCATTGGGAACAGGCGGTCCGTGAGTCGTTGTTCAACATCACCTCGATCATTTCCGGTACGGGCTATGCCAGCGTCGACTACATGGGCTGGGGCAGTTTTCCGATCATGCTGTTTTTCCTGATCGGGCTGATTGGCGGCTGTGCGGGCTCGACCGCCTGTTCGATCAAGATCTTCCGCTATCAGCTTTTGTTCGCCTCGATCAAAACCCAGATTCGCCGCATCCGCTCACCCCATGGTGTCTTCACACCGCAATATGACGGGCGCCCGATTGGCACGGATGTTCTGACCTCGGTCATGAGCTTTTTCATGTTCTTCGTCGTCTCGCTGGGGGTGCTGGCATGGGCGCTGGCGTTGACGGGGCTCGACTTTATCACCGCTGTTTCGGGGGCCGCGACGGCCTTGGCCAATGTGGGGCCGGGGCTGGGGGACCAGATCGGCCCGGCGGGTAACTTTGCGGGGTTGAACGACACCGCCAAGTGGATGTTGTCGATCGGGATGCTAGTCGGGCGGCTGGAACTGCTGGCCGTTTACGCGCTGTTTACCGCGCAATTCTGGAGAAGCTGATGAAAAGACCTCTGGGTGCCCAGATTTCCCATATGCTGAGGGATCGGGGCGTTGACGTGATCTTTGGCATCCCCGGTGTACATAATCAGGAGATGTATCGGGGGATCGAAGAGGCCGGTATCACGCATGTTCTGGCCCGCCACGAACAGGGTGCGGGTTTTATGGCCGATGGTTATGCCCGTGCAACCGGCAGGCCGGGGGTGGCCTATGTGATCACCGGGCCGGGGCTGTGCAATATCATGACGCCGATGGGGCAGGCTTATTCGGATTCAGTTCCCATGTTGGTGATGTCCTCCTGTCTGGATGAAACGGCGTCCGTACAGGGCCAGTTGCACCAGATGAAAGACCAGCGCGGCGCGGCGGATACCGTGGCGGACTGGTCCTGTCAGGCCAATACCGCACAAGCTGCTTATGGGCTGGTCGAACGCGCGTTTGAAGAGTTCGAGCTGGCGCGCCCACGGCCCAAGCACATACAGGTTCCGATTGCGCAGCTTGAGGCGGATGCCGACCCGGCACCCTTTCCCAATCAGCCCGGCCTGCGGTCCAAAGTGGTGCCGCCGGATGTGGCGCCGCTGATGTCCCTGCTGAATATCTCGAACCGCCCGCTGTTCATTCTGGGCGGCGGGGCGCGGTCGAACCTGTGGAGGCAAATTCTGACGCAACTGGGTGCGGCCTGTTTTTCCACCTATGCCGGGCGGGGGATGGCCGGGCTGGGCTATGCGCTGGATTTCGGGGCCACGCTGCCGCGACCGGGCAGCGCCGATGTCATCGGGTCCGCTGATCTGGTGGTTGCCGTTGGCGCGGAACTGGGTGAGGTCGACCTGTGGCGCGACACGCTGGGGCATTCTTCGCATCTGGTGCGGGTGGATCTGGACCCGCAGGTTCTGTCTGACCGCCACCGCGCCGGGATCAAGTTGCAGGTTGATGGCGAAAGCTTTGCCCATGCTCTGTGGGCTTCGATTGATGCGGTAAAGCCCGCCACCGGCTGGACCCGGGAAGAGGTGGCCGAGGCCCGCCAGCGCTGGCGCGCTGAATCCGATGCTGAACGTCCGGGGATTGTGCCTGTGCTGGACGCCCTGCGCGATGCGATGCCTGCGGACACGATGATCTATTCCGACATGACCCAATTCGCCTATGTCGCGAAAGAGGTCTGGGATATGGCCTTTCCCTATCACTGGCACCACCCCACCGGGTTCGGCACGCTGGGCTATGCACTGCCAGCCGGGATCGGTGGCGCGGTGGCACGGCGGGGCAAACCCACGGCTGTGATCGCAGGAGATTACGGCTTTCACTACACGATGATGGAGCTGGGCGTGGCGGTTGAGCTTGGCCTGTCGCTGCCCATTTTCCTGTGGGACAATGGCAAACTGAAAGAGATCGAGGACAGCATGGTTCGCGGTCAGATCGCGCCCAACGCGGTGGTCGCGCAGAACCCCGATTTCTGCAAATTGGCCGAGGCGTTTGGGGCGCTGTCCGCCACGCCATCCACTCTGGATGAGATGCAAGAGGCCGTGCGCGGGGCATTCGATGCGCCGGTCCCAACCCTGATCCGCGTGACGCCCGACATCCTTTGAACGAAAAACGCCGCCCCGTGGGGCGGCGTATCCTTGGGCTGAGGCCGGTTTTAGTCCCAGCAATGTACCAGAACGGTCATCCCATTGGCGCGGCGGCTCAGCTCATTGGGTGAGACCTCAGTTGCGGCTTGGCCGGGCTGACCGGCAACGCCTGCCTGCTCCAGGGCGGCGTTCAGACGCTCGGCGGTAGCGGCAAGGCTGACCGAGGCGGGCAGGGTGCGCCCCTCGGACGGGGTGGGCAGCAGCATTCCGACAACCTGTCCGTTGCCGTCAAAGACCGGACCGCCCGCATCACCGGGCTGGGCGGCAAGGGCCAGACGTTTGACGCCATCTTCCCCGTTCAAGCCGCGCGCATCGCTGATCTGGCCATAGGTCAGGGTCGGGGCCCCCAGCGCGCCCTGATAGGAAAAGCCTGACACTGCAACTTCGGACTGAATCCGGGGTGTGCTGGCGCTGAACTCGGCGATGTTGATCGGCGCCAGGCTGCGGCGGGGGCGCAGGACTGCGACGCCCAGATCGGTATCTGCCCACGCCACCTGAACCTCTTGATCGTCGTTCAGGGTGATCCGGGTGCAGCTGTCCGTGGCCTCAGAGACGGTCAGGATCGTACCGCTCGCATCGGTGAAAAAGCCCGAGCGGGACAGACGCGGTTTGCGGATTTGCAGGCCGGATACCAGATCAATCCGCTGATCGGCATCCGCGCCGGCCCCAGCATCCAGAACCGCGTCATTGGTTGCAAAGCTGGCCTTGATGGCCGCCAGAACGCGGGCGCGCCGCGCGTCATCGCCTTCGGGCCAGACCAACGTAAAGCCCTTGATCTTGCCGTCGTTCAGTGTGGCCTCGGTATAGGACACGACGCCATTGCCGCGCCCTTCCAGGGTAAAGCGGTCTCTGCCCAGCTGTCGCGGACCGTCCAGAGGCACGATTTCCAGCGATTGCATCACCTCATACAGTGCGCGCAGGGTGTCGCGGTTGCCTTGCTGGCTGATCAGCAGCGCCTTGGCGTCCAGATCGTTGGTGCTGTTGAAATGCGCAAAAGGGGCCTCATAGCGGTCGAACGCCATCACACCCAACGGCAGGTCCAGATCGATGCCCGCCTGCATGTCCGAATGACGGGCCATCCCGACGCTGATCAGCGGTTCGTTATAGTCGTCCATCAGTTGCTGGCGCTGGGCCGTGGTCAGAACGCCGGTGGCTTCAAACCCGTTAAAGCGCTGCCAGTCGCCCATGGACCGGCGCGTGCCCGCACCAAACGCGCCATCGATGGTGGAATTGTAGAACCCGGCGGCTTGCAGGGCGGTTTGCAGGCCGCGACGGTCTTCGGCGGACAAAAGACGCTCGGACTGCAGGGCCTGCGACCGTGTTTCATCCGACGGCTGAGGGGTCAGCCCGGCCGTGTCCGGGTCAGGTTGCGGGGCCGGATCAACAGGCGCGTTCACTGCGCCCTGATTCAGAGAGCTGGTTCCAACCGGCCAGAACTGCTGACCCAGAGAATTCGAAAACGCGATATAGCTGTCTGCGGGAATCTGCCCCTCGGCCCGGTAGACCTGTAGGACCTGCTCAGCATCGCCGCGCAAATAGGGGCCAATAACAATGGCATACCAGCCAGAGTTCAGGCGAAATCCGTTCACATCTGGCAGGACATTCGCGTATGCCTGTGCACGTTCCTGCGCCTCACGCAGGGATGGGCGTGCTTCGACCTGCACCCAGACGCCCGCGTCCTGCTGCGCTGAAACGGCACCGACGCCGATGGAAAATAGAAACAAAATTACAGTGAATATGCGTGTCATTGTCTGCCCGTGTCTGCGGTGTTTTGGCTTTGTGGCAGAGTACGCGAATTGCGGCGCGAAACGCCATGCCCGGAATACGGGGAATTTCCAGTGTGGCGGCGCAGTGACAGATGGGCGGCACTGGCCCGTTGACGCCCCTTGGCCCCTTGCATAGGAAGGGTCAAACCCATCGGAACCGGGCGCGGATGCGTCCAAAGGGAATGTCATGACCGAACCCAACAGCGCACCTCGTTCATTTCAGGAAATTATCCTGCGACTTCAGACCTATTGGGCGTCGAAAGGCTGCGCCATCCTGCAGCCTTATGACATGGAGGTGGGCGCAGGGACGTTCCACCCGGCGACGACGCTGCGCGCCTTGGGGTCCAAAGCGTGGGCTGCGGCCTATGTTCAGCCGTCCCGCCGCCCGACCGATGGGCGCTATGGCGAGAACCCGAACCGGTTGCAGCACTATTACCAGTATCAGGTGCTGATCAAACCCAGCCCGCCGGACCTGCAAGAGCTGTATCTGGGCTCGCTTGCGGCCATCGGCATCGATATGGACCTGCATGACATCCGCTTTGTCGAGGATGATTGGGAAAGCCCAACTTTGGGCGCATGGGGTCTGGGCTGGGAAGTCTGGTGTGACGGTATGGAAGTCAGCCAGTTCACCTATTTCCAGCAGGTCGGCGGCCATGACTGCGCGCCGGTATCAGGCGAACTGACTTATGGGCTTGAGCGTCTGGCCATGTATGTATTGGGCATCGACCACGTTATGGACATGCCGTTCAACGACCCGCAATCCCCCAGCCCACTGACCTATGGCGACATCTTCAAACAGACCGAGGAAGAGTACGCCCGCTGGAACTTTGACGTGGCGAACACTGAAGTGCTGCTGCGCCATTTCGAAGAGGCCGAGGCCGAATGCGCCGCCATTCTGGCGCAGGAACATGACGACCCGAAAACCGGCAAGCGCATTGTCATGGCGCACCCGGCCTATGACCAGTGCATCAAGGCCAGCCATGTCTTTAACTTGCTGGATGCGCGCGGCGTGATCTCGGTAACGGAACGTCAGGCCTATATCGGCCGCGTTCGCGCGCTGGCGAAACAATGCGCGGATGCGTTCCTGCTGACCGAGGCCGCCGGGTTCGAGGTGTAATGGGGCGCTCAGGCCAAACCGGGCAGCAGCACTTTCAGGCCATCAGCGATCATGCTGACGGCGATGGCCGACAGGATCATGCCCATGAAGCGGCTCATGATCACGCGGGCGTTGTCCGACAGGCGTTTGGCCAGGGCCGAGGCGTTCCAGAAGGTGATGAACAGCAAGAACAGCACCGCCAAAAATACCCCCGCGTAAAGAATGGCGTCTGCGGGTTTCGCGATGTGATGTGCATAAAGGATCAGCGTGGTGATCGTACCCGGGCCCACCAGAATGGGGAATGCCAGCGGGTAGAAGGCCACCGTCGCGGGTTCGGGATAGGATTGCTGCTCGCCTTTGGTTCCGTGATGCGGGGTGCTTTCCTTACCGCTCAGCATGTTCAGGCCGATCATCAGAACGACCAGCCCACCAGCGACGCGCAGGTCGTCCACGCTGATGCCGAACAGACCCAGCGCCTTGTTTCCGACCGCCGCAAACGCCGCGCCAAGGATCAGGCAATAGAGGGCCGTTTTCGCCGCCACCTTGCGTTGGTCAACGGGGGGCAGGCCGTCGGTAACGCTCAGGAAAATGGGCAGGTTGGTGATCGGGTTCATGATCGCAAACAGCGCGCCGAAGAACCCAACGGCAAGGGTCATGTCCATTCCAGAAACCTCATTCCCTTCTGTAATGGTTCGGAAACTGGCCTATTTCCCCTAAAGTTGAAAGAGGCCGCGTGATCAGGATGTTGAAAAGATGACGGGAAAACTGCTTGCACTTATCCTTGTGGTGTCCGCCATCGCGGCCGGATTCGGCATGTACTACCTTCAGGTCTACGGGTTCTACTATGATGTTGAGCCGAACCCCGGTCAGGACGTTGCGATACTGGCTCAAGGCGCGACAGATCCGCAGCCGATCCCGTATTCGGCGTTTCAAGCGATTGACGCCGACAGTTCCCCCATCCGCTACCGGGCCTGTTTCCAGACCGATCTGAGCGCCGAGGATCTGGCCGCGTTTCAGCCTGTTGAAAACCCTGAACCGCTGACCGCGCCGGGCTGGTTTGACTGCTACGATGCTGTTGCCATTGCCGACGCGTTGAAAACCGGGCAGGCGCAGGCGTTCATCGGGGCTAAGAATATCCACTATGGTGTGGATCGCATCGTGGCCGTGACCTCGGATGGAAAAGGCTATGTCTGGCACGCCCTGAACAATTGCGGCGAAAAGGCTTATGACGGAACGGTTGTGGGCGAGGAATGCCCACCCCGACCCGAAAGCTGAGGGCCCCATGACTGACGCCGCGCTGCACGTTCCCAATTTCCTGACCGCCACGCTGGGCATCGCGGTCTATCTGATTGGGGCCGAGATCAATGCGCGCGTCGCAATGCTGCGTCAGTTCAATATCCCCGAACCGGTCACGGGCGGTTTGCTGGCCTCGTTCACGCTGTTGTTTCTGTATCTTGTGACGGGCCTTGAGCTGAGTTTCGATCTGTCTGCGCGTGACTTCCTGCTGATCGTGTTCTTTGCGGGGATCGGGCTGAACGCCCGGTTGGCTGATTTGATTTCCGGCGGCAAGCCTCTGTTGCTGCTGCTCATTTTAACGCTGTTGACGATCATAGCCCAAAACGTGGTCGGCGCTGCCGGAGCGGTGGCGTTCGGCTATCCGGCGCAGGCGGGGGTTCTGTTCGGCTCAGCCGCCCTGATCGGTGGGCATGGCACTGCCATCGCCTGGGCACCCGAGGTTGGTGCAGTCACCGGCCTAAGTGGTGCGACCGAATTGGGTGTGGCCGTGGCGACTCTGGGCCTTGTTCTGGCGGCGGTGGTGGGCGGGCCTATTGCCCGCTTTCTGGTTGAGGGTAAGAACCTGACCCCGGATCGCCCTGACGAAGAACATACGGTCGGCCTGCCGGACGAGGCGACCGAGGCCGAGGCCAAGATCGATCACCTCACCATCATGCGCGTTCTGCTGCATCTGAATCTGGCCATCATCTTCGGCTATATGCTGAACGAAGCAATTGATGCGACGGGGCTGAAGCTGCCTCTGTTCGTGCCCTGCCTGATCATGGGGATCGTGATTGCCAATATCCGCGCGGCTCTGGCACCCAACGCGCCGCCCGTATCGCGGACACCATCGCTGGCGTTGATCTCGGAATTCTCGCTGGGCGCGTTTCTGGCCATGTCATTGATGAGCCTGCAGCTATGGACCATTGCCGAACTGGGTCTGGCCATCGTCGTCATCATGGCAGCACAGACGCTGTTTGCCGTGGCTTTCGTGATCTGGGTGCTGTTCCCGGTGATGGGCGGCAACTATCGCGCCGCTGTTCTGTCCGCCGGGTTCGGCGGCTTTGCCCTGGGCGCGACCCCCACCGCAATTGCCAATATGACCGCAGTAACCAAGCGATATGGCCCATCGCCTATTGCCTTTATTGTGCTGCCCCTTGTATCCGCCTTCTTTGTGGACATCGCCAATGCCGTCGTCATTCAGACGATCGTAAATTTCTAAGGACCGAAAATGCCCGACCTGCTGATCGAACTGTTTTCCGAGGAAATCCCCGCCCGCATGCAGACCCGCGCCGGTGAGGACCTGAAAAAGCGGATCACCGATGGTTTGGTCGAGGCGGGCCTGACCTATGCCGGCGCGGCAGCGCTGACCACGCCCCGCCGCCTGACGCTGGCGATTGAGGGGCTGTTGGCCGAAAGCCCCACCATCCGCGAGGAACGCAAAGGCCCCAAGGTCGGCGCGCCGGACAAAGCCATCGAGGGTTTTCTGCGCGGCGCTGGCCTGACCCGCGATCAGTTGGAAGAGCGTGATACGCCCAAAGGCGCGGTCTATTTCGCCACCATCGAAAAGCCGGGCCGACCGGCGGCCGAGATCGTGGCCGAGGTGCTTGAGGCGACCATCCGTAACTTCCCCTGGCCCAAATCGATGCGCTGGGGCAGTGGTCCCCTGCGCTGGGTCCGTCCGCTGCATTCGATCCTGTGTATTCTGTCGGATGAGACAGGCGCGCAGGTCGTTCCACTGGACGTCGACGGCATTGCGTCCGGCGACACCACCGCCGGTCATCGCTTTATGGCCCCGGCTCGGTTCGCGGTGACCTCATTTGATGACTATTCGGCCAAGCTGAAAAGCGCCTTTGTGGTCCTGAACCCGTCTGACCGGGCTGAACATATCTGGAACGACGCCCAGAACATGGCTTTTGCTGCCGGTCTGGAAGTGGTCGAGGATAAGGGGCTGCTGGCCGAGGTTGCCGGGCTGGTCGAATGGCCCGTGGTTCTGATGGGGCAGATCGACGATGAATTCCTGAACCTGCCGCCCGAGGTGCTGCAGACCTCGATGAAAGAGCATCAGAAGTTCTTCTCGGTCCGCAATCCCAAGACCGGCCGGATTGAACGGTTCATCACCGTTGCCAACCGCGAGACCGCCGACAATGGCGCGACCATTCTGGCAGGCAACCAAAAGGTTCTGTCCGCCCGTCTGGCCGATGCGAAATTCTTCTGGGAAAATGACCTGCGGATCGTCAAATCCGACGGGTTCGAGCCTTGGGTCGAGAAGCTGGATGTGGTGACCTTCCACGCCCAGTTGGGATCGCAGGGTGAGCGGGTGGCGCGGATCGCTGCGCTTGCGCATGAGCTGGCAACCGCTACTGGCGCAACGCCCGCTTTGGCGATGATGGCTGCGCAGGGGTGCAAGGCGGATTTGTCATCGGAAATGGTTTATGAATTCCCCGAACTTCAGGGCCTGATGGGTCGCTACTATGCCGACGCCGCCGAACTGCCAGCCAAGGTTGGGAAGGCGAGCGAGGAGCATTACTCGCCCCTTGGCCCGTCGGATGATGTGCCGACTGCACCGGTCTCGGTGGCTGTTGCGTTGGCGGACAAGCTGGACACGTTGACCGGGTTCTGGGCCATTGATGAAAAGCCCACCGGATCGAAGGACCCCTTTGCTTTGCGCCGTGCCGCGCTGGGCGTAATACGGTTAATCCTGACCAATGATCTGCGGCTGCCTTTGAACGCGACCTTCGAAAGTGCGCTGAAAATCCTGCTGAAACTGCCCGAATGGCAGGCCGCATTGCTGGAGGCCAAGGCCAAACAAGCCACAGCCGAAGACGCCGACGCCGCCGCGCAAGAGGTGCACGGTCTGGCCCATCAGGTCGAAGCGGCCAGTGCCATGGTGGCTGCGGCCCCGGCGGACCTGTTGTCCTTCTTCCACGACCGCCTCAAAGTGTTTTTGCGCGATGAGGGCATCCGCCATGACATTATCGATGCCTGCATCGCGATGGACGGGAATGACGATCTGAACCTGCTGGTCAAACGCGCCCGCGCGCTGAACGCCGTGATCGCGACCGAGGATGGCGAGAACCTTGTGCAGGGCTTCAAACGCGCCAACAATATCCTGACCCAGGCCGAGGAAAAGGACGGCGTCGAATACTCCTACGGTGCGGATGTGAAATTCGCCGAGACAGACAGTGAAAAGGCGCTGTTTGCGGCCCTTGATGGGGCTCAGGACAAGATCGACGCAGCGCTGAAGGCCGAGGATTTCCCTGCGGGCATGTCCGCCATGGCCGCGCTGCGCGGTCCGGTCGATGCGTTTTTCGAAGATGTTCAGGTCAATACTGACAATGACATCCTGCGCCGCAACCGCCTGAACCTGCTCAGCCAGATCCGGCAGGTCTGTTCCAGCGTGGCGGACCTCAGCAAGATCGAAGGCTAAGCCAGAACGCCCTTGCGCCAGTGGTGCAGGGGCTTATGCTGCGTGCAAACCAAAAGGTGCCGCAGTGCAGAATAATCCGCATACCACTCTGATCACGACCAACGCGCCCGTGGCCACAACAACCCATGGCGGGCGGGCGAAATGCCTGCAACGTCTGGTCCGGCTGGATTTGCCGGTGCCACGCACGGTGGCACTGTCCTTTGATGCAGTGCAGAAAATCGCCGAAGGGCAGGTGCCCGATATCGCGGCCATTCTGGATCAGTTCGATCAGAGCGCGCTTTTGTGCGTACGGCCCAGCTCCGAAGACCCCGATTGGGGCGGTCCGGGTGCGGTTCTGAACATCGGCATGAATGATGCCCGCTATGTTGACCTGTCGGATTCCATGGGGGCCGAGGCCGCCGCTGCCCTGTATCTGCGCTTTGTCCAAAGCTATGCAATCCATGTGGCGCGTCTGGATGCGGATGTGTTCGATGACATTGACGCCGATGGATGCGAAGGTCTGCGCCTATCCCTGCAGGCCTATGAAGGTGAGACTGACGAGGCTTTCCCCCAGGATCAGGGTGAGCAACTGATTGGCGTGCTCAGATCGATGGCGCGGGCGTGGGATGGCACCTCGGCCCGTTTGTTGCGGCAGGCCAAGGGGGCACCGGCGGATGCCGGGCTGGGGCTGGTCATTCAGGAGATGATCCCGGGCGTTGGGCAGGGTGAGTGCGGCTCGGGTGTGTTGCAACTGATCGACTCGACGACTGGAATGCCTCAGATCACAGGCCGGTATCTGAGCCAGAGCCAGGGGCGCGATGCGCTGGGGGACGACGTTGCCGCTCTCTATCTGGAAAAGGACCCGCGTGGGAAGTCTTTGGAAGAGGTCGCGCCAGACGCCTTTGCCAGCCTCAAAGCGCATGCGGCGCTGATGCGCACCAAGCTGCGCGAGGAAATGCAGGTCGAATTTGTCATCGAAAATGGCCATGTACATATTCTGGACGGTGTGCGCGTGCAACGCAGTGCGCGTGCTGCGCTGCGGATCGCGGTGCGGCTGGCCGAGGATGGCATCATCCCGCCGCAAGAGGCGGTGATGCGCGTGGACCCTCATTCTCTGAATGAGATGCTGCACCGGCAAGTCCACCCCGAGGCGCGCCGCGATGTTCTGACCACCGGGATCGCCGCCAGCCCGGGTGCGGCCACCGGCAAGATCGTATTCACTGCGGCCGAAGCGCAGGCCAGCGCCGCACGCGGTGAGCCCTGTATTCTGGTGCGCCGCGAAACCTCGCCCGAGGATGTGCGTGGTATGCATGCCGCCGTCGCTGTTCTGACCGAGAAGGGCGGCATGACCAGCCATGCCGCTGTGATTGGACGGGGGCTGGGTCTGCCGTGTATCGTCGGTGCCTCTGAGATGCGGTTTCAAACCAAGAAACGTCTGCTTTCTGCCCCTGACGGTCGCGTGTTCAAAACCGGAGATACGCTGACGATCGATGGCACGTCAGGGCAGGTGTTGGCCGGACAGCCCGCCATGCTTGAGGCCGCGCTGGATGATTGCTTCCAGACGTTGATGGGATGGGCGGACAAAGAGCGTGACATCGCCATTCGCGCCAACGCAGACACGCCTGCCGATGCGCAGACTGCGCGCAATTTCATGGCGCAGGGGATTGGGTTGTGCCGGACCGAGCATATGTTCTTTGATCCGGGCCGCCTGATCGTGATGCGCGAGATGATCTTTGCCCAAACCCCATCAGGCCGGGCTGCCGTGCTGGCGCGTCTGTTGCCCATGCAGCGTGAAGATTTTGTGCAGCTTTTCCGGATTATGGAAGGGCAGCCCGTCTGCATCCGCCTGTTCGATCCGCCCTTGCACGAATTCCTACCGACCACGCGCAGCGGGCAGCGTGAACTGGCCGAAGCCTTGGACCTGCCGGTGTCAGACGTAGAACGGCGCGTGGCGGCGATGACCGAATACAACCCCATGCTGGGGCTACGCGGTGTTCGGCTGGGCGTGACCGTGCCGGAAATCTACGACATGCAGGCCCGCGCCATTTTTGAGGCCACGCTTGAGGCCAGCAAAGACGGGGCCCCCGTGGTGCCCGAGGTTATGATCCCACTGGTCTCCGCCAAGCGAGAGGTTGAGCTGGTTAAATCCCGTATCGACTCTGTCGCCGCCGCCGTCGCCAGCGAACGGGGGCAGGAGTTCGAATATCGACTGGGTGTCATGGTCGAGACGCCGCGCGCCTGCCTGCGGGCTGACGAAATCGCGCCGCAAACCGCGTTTCTAAGCTTTGGTACCAACGACCTGACCCAGATGACCTATGGCCTGTCGCGCGATGATGCGGGGCGGTTCATGTCAGCCTATGTGCGTCAGGGTGTTTTTGCCGAAGACCCGTTCCATGTTCTCGATGCTGATGGGGTCGGGGAATTGCTGAAACTGGGATCTGAGCGTGGACGTCAGGCGCAGCCGGAAGTTACACTGTCCGTATGCGGTGAACACGGCGGCAACCCCGAATCAATCGCCCTTTGCCGCGACCTTGGGTTTGACTATGTATCCTGCTCTCCGTTCCGGGTGCCGGTCGCTCGGCTGGCTTCCGCTCAACTGGCGATTTCGTCCAGACTTGGGGGTTGACTTGGGCCAAAAGCCCTAGGATTAGTGGTTTTCAGGTGACCTTGTGGCGAGAGTTTTTTCGCTCACGGGCGGTTTTCCACTTGCTTTTTCTTCTGAACTGGACGTCCTGACCGGATTGCGCTAGATGCCTCGTCGCGCCCGCCGGGGGAGGGTACGGCGCGATAAGTGCCTGTGCGAGGTTATCTGATGCTACGATACATACTGGCTGCTGCCACCATGGCGGCAACCATGCTGCCGAGTGTGTCTTTCGCTGAAAGGGAAGCCACCGATACTGCCAAAAGCGAACTTGTCAGCCGGACCGAAGTTCCCGGCCAAAATTTTCGCGACTATCTGACAATGTTCAAGCCGCGCAAAGCGCTTGAGCCAAAAACTGTTTCCTACTCCAAAGACTGGCTGGACCAACAACCCAAAGCCAGCGGAGATGAGAATTTCAACTGTCTGGCCGAGGCCCTGTATTTTGAGGCGCGGGGCGAAAGCGTGCGCGGACAGTTTGCCGTGGCCGAGGTCATCCTGAACCGTGTCAAAAGCAGCCGTTTCCCGAATTCGCTGTGCGGTGTGATCAAGCAGGGCACCGGCAAGAAATACCAGTGTCAGTTCACCTACACCTGTGACGGCCATAAGGAAGTCATCCGCGAGAAAAAAGCCTATGAGCGTGTGTCCAAAGTGGCGCGTGCGGCGATTGACGGGATCTCGAAAGAACTGACTGAGGGCGCCACGCACTACCACACCACCGCAGTGCGCCCGTCCTGGTCACGCGTCTACAAAGAAACCGCGCGGATCGGTGTTCATATTTTCTACAGGCACAACTATCAAACCGCGAGCAACTGATTGACGCACCCGCGCTGGAAGCTTGCTGGCGCGGGGCGTTCTATGATCTAGATTGCGGGCCAGGAGGCCCGCAATGATATTTTCCCGCCGTGTTTTTCTGAAATCTGCCGCTGCCTTGACGATGCTGCCAAAGGCCTCTTTGGCGAAGCCCGCCCATTTGGTCGCACAAACAGCTACGCAACGGATTGCGCCCGAGGGCTTTCCTGACACGCCGGTCTGGACCTATGGCGGCAGCGTTCCAGGGTCTGAGATCAGGGTGCCGCAGGGCGGGCGCGTTCAGCGCCGGTTGGTCAACGATCTGCCCCAGCCTACAACGGTGCATTGGCACGGTATTCGGATCGATAACGCGATGGACGGTGTGCCGGGCCTGACACAGGACCTTGTCGCGCCGGGGGGAGGTTTCGACTATGACTTTATTGTGCCTGATGCGGGAACTTATTGGTATCACGCACATAATCGCTCGGTCGAACAGGTGGCGCGCGGGTTGTACGGACCTCTGATCATCGAAGAACCCCAAGCCCCGGATGTGGATCAGGACCTGACCCTGATGCTGGATGACTGGCGTTTGGACCCCGAGACGGCGCATATCGTGGAGGATTTCGACAATGGCCACGATCAAAGCCATGCCGGGCGGCTGGGCAATCTGGTGTCCGTCAACGGGCAGTTCGATCCCGTCTTTTCCGTGCAAACCAATGAGCGCCTGCGCCTGCGCCTGATCAACGCGTCGAACGCGCGGATCTATGATCTGTCACTGGACGGGTTAGCGGGATGGATCGTGGCACTTGACGGAATGCCGCTGGAAACGCCGCTGCGGGTTGAGGAGAGCTTTCCACTGGCACCGGCACAGCGCGCCGACCTGATTTTGGATGTTCAGGCCGAGACGACGGCAAGCCTTGTCAGCCTTGAGCGTGAGGGTGGATTTGGCCTCATGCGGTTTGCGGTGTCGGGGCAGGCGGCCCGAACCGCGCGCACGGGAATAACCCCATTGCCATCAAACCCTTTGCCGCGTCTGGAATTGGACGGCACACCCCTGCACCAGATGCGTCTGCAGGGCGGGGCGATGCGTTGGCTGGACTCGGCCAAGCTGGGCGGGACCGACCTGTCCGGTCAGGAACTGGCGCAATTGGGTCGGTTCTGGGCGCTGAATGGTTATGCGGAGCGTCCGCAGACCCCGTTTCTGGATGCGCCTCTGGGGTCCGCTCACAGGATTGAGTTTGTCAACGAAACCGCCTTTCCGCATGCCATGCATCTGCATGGGCACCACTTTCGCCTGATCCTGGCCGATGGCAGCCTCGGGCCCTGGCGCGATACGGTTCTGGTCGGGCGGGGCGAGACGCGGCAAATCGCGTTGGTGACGGACAATCCGGGCGATTGGCTGCTGCATTGTCACATGCTTGGGCATGCCGCTTCGGGCATGATGAGCTGGTACCGGGTGTCCTGACGCCGCATTCGGTGACTAGAATGGCGCGTGAGGCAGTGCTATACGCCCGCGCATCGTTTAGTTTTGGCTGACCAGCCCACCCAGCACGAAAAGGTCCGTTGCATGAGCTCTGAAATCCGTCTTGCCTTTGCGCACCCGTCCGAGCGCTCTGAGGCGACAGCGACGCGCGGCCCGCTGGATCGTATCTCGTTGCGGGATCATATCGTCGAGGTTGAGATCGGCGCCTTTCAGGCCGAGCGCGGCACGACGCAGCGCATCTGTTTCAACATCGTGGTCGAAGTGCAGCCGCTGACCGATCCGATTGACGATGACGTGGATCGCATCCTGTCCTATGACCGTGTGACCGAGGCGATTGCCCATGAACTGGCCGCCGAACGTCTGAACCTGCTTGAGACGCTGGCCGACCGTGTGGCGGAACGTATTCTGCTTGAGCCTCAGGCTGTAAGGGCCTTTGTTCGCATCGAAAAACTGGATCGGGGTCCCGGCGCTCTGGGTGTTGAAATCGTGCGCGGAAAGGACACGGTTCACCATGAAGTGGTCGAGGAAGAACGCCCGCATCCCCGGCTGGTCTTCCTGTCGAATGAGGCGATTGCCTCGGACAATCTGACCGGGTGGATCGATCAGTTGGAAAACCGTCAGCGCCCGCTGATCCTGTGCGTCGGCGCGGCAGAGATGCCCGTTTCGCAAACCGGGCACGCGATGACGCAGCGCCGGATTGACCTGCTGGCGATCGAGCAGAACGCATGGGTTCTGGCCGCCCGCGACCACCGCTGCGTGGTTGTTTCGACCCGGACCGAGCTGGACTGGGCCATGAAGAACGGCCAGATCAGTGTCTGGGCCCCGTCCAAGATCGTGCTGGATGCGGTGGATGGCCCCTCGGCAGCTCCGTCGGATGCGGTTGCATTGGCGGCGTGGTTCGCGGCCACGTTCGAGGCCAGTGAAATGATGGTGATCGGCGGCGCTTTGCCGACCGACCCCCAAACGCCGCTGCGTGCTGTTTCAGTGGATCAGGCACAGTTGTGAGCACCTATTACCGTCCGCTGGTTCAGCATGGCCAGGCCCGACCTGCTGGGGCCGTGCCTCTTGCTGGGCAGGACCTGTGGTTCACCCATGCTGAGCGGATTTCGCGGTCCGCCGCGCCGGTTATTGTGACAGCGCAAGACATTCCTGAGGACATTCTGACCCGTCTGAGCCGCCCAAGGGCCGGTATTGCGGGTTTGGATGTGAACCGCCCGCAGATCATGGGTATCCTCAATGCGACGCCCGACAGTTTCTCGGATGGAGGGCTGCACAATTCAGTCGAGGCCGCGGTCGCATCTGCAGAGCGGATGGTTCAAAACGGTGCCAGCATTCTGGATATCGGCGGCGAGTCGACCCGCCCGGGTGCCTCTTACGTTCCCGAAGACGAAGAGATCGCGCGCACCCAACCCATTATCACAGCGATCCGAGCCAAAACCGATGCGTTGATTTCAATCGACACGCGCAAGGCCAGTGTCGCGCAAGCCGCGTGGGAGGCTGGCGCGGGCCTGATCAACGATGTGTCCGGGTTTACTTTTGACGAACAACTGGCCCCGTTCTGTGCGGGGGTGGGGGCTCCGGTCTGTGTGATGCACATGCAGGGCGATCCGGCGACGATGCAGGATGATCCGCAGTACGCCGACGTTCTGCTGGACGTTTATGATTTCCTCGATGGCATGGTCGCACAGTTGGAACGGCTTGGCCTGAGCCGGGATCAGATCGTTGTGGATCCCGGTATCGGATTTGGAAAAAACCAGGATCACAACCTGGCATTGTTGCAAAACATAAGTCTTTTCCACGGAGTCGGCTGTCCGATTTTACTGGGCGTGTCGCGCAAAGGCTTCATTGGCCATATAGGGCAAGAACCCCGCAAGGATGCTCGGGCACCGGGTTCCATCGCCGTGGCCTTGGCGGGATTGGCGCAGGGGGTGCAGATCCTGCGGGTGCATGACGTGGCCGAGACCTCTCAGGCCTTGCGTCTGTGGGTTGCGGTCCGGTAATCCCATTCGCAAAGAGTTATTTGACGGAGTTTGAAGATGCGCAAACTGTTCGGAACCGATGGCGTGCGGGGTACTGCCAACACGCATCCGATTACGGCCGAGATGGCCTTGCGCATTGGGGCGGCTGTAGGGCGGTACTTCCGGCGGGATCATTCCTCGGCCCATCGGGTGGTGATCGGCAAGGATACGCGCCTGTCCGGGTATATGCTGGAAAACGCGCTGACGGCGGGGCTGACGTCTACGGGCATGAACGTGCTGTTGCTGGGGCCGGTGCCGACACCTGCGGTCGGGCTGATGACCCGCTCGATGCGGGCCGATCTGGGGGTCATGATTTCGGCCAGCCACAACCCGGCCGAAGATAACGGGATCAAGTTCTTTGGCCCCGATGGCTATAAGCTGTCGGATCAGGCCGAGCTTGAAATCGAACGCCTGATCGAAGAGGGCGTTGAGCCGACGCAGGCGCAAAACATTGGTCGGGCACGCCGCGTGGACGATGCGCGTTTCCGCTATGGTGAGCGGATCAAATCTTCGCTGTCGCGCAGTGTGCGGCTGGACGGGTTGAAAGTGGTGGTCGATTGCGCCAATGGCGCAGCCCACCGCACCGCGCCCGAAGTCTTGTGGGAGCTTGGGGCCGATGTCATTCCCGTCGGCGTCGCGCCAAACGGTAAGAACATCAACCTGAATTGCGGATCGACAAAACCTCAGCTGGCGGCCGAGACGGTCGTGGCCCATGGCGCGGATGTGGGGATTTGCCTTGATGGCGACGCTGACCGCGTGGTGATGGTGGACGAGAACGGTCAGGTGGCCGATGGCGATCAGCTGATGGCGCTGCTGGCGACCAGCTGGGCCAAGGCCGATCGCCTGCAAGGCGGCGCGCTGGTTGCGACGGTAATGTCGAACCTTGGGCTGGAACGCCATCTTGAGGCGCAGGGCCTGCGGCTGGAACGCACCGCTGTTGGCGATCGCTATGTGGTCGAACGGATGCGTGAGGGCGGGTTCAATCTGGGCGGTGAGCAATCGGGCCACATCGTCATGAGCGACTACGCCACCACCGGTGATGGCCTTATGGCCGGTCTGCATTTCCTGGCCGAGATGGTGCATTCGGGACGCAAAGCCTCGGAACTGTCCGTGCAGTTCGAAACCGTTCCGCAATTGCTGAAGAATGTGCGCTATCAGGATGGGCAGGCCCCGCTGGAAAACAGCACTGTCAAAGCGGCCATTGCGGATGCCGAATCCCGTCTGACCGGGCAAGGGCGCCTGTTGATCCGAAAGTCGGGCACGGAACCTCTGATCCGGGTGATGGCGGAATGCGAGGATGACACGCTGCTGACTCAGGTCGTTGACGGTATCGTGGCCGAGGTTGAGGCCGTCGCCGGCTAACGCCCGATCAGCATTTTGCGCAGGCTGAACCACTGGCTGATGGCCAGCCCGGTCAGGATCATCACAAGGGCGATGTAGAATCGCAGGGGCAGGGCTTCGGACAGGATCCACGCCCCGAAAATCATTGACCAGATCGGCACCTGATAGTTGACCAGCGTCATGAACACAGACCCCGCGCTGCGAATGATTGATACGCGCAGCAGCGTGGCAAAGGCTGTGGGTAACAGCCCCAGGGCGATGATCGCAAGGCCGGGGCGGGTGCCCTCCCACCGGGGCAGGCCCTCGGTCATCACCATGATCGGCACCAGCAAGGCGGCCCCCACCACCAAGGACAAGGCGGCCAGCGTGACCGGATCAATAGGCGGGCAGCGCCGGGTCAGGATCGAGGCGCAGGAATAGCACAGGGCGGCGGCGATACAGGCCAGCTGCGCCACGGGTTCCGCGCCCTGACCAATCTGCATCAGACCGGGGCCGATCAGAACCAATGCGCCGCAAAATCCCAATGAGACGCCCAGAAAACGGCGAAGGTTCAGCGGCTCATCTGAGAAGAAATGCGCCAGTGGCAGAACCATCAGGGGAATCGCGGCCATCGACAGGCCCGCAAAGGCCGAGGGCACATATTGCTGCCCCCAGCTCAGCAGCATGAAAGGCAGCGCGGTCGATAATACGCCTGTGATGGCGATGTAGAACCACAGTGTCGGATTGCCGGTTGGTATCTTGCGCCCGGTCAGCGCCATCATCGCCAGCAACGTCACCGCCCCCAGCGTGGTGCGTGCGGTGGCGACTGTGACGGGCCCATACCCCTCTAGCGCTATGGCGACCACCATGAACGTCCCACCCCAGATGAGGCCCAGAGTGATGACGCCGCTCCAATCGCGGGATGTGGGTTGGTCAACCATGATACGCCTTGGGAATTGAGGCTGCAGTGACAAAAAAGGGCGGCACAATGGCCGCCCTTTCCGAAAGACCCGTCAGGATCAGTTCTTTTCCTTGTCGACCATTTTACCAGCCGAGATCCAGGGCATCATGGCGCGCAGTTTTGCGCCGGTTTCCTCGATCATGTGCTCGTCATTGGCGCGGCGCGACGCTTTGATGGTCGGCTGACCAACGGCGTTCTCCAGCATGAAGTCGCGAACGAATTTACCCTGCTGGATGTCGTCCAGAACCGCTTTCATGCGCGCTTTGGTCTCGTCGTATTTCAGGATACGCGGGCCGGTGACATACTGGCCGTATTCGGCTGTGTTCGAGATCGAGTAATCCATGTTCGCGATGCCACCTTCATAGATCAGGTCCACGATCAGCTTCACTTCGTGCAGACACTCGAAATAGGCCATCTCGGGCGCATAGCCTGCCTCTACCAGTGTTTCAAAGCCGCAGCGGATCAGCTCGACCAGACCGCCACACAGAACGGCCTGCTCACCAAACAGGTCGGTTTCGCATTCTTCGCGGAAGTTGGTCTCAATAATGCCCGAGCGACCGCCACCGATGGCCGAGCAATAGGACAGGCCGATTTCCAGCGCTTTGCCGGTTGCGTCGTTGTTCACGGCTACCAGGCAGGGCACGCCGCCGCCTTTGACATATTCGCCACGCACGGTGTGGCCGGGGCCTTTGGGGGCCATCATGATGACGTCCACGCCTTCTTTCGGCTCGATCAGGCCAAAGTGGACGTTCAGGCCGTGGGCAAAGGCAATCGCTGCGCCGGGCTTGATGTTGTCATGCACGTATTTCTTGTAGGTCTCGGCCTGCAGTTCGTCGGGCATGGTGAACATGATGACGTCGCACCACGCGGCGGCTTCGGCGATACCCATCACCTGCAGACCTTCACCTTCGGCTTTTTTGGCCGAGGGCGAGCCTTCGCGCAGGGCGATGACCAGGTTCTTGGCACCCGAGTCGCGCAGGTTCAGCGCGTGTGCGTGGCCCTGGCTACCATAGCCCAGAATGGCCACTTTTTTGTCTTTGATCAGGTTGATGTCGCAATCGCGATCGTAATAGACGCGCATGATTTCGGTCCTTTCAGTTGCGGTTGCTGTGCTTTTAGTTCCGTTGATCTTAGATGGCGAGCGGTGAACCATTGAGTATTTGCGAAAAAGATGAAAAATTATTCATCAGATAGCGAGGTTTTGAAAAATTCATGCTTGATGATCTGGATCGGCGCATTTTGCGCCATTTACAACCCGAGCCTACACTCTCCATGGCCGAGCTGGCCGAACGGTGTGGGATCAGCCAGGGTGTTTGCTGGCGCCGGGTGGAAAAGATGCAGGCCGCAGGTGTTATTCAAGGGCAAGAGGCGGTCATCGACTGGGCCGCGCTTGGCTACACGGTCGAGGTCTCGTTGCGGGTGACGTTGGACAAGACCCAACCCCGCGCCTTTGATGAGTTCACGGCCGCCGCGCGGGTTGTCCCCGAAGTGATTGAAATCCAGACCTTTCTGGGGCGTGTCGATGTGCGGCTTTCGGTGCTGGCGCGTGACATGTCCCATTATCAGGAAGTTTACCGCGACCGCATTCTGACCCTGCCGCATATCGCCGACATCGAGGCCCTGATGCATATCGCGCGGGTGAAATCCAACGAGGTCTTGCCGGTATGATCGATCTGGATGACACCGACCGGCACATTCTGCGGGCCTTGGCGCAGGACGCCACCCAAAGCGCGGGGGCTTTGGGGCGCAAACTGGGGCTGTCTCAACCCGCCACGTGGCGGCGTATCCGGCGGCTGGAAACGGCGGGTATCATCCGGGGCCGTCGTCTGCGCCTGAACGCCGAGGCGCTGGGATTCGGTGTCACGGTTTTCCTGGGCGTCAAACTGGCCCGAAAAGGGCAAATCAGCCTTGAGGATTTCGAGCGCGCCGTCAGCGCCATCCCCGAGGTTCAGACCGTCGAACACGTGCTGGGTCTTTACGATTATCGCCTGCGGGTGGTGGCCCGCGACCTGTCTGATTTTGAGCGTGTTCTGCGACGCCGGATCATGACCTTGCCGGGCGCAGGCGATGTTGAGGCAAACGTGCTTCTGAGCGAAGAGAGGCTGCCCGGCCCGATTGGCTAGGGCCGGTCAGTATCTGGTACGGATGCAAAAGCCGGGATGATGCGTCATCCGGGCAAAGGTCATCGGCACGCCGTCTTTCCACGTGGTGCGCTCCAGTTGGATCATCGATGTTCCGGCGGTGGTGCCCATGAACTCGGCCAGACGCCCGTCTGCGGAAATCGCGCAAAAGGCGATCTCAGCCTCGGTAAATGGCGCGACGTTCAGCAGCCATTCATGCGGGCCCTGATCGCTCAGGTCGGCATGCTCGACATCGGGAACCGAGTCGATGTTGATCCAGCGTTCTTCAAGCTGAAAGGGACGGTTATCGGCGTAGTGCATGCAGATGACATGCAGCACCCGTGCATCCGGTGACACGCTGAGCTGCGAGGCAAGCCAGCCAGGGCTGGGCACGATGTTCCGCTCAACCAAGGCATATCGATAAGCTGAGTTTTGGCCCTCAACTGTTTGGCGTGTCAGCGAAAATTCAAGTTTGGCGTGTTTGCTGGGTTCCTTCTTGACCCGCGTGCCGCTTTTGCGCTTACGCTCGACAAATCCCTGTTCAGCCAGTTCGCGCAAAGCCCGGTTAACGGTAGCGCGTGCACAATTGAATTCTTCGGCCAGCTGCGTTTCGGTGGGCAGCAACGATCCCTGTGGCCAAATCCGGTTCTCAATACGACGTTTGACTTCGTCCCGTATGACTTGAAAACTGATCCGCTTTTGAGCAGTCACGAGAAGCAATACCTTTCTTCTACAAAGTGTATGTATCTGTTCAGAAACACCTCAGGGTGTAAAGGGGTGGTGACACTA
Source organism: Ruegeria sp. BE1 (assembly GCF_056538885.1). NCBI lineage: Bacteria > Pseudomonadati > Pseudomonadota > Alphaproteobacteria > Rhodobacterales > Roseobacteraceae > Ruegeria > Ruegeria sp. BE1. The sequence goes on from NZ_JBQFTY010000001.1 coordinate 789,489, forward strand.
TTTGGCGTCACGTTGAGGTACAATTAATGTTGGAACAGTAAATTTTAGAGGTGGGAAATAAAGTTCCGTTGCGTCAGTTGCTTGCGCAAGATAACTGCCTTACCAATCCCGGAGGCACGAGTCACGTAGCCTGAAAACTGTTTGAAAGGACAATTCATGCCGGCGCTTTTGAATAGCATTGACCCCGATGGGCTTGAGGAGTTTTCGGTCGTCTTCACGGACCGCTCTCTGAACCATATGTCGGCTCGGTTTCAGACCGTCATGCGTGATATCTCAGCGATGCTTAAGGATGTGTATAACGCCGATGGGGTCGCTGTGATTCCGGGCGGCGGCACCTACGGGATGGAGGCCGTGGCCCGTCAGTTTGCGCGCAATGCCAACGTTCTGGTCGTGCGGAACGGGTGGTTCTCTTACCGTTGGAGCCAGATCATCGAATCTGCGGAACTGACGGCCTCGGCCACGGTGCTCAAGGCGCGGCAGACCGGAAATTCCAACCCGTCGCCCTTTGCCCCTGCGCCGATCGAAGAGGTGGTTGCCGCGATCCGTGAACAGCGCCCTGATGTTGTCTTCGCGCCCCATGTCGAGACATCGGCCGGCCTTATTCTGCCCGATGACTACGTGACCGCGATGGCCGAAGCCGCACATGAGGTCGGCGCGCTGATGGTGCTGGACTGCATTGCCTCGGGCTGTGCCTGGATTGACATGAAGGCTACGGGCGTCGATGTCCTGATCTCGGCCCCTCAGAAAGGTTGGAGCGCCTCGCCCTGTGCCGGTCTGGTCATGCTGTCTGAACGGGCTGAGGCGCGGTTGGAGCAGACAAGCTCGGACAGTTTCGCTGTCGATCTGAAGAAATGGCGTCAGATCATGCAGGCGTATGAAAATGGCGGGCATGCTTATCATGCGACCATGCCCACGGACGCATTGCAGGCGTTCCGCGACACCATGATTGAAACCCGCGACTATGGCTTTGAAAAGCTGCGGGATGCGCAATGGGCCTTGGGCAACGGTGTCCGCGCCATGCTTAAGGAAAAAGGCGTTGTGTCGGTGGCCGCAGATGGGTTTGGCGCGCCGGGTGTTGTCGTCAGCTATACCTCGGACGCCGAGGTGCAGAATGGCAAAAAGTTCGCGGCCCTTGGCATGCAGATCGCAGCCGGTGTGCCGCTGCAATGCGATGAGCCCGAGGGATTCAGCACCTTCCGTCTTGGCCTCTTTGGGCTGGACAAGCTGTATGATGTGGACGCCACGATTGCGCGGCTGAAGCGCGTACTGGATCAGGTTCTCTGATCCCCTTGGGCCTCAGCGTACGCCGAGGCCCATCTGCATCAGCGTCTTACGCACAGGCGGCAGGGAATAAAGCGCATTCAGCCCCATCGCCCGCGCATCACGTAGCGGCCGTGCCTCGATCATCGAGGCGCGGTTCAGCAGGTCGATACCCTTCACGCGCATCTCAACCTCGGTATGGCGCGCCTTGTGATAGGCATCGAGCATTTGGACGTCACCCAAACCCTCGGGGCGGGCTTGGGCCAGATCCAGCAGACTGCGCAGATCGCCCAACGACATGTTCAGACCTTGTGCGCCGATGGGCGGCACCACATGGGCGGCCTCGGCCATCAAAGCGATGCGTTCTCCCGAAAGACGCTCGGCCGATTGGCTGATGATCGGCCAGATCGTCCGGCGCGAAGCCAGTTTCAACGACCCGAACAACCCGCAAGAGCGTTCGGTCATCAACGCTTCGAAGTCTTCCGGCGCGGTGTTCAACAGCTCAACCGCACGGGGGCCGCGCTCCATCCAGACAATGGCTGACGACGGCTGACCCTGCCAGTCGGGCAGGGGCACCAGGGTGAACGGCCCGCCCGACCGGTGAATCTCGGTTGAGACATTCTCGTGCGGGACCGGATGTGTTACGGCGAAAGCCAGCGCCTTTTGGCCGTAGCGTGTGGTGTGGACATTGATCCCGGCTGCCTCGCGCATGGGCGAATTCCGCCCGTCCGCCGCCACCACCATTTTACAACGGACACGGCTGCCATCACTCAGGCCCACGCGGGCCTCAGCGGTACGGGTGAACAGGCTGACGGTGCCGGTGCCGGGGCGGAAATCCACGTTGGGCAGTTCTGCCAGACGGGCGACCATCTCGCGCCGCAACAGCCAGTTGGGCAGGTTCCAGCCAAAGGGCTGGTCCGAGATATCGGCGGCGTTGAAATCGCGCACCACGCGGGGTTCGGGCACGTCGCCGCCTGCGTCCACAATGCGCATGATCTGCAACGGTGCGGCGTGGGCGTCCAGACGCTGCCACAACCCGCATTGTTCCAACAGCCCTTGTGCCGGTTGCAGAAACGCCGTGGTCCGCAGGTCGGACCCGTCCACGTCACGCTCGGTGATGGGGGGGGTGGGGTCGACACAGATCACGTCGAACCCAGCGCTTCCAAAGGCCGCCGCAGCGGTCAGCCCGGCGATTCCTCCGCCGGAAATCAGGATGTCACAGCTGTCTTTCATGACCTTGGCCTCCGTTTTGGCAAAACCTAGTGCGGTTCCGCGCAAGGTGCCAAGTGACATCCTGTCCCGTGCATCAGCCGCGTGAAATCAGGATGAGGATCAGGAACATCACCGGAACCATCATCACGGCGGGGATATAGAGACCCGGAAGCCCGAACAACAGGGTCGAACAGCCCCACATGCTGACGATGGCAAGGGCGGTATAACCCCAATCATCACCTTCGGCGTGGGCGGCATCCTTGGCCATCCAGCCGAACAGGGGGATTGCAAACAACAGGCGCTGCCAAATGGGCAGGCGCCGAGGCATCTCGATCGCGCTCATGGGGTCTCCGATTCTGTTCGTCGCTGAGGCGCATATAGGGGCGTTGCTGCAGCTGCAGAATGTGCAGATCGTCGCAGTGTGACAGCCTATCGCAGACGCGCCAGAAACGCGGTTAGATCATCGGTGTGGTGGTGAATATGATCGGCCTCATGCGGCTCGGGCGCGACGTGAACTGTGCGCATTCCCATAGCGTGGGGGGCGGCCAGATTGCGGGGGTCATCCTCGAACATCGCGGCACGCGCTGTGTCGATTCCATCCTGCGCAAAGATCGCCTCGAACGCGGCTTTTTCCGGCTTGGGGCGATAGCCCGCATGTTCAACCCCATAGATCGCGTCAAACAGACCACTCAGGCCGCGCGCCTCAAGCACACGTTCTGCATAGGGGGCGCTGCCATTGGTATAGACGATCCTGCGGCCGGGCAGGGAACGGATATGGTCGGCCAGCTCGGCATCGGGGTCCATATGGCTCAGGTCAACCTGATGCACCGCGTGCAGATAGGGATCGGGGTCCAGATCGTGTTCGGCCATCAGCCCGGCCAGCGTGGTGCCGTATTCCCGCCAATAGTGCGAGCGCAGCCGGTCGGCTTCGGCCCGGTCCACACCGATGGTCTGCACTACGTACTCCGTCATCAGCACCTCGATCTGGTCGAACAGGCGCATGTGGGGCGGGTAAAGGGTGTTGTCGAGGTCGAACACCCATTGAGTGACGTGGGAAAAGGCCGGTTTCACCATGCCTTGGGTTTAGGGCGCGAACGCCCGGTTTTCAATGGCGCTCTTGATCCGGGGGGCAGGTGACGGATAGACATGACCGAACGAGGAGACAAACCACCCAATGCCCCAATCCAGACAGCCGTCCAAAGACGCGTACAGCCTGATACTCGAAGCGATTGACGTCGGTGTTTACCGACCCGGTGATCGCCTCGTCGAAAGCGAGCTGGCCGAGCGGTTCGGTGTCTCGCGCACTCCGATCCGCGAGGCGCTGCAGCGGTTGGAAACCCAGTCTCTGCTGGAACGGGACGGCCGGTCACTGATTGTTGCCTCGCTGACCCATAACCAGATGGCCGAGCTTTATGTGGTGCGGCGTGAGTTGGAGGGGCTTGCCGCACGTCTGGCCGCCAAACACGCGACGGATGAAGAGATCCGGGTGCTACAGGAAATGGTCGCCGAAGATGATGCTTTGGTGAACGATCCCTCAGCCCTGTCGCGCGCGAACAGACGCTTTCACGAGCAGATTCATCTGGCTTCGCATAACCGCTATTTGGTGCAGCAGCTGGATCTTGTGCATCGGACTATGGCGCTGATGGCAACGACATCACTGGCCGTCGAGGGCCGCGGGGAGGTTGCCCAAAGCGAGCACAAGGCGATAGTTGATGCGATCGCCACCCATGACGAGGATGCGGCAGAACGGACCCTGAAAGAGCATATCTCGGTCGCTTTCATGACCCGTTTGAAACAGGATGCGACCCGGCGCGAAGGCTGAACGCTAGGAGACCGGGGTTTCTTCACTGGCCTGGCCATGCTGTGTCTTGTCCCAAAAGAACGGGTCAAGTGCCAGTTCCCACAGGGCTTTGTACGCGGCCAGCACGCCCAATGGGAAGTAAAGCGGCATCGTCACGAGCCACGGCAGCAAGAACCGTCTTTCCTGTGCTGCGACGGCCAGCACTCCGGCCAATAGGTTGACGAATTCGGCAAACAGGAACAGGCCGATCAGAGCAGCCATCCCCGCCGCAGGCAGGATCGGATCAACCGGACTGCTGAGACCAAAGGTGGTCAGCCAGAACAGCCACAGGACCGGGGCCAGTAAAAACTGCCCCAGCGTCCCCAGAAAAAACGCCTGAACCCCCAGAAAGCGCCAGAGGCCCAGATCCCGCAGCAACCTGACGGGCGAGCGCATGTGCACAAGATAGGTGACCATGAAGCCCTTAAGCCATCTCGAACGCTGACGAACCCAGGGCCAGGCGCGAAAGTTGGCCTCTTCGTAGGTTGCTGTGTCGACCATCTCGGTACGATAGCCCGCACGGGACAGACGCACGCCAAGATCGGCGTCTTCGGTCACGTTATGGGCATCCCATCCGCCCAGTTCCAACAGCTTGTCGCGGCGAAAGAAGAAGGTTGTTCCGCCCAGGGGCACAACCAGACCAAGCCGTGCGATGCCCTGCAGAACCACCCGGAACCAGCTGTTGTATTCGATGGTAAAACAGCGTGACCGCCAGTTCGTGCGAGGATTGTAGTAATCCAGCACCCCTTGCAGGCAGACCACGTCCGGCGCGGCCTGCGCGAAATCACGCACGACCCGTTCGATCTGATCGGGTTGCGGGGCATCTTCGGCGTCCCAGACACCGATGATGTCCCCATGACAGAAATCCAGCGCATAGTTCATCGCCCGGGGCTTGGTGGTCAGACCGTTGCGTTCCGGTACTTCGACGGTTCTGATCCAACTGGGCAGGTTGACCTTGGCCAACGTGGATCGTGTCAGATCATCGCTTTGTTCGAGGACCAACACGACGTCCAACAGCGCTTTGGGGTAGGTCAGCCGCTTCAACCGGCGGATAAGCGCGCCTGCAATTTCTTTCTCTTTATACAACGGCACCATGATCGAGACTCGCGGCAAAGCCTGCGGCGGGGTTGGTGCCGGTGGGTGTTTCCCCTCAATCATTCTCTGCCAGAGGTAGCTCATCACCCCGGCAAGGCGCAGTGACAGGAACAATAATAGGCTTAGAACTGCGGCACCCACCAGTACGGCCACGCCGGCCAGAGGGAAAAGGGCCAGTAGTGCAGCGGCAAAAACGACCGCGAAGGCCGGACCGATACGAGACCGCAAAGTCCAGGATCGACAGCTTTGCTCAATATCCACTCGGGTCTCGGCGGCTTTGGCCAAATCGTCAGAAAACACGTTTGCGATGGCGGTCTCGATCTGGTGGGCCGACGCAAGGACGGGAATTATGACCAGGCCTGTGTCCTGCAGTTCATCTCGCACGGTTGTGAATAGATCGGTCCGTTCTGTTGCAACCAGTAGGATGGGACCAATACGCTGCCAGGGAATGACACTGTGGGTCAGCCAGAACGTGGCCGGTTTGATTGCGCATAGTTCGGGGTCTGGGGGGACGTTGCCAAGATCGGCGATTTGCAAGCCAGATTGTTCGGATACGGCATCCAATACATCCTGTCGGTCGACCCATCCTTCGGCCACAAGGATTTCACCCAAAGGGGCGCGTTGCCACGTTTGCAGAAACAGCGCTTCGTCCAGTTGGGATTGGGTGATCAGACCGCGATCAAGCAGGCACACCCCCAATGGTTTGCGATGCCGTGCAGGGATTGGCGCGGCATGCGCGAAATGCTGCAGGCTATGCTGAACCATAAAGAAACAACCCTGAAACGGTGACCCGTTGTCAGGGTTGCTCAACTTAGGTTAACAGCCGGTTAACCATGGCCGGTCTTCGTATTAAGCCTGTGCTTTTTGCGCGGCCATCGCATCGGCAAAGCGTTCGAACAGATAGAAACTGTCCTGTGGGCCGGGCGAGGCCTCGGGGTGGTACTGAACCGAGTACACGGGACGTTCGGTCATGCGGATGCCGCAGTTCGAGCCGTCAAACAGCGACCGGTGGGTTTCCACTACACCGTCGGGCAGGGACTGGGCATCCACTGCAAAACCATGGTTCATCGAGGTGATCTCGACCTTACCGGTGTCCAGATCCTTGACCGGGTGGTTTGCTCCGTGGTGGCCGTGATTCATCTTGACGGTCTGACCGCCGAGGGCCAACGCCAGCATCTGGTGTCCCAGACAAATGCCAAAGACGGGCAGGTCGGTGGTGCCAAGAACCTCTTTGATCATCGGAACGGCATATTCCCCAGTGGCCGCCGGATCACCGGGACCGTTGGACAGGAAGACGCCGTCAGGGTTATGGGCCAGCACCTCGGCCGCGGTCGCTGTGGCAGGCAGGACGGTCACATCGCATCCGGCCGAGGCCAGACAGCGCAGGATGTTGCGCTTGGCACCATAGTCAATGGCGACAACCTTGTGCGCCGGGGCCTCCTGACGGGTATAACCGTCGGGCCAGGCCCACCGCATCTCATCCCAGCGATAGCTTTGGGCGCAGGTGACCTCTTTGGCCAGATCCATTCCTTCCAGCCCGGCAAAACCGCGCGCGGCGGCAACCAGAGCTTCGATATCGAAATTACCCTCGGGGTCGTGGGCCAGGGCCACATGCGGTGCGCCTTGCTGGCGGATGGCACGGGTCAGGCGGCGGGTGTCGATGCCGCCAATGGCGATGCGGCCACGACGCGTCAGCCAGGTTTTCAACTCTTCGGCCGAGCGCCAGTTCGAAGGCTCGGTCGGGTCCCATTTGACCACCATGCCAGCGGCAACAGGGTCGCCTGTCTCGTCATCCTCGGGGTTCACGCCGACATTGCCGATATGGGGGAAGGTAAAGGTCACGATCTGGCCCGCATAGGACGGGTCGGTCATGATCTCCTGATACCCGGTCATTGCGGTGTTAAAGCACAGCTCGGCGACGGTCTGACCGGTGGCACCAAAGCCCATCCCGTAGAACAATGTGCCGTCGGCCAATGCCAGACATGCGGTGGGCTTGGACGGGGCGTTCTGGGCCATGGCGCGACTCTCCTGCAAGGTAAACCGGCGCATACCTAAGGGGGTTCCGCCTTTGGGTCAAGCCTGTTCAAATTTTGGGCTATTGTTATATTTCAATGACTTAGAGATATTCGCTTCCGGTTGTGTCGCGCTTTTTGTTTCGATATGGTCGGGGTTCCTTTTTCCATGGGGATGGACAGATCATATGGATATGCGATCACGGGTGAACACCGCCCTGAAGCAAGCAATGAAAGACAAGGAAGCCGAGCGTTTGTCGACGCTGCGGCTGATCAATGCGGCCATCAAGGACCGCGACATCGCCTCGCGCGCGTCGGATAACGAAGAGGCCAAGGGCTGCGGCGATGCCGAGGTTCTTGAAATCCTTGGGAAAATGACCAAGCAGCGCAAGGAAAGCGCCCGCGCCTATGAAGAGGGCGGACGGCTGGATCTGGCCGAGCGTGAGCTGCGCGAAGTTGAGGTGATCGAGGAATTCCTGCCCAAGCAATTGGATGAGGACGAGGTCTCGAAAGCCATTCTGACCGCAATCACGGCGACCGGAGCAGGCTCGATCCGCGATATGGGCAAGGTGATGGGTGAGCTTAAGACCCGGTACACCGGCCAGATGGATTTCGGCAAGGTCGGCCCGATGGTCAAAGACCACCTATGCGCCGCCTCCAGCGGCAGTTGCTGAGACCTTTGGAAATCTGAAACGGCTACGACTGCGCGACCGGTTCGCGCAGTTTTTTCATGAGGTCATCGTATAGCGCGATCCGTTCATCCTCGGACAGGAACGCGCCGATCTCGACCTCGCGACCGTCGCCTGTCAGGGTGACATAATTCGGCACGGGTCCACCGCGTTCATGCATTTCAGGCCGGGCCCAGTATCGGTTGCAGGTCCATTCCTGCTGACCGCTGCGCGGATCGTGATGCACCAGATGCGCCTGTGTGCCGGTCAGGGTCAGAACTTCGAACACGCTGCGCGCGCGGTAGTTGGTCTGGATCGCCAGCCAAAGCCCCAGCACCGTCAACAGCAGGAAGGGCAGCAGCCCCCACAACACCACCGATCCCAGCATCGCCAGCACCGGGATCAGCCCAAACAGAAACACCGACAGGATCACATACATCGCCCCGCGCGGTGGCAGCGAGTTATGCGGCCAAAGGCGCAGTTCCTGTTCCGTGTCAGAGGTCTGATTCCAACGATAGGGCATGGCGGAAAACTAGCGTATTGCAGGTTCGAGTCTAACGGAAATGATCAGGCCACGTGGCCGACCCGCGCCCAGGACAGCGCATCGTCCAGCCGGTCGTCGCCCCAGAAAACCTCTCCGCGGACAACAAGGCTTGGGGCGCCGAATATGCCCAGTTTTATCGCCTGATCCGTTTGCGCCTCAAGCGCGGCCACCGTGTCGGGGCTGCGGGCGCGTGCCAGGATCATGCGCGGGTCTTGCTGGCACCTGTGCAGGGCCTCGGTGATGGCGGTTTCGCTGCCGGCCTCGACGCCTTCTTCGAACCAGATGCGATAGAGTATTTGCGTAAATGCCTTGCCCCAGCCATCCCCCATCCCCAGCAGCGCCACCTGATTGGCCAGTGCAAGGTCCGAGATCGGGTAGGGCGCAGGCAGGCGGGCATGGATGCGATACTTGGCGGCGCGGCGCTCAATATCGCGCCACATATAGGCGGATTTGACCGGTTTCCCTGCAAAAGGGATGTTCTGCTGGTCCTGCATCACACTGCGCACATTGAAGGGCCGCCAGTGGACCGAGGCGTCTTTTTCAGCGCACCAGTCATCCAGTCGCATGATGGTCAGAAAGCTATAGGTGCTTCCGATCGAGTACCAAAAGTCAATTTCAGGCATGAGAGACCCCCGGACTGCCGGTTGTGTCATCACCCACAGGATACCCGATTTTTGGGCATCTGGCGAATGCCTGCGTCACAAAGAAAAAACCCCGCCGGTTTGGCGGGGTTTTCTTTGGCTTTGGCGGGATCAGTGCGCGTGGCCCTTGTCCCAGTCTTCCTGCTTTGGCAGCTGCTCGAACGTGTGCTCGGGCGGCGGCGAGGGCAGGGTCCATTCCAGCGTATCCGCATATTCGTTCCACGGGTTCGGACGCGTCTCTTTCGCGCCGCGGAACAGCGCATAGAAGACAATGCCGAAGAACAGCAGGAACGAAGCGAACGAGATGAACGCGCCAATTGACGACACAAAGTTCCACTGCGCGAAGGCCTCAGGGTAGTCGATGTAACGGCGCGGCATGCCCTGACGACCCAGGAAGTGCTGCGGGAAGAAGGTCAGGTTGGCGCCAATGAAGAACAGCCAGAAATGAACTTTGCCCCAGAATTCCGAGTACTGACGGCCCGTCATTTTGCTGAAGTAGAAGTATACGCCCGCAAAGATCGCGAACACGGCACCCAGCGACATCACGTAATGGAAGTGTGCCACCACGTAGTAGGTGTCGTGATAGGCACGGTCGATACCGGCCTGCGACAGCACCACGCCGGTCACACCGCCAACGGTGAACAGGAACAGGAAGCCGAAGGCGAACAGCATCGGCGTCTTGAACTCGATGGAACCGCCCCACATGGTCGCGATCCACGAGAAGACCTTAACGCCTGTGGGCACCGCGATGACCATCGTGGCCAGCATGAAGTAGGCCTGCTGACGCAGCGACATGCCAACGGTGTACATATGGTGCGCCCACACAACAAAGCCCAGAACACCGATTGCGATGATCGCCCAGACCATCGGCAGATAGCCAAAGATCGGCTTGCGCGCGAAGGTCGCAATCACGTGGCTGATGATGCCGAACCCGGGCAGGATCACGATATACACTTCCGGGTGTCCAAAGAACCACAGGATGTGCTGATACAGGATCGGATCGCCGCCACCGGCCGGGTCAAAGAAGGTGAAGCCAAAGTTGCGATCCATCAGCAACATGGTGATCGCGCCTGCCAGAACCGGCAGCGACAGCAGAATCAGCCACGAGGTGACGAAGATCGACCAGCTGAACAGCGGCACTTTGAACAGGGTCATGCCCGGGGCACGCATGTTCAGGAAGGTGGTGATCATGTTGATTGCGCCGAGGATCGAGGAGGCGCCCGATACGTGCACGGCGAAAATCGCAAGGTCCATGGACATGCCGCCCTCGGTCGTGGACAGCGGCGGGTAAAGAACCCAACCAACGCCCGAGCCGAGCTGGTCATTCCCGCCCGGAGACAGCAGCGAGGCCACACCCAGCGAGGTACCAGCCACGTACAGCCAGAAGGACAGGTTATTCATCCGCGGGAACGCCATATCCGGCGCACCGATCTGCAACGGCATGAAATAGTTGCCAAATCCGCCGAACAGGGCAGGGATGACCACAAAGAACATCATCAGAACACCGTGATAGGTGATCATGACGTTCCACAAGTGTCCGTTGGGGGTGCACGGGTCGGCCATGAAGCCTTCGAGGCACATGTACTGAACGCCGGGGTGCATCAGTTCAAGGCGCATATAAACAGTCATCGCAACCGAGATCAAACCGGCCAGCGCCGAGACGATCAGGTAGAGAATGCCAATGTCCTTGTGATTGGTCGACATGAACCAGCGCTGGAAAAAGCTGCGCTCGTCCTCATGGTCGTGACCATGAATGGCTGCGTCTGCCATTATTAGGTGCCTCCTGTTGCATATGCAGCGCGCATTCGGACCTCTCCGACGCGCGGGTTTCCTGCTGGTTTTAGAATGCGAAAGGGACGCCTTCAATGGTCGAGTTTGATCTGGATCAAGAATAATTGTCGCGGGTCGGAGGAAAACCCGCGAAATCTTGGCCATCAACAGGGTGTATCTGGCAATGAGCCTCTGATTTTCAAGAGGCCGATCTGGCGGTACGCAAGGTCGTTGGCAGAGTTCCGCCTTGACCCTTTGGGGTGGGGGTCGCAGAACTGTGCGCAACAGCCGACATTCGGAGACAAAAAATGGCCGCTTACGATCCCGACAACATCTTTGCCAAGATCCTGCGCGGAGAAATCCCCTCGACCCGCGTGTATGAGGACGAAGACACGCTTGCTTTTATGGACATCATGCCCAGGTCCGACGGACATTTGCTGGTGATCCCCAAAACGCCCTGCCGTAATCTGCTGGATGCGTCACCCGAACAACTGGCGGCCGTGACCGCGACAGTTCAGAAACTGGCCAAAGCGGTGGTCAAAGCATTTGACGCGGACGGTGTCACCGTCCAGCAGTTCAACGAGGCCGCAGGCGGACAAGAGGTGTTCCACCTGCATTTCCACATTCTGCCGCGTCACGAAGGCGTATCGATGCGCCCGCCTGGCAACATGGGAGATTTCGACCTGATTGCGGCTCATGCGGAAAAGATCAAAGCGTCTCTGGGCTGAATTCGGGTCAGGCATGGGCCTTGAAATGGAATTGCCGTTCCGATTTGGGGTCGGAACGGCAGACTCGTAACCAAACACTTGTCCGAATACCCGGTTTACCCAGGATCACCGGTTTAACACACCACTCACTCTAGAACGGTAGTTATAGGATAACGTGAAAGACGCGGCTTGTATCGTTTTGAGTCTGCTTTTCGACGATTTTGCGCAATTTTATTGAGACGGCGGGCGCATTACGGCCAGCTTAGGAAACAAAAGGGTTTTAAGGGCGCGGATTGTTACAGCCTCTTTCGGAGTGTAGCGATTCGATGCTGTCTCAGGCGGTGATGGGCTGGAAGTTTTCGGCAAAGGTTTTTTGCAAGGCAACATCAACATCGTCCAGTGTCACCGGCAACCCAAGGTCAATCAGCGAGGTCACCCCGTGTTCGCTGATGCCGCAGGGAACGATGCCCGAGAAATGCTCAAGTTCAGGTTCGACATTGATCGAGATGCCGTGAAAGCTGACCCATTTGCGCAGACGCAGGCCGATGGCCGCAATCTTGTCCTCGGCGGGCTGGCCAGATGCAGTCAGCGGTTTGTCATGGCGCTGCACCCATACGCCCACACGCCCGTCGCGGATTTCGCCCTGAACGTTGAACTCGGCCAATGCGGCGATCACCCAATTCTCAAGCTGTTTGACGAATCCCCGCACGTCCTTGCCGCGCTTGTTGAGGTCCAGCATCACATAAGCGACGCGCTGACCGGGGCCATGATAGGTGTACTCGCCACCGCGCTTGGCCTCATAAACCGGAAAGCGGTCTGGATCAGTCAGATCCTCGATCCGGGCCGATGTGCCTGCGGTATAAAGCGGTGGATGCTCCAGCAGCCAGACGCATTCATCCGCTTCGCCCGCAGCGATCGCGGCGACCCGCGCCTCCATAAAGGCGATGGCGTCGGGGTAGTCGACAAGCCCTTCGGTGATCTTCCATTCCATGGCGGTTCCATATCGCGCGGGATCGGCAAGGAAAAGGGGTCAGGCGGCCTCGGCCAGACAGCGCTGCAGGATCTGGGCATAGGCATCCGCACCTTGCGCGCCGGTCAGCAGGTACTTGCCGCCAAAGACCATCGAGGGCACGCCCGAAATGCCCCGGCTGGACCAGAACTGTTGCTTTTCCCGCACCGGCGCGACGTGTTCCCCTGAGCTGAGCGCGGTTTTGGCAGTCTCAGGGTCCAGACCCGCAGCCGCCACCGCCTCGAACAGAACATCGTGTTCAGAGACATCCTTTTGGTCGGTGAAGTAAGCATCGAACAACGCCAGTTTCAGCGGGTGCTGACGCCCCTGGCTTTCGGCCCAATCCAACAACTGATGCGCCGCAAACGTGTTCACGATCCGGCTGTCCTCATCGAAATTGAAGGTAAAGCCCATTTCCGCTCCAATGGCCGTCAACCTTTCGCGGGCCTCCTGGCTTTGTTCCGCGGTCGAGCCGTATTTCTCCATGATATGCTCGCGCAGGTTTTGACCTTCGGGCGGCATGGTCGGGTTCAGCTCAAACGGGTGCCAGCGCAGCCGCGCCAGCACGTTTTCCTGCTGCAAGGCCTGATCCAGCTGCCGGAACCCCACGATGCACCAGGGGCAGACCACATCCGAGACAACGTCGATCTGCACAACAGGGCGAGGGTCGGGGGTGGTCATGATTGATCTCCTGGCGTGGGGAAAGGGGTGGAAGACATCCTTACAGATATGAACGTTGGATGGGAATTCAAACCGGCGTGTTTTTGCCTCTTCACATCCGGATCATCACCGTCTATACGCCCCTCTACCAAGTCACAGGCAGTGCGGTCGTGGCGGAATTGGTAGACGCGCAGCGTTGAGGTCGCTGTGGGGTAACTCCCGTGGAAGTTCGAGTCTTCTCGACCGCACCATTTCACATTTTGATGTGAAATCCGCTAAAAAATCAAAAATTACAGACGTTTGCGGAGTTCGATATCCGTTTTCGCGATCGTATGCCAATGGGGCTTTGAAAGCCGCTTTTATGATGGTTTTCTTAACGATGAGCGATCCGTTTTCATAGATATTCCAAGGGCTTGAGGGGAAGTCTCGCAAGAGTTCGATAATTTCACCTATAGTGCGTGTGGGCTTCGTGGTGTGGGACAGCTTATCGGTCAGCAGCAGCTTGTCTTCTTCCAGCTTCGCGATTTTGCTTTCAAGCGCGGCCATTACTTTTGGATTCGAAATCTCGATCATGCGCTCAACAAGTGCGTCTTGTTGTTTGTCCAACTCTTTGTGTTGACGTTTGATTTCGGCCCTCGCTTGCTTGGCTTGGTCGCCGCGTTGATCCCATGCGTCTTTCAACATGGACATCGCGATATCGAGCATGTTTTTGCTCGGCGTCAGAGAGCGTAAGATCGCCTCAAAGCCTGTGTCAATTTTCTCGGCACGAATACCCTTGCGATACTCTGAGCAGCCTTTCGTCTGGCAGTTGTAGTAGGGGTAGCGTCTGCCAGTGGCGCTCCGTGCATGGTAGGCGGTCATGGGCTTATCGCAACACGCACAGTTCACCGCGCCGCGTAGTGGGAAGTCTTCGTTGATGTCAGGGCGCTTGGCCGCAACACCTCGGCCAGTTCGTCGCTCTTGGATAGCCTCGAATGTTTCCAGTGAGATCAGTGGTTCATGATGACCTTTGCGGCGCGTGATGCCCCATGGCTCATGCTCGACATAGCCCGCATAGATCACTCGGTTCAGCATGTCCGTTACTTTCTGCTGGCGGATTTTCCCATCCGGTAGGTCTTTGGGAAAGTCAGGCTGGCTCTCCAGAAAGCGCCGCACATCCGCCTGTGCTGAGAACCGGCCAGAGGCATAACCCTCCAATGCTTCCTTGATGATGGTGGCGATGGGTTCAACACGGGTGAGCAGTTTGCCGTGTGAGCCTGTTTTCTTGTACTCGTATCCGATAGGGGCGGCGAAGACGGAATAGCCGTTCATCATGCGACCCTTCATCCGGTTGGAGGTTTGTTCCGCATTCTTCTCGCGTTGGTGTTGCGCGACCGAGGCCAGCATGTGTTCTACAAGACGCGAGTCGCTATCTTCGCCAAATTCAATGGATGGGCTTTCCAAGATACCACCCGCATCGCTGAGCGTTTCGCGCAAGGCAATATGGGCCTGCACATTGCGGGCAAAGCGGCTGATGTCGTCAATGATGACAACAATGCTGTCTTTGGGATGCAGGCGCAGGAAGGCCAGCATCCGATCCATTGCGGGACGGCGTTCGAATTTGCCGGACATATCGTCCATGAATACCTCAACCACATCATAGTCTTTGTAAGTGGCGTATTCCCGACAACGGTTCTCCTGAGAGGCCAGACCATCTCCTTCGCGCACCTGCTTGGCCCCAGACACGCGGGCATAGATCACGGCCTTTGTTGGTTTTGATGCTACTCCTGCCATTGGTCCTCCTCTGCGCGGGTCTGCGCCCATTTGTTGTTCAACAAGGATACCAAATCCGTGGAATCCTGATCCAATGCTTCTTCATTTTCTCCACAGATTTGCGGGATGGGGTGCAGGTCGTAACCGAGATCGACAAACATCACGACGATGGACCATAGAGTTTCGATCATTTCCTGTTGCTGATCCAGCGGCATGTCGCTGTCTTCCAGCATGGCTGCATAGACTTCCCAATCCACGGAGAGGCTGGGTCGAATAGGCATATCTTTTTTATCTGGCGGACAGGTCATGCACGCGCTCCTTTCTCTAAAATGTTTTGGTGATGGGTTCGTTCCACTATGGTCTCGCCATAGGCTGGAATGAGAACAAATATAGAACATATAACCACATCATCTTGCCCCACGCAAGAATAATTCTTCAATTATCCTATGCGCTTAGATGTGACCTTACCGTGGCAGGCCCACGGTCATCTCAGGTGAAAGGAGGGTGCAAACGGGTGATCGAGAGTGCTGAAACGATTACCCAATGGGGTTTTCGGGCCAGTTCTCACGGCCATGACGCACACGCAAAATTCTGACCATCCGGTTATCGTCAACCAGATAGATGATTACATGCGCATGCACCGGATGGATGCGGACGGGTGGGGTGATTTCATCTCGCAGACGTGCCATCTCTGGATTGTCGGCAATCAGTTCAATGGTTTGGTCGATCTTGTCCTGATAGGCTTCGGCCTGCACGACGCCAAAGTCTTGAACGCCATCAATATAGATTTGGATCAGATCGGCTTCCGCCTTTGCAGAAAGGCGGTAGTTCATTCTGAGGCTGTAATTCCTGCCTGTTGTCGGGCAATGGCGCGGATTTCGGCGAGGGATTTACTGCTGTCCTCACTAGCCATCGCTTCATCGACCAGACGTTGCATGGCAGCAATCTTGGAGGCACGATCCTGATCATGGCGGATGAGGTCACGCATGTACTCACTGGCGTTGTCGTAACGTCCGGATTTCATCTGCTGCTCCACCCAGTCCCGCATTGGATCAGGGAGGGAAATATTCATGCTGGCCATATCTGGTCCTCCTACGCATAGTATGTCAGAAAATGACAAATATTGCCATAGGAACATAATCCTCATGTCATTTGATCCAAAGAGCAAGCCGCGTAAAGCGAAGCTTTACAAAGCTCTAGTAGCGGCAGCGGAACTGGCAAATGAATCGTTTGATCAGTTCCTACAAACGCCGTTCAACCCACCATGGAGCTTGGCGGATAACTATCGGCGCAATCTGCAACGGGGAGAGTATTCAGCAATTCGGGCGAAGGTGCTGTATGAATTCCTGCTCAATCATCACTTCAATGTCGCGCATCTGGAAGCACCCGAGATATTCCCTGAGACGCCAGAGATGCTGTGGCGGGAGATTTTGGACGCGCGCGCGATATCGGATCGGTTTCGATTGGCCATGGTGTCCACGGCGATGGGGATCATTGAGCGTGAAAGCCAGTTGAAATCAGCGGACTCTGCTATTCGGCTTGGTGAGCGATTTTGCTTCGAGCTAGATAGTGAGGCTGATGGGCACGTGGTTGCATTCCAAGGTGTGAGGGGTCAATGGCATAACATCCCGCTCGGCTCAGACTGTGAACCATGCGCTGAAATTCAAGCAGGTCAAAACCGTCTGCCAAAAACGATGGAAGGGAAACTTGATCCCTTGAGAGAAAACCACGATGAGGGCCTGCACGATTTTGTATTAGTCACTGCGCAGACAGACGACATCCCAACTGATCTAAAAAACCTCATCACTTGGGTTGCTGACAACCCGTGCAACTTGCACCGCGTCACGGTTCAGGTGGTAGGTGGATTGACTGATATCAGTTAACCGACGCCGAATGTTCACAAGACGGTCTTGCCCTCAGTCTGACCATCAATTTGAAGAGTACCTACGCATGTATGTGAGATTTGCACATATCAACTGAGGTCGGCTAAGCTCCTCGATTGCTCATTCTAAGTGTAAGATTTAAAGGAAGAATAATGCCAGATAGTAGGGTGCAGGAAAAAGAACTGCTAAAGCGATTTGAAGTCAAAGCCATAGCTGTTTTAGTGATACTGCTGGGGAGTGTCGGTTTCGCTTTTGATTTCCTGTTGCGGGCCAAGGAATACCCGCAATTAGCGCTGGTGATGCTGGGAACGATTGGTTTGGTTATCGGCTTTGTCTGCTTGATTTCCGCCTTCTATATGGCTTTCGTTCTGAAAGTTAGCCTTGATGAAGCCGACGAGGCCACTAACGAAAATACTCGTTTTATCAAGCTCAAGCGGGGCATCTGGCGCGGCTTCGTGATCGCGCTTGGTTTGTGTTTTCTTGTCGCTGGCTATCTGACATGGGATGTAGCATTCCAGAATTTCGGGAAGCACTTAAAAGCTCTACGAGTGCATATTGAAGATCAAATTACTGACTAGAGGCCGCTATGGGTACAAAACAAAAATCAGAGCATTTTCTAACTGTCAAAAACCATATGGAGCGCGACTCAAGGCTCGACGTATGGAGCGTTCATGGTATCGGCCCTTATACCCATCCAACCGAGGAATGGGTCAGGATGTTTCTTTCGGTGACGATTGATGTTGAACTTCCTGAATACTTGCAGGAGATGTTTGACCGTGCTCAAGCTTGTATTGTGTATGGCTGCTATCACTATCCCCTTTTTACACTTGGTATCGAAGAACTGCTCCGTTTTGGCGAAAGTGCTTTTCGCGAGGCGATCAAGGAGACTCGGCCGTCAAAGTCGGTTCTCAGAAGAACTTATGCTGACTTGCAGAAATGGGCATACGAACAAGGGATACTTGATGATGTTGCCGTCAAACGCTGGGGCGCATCGCGTGATTTGAGAAACTCAGTCAGTCACAAGGACGGACCACACTTACAGGGACCCAATGATGCTTGGTCTCAACTGACGGTCACTAAAGAAATGACCGAAGCGCTCTTCCAAAGCTGTCAGGATCACGCAAACAGAAACCGCGTGTCCCAAAGCGTAGGGTAGACAGAGGCTCTAAGTTCTATAGTGACCGCCCAAGATCGGTTTGAGAGCTTCATTGCAAGGCCAGAGCTTTGCCCATTCCTGAGCACCTTGGGTTTTAAGTTCGCCATATCGTGAAGGATCGCCCAGTTTGGCGATTTCCAAGTCACTGAAGAAATCCTCAGAACGACCAAGATCACTTGCAATGGAAACGGCACCCGTCGCTTGGGCTAAATGAACCGCATCAAAGAAACACGGAATGGTCACGTCATGCGCGAACGCTTGCCGTTCTTCTTTAGTTGGAATGAGAGATGCATCTTGCTCAATCTGCGCCCGAACCAGTGGCAACTCTGCCAGATGCCCCAAAAGTTGGAAAATCCGTGTCGCGGCCTTTGGATGTGTGGCATGATTGATGCTGTTTTCTTCGTCTATTTGTTCGATCACAACCATGATGGCGGCAATACTAACTATTTTGGTCCTAAGTATCTCCCAGCCTTCGCTAGAGTACCAAAGCGGGCATGAAAGCCGCCAAGGAGCGCGGTGTGCATGTCGGACGGCCCAAAATGTCAGACACGATGGAAAGGGCGCTTGATGAACTAGCCGAGTTGCACGTTGCATAGGCACGATTTGCGTTGTTCCTTTGCCTGCGCGTGTGGGTGCGACCGTCAGCAGATGGCGATCTCCTTTATAGGAGATCCATTCCATTTTCCGAGCGTAACCATCTCGTCGAAGCGATCAGAGCAGGTGTGCCGCGTAAGGTCTGGGGTGTCGATTTCAAATCCGCTTCTGATCTCGAAACAAAGCTCGGAAGAGCTGGTATTGAAGACAGGTTTCGTTTGTTTCACCAAAGATCATCCGTCACTTTTTCCATGCCCAACGCTGACGGCACTTACTCCGGTGCCGGGGTCGGCATTGGCTTCGAAGATACCGGCCCTCAATTCCTCAAAAGACTGTCCGAATCCGGTGGCGCATTCGCCGTCGCCTCTTTTGCCGCTTATGCGCAGATGCTCGCCCTTTCAAAGAAAACAGGACGCACGTCCCCGTTGTCGCGACGCCAAGCGGAAATATTACAGCTTCTGGCAGCCGGATATCGTCTGGCCGACATAGCAGACAGGCTCAAGATCAGTGACTCAGCCGTCAATCTGTATCTCGCCAATCTGCGCAACAAACTGAACGTCAAAACCAAAGAACAAGCGTTGGCGATGGCCATCTCCAACGGATGGATTGAGCCCTGAGACGTGACCAATATGGAGAATTCTCCATATTGAAGTCATACGCTTTGAAGCCTTTTCTGGAAGCCACGTAAGGTCTTAGCGAGAGGTTCGGTCAACCTTTGATGCAGAAAACTCAACTGCTATCTCTGCCGTTTCCTTTCGCGTTCTTCGTGAAGAAACGCCTTATTTCCTTACAGTTTTCAAAGAACGGAACTCTCTATGTTTAATTCCGGTTACCTGCTGGAACGCTTGCTTGATCTCGCGTGGGTCAAGATTCTGGTGTTTAGCTTGCTGCCATTCTTCCAATGTGAAGTTTAGGGGGGACTTGTTCCCATAGGTTGCCAAACCATCAGGCAAGTTCCATCCATGATCCAGAAACAGGTCTCGCGACACATCCCGCAGCTTGTTCTTGAAATGGGGCAAGTTGATTGCCTTCATTTCGTCCGCGTCAATGCGTGACCACACCACATGAGCGTGGCGGCGGCCTTCTTTATCATGGAGGATGATTGCGCGGGGTTGGTTGCTCAGGCCAAGCTGTTCTTCGGCGCGATCCGCCGCGTTGATAAACGCATCCTCAGTGACGTCATGCCCAGTAGGTGGGTTTAAACTCAGTGAAAACATAAATTGCTTGCATTGGGTTGCTTTGGAAATCGCGTGTGTCTCGGACAAGGCACCATGAAGTTGTTCAGATAGAAATCCCCTCAACTCTAAGCAAAAGACATGATCATTGTCACGGTCGTTCATCAGATGATCGGCCAGAGCTATAGCGCCACCGCGTTGGGAGCCTTTGAGGATCATGATTTGACCCCCAATGCTTCAATCAACCTAGCCCGCATCCACGCGACCTCAGCGACGGCGCGCTTGAGGTCATCCTCCAATTCCTCGTCAAGAATCAAAGTCCCTTGGTTCAGATGTTTGGCGATTTGATTGAGGTTGCTGGATGTGCGGGTTTGGCCAAGACGTGCAAGAACCTCGGCCAAGAGCTGTTGCTCCGCAACAGGTGGTTTTTTCCGCCTACGGTATTTGGGGGCCTCGTCGGCAAAAACCACAGACTTGATGTATGATGCCAGCGGCATAGACCCAGCTTGGGATTCCAGTCGCTTGCGTTCAGCATGGGTCAATCTCAAAGAAAACGGGGCAGGGCGTGTCATGGGCGCGGCCCCCGCAGAAACGATTTGTCGTGATCTTTCAGGATGTCATGCCAGCGCTCTAGCTCGTTGAATACCTCATCCAGATCAGGGGTGTTTTTGTCATCAGAACAGTTCGAAGTCGCTCTTTTCGAGCGCACCATTTTCCCGAAAGCCGAAGTTTCGCCACAGCCTTCTGGGGCTGTCCTGCACCAGTTAGTGTGCTGTTGACGATAGACGCAATTCCGATCTCGCCCCTTCCGAATAGGTTGTGTATGACGAAGGGCAACGAAAATCGGGAAATATCGATGTCGCAGGCCATTACCGTATTCACCACGATGAAAAACGAAGGCCCCTATATGCTCGAATGGGTCGCGTTTCATAAGACGTTGGGGGTCGATCATTTTGTGATCTTCACCAATGACTGCGATGACGGCACCGATGATATTGCCCTCCGGCTGCAAGAGTTGGGGCTGGCCACGCATGTCTCGAACGAAGTGAAAGAGGGAGGCAACCCGCAGCATCAGATGCTGCGCCGGGCAAGGCGTCAGCCAAAGGTGAAAGAGGCTGATTGGTTGCTGTGTCTGGATGTGGATGAGTTCTGGAACATTCGGCATGGGGATAACAGTTTCCACGCACTGATCGACGAGGTTGAACACCGGGCAGGGCAGCCTGTGGACGCGATCTCATTCGCTTGGAAACTATTCGGCAGCGCCGGGAATATCAGCTTCGAAGACCGGCCCGTGACCGAGCTGTTCGGGATGGGTGATCAGGAATTTCCCTATCACTCAAGCCGGGCCTTTGGGCTGAAGACACTGTTTCGCAATAACGGAAAATTCACGCGTTTCGGGCCTCATCGACCGAAAGGGATCGAAGAGGGCAAGGAAGGCGACATCGCCTGGTCGGATGCAGGCGGCAAATTGTTTCCGGCCCAGGATGTCGGATGGCGGGCCTGGCGCGGGTTTGACCACTCGTTGGGGCGGTTGCATCATTACTCGGTGCGCTCGATGGACGGGTTCCTGATTAAGCGGGACCGGGGGCGGACAAACCACATCAAGGTGGATCAGGGACAGTCCTACTGGCTGGACATGAACGTCAACAAAGAGGCCGATAGCTCCATCCAGCCCATTGCCGGGCGCGCGGCCCCGCTGCTGGCGGAGTTGAAGGGCGACCCGAAACTGGGCGAGTTGCATGCGCGAGCCTGTGACTGGCACAGGGCCAAGGTTGCTGAAATCAAACTGCGTCGGGATTGGGTGGATTTTCGGATGTGGCTGGCGGATAATCTTATCTGAGGACCATGGCAAACGACCTATCGAAAGAACAGCTGAAGCCCGAGCACCCTGATCGCAAGACAGGGTATGAGCGTATTCTGACCGACCCCGCGCCGCCGTGGTTTGTCGAGCTGTATCCCGGTGGGGACGGGGCCGGGTTTCTGCAAAAGCTGGAGCGGCATTCGGTTCTGTTTCACCAGCGGGCAACCTCTCAACTGGTTGTCAGTTTTGACAATATCGCTAATGCGAACGACCTGTCCTTTGCCCGCGAACCCTGGGGGTGGAAGTTCTTTCGCGATGAAGGTTGGTCACATATGGGGGTCTTTGCGCGCACAAAGGCCTGGTATCGCGACCCCGAAATTATCTCATATTTACAGAATCGCGCGGCCGAAGGGTTTTTCGATCAGTTCGATCAGGTTGCATTTGCTGGCGCCTCAATGGGTGGCTTCGGGGCGTTGACCTTTTCCGCGCTTGTACCCGGTTCAACGGTCGTCGCCTTCAATCCGCAGACATCATTGGATGAGCGTTTGGTGCCGTGGGAAACCCGCTATCGCTTTGGGCAGGTTCAGGATTGGGATCTGCCGCTGAGCGACGCCGCCCAGACGGTCAGAAAGGCGGGCAGGGCCTATGTGTTTTATGATCCGCATTTTGAATTGGACCGGATGCAGGTCCAACGCCTGCAAGGGGACAATGTCCTTTTGCTCAAGACCTGGCATGCCAATCACTTTGCGGCCCCCATGTTGCGCAAGATGGATATCCTCAAGCCGGTCATGAAAACAGCAGTCAAGGGTGAACTGGAGGCCACGGATTATTACCGCATGGCCCGCGCGCGTCGCGGTTTGCCCATGGTGATGCGCGGCATCGAGGCGCTGGCAGGTGAGCGTCATCCTACGCTGACACAACAGGCGCGCCGAAGGTTCCGCCGTATGCGCCGGGCCGCGTTGGCCGAGGCCGAGAAATCCTCATGACGGGGTCAAAGGGCGTGTTCATCGGGCAGCGCAAAGACCGAATGGGCGCGCGCCTGCTGATGATGCTGACCTGCATCCGTCTCGCCGAAGATTTTGACACCGGCTACAAGGTGAACTGGTTTCCGCAGGGGGCGGATGCGCCCGAGTTGGACGAGCCTCGGGAATTGTTCACGCAAAGCTGGATGGACGAGCATTTCCTCGGCGGTAAGGCCTTTGACAAGCTCACCAAGGGTGCGCTGCCGATCTGGTCCTTTCAGGGGGACAAGGCCCCCGACCGCCTGATCGCCCATTTGAATGCGGGCCGCTCGGTTTTGGTTGAGGAAGGATTCGAGGTTCTGGCTTTTCCGTGGGAGGATATCGAGGCCATCCGCCCGCGTTATCGCGATTTCATTCACCAGATCGGGTTCACGCCCGAGATTCGGTCGATCATGGATCGTGCCGATGAAAAGCTGTCGGGGCAGGGCGTGTCGGCCTACCACATCCGGCGCGGTGATATTTTGAACACGGCCCCGTGGAAGCACACCACCTGGCCAGCCAAGATCGAACCAGAAGAGCTGTACGAAGCCCATCTTGCGAAAAACGCGGGGCAAACAGCGATCATGTTTTCTGATCAGCCGGAACTGATCAGCCGGTTTCAGGAAAAGTTCCCGCAATTGCTTCGGATGTCGGATATTGCCGATGTCTCGGGCATGACCCGCGCAAAGCGAGACTTTCTTGAACTTTATACGATGTCGCGGGCAGATCAGGTCATTGCGCCTTTCATTTCAGCGTTTTCAATGGCCGCGGCACGCATCTCGGGGCGACAACGCTTTGTTTTCAGGGATGTGTTATCCGAGGAAGAAATGGCGCAAGCCAATGAGCGGATGATTGATCGCTTGCGGGACGGGCCAGATAGGTATTTGAACCCGTCAGAAGCCGCCCATGTATACTCAAAGGCTGCTTTTGTTCTGCACGGTCTTGGTGCTGGGGATCGGGCTGAGGAGGCACTGAATCTTTTACAGCCGATTCTGGAGACGGGTGCCGATAACTCGTTTCTGCCTTTGCTGCAGGCGCTGAACTACTTCTATCTCAGACGCTGGCCCGAGGCGCTCGGGTTGATTGATGAAGCGCTAGCCAACCCTGGGCTTTGGCCCGAGGATTACGCGGTCGCCACTGCTATTCGGGCAGCGGTTTTGGGCGGCATGAAAAAACGTTGGATCGCTGCTCAGACCTTTAGTCGGGCGTATTGGACAAAACCGATGCGCCCTGATGTTATCATCTTGGGTTCAAGACTGGTCTATCGCGATCAGATTTCCCATCGCGCGTTGCCTCCTGTTGATTGGGTTATGTTGAAGAGCGTTCGGCGACCCTGGTTCAACTACAATGCGCATATTGCACAGCGAAAGGTTCTTGTGCGGCTGCCCTGCAACTTTGATTTGATATTGTTGGATTGGTCGTCGCTGTCGATTGACCAGAAAGCAAAGCGGCTGACGGCAAATTCTGCGCGAATGTCCACGCTTTTGGATGGGCTGCACAGCTCAACCCAACTGCCCGAGGATGTGGCCCTTTCGGAAGATTCTCCGGGATTTCAAAGCGTGAAGTCACTTTTGAAACTAAGCATTGGCGAGATTCCGGTTCACAACGCGATAGATACCGCCAGACATGCAGTGCGGGCGGTTCCAGATTATCCTCTTTTTCACAAACGGCTGGCAGAGATGTATGAAAAGGAAGGGGATTTTGCGAAAGGACGGCTGGCCATGGCTGATGCTTTGTCTTGCGATCCGGGCAATCCGTTCTTGGTCTTTGCCATGGGCGACTTCCTCGCGCGAAATGGGGCCGAAGATCAGGGGCAAACTCAAATCATTCAGGCTGCGGATATGGATGATGGCACCGCTGCAATTCAGGGTGAGGCCGGGCGAGTCCTGTTGCAGAGGGGCGAAAAGGAAAAGGCGAGGGGCTATCTTCAAAAAGCGCGCGACCTGTGCCCCACCTACAAGCGCTTTTCAAATCAGTTAGAACGGGCAGGTGGATAAGCGGTGGAATTTACTTGGTTGCGCGGGCAAAAGAACGTAATTTAGCCGCGATATTCGAGCGTTATCCTCCGTTGGTTTGGGGGCAACAACAAGACGGACAGAGCAGTCAATCATGAGCGAACAAGACCCCCGATATATCAGCGTGACCCCGATGAAGAACGAAGGTCCTTTCGTTCTGGAATGGGTCGCCCATAATCGCGCCATCGGTGTCGATCAGATCGTGGTGATGACCAACGATTGCACAGACGGCACGGATGCCTTGCTGCAGCGGTTGGATGAGCAGGGGATCGTCACCCATGTCGACAACAACTCGCGCCGCCCCACGAGCCCGCAAAAACGTGCCTACAAGAAATTCCTCAAGATGGAGGTCGCGCGGCCTCAGGACTGGGTGGTTGTGATCGACGCGGATGAGCATATCAACATCAAGACGGGTGATCATACGCTGCGTGCGCTGACCGATGCCATCCCGGATGCAAAAACGATCTCGATGACATGGCGTTTGTTCGGAAACGCGGGCGTTGTTCGCTATGAGGACCGTTTTCTGTCAGACCAGTTCCGCCGTGCCGCCGAAGAGCAAAAATACCGCCCTCCGCAGGCCTGGGGTTTTAAGACCATGTTTCAGCAAGAGGTTTGGGGTGCGCTGGGCGTTCACCGCCCCAAACGCCCGACGGTTGAAACCATGGCAGAATGCCATTGGTACAATGGATCGGGGCAACTGATGCCCGAGCGGTATTTCAACGCCAGCTGGCGATCGGCGCGGGATTCCATCGGGTATGATCTGGTGCAGGTCAATCATTATGCGCTGAAGTCCTGTGAAAGCTATCTGGTCAAGAAAATGCGCGGGCGGGCCCACCATCTGGGGGAAAGCCTGGGCATGGACTATTGGAACATGATGAATCACAACGCCGAAGAGGACAGCTCGATCGACGTTGTGCTCGATCGCAAGCGTGAACACTATTACGACATGCTGTCCGATCCTGAAACGGCTCGTCTGCATCATGCGTGCTGCGACCTGCATAGACAAAAGATCAAGGACCTGCGCGAGCAGCCCGAGATGCAGACCCTGATGCAAGAAATGACAGCAGGTTTCGCGGCCAGCCATCAGGAATGAGCGCGACCCGATCTGATACAGGAGACCTCTGATGCTTTGGCTGCATATGGGCATGCCCAAGACCGGCACGACCGCGCTGCAGGCATATGTGCGCAAGAACAAGGACCCGCTTGCCAATAGCGGTCTGCGCTATCTTGAGGCCGGCCGGCGCAGGCTGGGGGGTAAGGGACGGTTGGCGATCAGCCACAACATCATCGCCTTTCACATCAACCAGACAGACGAGCCCATGGACACGCTGCGCGAGGCTGTGGCCCTGGAATATGACGCGCATAGGGACCAGAACTGTCTGATGTCATCCGAGATGTTTCTGTCGTGCGACCTGAACAGGCTGGCTGAGGTTTTTGCCGAGATTCCCGCGCGCGACTTGAGGATTCTGTTCTATTGCCGCCGGTATTCCGATTTCTTTGAGGCTGATTACAAACAGCGCGCCAAGAATGGGCGGCTAAAGGTCGGCGCTTCGGAATATGTCCGGGATCGGCTGTCCCGCATAGAAAGCGATCCCTCATCATTTTCTTTCACTGAGAAAACCCATCGCATTCGGCAGGCCTTTCCCGGCGTTCAAGTGATACCGATGCTGTATGATCGATCCTCAATGGTGAACGGACATGTGGTTGACGATTTCATGTCTCATATCGGGGTGTCTGTTCCGCAGGACGCTCAGGCGGACCGGCCCGCGAACACGTCGCAATCCCGTGC
Source organism: Ruegeria sp. BE1 (assembly GCF_056538885.1). Lineage (NCBI taxonomy): Bacteria > Pseudomonadati > Pseudomonadota > Alphaproteobacteria > Rhodobacterales > Roseobacteraceae > Ruegeria > Ruegeria sp. BE1. The sequence goes on from NZ_JBQFTY010000001.1 coordinate 816,073, forward strand.
GGCCAGCGAAGCGTTTGGCATTGTCTCTCGCGCGATGGGTCGCAAGGAAAGCCGCAGGCTGCGCCGTATAGTCAGTGATGATCCGGTGATGATCCGACGCCGCGACGTTCTTGAAGCGGATGAGAGGGTCTGGCTGGATTCGCATATGGCAGTCCATGATGCCCCGTTCCAGCAGGAGTTCTTTCCTGATCGCCCCCAGCTTTTTACCCCTGTCGATCTGAGCGACGACGATCGCGCGTTCCGCCGCGACACAGCAGAGGAATACTTAGCCCTGCAGCGCGCCACCGAGATCGTTTTTCGAATGGCGCTGTCCGCCTAGATTTCAGGGTGCGATCTGGACTTCCTGACGCTGGCGGCCGGTGGTTTTATCAAAGATCAGCACACGGTTGTCATCCGTGACCACCGCATACCAGTTGCTTCCGATCGTCACTGCCTGTGCCTTGGCGCCATCGGGCAGCTGGATCTGATCGGGCAGGGTGGGGGTTCGGTCCGATAGCCGGATGACAATCAGTGCGAATGTCACTAGAACCCCGCCAATCATCACCGCGGTCAGCAACATGACCATGCGCCGCAGCAGTCGAAGCTGTGGCGTTTCCTGCGGTTCTTGGGGTTCGGAAGGGACAGTCATGGGCACCCGTCAGATTGAGTTTCAGATCGCGGCCGATCCGCCGCCACGCCTTGATAAGGCGCTTTCGCGGGATGTGCCAGCGGATGAGAACCTGTCGCGCACACGTCTGGCCCGGCTGATCGAAGAGGGCGCTGTGCAGATCAACGGCGCGGTGGCAAGCGATCCCAAGGCAAAGGTGGCCGAGGGCGTGTCTGTCACAATCACCGTGGCCGAGGCTGAGGACAGCCATATCGGCCCTGAAGACATCCCCTTGGAGGTGGTCTACGAGGATGCCGATCTGATCGTCATCAACAAACCGGCGGGTATGGTGGTGCACCCCGCGCCGGGCTCGCCGAACGGGACGCTGGTCAATGCGCTGCTGCATCATTGTGGCGCGGATCTGTCGGGGGTTGGTGGGGTAAAACGCCCCGGCATCGTGCACAGGATCGACAAGGAAACCAGCGGACTTCTGGTGGTGGCGAAATCGGATGCCGCGCATCACGGGCTGGCTGCCCAATTCGAAGCGCACACGGTCGAACGCTATTACCGCGCGATCTGCTATGGTGTTCCCGATGCGAATGACCCGCGCTTGCGTGGGGTGAAAGGCGTCAGCTTTGAACCGGGCAACATCATGCGCCTGACGACCCAACTGGCCCGGCACAAGACGGATCGGCAACGACAGGCAGTTTTGTTCCATGGCGGGCGCCACGCGGTCACGCGCGCGCGGTTGGTTGAGACGTTCGGCAACCCAGCCGGGCTGGCCCTGATCGAATGTTGGCTGGAGACCGGGCGCACCCACCAAATTCGCGTGCACATGGCCCATGCCGGGCACGGGCTGGTCGGCGATCCGGTCTATGGCGGCAAGCGCAAACTGGCGGGCAAAGCCTTTGGTCCTGTTACTGCCGAGGCGGTTCGCGCGTTTCCAAGACAGGCGCTTCATGCAGCGGTTTTGGGGTTTGAACACCCGGTGACAGGTGAAAACCTGCGCTTTGAGGCCGCTCTGCCAGAGGATATGCACAATCTGATTGATCAGCTGCGCGCGCCGCTGACATAATGTGCAAAGTTACGTGAATAAGATTTTCTTAGGTTTCCTTTATCTATCGTTAATCTCAAACTGTTAACGGTACCTCTTGAACGGAATGGGACGGCTTCCCATATCCATGTTAACGACTTAAACATTTGTCGGAGGGACATGAAACATGGCAAATTACGCAAATCTCCCCGCGCCGACGCCGGAAGGCGGCCTGAACCGCTATATGCAGGAAATTCGCAAGTTTCCGCTGCTGGAACCGGAAGAAGAATACATGCTCGCCAAGCGTTGGGTGGAAGAGCAGGATACTGAGGCCGCGCATAAAATGGTCACGTCGCACCTGCGTCTGGCGGCCAAGATCGCCATGGGCTATCGCGGCTATGGCTTGCCGCAGGCCGAAGTGATTTCCGAGGCCAACGTGGGTCTGATGCAGGCGGTCAAACGGTTCGATCCGGAAAAAGGATTCCGGCTGGCCACCTATGCGATGTGGTGGATTCGTGCCTCGATTCAGGAATATATCCTGCGGTCCTGGTCGCTGGTGAAACTGGGCACGACCTCGGCGCAGAAAAAGCTGTTTTTCAACCTGCGCAAGGCCAAGGCCCGTATTGGCGCGCTGGAAGAGGGTGATCTGCGCCCTGAAAACGTTGCCAGAATCGCCAATGATCTTGGCGTGACCGAAGAGGAAGTCATCAGCATGAACCGCCGGATGTCCGGTGGTGATGCCTCGCTGAACGCGACCGTCGGGTCCGAGGGCGAAGGCACCATGCAATGGCAGGACTGGCTTGAGGATGAAGATGCCGATCAGGCGGGCGACTATGAGGCGCGCGATGAGCTGGACGCGCGGCGCGAATTGCTGGCGGCGGCCTTGGACGTTCTGAACGATCGCGAAAAGGATATCCTGACCCAGCGCCGTCTGATGGATCAGCCCGTCACGCTGGAAGAGCTGAGCACGCAATACAATGTCAGCCGCGAGCGTATTCGCCAGATCGAAGTGCGTGCGTTTGAAAAGCTGCAAAAGAAGATGCGCGAGCTTGCCCGCGAAAAAGGTATGCTGGGCACCGTCTGACGGGCCGCGCTTTGAACCGAAAAGCCCGCCAATCCGGCGGGTTTTTTTTTATTGCGCCAGTTGCTGTCTGAAAACGCGCACCATGTTTTCGCCCATCACCTTGCGCACCTGCGCCCCAGTCAGCCCCTCGGCCAGCAGGGCAGAGGTCAGCGCCGCAAGCTCTGACGTATCAAAGGCAGTCTCAACCGATCCATCATAGTCGGACCCCAGCGACACGTGATCTTCGCCCACCGTGGCTATGGCGGCCTTGATCATCTGCGCGATCCCGGCCGGAGAGGTGTTTCCGCATGTCACATCCGCCCAGTACCCCATGCCGATCACGCCGCCGGTTGCGGCGATGTCTTGCATCAGATCATCGGGAAAGTTGCGTTTGACCGGGCAAAACCCGTGCAGACCGCCATGGCTGACGATCAGGGGCACGTCGGTCATTGCGATAACCTCGCGCGCGACCCGGGGGCTGGAATGGGCCAGATCGATGACAACGGGGCGCTGGTTCAGTTCGGTGACAACCTGACGGCCAAACTCGGTCAGGCCGGTATCGCCCAACCCGTGCAGAGAGCCACCCAACTCGTTGTCAAAGAAATGATGCAGCCCGTATACACGGTGGCCCGCATCGAACAGCGCATCCAAATTGGTCAGATCGCCCTCTAACGCATGGGCCCCTTCGATACCCAGAATCCCGCCGACCATGGGCTGGCCTGCGGCGCGGGCGGCTAAGACCGCCTCCAGATCGGACCGGGATTTGACGACCTTCAGCTGCCCGTCTGACGCGGCCTCGAACTGGTGCAGTTTTTCAGCCTGATAGAGCGCGCGCTCTTTCAAACTGTTCCAGGTGCGCAGGGGCCAAAGCTGCCCGATGGCCAGCAGGGTGATGTTGTCAAATGCCTCGGCCGAGTTTGCCTCATAATTCTGACCGGCAGGGGATTTTGTAACAGCAGTAAAGACTTGTAGTGCGACGTTGCCTTCGACAAGGCGCGGAATGTCGACCTGGCCCCGGGTGCCGCGTTCGGTCAGATCCCGGCTCCAGAGCAGCGGGTCCGCGTGCAGATCACCGACGATCAGGGTGTCGTGCAAGGCGGCGGCGCCCTCAGATACCTCGAACGGGTCATGTGCGATAACGTTGTTGCGCTGCGCTTCGATATAGGGTGGCAGAACGCCAAAGAACACAACCGCGCCCACAACCAACGCCAGGGCCAACAGGCCCCCGATCCACTTTAAAACCCGTTTCATTCCCGCTCCCTCGCAAAGTGTTGAAGGCAGGCTAGAGGGATTTCAGGGGGATAAAAGCCTGACTTAACGTCGGATGGCTGTTAGAAGGTCATCAACAGAATCGTTAGCGTTAACGGGGCAGGGCAATACCCTGCCGAAGTGGGAGGATCACATGCAGAAACCGGTTCAATGGGGCGTTCTGGGCGCCGCTAACTTCGCGCGCGGTATCATGGCCCCGGCGATCCATGCAGCCCACGGGGCCCGGTTTGCCGGGCTGGCGACATCGAACCCAGCCAAGGCCGAGCCCTTTCAAGCATTTTGCCCGGATTTGACTGTGTATGACAGCTATGACGCGCTGTTGGCAGATCCCCAGATTGAGGCGGTCTATATCCCGCTGCCCAACCATCTTCATGTGGAATGGAGTCACAAGGCGCTGGATGCCGGTAAACATGTGCTGTGCGAAAAGCCCATGACCATGACTGCCTCGGAATTCGACGGGTTGATCGCAAAACGGAATGAAACCGGTCTGTTGGCTGCCGAAGCTTACATGATCGTCCACCATCCACAGTGGCAGTTGGCACAGAAACTGGTGGCCGACGGGGCGATTGGCAAGCTGCTGCATGTGACCGGGGCGTTCAGCTATGACAACCGCACTGATACCGGCAATATCCGCAACCGGGCCGAGACGGGCGGCGGAGCGCTGCGCGACATTGGTGTCTATGTGATTGGCGGTGCGCGCTTTGTCTCGGGTCAGGAACCCGAGCAGGTTGAGGCTTCAATCCGCTGGGAAAACGGTGTCGACGCCTTTACCGAAATCCGCGCGCAGTTTCCGGGCTTTACCTACACCACCTATGTCTCGACCCGCATGCATCCGCATCAGGAAATGGTATTTCACGGCGAAGGCGGAGTAATCCGCCTGACGGCCCCGTTCAATGCCCGCGTATTTGGCGAGGCGCGGGTCGAGCTGCACCGCCCGGGGCTAGAACTGCAGGTGACGCGCTTTCCCGGCGATGATCAGTACAAACTGCAGGTCGAGGCGTTTGGCCGTACAATCCGCGAGGGGGCAGACTACCTATGCCCGCTGGAATTCTCGCGCGGGACACAAGAGATGATCGACCGGGTGTTCGACATCGCCAAACCACTGCCCTGACTTGTCAGGCCCCGGTCGGGCGCGCTAGTCTGACCGGCACCTGATCAGGAGGACGGCCCATGGCAGGCGGTTGGGCGCGCGATGGCGCGGTGAGCGAACAGATCGAAGCATCGATCTCCGATGAACTGGCCCGCATGCAGGCGCAAAAGCGCCCTGTAGGGGACAGCCTGACCCATTGTGCCGAGTGCGAAGAACCCATCCCTGAAAAGCGACGCCTGGCCCTGCCGGGGGTCAAGCTATGTCTGGACTGCCAGCAAGAGCGCGATGGCACGTTCAAGGCGCGCAATGGCATCAACCGGCGGGGATCGAAGGACAGTCAATTGAAGTAGTATTGATCTGTCTGGAATCCGGGCAACAGACAGGATCAGGTCATCAGCGAACGGTCACACACATCACAATTATGATATTTGTAATGATTCTAATTTAGAATTGATCTAAATCAGAAAATCCAATTCTTTTCTCCCCTACAGAAAGGGTGCGCGCGAGCGTCGTAGGAGAAAAAAATGCTCAAACCACTGACACTAGCAAGTGCCTTCCTTGTTTCTGTAGCGCAGATAGCGGTTGCACAGGACTTGCGAACGGATGCCCTTGATATATTCAAACCGCTTCCGTCAACCGTACCAGCGGTCAACGACAACCCAATTACTGAAGCCAAAATCGAACTGGGCAAAGCGCTGTTTTTCGATCCGCGGATGTCGGCGTCGGGGGTCTTTTCCTGCAACTCCTGCCACAACCTTGCGACCGGAGGGGATGACAACCTTGAAACCTCGATTGGTCATGGCTGGCAACGGGGGCCGCGGAATGCGCCAACGGTGCTGAATTCGGTTTTCAATGAGGCTCAGTTCTGGGACGGGCGCGCGGCCGACTTGGCCGAGCAGGCAAAGGGGCCGGTTCAGGCGGGCGTCGAAATGGCCAATACCCCAGAGAACGTTTTGGCGACGCTGAATTCTATGCCGCAATATGTCGATTGGTTCGGCTCTGCTTTTGAGGGAGAGGCAGAGCCCGTGACCTTCGACAATTTCGCCAAGGCGATTGAGGCGTATGAGGCCACGCTGATTACCCCGGCACCGTTTGACGCCTGGTTGAACGGGGACGAAAAAGCGATGACCGAACAGCAACTGGCAGGCTTGCAAAAATTCATGGATATTGGCTGCGCGGCCTGCCATTCCGGGGTTAACCTTGGAGGCACCGGGTACTACCCATTTGGTTTGATTGAAAAACCGGGCGCGGATGTCTTGCCCGAGGGGGACAAAGGACGGTTCGCCGTGACCGAAACCGTGGATGACGAATATGTATTCCGGGCCGCCCCTTTGCGAAACATTGCGGTGACCGCGCCTTATTTCCATTCCGGCAAGGTCTGGGATTTGCCCGTGGCCGTTCAGATTATGGCCGAGTCGCAGCTGGGCGAAGAGTTGGATGACCAGAGCGTCGCCGAACTCGTCGCGTTTCTGGAAAGCCTGACCGGCGCGATGCCCGAAGTTACCTATCCGGTGTTACCTGCTGAAACCCGCACAACGCCCCGCCCTTCGAGTGAGGTTGTCTCAGAAGGTTAACTAACAGGAACAATAAAATGAAAACGGGCTGGAGGTTCCAGCCCGTTTTCCTTCCTATTCATGGTAAAGACGGGAAAGCCGTCAATCTTCCATCGCTTCCAACTCGTCGATGAAGCCCGAGATCATCGACAGGCCCTTGTCCCAGAATTTCGGGTCGCTGGCGTCCAGCCCGAACGGCGCCAGCAGGTCTTTGTGGTGCTTCGACCCACCTGCGCGCAGCATCTCGAAATACTTGTCCTCGAACCCTTCAGCACCGGCCTCGTAGACCGAATAGAGCGCGTTTACTAATCCATCGCCAAACGCATAAGCATAGACGTAGAAGGGCGAGTGGACGAAGTGCGGGATGTAAGACCAGAAGGTCTCATACCCGTCCATGAATTCAAATGCGGGGCCAAGGCTTTCGGCCTGAACGCTCATCCACAGGGCGTTGATGTCGTCGGGCGTCAGCTCACCTTCGCGGCGGGCGGCGTGCAGCTTGCATTCAAAGTCATAGAACGCGATCTGGCGGACCACCGTGTTGATCATGTCCTCGACCTTGCCGGCCAGCAGAACCTTGCGTTGTTCCTGCGTTTCCGCCTGATCCAGCATTTTGCGGAAGGTCAGCATCTCACCGAAGACCGACGCCGTTTCGGCCAGGGTCAGCGGGGTCGAGGACAGCATTTCACCCTGATCGGCGGCCAGCACCTGATGGACGCCGTGGCCCAGCTCATGCGCCAGGGTCATCACGTCACGCGGTTTGCCCAGATAGTTGAGCATCACGTAGGGGTGCACGTCGGTGACGGTCGGGTGGGCAAAGGCTCCGGGCGCTTTGCCGGGTTTCACCGCCGCATCGATCCAGCCTTTTGTGAAGAACGGGGTCGCGATCTCACCCATGCGGGGATCGAAGGCGTTGTAGGCGTCCATCACGGTCTTTTCGGCCTCGTCCCAGCCGACGACCCGCGTGTCCTCCATGGGCAGCGGTGCGTTGCGGTCCCAGACCTGCATTACGTCCAGACCCAGCCACTTGCGTTTCAGTTCGTAATAGCGGTGGCTCAGCTTGGGGTAGGCGGCGACCACCGCGTCGCGCAAGGCCTCGACCACTTCGGGCTCAACGTCGTTTGACAGGTGACGTCCGGTTTGCGGCGTAGGCACGTTGCGCCAACGGTCGACGATTTCCTTTTCCTTGGCCTGTGTATTGTGAACACGGGCAAAGGTTTTGATGTTGTCCTGAAAGACGCGGGCCATCTCGCGCGAGGCGGCCTCGCGCACGGAACGGTCCTGTTCCGTCAGCAGGTTGGCGGTGGCCTCAAAGTTCAGCTCTTCACCGTTCACGGTAAAGGTCAGCCCGGCGATGGTTTCATCGAACAGCCGTTCCCAGGCATCGCCGACCACGCCCAGATCATGCAGGAACTTCTCAAGCTCATCGGACAGTTGATAGGGCTTCATCGCACGGATACGACGGAACACCGGGGCATAGCGGGCCAGATCGGCATCCGCATCAAAACGCGCTTTTAGGGCGTCGTCGTCCAGACGGTTTATTTCAAGCGTGAAGAACACCAGCGGCGTGGTGAAGATGGTGATTTTTTCCTGCATGTCCGACAGGAACTTGGCGCGTTCTGCATCGGTGGTCAGCTGGTAATAGCGCAGCCCGGCAAAGGACATGATGCGGCCCGCGATGGCATTGATCTTTTCGTTGCGCTGCACGCAGGTCAGCAGGCCCGCCGCATCCAGATCGGCCAGTTTACCTTCGTAATCTGCGGCGAAGGCGGCGCATTCGCCCTCAAGCCACTCAAGATCGCGCGCCAGCTCGGGCGCGTCTTCCGAGGTATAAAGGTCGGTCAGGTCCCATTCCGGCAGGTTGCCAAGGTTGTCGGCCCCGCCAATTGCATTTGCGTCACGGACGGGAAAGGGAAGGTTGCGCATGGATCACCTCGGAATATCTGCTTTGGCAAACATCTAGGCGCGGGTGGACCGGATCACAAGCCGCCTTTGCGCAGGTGCAGGGTGGCGGCAGGAAATGCCGCCTATTGCGCTGCCAGAAAATGGGCTTCTAGCTGATCATAGACGGGGCCGCGCACGTTGGGGGGCTCCATCAGAACTTCGTGTTCGCCGTCGGGAATTTCGACCAGCGTGCCACTGGGCCAGTTGGCCATGCGGGACCGGATCGCTTTGCGGTCGACGATTTGTTCGTGGCTGCCCAGGAAGGTCAGGGCGGGGGTCGCCGGTGCGGTCTGATCCATCAGCCAGGCGCATTCATCCAGCGCCTCGCGCAGCCAGATCGTCGACGGCGCGCCAAGGGCAAGCTCGGGGTGGGCGGCCAGTTGATCTTTCATCATCTGATACATAGCCGGATCACGGGTCAGTACGTTGCCCTCAAAAGGCTGAGATACAACATAGCTTTCCAGTGACGTGGTCGGAGGGGTCTTTTCCCCCAACCCGATCCGCGGCCCCCAATAGGCCGTCAACCGGCTGAGCGGCTTCATGATCGGCGTAAAGAAGATGCCCCACATCGGCCCGGAAAAGGCGCAGGCGGCAAAGCAATCCCGTTCCAGCACCGCGCGCAGCCCGATGGCGCCGCCCATTGAATGGCCAATCACGAACCATGGCTTGGGCAGGTTCAGCTGTTCCGCCAGATCAAGCGTCGCCTGCACATCGTGCTGATAATCGGTGAACTGTTCCACATGCCCGACGCGCGGGTCGTCCAGCAGGCGGTCGGCCAGCCCCTGACCCCGCCAGTCAACCGCGGCAAAGGCGAAACGGCGGCGCAGAAACTCTTGCGCTGCATCGCCGTATTTCTCGATATATTCCGTGCGCCCCGGGAACATCAGCACTGTTCCGTTTTGGGCGTCTTCGGGATGCCAAAGGCCGACACGTATGCGGACATCATCCGCTGTGGTCAGCCAAAAAGCCTTCCCGCCGGCTGGTACGCCGACCGCATCTTCGAACAAGGGGGCCGGCGACACGTCCATCAGGCCAGCGCCGACGCCAGTTGCATGGCGACGCCCATATCGCCGTCCACGGTCAGTTTGCCGGACATGAAGGCACCTGTCGGGTTCAGCTCACCGCTGAGGATCTGCTCGAACGTATCGGCATCCGCGCTCATGGTGACGTCGGCATCATCATCGCTGACACGCGCGCCGCTGCCATCCAGCACAATCGCGCCCAAACCTTCGATGGCAAACTTGGCAGATGCGCCAAAGCCGCTGTCGGCCAGTTTCTCGTTCAGCGCCGCTGCGGCTTTTTCCAAAGTGTCGCTCATGTCTTTCCTCATTTTGTTAGTGCGCCGTGAATGGACATCCCCGGTCGCAACGCTACACTGAACATTGTTATGGGCATTGCAACAAACAATCTCAAAGGTACCGTTGCGGCATTTTTTGTCACGGTCATGTTTTCCACCAGTTCCGCCGCGCAACAGGCGGACCTGCGGGACGAGGCCGCGCTGCTGCAGCAACTGGCGCAATCAACGCCGGAACAGGCGACCAGTCTGGAACGGCAGCTTAAGGCGCTGTGGTCGCAATCCGGTTCGGCCTCGGCCGATTTGTTGCTGGAACGCGGGCGTGAGGCGTTGGATGATGGCGATTCCCTTGCCGCTATCGAGCATCTGACCGCACTGACCGACCATGCGCCCGGTTTTGCCGAAGGCTGGCACCTGCGGGCCTCGGCGTTCTTCGGGATTGATCGCTTTGGTATGGCGGCGGCGGATCTTGAGCACGCGCTGACGCTGAACCCCAATCATTACGAGGCGATCTATGGTCTTGGCCTGATCCTTGAGATCACGGAACAACATGACAAGGCGCTTGAAGCGTATGAGCGCGCATTGGCTATACATCCTCATCATGAAGAAGTAACCAATGCGGTGAATCGACTGAAGCCTCAGGTCGAGGGCTCGGCCCTCTAAGGGGCAGGGGGCAAAAGGTGAGCGGGTCATCCCGAATCGTGGCCGTACTTGGCCCGACCAACACAGGCAAAACCCATTACGCGATTGAGCGGATGCTGGGCCACCGGACAGGCGTGATCGGCCTGCCGCTGCGTCTGCTCGCGCGTGAGGTTTATGATAAGATCGTCGCCATTCGCGGCCCGTCCGTCGTGGCTCTGGTCACGGGTGAAGAACGGATCGTGCCGCCGCGCACCCAGTATTGGGTCTGCACGGTTGAGGCGATGCCCGAGGGCATGGGCGCGGATTTCGTGGCTATCGACGAAATCCAACTGTGTACCGATCCCGAACGAGGCCACGTCTTTACCGACCGCCTGCTGCGGTCTCGCGGCACCAATGAGACGTTGTTTCTGGGCTCGGACACCATGCGCGGCCCTATCGCGGCCCTCGTGCCCGAGGCGCAGTTTGTCCGGCGTGAGCGGATGTCGCAACTGGTTTATGCGGGATCGAAAAAGATCAGTCGCATGCCCCCGCGCAGTGCCATCGTCGGGTTCTCGGTCGACAGTGTTTACGCCATCGCGGAACTGCTGCGCCGTCAAAAGGGCGGGGCGGCTGTGGTTATGGGCGCGCTCAGCCCGCGCACTCGGAATGCGCAGGTGGACCTCTATCAGAATGGTGAGGTGGATTATCTGGTCGCCACCGATGCCATCGGCATGGGCTTGAACCTGGATGTGAATCACGTGGCGTTTTCCTCGCTGACCAAATTCGATGGTCGACGGATGCGTCCCCTGGCCCCCAACGAATTGGCCCAGATCGCCGGTCGCGCCGGGCGCGGCATGTCTGACGGCACATTCGGTGTCACCGGTGAGGCGCCGCCGCTGGACGAGGGCGTGGCGCAGGCGATCATGGACAGCCGCTTTACGCCGATGAAAAAGCTGAACTGGCGGAATGCTGCCCTTCGGTATGGCTCGATCGAGGCGCTGATAGACTCGCTTGAGGTCAGCCCCAATGACGAGCACCTGATCAAGGCGCGCCCCGCCGACGACCTGAACGCGCTGAAATCGCTGTCGCAAGTGACCGAGGTGATGGCCCGCGCCAGCGACCCGCAATCGGTTCGTCTGCTGTGGGATGTGTGCCGAATCCCCGATTTTCGGGGTATCAGCCATGCCGAACATGCCAGCCTGCTTGAGGTGATCTACGGTCATTTGCACGAACGCCAGTCCATCCCGGATGACTTCATGGCGCGGCAAATCCGCCGGATTGACCGCACGGATGGGGATATAGATGCACTCTCCAAAAGGTTGGCATATATTCGCACCTGGACATATGTTGCGCAGCGAAATGGCTGGGTGCGTGACGAATCACATTGGCGCGCGGAAACGCGCACTGTAGAAGACAGGCTGTCGGACGCTCTGCATGACCGTTTGACTCAAAGATTTGTGGACCGGCGCACATCTGTATTGCTGCGCCGGCTCAAACAGAAGGAGGCCCTTTTGGCCGAAGTAAATGACAAGGGTGAAGTGACCGTCGAAGGCGAATTCGTCGGTCGTCTGGAAGGGTTCCGGTTTATCCCGGACAAAGCTGCGCAGGGGACTGAGGCGAAAGCGCTGAAATCGGCCTCACTGCAAGCCCTCGCGCCGCAATTCCATCTGCGTGCCGACCGCTTCTATAACGCGCCCGATACCGAAATTGATTTCACCGAACAGGGCGGCCTGATGTGGGGCGAATATGCCGTCGGCAAACTTGTTGCCGGGGCAGAGCCGCTCAAACCGATGGTCGAGGTTTTCGTGGACGAGGCCGCCGGGCCGGATGTCGAACAGAAAGTGCAGCGCCGGTTGCAGCATTTCATCGACCGCAAGGTCGCCGCGCTGTTTGAGCCGCTGTTGAACCTGTCGCGCGACGAAGAACTGAGCGGCCTGGCCAAGGGATTTGCCTTTCGCATGGTCGAGGCGCTGGGCGTGTTGCCCCGCGCTGGTGTCGCACAAGAGGTCAAGGATCTGGATCAGGACGCCCGCGGCGCGCTGCGCAAGCATGGTATCCGGTTTGGCCAGTTCACCATCTTCATGCCGCTGCTGCTGAAACCCGCACCGACGCGCCTGCGTCTGGTCCTGTGGGCTCTGGCGAACGGCCTGCAGGAATTCCCCGAGGCACCGCCTCCGGGTTTGGTGACGGTGCCTGTCGCCAAGGATGCGCCGCAGGGCTATGATACCATGTGCGGCTACCGCGATGCGGGCGAACGTTCGATCCGGATCGACATGTTGGAACGTCTGGCCGACATGCTGCGCGCCGAAGACAGCCGTGGCGGGTTCGAGGCCAAGCCTGACATGCTGTCCATCACCGGCATGACGCTGGAACAGTTTGCCGATCTGATGCAGGGTCTGGGCTACAACGCCGAACGTGGTGAGCGTGAAAAGGTCAAGGCCGCGCCGGCCGAGGCCACTGAAGCGCCCGAGCAAGCGGTGAGCGAAGTAACTCCCGCGCCCGAAGCCACACCGTCAGAGGATGCCACACCCGCCGAGGCGTCAGCCGAGGCCACCGAAAGCACCGAGGCGGCAGCCGAGGCTCCGACAGCGGAAGAGCCCGAGGTTGAGGTGTTCTATACATTCACCTGGGGGCGTCAGCGCCAGCAGAACCGTGGCCCGCGCCGGGAACAGCGGCAGGGGCAGGGCAAGGGTAAACCGCGTGGCAAACCTCAGGATGGACGCAAGCCGCAAGGCAAGAAGGGTGGCAAGCCGCAGGGCGCAAAGTCCTTCTCATCACGTCCGCCCAAGAAAGAAAAAGCCATCGATCCCGACAACCCCTTCGCTGCGGCGCTGATGGGTTTGAAGGACGGTAACTGATCCTCGATGGCCGAGGCCAAGCTGCGGATCGACAAATGGTTGTGGCAGGCGCGGTTCTTCAAGACCCGTAGCCTGGCCGTCAAACAGGTCGGCGGCGGCCACGTCCGCCTGAACGGAAACCGGGTGCTTAAACCGGCGCAGACCGTCGGCCCCGGTGATGTTCTGACCTTTCCACAGGGACGCATCGTGCGTGTGGTTCGGGTCGAAAAACTGGGGGAACGCCGCGGGCCAGCCCCCGAGGCGCAAACACTTTATTCGGATTTGACGGAAAAAAGGGACGCCCCTCCGAAAAATCCGGGTTTTGAAGGAAAAGGTCGTCCGACCAAGAAGGATCGGCGCGCGCTTGATCTTTCTCGCACCCAAAGCGACGACTGACCTTGAAGCCGGACCCTGACTGAATTAGCTAAACGCCAAACCTGAATGGGAATCTGAATATGACCTACGTCGTCACGGACAACTGCATTGGCTGCAAATACACCGACTGCGTCGAAGTATGCCCGGTAGATTGTTTCTATGAGGGCGAAAACACGTTGGTCATTCACCCGGATGAATGCATCGATTGCGGCGTCTGCGAACCAGAATGCCCAGCCGACGCCATCCGCCCTGATACTGAGCCGGGCATGGACGAGTGGGTTGAGTTCAACCGGAAATACTCGGAAATGTGGCCAGTGATCGTGACCAAGAAAGATCCTTTGCCCGAGGCCGAAGAACGCGACGGCGAAGAGGGTAAGTTGGAGAAGTATTTCTCAGAAGCCCCCGGCGAGGGCGGCTAAGCGATTCGCACTCTGAACCCTTTGGTTCACCTGTATGGGGCTCTTGTATCGACCTGAAAAACAAAGGCTTTTGCGTCCTTTAAAGAGGTCGATCTTTCAGGTGTCGCAATTTTGTGATATACTCTCTAACTGAATGATGAATGAGATGGGGATGTGCTCCGTAAGTATGATTGCTTTGGAGTTCTGATTTTTTGACAAACCAGCCACCTGACGGTGCCGATTGAGGCTCCGGCTTGGGTGTTTTTGTTGTCCCGAATCTCGCTGTCGTAACCAAGGATGAACCTGTATGTCTAAGTCGAAAAAGCTTGAGTTCCGCCCGAATGACTATGTGGTCTACCCGGCGCATGGCGTGGGTCAGATCATCTCGATCGAAGAGCAGGAAGTCGCGGGATATTCGCTTGAGCTGTTCGTTATTTCGTTTGAAAAAGACAAGATGACCCTTCGGGTGCCGACCAACAAGGTGACCGAATCCGGCCTGCGCTCGCTCAGTTCGCCTGATGTGATCAGCCAGGCGATGAAGACCTTAAAGGGCAAAGCCAAGGTCAAACGCGCCATGTGGTCCCGCCGGGCGCAGGAATACGAACAAAAGATCAACTCGGGTGATCTGATCTCGATCGCCGAAGTGGTTCGCGACCTGCATCGCACCGACGACCAGCGTGAACAAAGCTATTCCGAGCGTCAGCTGTATGAGGCCGCTCTGGAACGCTTGACCCGCGAAGTGGCCGCCGTGTCCGGCGCGGGCGAGGTTTCGGCCGCAAAGCAGGTGGATGAGGTTCTGACCTCGCGCGCTGCCTGATTTCTGACAACAGCATTTTCTGGGCCGCTCCTGCAGGGGGCGGCCTTTTTCGTTTGTGGTCTTGGTGCGCGCGGCGTTTGCGGCTAATTTCCTTGCAGTCAGAGGCAGATAGATGGTCAGGATAAAGCAAGCTGTTAAGTTTCTGTACGTCGCCCATGAACCGGTTTCGGTCTGGTTCCGCTATGGTCTGATCCTGTTTGATGCGGCGTCGATCGTGTTTTTTGTGGCCACAGCCAATGTCCCGCATGGACCAGGGCTGACGCTTGCCAGCCTGTGCGTGGGCTTTGTCATCCTGCTCGATTTCCTTGCCCGTCTGTGGATCGCGAAAGATCGGGGCAAGCTGCTGCGCCAGATCTACACGCTGGCCGATATTGTGGTGATACTCTCATTGCTGCTAGAGCCGTTCTTGCCGGGCAATCTGGCCTTTGTTCGAATATTGCGGGCCTTGCGGCTGATCCATTCCTATCACCTTCTGCGTGATCTCCGGCGCGACAGTCAGTTTTTCCGCACCCACGAAGACGCGGTCATCGCAGCGATCAACCTGCTGGTTTTCGTGTTTGCAACGTCGACCGCGGTTCTGGTGTTTTTCATGCCCGAAAACAGCCAGACCGCCTATATCGACGCGCTCTACTTTACTATGGCGACGCTGACCACGACCGGGTTTGGGGACATCACCCTGACAACACCGGGCGGCAAGCTGTTTTCGGTGTTTATCATGGTCGTCGGGGTGGCCTTGTTC
Source organism: Ruegeria sp. BE1 (assembly GCF_056538885.1). Classification (NCBI taxonomy): domain Bacteria; kingdom Pseudomonadati; phylum Pseudomonadota; class Alphaproteobacteria; order Rhodobacterales; family Roseobacteraceae; genus Ruegeria; species Ruegeria sp. BE1. Next base: position 831,689 of record NZ_JBQFTY010000001.1, read on the forward strand.
GTGCGCTTGGCTCAGGCGATCTTTATGCCACAGAAAGTCCGCCACAAATGCCCAAGCTGCGGTCTTTATCGGCACGACCCCGATGCGGTGCATTGCAAACACTGCGGCGAGACCCTGCGGATCGAAACCGGCGGCACGACCTAAAGCGCCGCCGCTATGGCTGCGAGAAAGACCAATTCGGCCACTTGCTGCGATGCGCCCAGGATATCACCTGTCTGACCGCCGATTTTCACCTTGGCCACGGCGGCTAGTGCAGCGACAGACAAAGCAGCGACCAGCACCGACAGGATGGCTTTGGCCCCCAGCAAGAGAAGGGCGCAGACAAGGGCCAGCGTCAAACCTGTGATCACCGACGCGCCCGGGGGGCCTCCGACCGAGTGGCTCAGGCCGCTTTTGCGTGCGTTGGGCAGTGCGGTCATCAGAACCGGCATAAAGGCGCGGGATGTGATGCAAGCGGCAAGGATTGCGGCGAAGGCCCCGGCAGACAAAAGGGCGGCGATCAGGGCCACCCGCAGCAATTGGCTGAAGATCAGAGCAAGAACGCCATAAGCCCCGATGTGGCTGTCCTTCATGATCTCAAGCCGACGCTCGCGCGTGAACCCGCCCCAAAGACCGTCGGCCGTATCGGCCAGCCCGTCCTCGTGCATCGCACCAGTGGTGACGACCAGCGTGACGGTGACACACACGGCGGCCGCCATTGGGGGCAGGCCGACGGCCATGGCGATCCAGCCCACTGCACAGGCCAGCGCGCCTACCACCAGCCCGACAATGGGAAAGGCCCAGGCCGCATCCGCCTGCCGGGCAAAGGACTGCTGGGGCAGGCGTGGCAGCGGCAGACGCGTCAGCAGGACCAAAGCCAGCGGAATATCCCGTGCGGAAATCAGTTTGGTGTCGTTTTTATGCACTCCCGCGCCTTTCGGGGTCTTGTTGGATCGGTCGCTTCGGTTAAACACGCAGGACCACTCTGATGCAACGAGGCTTTGGATGCTGCCCGAACTTAATGATCTGAAAACACTCCGTGATGCTCTGACACAGGCACCGGGACCGGATGAGGCCGCGCTGACCGGGGCGGCTGACCGCAATGGACAATTGACCAAACCTCCGGGCGCATTGGGGCGGCTTGAGGATCTGGCGATCTGGTACGCAGGCTGGCGCGGGGATGCCCGCCCACAGATCGCGGCACCGCAGGTCATCGTGTTCGCAGGTAATCACGGTGTCACCGCGCAGGGCGTTTCGGCCTTTCCCCCGGAAGTGACCGTGCAGATGGTGATGAATTTCGAACATGGTGGCGCGGCGATCAACCAGTTGGCCAGGGCCGCCGGTGCCACGATGGATGTGCACGCGCTGGATTTGGACCGCCCCACTGCCGATTTCACCGCAGGTCCGGCCATGTCCGAGGACGAACTGTTGCAGGCCCTGCGCACCGGGTGGCAGGCCGTCGACCCCAACGCTGACCTGTTGGTCGTGGGTGAGATGGGGATCGGAAACACCACCCCCGCAGCGGCCATCGTCTGCGCCCTGTTCGGAGGTGAGGCCGCCGACTGGACCGGGCGTGGCACCGGGGTGGATGACGCCGGGCTTGCCAATAAAACCCGCGTTGTGGCCGAAGGTGTGGCCCTGCACGCAGGGGCAGGTGACGGGTTGGATGTACTGCGGTGCCTTGGCGGGCGCGAGATCGCGGCCATGGCAGGTGCTATCGCCGCCGCGCGGGTTCTGCGCATTCCGGTCATTCTGGATGGCTTTATCTGTTCAGCCGCTGCGGCCTGTCTGGCGAATGTGTCGGACGGGGCGCTGGATCACGCTGTTGCCGGGCACCAAAGCGCCGAGGGCGCGCATGGCGCGGTGTTGCAGAAACTGGGCAAAGAGCCGCTGTTGTCGCTTGGCCTGCGTCTGGGCGAAGGGTCAGGCGGGGCGCTGGCCATCAACATCCTGAAAAGCGCGGTGGCCTGCCATTCCGGCATGGCCACCTTTGCCGAGGCGGGCGTCTCGGACGGGTAAACCCAAGGGCCTGATCCAAACGCTGGATCAGGCCGATTTCTTGGCGTGTTTCTCAGCCAGTTCCAACAGCTCGGTCTCAAGCTCTTTTTCGAATTGCTGCGCGCGTTCGATGTATTTCTTGTTCTCTGCGGTGGGCATGCCCGGTATCCACAGCTCGGCCAGCTCGCGAATGGAGGCCCGGTCGTGTTGATAAAAGGTCTGCTCGGCCTGTGCGGCCTCATACTCGCTGAGGCCGATGTTTTCGAGCACATAGCGCCCGGCCCGCAGCGAGCTGTCGAACATCTCACGCACGATGTCATTGGCCCCGGCCTGATACAGCTCGTACACATGGGTTCGGTCATGGGCGCGGGCGATGATGTGCAGATCGGGGCGTTGTCGGCGGGCAAAGCTGACCAGACGGGTGACCTGCTTGGGGTCATCCATTGCGGCGACCAGAACCGACGCTTTTTCAAGCCCCGCCGCGCGCAGCAGTTCGGGCCGGGTCGGATCGCCCAGAAAGCCCTTGACCCCAAAGCGGCGCATCAGTTGCACCGTTTCGATATTGTGATCCAGTACGATGGTCTTGAAACCGCTGGCGCGCACCAGACGGTTCACGATCTGACCAAAGCGGCCGATACCGGCGATGATCACCGGGCCTTGTTCATCAATCTCATCGGGTTCAGGTTGCGCGCTGCTGTCGCCCATCTGGCGGGACAGGACGTCATAGATGATGAACAGAAGCGGCGTGATCAGCATCGTCAGCGCGATGATCATCAGCAGCTTTTGCGACAGGTCCGGCGGGATGACGTTTTGCTGCGTGGAAAACGCCAGCAGGACAAAGCCAAACTCACCTGCCTGTGCCAGACCCAGCGTGAACAGCCAGTGATCGCGGCCTCGCAGTTTAAACGCCCGCCCGACCAGAAACAGGATGATCCCTTTGGTCAGAATGACCAGCAGGGCCAGCCCGATCAGTTCCAGCGGATCGTTAAAGAAATAGGCCACGTCGATCCCGGCGCCGACCGTGATGAAAAACAGGCCAAGAAACAGCCCCTTAAAGGGTTCAAGGTCGCTTTCCATCTCATGCCGGAATTCCGAGCTGGCCAGAACAACGCCCGCCAGAAACGCACCCAAGGCGGGTGACAGGCCAACAAGCGTCATGAGAAAGGAAATCCCCACGACGATCATCAGCGCCAGCGCCGTATACATCTCGCGCAGGCGGGTGGCGTGGATAAAGCGGAACAGGGGGCGGGTCAGATAGACGCCTGCCAGGATCACAAAGGCAATCGCGCCGAGTGTGACCAGCGTGACGGCCCAGCCCGGCAACCCTTCGACCAGCGACAGGCTGTGATGGGCGGCACCGTGCAGATCATGGCTGCCCCGGTCGATAGACCCGTCGCTGGACAGGTGCGGGACCACGGGCAGCGCCAGCAACGGCAAGAGCGCCAGAATAGGGATCACCGCGATATCCTGCGTCAGCAGAACCGAGAAGGTCGCGCGCCCGCCATTTGTCTGCATCAGGCCCTTTTCAGACAGCGTCTGCAAAACGATCGCGGTCGAGGACAAGGACAGCGTCAGCCCAACCGCCAACGCCACGGACCACGGGTGGTTGGCGTAGATGGCCACGCAGGCAATGGCCGCAGTCGACAGACCCACCTGCAGCCCGCCCAGCCCAAGCAGCCTGTCCCGCATATCCCAAAGCGCGCGGGGCTCAAGCTCTAGCCCGATCAGGAACAGCATCATGACGACGCCGAACTCGGCCACGTGCTGCAGGCTTTCAGTTTCTGCACCAACCAGTCCCAGCACAGGCCCAATGACAATGCCGGCGGCCAGATACCCCAGCACGGACCCCAGACCCAATCGCGCCGATAAAGGCACGGCGATCACGGCAGCAGCCAGATAGATCGAAGCCTGGTAGAGGAAATCGTCCATTTTTGTCCTTTCGGTCGCGTTAGGTGGGCAAAGGGGCGTCGCGCTTAAGCTGGTCCATCACGATCTGGCTTTGGACCCGAGCAACAGCAGGATGCGGCAGTATCACTTGATGAAGCAAGCTGTTGAGCGCTGATAGATCATCACAAAAAACATGCAGTAGGTAATCTGCCTCTCCGGTCATCGTCCAGGCGCTTGTGATCTCGGGTCGCGCATCGACAAGGCGGGCAAAGCTTTGGGACTGATCGGGTCCGTGGGTGCCCAGATGCACCTGAACGAATCCCTGCACATGCAGTCCCAGCTTTAGCGGATCCAGCCGCGCGGCATAGCCGGTAATATAGCCTTCGGCCTCAAGCCGCTGCCGCCGCCGACCGGCCTGACTGGGCGACAGGTTCAGCATCTCACCCAGTTGATGCGCCGTCAGATGTGCATCCTTTTGCAAGGCGGACAGCAGGCGCGTGTCGGTGGCATCCAGCATGTGCGGCATTTCTCCGGAAAATGGCGGTGTCGTGCGTGATTTGCGCGTGCGATCCTAGTTTACACGAAAACAATGCGCAGAAACAGCGCCATTTAAGGCGTATTTTGGAATCAGCAAAGAAATTCCTGTTTTGAGGAGACGCGCCATGGGTCCTTTCCCGCATACCGCCCCGAAATCCGTCATCAGCAAAGAGAATCCCGCCGGTACAGACGGGTTCGAATTTGTGGAATTCGCGCATCCTGAACCGCAAGAGCTGCGCGATCTGTTCGCCAAGATGGGTTTCGAATGTGTGGGCCACCGTGCGGACAAACCCACAATCGAACTGTGGCAGCAGGGCGATGTCACCTACATCCTGAATTCCGACCCCGACAGCTTTGCCGCGCGCTTCGTCGAGGACCACGGGCCCTGCGCCCCTGCGATGGGCTGGCGTGTCGCGGATGCGCAGAAAGCGTTTGACCACGCTGTGGCAAAAGGGGCCGAGCCCTATGAGGCGGCGGACAAGACGATGAATGTGCCTGCGATCAAGGGGATTGGCGGGTCGTTGATCTATTTCATCGACCAGTACCATGACACCTCGCCCTATAATCAGGAATTCACCTGGACCACGCAATCCAAGCCGCGCGGTGACGGTTTCTATTACCTCGACCACCTGACGCATAACGTCTATCGCGGAAATATGGACAAATGGTTCAAGTTCTACGAGGACCTGTTCAACTTCCGCGAAATCCGTTTCTTCGACATTCAGGGCAAGTTTACAGGGCTTTACAGCCGTGCCCTGACGTCGCCCTGCGGTCGCATCCGTATTCCGATCAACGAAGACCGGGGCGAGACCGGCCAGATCGTGTCCTACCTGAACAAGTATAATGGTGAGGGCATTCAGCACATCGCCGTAGGCAGCGAAGACATCTATGCCTCAACCGATGCGATTGCTGAAAAGGGGCTCAAGTTCATGCCGGGCCCGAACAAGGCTTATTACGAGATGTCCCGCGACCGTGTGGCCGATCATGATGAGCCTTTGGACCGTATGATGAAGCACGGCATCCTGATCGATGGCGAGGGCGTTCTGGACGGCGGCGAAACGCGCATTCTGCTACAGATATTCTCAAAAACTGTGATCGGACCGATCTTTTTCGAATTCATTCAACGCAAAGGCGATGATGGATTTGGCGAGGGCAACTTTCAGGCCCTTTTCGAATCCATCGAGCGTGAACAGATCGAAAGCGGTGAAATTTCAGCGGCTTGATCTTCTAAGCTCATTCGGTCAGGGCGGGCAGTCTGCCCTGATCATCAACCGCGTGGCATTTTCAGCGTCAGGTTCCGGCCCTTTTTCTGATATCGCAATTCGCTGTCACTGATGGCGATGACTTTGCCGCCATCCAGCCGGTCGCCCACTTTCAGCTTTTTGTAGCGGCCACTGGGCAACCGCACCAACGCCCTGCGGTCCGCCGGTGCGCCATAGACACCAATCAGGTTCAGTTTGCGCAGGTTCAGTGCGTTGTCGATCGTGGCCTGCCGCGCGACCGAGGCCGACGACGGGATTTTCGGCGCAACGGCCTTGGGCTGGAACGATCCGGTTTCAACCTGTTCAATGGCTGCAGTCGAGCCCAGATTGGCCGCGCGTGCAGTGGATGAGGGCGCAATCCCCGCCGGTCGCGGTTTAGGGCGCGGAACGCGCACAACGGCTAAAGCGGTCGGCGTTTCATCAATCTGCGGTTGCTGTTGCAGCGAGGCTGGGCGCAGTTTGGGCCGCAGCACCGCAAGTTCCTGACGTGTGCGACCGCCAAGCTGGAGGCGTTCGAACTGTTCAATCAGATTGTCCGGGCGCACTCTGGCGCGCCGTTCGGCCAGCCTGTCTGTGGGCTCTTCCAGCGTCGGTTCCTCTTCGAACCGTACGGGTGGTTCCGGTGGAACCTTCGAGGGGCGACCCAGATAGACAACCACACCATCGGGATTCAGCGTACCCTCGGTGCTGGGGGTCACAAGGCCGCGCTCATCCAATTCAAACCGGGTGCCTGACGTGCCGGGCAGGGCCACCTGTTCCAAGGGCGCATCTGTAGCAAAGCTTTCGATCGGGGGCAGGGCGATCGCATCTGTCGACAGATTGGAATTGTCGACCGAGGCCAGATAGAGGTCATCCTGCTCAGGTTGGTCGGGGGGCACCAGAGGCTCAGGCGTTGTGATTGTGATCCCCGCTTGCGGCGGAGTGTCCTGCGGATCGGGCGCGCGCGTGATCTCTTCCACCGGTGTCGGGGCGACGTTCAGCGCCTCAAGAATTGCGGCATCTGTTGGCGATAAGGCCGGATTGTCCTCGGTGGTCCCGTCTTCTGCAGGCTCGACCTTCTCGGGCTGCTTGGCTTCGGGCTCTATAGCGGCGATGTCCGTCGGCTCTTCCGGTTCTGCGGGAACGATGTCCGCTGGCACCTCCGGCTCTGATATCTCAGGCTCGGCGAGGTCGACCAACGCTTCGGGTTCGATCCCCACGTCGGATTTCACGGCCTCTACGACTGTTCCGTCGTCGCCGCCAGAGGGATTCAGAGCCCATGCGCCCAGCACCAATGCGACAGCAACACAAGCCGCAATGGGGATTGTGAGTTGCCCGCCGCGCTTTGCAGGGTTTTGGGGCGCGCTCGCAGGGGCAGGGGGCGCTCGGAACACATCGGGGGCCGCTGTGTCGGCTATGGCATGAACACTTGACGGAGGCTCTTTCGGCGCGTCCTCTGCCTTCGCGTTTTCATCTAGCTCTGCGGCAAAGCGGGGTTCAGCGGGGAATTGATCCGGATCAGTCTGAGCGGTGACCAGAACTGGTATGAACCCGTGGCTGATTGCAAAGGTTCGGGCCTCGTCCAACGTCTCTTTGGCGATGGCGGCGACATAGGTGGTCGGTCCGTCCGTTGCCGTGTCAAAAATCAGCTCCTGCAGGGAATAGGGCGTTTCATCCGCCAGCGCCTGCTGCGCCGACTCGGCGTCGGTTTCGGTCGTCAGGAACCGCACCTGCTCTGTCGGAATCACCAGCTTGCAGCTCAGGTTGTTTTCCAGCGCAAAGGCCCGGTCACGCAGGGCAAAAAGTTGATCATTCAGGTCCGGCGCATCCAGCGCAACCTCACCAATACAGAACCAGTCATCATCCGACTGGTGATGCACAGTTATTCCGGTCGCAGAGAAAGACAGCGCAAAGGCGGGTTTCATATTCCCGAGGAACCATATTTGTCAGCATCAATGCAAACGACGTGTCGTCCGCAGACCGACATTAAAGCAGGTTCCCGCCGAGGGAAAGAAAAAGCCGGGGGTTCCTCTTGCCGTAACACCCCTTTGATCACCATGTTGGCAGTGAAAAGACCGGAGGGAAGACCTTGAAGAAAATCGCTTTTCTGGCCGCACTGCTGGCCGTGACAGCCGTTGGCATGGCCCATGCGGAAGAACGTCGCATCACGGTGGATGCCGTCGGAACCGTTCAGGCCGCGCCTGACATGGCGACCATCACACTGGGCGTGACAAACGAAAATGCCGAAGCGTCGAACGCGATGCAGGCAACTTCTGATGCGGTCGCGCAGATCCTCAAACGCCTTGAGGATATGGGCGTCGAATCCCGAGATGTGCAAACCCGGGACGTGTCCCTGTCGCCGGTTTGGACCGGACGCAACGGGAACAATGGCCAACGCCCCGAGATTTCGGGATTTGTCGCATCGAACAACGTGCAGGTGCATGTGCGTGACCTGACCAAGCTGGGATCGATCATGGATGCGGTCATTCAAGACGGCGCCAACGATTTCGGTGGTTTGCGGTTTGGCGTACAGGATCAGGCCCCGCTACGGGCGCAGGCCCGGGCCAAAGCGGTGGCTGAGGCAACGGCTAAGGCAGACCAGCTGGCGCAGGCTGCCAACGTAACCTTGGGCCCGGTTCAGACGATCAGCGAACAGACAGGCGGCAGTTTTCCGGTGGCGCAGATGCGGGCTGCGGCCTTTGATGAAGCGGGCGGTGTGCCGGTTGCGGGGGGCGAGATCTCAGTCTCGGTCAACGTGACGATGGAATTCGGGATTTCCGACTGATCCAGTCCCATCAGCACGGGCTTGCAGCACTTGGCGCTGCTGGCCCGACGCGTCGAAATTCTCCGGTGACAGCCAGCTTTCGAATGCGGCCTTGATATGCGGCCAATCGGTATCGAGGATCGCATACCACGCGGTATCCCGGTTGCGGCCCTTGTAATGGGTTGCCTGACGGAAGATGCCTTCGAACGTGAAGCCCAACCGCTCAGCCGCACGACAGGACGCGGCATTCAGCGCATCGCATTTCCATTCATAGCGGCGATAGCCCAGCTCCTCGAACACGCGGCGCATCATCAGATACATCGCTTCGGTCGATTTGGGGCTGCGCTGCAAGAGGGGTGAGAAGTGGATGTGGCCCACCTCGATCACACCCGCCGCAGGTTGCAGCCGCAGGAATGAGGCCATGCCAATCGGGGTATCGTCGCTGTCCAGAACGGTGTGGAACATGGGATCGGCATCCATGCAGGTCGCGCGGACCCAATCGTCAAACTCCTGTTCCGAGTTGAACGGCCCATAGGGCAGGTAGGTCCAATTGCGACCGTCCGTGTCATTGGCATACGCCCGGAACAATCCGGGCGTGTGTCTGTTCACATCCAGCGGCACGACGGAACAATACTGGCCCTCCATCGGCGTGTAGGGCGGTGTCGGACGCGGGAAATCGCCCTTGACCGGCTGGCCGATGGGTTGGCCCAGATCGTTGGTGTCGTGCCCGGCCATCCCTTAGGCTGAGGCTTTGGCCAGCGCCTGATCCAGATCGGCGATCAGGTCGTTTGCATCCTCGATCCCGATGGATACACGCACAACGCCCGGACCTGCGCCTGCAGCCTCTTGCTGCTCCGGTGTCAGTTGGCGGTGCGTGGTCGAGGCCGAGTGGATGATTAACGACCGCGCATCGCCGAGGTTGGCCACGTGGCTGAAAATCTCAAGCGCGTTGACCAGCTTGATGCAGGCGTCGTAGCCGCCCTTAACCGCAAAGGTGAACAGGGCACCGGCGCCCTTTTTGTACTGCGACTTGACCCGGTCGTGATAGGGCGATGAGGGCAGGCCCGCATAGGTCACGTAATCCACGCGATCATCGGCCTCCAACCACGCGGCGATTTTCTGAGCATTCTCGACGTGGCGCTCCATCCGCAGCGACAGGGTCTCGATCCCCATCAGCGTGTAATGCGCCGCTTGTGGGTTCATGGTCATGCCCAGATCGCGCAGACCGATGGCGATGCCGTGGAAGGTAAAGGCCAGCGGGCCGAAGGTCTCATGAAACTTCAGGCCGTGATAGGCGGGCTCAGGCTCGCTGAGCGAGGGGAACTTGTCATTGGCTGACCAGTCGAACTTGCCCGAATCCACAATGCAGCCGCCGGTGACGGTGCCGTTGCCGGTCAGGTATTTGGTGGTCGAATGCACCACCAGTGTTGCACCCTGTTCGATGGGACGGCACAGATAGGGCGTGGCCGATGTGTTGTCGACGATCAGGGGAATACCCGCCGCATCGGCCACATCCGCCAGCGACCGGATGTCGGTGACATAGCCGCCGGGGTTGGCAATGGACTCACAGAACACCGCGCGGGTGTTTTCGTCGATCGCGTCCTTGACGGCGTCCAGATCGTCGGTGTCCACAAATTTGGCCGACCAGCCGAACCGCTTGATGGTCTGGCTGAACTGGGTGACCGTGCCGCCATACAGCCGGGTCGAGGCCACAACGTTGCAGCCCGGTCCCATCAGCGGGAACAGCGCCATGATCTGCGCCGCGTGACCCGAAGAACAGCAAACCGCGCCCACGCCGCCTTCCAGCGTGGCAACGCGTTCTTGCAGCACAGCCACGGTTGGGTTGGTCAGGCGGGAATAGATAAAGCCCACCTCTTGCAGGTTGAACAGCGCTGCCGCGTGATCGGCGTCGCGGAACACATAAGCGGTGGTCTGGTAGATCGGCGTCTGACGCGCGCCTGTTGCCGGATCGGGTCGCGCGCCCGCGTGAATTTGAAGCGTGTCAAAACCGTAGGTTGGGCCGTCAGACATCGTTGAAATCTCCTGTTGGAATGTTTGTTGGCAGAATCTCTAGGCGATCCGGCGCGTGGGCACAACAATCCTGTCAGCGCATCCAAAGGCCCTTGCTGCGGATCGTATTGCGAATGGCCTGCTCGCGCTGGGGCAGGTTGTTGCGGTCGAACAGGTCCCTGATCTTGTGGCCCTTGCGCTGCAGAACCAGCTTTTTGATCGGGTCATAACCTTTGAGCACCTTCTTGACCCGATTAGGCGCAACGACCGTTTCCAGCACCTCGACCACATGATCGCTCTCGCGGGCATAGAGCAGGGGGAACAGGCGGTAATGACAGCTAACCTCATCATCCAGCAACCCACCTGGCAGCGCATCCCGACTGCCGCCAAAGGAATGGATCACCAGCGGCAGAGCGGCCTGATCCAGCCAGGGATCAAGGTTTTGTCCGGCAAGTTCGGGAATCTCTCCGTCCCGTATCGTGCGGGCGTAGTCCAGAAACCGCTCTCCGAACCTGCGGGGGCAGGAATAGAAGAAATAGCCAGCATTGAAATACAAATACCGCCGCCAGTAATCCTTGGGCTGGCTGGTATCCAACGAGCTTTCGAAATCCAGCCCAAAGCGGTCGTAAAGCGCGCTCCAGATGCCGTCAAAACCGGGGCCGTACAGGGTGGGCTTGGGCCATGTGCCTTCGACCTTCAGCGACGCGCCGGGTCGGTCGAAATCGAAAGGGACCGAGGACACGTCGCCAGTGATCAGCGTATCGCTGTCGAAGAACACAAAGGGTTCCCCCTCGGGCAGGGTCAGCAGGGCTTCGATCTTGTTGCCGTAAGGATAGCTGCTGCCGAACACAGTGTTGTCAAAGGGCAGTATCTCGGCATCCAACTGGTGGAGCGCCTTGAGTAGATCCTCGTTCTGGATGCTTGGGTCTTTCGGCCAACAAGGACCGGGCTGTGGCACAGCTACAAATAGCCGACCGCTGAATTCCGGCGCGCTATGGCGCAGGGAGGCCGCGAACAAAAGCGCCTCATATTGCAGGCGGTTGTTCTGTCCGATGATGACAATATTGAACTTGGACGGGGTGGCCTGCATCGTTTAGCGCTTTCTGATCGGGCCGGTATTTGGCACCTGCCTGAACTTGACGTACAACAAGCCGTGAAGGGCGTCAAAACCCCAATAAGCGAACGGTTTGAAAATCGTGGCTGCGGACCCATGTAGATATCCAACAGCGCAGGAGGATAGCAGATGCGGGTCAACGCGGATTTCAGCCAACGGGTCGCCGTTCACTTCAAAGATACCGAATGGGTCGCATCCCCCGCCGCAGGGGTCGAGCGGAAGATGCTGGACCGCATTGGTGAGGAAGTCGCGCGGGCGACAACAATTGTCCGCTTTGCCCCCGGCAGCGCCTTTGCCGCCCATACCCATGATGGGGGAGAGGAGTATCTGGTACTCGACGGTGTGTTTCAGGACGAAACCGGCGATTTCCCGGTTGGCAGCTATGTGCGCAACCCTCCGACCTCATCGCACACGCCCTCGGCCAGTGAAGGCGCGACCATTTTGGTCAAGCTCCATCAGTTCGATCCCGAAGACCGTACCGAAGTGCGACGCTCAATCAACGGCGGCGGGAATATCGATTTGTTCCGCGATGCGCATGAAGATGTCAGGGTGCAAAGCTGGGCTGCCGGGGAAATCGTTGATCTGGACGCCAGCCGGGGGCTGGAGGTATTCGTGATCGAAGGCAGTTTTACCGAAGCGGGTGAGGATTTTGGTGTCTGGGATTGGCTGCGCTTGCCGCCCGGTGCGCGTTCTAAGGCGACGGTCGGCGAGGGCGGAGCCCGCGTATGGGTGAAATCCGGACACCTGAACGGGATGATCTGACACCTCGGTTGCTGGGAAAACATGCAGTTTCCAGAGAAATCCGGGTCAATCGCCCGGATTTTGCATTTTTTGGCGTTTTTCTAAATTTTACCAATTGATAAAAAATTTGATTGTGGCAAGCTGAGACCATAACGAACATATCTACAGGGAGTAGAGCGATGGCACAGGGCCAGATGGTCCCCGGCATTGTTTCCGGGCGGCTTTCCAGCGATGAGCTGACCTCGAATTTCACGGATCTGCATCCACCACTGGCCGCGCATGAGGCCGCAGTTGCCGCAGATCGGTGCTATTTCTGTTATGACGCGCCATGTGTGACGGCCTGTCCGACGGATATCGATATTCCGCTGTTCATGCGCCAGATTCAGGCGGGCCAGCCCGAAGCTGCGGGCGAAACGATCCTGACGCAGAACATTCTGGGCGGTATGTGCGCTCGCGTGTGCCCGACTGAGACGCTGTGCGAAGAAGCCTGCGTGCGTGAGGCTGCCGAGGGCGCCCCGGTCGAGATCGGCCGGCTGCAGCGCTATGCGACCGACAGCGTGATGGTGTCCGGGGATCATCCCTTCCAACGTGCCGCGCCAACGGGCAAGACTGTGGCCGTGGTGGGTGCAGGGCCTGCGGGTCTGGCCTGCGCGCATCGGCTGGCAATGCTGGGGCATGACGTGGTTATCCACGAAAGCAAGCCCAAGCCCGGCGGTCTGAATGAATATGGAATTGCAGCCTATAAATCGACCAATGATTTTGCGCAGGCCGAGGTGGACTGGCTGCTGAAAATCGGCGGTATCACGATTGAGACCGGCTCGGCGCTGGGCGAGGGGCTCTCGCTTGAGGGGTTGGTTGAGACCTATGATGCGGTGTTTCTGTCTATCGGGCTGGCTGGGGTGAATGCCCTGCGCGCAGGCGGTGTGGATAAGGACGGGGTGCGTGCCGCGGTCGATTTCATCTCGGACGTGCGGCAGGCCAGCGATCTGTCGGATTTGCCGGTTGGCCGGAACGTGGTTGTGATCGGCGGCGGCATGACTGCCGTGGATGCAGCTGTCAAATCCAAGCTGCTGGGGGCCGAGAATGTGACCATCGCCTACCGTCGGGGACGCGATGCCATGGGGGCCAGCCGGTATGAACAGGATCTGGCGGCCTCGCACGGCGTCAAGATCATGACAAACGTGCAGCCCGTGGCCGTGCACGGGAATGGCGCGGCGGTGGAAATTGAGTTGGAGTATACGTCCAGCCAGAATGGGCAACTGGCCGGTACAGGCGAGACGATCCGCTTGGCTGCGGATCAGGTGCTCAAGGCGATTGGTCAGAAACTGGAAGGCGCGCCCGAGGGGCTGGAACTGGATGGTAACAAGATCGCTGTGAGCGGGGCCGGGCGGACCTCGGTGGCCGGTGTCTGGGCCGGGGGCGATTGCGCGGCGGGCGGGGAAGACCTGACCGTGACCGCAGTGGCCGAGGGCCGGGATGCCGCGATGGACATTCACGCGACTCTGAGCGCGTGACACTCATGATAAAGATGCTGATCTGCATCAGGGAGGCCGGATAAATGGCTGATTTGAAGACAAACTTTCTGGGCATTGAAAGCCCGAACCCGTATTGGCTGGCCTCGGCGCCGCCGACCGACAAGGAATACAACGTGCGTCGCGCTTTTGAGGCAGGATGGGGCGGCGTGGTCTGGAAAACACTAGGGGCCGAAGGCCCTCCGGTCGTGAATGTGAACGGGCCGCGCTATGGTGCGATCTACGGGGCGGATCGGCGGCTGCTGGGTCTGAACAATATCGAACTGATCACCGACCGGCCATTGGAGGTGAACCTGGAAGAGATGGCGCGGGTCAAGGCCGACTACCCGGACCGCGCCCTGATCGCGTCGATCATGGTCCCGTGCGAGGAAGAGGCATGGAAAGCCATCCTGCCGCGCGTGGCCGAGACGGGTGCGGACGGGGTCGAACTGAACTTCGGCTGCCCGCATGGCATGAGCGAACGCGGCATGGGCTCTGCCGTCGGGCAGGTGCCGGAATATATTGAGATGGTGACCCGCTGGTGCAAGCAGTACTATGACCGCCCGGTCATCGTGAAGCTGACGCCCAACATCACCGATATTCGCAAGCCGGCCGAGGCCGCAAAGAATGGCGGGGCGGATGCGGTGTCGCTGATCAACACAATCAATTCGATCACCAGCGTCAATCTGGACACGTTCAGCCCCGAGCCTTCGATTGATGGTAAGGGCAGCCATGGCGGCTATTGCGGCCCGGCGGTGAAACCGATTGCGCTGTCGATGGTGTCCGAGATTTCACGTGCACAGGCGACGCATGGCTTGCCGATCTCGGGTATCGGCGGTGTGACCACGTGGCGTGACGCGGCAGAATTCATGGCTTTGGGCTGTGGTACCGTGCAGGTCTGTACGGCTGCGATGACTTATGGGTTCAAGATTATCGACGAACTGACTGCGGGCCTGTCCAAATGGATGGATGAGAAGGGCTATAAGGATGTGTCGGAAGTTGTTGGTCTTGCGGTTCCGAACGTGACGGATTGGCAGTACCTGAACCTGAACTATGTGGCCAAAGCCAAAATCGATCAGGACCAGTGCATTAAGTGTGGACGCTGTTATGCCGCCTGCGAAGACACCAGCCACCAGGCGATTTCGATGTCCGAGGATCGCGTGTTCGAGGTCATGGATGACGAATGCGTCGCCTGCAACCTATGTGTGGATGTCTGTCCGGTGGATGGATGCATCTCGATGGTGCCGATGCAAGCGGGAGAAGTTGATCCGCGCACCGGACGCGAAGTTCAGCCGGATTATGCGAATTGGACGATGCATCCGAACAACCCAATGGTGAAAGCGGCGGAGTAAGAGATTTTTCGACGAAAAATCTCGCTAGAGAAAATTCGTCGAATTTTCTCAGAACGGGATGTCGATCGGGCCGCTGTGGCAGATTACGATGTACTGGTTGGCAGTGCGGATCAGGTGATACCCGCGCTGCCTTATTTCTTTTTGGAAGCGTTCATGCCCAACTTCGCGCTCGACCCAGGAGATTGAACGCCGAACCACCGCGCCGCGCCGCGCGGATTTGGTCGAGAACATCTGAGCAATCCAGGGTTCAGGGTTGGGGCGCAAAGAAACCATGCGGCGACTTTGCTGCGTTCAAGGTTAACAGAGGCTTAAGGGGTAAGCAGTTTGCGATACAGCGTATCGATGAATGTCTCTGCGCCCTCAAAAGGATCTTCGTCGCCCAGCACTGCGCGGACCTGTACATCGAAATCGGCATAGTGCTGAGTGAGCGCCCAGATCGAAAAGATCAGGTGATACGGGTGAATTTGGGCGATCCTGCCGGTCTCCATCCAGTGTTTCAGAATGTCGGTTTTTTCGTCCACCAACTGTTTGAGGTCCTGCGACAGAGCGTCGTGAATGCGGGGCGCACCCTGGACAAGCTCATTGGCGAAGAGGCGGCTTTCGCGCGGCAATTCGCGGCTCATCTGCAGCTTGCGGCGAATATAGCTGAGGATTTCCTCCATCGCGTCGCCGTCCGCATCCAGATCGTGCAGCGGCGCCAGCCAGACATCCAGAAGGCCGGACAGAAGGGCGGTGTGAATCGCCTCTTTGGACGGAAAATAATACAGAAGGTTCGGCTTGCTCAGGCCCGCTTCGGTGGCGATCTGGTCGACCGTGGCACCGCGAAACCCGTGGGCCGAGAACACGTTCAGGGCGGCCTCAAGAATCGCGGCGCGGTTCTTTTTCTGAATTCTGGTCGGAGCGCGATCTTTGGGCATGTTTCCTGACTGTCTTATTTTCCGGCAAGCTGGCGCCGTTTAGGCCAAAAATTCCAACGGCGTCTCGCAATTTCTTGACTGATGACCAACCCGTGATAGCGTGAGTTTGACCAGATGGTCAAATCAAGACACCAAAAGCGAGCCAAATCGCAAGCGACAGGGAAAGACATCATGGCAGCTCCGGCGCAGAACCTCATGATCAATGGCGACAGGTTGTGGGACAGCCTGATGAAGATGGCCCAGATTGGCCCGGGTGTTGCGGGCGGAAACAACCGGCAAACGCTGACCGATGAGGATGCGCAGGGTCGTGCGCTGTTTCAAAGTTGGTGCGAGGAGGCAGGGTGTTCCATGGGCCTCGACCAGATGGGCAACATGTTCGCCCGCCGCGAGGGCACAGACCCCGAGGCGCTGCCGGTTTATGTGGGTTCTCATCTGGATACGCAGCCGACCGGCGGGAAATATGACGGTGTGCTGGGCGTTTTGGGCGGGCTTGAGATTCTGCGCACTCTGAACGATCTGGGCATCAAGACGAAACACCCTATCGTGGTCACCAACTGGACCAATGAAGAGGGGACGCGGTATGCCCCGGCCATGCTGGCCTCGGGCGTTTTTGCCAGTATTCACACGCAGGACTGGGCCTATGCGCGCGAGGACGCTGAGGGTAAGGCCTTTGGCGATGAATTGCAGCGAATTGGTTGGCGCGGCGAAGAAGAGGTCGGTGCCCGCAAGATGCACGCTTTCTTTGAGCTGCATATTGAACAGGGTCCCATTCTTGAGGCCAAAGGCAAAGACATCGGCGTGGTCACTCATGGACAGGGGCTGAGCTGGACCCAGATCACGGTCACCGGCAAGGATGCGCATACCGGATCAACCCCGATGCCGATGCGCAAGAATGCCGGTCTGGCCATGGCGCGTATTCTTGAGAAAGTGGATGAGATCGCCTGGTCTCATGCGCCGCACGCGGTGGGCGCGGCGGGACATATCGATGTGTTCCCGAACTCTCGCAACGTGATCCCCGGCAAGGCGGTGTTCACGGTCGATTTCCGCTCGCCCGATCTGGAGGTGATCAAGGACATGGAGGCGCGCCTGCACGTGGCGGCCGAGGATATCGTCGAAGAGATGGGCCTGCAGATCGAGTTTGAGAAGGTCGGCGGGTTTGATCCTGTGGAATTCGACAAAGTGTGCGTTTCGGCGGTGCGGAATGCGGCTGAGCGGCTGGGGTATTCGCATACGGATATCATCTCGGGAGCGGGGCACGATGCGTGCTGGATCAACCGCGTGGCGCCGACGGCGATGGTGATGTGCCCATGTGTGGACGGGTTGAGCCATAATGAGGCCGAAGAGATCAGCAAGGACTGGGCGGCTGCCGGGGCGGATGTTCTGTTTCATGCGGTCGTCGAGACGGCGGAGATTGTGGGCTAGGGGGCGCTGCCCCCGTCGCCCGATGGGCGACCCCCCGGGGATATTTTGGCCAGATGAAGCAAGCGGCGCAGACCGCAACAGGGAGATTGTGATGAGCACTGTTATCAAGAACGGCACGGTTGTGACCGCAGATTTGTCCTACAAGGCGGATGTGATGGTCGAGGGCGGCGTGATCACCGAGATTGGGATGGATCTAAAGGGTGACAAGGAGTTGGATGCGACCGGGTGCTATGTCATGCCGGGAGGGATTGATCCGCATACCCATCTGGAGATGCCGTTCATGGGCACCTATTCCAGCGACGATTTCGAAAGCGGGACGCGGGCGGCTTTGGCCGGGGGAACCACGATGGTGGTGGATTTTGCGCTGCCCAACCCGGGCGAGAGCCTGCTGGATGCGTTGAAGCGCTGGGACAACAAATCGACGCGGGCGAATTGTGACTACTCGTTCCACATGGCGGTGACGTGGTGGGGCGAGCAGGTTTTTGACGACATCAAGACCGTGATCGAGACGCGCGGGATCAACACGTTCAAGCATTTCATGGCCTATAAGGGCGCGTTGATGGTGAATGATGATGAGCTGTTCGCCTCGTTCAAACGTCTGGCTGAGTTGGGCGGGATCGCCATGGTGCATGCTGAGAACGGTGACGTGGTGGCTGAGCTGAGCGCCAAGCTGCTGGCCGAGGGCAATACCGGACCCGAGGCGCATGCCTATTCCCGCCCGCCGCAGGTTGAGGGAGAGGCGACCAACCGCGCCATCATGATTGCCGACATGGCGGGTGTGCCTTTGTATGTGGTGCATACTTCCTGTGAAGAGGCGCATGAGGCCATTCGCCGGGCCAAGATGAATGGCAAACGGGTGTGGGGGGAGCCTCTGATCCAGCATCTGACCCTGGATGAGAGCGAGTATTTCCATCCCGATTGGGATCACGCGGCGCGGCGGGTCATGAGCCCTCCGTTCCGCAACAAGCAGCATCAGGACAGCTTGTGGAACGGGCTGCATTCTGGAACGCTGAGCGTGGTGGCCACCGACCACTGTGCCTTTACCACCGATCAGAAACGCTATGGCGTGGGCGATTTTACCAAGATCCCCAACGGGACCGGAGGGCTGGAAGATCGGATGCCGATGCTGTGGACCTATGGGGTAAACACCGGGCGTCTGACCCCGAATGAGTTT
Source organism: Ruegeria sp. BE1 (assembly GCF_056538885.1). Taxonomy (NCBI): domain Bacteria; kingdom Pseudomonadati; phylum Pseudomonadota; class Alphaproteobacteria; order Rhodobacterales; family Roseobacteraceae; genus Ruegeria; species Ruegeria sp. BE1. Next base: position 850,336 of record NZ_JBQFTY010000001.1, read on the forward strand.
GTGGCTGTTACTTCAACAAACATCGCCAAGATATTGAATTGCTATCCGAAAAAGGGTGCAATTCTGGTTGGCGCGGATGCGGACATCGTGGTTTGGGACCCGGAGAAAACCAAGGTGATCAGCGCGGAAACGCAGCAATCGGCCATCGACTACAACGTGTTCGAAGGCAAAGAGGTCAAAGGTCTGCCGCGTTTTACGCTGACATGCGGTCAGGTGGCGATGCATGATGGGGAAATCCGCACGCAGGAAGGCCATGGTGAGTTTGTTGCGCGTGAGCCAAACGGTCATGTGAACCGGGCGCTGAGTACGTGGAAAGAGTTGACCGCGCCGCGTCCAGTCGAGCGGACGGGTATTCCGGCGACGGGGGTTTGATCGCTGCTGATGGGGCTGGAGTTCTGGCTGGATATCTCGGCGGATGTCGCGGCAATTCTTGCCGCGCTTGCTGTTATGGTGACCGCAGCCTTTGTCTGGCGACAAATGCGCTTGCAAGCACGCGGTCAGGACAAAGATGAGCGCAGGTTTCTTCGAGAGTCGATCCACGTGATCCACGAAACGTTGCAAGCCGCTCAGTTTCGCGAAGCGCGCCAGCACTTCTTTGGTGGTCCGCATCAGCGGGGCTATGATGACTTGGAAAGTGAGGAGCGCGGCTTGGCCCGTTATATCCTGAGTGTCTACGGACTGATGGCCCGGATGATCAAACATGGCGCGATTGACGAGGAAATCCTGCGAGATTATTGGCGCACTGCGCTCTATCGCGATTGGGACAGGCTTGAGAACTTTGTCAGTGGGGAACGCTTAAGAGCGAAGAACGGAAACCTTTTTGCTGCTACCGAGCAAATGGTTTCCCGCTGGAAGACAACGGGAAAAGAGAAATGAACGAAGCGGGCAAAGCTGTAGTTGAAGCCGAAAACCTCGACCTCACCTTCCAAACCAATGACGGTCCGATCCACGCGTTGAAGGACGTCAACCTGACCATCAACAAGGGGGATTTCGTTAGCTTTATCGGCCCCTCGGGCTGTGGCAAGACCACCTTCCTGCGCTGTGTCGCGGCGCTGGAAACCCCGACGGGCGGGACTCTGACCGTCAATGGTATGACCCCGGATGAGGCACGGCGGAAGCGGGCCTATGGCTATGTTTTTCAGGCGGCGGGGCTGTACCCGTGGCGGACCATTGCCAAGAACATCAAACTGCCGCTTGAGATCATGGGGTACTCGGCTGCCGAGCAGGAAGAGCGGGTGAAAAAGGTTCTGGAACTCGTTGATCTGGAAGGGTTTGGCGGCAAGTTCCCGTGGCAGTTGTCGGGCGGGATGCAGCAACGGGCCAGCATCGCGCGGGCGCTGGCGTTTGATGCGGATATCCTGCTGATGGATGAACCCTTTGGCGCGCTGGATGAGATCGTGCGCGATCACCTGAATGAACAGCTTTTGGCGCTGTGGGCGCGGACGGGCAAGACCATCGGGTTTGTGACGCATTCCATCCCCGAGGCGGTCTATCTCAGCACCAGGATCGTGGTGATGAGCCCCCGGCCCGGACGGATCACCGATGTGATCGACAGCCCCTTGCCGAAAGAGCGACCCTTGGACATCCGCGACACGCCGGAATTCATCGAGGTCGCCCATCGCGTACGCGAGGGGCTGCGGGCGGGGCATTCCTATGACGATTGAGACACCCGTGATGCAGGACGCGCCATGAAGAACCTTGTTCCTATATTGGTTGTGCTCGCCGCGATTGTCGCGCTTTGGTATGCGGCCGTGGCCCCGATGAACATCCGTATTTCGCTGGATCAGGCCCAGCGGGCAGGCGAAAGCGTCACCCCCGAGACGGCGTTGGAGCGTCGGGATACCTCGGTCTGGGTGCTGATGGCCTCGAACCCCGGTGCGATCGCGGGCGGGTATGCTCTGGACCGGCCACGACTGCCGACGCCGGGACAGGTGGGGCAGGAATTGTGGAAGACGACCGGGGAAATGGTGGTCAAGGGACGGGCCTTTTCCAAACGGTCCCTCATCTACCACGCGGGTGTGACGCTGAAATCCACTCTGTGGGGCTTTTTGCTGGGCACAACGCTGGGCATTCTGGCCGCCGTTGCCATCGTCTATTCGCGTGTCGCGGATATGAGCCTGATGCCCTGGGCGATCATCAGCCAGACCATTCCCATCGTGGCGCTGGCCCCGATGATCATTGTCGTCAGCTCTCAGATCGGGATCGAGGGGCGCGGGGTGCCCAAGGCCGTGATCTCGGCTTATTTGTGCTATTTCCCGGTGCTGGTGGGGATGGTCAAAGGGTTGCGGTCGCCGTCCTTGCCGCAGCTGGATTTGCTGAAGACGTATAACGCATCCGGGACGCAGGGGTTTTTCAAGCTCAGGCTGCCGTCTTCACTGCCGTATCTGTTCACCTCGCTCAAGGTCGGGATCGCGGCTGCCTTGGTGGGCACCATTGTGGGTGAGCTGCCAACCGGTGCGGTGGCGGGTCTGGGTGCGCGCATCCTGATCGGAGACCAATTTGGCACGCCATTGGCCATCTGGGCCGCGCTTTTGGCTGCCGCTATTCTGGCCGGGTTGTTGGTGACCCTACTGGATCTGTTGCAAAGGCTGGCCCTGCGCCGGATGGGGTTGAGCGCATGACGTGGTTGTCCTTTGCACTTCTGTTCTGGGGTCTTGCCTGGCTGGTCAATTACCGTCTGGCGATTTCCAAACACCGTAAAACCCGTATGGTTCGCATTGTGGTGCCCGTTCTGTTCGGCGTCACGCTGCTGGTCCTGTGGGAGGGGCTGGTGCAGGGGCTTGGTGTTTCGCCCGTGATCCTGCCGCCACCATCCAGCGTGGCGGGAGAGTTCGTCGGTTCGGCAAACCTGCTGTGGGAGGATTTCAAGCAGACCGTCTTCAAGGGCGCGCTGACCGGCTTTGTGATTGGGTGCGCTGCGGCGTTTGTGTGTTCGGTTGCCATTGACCGCTCGGCCTTTCTGACGCGGGGGCTATTGCCCATCGGCAACTTTGCGGCGGCTCTGCCGATCGTCGGGATCGCGCCGATTCTGGTCAGTTGGTTCGGGTTTGACTGGCACTCGAAGGCGGCGGTCGTCGTGGTGATGGTGTTCTTTCCGATCCTGGTCAACACGGTTCAGGGATTGCGTGAGGCGGACGCGATGCAGCGCGATTTGATGCGCACCTACGCAGCCAGCTATTGGCAGACCTTGTGGAAACTGCGACTGCCTGCGGCGATGCCCTTTGTGTTCAACGGGTTGAAGATTGCGACAACCCTTGCTTTGATCGGTGCTATCGTGGCCGAGTATTTCGGATCACCCACGCGCGGGATGGGGTTTCGTATTTCGACAGGTGTCGGCAGCCTCAATATCGGGCTTGTCTGGGCCGAGATCGCCGTTGCCGCCCTGGCGGGGACGGTTTTCTATGGTCTTGTCGCAGCAGCCGAGAAGGCGGTGACATTCTGGCACCCGTCACAACGCGGATAAAAAGAATTCAACAGACCCCGAAAAAGGGGCACACACAGCAACTAGGAGACATGAAGATGAATAAGATTTTCAGTGGGGCGGTCGCCGCCTTTACCCTGGCAGCCAGTTCGGTGCTTGCGGCGGATGAGGTGACTTTGCAACTGAAATGGGTCACGCAGGCGCAGTTCGCGGGGTATTATGTGGCCAAGGACAAGGGGTTCTACGAAGAAGAGGGGCTGGACGTCACGATCCTGCCGGGTGGTCCGGATATAGCGCCGACGCAGGTGATTGCCGGGGGCGGGGCCGATGTGACCGTCGAATGGATGCCCGCCGCGCTGGCCGCCCGTGAAAAGGGGCTGCCGCTGGTGAACATCGCGCAGCCGTTCAAAAGCTCGGGCATGATGCTGACCTGCTGGAAGGATGCGGGCATTGCCTCGCCCGAGGATCTGAAGAACCGCACGCTGGGCGTCTGGTTCTTTGGCAACGAATTCCCGTTCATGAGCTGGATGAGCCAGTTGGGCATCGACACCGGCGGCAAAAGCGAGAACGGGGTCGAAGTTCTGAAACAAGGGTTCAACGTCGACCCGCTGTTGCAGCGTCAGGCCGATTGCATCAGCACCATGACCTATAATGAATACTGGCAGGTGATCGATGCGGGCGTGAACCCCGATGAGCTGGTAACCTTCAAATACGAAGATCAGGGCGTCGCTACGCTGGAAGACGGTCTGTACGTTCTGGAAGAAAACCTGAGCGACGCCGCGTTTACAGACAAGATGGAGCGGTTCGTGCGCGCCTCGATGAAAGGCTGGAAATACGCCGAGGAGCATCCTGACGAAGCCGCCGATATCGTGCTGGAAAATGACGCGACCGGTGCCCAGACCGAACAGCATCAAAAGCGTATGATGGGTGAGATCGCCAAGCTGACCGCCGGGTCCAACGGCGCGCTTGATCCGGCTGATTTTGACCGCACCGTCAGTACCCTGCTGGCCGGTGGCTCTGATCCCGTGATCACCGCACAGCCCGAGGGCGCGTGGACCCACCAGATCACGGATGCGGCGTTGAACTAGAGCGTTTCGGGTTTTACCTGAATCACTCTGTGACACGAATGTCCCGAGAACGCCGCAGGCGTGGCAGGGTATTCGTGTCTCAAGTTAAGCCCGAAACGCTTTAAGCCAACTGCCATTACCTGCGCATGCGCGGCCCCAAAGGGGGCCGCGTTTTCTTTTTCGAATGTCGGAAACGTGTCTGTACTTGGCAGCAGAAACGGTTAGTATTTCCCTGTAATTACGCGCATTTCATACGAAATTGCGGAAAGTGGGAAAATAATGCAGGGATTTGCATCAGAATTCAGCTCAGCTTTTGCTCTGATCCTAAACGGGGATGCCGAGCTGTGGGCGATAGTGTTGCTGTCTCTCGAAGTCTCCCTGTTTGCTGTGCTGATTTCTGCCCTGATTGGCATGCCGGTTGGGGCCGCTTTGGCGGTTGCGCGCTTTCCGGGGCGGCGAGCGCTGATCGTGTTGATGAACGCGCTGATGGGGTTCCCGCCTGTGGTTGTTGGCCTGCTGGTCTATCTGATGCTGTCCCGGTCGGGGCCATTAGGGGTTCTGGAGCTGCTCTATACGCCAACCGCAATGATCATCGCGCAGGTGGTTCTGGTCACACCTATCGTGGCCGCACTGACCCGGCAGGTAATTGAGATGCTGGCCGAGGAATACTCGGAACAACTCCGTTCGCTTGGGGTGTCGCGGCTGGCGTCGGTGCCGGTGCTGTTGTGGGATGCCCGGCTGGCGTTGGTGACAGCCTTGCTTGCCGGGTTCGGTCGCGCCATTGCCGAGGTGGGGGCCGTGATCATTGTGGGCGGCAACATCAATCACGTGACACGCGTGATGACGACGACCATCGCGCTTGAGACGTCCAAGGGCAATCTGGCCCTGGCCCTGGCGCTTGGGGCCATCCTGATTGGGATCGCGGTGGCAGTGAACGCCATGGTCAGCGCGCTGAGCCTGCGGGCCGAACAAGAGGGGCTGCGCCATGCGTGATCTGATTTGCGAAATGACAGGCAGTCTGACTGTGGATGGTGTGAAGATCGTCCGCAAAGGCAGGACGCTGCTGGACGTTGCGCAGCTGTCACTGGATGGCCCCGGACCGACCTTGATCCTGGGGCCAAATGGGGCGGGCAAAAGCCTGTTGCTGCGCTGCTTGCACGGGCTGATCATACCGGATCAGGGGCGTGTCTGTCAGGACGGCGAGGTTCTGAATGACGCGCACAAGGCGCGGCAGGCGATGGTGTTTCAGCAGCCTGTGCTGCTACGCCGCTCGGTCGCGGCAAATCTGGATTTCGTGCTGAAACGGCAGGGCCTGAACCGCAGCACCCGCAAGGCCCGGATCGAAGATCTGCTGGCCGAGGGCGGGCTGGACGGCAAAGCCCGGCAATCCGCACGGTCCCTGTCGGGGGGTGAGGCGCAACGGCTTGCCATCCTGCGTGCGCTCGCTTTGGAGCCGGAAACCCTGTTTCTTGATGAACCAACTAGTGCGCTGGACCCAAGTGCCACCCAGATGATCGAACGCATGATCCAGCGCGCCTCGCGCCGTGGGGTGCGAATTGTCATGGTTACGCATGACATAGGTCAGGCGCGGCGGTTGGCGGCTGATATTGTGATGATGCAGGGCGGTCATGTGGTGGAACACGGCGTGGCCAAACAGGTTCTGGATGCCCCGGACAGCGATGCGTCGCGCCGTTACCTCGCCGGTGGGCTGGTGACTTAATTCAAAAGAATGGAGATCGAAATGATCCGTAATATTGCGCGGGCAGCGCTGGTGTCTCTTGGCCTGATGGCGAACCCAGTAAGCGCCGAGGCGCCGTTTATTGTCTTGCAATCCACCACATCAACGCAGAACTCGGGGCTGCTGGATTACATCCTGCCGGGCTTTGAAGCCGAAAGCGGGATCGATGTGCGTGTGGTCGCGGTTGGGACAGGGCAGGCGATCCGTAACGCCGTCAACGGTGACGGCGATGTCTTGCTGGTGCATGCCAAACAGGCCGAAGACAAATTCGTAGCCGATGGCTGGGGTGTTGAGCGTTTTGACGTGATGTATAACGATTTTGTTCTGGTTGGCCCGAAATCGGACCCGGCACAGGTCAAAGGCGACACGGATATTGTCGCGGCTATGGCCGCCGTGGCCGACGCCCAGGCCCCATTTGCCTCGCGCGGGGATGACAGCGGCACCCATAAGGCCGAGATGCGCCTGTGGGAGTCTTCCGAGATCGACCCGACCGATGCGTCGGGCGAGTGGTACCGCGAGACCGGCTCGGGCATGGGGGCGACGCTGAATGTGGCCAGCGGGATGGACGCCTATGTCCTGACGGATCGCGCAACCTGGCAGTCCTTTGGCAACAAGGGCAATCTTGAGGTGCTGGTCGAAGGCGATCCGCGTCTGTTCAATCAATATGGCGTCATCCTTGTGAACCCCGAAAAACACCCGAACGTGCGCGCGGCTGCGGGTCAGCGGTTCATTGACTGGCTGGTTGGACCCCACGGACAGGCGGCGATCGAGTCATACAAACTGGATGGGCAGCAATTGTTCTTTCCCAACGCCAAGTGACCAGATTTAACCGCTCGCGCCGTTGTGGTGGATGGTGCCCAAACCGGAAATTTCATAGCCGCCGAATTCGGCGGCGCGGGTGGCAAAGCGATCAGATTGCAGAAAGCCCAGCAGTTTGAGCATCGGATCATCGAAATAGGCCCTTCGCCAGATGGCAAGGTCCAGGCGTTCGGAATGGGTGGCCATGAAGCCGAGCGTGTAGAGCCCTGCCAGCGCGCCCAATCCGAACCCGACCTCGGCCTTGCCGTCATGCAGGGCGATGGCCAGTTCCTCTTCGGTGCGGGCGCAGGTGGGCAGGGCATCAAGATCGTCGCGCGTGAGGCCGTGGGCCTCAAGCTGCGTCTCAAACAGGCGCTGGCTGGCGGCACTGTCCTGTCGCAGGATGACCCGGCGTCCCTTGAGGTCGGCAAAGCCGCTGATTTCGGTGACGTTCGGGGCCAGCAACAGCCCGCGCTGGCGTTGCGCGACCTCGTACAGAACGACCGGGGCTTCGCCCAGATGGTCACGCAGGGCGCCTGCGTTGAACCCATCCTCTTCGTGGATATGCAGGGCGGCGGCCTGTGCGCTGCGGTCCTTCAACCGGGTCAGCCCGTCGAAAGAGCCGTCATAATAGGTGGCCAGCCCCGAGCCGCTTTCCCGCAAGGCCCAGTCCAGCAGAGGATCGTGGCTGCCGGCGACAATCGGGGGCAGGGGCGGTTCAGCCACGTGCGGGCCCGAGCGTGAGGCGTTCAGCCAGGCCACGACCTCGGCCCGGGGGAACAGCAGTTTGCCCATGGCGCGCACGCATGGCACCTCGCCCGATGAGGCAAGATCATAGGCCTTACGCTCGCCAATGCGCAGCAGGTCGGCCAGTTCCTTTGTGGTCAGGTATTCGGGCATTCAGTCGAGGCGCACGGCCGCTCCGGACCCGGCATCCGCAGCGCTGAACCCGATCTGTTTGAGCGTGAAGGGCGCGGCTATGGTGATCACAACCATGACGGCCGCAGCAGCAAGAAAGGCTTTCATTGGTCTCCTCCGGTTCCGTTCGTTTGTGCCGTGGCGCTGCGCAAAAAGGCGATCAGATCGTCTCGGTCCTGCGCTTGGGTAATCCGCTGCATTGGCATCTTTGATCCCGGAATGTAATGGTCTGGCCCTTCGTCGAAAAGGGCATTTATCGTCTCGTCATTCCAAATGATATCAGAGTCTTGCAACGTGTCCGAGTAGAAATATCCCGGCAGCGTGCCTGCCTGCCGGCCAAAGATGCCATGCAAGGTCGGACCCGCGCGCCGTTGCCCATCAGGCGTCAGGCTGTGACAGATTGAACATTTGCGGGCGAACTGACGCTCACCATTGCTCATCTGGTCGGGGTTTTTCAGGAAACTGGGCTCGGCAGCGGCCATGCGTTCCTGATCGCCCAGTGCCGCAACGGGCCAGCTATACATGGCCTCATCGATGCCGCCTGCATGGATGTTGTCACCATCGGCGGAAAAGGCCAGCGCCCAGACCGGCCCGCGCAGGGTGGCGCGGAAATCCTGTGCGATGCGCCAATCCTGCGTGTCGATCAGCATGATGTAGCCTTCGCCATCCCCCACCGCCAGAAGTCTGCGGTCTGGGCTGAGCGCCAATGCCAGAATTGGGCGGCGTTCCAGCGTGAAATCCCGCTCAGATCCGGTTTCAAGGTCGCGGATGCGGGTCACGCCATCCACCGCGCCGTAGGCGATCCAACCGTCCTGTTCGTTCAGGACCAACTCATTGATGCCAAACCCATGCTCAATGATACGCTGCGTTTCCTGACCGCTGGCCACGTCCCAACGGCGCAGAGAGCCATCGACCCCCGCCGAATAGAGCGCCGTCCCGTCCGAGGAAAACGCCACCGCATTTACGCCGCTGCCCGTGGGGCCCAGCGTCATCGGATCGGAGCCATCCACCGGCCACAGACCAATCGTGCCATCCCAACTGGCGGTGGCCACATGAGTTTTCGAGGCCGCGATGCTGACGATCTTGCCTTTGTGCTGGCCGACAATGTCTCCGCCCGGCCACCGGCGCAGGGTAAAGTCGTCGCCTGCGGAATAGATCGCGGTTCCGTTGAAGGCGACGCTGTTCACCGCCGCTTCGTGCCCTTCCAGCCATTCGGGCGTCTGATCCGACCACAGCCCGACCGAGTTGTCGAAACTGGCCGTCGCGATCCGACCATCGGGCGCGGTGGCGATCCCCATGATCGGCCCGCCGTGACCTTTGAGCGTAAAGAACTCGGCCAAAGCGGGCAGGGGAACCAGCGCCAGTGCCAGAACCAGTGCGCGCATTTACTCGGCGGGTGAGGCTGCGGCTTTGCTGGCCTCTTTTTCCTGCACCTCTTCCAGCCAAAGAGAGTGGTGCTCACGCGCCCATTGCTCTTCGACCTCGCCGGTGCCCATGGCGTCAAACGCGCCTTCCATGCCGACCGATCCCAGATAGATATGCGCGATGATGATGGCGATAAAGACATAAGCGACCATCACGTGCCAGACCTGTGCGTACTGCATTTCCTCCTGCGGGGACATTTGCACCGGCAGGTTCAGGCCCATTGCCTGCGGGATGCCGGTGGAATTGGCAATCTCAAAGGTCTTCGCGAACATCGGCAGTTCGAAGGGGAACAACAGCGACAGGCCAGACAGGCTGATCGATACGCCCAGCAACACGCAAGCCCAGAAGATCACCTTTTGACCGGCGTTAAACTTTTTCGCGGGGGGATGGCTGTTCTTGGTGAACAGACCCCCTCCGGCTGCCAACCATTTCAGGTCGGTCTTGTTGGGGATGTTGTGGACGATCCAGTTCAGGGTGATGATGATCAGCCCCAGCATGAACGCCCAGGCCAGGTTGTTGTGCAGCCATTTGCATCCTTGCGCGATGGTGGCAAAGCCCTCTTTCCCGAAGATCGGGATCAGGAAATCGCGGCCATAAAGGCTGAGCAGACCAGTAATTGCCAGCACGATGAATGATCCGGCAAACAGCCAGTGACCAAAGCGTTCAAACCCGTTGAATCGCAGAACAGTGCGGCCGGTTTTTTCACCATCGATGCGGATTTTCCCGCGGATGAGGAAGAACAGCAGGATAATCGCGGCCATGCCTGCAATGATATAGGTCCCATATTCCCGCAATGGCCCGGTGCGGAAGTTCCACCACCACATGCCGCCGTCCTGAATCAACACGCCCGCTGCGGGGCCCTGAGAAGACACGGTGGTATTGGCCGACCCATAGCGGATCGCGCGGTACACGTCGCTGTCAGATGCAATGCCCCGTGTGCCAAACTGACCCAGCAGCCCTTCGACATTACCTTGGCCCGTGTTTTCCGAGCGATAGGTATTGTCCACTTGCTCGCCACGCTGACGCGCAAGGATGTCTTCCAGCGTTGTTGCACCGCCGGTGGTGGCCCGGTCCGGCGCAGGTGGCGGGGTGGTTTCCTGAGCCCATGCGGCGCCGGTCAGGAAAAGTGAGACGAGCAGAAATTGAATCAAACGCATGGGGGAAACTCTCCGAATATGAGTATGGGTCAGCGGTCAAAGCCGCCGATCTGCCGATGAAAGACCGCGCCAACGGGTCCGAGCGCGGCGCGCAGGTCATCTTTTGCGGGGCCATAGACGTCGAGTTGGACCGGGGTCAGCAAAGACAAAAACCGATCCGCGAAATTTGCCCCAAAATTCTGCATGTGGATCATGGCGTCGTCAGAGCTGGCATAACGTTCATAGATGTGCACGGACCCATCGCTTTGGTGCCACTCATAACTTTTGGCACCGCTTTCCTGCAGGGTCGCATTGACCATTTCGGTCATCAGGGCTTCGAACTCAGACTGTTTTTCGGTGTTTAAATCCAGCTTCAACAGCCAATAGACATCGTTGGTCATGTTCGCTCCAGCAGGGTCAGAAATTGCGGCGGCTGACCAGCAGCCACCGGCAAAAGTGGAACAACCCCCAACGCGTGGGGGTTGTCTTTCTTGGTTAAGACCTTAGCCGTCTTTCTGATCGTAGGCCGTGCCCCAACCCCACGCGCCCGAGCCAAAGCCGCGGGCAACGACGCGCTCGCGGTAAATGGCCGAGACCACGTCGCCGTCACCGGCAAGCAGGGCCTTGGTGGAACACATCTCGGCGCAGATGGGCAGTTTGCCCTCGGCGATCCGGTTGCGACCATATTTGGCGAACTCTGCGGTCGAGTGCGTTTCCTCGGGGCCACCGGCGCAGAAGGTACATTTGTCCATCTTGCCGCGTGATCCGAAGTTGCCCGCCTGCGGGTATTGCGGCGCACCGAACGGGCACGCGTAAAAGCAATAGCCACAGCCAATGCACAGGTCCTTGGAATGCAGGACGACCCCTTCTTCGTTCTGATAGAAGCAGTCGACCGGGCACACCGCCATGCAGGGCGCATCCGAGCAATGCATACAGGCCACCGAGATCGAGCGTTCGCCCGGGTCACCGTCATTGATCGTCACCACCCTGCGGCGGTTCACGCCCCACGGCACCTCGTGTTCGTTTTTACACGCGGTGACGCAGGCATTGCACTCGATGCAGCGTTCGGCGTCGCAGAGAAATTTTGCTCTTGCTGCCATGTTCTCTTCTCCTCCTTACGCTGCCCAGATTTTGCAAAGAGTCGCTTTCGTCTCTTGCATCTGGGTCACTGAATCGTAGCCATAGGTCTGGGCGGTGTTGGAACTTTCACCCAAGACATAGGGGTCTGCACCGGCGGGGTATTTGTGCCGCTGATCTTCACCCTGGAAATGGCCGCCAAAGTGGAACGGCATAAAGGCCACACCGGCACCGACCCTGTTGGTCAGCATCGCCATCACCTTGACCTTGCCGCCTTCTGGACCTTCGACCCAGACCTGTTGCCCGTCACGGATACCAAGGTTGTTGGCATCGCGCGGGTTGATCTCGACGAACATGTCCTGCTGCAGCTCGGCCAGCCACGGGTTCGACCGGGTTTCCTCGCCGCCGCCTTCATATTCGACCAGACGACCCGACGTCAGGATTATCGGGTAATCCTTTGAAAAGTCGTTCTTTTGGATCGAAGCATAAAGGGTGGGCAGGCGATAGGCATGCCGGTCCTCATAGGTCGGATAGTCCTCGACCAGATCGCGCCGGTTGGTATAGAGCGGCTCGCGATGCAGCGGGATCGGGTCCGGGAAGGTCCAGACGACCGCGCGGGCCTTTGCGTTCCCGAAGGGCGCACAGCCATGCTTGATCGCAACCCGCTGGATGCCGCCCGACAGGTCGGTTTTCCAGTTGGTTTCCGGCCCCGCAACAGCGTCGATTGCTGCGCGTTCCTCGGCGGTCAGGTCGCCGTCCCAGCCAAGGTCCATCAGCATTTGCATCGTGAATTCCGGATATCCATCCTGAATTTCCGATCCAACGCTATAGACCCCTTCGGCCAGCAGGTTGTCACCATCACGCTCCACACCGAAACGGGCGCGGAAGGTCAGGCCACCTTCGGCCACCGGCTTGGACATATCATACAGGTTCGGTGTCCCCGTATGACCCATCTCGGCCGTTCCCCAGCAGGGCCAGGGCAGACCGTAATACTCGCCGTCGTTGGGTCCACCAATGGCTTGCAGCGTGGTTCTGTCGAACGTGTGCTGGTTGGCCATATGGCTTTTCAGACGTTCCGGCGACTGACCGGTATAGCCGATGGTCCAGAGGCCCGAGTTGAATTCACGCGTGATGCTTTCAACATTCGGGGTTTCGGGGTCGTCCATCTCGATATTGCGGAACAGCCGATCTGCCCAGCCGAACTTATTCGCGAACTTGGCCATGATGACCTCGTCCGGCAGGCTTTCGAACAGGGGCTCGACGATCTTGTCGCGCCACTGCAGCGACCGGTTCGAGGCCGTGACAGAACCACGGGTTTCGAACTGTGTACAGGCCGGCAACAGATAGACGCCATCGGTGCGGTCATGCAGAACGGCGGAAACGGTGGGATACGGGTCGATCACGACCAGCATGTCCAGCTTTTCCATCGCCGTCTTCATTTCCGTCATCCGGGTCTGCGAGTTGGGCGCGTGGCCCCACAGAACCATGGCACGGACGTTATTGTCCTGATCCATGTTGGCCGGGTCTTCGAGAATGCCGTCGATCCAACGAGAGACCGGGATGCCGCGCTCATTCTGAAGCGGTTTATCCTTGCCCTCCTTGTCCTTGATCGTGGCAAACTGACCCGCCAGCCATTCGGGGTCTTCACCCCAAACACGCGACCAGTGACCCCATGCCCCCTTGGACAGGCCATAATAGCCGGGCAGGGTGTGGGACAGAACACCAAGGTCCGTCGCGCCCTGCACGTTGTCATGGCCACGGAAGATGTTGGTGCCACCACCCGAGGTGCCCATGTTGCCCAGCGCAAGCTGAAGCACGCAGTAAGCGCGGGTGTTGTTGTTGCCGTTGGTGTGTTGCGTACCACCCATGCACCAGACGACGGTGCCGGGGCGGTTGTTCACCATGGTCCGGGCGACGCGGCGCAGCTGCGAGCCGGGCGTACCAGTGACGCGCTCAACCTCTTCGGGGTTCCACTTGGCAACCTCTTCGCGGATCTGGTCCATACCCCAGACACGGGTGCGGATGAACTCTTTGTCCTCCCAGCCGTTGTCGAAGATGTGCCACAGGATACCCCAAACCAATGCAACGTCGGTGCCGGGGCGGAAACGGACATATTCATCCGCATGGGCCGCGGTGCGCGTAAAGCGCGGGTCGCAGACGATCAGAGGGGCGTTGTTCTGCTCTTTCGCACGCAGGATATGCAGCAGCGAGACGGGGTGCGCCTCGGCCGGGTTACCACCGATGATAAAGATGGCCCGGCTGTTGTGCATGTCGTTATACGAGTTGGTCATGGCGCCGTAGCCCCATGTGTTCGCAACGCCCGCAACCGTGGTCGAGTGGCAGATACGGGCCTGGTGGTCCACGTTGTTCGTGCCCCAGTAGGCGGCGAACTTGCGGAACAGATAGGCCTGTTCGTTGTTATGTTTCGCGGAGCCCAGCCAGTACACGCTGTCCGGCCCGGATTCCTGACGGATGTTCATCATGCCGTCGCCGATCTCGTCGATCGCCTGTTCCCAGCTGATGCGCTTCCACTCTCCGCCTTCCTTTTTCATCGGATATTTCAGGCGGCGCTCGCCATGAGCGTGCTCGCGGACGGATGCCCCCTTGGCGCAGTGCGCACCCAGGTTGAACGGGCTGTCCCAGCCGGGTTCCTGCCCGACCCAGACGCCGTTAGACACTTCGGCCACAACGGTACAGCCGACCGAGCAGTGTGTGCAGACGGATTTTACAAGATCAACCGCGCCCGTTGCCGAGGCGGCTGCACTGGCCTGTGTCACGGTTCCGCCCGTGGCGCTGATCGCGGCAAGGCCGCCGATCGTCAGGCCTGATCCGCGCAGGAATGCGCGGCGATCGACGGTTTTCTCGCCGACCTGGGACAGGATACTTGTCCGCTGGGGGCGTCTCGCAACCCCGTTGGTCTTTTTCCTAAGCATTTCTTTCCTCCCTTGCGCGCCGTGTCAGCCACGGCTGGCTTGGTACTGTGCAAACCGACGTCAGGGCCAATCGCAACCGTCAGTCGGGGGTGACAACGTCCGGGTCAGAACCGGGCGCTCTCCAGATAGGCGCGGGTATGCGCGGTGTCCTGCATCCGGGTTTCGTCCGTAGGCAGCTCGGCTGCTTCGGCCTGTCCGGTCAGGCTGGCGGCGGCGACGGCAGCGGGTGCTGCGGTTCCGGCCAGTTTGAGGAAGTCGCGGCGCGTCGCGCCTTCTTCCTTGGTCTTGCTCATGGGGGTCTCCTTTCCCATTTGCTGTTTGGCACCTGTCGGGCACCGGCGAGTGGCGGGTTACGCCGTCATCCGAAAGGCTTCGCGTTCGATCTCCATAAAGACCCGACCGGCAGTGCCGATCGAGGCATAGAGGACCGAGTTTTCGGCACCTTCCAAATCCGAGTAAAAATGCGCGGCCCAGGGGCCGATATGCTTGTTCCAGAACGTTTTCTGATCGTCCAAGGTGGCAGGTGCACGGAAGCGGCCAACGATCATGCCTGCCATCATCTCCATCAGTGAGGCGATGTTGTCTTCGGGTTCAAACACGTTCCTGGCGCGGGTGATGCCGCGCAGGGCCATGTCATTGCGCAGTTGCGCCAATGGTTTTTCGTTCAGGAAGCCGGTCAGGTAAAAACTGGCGTAAGGCAGCAGCTCACCCCGGCCCAGCCCGATGAACAGCGCGTTAAACTCACGCTCGGCCGCAGCGGGTTTGGTGACTTTGGCCACCCGCGCCATTGCCTGAATGGCCTGACCCAGATCGGTTTCATCGCCGCCAAGACCCGCCACCTGATCCAGCAACAGCTGATCGGGCGGGGCGGACAGCAGCAGCCCCAGGAAATTGTAGAAATCCGCGCGCAGACGATCCTCGGCCGAGACATCCAATTTTTGCGCTTCGCTTGCGGTCATTGCGTTATCCTTCGAATTCAAATTTCATGCGACGCGGGGACGGGGGGTGGGCGTCTTCTTCTTCCGGCTCTTCGATCTGGGCCATCTGCACCGGTTCGGGCTCGGGCGTGGGCTCTTCGACGACCTCTGGTTCCGGCAACAGTTCTTCGACCGGTGCCTCGCTTTCGTCTTCCTCGGCCTTCGCGGCCAGGGCTTCGACATGCGCCAGCATCCCCTTGCCAACCTGATAGGCCGTTTGAAGGTTTTCGATGACACAGGCCGCGTCGGTATAGTCTTCGCCATAATCGACCAGCCCGTCGACATTGGCCAGCACCGGGTTCAGACGCCACAACCGCCGCAGGGCACGGCGGCGCAGGCGGTCGGGCACGGCCTTGGCCATAAAGCCCGAGACATCATCGCCCGCCTGCAGCTGATCGGGGTCGGGCAGGTTGAACTCGGCCAGAATCTCGGCGTCTGTCTTTTCCTCCAACTCGGCGCGCTGTTCGGCAACGGCCAGTTCCTCGGCGGCGATCACCTCTGCTTCGGCCTCGGCCTGAACGGCGGCCTTGCGGCGAGACCAGAAATCGCGCGGCTGGGTCATTGGATGATCCTCCGCGGTGCACGATACACGTCCGAGTCCTGCCGGATGCGCGCATCGCCTTTGCCATCCTCGACCAAGTCGGTGCGCTTTTTGTCCCGGCGACGTTTGACAAAGACCTCGTCGCGGTGATGTTCCAAAGCGAAATCCCGAACCCAGGCGATCAGCCCTTCGGTCATGGGGATTTTCTCGACAATCTCTTCGCCGGTATCCGCGTAATCCTGCCCCTCGAACGGAGAGGCGGTGACCAAAACCGCATCCATCGGGCGCTGCCCATCCAGCGCATCCCGCAGAACAAGATAGATCGAGGGCTGACCGTCAGACAGGTTCACCATGTAAGCCTCGGTCTCATCCGCCCACAGGGTCAGGGGCAGGGTGGCTGCGTGGTATTCAACAGCCTCACCTTCGCGCCGCATCTCATGCCAATCCGCCGGGCCTGCGCCCGGCAAAACGGCGACGGCACGCCAGTTCCATTTCGCCCAGCGGGTTACACCGGGTGTTTTGCGCACGACGACGCCGATTGGCATTTCAATCTGGTTTGCGGCCTCCGCCACGTAGTCCTCCCCTGAAGGCTCTCCCCTGCCTTCTCCAAGTCCACTATGGTACACAATTTGATCTTCTGCCAAGTCCTAGCACTACGACTTTAGTCGTACATGGTGGTAGCGTGTTCGTGAGGGGGCTTGCCCGGCGCCATCAAATAAGGGCTTTTGAGCGGCGTCGGGATGAAAATCGGTGGCCTTTACATTGCCGCCCCCGAAGGACAGCCTAATGTGCGAGGGATGGACCGCGTTCGGGGAGGGACTATGGGCACCAAGATTCTGCTGTGTGATTGCGAAGGAACGCAGTCGCTGGATGCCGAACAGATCGCATCGACCTGTGGCACAAGCTGTTCCAAGGTGCATACAGCGTTGTGCACGCGCGAGCTGAACAGCGCCGCAGCGCTGATGCAAGAGGGCGACACGATCATCGCCTGCGGGCAGGAACAAGAGGTGTTCTCGGCACTGGCCGAAGAATTGCAGATCGAAACGCCGGGTTTCGTTGATCTGCGTGACCGCGCCGGATGGTCTGACCAAGGGGATGATGCAACGCCCAAGATGGCGGCACTGGCGGCCGAGGCGCTGTTGCCGCAGCCCATCACGCCCAGCGTGGATGTGTTCAGCGAAGGCACCTGTTTCATCATCGGCGCAGGTGAGGTCTGTTTTGATCTGGCCCAGCGGTTGGCCGCAACGCTGGCCGTGACCGTCTTGGCGACCGATGACAGCCAGCCCCTGTCGCGTGACTTTGATGTTGTGCGGGGGCGCGTGCGATCGGTGAATGGGGCCTTGGGAGGGTTCTCGTTACAGCTGGACGCGCTGCAACAGGCCCAGCCCGGTGGGCGCGGGGCCTTTCAATGGTCCGAGCCGCGCGATGGGGCAAAATCCACCTGCGACATCGTGATTGATCTGGCGGGTGACATGGCCTTTGTACCGGCCCCGGAAAAGCGCGAAGGATACCTGAGGGCGGATCCCAAAGATAAGGTGGCGGTCGAACGTCTGGCCTTTGACGCGGTGCAACTGGTCGGTACGTTCGAAAAACCGCTTTATGTGCGGATGGAGGAAACGCTGTGTGCCCATTCGCGAGCCGAACAGGTGGCCTGCACGAACTGTCTGGACATCTGCCCGACCGGCGCGATCTCGCCGGATGGCGAACATGTGTCGATCGACCCGATGGTCTGTGCGGGATGCGGGGCCTGTGCTGCGGTCTGTCCGTCTACGGCAATCACTTACGAAGATCCCCAGATTGCGGCCATTGTATCGCGTATGCACATTCTGGCGCGAACCTATCGGCGCGCGGGCGGAACTGCGCCCCGGCTGCTGGTGCATGATGCCCATGGGGCTGAGATGATCCGGCTTGCCGCCCGCTTTGGGCGCGGCCTGCCTGCGGATGTCATCCCCATGCAACTGAACGTAATTTCGGGCTTTGGCCATGCCGAGATGCTGGCTGGTCTGGCCCATGGTTTCGCCCGTGTCGATGTCTTGCTTGCACCCACGACCGAACGCGATGCCCTGGACCGAGAGCTTGCGCTGGCGCAGGCGATTGCCGGGTCGGGGAGCTTGGGCCTGATTGACGAGGCTGACCCGGACGCCATGGCCGAGCTGCTCTATGCGCAAGAGGTGCCTCAGCCGCTGGCCGATCCGGTTCTGCCGCTGGGCAACCGCAGGCAAATCACGCGGCTGTCGGCGCAGGCGCTGAACCCGCAGGCCGAAGACCCTCTGCCGCTGCCCGAAAACGCGCCATACGGTGCGTTGGCGATTGATACCGATGCCTGCACACTGTGCCTTAGCTGCGTGTCGCTGTGTCCGTCGGGCGCTTTGGTGGACAACCCCGACAAGCCTCAGTTGAACTTCCAGCAGGATGCCTGTCTGCAATGTGGCCTGTGCAAGAACATCTGTCCCGAGGACGCGATTGCGCTGGTTCCGCAACTGGACCTGAGCGATGCGGCCCTGTCACAGCGGGTGCTGAATGAGGAAGAACCCTTTGCCTGCGTTGAATGCGGGGCGCTGTTCGGGGTGAAATCCACCGTGGAACGCATTATGGAAAAACTGTCGGGTACGCATCCGATGTTCGCCACCTCGGACAAGGCACGGATGATCCAGATGTGCGACAATTGCCGGGTGAACGCGCAATTCCAGCACACGGATAACCCGTTTCAGTCAAATCCCAAACCGCGCGTCGTCACGACCGAGGATTATTTCTCGAAGCGGAAGGATCATTGAAGCTGCAACGGCGCCCCAAGATCGGCGGCCTCAAGGGCCGACACGAATGCCAGAATGGCCTCCAACTCGTCCAGTGTCATTTCCACCGGCTGGATGGGCGAGGGGCGTTCAGGGTCAAACGGTGCCGTCAGCCCGTCGATCTGCGTGAAAGCCGGGTGGGGGTTCAGAACAAAAAACGCCTCGAACCGTTCCGACCAGTCGGACATTGCGCGCAAGACCCCAAAGGACGGGGTAGAGCCCAGACCGTTCATCCGGTTCTTCGGCCCGATCACATGACAGCGACCGCAATGGGTCATCGAAAGTTCCTCACCCCGGATGACATCGCCGTCGATTGTGGTGTCTTCCGATGCCGTCGCGATTTCGAAACTGGCCGAGAAGGGCGCGCCCTGATCCGGCGTAAACCCTTCGACGGTGCGCTTGCCGATATCCGACAGCAGCCAGTCGCGGAACCGTTCCTGTTTGGCGTCATCCCCGATCTGCAGGTGATAGACCACATCACCGCGCGCAAAGACCGGATCGCCCGGAGGGGCCGGGTTCAGCACCAGAACGCCACCATCGTCTGCAACAATCCGAATACCGGTCTTGAGTGAGAAGCGCGGAAGAATATGTTGCAAAAGACCAGAGTCTTTCACCTCGGGCGGAGCGGCAAGGCCAAGCGTCTCTTGCGACCAAGAGGGGGTGGCACACAGCGTCAGGCTCAGGCACAAAAGGACAAAACGCATGGCTCAGCCTACCGGCCCGATCCCACATGCGTCAAATAAACTGAACGGGATCGAGAGAAGTACAATGAAAAACAACCACATGGTTGGATAGAATAGTAGGGGAAAGGCATGAGTGTCCGCGACGCGGTTCTTGCGAATCTGAAAAAAATCACCGACCCGGTTTCCGGTCAGGACATTGTCAGCGCCGGTGTTGTGCGGGCGCTGAATGTCGAGGGCGATACCGTGCGTTTCGTGCTCGAGATCGACCCCAAACATGCCGAGAAGATGGAGCCCGTGCGCGCGACCGCTGAGCAAGCCGCGCAAATGGTGGATGGTGTCGCCAAAGTGTCCGCGATGATGACCGCGCATTCGGACAAGGCGCCACCGGAATTGAAACCCAAGCCCAAGCCATCGCAAACCGGCCCGCAGGCTGTGCCGGGGGTGGACCGGATCATCGCCGTTGCCTCGGGCAAGGGGGGTGTGGGCAAGTCGACCGTGTCCGCCAACCTCGCCTGTGCGCTGGCAGCCGAAGGGCGGCGCGTGGGTCTGCTGGATGCGGATGTCTACGGCCCCTCGCAGCCCCGGATGCTGGGTGTCTCGGGCCGTCCGGCCAGCCCGGATGGCAAGACCATTTTGCCCCTGCGCAACCACGGTGTCACCATGATGTCTATGGGTCTGATGACCAATGAAGGGCAGGCGGTTGTCTGGCGCGGGCCGATGCTGATGGGCGCGCTGCAACAGATGATGAACCAGGTGCAGTGGGGTGCGCTGGACGTGCTGATCGTCGACCTGCCGCCCGGAACCGGGGATGTGCAGTTGACGCTGAGCCAGAAGTTCCAGGTGGACGGCGCGATTGTCGTCTCGACCCCGCAGGATGTGGCCCTGATCGACGCCCGCAAGGGGATCGACATGTTCAACCAGCTCAAGACGCCCATCGTTGGGATGATCGAAAATATGTCCACGCATATCTGTTCGAATTGCGGCCACGAAGAACATGTCTTTGGACATGGCGGTGTCGCGGCCGAGGCGGCAACGCTGGGCGTGCCACTGCTGGGGGAAATCCCATTGAATCTGGACATTCGTATTGCGGCTGATGAAGGCGCGCCGATTGTCGTCAGCAAACCCGACAGCCCGCAGGCCGAGGCGTTCCGCAAGATTGCCCGCGACCTGATCGCCAAAGGAAACGCATGACCGAGCCGGTATTTCCGCCCTTGCTGACAGGCCACCCCGTCCAGCACGGGGAGGACCCGTTTGAGCGTGCGCTCGCCATGGCCGCGCTGGGATGCGATGCGGGGTCGGTCGTCTACAACATTCAGGCAGACCGGCTGCGCGTGGCGATTGTTTTCGCCCCCGAGGTGCCGCTGCAGGATGCGATGGCGATGCTGCCCTTGTGTTCTGTGGGATTTCAGAACGCGCTGGGCGCGCTGGCCCCGCCCGAGGTGGCCGTACATCTGGGCTGGGACGGGGTGATTTGCGTGAACGGCGCGACCTGCGGCCGGTTTCGGACCGCCGCATCCGACACCACGCCCGAAGCACAACCTGATTGGCTGGTCATCGGGTGGGAACTGGCTCTGCTCCAAACCAGCGATGCGCCGGGCGAAAACCCGGATGTCACCGCGCTCTATGACGAAGGCTGTGCCGAGGTATCGGCGGTACAGCTGGTCGAAAGCTGGTCGCGCCACATGCTGACCTGGCTCAACCGCTGGCAAGAGGACGGCAATGCGCCCCTCCATACCGAATGGATGGGCCTTTTGCGGGGCGTGGGTGAGCCTTACGACTCGGGGGTTTTTCTGGGAACGGATGAGCGGTTTGGCATGCTGATCCGCGACGGTTCCGAGACCCGACTGCGCCCCCTGACCGAACTGTTGGAGAACGACACATGAAACTGGCCCGCGCGATCCATTTCGATGAAAGCGACATGAATGTCTTTCATTCTCCGGCCCGAACAGGGGAGTGGTGCATCTCGGGCGGTTTCGAGTTTTCGAACTGGGGCGAGGGCGATCTGGACGGCAAGGCGCGGCAGGCTTTTGCCAATGGCTGGCTGGGGGTTGAGACCTTCGGGCGCGTCACCTTTGTCGCCGTCACTCAGATCGAACAGGCCGAATTGGATCAGATTGCGCAGAATCTGGCCCAACATTTCACGCAGCTTTATGGCGCGCCGTCGATTGAGGCTGCAATGGGTGTGGCACAAGCCGAAATCGCCCATATGTCAGAGCTGTGCGAGGAACATGCGCCCAACACTCTGCTGACCGTCGCGCGTGAGCTGTCCGAGTCAGGTGTGCGCGAAGCCTTTCGCATCATCACGCCGCAGGAAACCCAGCTTGAGGCGCTGGCGGTGCATGGTTCTCTGGACGAGTGACGCCTAAAGCAGATCGGCAAACCCGCCGAACTGACCGCGTTTGAAGATCAGACCCTTGCCGGTGCGGTACATCACCTGTTCGACTTCGCCCACCAGGATCAGGTGGTCGCCTGCTTCGTGCCTAGCATCCAACTTACAATCGAACCGGGCCAGACATTTGGCCAGTTGCGGGCGGCCTTTGTGGTCGGATACCCATTCAGCATGAGAGAAATCCAACCCGTCGCGGGCGAATCTCAGCGCCTGATCCTGCTGTTCTTCGGCCATCACATGGATCGAATAGTGCTGGCAGGCATTGAACGCATCAAACCGATATGAGTCTTTGGCAAGGCACCACAGGACCAACGGCGGGTCCAGTGATACGGACGAAAAGGAATTGACGGTGATGGCACGCGGTCCATTTTCGGTCTGTGTCGTGACAACAGTGACACCGGTGCCAAAGCATCCCAACGCTTCGCGATAGGCAAGGGTGTGGTCCGGAGTGGGGGTGAAGGTCTTTTCCGTCATCGCGCGCTCATGCAGTGGTCGCGCCTCAGGTGCCACGGCCCGCCGGGATTGTCCATGAAAAGCTGGACGCAATCCGCACATTTTGGGGCTCAGTTCAGGTCTTCCAACAGACGGCCATGTTGGCGCGTCGCCTCGATCACGGCCCCAAAGGTGGTCATGCCGCGCGCTTGCAACATCGGCAGCATCTTGACCAGCGCCTCTGCGGTCGCGACAGCATCCCCCAGCGCGGTGTGGCGCAGTTCATGCGGGATGGTGATCTCCAGCCTGTCGCAAAGGGCGTCCAGCGTATGTTTGTCGCTGGCACCGAACAAAACAGCTGACAGCAGCACCGTATCCAGAATGGGGTGATCCCACTCAACCCCCATGCTTTTGGCGTGACGCCGCAGAAAGGCCATGTCGAATGGTGCGTTGTGGGCGACAATCACTGCATCACGGGCGAATTGGTGAAAAGCGCGCCCTGCCGTGGCAATGTCCGGAGCATCCTGCACCATAAGGTCGCTGATCTTGTGAACCTTGGTCGAGGCAGGCGGAATCGGCATGCCCGGATTGACCAGCTGGTCCATCTGTTCGCCCTCGACAATCCGGCCATTCACGACACGCACCGCGCCGATCTGAACAATCTCATCCTTATGCGGCAGCAGGCCGGTGGTTTCGGTGTCAAAGACGACAAAACACAAATCCTGCAGGGCGAGGGTTTCGAACTGCCCGTCCGAGGCGTTGTTCAGCAGATCGAAATCATAGACCAGAGGCCGGGCGGATTCGGGTGAGATATTGGCCGCGCTTTCGTCAAAAATCAGCAGGTATCCCGGCGCGTCGCCCAGCGGCTTCATCCGCGCCGTGTAAGATTGCGCGCCGTCGATGCTGGTCAGCGTGCAATCAACCTCTAGCCCGGTTTTGATCAGCTTTTCATAGGCGTCCTGCAGGGCGTTGGGTTGCAGATACTCAAACAGCGATGCGTTCAGTCGGGGATGTCCGATCTGGGCCAGAACCCCGGCGGCCTGACCATCATAAAGAACGATCTTATGCGTCGGGCTGGCCAGTACCATCGCGACCGGTATCTCGGTCAACAGCGCGGTCAGCCTTTGTTTTTCTGCGGCCAGATGGGCGGTTTCTGTGGCGACTGCCTCGGCAACATCCATAGTCTTTCCCGACAACTGATCGGCCAGACCAGCCGCGGCCGGGGCCAGGTCGCCCAGATAACGCGCCGCCTGCATGTCGACATCCGTGCTGACGCCCGCATGCGCGCGCGCGCGCAGCTGCGCGGACAGACGTTCAATCGGCTTTGCCACGTTGTCATCAAACAGCAGCCAGACCGCGACGATCAGGGCGACAAAGCCAAACCCCATGATGATCTCGGCAAACAAGAACGCATTGATCAACTCGGGGTCTGCAATACGCCGATAGCTGATCCACAGCGCCAGAGAGCTGACCAGCAGCGCGCCCACCGCCAGCAGGCAGAAGAACAGGAATATGCGCAGTCGCAAACTCAGCCGGTGTAGCATTTTAAGCTCCGCAGGTTGCCTTGATGACAGGATCGTCCGAAGCCGCGTTGATCCAGTCGGCATCGACAATGCGGCCGTCGTCAGTGAACTCGACCCCGTCCGCCAGGTTGGCGCGGCTAAAATCGGCGCAATTCACGGCCACGGGCACCATGGATCGGGGGGCCCAGCGTCCAAAGAAATAGAGATCGACCAGACGTTGTTCCGGCACTTTTTCATTTGTGCGCACCGACACGGTGTCAATCGCGGCAAATCGGTCAACAAAAGGCACCGCATAGGTCCACGGGCGGTAGAACGTCCGGCTTTCGACCTCCTGTACGATCTCCAACCCTTCGGGCAGGGTCTCAACGGTGCGCCCGTACCAGGAATACTCACTGGCGATGGTCATGCCGATCATGCCCAGACCTGCCGCCACAGGCATGGCCCAACGGGGCAGGCGGCCACCGGTCAGCTTGTTCACGATCATCGCCACGCCTGCAAATGCAATCCCTGCGAATATCGTGCCGATCAGCTCAATAAACATGTGAACCTTCCTCCGTTCCGGCGCGTGTCGCCGCTTCTTCTCGTTCCAAATACGGTCGCCGAAGGCGATCCTCCGCTCTCCGCGCGCACGATGCTAGCCCAGCATACCTTTGCCATGCCCCACAGCTGATTGCATCGTTTTTACAACAACAAACGCATCGCGCAGATGGCTGCGCTCAAAGTCCGACAAGGCCGAGGGTGGCAAGTAATTGTCCGGCTTTTCGCCGGATTTCACCAGCCGCACCTGATGTTCCAGCCGGGTTTCTGCAATCAGATCATAGGCATCCAGAATATCGCGTGCGCCGGATGGGCTCAGCACTCCAGCCGCCTCGGCGGCTTTGAGACGGGCCCGGGTGTTGGCCTCGGTCAGCTTGCCCTGCAGGCTGTAGACACGCGCCAGATCGACAATGGGCACAACGCCATTATGCTTTAAATCCAGCGTATTACGATGCTCGCCGGACCGGATGGTGGCGAACCCGCGCAGCAGCCCCAACGGAGGCGTGTGTTTCAACGAATTCGAGATCATATGCGCGACAAAGATCGAATTCGCATTTGCCGCGGCCAGCGTATCGGTTTGAAGGTCCTCAAACAGTTCGAACGTGCCGCCAATGGGGCGCAGATCGAACATGACCGAGGCCAGCATCTGTGCCTCGGGGTTCGGCTTGGCGATCCAGCCGTTGAAATAGTCGCGCCAGACGCGCACGGGCTGACACCAGCGCGGGTTGGTCGCCATCATGTCGCCGGGGCAATAGAAATACCCGCAGACATCCAACCCGTCCGAGACGAACTTGGCCAGCTCGGCGAAATAGGGCATCTGCGCTTCGGTCACGCTGTCATCCAGCACGAGGCAATTGTCCTGATCCGATACGCCGGTCTGCTCCTGACGCCCCTGCGATCCGCAGGCCAGCCACAGATAGGGCACGGGCGCGGGGCCCAGTTTCTGTTCGGCCAGGGCCAGCAGGCGCCGGGTCGCGGTGTCGGCGATGTCGGTGATCAGACGGGTGACAATCTCGTGCCGGTTGCCACCTGCAACCAGCTGCACCAGCAGTTGCGGTATTTCTGCTGTGACCAATGCCATTTCGGCCGCGGAATTGGCATGTGCAATGCGGCGCACCAGTTCGGCCGAATTGACGGCCTGATAATGGGTCAGGTCGGTCTGGGTCACGATGCCGACCAGCTTACCACCTTCTGAGATCGGAATGTGTCCGATCCCGCGCTCCATCATCACATGCAGCACGTCCGAGCCGATGTCGGACGGCGACAGGGTCACGGGATCAGCGGTCATGATGTCTGAGATCGGCGTGCTGTCGGGCAGGCCATCGGCCACAAATTTCCCGGCAATATCGCGCAGGGTCGCGATCCCAAGGAAACGATCCCCTTCGGTGATGCACAGAGATGAGATATGGCGGTCGCGCATCAGCCGGGCAGCCTCGCGCACGGGTAGGGCAGGCGGGCATGTGGCGGGGTTGCGGGCCATAAGCACGTCAATCGCACTGGTGGCCAGACTTTGCGGGCCGGCTTTCTCTCCGCGCGTTCTGTTGAAGAATTTGGCGACAACATCGTGGTTGTCGATCAGCGCGCGAACCAGAGCCGGTGGCAGAATGAGCAAAATGGACGGCGCGTCAGCATGCGCATGGGTCGCGGCCTTACCATCCCTGAGCAGACCGCGCTCGCCAAAGGAATTGCGCAATCCCAGATGAGAGACGACTGCGCCGTTTTCATCGGTGACTTCGACCTGTCCCTCATAGATCAAGAAGACGCCGGGCAGATCGTTGCCCAATTCGTAAACTGGGGCACCCGTTTCCAGCTCGCGCACTTCGATCTGTTCGGCCAGATCCGCCAGCGTATCGTGTGGCAGGGCATCATACGGATGTACGGATTTCAGAAACCGGGTGATCTGGTCTAGGGGGAGGGGCATCAGACGACCTCGTATTTCTGGTTAAAAAATCCCGCCCGGTGGTGTGCCGGGCGGGGACAGTCGATCGAAAAACGCGGCATATGGAAGTTGACCATATGCCGCATCATAACTCAGTGATCCTGAGCTGCGCCCGCACCACGGGGAATGCGGATGCTTTCGACCATATCCTTGATCTCCTGCGGGGTCTCTTTGGTCATGCCTGCAACGACGTAGGCGACGCCGAAGTTGACCATCGCACCGATCGCACCGAACGAGGTCGACTTGATCGGACCCAACAGCGGATCAGCATCGGTGAACGAGTTGGTGCCCGGAATGAACAGCCAGCCCTTGTGCAGGAAGATGTAGACCAGGGTCACAACCAGACCAGCCAGCATACCCGCGACCGCACCGGTGTTGTTGATGCGGGTCGAGAAGATCCCCATCATCAGCGCCGGGAAGATCGAGGCTGCCGCCAGACCAAAGGCCAGGGCCACTGTCTGCGCCGCGAAGCCCGGAGGATTCAGACCCAGATAGGTCGCCACAACGATGGCAACGGCCATTGCGACACGGGCCGACATCAGCTCGCCTTTTTCCGAGATCTGCGGATTGATCGCGCCCTTGATCAGGTCGTGGGACACAGCCGACGAAATCGCCAGCAACAGGCCCGCAGCGGTCGACAGAGCGGCCGCCAGACCACCGGCAGCGACCAGACCGATCACCCAACCCGGCAGGTTGGCGATCTCGGGGTTGGCCAGAACCAGGATGTCGCGGTTGAACTTGGTCAGCTCATTGCCAACCCAGCCTTTTTCTTCCGCGATTGCGTTCATGGCTTCGGACTTGTCGTTGTAGTACTGGATTTTGCCGTCGCCGTTCTTGTCTTCCCAGTCCAGCAGACCGGTTTTCTGCCACGTGGCCATCCAGTCATAGCGCGGATCGGTGTCGATTTCCTCGACCGAGACAGCACCACCTTCGATGCCACCATTGGGCCACATCATGTCGGTGATGTTCAGACGGGCCATTGCACCAACAGCAGGAGCGGTCAGGTACAGCAGCGCGATGAAGACCAGCGCCCAGCCAGCAGACCAACGCGCGTCAGACACTTTCGGCACCGTAAAGAAACGCATGATGACGTGGGGCAGACCCGCTGTACCGATCATCAGCGACAGGGTGAACAGCACCATGTTCAGCGTGTTCGAGTGGTGGGCGGTGTAGTCGTTAAAGCCCAGCTCGGTCACGATGGCGTCCAGTTTGGTCAGCAGCGGCTCACCACCGGCGGTGTCACCGAACAGACCCAGTGCCGGGATCGGCGTGCCGGTCAGCTGCAGCGAGATGAAGATCGCCGGGATGGTGTAGGCGGTGATCAGCACGCAGTACTGAGCGACCTGAGTATAGGTCACGCCTTTCATCCCGCCGAACACCGCGTAGGCAAACACAACCGCAGCACCGATCAGCAGACCCGAGGTGTTGGAAACCTCAAGGAAGCGGCCAAAGGCAACGCCAACGCCGGTCATCTGACCGATCACGTAGGTCACCGAGGCCACGATCAGACAGATCACCGCCACGATACGCGCGGTCTGGCTGTAGAAACGGTCGCCGATGAATTCCGAGACGGTGAACTTGCCGAACTTACGCAGGTAAGGCGCAAGCAGCAGAGCCAGCAGCACGTAGCCACCGGTCCAACCCATCAGGAAGGTCGAGTTGTCATAGCCGGTAAAGGCAATCAGGCCCGCCATCGAGATGAACGAGGCCGCAGACATCCAGTCCGCCGCTGTCGCCATACCGTTGGTGACCGGGTGAACGCCGCGACCGGCGGCGTAGAATTCAGATGTGGAACCCGCACGGGCCCAGATCGCGATGCCGATGTATAGCGCGAACGACGCGCCAACAAACAGCAGGTTGATGGTAAACTGATCCATGTTTCCCGCTCTCCCTTATTCTTCTTCTACGCCGAACTCAGCGTCCAGCTTGTTCATGCGCCAGGCGTAGTTGAAGATCAGCACCAGAAAGACCAAGATCGATCCCTGCTGAGCGAACCAAAAGCCCAGATCGGTTCCGCCGA
This sequence comes from Ruegeria sp. BE1, assembly GCF_056538885.1. Classification (NCBI taxonomy): domain Bacteria; kingdom Pseudomonadati; phylum Pseudomonadota; class Alphaproteobacteria; order Rhodobacterales; family Roseobacteraceae; genus Ruegeria; species Ruegeria sp. BE1. Next base: position 878,682 of record NZ_JBQFTY010000001.1, read on the forward strand.
CGGCGATACCCGACAGCAGCGGACGCAGCAGAATGCCGAATCCAAACGACACCAGAGCCCAGATCACCAGGCTGATGTAGATAAGGCGCAGGTTGGCCTGCCAATAGCCCTTGTCGGACTCGGCAGTCTGCGCGGAGTTTGTTGAATGATCCGCCATTGCGGGTTCCTCCTTCGCTTTCTCGTTGGCGGCCCATTGCCCAACTCCTCCAGTGCGTTGGACCGCTTCTCGACTGTGCCAGACGCCCCGTGACGTCAGGCAAAACTCCTCCGGTCCGCCAGGGCGGGTCCATTGAAGTATTCTGTTTTAGGATCAAAGCCCTGTGGGCTTATCTCCTCCCCTTAATTCATGACCTCGCGCACCAGCCCTTGCAGGTCGGTTGCGATGTCGTCGATCTGACCCATGGCATCGATGCCCTTCAGCACGCCCTGGGCCTGGTAATAGTCAATCAGCGGTGCGGTCTGCGCGTGATACGCGCTCAGCCGCGATGCAACGGTTTCGGCGTTGTCATCTGCACGGCGCTTGAATTCGGTGTGGCCACACTTGTCGCACGCACCCTCTGTCGCGGGCTGTTTGAACGTGTCGTGATACCCTTCGCCACATCCGGCGCAGGTGTAGCGCCCCGAGATGCGGGTCACCATTTCGGCGTCCTGAACCTCAAGGCTGATGGCGGCGCTGATCTTTTGACCAGATGTAGCCAGCAGCCCGTCCAGCGCCTCGGCCTGAACCGTGGTGCGGGGAAAGCCGTCAAGGATGACACCTTTCTGGCAATCCGGTTGGGCCATTCGGTCGCGCAGGATGGCGATGACGATCTCATCACTGACCAGATCGCCTGCTTCCATGACGGCCTTGGCGGCTTGGCCAGCCTCAGTTCCGGCAGCAACCGCGTCGCGCAGCAGGTCACCGGTGCTGAGTTGAACCAGACCGAACTTGTCTTCCAGCATACGGGCCTGGGTGCCCTTCCCAGCGCCCGGGGGGCCGAGAAGGATCAGAACAGCGGGGGTGGTGGTAACAGCAGCGTCCATCATTCCCTCACTTATTCGCGCGGTTTGCAATCAGGTCATCGACCACCGACGGATCAGCCAGAGTCGAAGTGTCACCCAGCGAGCCAAAGTCATTCTCGGCGATCTTGCGCAGGATACGGCGCATGATCTTGCCTGAACGTGTCTTGGGCAAGCCCGGGGACCACTGGATCACGTCCGGGCTGGCGATCGGGCCAATCTCGGTCCGGACCCAGCTGCGCAGCTCTTTGAGCAGCTCATCGCTGGGCTCGCGGTCATTCATCAGAGTGACATAGCAATAGATGCCTTGCCCTTTGATTTCATGGGGATAGCCAACCACGGCGGCTTCGGCGACGGCGGCATGCGCCACCAGCGCGCTTTCAACCTCGGCAGTGCCCATACGGTGGCCCGAGACGTTGATCACGTCATCGACGCGGCCGGTGATCCAATAGTCGCCACCTTCGTCGCGACGGCAGCCGTCACCGGTGAAGTAGTACCCTTTATAGTCCGAGAAATAGGTCTTCTCGAACCGTTCGTGATCGCCCCAGACGGTGCGCATCTGGCCGGGCCAGCTGTCCTTGATGCACAGCACGCCTTCGACACCGTCGCCGCTGATCTCAACGCCGGACTGAGGGTCAAGAACCACAGGCTGGATGCCAAAGAACGGCTTCATCGCGGCACCGGGCTTCAACGCATGCGCGCCGGGCAGGGGGGTCATCAGATGCCCGCCGGTTTCGGTCTGCCACCAGGTGTCAACGATGGGACATTTGCCTTTGCCGATCACGTCATTGTACCAGTTCCAGGCTTCGGGGTTGATCGGCTCACCCACGGTGCCCAGCAGACGCAGATCGCTGAGATCGTGCTTTTCGACAAATTCATTGCCCTGACCCATCAGCGCGCGGATCGCTGTGGGGGCGGTGTAGAACTGGTTGACCTTGTGCTTGGCGCACACCTCCCAGAAACGACCTGCGTCCGGATAGGTTGGCACGCCTTCGAACATGACCGAGGTCGCGCCATTGGCCAGCGGGCCATAGACGATATAGCTGTGGCCCGTGACCCAGCCGACATCGGCCGTACACCAGTAGATATCGCCTTCGTGGTAGTCAAAGGTGATCTCATGGGTCATCGCCGCATAGACGATATAGCCGCCGGTGGTGTGCACCACGCCCTTGGGCTGACCAGTCGAGCCCGAGGTGTACAGAATAAACAGGGGGTCTTCGGCGTTCATTTCGGCGGGCGCGCAATAGTCGTCCGCTTCCAGCGCCATTTCGTTGTAGTCATAGTCGCGACCGTCGATCCAGGTGGTCTGACCACCGGTGCGTTTGACCACCAGACATTTCACAGTGTCCTTGCAGTGCAGCAGCGCCGCGTCGGCATTGGACTTCAGCGGGGTCTTGCGGCCACCACGCGGGGCCTCATCTGCGGTGATGATGACTTTGGCGTCGCACCCGTTGACCCGCGCCGCCAGAGCGTCAGGTGAGAAGCCCGCGAAAACGATTGAATGGATTGCACCGATACGGGCGCAGGCCAGCATCGCATAGGCGGCCTCGGGGATCATGGGCAGATAGATGACAACACGGTCGCCTTTGCGAACGCCCATCGATTCCAGAATATTTGCCATCCGGCAGGTGCGGCGGTGCAATTCGGCATAGGTGATATGTTGTGCGGCGTCCTGCGGATCATCCGGTTCCCAGATGATGGCGGTCTGATCGCCACGGGTTTCCAAGTGGCGGTCCAGGCAGTTGGCGGAAACGTTCAGCGTACCATCTGCGAACCAGTTGATTTTGACCGAACCGAAATCGTAGTTGACGTCTTTGACCTGAGTGTAGGGCTTGATCCAGTCGATCCGTTTGCCCTGTTCACCCCAGAACGCAACGGGATCTTCGATCGAGGCCGTGTACATCGCATTGTACTTTTCGGCGTCGACATGCGCGCGTGCAATGGTGTCAGCGGACGGCGGATATACGTTAGCATCTGCCTGGGCAGCGGTTGTCATTCTGAGGCTCCTCCCTCTGGACTGAAATCATCGGATCAATCTGTGCCCCCAAAAGCAGACTCTGTCGATCCTGTTCCTCCCCAATACGGATAATACGGAGAACTGAAAACAATGAAATAAATTACCGAAATCACAGCATTTGTTTGTAAACAAATTTTACGCCCGCCGGGAAAACTGTAAATAAAATCAGAAGAAGGTGAAATAACGAAATAAAATCAACATGAAAAATGTCACTAAGTATCTCGCGTAGTCTCAGGGCGGAATTTCTCAGGTTGCTATCAGCTTTTGGTTGTTAGCGCCCACAGTCGCCCCGGTTGCCGCATGTCCGGGGTTGGCAGGTTTTGATGTTGGCGCTAGCTTTGGCTGCAAGCGCTTGGACAAGAAGCGCATCAAAGGGAGAAACCATTATGAAAAAATTGTTCAGCGGCGCAGCCGCCGCAGCGTTGTGCGTGGCCTTCGTGTCCGAGGCCGCCGCCACAGAATGGAGCGCCTCGGTCTGGGGCAAGCGCCGCGCCTTTACCGAGCATGTTGAGAAACTGGCTGAACTGGTCAGCGAGAAAACCAATGGCGAATTCACCATCAATGTCAGCTATGGCGGCCTGTCCAAGCCGCGTGAGAATCTGGACGGGATTGAGATCGGCGCCTTCGAGATGGCCCAGTTCTGTGCAGGCTACCACCGCGACAAGAACCGCGCCATTACCGTTCTGGAACTGCCGTTTCTGGGCGTGAACACTCTGGCAGAAGAGGTGGCCGTCAGCCATGCGGTCTATGATCACCCGGCGGTTCAGGATGAAATGGCGCAGTGGAACGCGCGGCTGCTCATGACCTCGCCCATGCCACAGTACAACATTGTCGGCACAGGTGATCCGCGCGATGAACTGGCCGATTTCGACGGTATGCGCGTCCGGGCCACTGGCGGTTTGGGTCAGGCGTTTGAGGCCGTGGGCGGCGTGCCGACCTCGGTCCCGGCGACCGAAGCCTTCAATGCGATGGAATCAGGTGTCGTCGATACAGTCGCCTTTGCTCAGCACGCGCACCTGTCCTTCGGCACCATCAATGAAGCCGATTGGTGGACCGCCAACCTGAACCCGGGCACGGTGAACTGCCCGGTCGTGGTGAATATCGACGCCTATGAGGCACTGCCCGCCGACCATCGCGAGGCGTTGGACAGCTCGGTCGCTGAGGCGATTGATCACTACCTCGCCAACTATGACGGTTTGCTGGAACAGTGGGACAGCGTCTTGTCCGAGAAGGGCGTGCAGAAGGTCGAAATCGACGATGCCGTGATCGAAGAGTTCCGCACCAAGGCCGCCGATCCGATCCGCGAGCAGTGGATTGCGGATATGACCGCTCAGGGTCTGCCTGCGCAGGATCTCTATGATCTGGTTCAGGCAACACTTGAACAGCAGCGCAGCGGCAACTGAATGCCCGATCCGGGTGCCTGACCGGGCACCCGGACACTAATCATAAAAACAGGGGATCACCGGGATGGCAGGACAGGCCACGGTGCTTGAGGACAGCAGTCGCCTAAGTCGGCTGGACCGTCATCTATTAAAACTGGAACAGTTTCTGGCCCTGATCAGCGGGATTGCCGTCTTTGGACTGATGGTCTTGGCGGTGGTCTCGGTCAGTGGGCGCAACGCGATCAACGCACCGCTGCCGGGCTACGTGGACTGGATCGAGCAGATGATGCCGCTGATTGCGTTTCTGGGCATCTCTTACGTTCAGCGCAGTGGCGGCCACATTCGCATGGACATTATGATTGCACGCCTGCACGGTCGGGCGCTTTGGCTGTTCGAGCTGATCTCGGTCGTGTTGATCCTTGTGCTGATGCTGGCGCTGGTTTGGGGCAGCTGGTCCCATTTCGACCGCTCCTTCGACTTTGGCGCGCCGCTGTGGAGCCGGGATAGCTCGATCGATATCGGCATTCCCCTCTGGCCCGCCAAGCTGCTGGCACCGGTCGCTTTCTCGGTCCTGTGCGCGCGGCTAGTCCTGCAAATCTGGGGCTACGGCCGGGCGTTGGTTCTTGGGTTGGAGCACCCGGTGGCGGTGCCTTTGATTCAGGATGCCGCCGCACAGGCCGCAGCTGAGGCCGAGCAATTCGAAGGGCAGGACTAGCGCATGGACACGATAGACATCGGCCTTTGGGTCACAGCTGGCCTGCTGGTTCTGGTGGTCACGGGCATGCGCGTGGCCTTCGCGGCGGGGTTGGCCGGATTGGTTGGGCTGGTCTGGATTTTCTGGGCCAAGTTCGGATATGACCCGGACCGTTTCGGCAAGGCCCTGACAGTGGCCGTCAAAACAGCAGGGCAGGTGCCCCATTCCAAAGTGGCGGCCCATACGCTCAGCCTGATCCCGACCTTTATCCTGATCGGCTACCTTGCCTATTACGCGGGCCTCACGCGGGCTTTGTTCGAGGCCGCCAAACGCTGGGTCGCCTGGGTTCCGGGTGGGCTTGCGGTCTCGACTGTTTTCGCAACGGCGGGTTTTGCAGCAGTCTCTGGCGCATCGGTCGCTACATCGGCTGTGTTTGCGCGGATCGCCATCCCCGAGATGTTGAAGGTCGGCTATAACAAACAATTCGCGGCCGGAGTGGTGGCCGCAGGGGGCACGCTCGCCTCGCTGATCCCGCCCTCGGCGATCCTTGTGATTTACGCCATCATCGTTGAACAGGACGTGGGTAAATTGCTGCTGGCCGGGTTCATTCCGGGTGCGTTCTCGGCGCTGATCTACGGGTTGCTCATCGTCGGCATCGCCGTGTTCTTCAAAACCGTCGGTCCTCCGGTCACTGGCTTTACATGGAAACAACGCTTCGCGGCCTTGCCCGGAGCCTTCCCGATTGTCGCCGTGATCCTGATCATCATCTGCTTTGTCTACAACCCGTTCGGTGAAAAAGCCTGGGGCACGCCCACCGAAGGCGGCGCCATCGGGGCCTTCATCGTCTTCTGCTTTGCCCTGTTTCACGGCATGCGGTGGAAGGAACTAAAGTCAGCCCTGCTGGAAACAGCCAAGCTGACGGCGATGATCTTTTCGATCATCTGGGGCGTTCTGATTTATGTGCGGTTCCTGGGCTTTGCTGATCTGCCGGGTGCATTCTCGGACTGGATCACCTCGCTTGAAATGTCGCCCATGCTGATCCTGATCTGCATCCTGCTGGCCTATGCGGTGCTGGGCATGTTCATGGACGCCATCGGTATGCTGCTTTTGACATTGCCTGTGGTCTACCCGGCGGTGATGGCCCTGAACGGTGGTGAAGCGGTCAGCGCGGCAGACAGCGCCTTTGGCATGTCAGGGCCGATGTGCGCCATCTGGTTCGGTATTCTGGTCGTCAAAATGGCCGAGTTCTGTTTGATCACGCCGCCCATCGGCCTGAATTGCTTCGTGGTGGCGGGCGTGCGCCCGGACCTGAGCGTTCAGGATGTGTTCAAAGGCGTCACGCCGTTCTTTATCGCGGACGCGGTTACAATTGCGCTGCTTGTGGCGTTTCCGGGGATTGTTCTCTATCTGCCGTCCTTGGCAGGTTGAGGGGATCATTGCGAGGCTCTGCCTCGCGCTCCGGGATATTTCTGGCCAGATGAAGAAGCGGATCCAAACTTCATCTGGCTGTAAATACCCCGGGGGAGGCGCGCAAAGCGCGGCGGGGGCAGAGCCCCCTTTATCCCGCCCGCATCAGCATTCCGTACAGATCGCGCGGATCGTCAGGGTCGGCCAGCATATCCAGAGGTTCAAAGAAATCGGTGCCTTCGATGGCCGACTTGATGAAGCGCAGGGCTGAGAAGTCCTCGATCGCAAAGCCTACGCTGTCGAACAGAGTGATCTGGCGGTCGTCGCGGCGTCCTTTTGCCTGTCCGGTCATGACCTGCCACATCTCGGTCACCGGGTGGTCAGCCGGAAGGGCCTGAATTTCCCCTTCAATGCGTGTTTGTTCGGGGTATTCGACAAAGATGTCCGAGCGTAAAAGAATGTCGTGGTGCAGTTCTGTCTTGCCGGGGCAATCGCCGCCAATGGCGTTGATGTGGACGCCGGGGCCAACCATGTTGTCAGTCAGGATCGTGGCGTTCTTCTTGTCTGCGGTGCAGGTGGTTATGATCTCTGCGCCCTCAATGGCGTCTTCGGGCGTTTTGCACAGAACCACCGTCAGGCCCGAGTTTTTCAGGTTCGCCGCGCATTTCTCAGTTGCGTTGGGATCGGTGTCATAGAGGCGCACGGCCTTGATCCCACACATCGCCTTGAAGGCAAGGCACTGGAATTCCGACTGTGCCCCGTTGCCAATCATCGCCATAGTCGTCGCGGATTTCGGTGCAAGATAGCTGCCGACCAATGCCGAAGTTGCAGCCGTCCGCAAGGCTGTCAGCAGGGTCATTTCGGTCAACAGGGTCGGGTAGCCGGTATAGACATCGGCCAGCAGACCAAAGGCGGTAACGGTCTGCAGCCCTTCGGACGTGTTTTTGGGGTGGCCGTTGACGTATTTGAAGCCATAGGCCTCGCCATCCGAAGTAGGCATCAGTTCGATCACGCCATGGGGTGAATGGGCGGGGATGCGCGGGGTTTTGTCGAAGCTTTCCCAACGTTTGAAATCAGCTTCGATCTGCGCCGCGATTTGCGTGATCATCCGCTCGACGCCCACGTGATGCACCAGCCTCATCATGTTGTCGACGGATACGAAAGGCACCAGCGCCTTGTCAGAAGGTTGGGTCATCAAAAGCTCCGGGTTGGGCGGTCAAAGATGCGGCGGCCCAGCAATGAGGCGGCCAGATCGACCATGAGTTTCGCGGTGCGGCCGCGTTCGTCGAGGAAGGGGTTCAGCTCAACAAGGTCCAGCGAGCAGACAAGACCGCTTTCATGCAGCAGTTCCATGACCAGATGGGCCTCACGCTCGGTGGCACCACCGGGGACGGTGGTGCCGACGGCAGGCGCGATGGAGGGGTCGAGGAAATCCACGTCCAGCGAGACATGCAGGATGCCATCTGCCGCCCGGACCCGGTCCAGAAACGCCATCAGGGGGGTCTTGATCCCGTGTTCGTCGATGCTGCGCATATCGGCCAGCATGGCGTGATCCTGTTCCAACCGCGCGCGCTCGGCTGGATCGACCGAGCGCAGGCCGATCATCCCCACTCGGTCGGTTGGGACAGGTGTCGGTACAGGGGGAAAGGCGTCGAAACCGGGCTGGCCGGTGAAATAGGCCACCGGCGTGCCATGCAGATTGCCGCTGCCGGTGCTGTCGGGGGTGTGAAAGTCGCTATGGGCGTCCAGCCACAGCACGAACAGGGGGCGTCCGAGCCGGTCCGCGTGGGCGGCCATGCCTGCAACGGTTCCCATCGACAGCGCGTGATCGCCTCCCATGAAAATCGGCAGACCCTTCGGTGCCGTATCCTGTGCAGCGCGGCTGAGGGCGCTGGTCCAGCCAACGACCTGAGGCAGAGCGAACAAATGCGCATCCTCGGGGGTTTGCGACGGGTCCGGAGTGATATCGCCCAGATCGGTCACCCGGTGACCCAGATCGCCCAGGGCCTGATCCAATCCGGCTACCCGATAGGCATCCGGCCCCATGCGGCAGCCCTGACGTCGCTTGCCTGCATCCATCGGGGCACCGATCAGTATTACATGTGTTTTGTCCATATGCTGATTTAGGATCAAACCTTGGGTTGCTAGAAGACATCAAAATGTTCAAAATGAAACTGAACTGATCGATATGGCGGTAATACATGGACGATTTGGATAACAGGCTGCTCAGCGCCCTTCACCGCGACGCGCGCGCGTCTTTATCAGAACTTGCGGAGTCGCTGGGCGTGACCAGAACAACGGTGCGCAGCCGGTTGCAGAGGTTGAAGCAATCCGGTGAGATTGTCGGCTTTACCGTGCTCACCCGGCGGGATGTGGCGGAAAGCCCGGTGCGGGGGCTGATGATGCTGGAAATCGAAGGCCGCGGGACCGAGCGGACAATGGCAAGGATCGCGGCCTTGCGTCAGGTGCGGGCGGTGCACACGACCAATGGCAGCTGGGACCTGATTGCTGAAATCGGCACCGAAACGCTTGCTGAACTGGACGAAGTTCTGTTCCAGATTCGCCGGATGGAGGGCATAACCCGATCCGAAACCAATCTGCTGCTATCCACGCGCAAAGGGCGGGTCTGATCGGGCCATAGCGCTTTGAGGTTCAACGAAATTGTGCGACAGTCGCGCAGCGCATGAGGCCTCAGCCGTCCCTCAGTTCAGGAAAGCCATATGACCCAAGAGACAGACACAGACCTTTGGGCTGTACGATGGGCGCAGCGGATCACCGGGCTTTTGGAAAAGCCTGCGGTGCGGATTGCCATTCCAATTCTGGTGACCCTGATCGCGCTGATGGTGCTGCACGAGCTGTCGCAGCACGTCAAATGGTCTGACGTCCAGACTGACGTGGCGAATATGTCGTGGAAGCTGATGTTCTTCGCCTTTTGCTGGACCTGTTTCAGTTTTCTGTCCCTGTCGATGTATGACGTGCTGGCCGTGCAGAGCGTGGCAAAGGGTGAGGTGCCTCTGACCGTCGCGGGAATGGCCGGGGCCAGTGGCTATGCGGTGTCGAATTGTCTTGGGTTTTCCTACATCACCGGCACGGCGATCCGGTATCGCATATACGCGTCGTTGGGGCTGGACCTGAGCCGGGTTGCGGGGGTTATTGCGACCTCGTGGATCGCGTTCTGGTCAGGGTTGGTCTTGTTGCTAGGGATCTTACTGACCCTGCATCCTGACGGGATATCCAAGGTTTTGCCGATCAGTGATACCACCGAGACGGTGATCGGGCTGTGTCTGCTGGCCGCTTTGGTAGCGCTGTTTGTCTGGCTGGCACGTGGCGGGCGCAAGCTGGCCTATGGCGGGTTTGGCTTTAACCTGCCCGGCGGCAAGCTGGCGGGGCTGCTGACCGTGGCCGCGATTGGCGACCTGTTTGGTGCGTCGATGGTTCTGTACACCTTGATGCCCGACGACCTTGGGGTCGGGTATCCCTATTTCTTCACGATCTTCATTGGCGCAATTGCGGTTGGCATCCTCAGTCACGCGCCGGGCGGGATTGGCGCCTTTGAGGCCACCGTGATCGCGGGGCTTGGGGCCTCGGGCCGGTCTGACGTGATCGCGGCGCTGCTGCTTTACCGGCTGGTCTATACCTTCTTGCCATTTGTCATCGCCAGCCTGTCGATTGCCGTCGCCTCGGCGCTGACCCATCGCCACCACATCAGCGGGGCTGCGACATGGGTGTATCGCGCGATCCGGCCGATTGTGCCGATGGTGGCCGCCGGTGTCACAGCGGCGGCCGGGATCATTCTGCTGGTGTCGGGGGCCTTGCCGTCCAGCAGCCAGAATCTGGGCGTGTTGCGGGATTTTCTGCCGCTGTCTTTCATCGAAGCCTCACACCTGACCGGCAGCGTGGTCGGCGTATTGCTGATCCTTGTGTCGCGCGGGCTGTTTCGCAAACTCTACCGCGCGTGGATCGTGGCGATGTTGCTGATGGTGGCGGGGTTCTTTGCCTCGTTGACCAAGGGGCTGGACACGCATGAGGCCATCGGCATGTTGGCCGCGATCGCCATTCTGGCCACGTTCCGGGGGGCGTTTTATCGCGTCAGCGGCGCGTCGATCTTCCGCCTGAACATCCCGTGGCTGGTCAGCGTGATGGCCCTGATGCTGGTGATTTTCTGGGTCGGGCTGTTCTCATATTCTCATGTCGAATACCAAAATTCCCTGTGGTGGGAGTTTGCCTGGAATGGCGACGCCTCGCGGTTCCTGCGGTCCAGCCTTGTGGTCGCGGTCATTCTGGGTGTGGTCGCAGTGAATTCGTTGTTCGGTCGTGAAATCCCCGAAGTGGCCCGCACCGTGATCCCCGAAGCCGTCGAACGCCTTGCGCTTGAGGCCGAAGATACCGAGGCGCAGATTTCCCTGACCGGGGACAAGCAGTTTCTGATCGCACCTGATGACAGCGCGTTTTTGGCCTATGCCGATACGGGCAATGCCCTGATCACCAAGGGCGAACCGGTGGGTGACGAAAAGGCAGGCCAGCAACTGATCTGGCAATTGCGCGAAATGGCCGACCGCGAAGGCAAGCTGTGTGCGTTTTACAGCGTGTCCACCAAGTATCTGCCGACCTTCCTGGACCTTGGCCTGTCGATCCTGAAAATAGGTGAGGTGGCGCGTGTGCCGCTTGGTGATTTCTCGCTGGACGGTAAATCGCGCAAGCGGTTCCGTCAGGCCAAGAACCGGGCCGAGCGGGAAGGCTATGTGTTCGAGATTATCCCGAAGGAAAACCTTGCCCCGATCCTGCCCGAGCTGCGTAAAATCTCGGATGACTGGCTGCAGAACAAGGCGGGCGCGGAAAAGGGCTTTGCCCTTGGCGGATTTGATGAAGAATACCTGTCCTACTTCGATCATGCGGTTCTGAAAAACGGCGAGACAGGCCAGATCGTGGCCTTTGCTAACCTGTTTCAGGGCGGCCACAAGTCCGAGCTGTCGCTGGACCTGATGCGATATGAGCCCGACAGCCCCAGTTTCGTGATGGACGCGCTTTTTGCCGAGATGATGGCCTGGGGGGCCGAGCAGGGGTTCCACTGGTTTTCGCTGGGCGCTGCGCCGTTTTCCGGGATCGAAAACCGGCAGCTGGCCTCATTCTGGAACCGGGTGGGCGGGTTCGTCTATGAACATGGTGAACAGTTCTATCACTTTGAGGGGCTGCGCAGTTTCAAACAGAAATTCGACCCGGAATGGAGCCCGAACTATCTGGCCAGCCCCGGTGGGTTTGCGGCCCCACGCATTCTGTATGAAGTGAATATCCTGATCTCGGGCGGGCTGCGGGGCCTGACCAAGTAAGGCTTAGTTCAGGCTGGCCTGCGTGGGGTCCTGTTGCAGCAGGTCGCCCCAATCGGTGCGATAGGCCATCTCGGCCAGTACCGTATCAGGCAGGAATTCCCGGTTCTGACGGATTTGCCAGCCGCCACCCAACCCCTTGTAGACAGCAACCAGATTGCTTGAGACTTGCTGGCGCGCATCGATCAGGTTCGCTTGTGAATTCAGCAGCGCGGTTTGCGTGTTCAGGATGCGGGAATAATCTGCGATGCCGTCGCGATACTGATCCACCGCGATGTCCGCCGCCTTGCGCGAGGCGGCGACGCTGTTTTCATAAAACGCCACCTGTTTGCGCGATTGTGCATAGGCGACCATGGCGCTTTCGACCTCGGAATAGGCGGTCAGGACGGTGTTCTGGTAATTGGCGATCAGCGCCTGATAAGCCGCATCCTGCGCGCGCACATTGTTTTTGATGCGCCCGTAATTCAGCACATTCCAGACGACACCGGCATTGGCCAACCCCGTTGAGCTTGCCGACGAGAACAAATCGCGCCCGCCCGACGCCTGCAGGCCGATGGACCCCGACAGAACAAATTGCGGATAGAGATCGGCCATTGCAATGCCAACCTCAGCCGATTGCGTGGCGGCGGCCAGTTCTGCGGCGCGTACATCCGGGCGGCGGCGCAGCAGCTCGGCCGGGACGCCCACAGCCACATTCGCGCGGGCCGAAGGGATACGCCCGGAATTGCCCAGCAGGCTGGTCATCCGCGATGGCGTTGTACCCAGCAGAACCGCCAGCGCGTTCTTGGCCTGTTGCAGATCGCTCTCCAACCCCGGCACCAGCGCTTTGGTGTTGTTGAGCAGGGCGGTGGATTCCTGCACGTCCAGCTCGGTCGTCACGCCATTGTCGAACCGCAGCTGTGTCAGATCGGCGGATTCCTGTTGCAGCTGGATGTTTTCCCGGGCAACGACCAGCGCCTCTTGCAGGGCGCGTATGTTAACATACAGCGCAGCCACATCCCCGGTCAGGGTCACAAGCGCGTCGTCATAGTTCGCGACCTGCAGCGCAAGGTTGGATCGCGCCGCCTGAACACCGCGCCGCTGCTGGCCCCAGACGTCCAGCTCCCACTGGGCGTCAAAACCCACTTGCGAGGTCGAAAACTCGGTATCCAGCGGTATGATCTCGCGGACATCCGCAATCGGCCCCAGATTGTCGCTGACCTGACGGCGTTCGATCGAGGCACCGACCGCCTGCGACTGGGGGTAAAGCTCGCCGAAGGCGATGCCCAATTGCGCGCGGGCTTGCAGGACACGGGCCCCGGCGACTTGCAGGTCAAGGTTCTGGGCATAGGCCTCATTGACCAGCTTGTTGAGGGTGGGGTCGTTGAACGTCTCCCACCATTTGACCACGGGCGCGCTGCGCGAAGTCAGGCCGCTGGGCCCGGCGCTGGGGTTGTTGACCTCAATCCACTCCTTCACGACCGGAGAGTTCGGGCGCACGAAATCCGGCCCGACCGGGGCGCATCCGATCAACAGGGCTGCGCTGACCACGGTGCCTGTCAATCCGCGTAAAAATCTGGCCCGGGTCATGTCATGTGTCCTCAGATATTCAGGGGTCGGATGAAGTTGGCAAAGGAATAGAGGCGGATATTGATGCGGCGCAGAAATTCAAAGCTTTGGCCCTGACCGGTATAGATTGCCACCGCCGCATGCCCACCGGCGGGAAAAGTGTGCCCCTCGGGCACATCGACCGAGATTTGCACCGCGATGCGTCCGGGCAGTTTTGGCAACTCAAAGCCGGGCAGGCGGCCTGAGGGCAGGTATTGCCCCTGACGAGTGGCCCACCAGATCGCCTCGACCTTGCCGGTCAGAATCTCGCCGGGATACAGGTCGAGCGCGACCTCAACCTCTTGGCCCGGTTCGACAAATTTCAGGTTCTGCTGGCGGTACGTGGCCAGAATATATGGGTTTTCCTTGGTGACAAAGCTGGCAATCGCGCCCAGTCGTATCTCGCCCACAACCATACCCGGACGGGCCTGTTGAGACACGATCATGCCGTCCTCGGGGGCGTAGATGGTGGTGTTTTCCAGAAAATACTCGGCCTTACCAAGCTGCGCCTGCGCCTGAAGGATACCCGTGTTCACCCCGTCAATCTGCGAATCCAGCGCCAGTTCGGCCTTTTCAAGATTGGCTTCGGCCTCTTTCACCAGCGCTTCGTCTTCGGTGACCTGTTCGTTCCAGCGATCCAGCTCATCCTGGCGGGCGCCGCCTGCGGGCACAAGGTTCTCATAGCGGGCCTGCTGGGTCAGGGCATAGGCCAGCTGCGCATTTGCGCGCTCAACCGCCTCTGACGCGGCGATCACGTCTTGCTCAAGGATCTTGGCGTTCTGCTGGGCCGCCACCAATTGCGCGGTGGCCTCTTCAACCTCAAGCGCAAAGACCGTGTCGTCAAACCGATACAGCGGGTCGCCCTTCTTGACCTCGACATTGGGTTCGACCAGCACCTCTTTCAGGATGGTGGGCTGTGTCAGGCGCGGCACGATCTGGATGGTCGAACGAACCACGTGGCTGTCGACCGAGAAGGGTTGGAAGAACCGAAGCGCGACGAGGAAAATCAGCAGAAGATGCGCACCGACCCAGAACGAGACGATGCCCCAGGTGATGTTGAATTTCAGCCATTTCGCTTTGAAGAAAATGAACCAGACAAAGATGAGGTAGAACAGCGTAATGCCGAGGGCGACAAACATAGTCTTGGATTTCCTTTGGCCTTAGCTTTTCTGCGTCTCGTCCGGGTCAAGCGGATCACGGTATTCTTCATTCACAGTACCGCCCAAGCGCTTGATTTCCTTTCGGATTGCGTCTTTCTCATCGTCGGGATTGCGGCGAATGTCGACGGTGACGCCATCATGAAAGGCCCACATGAAGGCGTGCACCCACGGCACCACGGCCAGAAAGCCCATCCAGCCCATGATTTTGACGGCCTCGGCATGCGGGTGATTGCGCTTGATCGCGATGCGCCCCGGCAATCCCATGATGAACAGAAACAGAGCCATCACCGCTGCCAGCAGCAAAATCAGCGCTACAAATGTCAGATAGTCGTAAAAGCCAAGCGGCTGTCCTATGAGTCCCACGCTCGTGCCTCCTTTTTTGGAAGGTTGCCCTATCCTTTGCGGTTGCCGTGCGGTTCGTCAATCAATTTGTAGTTGGGCGCAGTGTCCGACAGCAAGAGCGCCAAGTTCCCAGCGCGGCTTTTGCCGCGTTGGGGCCTCAGCTGCTCAAAGCGACCCTTGTGCGCCATTGCTGACATTTGGTTGCCAAGGGTTGGGGCAGGGGTTGATCCGTATAGAACACATCCACATCCGACAGCGACGCGATCCGCGCCGGGGCCGAGCGTTGGAATTTTGAGTGATCCGCCACAAGGCATGTCCGTCGTGCCTGCGCGATGATGGTTTGGCTGACCCGGACCTCCTGAAAGTCGAAATCCAGAAGGTCGCCCTGCATATCCAGCGCCGAGCACCCGATGACGGCATAGTCGAATTTGAACTGCTCAATGGTCGATATGGTCAGGTTCCCGATCAGCCCCCCATCTGAACGGCGCAACACGCCGCCCGCCACGACGATCTGACAATTGACGTTATCGACCAGAATATTGGCCACGTTCATATTGTTGGTCACGACCATGAGGTCCTTGTGGTCCAGTAACTGCCGGGCCACGGCCTCGGTCGAGGTGCCGATATTCATGAAAACCGACGCACCGTCGGGGATATCCTGCGCGCAGGCTTGCGCGATGCGCGTCTTGGTGTCGGCATTCAGGGCGCGGCGGTCCTCGTACCCGATATTCGACACGCCGGATCGCAAAACCGCGCCGCCGTGCACACGGTCCAGCTTGCCCATATCCGCCAGTTCGGACAGATCGCGCCGGATGGTCTGAACGGTCACGTTAAACCGCGCCGCCAGATCGTCGACCATCACCCGGCCGTCCTGTTTGGCGATGTTCAGAATGTCGGACTGGCGAAAAGATAGGGACAAATCTACGCTCCTGCTTGGGTTTGTTCGTTTTTGTTCTTTTCGGGCGACATTTCAATGGAAACCAGAGTTTTTCGACAGGTTTTTGGTTGTATATGTGATAAAACGAACATAAACGAACATCAGTACGCGCGAAACGAGGGTTCGCAGCGCTGTCACGTGCATTTTCAACAACGGAGGCTTTGCCGGTCATGGAACAGTCACAGGATCAGGCCGTCGATCTTTTCATCATCGGTGGCGGCATCAATGGCTGCGGCATCGCGCGCGATGCGGCGGGGCGGGGGCTGTCGGTGGCATTGGCCGAGATGAATGATCTGGCCTCAGCGACGTCTTCGGCCTCGACCAAGCTGTTTCACGGCGGGCTGCGGTATCTTGAGTATTTCGAAATCCGTCTGGTGCGCGAGGCGCTGATCGAACGCGAAACCTTGTTGCGGGCGATGCCGCATATCAGCTGGCCGATGCGGTTTGTGTTGCCCTACCACAAGGATATGCGGTTTGACTCCGACACGCCGACCTCACGGCTGCTGAGCACGGTGATGCCGTGGATGAAGGGCCGCCGCCCGGCCTGGCTGATCCGGTTGGGGCTGTTCATGTATGACAATCTGGGTGGGCGCAAGGTCCTGCCCGGGACGGCATCCCTGAACCTGAAGACAGCGCCCGAGGGGCGGCCGCTGCAGGACAAGTTCGAAACGGCCTATGAGTATTCGGATTGCTGGATTGAAGACTCGCGCCTTGTTGTCCTGAACGCCCGCGATGCTGAGGCGCGCGGCGCGGACATCATGGTACGCACACAAGTTATTGCGGCCAGACGCGTGGACGAGCTGTGGGAAATCACCGTTCAGGATCGCGACACGGATGAGGTGCGCGTGATCATGGCCAAGATGCTGATCAACGCCGGTGGGCCATGGGTCGGGGACATCATCCAGACCAAAATCCACGTGAACTCGCGCGAGGGCGTCCGGTTGGTCCGAGGCAGCCATATCGTGACCCGCAAGCTGTTCGACCATGACAAATGCTATTTCTTTCAGGGCGAGGATGGCCGCATCATCTTTGCCATTCCCTATGAGCGTGACTTTACGCTGATCGGTACGACAGATCAGGACCATCCCGATCCTGCCGAACCCCCGATCTGCACCGAGGCAGAGCAGGATTATCTCTGTGCCTTCGCCAGCAAGTATTTCGAAACGCCGGTGACCCGAGACGATGTCGTCTGGACCTATTCCGGTGTGCGGCCGCTTTATGATGACGGGGCCAGTAGCGCGACGGCGGCAACGCGGGATTATACGCTGAAGGTCGACGCGCAGGGCGGGGCGCCGGTGCTGAACGTCTTTGGCGGCAAGATCACCACCTATCGACGTCTGGCCGAAAGCGCGCTTGAGAAAGTGGGCGAACACTTCCCGAACCTGCCCGGCCCTTGGACCGCAGGGGTTGCCTTGCCCGGTGGGGATTTCCCGGTGGATGGCGTACAGGCGCTGGTGAGCGGGCTTGAGGCGGATTTCGCGTTTCTGGATCGGGCGTGGGCGGAACGCCTTGTGCGCGCCTACGGGACCGAGGCGCGGGTGATCCTTGGCGATGCGACCTCAGCCGCCGATATGGGAGAGGATTTCGGAGCCACGCTGACCGAACGGGAACTCAACTGGTTGATGGATAAGGAATATGCCCGCAGCGCCGAAGATGTGGTGTGGCGGCGCAACAAGCTGGGCCTGCGCCTGTCCGGGGACCAGATTGCCCGGATACAAGAGGTGATGGAACAGCGTCGCGCGCAGGCCGTTGGTTAGAAAAAGCCCCGCCGTTCTGGCGGGGCTTTTTGTTGGATCAGGCCGCTTCCTTGGCAGGGCCGGGATCGTTCTTGGACCCTTTGAGCCATTCCCTGAGGCTCTGCATCAGGGCGTAGAGCACGGGCACCAGAATGACGCCGACCAAAGTGGCCGCCAGCATACCGCCGAACACGGCAACGCCGATGGCCTTTTGGCTGGCCGCCCCCGCACCGCTGGCCGCCAGCAGCGGCACAACGCCCAGCAGGAAGGACAGGGCGGTCATCATCACGGCGCGGAACCGCTGATAGGCGGCCTCGGCCGCGGCATCCTTGATCGACAGGCCCTTGGCCCGCTGCTCCATCGCGAACTCGACGATGAGGATGCCGTTCTTTGAGGCCAGACCCACCAGCATGATCATCCCGATCTGCGTATAGAGGTTGATGTCACTGCCCACGATGGCCACCGCAGCCACGGCACCGAACAGGGCGACGATCACCGACAGCAGGATCGACACAGGCATCGACCAGCTTTCATATTGCCCCACAAGGAACAGATAGCCGAACAGGATCGCCAGCCCCAGAATGATGATCACCAGACTGCCCGAGGCCAGCTGCTGCTGCGCGGTCCCGGTCCACTCAAAGGCGTATCCGGGGGGCAGGGCGGTGGCCGATTCCTCGGTCATCACGCTGATCGCATCGCCGGTCGATAGCCCCGGTGCCGGCACCGCTGTGACCGTGGCTGAACGGAACAGGTTGTGGCGTTTCAGCAGGACCGGGCCCAAGACGTTTTCCACATCGATCAGCGTGCCCAGCGGCACCATCTCACCCTGTTCCGAGCGGACATAGAGGTTCGAGATATCCTCAACATTGTCGCGATAGCTGCCATCCGCTTGGATCATCACGCGATAAACCCGTCCGAACAGGTTGAAGTCATTCACATAGTACGACCCCAGTTGCGCCTGCATGGTCTGGAACACTTCAGCCACCGAGACCTGCAGTGTCTTGGCCTTTTCACGGTCCAGATCGACGAACAATTGCGGGACGTTTGCGCGGAAGGTGGTATAGGCCTGACCGATCTCGGGTCGCTGGTTCGCCGCATAGACGAAGGACCCCACGGCTGACGCCAGATCCTGCGGTGTGCCACCACCGGTTTGCTGCACCTCCATCTCAACCCCGGCCGAGTTGCCAAGGCCCTGAATCGGCGGAGGGTTGAACGCCACGATCGAGGCCGCGGATTCCCCATTCGCAATCGCCAGAACCTTTTGCAGAATGGCATTCGCGCTCAGGTCATCGTCCTGACGCTCATCCCAGTTTTCAAGGTTCACAAAGATCGCCGCGCCATTGGTCGTGGTGCCGTTCAGGATCGAAAACCCGTTGATCAGAACGGTGCTGGAAACGCCGGGGATTTGCTGAACCTGTTCATCCACGCGGGCCGAGACGATTTCGGTGCGTTCCAGCGTTGCCGCGTCGGGCAGCTGGATGTCGACAAAGAGGTATCCGTTATCCTCAAGCGGCAGGAACCCGCTGGAGGTGTTGGACATGATCGTACCGGTGCCCATGGCAAAGGCGGCGATAATGCCCAGCCCCACGACCGGCAGGATCAGTAGTTTTCGCACAATTGCCACATAGCCGCCGCGAATGGTGCCGATGAACTTTTCGAACACCGCCAATATACCCTTGGGCGGACCGGACCGGGCCCGCAGAACCAATCCGCACAGGGCGGGGGACAGGGTCAGCGCGTTGATCGACGAGATCACAACAGCGGTCGAGATCGTCACCGCGAATTGCGAATAAAGCCGCCCCGAGATGCCGGGCATGAAGGTCACGGGCACAAACACAGCCAGAAGAACCAGCGTGGTGGCAATCACCGGGCCGGTGATCTGACCCATGGCCTTGCGGGTCGCCTCGGCGGGGGGCAACCCCTCATCCGCGATGATCCGTTCGACGTTTTCAACCACCACAATGGCGTCATCCACCACGATCCCGATGGCCAGCACTAGCGCAAACAGCGAGATCGTGTTCAGCGACATGCCAAAGGCCAGAAGAAAGGCAAATGTCCCGATCAGTGAGACCGGGATGGCCACGGCGGGAATGATCGTCGCGCGCCAGCTGCCCAGGAAAACGAACACGACCGAGATCACCAGAATAAAGGTCAGGATCAGGGTCGAGACCACGTCGTTCAGCGATTGTTCGACAAAGTCGGTGGTGTTGAACGGAACGTCAAATTCAACATCTGTAGGGAAGGTGCGCGAGAGGCGTTCCAGCTCGGCCTCGACCCGTTCGGACACGGCCAGCGCGTTTGCGCCGGGGGCCTGATAGATGCCGATCACCGTAGCAGGCACGCTGTCGAAATAGCCGGACGCCGCGTAGAACTGGGCCCCAAGTTCGACCCGCGCGACATCCTTTACCCGAACGATGGACCCTGCGTCGCCTGTGCGAATGACGATTTCGCCAAATTCTTCGGGGGAAGTCAAACGGCCCTTGGTCTTGATCGTATACTGAAAGGTCTGCCCCTCGGGCACGGGTGGCGCACCGATCGAACCTGCCGACACCTCGGCATTCTGCTCGCGGATGGCGTTGATTACGTCACCCGGCGTGATAGACAGTGCCGCCATCTGATCCGGGTCCATCCAGATCCGCATGGCGTATTCCAGATTGGTCAGAACGTCCGCCTTACCAACACCCTGAACCCGCGCCAGCGCGTCTTTGAGGTTGATCGACGCATAGTTTGACAGGAACACGCTGTCATACGTGCCGTTGGGCGAGGTCAGCGTGACCAGAAGCAGCATGTTGGTCGATGCCTTCTGCGTGACCACGCCCGAAGACGTCACCTCGGCCGGTAGCGAAGACATGGCCTGCGCCACACGGTTCTGCACGTTAACCGATGCAATATCAGGGTCGGTGCCTACCTCGAACGTCACGTTCAGCGAATAAGAGCCGTTATCGGAAGAGGTGGACGTCATATAGATCATATCGTCCACACCGTTCACCTGCGCCTCAATAGGCGCGGCAACGGTGTTTTCCACGGTTTCCGCATTCGCACCTGTATAGGTGGTCGTGACACTGACCACCGGCGGGGTGATGTCGGGAAACTGCGCGACCGGCAGAACCAGATAGCCGATCCCGCCCAGAATGGTCAGGACCAGCGAAATAACAAGCGCCAGCTTGGGCCGGCTGATGAACAGGGCTGAGAACATCGGTTACTCTCCCGGCTGCTCAGACGCCACGACGGCATCGACAGCCACGCCGGGGCGGACCCTTTGCAGACCTTCGACGATGACGCTTTCGCCCTCGCGCAGGCCATCGTTGACGATGACCGCCGTCTCAACATTGTCGCCGGTGGTGATATAGCGCTGCTCGACCATCTGCTGGTCGTTCACGACCAGAACAAACTCACCCCGCTGGTCCCGTTGCAGCGCGGCCTGCGGGATCAGAACCTCAAGCGTGGGTTCCAATGCCTCAATCTGGACGTTCAGGAATGCGCCGTCCACGATCAGACGGTTGGTGTTGTCAAACTGGGCCCGAATGGTGATCGCGCCGGTCAGAGGGTCAATCCGGTTGTCCACAAAGACGATCTGGCCGGTCTCATCCAGATCGGTGCCGTTGGGCAATGTCAGGTGCACGTTCGGGCTTTGGGTGCTGTCAGCCAGCGAGGCCGCAGTCTCACCATATTGCTCAAGCACCGAGGTGAACTGCTTTTCGTTCAGTGAGAAATTCACATAGATCGGCGCTTCGCTGACCAGATTTACAAGCGCCGGATTGTTTGGCCCGACCACATCGCCAACGCTGGTCGTGATCCGCCCGATCCGGCCTGCAAAGGGGGCGTGAATTTCGGTATAGCTCAGGTCCAGTTCGGCCTGCTGGATCGCGGCTTGCGCGGCTTTGACCTCGGCCTCGGCCACTAGTTCGTTGGCGCGCGCGATGTCTCGTTCGGATTCCGGGGTCGCGTCGCGCAAGAAAAGCTCTTGTTTACGCGCCAGTTCCACCTTGGCCAGTTCCAGGTTGGCATTGGCGCGGTCCAGATCGGCTTTGCGCGCGTCCAGCGTGGCCTGATACAGATCGGGTTCGATGGTGAACAAAAGATCATCCTTGTTCACAAGCGAGCCTTCGGTCACGTCCTGCGTTTCCAGAAACCCGTTGACGCGGGCAACGATGTCTACCTTGTCGATCGCCTCGGCCCGGCCAATGAATGTGGCTTCTTCGGTGATCTCTTGTGTATAGGCCGCTGCAATCGAAACCTTAGGCGGCGGCGCGTCACTTTGATCCTGCGCCCAGGCCGCATGTGCCATACCCACGCAGGCCACGGCGGCAAGGGCGGGCCGGAACAGGCGGAGTCTCGGTTTCTTCGATGCAGGGGACATGGCAAGGGCCTCGTTAAAAAAGACAGGATATCTGCCCGGATCGACAGGATATCCGGACGAGTCGTATGGATTTTGTCTCAGGATGACTTTTTTGCGCTCATATCTCAAGCGTCATGAATGTGTCCGGCATCGGGGCAGGTGTGGATTTTTTGAAGGCGGCAGGCTGACTTACGCAGAGCCCCTCACGCTCGGGTACAGGGGCATGGCGCCCCGAAACAAAAACGGGGGCCGCGTGTGCCCCCGTTCTTTCCGTTGCGAATGTCGCGGTCTCAGTCGCGCGTTCCGGCAAAGCGGGTCTGCCAATCCTCACGCTGTTCGTCGGTGATTTTGGCGAACAGAACGTCAGGTACGGTGAACGCATGACCGGCGGGCAGGGCCTCCAACACGGCCGGGATGTTATCGGGATCGGGCCAATCCGCATTTGTGACGTTCATCGCCTTCAGCATCGCAGCCGCGCTGCTGGGGATGAACGGGCTGCTCAGCACGGCAAACAAGCGGATCAGGTTCAGACCCACAGCGACCTGAGCCGCAGCGGTGCTGGGGTCGGTCTTGAAGGTCGTCCACGGCGCAACCCGTTGCAAATACTCATTGCCTGCCGCCCAGATAGCACGCAACTCCTGAGCGGACTTGCGAACCTCCATTGCCTCCATATGCCCGTAATAGGCGTGAATACGGCCCGACAGTTCGGTGATCAGATCGCCTTCATCGGCTGAAATCGTTCCTTCGGGTACCGTCTCACCGAATTTCGAGCGGCAGAACTTGGTGATCCGGCTGACAAAGTTGCCCAACACGTCGGCGAGGTCCTTGTTCACCGATTGCTGGAAGTTCTCCCATGTGAACTCGCTGTCGCTGCTTTCGGGCGCATGGCTCAGCAACCACCAGCGCCAGTAGTCGGCAGGCAGGATGTCCAGCGCCTGATCCATGAAGACGCCGCGGCCCTGGCTGGTCGAGAACTGGCCGCCATCATAGTTCAGGTAGTTGAAGGATTTCAGGTGGTCGACCAGTTTCCACGGCTCGCCCGATCCCAGAATGGTGGCCGGGAAGGACAGCGTATGGAAGGGCACGTTGTCCTTGCCCATGAATTGCACATAGCGCACGTCATCGGCCCCCTTATCCGTGCGCCACCAGCGTTCCCAGTCGGCGTCAGCCTTGCCGTTCGCATCCGCCCATTCCTTGGAACAGGCAATGTATTCGATAGGGGCGTCGAACCAGACGTAGAAGACCTTGCCCTCCATCCCCGGCCAGTCCTGATCGCCTTTTTTGACCGGCACACCCCAGTCGAGATCACGGGTGATGCCGCGATCCTGCAGGCCGTCGCCGTCATGAAGCCATTTTTTCGCAATCGAGGTGGTCAGGATCGGCCAGTCGGTCTTGCTGTCGATCCACGCGTCCAACTGATCTTTCATCGCGGACTGGCGCAGGTACAGGTGCTTGGTCTCGCGTACCTCAAGGTCGGTCGAGCCGCTGATCGCGCTGCGCGGCTCGATCAGGTCGGTCGGGTCCAGTTGCTTGGTGCAGTTTTCGCACTGATCGCCACGGGCGCGGTCATAGCCGCAATTGGGGCAGGTGCCCTCAATATACCGGTCCGGCAGGAACCGGCCATCGGCGTTGGAATAGACCTGCTTTTCGCTGACTTCCCGGATCAAACCGGCCTCATCCAGCTTGCCCGCGAAATGCTGGGTTAGCTTGCGGTTCTGCGCGCTGGAAGATCGGCCAAAGTGATCGAAACTCAGGCCAAAGCGCTGCGCGATGTCTGCCTGAACCGCATACATGTCAGCACAATATTCGGCCACCGGCTTGCCTGCCTTCGCGGCGGCCAGTTCTGCCGGGGTGCCGTGTTCATCGGTGGCGCACAGGAACATGACCTCATTCCCCCGGCCACGCTGATAACGCGCATACAGATCGGCGGGCAATTGCGAGCCGATCAGGTTGCCGAGGTGTTTGATCCCGTTGATGTAGGGGATCGCCGAGGTAATGAGTATCCGAGCCATTTTGCGTGTCCACGTATCTGTCTGCGCGCCCGTCTACCCGAAGTCGCGGGCCAGAAAAACCCCGGCTTTCGCCCAGATGTCATTTTCGACACGCAGAGGCGGTGAAAACGCAAGGTGCACAGGGTTTCGAATTGCGCCCGACTGGCAAGGCACAATACCCATAAGTTGTATAGTGGAATCACAACCTCTTGAATTTGCGCGATGGGTACCCATCTATTGGGTATACAAAAGTATACAATAAACGAGGGCAACCTGCTGATGTTTGACTTTTTGCTTGAGGGTGCGTTTGCGCCCTTTACCTTTGCGCTTGCGCTGCTGTTCGGCCTGCTGGCGCTTGAACTGGTGGCGCTGGTCATCGGTGGCAGCCTGCTGGCGGGTGAGGGCGAGGTCGATCTGGATATGGACGCCCCCGATCTGGACGTGGCCGATCTGGATTTGGATATCGATGCCGATATTGATCTGGGCGACTATGAGCTGGCCGAGGTTGAGGCAGACGTTCCCGGTGGCGCGCCCTCGGGGCCGCTGGCGTGGCTGGGGATCGGCAAAATGCCCTTCATGATCTGGCTGGCAGTTCTGCTGGCGGGGTTCGGCCTGTCGGGTATGGGCCTGCAACTGGCGCTGCGCGATCTGCTGGGCTTCGACCTGCCGTCCTGGATCGCTGCAATCCCGGCGGGCGCATTCGGTCTGTGGTTCGCGCGCGGTTTTGGCGGTGTCTTTGCCCGCCTTCTGCCCAAGACCGAGACCGAGGCTATGTCGGAACGGATGCTGGCCCGACGTCGTGGCGTGATCACGCAGGGCACCGCCTCACGCGGGCGTCCCGCCGAGGTGCGCGTCATGGATCGCTTTGGCAACACCCATTACCTGCGCGCCGAGCCGCTGCAGGATAACGAGACGCTGGAGCAGGGCACAGAAGTCCTTGTTCTGCGCGACAGACGGCGCGACCGGTTCGTTCTGGTCGGCTTGTCAGACTAACCAAATTTCAAACCCCAACTCGGAGGATTTTGCATGGAACTTCCATTCCTGGCCGTCACAATTGTGACCATTCTGGCCGTACTCTTGTGTTCATTGGCCTTGTGCTGGGCCGTCTCTACCGCCGCGCGACCCGTGAGATCAGTCTGGTGAAAACCGGCGCGGGCGGCAAGAAAGTCATCATGGATGGCGGTGTTATCATCGTGCCGTTGCTGCATGAGGTCAGCCCCGTAAATATGAAGACCCTGCGCCTTGAGGTACAGCGTAGCGGTGAAGCTGCGTTGATCACCAAAGACCGCATGCGCGTGGATGTGGGCGTTGAATTCTACGTCTCGGTCATGGCGACCGAAGAGGGGATCGCACGTGCCGCGCAAACGCTGGGCGACCGCACCTTTGATGTCGAGCAATTGCGCGAGATGATCGAAGGTAAGCTGATCGACGGTCTGCGCGCCGTGGCGGCCCAAATGACCATGGACGGGCTGCATGAAAACCGCGCCGACTTTGTGCAAGAGGTGCAGAATGCCGTGTCCGAAGACCTGCTG
This sequence comes from Ruegeria sp. BE1, assembly GCF_056538885.1. Classification (NCBI taxonomy): domain Bacteria; kingdom Pseudomonadati; phylum Pseudomonadota; class Alphaproteobacteria; order Rhodobacterales; family Roseobacteraceae; genus Ruegeria; species Ruegeria sp. BE1. The sequence continues at coordinate 904,129 of NZ_JBQFTY010000001.1, forward strand.
AAAAACGGTCTGTCGCTGGAATCCGTCTCGCTGACCGCGCTGGACCAGACGCCCTTCGAAGCGCTGGATGAAAACAACGCGTTTAACGCCGTGGGTATGCGCAAGCTGGCCGAGGTGATTGCAACCTCGAAGAAAGAACGCGCGCAGATCGATGCCGAGGCCGAGGTCGAAGTGCGCCGTGCCGCGATGGAGGCAGAGCGTCAAAAGCTGCTGATCGAACAGGATGAGGCGCAGGCGCGGATCGAACAGGCGCAAAAAGTCGAAACCATGCGTGTCGCGCAAGAGGCCGAGATCGCGGCCCGGACCGAAGACTCGGTGCGTGAGACCGAGCGCGCCCGGATCGCCCGTGAGGAGGCCATCCGTTCGGCAGATATTGAGCGTGAGCGCAAAATCCGTGACGCCGAGATCGCCAAAGAGCGTGAGATCGAAGTGGCCGAACAGGAACGCCAGATCATCATCGCGCAGAAATCCGAAGAGGAAAGCCGCGCGCGTGCATCCGCGGATCTGGCCCGTGCCGAAGCGACCAAGGCGAGCGAAGCCGTGGCAACCGCCCGCGAAGTGGCCGAGGCCGAGCGTCAGAAGCAGATCGCCCTGATCGAAGCCACCCGCGAGGCGGAACGTCAGGCCACCGCCATCCGTCTGGCCGCACAGGCCGAGAAAGAGGCCGCCGCCGACCGCGCCGAAGCCCGCCGTGAAGAGGCGCAGGCCGAAGCGGATGCGCTGAACATTCGCGCCGAGGCCAAGAAGAACGACATGCTGGCCGAAGCGGAAGGTAAGCGCGCGATTGTCGAGGCCGATAACGCTCTGTCCGCGGCGCAAATCCGAATGAAGGTCGATCTGGCGCGGATTGAAACCATGCCCTCGATCATCTCGGAAATGGTCAAACCTGCGGAAAAGATCGACTCGATCAAAATCCATCAGGTGGGCGGTATCGGGGCCGGTGCCTCGGGCGGTGCGGCCAACAGCGACAAACCTGTGGTCAACCAGGCGCTGGATTCGATCATGGGTATGGCGGTGCAGATGCCCGCGCTCAAGAAGCTGGGTGAAGAACTGGGCCTGTCGATGGAGAACGGCGTCGGCGGCGTGGTGAACGGGGCGCTGGAGCAAACGCAGGACCCCGCCGAGGGGGCAGAGGATGAGACCCCTCCGATCCAGTAACAAAAGAAAGGGCCGGGATTTCCCGGCCCTTTATTCTTCGCGCGACCGTTTCAGCAAGCGCCCGATGGTAAAGGACGTGCGCGGCGCATAGACATAATTCGTACGCGCATCCGGTGTCGGGCGCGAGCGCATTCGGGCAAGGCCGAACAGGATAAGCCCCAGATGGCCGACTGCGACAAAGGCGAACAGCGCGCCCGGCCCAAACTGCTGGATCAGCGTGGATGAAATATAGGGCGATGCAATCGCCCCCAGCGCGTACCAGAACATCAGTGCGGCCGACAGCTCAACCCGCTGTTCGGTGGTGGCAAAGTCATTGGCGTGGGCAGATGAGACCGAGAAGATCGGGAAAGTGGTCAGCCCAAAGAATCCGGCCGCCAGCATGACGCCCAAGGTGCCCGAGCCGCTGGCCGCCATGGTGATGCCGCAGCTGAGCACGGCGGCGGCTGACAGCCAGATCAGCACCCACCGCCGGTCATATTTGTCGGCCAGCCATCCCAGCGGATATTGCGCCAGCGCGCCGCCGAGAACGAAAGACGCCAGGAAAAAGGCGATCTGATCCACGCCCAGGCCCACCTCTTGCCCATAGACCGGGCCGACCATGCGAAACGAGGCTGAGCTGAGCGCCGACACAATCACCCCGGCCACGGCCAGGGGCGAATTGGCCCAGGCCAGTCTGGGCCGCAGGCGCGGTGCCTCGGGTGTCTTGGGTTGGCTGGCCCGCGTCAGGGCCAGGGGCAGCAGCGAGGCACAGCACAAAATTGCCAGCAGGTTGTATGATACGTAAGAGGCAGGCGGCAGCACCGCGATGATTAACTGCGCGCAGAGCGACGCACCCAGATCGGCGATGCGGTAGCTACCCATGACACGACCGCGCGACTCGTTTGTGACCTTGGCGTTCAGCCATGCTTCGATCACCGTATAACACCCGGCCACACAGGTGCCCGATGCGATCCGCAGGATGGCCCAGATATTCGGGTTCTCGGTCAGGGTATGGCCCAGCAGACCCATCGCGCCCAAGGCCGTGCACACGGCAAAGGCGCGGGAATGGCCGACACTGCCCATCAGACGCGGGGCCCACCAGCATCCGACAAAGAACCCGATGAAATGCGCAGAACCCAGCAGACCGATCTGCTCGGTCGAAAAGTCCAGCGTCAGCCCCGATATGGCATCCAGAGGCCCAACGCCTCCGGTCGACAGCTGCAAGAGAATGACCGACAGAAACAAGGCTGCAAAGGAAATGATCGTGCGCATAGTGACACCAGCTTGTGGCTTTCGGGGTGAAATGCGCGCGGCTTATCGACCTGTCGGCGTCGTTTTTGACCTATTCCGCGCGTTTGATTTCGGCCCGGATGTCCAGCCCCACGGTGTCCTGCACCAGATCGGGATAGCCGGATGCCCCGAAATCATGACGGTTCAACGCGCCGGTCAGGCGAATGGACAGATCGTCGAGATTGTCGGCGGCGCTGCCGGGGGGGCGGTGCAGGGCGGCCCTTAGGACAATCGGTCGGGTGACGCCGCGCACCGTCAGCTCACCCCTTATCGTGGCCCCGCCCGAGATGCGCCCGCTTTCGCCAAGCTGCACGTCGGTCGAAACGAATTGGATCACTGGAAACTCCTTGGCGTCCAGCACGCTTTCGCTAAGCATAGGTTTGCGCGCAAAGGGCAGTTTTGTGCGGGCTTTGGCCACGTTCAGAACGACGTCCACGCGGCTGTTGAGCAAGTCGTTCAGGTCGATCTCGATCTCGGCGGACTCGATCGGCATGGTGCCTGATTGCGATATGCCTGACAGGTCAAAGGTGAAATCGACCGATGTCTCATCCGGGACAAGCTCATAGGCGTCGGGGGCGGCAAATGCAGGCCCGGTCAGGGCAAGCCCGGTCAGAATGGCAAGCAATGTGCGTCGTGTCGGGTGTATCATGCGAGAACCTCTTGCCTGCGGGGCCGTGAGCGGTGGAGCAGCATCAGCAGAATGGCGATATTGATCCCGTTCCAGAGAATGCCGTTGATAAAGGCCAGTTGGTAATTTCCGGTGACGTCGTAAATCCAGCCGGACATCCATCCGCCCAGTGCCATGCCCATGATTGTCATCATCATCACAAAGCCGACCCGCGCTCCGGCCTCTTGCGGGGGCATGTATTCGCGGACCACCAAAGCATAGCTGGGAACGATGCCACCCTGAGCCAGACCGAACATCAGACTGATGATATAAAGCGAAACCATGCCGTCATAGGGCAGGAACAGGAACAGGGCGATACATTGCAGGACCGAGCCGATCAGCAGGGTCATCAGCCCGCCCAGCTTATCCGCAACCACGCCTGAGATGACGCGGCTGACCACACCGCCCAGCAGCATCAGAGACAGCATCTCGGCCCCCACGGCAGGGCCATAGCCCAGCCCGACACAATAGGACACGATATGAACTTGGGGCATCGACATCGCCACGCAGCAGCCGATCCCGGCCATACCCAGAATATATTGCAGGGCGCGGGGTGATATGCCGACGCTGCGCGCGTTGAGCTGGGCATTGGCGGCGGCGGTCCGGTGCGCTTCGACCGGCACCTGACGGCGCAGCAGCAGGGACAGGGGGATCACCACGATCAGGGTCATCAGGGCAAGCGTCAGATACACCTGCTCCCACCCGTCTCGGGCCAGAATGCCGGACAGCATGGTGGGCCAGATAGCGCCCGACAGATAATTGCCGCTGGCCACCAGAGCGACGGCAATGCCGCGCCGTTTCATGAACCAGTGCGAGATATCGGCGATCAGCGGCCCGAACCCGATCGAAGTGCCCAACCCCAGCAACAGATGCGCCAGCGACAACAGCAGCATGTTTGGGGCCAGCGTCGCCAGCAGATAGCTGATGGCGCTTAGAATGGCAGCACCGATCAGTGCTTTGGTCACGCCCATGCGGTCGACCAGCTGGCCCAGCCACATGTTTCCCAGCGCAAAGCCGATCATCGAAAGGACATAAGGCAGCGAGGCTTCGGCCCGACCGGCATCGAACTGTGTCTCGATGGCGGGCATCACCACGATAACCGCCCACATTCCCACATTCGCCACCATGGCAATTGCCAGAGTGATCAGCAGGCGCAGCCAGGAATAGCGGCTATCGTGGATCGCGTGGGTCATCCCGGAACGCTAGGGCGGGGGCGGGGGTTTTGCCAGTCACAAGTTTTGTGAACCGCGTGAGGTGTCACGCCATTACATCGTCAGCCCCGATCTGTGTCAGGTTCAGACCAGCGCGCGCTTTGGTCTGGGTGGCCTGCCATGTGACCGGGGGCAGGGCGCGGGCACGGCGGCGGGTCAAACGCCAGCGGCGGGCCTCTCCGGCATGATCAGCGGCCATGTGCCAGCGCGTCTCAATTCCCTGTGCGCCACCATCGCCGGGCGTCAGCAGCAGACCCAGCGGTGCTCGCCCCAGTGTGCCGCCCTGTTCGGCGGCCAGATGCATGCGCCGCACGGGTGTCAGCCCCGGTGCGCCCGGCAGGTCGCCGATGATCAACGGGATCGCCCCGCTGCGCAGGGCTTCTTCCAGACACCATAGAATATCTTCGGCGCGGGTGGGGCGAACAAAGATGAACCGGGCGGGATCGGCAAAGGGCATCATACCATCGGGGTTCAGCTGGCCCGGCTCCCACGCGGGGGAAATCCACAGCACCGGGCCCTGTGCCTGACCGACCAGCCACATCGCAAAGCTGCGCCGGGCCGGGCCGCAGGCTTCGTGCACGCGGCCCGTTTGCAGGGTGATCTGAGGGTGTAGCGCCAGCCCCTGCGCCTTATGCGTTGGCTTGCGGTCAGTCAGGTGGATGGACATGCCGTCAGATTAGCATGTTCTTACTTTGTTCTCAATAATGGAATACTGTCACCGCGACAGGATCATACGACCATTAGTGAACTGAATATTCGAAAACCGGTGCAGGTAATCCATACCCAGCAGGGACTGGCGCAGATCGCCCTCATTCACCCAGGCCGAGACACCGTGATCAGTGATCGGCCCCAGTTCAAGACTGTCCAGCCGGACGGGTGCAGTGCGCACCTCTCCGTTCGCGGTAAAGGCGCGGCCGAAATAGTTCAGCTGATCGGGGTCAATACCGATACGCCGGGCGTCCTGATCGCTGAGGACAATCTGGCTGGCACCGGTATCGACAAGGAAGTTGATCGGCTCTCCGTTCACGATCACGGGTAGGTAATAATGGCCATCGCTGGCGCGCGGAACCTCGATCGCTTCTCCGGTCACGGTCATCTGCGGGGCAGGGCCTACGGTCGAGCGGATGTCTTCCCACAGTCCGACAACCGCAATGACGCCGACAAAGATAAACACCCAGGCCATGGCTTGTTGCAGGGTTTTATTCAGCGACTGACGGTTTTGCGACACGAACCAGAACACCACGGCCGTCCCAAGCACAACCAGATATACCAAACGCCCGATGTTGTCGCCGTCCATACCGTTTTCCTAAACACTTACCTGTTGGATATATGGGGGGTCAGGAGGCAAATCCAAAGGCCTTGAGGCCATCCAGAATGAATTGAACCGACAAGGCCGCCAGCAACATTCCCAGCAGGCGGGTCAATACGTTCAGACCGGTTTTGCCCAGAATGCGCGCAATCAGACCGCCTGACAGGAAAAAGGTCAGAACCACCGCCATGACCGCCAGCATGACCAGACAGGCCTCGACAATGCCCAGAACACCAGGATGTTGCCCTGCCAGCAGAATGATCGTTGCAATCGATCCCGGGCCCGCGATCAGCGGAATGGCCAGAGGGAACACGGAAGGGTCGGGGTGTTCCTCTTCCTCGGCGCGGTCCTCGCGCCGTTTGGTGCGGCGGTCAAACAGCATGTCCAGCGCGGTCAGAAACAGCAGCGCCCCACCGGCAACGCGGAAGGCGGCCATTGAGATACCGACGAACCCCAAAAGCGCCTCGCCAAAGGCGGCAAAGGCAATCAGGATGCCAACAGCCGTCAGACAACTGCGGATCGCGGTTTTGCGCCGGGTTCTGGCATCCATGTCCTGCGTCAGCGCCACGAAAATCGGCGTGGTGCCAAACGGATCGATGACCACGAACAGGGTGGTGAAGGCAGTGATGAAAAAGGCAAAATCCATCATGTGGTCGTCTCGGCTTGTTCAAGGCGTTCGGCGGCGGCGACCCACAGGGTTTCGGCCTTTTGCATGGCTTCGACCACCTCGGCAAATTTGCGGTTCCATGCTTCCAGATCGTTGATCTTGTCATCCTCGTAAAGCGCCGGGTCCGCCAGCTTGGCCGAAAGCTTGTCGTGCATATCGGTCAGCTTTTCGATCCGGTCCTCGCATTTGCGCAGATCGGCGCGCAGAGCCAGAAGCGTATCGCGGGATGGGCGTTTGGGCTTGGCCGCCGCGGGCTTTTCTTTGACCGGCTTGTCACGGGCCAACAGCAGGGCGCGGTAGGCTTCCAGATCGCCCTCGAACGCCTTGACCGTTCCATCCGAGACCAACCACAGCCGGTCCGCGACCAGTGACAGCAGGTGCATGTCGTGGCTGACCAGCACAACCGCGCCCGAATAAGCGGTCAGCGCTTCGACCAGCGCCTCGCGGCTTTCGATGTCCAGGTGGTTGGTCGGCTCATCCAGAATCAGCATATGCGGCGCGTCGATGGTGGCCAGCAGCAGCGACAGGCGTGCTTTCTGACCGCCCGACAGGCGCCCGACCCGCGTTTCCGCCTGATCCGCGTTCAGGCCGAACCCGGCCAGACGGGATCGCCACTTACCCGGCGCCTCATCCGGGCGCAGGCGGCGGAGGTGATCCAGCGGTGTTTCGTCCACATACAGCTCATCCACCTGATGCTGCGCAAAATAGCCGATGCGCAGCTTGGAGCTGCGGGTCATCTTGCCCGCCATCAGGGGCAGACGGTCGGACAGCAGCTTTGAAAGGGTCGATTTGCCCTGACCGTTTTTACCCAGCAGGGCGATGCGGTCATCCTGATCGATGCGCAGGTTCAGGCGGCGCAGCACTTCGGTGTCGCCATAGCCCGTGATACCGCCCTCAATATGGATGATCGGGGGCGACAGTTCCTCGGGTTTAGGGAAGGAAAACGCACGCAGGGCAGCCTCTTGCGGGGTCGAGACCAACTGGATGCGCTCGATCATCTTCAGGCGCGACTGGGCCTGCACAGCCTTGGTGGCCTTAGCGCGGAACTGGTCGACAAAGCTTTGCAGATGGGCGATGCGCGCCTTGGCCTTTGCGTTTTCCGATTCTGCCTGCGCAATACGTTCGGCGCGGCGTTCGGCGAATTTGTCGTAAGGCACCGCGTAATAGGTCAGCTTGCGGTCTTCCAGATGCAGGATCGATCCCACCGCGCGGTTAAGCAGCCCGCGGTCGTGGCTGATGATGATGACCGTATGAGGGTACTTGGCCAGATAGCTTTCCAGCCACAGCGCGCCTTCAAGGTCCAGATAGTTGGTTGGTTCGTCCAGCAACAGCAGATCGGGCTGCGAAAACAGCACCGCCGCCAGCGCCACGCGCATCCGCCACCCGCCCGAGAAATCGGAACAGGGTTTCAGCCGATCCTCATCATCGAACCCCAGCCCTTTGAGGATCGAGGCCGCGCGCGCCTCGGCTGACCAGGCGTCGATATCGGCCAGACGGGTCTGGATCTCGGCAATGCGCGTGGGGTCTTGGGCGCTTTCTGCCTCGGCCATTAGGGTACTACGTTCGATATCGGCGGCCAGAACCGTGTTGATCAGCGAGACATCGGACGAGGGCACCTCTTGCGCCACGCCACCGATCCGCGCGCGTTTGGGCAGCACGATATTGCCCGATTCCAGTGCCAGTTCCCCCCGGATCAGGCGAAACAGGGTGGTCTTGCCGGTGCCATTGCGGCCCACAAGCCCGACCTTGTGCCCATCGGGAATGGTTGCACTGGCCCCGTCGAACAAAGGGCGACCTTCGACGGCGTAATTGATGTCTTCGATCCGTAACATGCGCCGCTCTTAGCAGAGCCGTGATGCCGCCGCCAGCCGCTTGGCATGTTCAATGCGCGGCGGATGTGTTAGCGCTGGTCCGGTTGGATTTCAGACGGTTATTTGCCCCATGCGCGCGGCCCGGACGCCCCCATCCCTGGTGACACTGATCTGCGCGACGGCCCTGTCGGTGCTGTCGCTGAACATGTTCCTGCCGTCACTGGCGCGGATGGCCGAGGATTTTCAGGTCGATTATGCCTTGGTGAACTTTTCGCTGGCCGGGTATCTGGCGATTTCGGCCTGCCTGCAACTGATCCTTGGCCCCTTGTCAGACCGGTTCGGACGCAGGCCCATTTTACTGATCGGGATGGGTGTCTTTGCGATCGCCTCACTGGGCTGCGTTCTGGCCGAGTCGATCTGGGTCTTTCTGGGGTTCCGCATGTTGCAGGCGGCGGTGGTGGCAGGACCGGTGTTGTCCAGCGCCTCGATCCGTGACCAGTTCGCGCCGAATGAGGCTGCCAGCAAGCTGGGCTATGTGGCGATGGCGATGGCGTTGGCGCCTATGCTGGGTCCGATGCTGGGCGGTGCGCTGGACATGCTGTTTGGCTGGCGGGCGGGGTTCGTCCTGTATTCGGTGTTCGGGGCAGGGATGTTCATGCTCCTCTGGCTGGATATGGGAGAGACCAATACCAACCGATCCGCCACCTTCGCCGCGCAGCTGCGCGAATACCCGCATCTGTTTCGCGCCCGCCGGTTCTGGGGCTATGCGCTGTGTGCTGCGTTCTCGATCGGCGGGTTCTACAGCTTTATCACCGGCGCGCCGCTTGTTGCCGCTGCATGGTTCGATCTGAGCCCGGCCATGCTGGGCCTTGGGATCGGCATCATCACGGGTGGCTTCATGGTGGGGAACTTCATCACCGGGCGCATCGCCAAACGCACCCGGCTGACGACGATGATCCTGACAGGGCGCATCGTGGCCTCAACCGGGCCCTTCATCGGGTTGTTGCTGTTTTTGGCAGGGATGGGATCGGTCTGGGTGTTTTTCGGCTCGGCCATTTGCGTGGGCTTCGGGAATGGGTTGACCAACGCCAACGCCTCGGCCGGGGTGATGTCGGTACGGCCCAAGCTGGCGGGCAGCGCGGCGGGTCTGTCCGGCGCAATGGTCGTTGCATTGGGGGCGATCCTGACGACTGTGACGGGCACATTTGTCAGCCCCGAAAACGCCCCGTTCCTTGTGCTGGGTATGATGAGCGCCAGCAGTTTCGCGGGCCTTCTGGCCATTCTTTATGTGCGCAGGCTGGATCGTATCGACCCGTTGCCGGACACGATCTGAAACTGAGGCCATCATAGTGCTTTTCTTGCGCCGCATACCGTGTTACGCGGCGCGCGATGGATTTCGGCGCACACCAAGCGCCACATTGTAAGGAGAGGCCGACATGGCACTGGAACGCACATTCTCGATCATCAAACCCGATGCAACCCGCCGCAACCTGACTGGCAAGATCAACGCCAAGTTCGAAGACGCCGGCCTGCGCATCGTCGCGCAAAAGCGCATCCACATGACCAAAGAACAAGCCGGCAAGTTCTACGAAGTCCATGCCGAGCGTCCGTTCTATGACGAACTGTGCGAATTCATGTCGTCGGCTCCGGTCGTTGTGCAGGTTCTGGAAGGCGAAGGCGCCATTGCCAAGAACCGCGAAGTCATGGGCGCAACCAATCCCGCAGACGCCGCCGCCGGCACCATCCGCGCCGAGTTCGCTGAATCGGTTGGCGAAAACTCGGTCCACGGTTCCGACGCACCGGAAACCGCAGCAGTTGAGATCGCCTATTTCTTCTCGGGCATCGAACTGGTCGGCTAAGCCGGTTTCAGCTTTGACTGACAGGCCGCTCCCTTTAACGGGGGCGGCTTTTTTATGCGAGTTTGAGGTCTGTGGCCGAGATCCTAACTCCAATTGCATCCAAATCCGCAATCATCTGGGTCTCGGGTGCTGTGGTTGCACTGGCTTTGATGGCGTCAAACCGCGCGCGCAGGGCCTTTTTCTCATCACCTTTGCAGTCGTTCCACGGGCGTCCCTGCAACCCCATCACCAGCACGTAATAGCCAATGAAATGTGGGCGCGACCCGTTTCGCAGTAATTTGGCATAGGCTGCATCTGCCCCCATTTCGCGCAGGTGCTGGGCCGAGTGGATACCTGCCCGCGCGCAGGCTTGCTCGAACGCGGGGCCGAGGTTGCGGATGGAAGAGACGGGATCAGGCATGGGCACGTTCTAACGGGGCATTGCGTTCCTGTCGACATGACGTAGGGTCATTTTGAGATCGGACTTGCCAGATAACAGGCCGTTCGATTTCATGATGTTAAGCTGTCACGAGGATGCCAATGTCCGAGGTTCAGAAAGCCGCCAAGACACTGGTGAAGGGCCATGTTCATGCGCCGCGAAAGGCCCGGTTGTGATGGCGGGGTTCGTTGCCGTGCTCGGCCCGATTAATTTTAGCGGATTATCGAATGATTTGAATGGTCTGTCGGTAGAGGCTGACGCACCCGGGCCAGCGCAAAGCTTTGACCTGTTGGACAGCCATGATCAGGATTTGCGCGCTGATGGCCGGATGCTGGTTCAGGTCGGCGGGGCGCTGCATTTGTTTGACGATGATGCGCTTTCGCAGGCCTGCTCTGGCAAAGGACGGTTCGTTCAGGATTTGCCAGACGGGCCAGTGCGCGCGGCGTTGAAAGGTTTTCCCAAGTTGCGCGCGTTGATGAGCATCGGGTCGGGCGCAATGACAACCACCCGTTTCGCCGTGTTGGATGAGCTGCAAAAAACGCAAGTGCGCGGTGACATGGTCGTTCTGAAAACCGACGAAGGGCAGGCGACGCTGTTGCAGGTGCGGGCCATGCGTGGATATGACCGCGCCCATGAGGCCGTTTGCGATAAATTGGTAACGAAGGCCGCAGATATTAAGGCAGTAGTTCAACACCTGTTCCCCGAGGCCGTTCCCTATACCTCCAAGCCCGAGGTTCAGCTGGGCACGCGGGAACCCTCGGTCGAGGTGGCGGTAGACATTATCCGCACATTCATCTCCGTCGCCCGCCAGAATGAGGCTGGCGTGATCGCCGACATCGACACGGAATTTCTGCATGACTATCGCGTCGCGTTGCGGCGTGTCCGATCAGTGCTGAGCTTGTTCAAGGGTGTGTTCTCTTCCGATCAGACCATCGCGTTAAAGCGGGTTTTCTCTGACCTTATGGCCCCCACAGGGCGGTTGCGGGATCTGGATGTCTATCTTTTGGAGAAAGATAATTATTTCAATCTTATACCGTCTAATCTTCACACGGGCGCCGAGGCTATGTTTGCGCAGTTTGCCCAAGAGCGCGCGCAGGTTTTGGCCACCTTGTCCCGCCGGTTTCGCAGTGCAACTTATGATCGGCAGATGCAGGAACTCTCGGCCCAGTTTTCGGACGCAAAGAACCTTCAGCCGGGGCCAAATGCAGACCGCGCAGCCTATGACTATGCTTGCGCGCTGATTTGGAAGCGGTACCGCAAGGTGTGCAAACAGGCGCGGCGTATCACGCCTGACACGCCGGACGATGCGGTGCACGCGCTACGGATCGATTGCAAAAAGCTGCGCTATCTGATGGAGTTCTTTGGCCCGCTTTTTGACAAAAGCGATTTCAAGACGCTCATCAAGCCATTGAAAAAGCTTCAGGATAACCTTGGCCTGTTCAACGACTATTCCGTCCAACAAGTCGCGCTGTTGCAATTTCTTGACGGGCAAAGCAACACTCAAGGGCGGGCAGATGCGCAGTTTGCCATGTCTGTTGGCGGGCTGATCGCCGTCCTTGATCAGCGCCAAAAGGCCGAGCGCGCCCGCGTCATCGCAAATTTCAGGCATTTCGACAGCCCGGACATCCAAAACCTGTTCCGAACCCTGTTTCACCACAAGGAGGACTGAGGCGTGAAGATCATAGCGTGTTACAGTAACAAGGGCGGCGTGGGCAAAACCGCGACCTCGGTGAACCTCGCCTATGCCTATGCGCAGGCGGGGTACAAGGTGCTGCTGTGCGATCTTGATCCGCAGGGGGCGTCGGGCTTTTACTTTCGGGTGAAACCTTCGAAAAAACTGACAGATGCGCGGTTCTTTGAGGATGTCGCGCGGTTCACCAAATCGATCCGTGCCAGTGACTTCGAAGGGCTGGACGTGCTGCCCGCAAACCTGACCTTTCGCGATTTCGACGTGTTCCTGTCGCGGATGCGAAACAAACGCTCAAGGCTGAAAAAGGCTCTGGTCACGGCGGGCAGTGATTACGACATCGTCCTTCTGGATTGCCCGCCGAATTTCTCGACCCTGTCCGAGAATATCTTCAAAGCCGCCGATCAGATATTGGTCCCGGTGATCCCGACGACCCTTTCAGAGCGCACATTCGATCAACTGGTCAGCTTTTTTGAGGCGAAAAACCTGCCAAAGAAAAAGCTGCGCGCGTTCTTTTCGATGGTGCAGCGGCGCAAAACCCTGCATCTGGATACGATGGAGCAGATGCGCAAGCTCTATAAGAAACGCTTCCTTGCGTCCGAAATACCTTTTGCCGCCGATATTGAACGTATGGGTCAAAACCGCGCGCCGGTAAGCCTTTATGCCGGGCGCAGCGCGGCGAGTACGGCTTATGAAAACCTGTTCAAAGAATTGGAAAACGGAGTGAGTTCAGGGAAATGAGTGCCGAAATTGAACGTAAATTCCTGGTCGCAGAGATGCCGGACCTCAGTACTGCGGAAAAAGCTGTGGTGCGTCAGGGCTATCTGACGGCCGCCGAGGATTCGACCGAACTGCGGCTGCGTCAAAAGAACGACCGGTATTTTCTGACCCTGAAAGGCAGCGGTGCGTTGGTCCGGGTTGAGCGTGAGGCCGAGATTTCATCGCAGCAGTTCGAAACCTTCTGGCCCGAAACCGAAGGCCGACGGGTTGAGAAGGAACGCTACACAGGTGAGTTGCCGGATGGCCGGGTGTTTGAGCTGGATGTTTTCACCGGGGATCTGGCCCCGTTGCGTCTGGTCGAGGTCGAGTTCGAGACCGAAGATGAAGCCCGCAGCTATACGCCGCCCGCGTGGTTTGGTGCGGATGTGACGGCGGATAAACGTTATAAGAACAAGACAATGGCGACCGAAGGCATTCCTGGCTGACCCTAGTGGCTCAGCTGGATGATCGCCTCAAGACCCGGGTTGGCATTGCGGGCCTGAAACCCGCCTTCGTGCATATGGGCGATGGCCGCGACCAAAGCCAGACCCAGCCCCGCATTGCGTTCGGTTCGGGCCGGATCAAGGGTCACAAAGGGCATTTGCAGGCGCTTCAAATCCTCTTGCGGGACACCGGGGCCCTGATCGCGCACGCTCAGATTGGTAAAGGGCCCATCCTCGCTAAGGGTGATGGTGATCGTCGTATCCTCGGGCGCGTAGCGCATCGCGTTTTCCAGCAGGTTGGACAGCGCCTGAGACAACAGGGGGCGGTGTCCGGGGATGGGTGCGGCGGTGCCCGTTACCTCAAGCTGAATGCCCTGATCGTTTGCGACGGGCTCATACAGCTCGACCACATCAGCCACCAATTGCCCAAGGTCCACGGTTTCGAACTGATCGCGGCCCACGCCAGCCTCGGCGCGTGAGATGTCCGTCAACTGCCCTAAAACGCGCAGCACGTGGTCGATTTCGGTACTGGCCCGAATGACGTCGATCTGCCGGTCCTGCTCGGACTTGTCCGGGTCGGACAGCGCCTCGACCCGTTGTTTGAGGCGCGACAGGGGCGAGCGCAGGTCGTGGGCGATGGAATTCGAAGTGGTGCGCAGGTTGCTGACCAGTTCTTCGATCCGGTCCAGCATGGTGTTCAGCGTTCCGGACACCTGATCGAACTCATCACCCGTGCCACGCAAGGGCATGCGGCGGGACAAATCGCCCGAGACGATGTTTTCGGCCGTGCTGGCGATGTCCGACAGGCGGGAAAACACGAGGCGGGTAAACAGCCACCCGGTCAGGACACTCAGCGCGAGTGCAATGGCCAGCGCGATCCCGACCGAGCGCAGCAGGACCCGGTCGAATTGCTCGCGGGCCAAAGCATCGCGCCCGACCAGCAGACGTTCGCCGCCCGGAAGGCGGATTGAGGCCGCTGAAATCGGCACCAACTGGTCGTTATCCGCGCGGCGCAGCTCAAGATCGACCCAGCCGCTGCCTGCCGCAATATCATTGGGCCATTGCTTCAGGTTGCCGGCCAGTTTCGCGCCAAAGCGGTCGGTCAGCAGATACAGCGCATCGCGTTCCGAGGCCGAGGGCAGGCGGCGTTCTATCGCGGTCAGCAGGCCGATCAGACCCCGGCGTTCATATTCATCGGCCAGCCCGGTCAGTTCGGCGGACACGACGGATCGTGTCTCGCCTTCGATACTGCGGTTCGCCGTGACATACACCAGCGCCAGCACTGTCGCGGTCAGCAACGTGCTGAGCACCATACTGGCCAGAACAAGACGCGTACGTGAATTGTTGAACGATAGCCGCAGGTTATCCATCTGAGATCATATAGCCGGCACCCCGGACGGTTTCAATCAGCGGCACGTCACCCCCTTCGTCCAGCTGACGGCGCAGCTTGGAGATATGGACGTCCACCACATTGGTGTTGGGGTCGAAATGGTAATCCCACACACCTTCCAACAGCATGGTGCGCGACACCACGCGGTTTTTCCGGCGCAGAAAGAACTCTAGGATCTGGAACTCGCGCGGGGTCAGGGTGATCTCGCGCCCGTTGCGGGTGACTTTGCGGGTCAGCAAATCCATCTCAAGATCGCGGCAGGTCAGGGTCGGGCTTTCCTCGGCCTCTTGCGGGCGGCGCAGCAGTGCTTCGATCCGGGCATGCAATTCCTGAAAGGAAAACGGCTTGACCAGATAGTCATCCGCACCGGCGCGCAGCCCTTTGACACGCTCGTCAACCGCGCTCATGGCGGTCAGCATCAGAACCGGGGTTTTCACCCCCGCCGCGCGCATGGATTTGATCAAAGACAACCCGTCCAGCCCCGGCAGCATCCGGTCCAGAACAATGGCGTCAAACCCACCATCCGTGGCGTGATACAGGCCCTCGCGCCCGTCTTCGGCGGCTTCGACGATATAGCCCTCTTCGCCAAACCCTTTGGCGATGAACTCCCGTGTTTCTTCGTCATCTTCGACGACCAGCAAGCGACGGCTCATGATCAGAGTTCCTTTCGTAACGGGAGTAAAGCACAAGTTACCAACCAAAACACGTGGTTGTATGGGGAATTACGTGCCGGGTGCGTCACTGCGCACCCGGCAGTCCCGGCGGTTTGCGGACAATTCAAACCCGCCAGGGAGGCGCCCGCCAGATTTCCCCATCACGTGGCGCGCGCAGGTGAAAGATCAGGCGATCTCAACAGCAACAAAAATCTGGTTGCCGCCGCGGTTGATCAAAACCAGGGCAGGGTCCGTCTTTTCGCTGTCCAGAGCCGCCTTCAGCGCATCCGGAGTCGCCGTGTCCTGACCGCCCAGCCTGACGATCACATCGCCCCGCTGCAGACCGGCTTTGGCCGCCGGGCTATCGGGCTTCAGGCCCGTGACAATCACGCCGTCGACATTTTCACCGACCCCAAGGTCAGCGCGTTTTGTGTCGGTCAAAGGGGCCACCGTGACACCCAACGCGGTGCCCGAGACGGTTTCGTCGACGGATTTGTCGATCTCGGCCGAGGCGCTTTGATGCTGACCGATGGTCAGTTCGATCTGCTGTTCCGTGCCATCCCGCAAAACGGTCAGAACGCTGTCGCTGCCGACTTTGGTGGTGCCAACAAGGATCGGCAGATCACTGCTGGATTCCACAACCTCGTCATTGAAGGTCAGGATGACATCACCCTGCTTCAACACGCCATCCGCCGGGCTGCCGTCAACGACATCGGACACAAGCGCACCGTTGGCGACATCGATCCCCATGGCCGCCGCAATCTCGGGGCTGACATTCTGGATCGACACGCCCAGCCAGCCGCGGCTGACCTGACCGTCGTCGCGCAGATCGGCTGCGATATGTTCAACAATGTTCGACGTCACGGCAAAACCCAGGCCCACGGACCCGCCCGTGGGGGAGTAGATGGCCGAGTTCACGCCAATCACTTCGCCTTCCATGTTGAACAGCGGCCCGCCTGAATTGCCCTTGTTGATTGCAGCATCGGTCTGAATGAACTCGGCATAGGGCCCCTGAGAGATGTTGCGCCCTTTGGCCGACACGATACCGGTGGTCACGGTGGAATGCAGGCCGAACGGGTTGCCGATGGCCACAACGTCTTCACCCACACGGATCACGTCGCTGTCGCCCAGCTCGACGGCCTGCAGCGTGCCATCCGCGTCGATCTTGAGAACGGCAATATCGGTCAGCGGGTCGGTGCCGATGACTTCGGCGTCATAGCTGCGATCATCCGACAGGCGGACGGTCACGCTGTCCGCGTTTTCGACAACATGGTGGTTGGTGATGATGTAGCCGTCTTGATCCAGCACAAATCCCGAACCCAGACCCTGCGAGGGTCCGCGCTGTGGTGCGTTAAACCCATCGGGCGCGCCAAAGCGTTTGAAGAATTCTCCAAACGGGTGCTGTTCCGGCAAGAATTCCTGACCTTGTGCCTGTACCGGAGCTGCGCTTTGCTCGGCGATGATGGTGACGACCGACGGGGATACGGTCTCGACCAGATCGGCAAGGGCTTCGTCAGCCATGGACGGCAGGGCAGTGGTGGCCAGCAAAGCTGCGCTGAGTGCGCCGGCGCCAACCCAAGCTGCTGTCCCGGGCAAAAGAAGCGAGGTTTTGCGGATGCTCATTTTTATCTCCTGTTTATCCCACGCGAGTGCGGTCGCGCGTTGAAACAGGAGATGCGCACACAGTCTGAGAGTTTCCTGAGCGAATTGTTAAGAAAACTTAATTTTGCCACAAATGGATCGTTTTATGTGCGCCGTGGAGCCGAGCAGATCGGAGGATTTGCGCGAATCGCTGTGTGTCGAATCGGTGGATTGTTGCCGATCTGAAATACAACACTCGAAAAGAGTTGAATTGAATCATTTTCGTTAACAAAGCACCCACCCAAATCCCGACCTGAGCGCCGAACACCTTTGGGTTGTGGCTCGCTTGGTGCAAGTTTGGGCTTATCAAAAACAAATTATAGCAAATGGACCGGATAGCTAACTGAGTTTATGTTTAACGGTAGTTGCCAAGATTCTGCCCTCAAAACAGATTCACTCTTAGGTTGATTCAGATTTTCAGAATGTTGCGGAAAAACCATTCTGATACGCGCAAAATTAACCGCTATTTCCAATTTTACGTTGTTTGAATCCATCAGATGGGTGACGATGAAGGTGCCCAAGCGAGGGGGAGCCGAACGGCACTAGGGGGTGCCTAAGGCTTGTCACAGTTGCTGGAAACGCTGAGCGGCATGTTAACGAGGGGGTCTTGTTTAGGTTCGGCGGCGGAATAGCCAGAATGTCGATTGACGTTATTGGCCGCGTTTCCGGGATTGATGAAAAGTGGTAGTCCTAATTTGGGTACCGGCCCGGTCTTTACTGACCGGGCCGTGTTTCTTTTACAGACCCCGTTTTGCGCACCAAGCGGCCCAATCCTCGGGCGTATCCAGATCCATCAACGCATTCTGACCGGGCAGGGTTTGCAAGTGCACTTTGTCCGCGTTTTCACGAACAACGGATTGAGCACCCTCATCGCCGGTCAGGTCGCTGAGCCGTGCAAACAGGCGGCGGTCGAACACGACCGGGTGTCCGGGTTTGCCGCTGGCCGTCGCACCGCGCCAGATCAAATGGTCAGGGTGTGCCGTCACCGACGCCAGCACGGTTTCAATGTCTTGTGTCGTGATCTCGGGCAGGTCGGCCAGCAGGATCATGGCGGCGGGGGCGTGGTCGGGGACATGGACAAGCGCACCGCGCAAGCTGGCATTCATACCTTCGCTGGCATTGGGGATTTCCACGCCCTGTACGTCCAGATCGCGCAGCACCTCGTATCTGGGATGCGGGGCAGGCGGCAGGGCGACAATCACGGGTGCCGCGCGCCTGGCAATCTGAGTTGCACGGCGCAGCAATGGTTGACCGTCCACAATCTGCATCAGCTTGTCCTGCGCGCCCATGCGGCTGGACTGTCCGGCGGCCAGCAGAAGAATTGGTATATCTGTCATGCGCTTACCATGCCCGCACTTGGGCGCGGTGTCATCCCCGCATGCGTGCACCATCCGCGTCAAACAGCGGGTCCGAGATTACGCGGGCATCGCGCAACTGGCCGAGAATTTCGATCTGAACCTCTAATCCGTCCGCCACGCGGTCAGCGGGCAGAAAGCCCATCGCGATGGATTTGCCCGCATAGTGCGAATAGCCGCCCGAAGTGCAGAACCCGACAACCGCGCCGTCCAGCCATATCGGCTCATAGGCGTTTACATCGGCATCTTTTGCGTCGACCTCAAAGGCGACCAAGCGGCGAGACACGCCTTCATCCAGGTCACGTTCGGCAGCCGCACGCCCGATGAAATCAGCCTGTTTCGAGAAGGCAATGAAGCGATCCAGCCCGGTTTCCGCTGCGGTGTAATCCGGAGAGAATTCCCGCATCCAAGAGCCAAAGAACTTGTCCAGCCGCAGGCTCATCATCGCGCGCATGCCAAAGGGGACCATGCCGAGCGGTTGTCCGGCCTGCCACAGAGTCCACCACAGCTGTCTTTGCGCCATGGGATCGCAGTAAATCTCAAACCCCAGATCGCCGGTATAGCTGACGCGTTGTACGATGCAGTCGGTCATGCCAACCGTCATGCGCCGCACATCCAGAAACCGCAGGTCCGAGATGTCGTCGCGGGTGCAGGCGGCCAGCACCTCGGCGGCCTTTGGGCCTGCGATCTGAAACCCGTTCAGGCGGTCGCTGATGTTGTCGATCTGCACGCCATCCTGTGCGTTTTGCAGGAACCAGCGCATGTGGAATGCCTGGCTGCCATATGACGCCGTCAGCCTGAATTCTGTGTCAGTCAGGCAGGATACGGTGAAGTCTCCGATCAACTTGCCCTTCGGCGACAGCATGGGGGTCAAGGATACCCGTCCCGGTTGCGGAATGCGCCCGGCCATGATGCGGTCCAACCACGCGCGCGCCGTAGGTCCGGCTATGCGGTATGTGCCGAAATTGTGCACCTCATTGATGCCGACTGCGGTGCGCACGGCCTGTACCTCGCGCCCTGTTGCGTCAAACGCATCCGAGCGCCGGAACGAAGGCGTCTCATACCCCGGCTCATCGCCCTGCGCGAAATAGTTCGCGACTTCCAGCCCGTATTGCTGCCCCCAGACCGCGCCCAGATCGCTGAAGATGTCATACATCGGAGTGGTGCGATTGGGGCGCGCGGCGGGCAGTTCTTCGTTAGGATAGGCGACGCTGAACCGTTTTTGATAATTCTCGATCACCTTGGGGCGGGTATAGCCGGGGCTGATCCAGTCCCCGAACCGCGCCACGTCCATCGCAAAGACATCGCGTTCCGGCTCACCTTCGATCATCCATTGTGCCAGCGTCAGCCCAACACCGCCGCCCTGACTAAAGCCTGCCATCACGCCACAGGCCGACCAGTAATTCCGAACCCCCGGCACCGGCCCGACCAGAGGGTTCCCGTCTGGCGCAAAGGTGAAGGGCCCGTGGATCACCGATTTCACCCCGGCTTCGGCCAGAACAGGAAAGCGGCGATAGGCGAATTCGATACTGTCGGTGATCTTGTCATAGTCGTCGGGCAGCAGTTCATGGCCGAACTCCCACGGGGTGCCGTCCACCGCCCATGGTTTGCAGGGTTGTTCATAGAACCCGATGCAGAGCCCGCGCCCTTCCTGCCGCAGATAGCTTTCGCCTGCCGGGTCCATCACATGGGGATGTTCGCCGCCCGCGTCGATGATCGCCTCGATCTGCGGGATCGAGTCTGTCACCAGATATTGATGCTCCATCGGGTGCAGCGGGAAATAGACACCGGCCATCGCGCCGACCTCACGCGCCCACAAACCGCCCGCGTTGACCACATGTTCGGCATGGATGGTGCCCTTGTCGGTCACCACATCCCATGTGCCATCGGGGCGCTGATTGGTTTCGCGCACCATGCAATGGGTTTCGATCGTCGCCCCGCCCATCCGGGCTGCTTTGGCATAGGCATGGGTGGTGCCCGAGGGATCAAGATGCCCGTCCAGCGGATCATAGAGCGCACCGATGATGCCGTCGGTATTGGTGATGGGGGCGATCTGTTTGATTTCATCGGGTCCGACAATCTCGGTCTCTAACCCCATGAACCGGTGCTTGGCGCGTTCAGCCAGCAGCATGTCGAACCGATCCTGATTATCGGCCAGCGTAACCCCACCCACGTGATGCAAGCCGCAGGACATGCCGGTGATCTCTTCCAGCTCTTTGTACAAGCGGATCGTATAGCCCTGCAGCGCGGCCATGTTGGTGTCGCCGTTCAGCGTATGAAACCCGCCCGCCGCATGCCAGGTTGAGCCGCTGGTCAGCTCTGAACGTTCCAGCAGCATGACATCGGACCAGCCCAGCTTGGTCAGATGATACAGAACCGAACAGCCAACAACGCCGCCCCCGATGACGGCTACCCGTGTTGTGGTCTTCATCTCTGTACCTCCTGTGTCTTGTTGTCGAAGACTGCGGGCAGGGGGCAAGGCTGACTGTTCCGTTCACGACACGACATGTCGCGGACCGGGTGTCACAGGGGGCGGATCTTCAGCTCGGTGATCCGGTTACCCTCGCGTGCGGTGACTTCGAAACGGAACCCATGGAACGCAAAGACCTGTCCGGTGACGGGGATCATCTGCGCCTCGTGGATGACAAGGCCCGCGATGGTGTTGGCCTCTTCGTCGGGCAGCGACCAGTCCATCGCGCGGTTGGCGTCACGGATGGTCATCGCGCCTTCGACCAGGAATTGCCCATCTTCGGTGCGGGTGACTGGGACGTCTTCTTCGATGTCGAATTCGTCTGCGATCTCCCCCACGATCTCTTCCAGAATGTCCTCAAGCGTGATCAGACCGCGCAGCGATCCGTATTCGTCGACCACCAGCGCGAAATGGCTGTGCATGCGCAGGAATTCCCGCATCTGGTCGTCCAGAGTGGTGGTTTCCGGCACGAAATACGGATCATTGGCCACTTTCGAGATATCGAAGGTCTCTAACCGGTTCGCATCATTTTCCGTGCCGCCCGCATGGGCGTACATGGCGCGGAACAGGTCTTTGGCATGGACCACGCCCACGATGTTTTCGGGTTCATCGCGGAAAACGGGCAGGCGGGTATGCGGGCTTTTGAGGCATTGCTGAAGGATCGTTTCAGGCGCATCATCGGCGTCGATCATCTCAATATTCGAGCGATGCAGCATGATCTCTTCGACCGTGCGGTCACCCAGATCCAGCGCGCCCAGAATGCGGTCACGGTCTTCTTTTTCGACCACGCCCTCGGAATGGCCCAGTTGCAGGGCTCCGGCGATTTCTTCGCGCACCGCCAGAATGTTGCTGTCGGGGTCGATCTGCACACCAAACAAGCGCAACACGCCGCGCACCAGCAGGCGCACCGCTGCCACCACGGGGGAAAAGACGGTGACGACAACGCTGATGATCGGCGCCACCAGCGAGGCGGCTTTTTCGGCATTGGTGATGGCGTAGGTCTTGGGCAGAACCTCGGCAAAGATCAGAACCAGCAGGGTCATCACCAGCGTCGCCAGCGCCACGCCGCTTTCGCCAAACAGGCGCGTGAACAGGGCCGTCGCCAGCGAGGCCGCAAGGATGTTCACCAGGTTGTTGCCCAGCAGGACCGAGCCGATCAGCCGTTCATTGTCATCGGTGATGTCCAGCGCCTTTTGCGCCCCGCGCGAGCCCTTATCGGCCTGCGCCCGCAACTTACCGCGCGATGAGGCGGTCAAAGCCGTTTCAGAACCCGAGAAAAAGCCCGACAGGACAAGCAAAAGCAGAATGGCGCCTGTGGTAAACCAGAATGCGCCGTCGATCAGAGAGGGTGAGGGTTCCATCGGTCCTTGATTGTTGGTGTTGCTGCATCCGTTATGGGGGCGCGCCCCCTGCGGATCAAGGGGTTAGCCCTTGTCTTCGGGGTCTTTCGCCAGCGGGTGATGCGCGAACACCAGTTCCGACAGGCGTTCGTCCAGAACATGAGTGTAAATCTCGGTGGTTGCCACATCCGCGTGGCCCAGCAGGGTTTGGATGGATCGCAGATCGGCCCCGTTGGCCAAGAGATGCGTGGCAAAGGCGTGGCGCAACGTGTGCGGCGTGACCTTTTCCGGGGATACGCCGCCGTGAACGGCCAATTCCTTAACCAGCAGAAAGAACATGTGCCGGGTCAGATGCCCGGACTTGCCGCGCGACGGGAACAGGAATTTTGACCGCTGTCCGCCTTTGGCCACGGTGTCATCTTCGGCCTCGTCCCGCAGAACCAGCCATACGGCCAGCGCCTCGCGCGCCGGGGGGGACAGGGGCACCATCCGCTCTTTCCCGCCTTTACCCATCACCAACAGCATCCGCGGATCGCCGCGCGCGGACGAGACGGGCAATGAGACCAACTCGGTCACGCGCATGCCAGTGGCGTAAAGCACCTCCATCAGGCAGGTGTTACGCACGCGGTCGGCCTTGGTGCGGCCGGTTTCGCGGGCGGCTTGCAGCAACCGGTCGACCTCGGGCACGTCCAGCGTTTTGGGCAGGCGTTTCTGACGTCCGGGGCCCTTGATCTGAATGGCGGGGTTTGCCTCGCGCCAGCCTTCTTCAAAGGCAAAGCGGTAAATCTGCTTGATCGCAGACAGCCGCCGCGCGCGGGTGGATTGGGCCAGCCCCTGCGCATCGCAATCGATCAGATAGTTTTCGATCTGATCGCGCCCGGCATCGGCAAAGCCGGTTTTGCGCCGTGCAAGCCAGGCTGCGAAGTCTTTCAGGTCGCGGCCATAGGCCAAAAGAGTGTTGTTAGCGGCGCCCAGCTCGGCCGCCTGCGCTTGCAGGAAGGTGGAAATCCAAAGCTCGGATGTCGCGGGGGCTGTCATGATCACCTGTCCTGCAGGATCAGCAGATTTAGCGCGGCGCGGCGGGCGGTATCCTCAAGGCCCACGCGACGCAGCGTTGCAACAGCCGCCGTCAGGTCCACAAGATTGCCGCGCGCGCCATGGGCAAACAGCTCCATCGTTTCCAGTATGGCTTCGCCCAGCTGATCATTGGCCAGCATGGCATCAATGTCCGAGGGCACAGGCGCTGCCCATGCAAAGCCCTGCGCGACTGCGTCTGCCATGGGTGACGGGCTGCGGGCGCGCCCCGGATCACCCTGCGCCAGAGCGGCCAGAAACTGTGTGTCCACCGATTGATCAGGCGGGGAAAGCGCTGCTGTTTCATAGAGGTCAGACAAAAGCAGGATGCGCCAGCGCAGGCTCTCTGCGACCGGGTCCGGCAGGGTGGTCTGCGACAGGCGACCGGCAAACAGTTCCGCAAAGGGAACCTCCAACCCAACACTGCGCATTTGTTCCCAGACCACGGGCAGGGCTTTGGCCACCGCTCCGGGCTTGCCGGAATTCAACGCGCTTTCGAATTTCTGTATGGCTGCGACCCGGTCCCAAACCGCGCCGGACGCGGCGGGGGACCGTTCGGTGTAAAGTCCCAGCAACTGATTGGGCGTCAGGGCGCCGATCCGGGTCAGACGCTCGGCCGCCTCAATTTGGGCCTTCCAGCCTGCCACATCGCGCAGGTCGGCATTGGCAAAGGCACGCGGCAACGGGGCTGAAGGCAAACGTTCCCCAATCGCCTCAAACAGGCGAAAGCTTAGCGGGTCGGGGTGGTCGGGTTGGGGCAGATAATCAGCATCTTCAAAGAGTTCCGGGCTGAGGAAGCGGTCCAGAAGGTCCAATTCTTCGGGGGACATAACCTGCAGCGCGTGCGCGGCCTCAAGCGTCAATGCGGCAGAGGCCCAGTCGCCGCGCCGTGCCTTACAGAAAATCTGCGCGGCATAGTCCTGTGACAGATGGGGTTGGGCGATCAGGGCGGTGCAGCTGCGGTCTTCGTCACCGGTCAGCAGGGTTGCATCAAACCAGCGCTGAAACCTTTCGCGGCTGTCGGTCGGACCGGCCAGTTGGACGAGGGACTGAACCGGGTCAGCGGCCCCCAGTTGCATCAGCCGGTCCAGCCGCGCCAACAGCAGCGTTTCTTCGGCACCGGGCCCGGCTGGCGCGCGGGCTTCGGACAGCAGCAGGGTGAACAGCAGCCGCTGCATGGCTGGGTTGTATTTGACGGGAACGCGGGCAATTAGCTGTGCCAACCGGTCGGGATCACTGTTTTGCCACAAGCCCACCGGCAGCCCCGTGACCGAGGAGGACACCAGCCCCAACGGCTGTGACAGGGCCTCAAGCGGTGTGACCTCAACATCCGGCTGCACACCGCTTTGCGTTACTGGTGGTTCCAGCAACACTGTGCCCGGCAGGTTCTCGGTCGGAGTGTTCAACCACTCGATCACCGACAGCGGCTCCTGCTGTGCCTGCGCTGATCCGGCCAGAAACAGCGCGACCAGTGTGGCCTTATTCGACATTCAGGATGACCGGCTCACGAATCTCGTCCTGCGGCGCGGAAAAATCGGCGCCGAAAAACGGCCCCAGATAGGCATATGCCACAAGCCCGATGAAACACAGGCAAATCAGATATAACAGGAACTTGATAAGACGACCCATTGCTCAACGCTGCCCCAATTTTCTCTTTTGTCATAGTTATAGCTAGCATTTTTCTTAAGATCACGTCATTCACGGTGAAATGAGCGAAATTAAGCATAACACCTCTGACCTGGCCCCTGATCAGCGCTTTGCACTGCACAAAACGGTGGTTCTTGTGGGCATGATGGGCGCAGGGAAGACGGCAGTGGGTCGTGCTTTGGCCGCGCGGCTGGATGTTCCCTTTCTCGACAGCGATGCCGAGATCGAATCAGCGGCCAATATGACCATCCCCGAGATCTTTGCCCGCGATGGTGAGGCGTTTTTCCGAACCAAGGAAAGCCAGGTTATAGGGCGACTGCTGGATGAGAAAAAAGGCATTCTGTCCACAGGCGGCGGTGCGTTTCTATCCGAACAAAACCGCGCGATGATCACCGACCGGGGCGTCTCGGTCTGGTTGCGGGCCGATCTGGATGTGCTTTGGAACCGCGTCAAACATAAAGATACGCGCCCTTTGCTGCGCACGGACGATCCCTATGCGACGCTGCGCGGTCTGTATGAACAGCGCGTGCCGATTTATGAGCAAGCGGATCTGATCGCCGAATCCGACGGCGAAACCTCGATCGACAATATGGTGAACCGGGTGGTGGACGCGCTGGCGACACGCCCCGACGTTTTGGAACTTAGGTAAATGCACCAAACCGTACATGTAGAGCTGGGCGAACGCTCGTATAACGTGGAAATCGGCCCGGACCTGCTGGCCGAGGCTGGAACCCGAATTGCCCCGTTGCTGCACCGGTCCAAGGTTGCCGTTGTAACGGATGAGAATGTGGGTGCCCTGCATCTGGACGCCCTGCGCGATGGTTTGGCCACGGCGGGCATTGAGATGACGGCACTGACCTTGCCTGCGGGCGAGGCGACGAAAAGCTGGCCGCATTTTGAGCGCACGGTCGAATGGCTGCTGGCCGAAAAGGTTGAACGCCGGGATGTGGTCGTTGCCCTTGGGGGCGGCGTGATTGGCGACCTTGTAGGCTTTGCCGCAGCGGTTCTGCGGCGCGGAGTGCGGTTTGTGCAAATCCCCACCTCATTGCTGGCACAGGTCGACAGCTCGGTCGGGGGGAAGACCGGAATCAATGCTCCGCAGGGCAAGAACCTGATCGGTGCGTTTCATCAGCCGTCACTGGTGCTGGCCGATACCTCCGTTCTGGGCACCATGACCCAGCGCGATTTCCTGTCGGGCTATGGCGAGGTGGTGAAATACGGTCTGCTGGGGGACGCGGCCTTTTTTGAATGGCTTGAGCAGAACGGAACGGATGTGTCCGGCGGTGATATGGCCGCGCGGGTGCGGGCCGTGACACGCTCGGTCCAGATGAAGGCCGACATCGTGGCACGGGATGAGACCGAACAGGGCGACCGCGCGCTGCTGAACCTGGGCCATACCTTCTGTCATGCGCTTGAGGCCGCGACCGGTTATTCTGATCGTCTTTTGCATGGTGAGGGCGTGGCCATCGGCTGTGCGCTGGCCTTTGAACTGTCCTCGCGCCTTAGCCTGTGTTCGCAGGAAGACCCAAGCCGTGTCCGCGCCCATCTGCGCGCGATGGGGATGAAGACCGATCTGGCCGACATCCCCGGAGAGTTGCCGGATGCCGAGGCCCTCGTCGATCTGATGGCACAGGATAAAAAGGTCATCGACGGCCAGTTGCGCTTCATTCTCGCGCGCGGGATCGGAGAGGCGTTTGTCACCTCGGACGTCCCGCGTGAGGCGGTGATTTTGGTGCTGCAAGACGCTCTGGCAACGGCCTGATCAGCGGCTGCGGATCACCATCAACTCACCGATATTCTCGCGAGTGATATATCCGACCATGGCCCCGGACTGCGCGCAGACTGCGATGGCCGGGGCACCTTTGCGCAGACCGTCCAGCACGGTCTCAAGCCCGCTCGTCAGTCGCACCTGCGGGATGTCGGTCACCATGATCGACGTCGCGGAGTCGGACCTTGGGTGATCACCTGCCAGCGCGGCAAACAGCCGATCCCGTGTCACGAAGCCCATCAGTTGACCGTCCGCACCAAGCACCGGAAACTCGTGCTGTGTCGTATGAATAACTGCCTGTGCCGCTGTCGCCAGCGTGTCGGACGGGGTCAAGGCATGAAACTCGGTGATCATCGCATCCCGCGCCAAGACCCGCCGCGCGATTGACCGCATCGCAACATCCTGGCTTTCGGAATTGGCGGCGAAAAAGACAAAGACCGCGATCAGAACGAGGATCGGATTGCCGGTGCTCAGCCCCCAGAAACCAAATCCAACCGCAACAACTTGGCCACTTATTGCAGCCATCTTGGTGGCCCGCACCCGGTCCATCCTGAGGCACAAAAGCGCGCGGAAAACACGGCCGCCATCCATGGGAAAGGCGGGGATCATGTTGAAGGCAGCCAGCAGCAGGTTCACATAGGCCAGCCGGTTCAACAATCCGGGTTCGGTTGAATCGATCTGTGCCATCGTCTCCAACGGCATGCCAGCGCCCAGAACCACCAGGATACCCCAGATCACGATATTCACTGCGGGTCCGGCAAGCGCCACCCAGATTTCCTGTTTGGGATTGTCCGGCATCCGTTCCAACCGCGCCAGACCGCCGATCGGCAGCAATGTGATGTCAGGGGTTTTGATCCCAAAGCGCCGGGCCATCAGCGCATGGCCGAACTCATGCGCCACAACGCAGGCAAACAGCGCCAGCACAAAGATCAGGTTTTCAATGGCTGCCGGGATGCCGCCGCTGGAATAGGCCGCAAATCCAACCCACGCCATTAGCAGAAAAAAGGTGACATGGACCCTCAGTTCCGACCCGAGTATGCGGCCGAGGGTGAAGGACCATGTCATGATATGTCTCCGTTTTGTTTAGAACGGAATCTCGTCGTCGTCGATTCCGCCGGATGCGGGGGCAGGGGCGCTGGAGGGCGCACCATAGGGGTCGCCATATCCACCGCCGGCCTGACCACCGCCATAGCCGCCCGATTGGCCGCCATAGCCACCACCGCCGCCGCCTTCACCACGGGCATCCAGCATTGTCAGTTCGCTGCGATATGGTCTCAGGACGACCTCTGTCGTGTATCTGTCCTGACCTGATTGATCCTGCCATTTGCGGGTTTCCAGCTGACCTTCAATGTAGACCTTGCTGCCTTTGCGCAGATATTGCTCTGCAACGCGCACCAGCGGTTCTGAGAAGATTGCAACCGAGTGCCATTGTGTTCGATCCTTACGCTCGCCCGTGTTGCGGTCTTTCCAGGTCTCGGACGTGGCGATGCGCAGGTTGCAAACTTTCCCACCATTCTGAAACGACCTTACCTCGGGGTCCGCACCGAGATTGCCTATAAGAATGACTTTGTTGACTGAACCCGCCATGTATTTCCCCGTTCTGAAGTAACGTACGCGCGCCGAATCTGACGCAGAGTTTCCCCGCGACCCTATACCGCCTGCGCCGTGGTTAAAACAAAGTTCATACGAGGGGTTTCAGGCAAGAAAATACACTGTTTCTGTTTACCAAGCTTTCATTGTTCACTGAAATATCTATACTCGTCAGAGTTCAGAATGGGCGAGATTGGCTTTAATGCGTTTTCTGGTTGGTGGTTTTTTGGTGGTTTGTTTCGCATTGGTCTCGGTTCCGGTGACCGCACAGACTTTGTCGACCAAAAGCCGCAAGGACATCTTCCTCAAACAATCCAAGGTTTTGGACAATCGCGCCGCCTCGCAGTACCGCGATTCCGAGCGGTTAAAGCCCAAGCGGGAAAAACCCCAGTTCGTACAGCGCTATACTGGTAAATACCGGGGCGAATACATCGCGCTTGCCCGTCAGGCCGCGCGCAAACACAATGTGCCCGAGGACCTGTTCCTGCGCCTTGTGCAGCAGGAAAGCGGCTGGAACCCCCGCGCGAAATCCCACAAAGGTGCGTTGGGTCTGGCCCAACTGATGCCCGGAACCGCGCAGCTATTGGGCGTGAACCCGCATGATCCAAAGCAGAATCTGGAAGGCGGCGCACGCTATCTGTCGTGGCAGTACCGCAAGTTCAAATCCTGGCGCCTGGCCTTGGCGGCGTACAACGCAGGGCCCGGAGCGGTCGAAAAGCACGGTGGCATCCCACCCTATAAGGAAACCCAGAATTACGTGAAGGTTATCTGGGGCAGGTAGTCTGACTACGCGATTGTTGCGGTGCCAGTGGGTTCCCCCGAAATGTCCTTGGTTTAGTAGCATTTGAATTGGCTCTGGTCGGAAGTCATGATTCCCTCCTGAAAATCTGTTGATGGTGCGCCAACGGGTTCACCAACAGTGACGCCTTATCGTCGGGTTCAGGTCAAACAAAGGAATCCTTGGCGAGATAGCTGAGGACAACTTTAGTGTTGAGGATCCGGGTTCGTTGACGCACAGTGAAGGCAGGCCCTGCTCGGGCCTCCGCCCTCCATACGGGAAGCATCAGTCATGTAGAGCGAAATTGTCTGAACCTGTCTCGTTCGAGCGCACGCATTAGGAGGGATTGCAGAAGCAGCTCGAAAGAGGAGGAACAAACATGCGATTTTCTGCACCCATTTATGTGTTGAAACGTAAAGCCAAGCTTTTGTCGCGGGACCGTGACGTCGCTCTGCATCGGGCGCTGGACAAGATTGCCACTGATGAGGGATTTCAGAATTGGAGTCATCTCATTTCATCAAAGGCGAATGAAGGCTCTGTCGGAGGTGTTCTTTCGAAATTAGACCCCGGCGACCTGGTGCTCGTCGGAGCAAGACCACGACAGGGAAAAACTCTTCTGGGGCTCGAACTGGCGGCGTCGGCATCGCAGCTTAAACGCAAAGGCTATTTCTTCACGCTGGATTACCATAAACGCGATCTTGCAGATCGGTTCTCAGATATTGGAATTGCCCCAAGCACCGGCGAAAAGCTGGTTGTGCTTGATACATCTGATGATGTTTCTGCGGACTATGTCATCCATCGCCTCAAGGCAGTGAGTGAACCTGTGCTGATTGTTCTGGATTATCTTCAGCTCCTTGATCAGAAGCGTACTAATCCAAGCCTCGACGATCAGATCAAGTCTCTTCAGAGGTATGCGATGGAGACAGGCGCAATTTGCGTCGTAATCTCACAAATCGACAGATCATTCGATTTAGGCGGGAAACCAATACCGGATGTATCAGACATACGCTTGCCAAACCCGCTTGATCTGTCCGTTTTCCGCAAGCTCATTTTCTTGCACGAGGGCAAAATCCGGTTTGAACGAGCCGCATAGGCCATTGAGCAACCGTTGTGAGGGCATATGATGAAAGTTCGCATATTACCCACGGCCTAATGTCGAAATGAAAACACCCTCGCAAAGTTCTGCGAGGGTGGGTTGTTCTATACGCCTTCGGTCGTTTTTTGACCTTGCAACACGCTTCGCCAAACTCCAGCGATCTCAGCCTTACTCTGCAGCCACTTTGATGACCGGTTCCATACGGGCAAGGATTTCCTCTGACAGGTGGCATTTCACCTGATGCCCATCGGCCAGAGTTTTCACCGGCGGCACGTCGCGTTCGCACATCCCGCCCGGCACCTCGGATTTCCAGCGGCAGCGGGTTTGGAACGGACATCCCGGCGGTGGGTTCATCGCCGACGGAATATCGCCCTCCAAAACGATGTGCTGCTTTTCGATCGAAGTATCCGCGATGGGCACCGCGCTCAGCAGGGCTTCGGTATAGGGGTGATAGGGCGGGGCAAAGACCTGATCGGTCGTGCCCAGTTCGACCACGTGACCCAGATACATCACCATCACCCGGTCGCTGAGGTATCGTACGATTGACAGGTCATGGCTGATGAACAGCAACGTGGTTTTGTGCTCGCGCTGAATTTCCATCAGCAGGTCCGTCACCGCCGCCTGAACCGAAACGTCCAGCGCCGAGACGGGTTCATCCGCCACCACAATCCTTGCGTCCCCGGCAAAGGCCCGCGCGATACCGACACGCTGTTTCTGCCCGCCTGACAGCTGGCGCGGCATCCGCTC
Organism: Ruegeria sp. BE1; assembly: GCF_056538885.1. NCBI lineage: Bacteria > Pseudomonadati > Pseudomonadota > Alphaproteobacteria > Rhodobacterales > Roseobacteraceae > Ruegeria > Ruegeria sp. BE1. The sequence goes on from NZ_JBQFTY010000001.1 coordinate 934,936, forward strand.
CGCAAAGGCGCGGGGCAGTTTCACCAGGTCCAAAAGCTCCAGCATCCGTTTCTTGCGCTCGGCCTCGGACTTGCCGACGCCAAAGATTTCCAGCGCGCGGATGATCTGACGCCCAACGGTCATCGACGGGTTCAGTGTGTCAAACGGGTTCTGGAAGACCATCTGAACTTCGCCAACGGTCTTGGCATCACGTTCTTCGATGGGCACGTCCTCGATCGAGCGGTTGTCCAGCAGGATCTGACCATCCGTGGCCGTTTCAAGCCCCATCAGCACCTTGGCAAAGGTGGACTTGCCGCACCCGGATTCCCCTACGATGGCCAGCGTTTCGGATTCATGCGCCTCGAAACTCAGCGTTTCATTGGCTTTGACCACCTTGGTCTCGCCACCTCCGAACAAGGCGTTGGCGGCGACCTCATAGTATTTCTTGAGGTTGTCCATCTTCAGGACGGTGCGCCCGATCTCGGCCTTTTCTTTCTGTTCGCCCACCGTAATCGGCGCGTTCCAGTCGATTTCCTTGAACTTCAGACAGCGCGTGTGATGGCGGTCATTGCCGGGCACAGGCTCCATCAGGATGTTTTGGGCGTCACAACGGCCTTCTTCGAAATAGTCGCAGCGCGGGCCAAAGTTACAGCCCGGAGGACGCTCGTGTGGCAGAGGGAAGTTCCCCGGAATCGCCACCAGCGGCCGTGCGTTCTTGTCCGCACCGGGCAGGGGGATCGAACGGAACAGCGCCTGCGTGTAAGGGTGCTGCATTTCGTCGAACACATCCTTGATCGAGCCGCGTTCAACCGCTTCACCGGAATACATTACGCACAGCCGGTCGCAGGTTTCCAGAACCAGCCCGAGGTTGTGCGAGATAAACAGCATCGAAGTGCCGTATTTCTTGCCCAGATCCTTGACCAGTTCGACCACCGCAGCCTCAACGGTTACGTCAAGCGCGGTGGTGGGTTCGTCAAGGATCAGCAGCGCCGGCTTCGACATCAGCGCCATGGCGATGACGATCCGTTGTTGCTGGCCACCCGACAACTGGTGCGGGAACGAGTTCAGCATCCGCTCGGGGTCGGGCAGGCGCACATCCGTGACCACTTCCAGCGCGCGGGCATAGGCTTCTTCTGCGCCGACGCCTTCGTGGATCATCGGCACTTCCATCAACTGCTTGCCGATCTTCATGGCGGGGTTCAGCGAGGCCATCGGCTCTTGATAGATCATCGCGATTTCATTGCCGCGAATGTCGCGCAGCTCATCCGAGGTCATCTCGGACAGGTCGCGCCCCTTGAACTTGATCGAGCCGCCCACGATCCGCCCGTTCTTGCCGAGGTCCTGCATGACCCCCAGCGCCACGGTGGACTTGCCGCAGCCGGATTCGCCAACCAAACCAACCGCTTCGCCCGGTTGCACACTGACCGAGAAATCCATAACGGCTGGGATTTCACGCAAACGGGTGAAAAACGAAATCGAAAGCTTATCGATCTCAAGAATTGGCCCGTCATAATCCGCCAGTTTATTCATCTTGCTTACTCCTCGCGAGAGTCAGGGGATCCCCTTCATCTGGCTAAAAATATCCTGGGGGTCCGGGGGCAAAGCCCCCGGCCGCTTTCACATTAGTCCTTCAGGCTCTCTTCACGCAGACCGTCTGCCAGCAGGTTCAGACCAAGAACCAGTGTCAGCAGCGCCAGCGCGGGCGGCAAGGCCGGGTGCAGGTAGATCGACAAGAGCTTACGCCCCTCGTTGATCGTCGACCCCCAGTCCGGGCTTTCCGGTGGCAGCCCAAGACCAAAGAAGCCCAAGGTGCCCAGAAGGATGGTGGTGTAGCCAATACGCAGACAGAAATCGACGATCAGAGGCCCGCGTGCGTTGGGCAGTATCTCCCACAACATGATGTACCAGGGGCCTTCGCCTCGGGTTTGGGCTGCGGCCACGTAGTCACGGGTTTTGATATCCAGTGCCAGCCCCCGCACGATGCGGAACACGGTGGGTGAATTCACAAAGACCACTGACACAAACACCACCAGAATGCCGCCCGGAATGTCGAACAGGTCCAGATATGTGGGCAGACCCCAAATGCTATAGCTGTCCGTGTTGATGATGTACCCGCCGGTCGAAATCAGCGACAGGTACAACCAACCGGCAATTCCCAGTACTCCGATCAACAGCGGCGTACGGAATGTCGGCCTTGTGTAAAAGCGCGAATTCAGCAGAACCGCCAGGAACAGGATCGGGAAGACGAACAAGACGGCCGCCATATAGTTCGGCACCCCGGTTGCCACGATTTCCGGCGTGACCAGCAGGTAGAACAGCAAGATCACGGGGAAGGCGAGGATCAGGTTGGCCAGGAACGACAGGAACGTATCGAGGCGCCCACCATAGAACCCTGCGGGAAGACCCAGAGTGATGCCAACCATAAAGGCGAACATGGTGGCCAGTGGTGCGATCTGAACCACGATCCAAGCGCCTTTGACCATACGGCTAAAGACATCGCGGGCCAGGTTGTCACCGCCCAGCAGGTACCAAGCGTATTCCCCATCTGCGGTCGAAGGCACGGGCGTTCCGGGGACTTTGTTCTTCATGCCCGACACCTGTGACAGCGGGTCATGCGTGACGATCAGGTCCATTGCGCCAAAGATGCCGGTGAACACCCAGAACATCACCAGGCCAAACCCGATCATCCCAATGGGGCTGTCGAACAGTTTGCCGTAAAGGCCCAGCTTGCGTTTGAACGCAATCGACATGGCGAACAGGATCACCAAAGACATCCAAACGGGCAGGAACTGCTGTGAAATCGCTCCGATAATTCCGGCGCTGGTGCCCAGTAGAACGCCCAGCACGATATAGGCCAGCAAAAGGGCGACACAGGCGGTAAAGCTGTAGCGCAAGGCCTTTTGTGTCAGCCCGCGCAGGCCAGTGCCCGAGCTCAGCGTGCCATCGATGTTCACGCTGACCGGTGTTTCCGGCAGCACCATGCTGCCGATCATCCAGACCGCGATTGACACCACAAGGGCCGCGAGCGCGATCATCAGCAACGGGTTCAGGAGGGCGATAGAGCCGGTCCAGGTAAGAGGTTCCATGTCCTATCCTCCCTTATGAAATGCGAATGCGCGGGTTGAGGTAGACATAGCCGATATCCGAGATCAGCTGCGTCACCAGCACCACAAAGACCGACACGACCGAGATCGCCAGCAACAGCTGAATGTCGTTGTTGCCCGCCGCCTGTACCAGCGCCCAGCCGAAACCCTTGTAGTTGAACAGGGTCTCAACGATCACCACGCCGTTCAGCAGCCACGGGAACTGCAGCATGATGACAGTGAAAGGCGCGATCAGCGCATTGCGCAACGCGTGTTTCATGACGATGTTCGAAAATGAAACACCCTTAAGGCGCGCGGTCCGGATGTATTGCGCTGTCATCACCTCGGTCATCGAGGCGCGGGTCATCCGGGCGATATAGCCCATCCCATAAAGCGCAATGGTCAGGACCGGCAGGAAGAAGTTCTCAAAGGTCGGGTTCTCCATCGCCTGCGTCGCTGTCCCCTTGAACCATTTGAGGCCCACAGCGGATGAGGTGAAGATCGCGATGAAAATCACACCAGACACATATTCGGGTGTGGCCGTGGTGGTGATGGCAAAGGTCGACAGGGTCCGGTCCGTGGCCGAGCCCTCTTTCATACCAGCCAGAACACCAAGGATCAGCGCCGACGGGACCATCAGCAGCATCACCCACAGCATCAAACGACCGGTCAGTGCCAGACGGTTTCCGACAACAGTTGCGACCTCTTCTTTGAAGACTGTGGAATAGCCCCAATAGCCCTGCAGGATACCACAGAAATTGGGGGCCTCTTCAGCGGATTGACCCGGCAGGATACATCTGCCCTGAACCGTGCCATCCTCGTTCGTGTGGCGATAGGATGGCAGCACGCCCAGCCATTCGCCATATTTGATAGGCGTCGACTGGAGGTATCCGTTCTTTTCCAGAAAGCTCTCAACCTGCTCATCCGACATCCGGAAATTGCCTTGCGTTTTAGCAAGCTTTTCCAGGTTTGGATAAAGGTTGGTGAGGAAGAAGACCAAGAATGTCAGGCACAATGCTGTCATGAGCATAATGCCGACACGCTTTAGTATGAAAAGTCCCATAATGGCCCCTGTTGGTAGGCTAGCGCGCAGATTGTCTGCTTGTCGCGTCGCTGTTTTTTTCGGGTCGCCGCTGTTAGGGCGAAAAGGCCGCGCCTATTAGACGCGGCCTGATAAAAGTCAGCTTAGCCGACGATGCCGAACTTATAGAGCTGGGGCAGATCAGCGATGTGCTTTTCAACACCCACCAGATTGTCGCGGTGGTGACGCATTGCGGTGCGCCAGTAAGGCTGAATGACCACACCTTCGTCGATCATGATCGCCTGCAGTTTGGCCATCACCTCGCGGCGCTTGTCCACATCGGCGATCGAGTTCGCCTCGGCCAGCAGGGCATCGAACTCGGCATTTGCAAAGCCGGATTCGTTCCAGGCAACACCCGATTTGTAGGCCAGCGCCAGAACCTGCGTGCCCAGCGGACGGTGGTTCCAGTTGGTCGACGAATAGGCGTATTTGGTCCAGTCGTTCCAGAAGGTCGAACCGGGCAGAACGGTGTGCTTGGCCTTGATGCCCGCATCGTTCAGCTGCGCAACGACAGCCGCGGTGGTATTGCGACGCCAATCATCGTCGATCGACTGCACTTCGTGCTCATAGTCGCCCATTCCGGCCTCGTCCATCAGCGCCTTGGCGGCTGCCGGATCATAGGGGATACGGGTGACTTCCGAGTCGTATTCCGGGTGCATCGGACCGACATGGCTGTTTTCGGCGGCGATGCCGTAGCCTGACATGCCCAATTCCAGACAGACCGAATTGTCGACGGCCATGGCAAGCGCCTGACGCACGCGTTTGTCGCCATAGATCTTGTTGCCGTTTTCGTCTTCGGCCAGCTGGTTGGGGCGGATTACGATGGTAAAGCCTGACGGAATTTCCGAACGGGTCAGGCCAATGCCGTCAAAGATGTCGACGAATTCACCAACCGATTCCCAGTTCATGTCGATCTCTTCCGCCTCATAGGCGGCCAGGAACGCGGCAGGGTCGGTACCATAGTCGATGAATTCGATCCGATCGATGTAACCACCTTTGCCTGCAGCATAGCCCCACCATTCAAAGTCCTCGTTGCGGACCAGAACGCTTTTGACGCCCACTTCGTGGCTTTCGGGCAGCATGAAGCCAGTGCCGACGGGGTTGTCCAGCATGGTGTTGGGGTCAAAGCTGCTGTGCACGATGGCTGCAGGATAGTCTGCCATACCCGGGATCACGGTGATGTCCGGTGCATTGCACTTCAGCTTCACGGTATGAGAGTCGACAACAGTGATCGCGCCTTCGGATGCTTTCTGAGTGGCCTCATCAACCAGGCTGGCCATGCGCGAGGCCATCGAGTTGCCTTCCAGCGACATGTCACACCAGCCTTCGATGTTGCGCGCAACATCTTCGGCGGTGAAGTCGTCACCGTTGTTCCACTTTACGCCTTTGCGGACGTTCAGAGTGTACTCGGTGGCGTCTTCGTTCGCTTCCCAACTTTCAAGAAGCATCGGTTTGAACGAACCGTCATTGTTGTATTCAACCAGATACTCCAGCCAGCCTGCCGAGATCGTCGCCATCTGCGTCCAGTCATAGGTGCGCGGATCTTTCAGTGCGCGCACTTCCATCTGATAGCGGATGGTGCCGCCACGCTGAGGCTCCTGCGCCGCAGCGGGTGAGGACAGTCCGATCATTCCATAGGCTGCGGGCACAGCAACACCCAACGCGGTCGCGCGGGCCAGGAATTCCCGACGGTTCAGTTTGCCGTCGCGATATTCCTGAGCGTGCATTTCTGCGGCCCAGTGAACCGATGCTCCGGTAACAGTTTCATTTCGCATTAATGTCTCTCCCTGATGACATGTTATTATTGAAGAGGGTCAGGAACCGCTCAGACCGGAAGGCACCGGACGGCAGGTTCTCGCGTTTTCTGTTGGATACTCAACATCCCCATGCACCCATTCGGCCCCAGATTTTGAAATAGGTCAATGTTTGAAATCGTCATCCAAAGCACAAAAACGACATTGTTCGGCAATGTGTGGGGTAACCGGGCACCGGACCGGCGGCGATTCAGCGATGTATACAATCGTGAACCGGAGAATTGCTGTGATTAAGGGAATCGCTTGGGAAAATTCACTGAAGGTCGCGGCGTATCATTTTGAGAAATCTATGTGATTCCATTTTTTCATGCGCGCGCGGAACCATGTACGCTGGCGTTTGGCGAACTGACGGGTGGATATCGTCGCGCGTTCGCGGGCGGTGTCCAGGGTCATCTGCCCGTCAAGGTAGGCCAGCAGCTCTGGAACCCCGATGGCCTTGAAGGCGGGAAGGGCGGGATCATAGCGGTCACGCATCGCCTCAACCTCTTGCAAGGCACCGGTGTCCAGCATCTGATCAAAGCGTCGGGTGATACGGTCCAGCAGCCAGTCTTTGTCGACGTCAAACACGATGGGAACGGTGTCGGCCACGTCCAGAATCGGAGGCGGCGTATCGCTTTGCCAATCGCGCAGGCTGCGCCCAGTGGCATGCTGAACCTCCCATGCGCGCTGAACACGGGCGCGGTTTTGGGTGTCGATCCCCCTAAGCGTTGCGTCATCCACGCCCGCAATCAGAGCGGACAGGTCCATCTGATCGGCCCGGGCCCGAAGCTCGGGCGGGGTTGGGGGGATGTCTGCCATACCCTCTGTCAGAGCCGAGAAATACAGACCGGTCCCACCCACGATGATCGGGCGCTGATCCGCCGATAGCAGCGGCGTGACCTCTCGCAGCCAGTGACCGGTTGAATAGGTCTGATCATAACCGATGTGACCATAGAGCAGATGCGGTGCGCGGGCTTCTTCCTGAACCGAGGGGCGGGCCGAAATCACGCGCCAGCAATCGTAAACCTGACTGGCATCGGCATTGACGATCACGCCGCCAAAGGTCTCGGCAATCTCCAGCGCCAAAGCCGATTTCCCCGAGGCGGTTGGCCCCGCAATCAAGACCGGTATGCCATCGGGAATTGGCGGTAAGTAATCCCAGAGTCGCGATGTTTTGACATTGGCCATTCGCCTGTGCCCCAATCCTACGCATCCGCATTGAACCTGCGGAGTTTTTGCTTCATTTTGCGCCGGAAAATAAACCCGTGCCAGCCCGGAGCGCAACATGAGCCTTTCCCAGACATCAGAGACCCCCAAAACGAAATACAGCCGTGTGATGCTGAAGATCTCGGGCGAGGCCCTGATGGGGGACCAGGGGTTCGGACTGCACCCGCCCACCGTTCAGCGCATCGCGCAAGAGGTCAAGTCGGTGCATGATCTGGGGGTCGAGATTTGTATGGTCATCGGCGGCGGCAACATTTTCCGCGGTCTTAGCGGCTCGGCCCAGGGGATGGAGCGGACAACGGCCGACTATATGGGCATGCTGGCAACGGTCATGAATGCGCTTGGGATGCAGTCGGCGCTGGAAGAGGTCGGGGTCTTCACTCGTGTGATCTCGGCTATTCGAATGGACGAAGTGTGTGAGCCCTATATCCGCCGCCGCGCTGTGCGCCACCTGGAAAAGAAGCGGGTTTGTATCTTTGCGGCGGGCACCGGCAACCCATACTTCACCACCGATACCGCCGCCACCCTGCGCGCCAATGAGATGGCCTGTGAGGCGATCTTTATGGGTAAGAACGGCGTGGACGGTGTTTATGATAAAGACCCCAAAGAGCACGCGGATGCGGTGCGCTATGACACCGTCAGCTATGACGATGTGCTGGCAAAGCGGCTGAGGGTGATGGACGCCTCGGCCATCGCGCTGGCGCGGGATAATAACCTGCCGCTGATCGTGTTCGGGCTGGATGAACCCGGCGGGTTTCGCGGCATTCTGGCCGGTGAGGGGACCTATACCAAGGTTCAGGGCTGACACGCCTGCCAGAACTTGCAAAACCGGGCCCTGCGCCCGGTTTTTTTCTTGCACGCTTGTGCGCTTGACGACCGGGCTGGACCTATGCACTTTGGCGCGGTTCCTGCCGGGCGCAGGGGCTGCGGGGCCAGTGGCCTTCGCTGGGCTGGAAGACCTGCCATGATTTCCGAGGGTTCCGAAATCATGCTCGGGCACCTCGTTGACCAAGACGCATGATCAAGGAGGCACGCTATGAGCAGTTTGGATATCAATTTCGTTCGGTCCCAGTTCCCGGCCTTTTCCGAACCCGGTCTGCAAGGGCAGGCATTCTTTGAAAACGCTGGCGGATCATATACCTGCAAGCCGGTTCTGGATCGTCTGATGCGCTATTACACTCAGCGCAAAGTCCAGCCCTATGGCCCCTACGACGCCAGCCGTCTTGCGGGCGAAGAGATGGACGAGGCCCGGGTTCGGATGGCTGCGATTCTGGGCGTGGACAGTGATGAGCTGAGCTTTGGCCCGTCAACCACGCAGAACACCTATGTTCTGGCGCAGGCATTCCGCCAGTGGATGCAACCGGGCGAGGCCATTGTTGTCACCAATCAGGATCATGAGGCGAATTCCGGCCCGTGGCGGCGTCTGGCCGACGAGGGCATCGAAGTCCGCGAATGGCAGATCGACCCGGACACCGGATCGCTGAATCCGCAGGACCTTGAGAACCTGCTGGACGAAAAAGTGCGTCTGGTCTGTTTCCCGCATTGTTCGAATGTGATCGGCGAGATCAACCCGGTGACCGAAATCACCGCCATCGCACATGCGGCGGGTGCGTTTGTTTGTGTCGACGGTGTCTCTTACGCGCCGCACGGGTTTCCGAATGTGGGTGATCTGGGGCCGGATATCTATTTGTTCTCGGCCTATAAAACCTATGGCCCGCATCAGGGCTGCATGGTGATCCGCCGCTCAATCGGGGAATTGCTGCCCAATCAGGCGCATTATTTCAATGGGGATGTTCTGTACAAACGGTTTACCCCGGCGGGTCCCGATCATGCCCAGATCGCGGCAAGCGCGGGTATGGCGGATTACGTCGATCTGCTGTGCGATCATCACGGCGGCCCAAAGGGCAGCGCGACCGAGCGGGGCGCCTTTGTCCACGATTTGATGCGCGGGCAAGAGGTGGCGCTGTTGCAGCCGGTGCTGGATGCGGTCAAAGATCGGAACGCGGTCCGCCTGATCGGCACATCCGACGCCGCGCGCCGTGCGCCGACGGTGGCCCTTTCCCTGAACCGCAACGCCGAAGCGGTGGCCGCCGAACTGGTGGATCACGGTGTCATGGCAGGTGGAGGAGATTTCTACGCCCTACGCCCGCTGCAGGCGATGGGGGAGGATATGGCGCAGGGTGTGCTGCGGGTCAGCTTCACGCACTATACCTCTCAACAGGAAATTGATCAGTTATTGAATGCACTTGACGCCGTTTTGTGATCCGGTTCCCGGCGGGCTGCGTAATGCGGTCTAAAACACCGGGCGGTCATGGAACACAGTCATTCTCCGATCATCATCTGGTTCCGACGGGATTTGCGCCTGTCGGATCATCCAGCATTGGCCGAGGCCGCAAGATCGGGTCGTCCGGTCATTCCAGTGTTCATTCTGGACGACCTGACAGCCGCTCTGGGCGCGGCCCCGAAATGGCGGTTGGAGCAGGGGGTGCAGAGCTTCGCGCGCACGCTGGAACAGGCGGGCAGCCGGCTGATCCTGCGCAAGGGCGGTGCGCTGAGTGTACTGCGGGCCTTGATCGCGGAAACCGGCGCGACTTCGGTTTTCTGGTCGCGCGCTTATGACCCTGACGCCATCAATCGTGATACAGCGGTCAAGTCCGCGCTGACGCAGCAGGGGATCGACGCCCGGTCCTTTGCGGGGCATCTGCTGTTCGAACCCTGGACCGTCGCCACCAAAACCGGCCAGCCGTTTCGGGTGTTCACACCCATGTGGCGCGCGGTGCAGGGGCGGGATGTTGCGGCACCCGAAGCGCCGCCTGCATCTATACCAGCACCGACGCATTGGCCTGCATCCGACGATCTTACCGCGTGGCGATTGGGGGCTGCGATGAATCGCGGCGGCGCAGTAGTTTCGGCGCATGTCAGACCCGGAGAAGCCGCTGCTTTCGACATATTGCACGAGTTTCTGGACCGAATCCCGGCCTATTCCGAGGATCGAAACCGTCTGGATGTGGACGGGACCTCGGACCTTGCAGAATACCTGTCGTTGGGTGAGATCAGCCCCCCCAGCGTTTGGCACGTGGTTCAAAACGCGGCCCAGAATGGTGTACAGGGCACGGATGCCTATCTGCGTCAGCTGGTCTGGCGCGAATTTGCCTATCACCTGATGTTTCACACGCCGCAGCTGCTGACCGGCAATTGGAAACCCGAATGGGATACGTTCGGCTGGAACACGGATGCGGATCATCCCGATGTTGTGGCCTGGCGGCAGGCCCGGACCGGAGTTCCCGCCGTAGATGCCGGTTTGCGGCAAATGTACGTGACCGGCCGCATGCACAACCGCGCCCGGATGATTGTGGCCAGTTACCTGACCAAGCATCTGATGACGCACTGGAAAATTGGCATGAACTGGTTCGCCGACTGTCTTGTCGATTGGGACCCGGCATCAAACGCGATGGGCTGGCAATGGGTTGCGGGATCAGGGCCGGACGCGGCCCCGTTTTTTCGCATCTTCAACCCGCAGACGCAGTTGGAAAAGTTCGATCCAAACGGGGATTACAAAAACCGCTGGATTGCCGAAGGACAAAGCGCGCCACCACCGACCGCCTTGTCCTATTTCGATGCGGTTCCACGATCCTGGGCCCTCGATCCTGGCTCGGCTTATCCTGAGCCGGTCGTTGATCTTGCGACGGGTCGTGCGCGCGCGCTGGCGGCGTATGAAAACCGAAAAACCGGGTAAGGAACTGAAAACTTGCCACAAACACAATCTCGGCCTAGCCTTGAGCGACGGCCGCAAAGGGGAGAGCGGATGATCCTTACAACGACTGACGGGCAGAAAAACCTGCCCAGATACTTTGCCCAAGTGTTCAAGATGCTGAACCGGATGGAGTTCGGCAGGTTGGACATCGCGCTGCAAGATGGGCGCGTCTTCCGCTCTGAAGGGGCCAAACCGGGGCCGGTGGCGCAGGTTGATATTCATGATGAGGACGTATTTGCGCGCCTGATCCGCGAGGGTGAGCTGGGATTCTCGGACTCCTATTTGGAAGGCGGTTGGAGCACCCCAGATCTGCGGTCCTTTATGGACTTGGTGCATCTGGGCACCGAAACCGTCTATGACGATTTTACCGGCAAGTTCCTGGTCCAGGCCTATGAAAGGCTGCGGTTCTGGCTGCATCGCAACAACCGGCGGCAGGCGAAAAAGAACATCTCATACCACTACGATCTGGGGAATGATTTCTACAGTCTGTGGCTGGATGAAACCATGACCTATTCCAGCGCTCTGTTCGAAACCGGGCAGGAAAGTCTGGAAAAAGCGCAGACGGCAAAATATGCCAGCCTTGTCGATGAAATGGGCGCAAAGCCCGGAGATCATATCCTTGAGATCGGCTGCGGCTGGGGTGGATTTGCCGAATATGCCGCGAAAGAGCGTGGCCTTCGGGTCACAGGTCTGACCATCAGCGAGGAGCAGTTGAAGTTTGCGCGGCAAAGAATTGAAAAAGCGGGGCTTTCTGATCTGGTAGAGTTCAAATTGCAGGATTACCGCGATGAACAGGGTCAATATGACGGAATCGCCTCGATCGAGATGTTCGAAGCCGTGGGGCAGAAATACTGGCCGGTCTACTTTGAGACCGTGCGCGAGCGACTTCGGCCCGGCGCGCAGGCGACGCTGCAGATCATTACCGTCGCGGATCACCGCTGGGATGTCTACAAGAACGGCGTTGATTTCATTCAGAAATATATCTTTCCGGGTGGAATGCTTCCGGCGCCTTCTGTACTGAAACAGCAGGTTGAGGATGCGGGTTTGGACGTGGTGAAATCGCGGGAGTTCGGCAAAAGCTATGATCTGACCCTGCGGCGTTGGTACGAAACGTTCAACGACAAATGGGACGAAATCGCGGACATGGGCTTTGACGAGCGTTTTCGCCGCATGTGGAACTATTATTTGACGGCCTGCGGCGCAGCCTTTGACACTGGCAACTGCGATGTGACACAGATCACTATAGCAAAACCCAGTTAACAAACGGAAATTCCGAATGCCCAGTGCTCCGCGTCTCGTTGCTGCAATTTGTCTTTTGGTCGTGGCCTTTGTCGTTTCAAGCATGATCATCAACAACGGCGAAGAAGGCAAAGACTATGGATCGTTTACCATGGTCAATATGATCATTGGCGTTGTCTGTGGCTGGACGGTGATGGGGCGTCGGGTCGGTCGTGGATGGACCAGCGCGATCAATAACGGTCTGACGGGCATTGTCTCGATGGTGTTCTGGGCGCTGTTCGTGCAGGGCTGCTATGAGATGTTCCGCCTGGCCATGCGCCACCGGTACGATGGCCCGTTCGAAGCACTGATCTCGATCTTTCAGATCGGTGTGGATTATAGCAAGCAATTGTGGTCGCCGGAAATTCTGTGGACGTTGGTGATCGGTGCGGTTATCGCCGGTCTTGCAACCGAAGAAGCTGGCCGCCGCTGGCGGTAATCTCCATCTACTCAGCAAGAGACACTGATTTTGTCCGATTTGTTTTTCTATGGCACGCTTCGGCATCAGCCACTGCTGGAGCTTGTGATTGGCCGACCGCTTTCGCAACTGACCGTGTCCCAGGCCGTTTTGCCTGATCACGCGGTTTATGCGGTGGCGGGGCAGGCTTTCCCTATGATCGCAGCGCAGGACGGTGGCCGGGCCCAGGGACTTTTGGTTCAGGGATTTACGCCCGAAGACCTGAAACGGCTGGCCTTTTACGAAGGCGGGTTCGAATATGACACCACTCTGCGCGATGTAGAATTGGCGGATGGATCGTCGACTCAGGCCCATGTGTTCTTTCCCAAAGCCGGTCTTTGGACGGCAGACGGACCTTGGCGCTTGCAGGATTGGGTTAAGACATGGGCTGAGGTCACTTTGGTCGCGGCAGAGGAAGAACTGGCCTACTACGGTCGGATCGACGCGCCCGAGATTGCCCGAAATTTCACCCCGATCCGCACCCGTGCCTGGGCCAAGCTGGCCGCGCGCAAGCGCCAGACAGGGGATACGCGGGACACGGCCAAAGATGTCATCGTGCGAAGCCACAGGCGCGCATATCTGAACTATTTCGGCATGGAAGAGTTGGAGGTACAGCACCGCCAGCACGACGGAACCATGGGCCCGGTTCTGCATCGCAGTGGGATGATGCAGGGGGCCGCCGTCGTCGTGTTGCCCTATGACCCGGTGCGTGACGCGGTTCTGCTGGTCGAACAGTTTCGCGCGCCGGTCTTCTTGATCGAAGACCCCGAGCCTTGGATGTGGGAGCCGGTGGCAGGCATGATCGACGCAGGCGAAACGCCCGAACAGGCCGCCTATCGCGAGGCTGAGGAAGAGGCACGCGTCACGCTGCGCGGCCTTGAATACGCGGGTGGGGCCTATTCTTCGAGCGGGTCATCGACCGAGTACATTTACCTCTATGTGGGCTTGGGTGATTTGACCCAGACCATCGACAATGGTGGTCTGGCGTCCGAGGGCGAAGATATCCGAACGCAAATCCTGCCTTATGACACCTTTATGCAGATGGTGGATCGCCACGAATTCAAGGATTTACCCATGCTGACGCTGGCCCATTGGCTGGCGCGTAACCGTGCGCGGCTGCGCGGGTAGGGATCGCCGCTTGTGGTTGCCGCACGGCATCTGTACATCTTCGATGATACGAAATGAAATGAGGGTGCCATGCGCATTGCACGAGACCTTGCCGACGCAGTCGGGAAAACGCCGCTGATCCGTTTGAAACGCATTAGCGAGGAAACCGGGTGTGAGATCCTTGGCAAGGCCGAGTTCATGAATCCTGGCCAATCGGTCAAGGATCGCGCGGCGCTCTATATCATTCGTGATGCGGTTGCGCGGGGCGAATTGAAACCGGGTGGCACCATTGTGGAAGGCACCGCAGGCAACACCGGTATCGGTCTTGCGCTGGTCGGGGCCTCGATGGGGTTCAAAACCGTGATCGTGATCCCGGAAACGCAGTCCGAAGAAAAAAAGGACATGCTGCGTTTGGCGGGGGCCCAGCTGGTGCAGGTTCCGGCGGCACCCTATCGCAACCCCAACAACTTTGTGCATTATTCGCGCCGTCTGGCCGAAGAACTGGCGCAGACCGAGCCCAACGGCGCGATCTGGGCGAACCAGTTCGACAACGTTGCCAACCGCCAATCGCATGTGGAAACCACCGGCCCCGAGATCTGGGAACAGACCGGCGGCAAAGTGGATGGGTTTGTCTGTGCCGTGGGCTCGGGCGGGACGTTGGCCGGTGTGGCCGACGCGCTTCAGCCCAAAGGAGTCAAAATCGGTCTGGTCGATCCGATGGGCGCAGGGCTCTATTCCTATTACACCACTGGTGAAATCGCGATGGAGGGCAGCTCGATCGCCGAGGGCATCGGGCAGGTTCGGATCACCAAGAACCTCGACGGGTTCAAGCCCGACTTCTCGTACCAGATGACCGATAACGAGGCGCTGCCTTATATCTTTGATCTGCTGCGCGAAGAGGGGTTGGTCATGGGTGGCTCGACCGCGATCAACATGGCCGGTGCGGTGCGTCTGGCCAAGGATCTTGGGCCCGGCCATACCATCGTGACGATTCTGTGCGACTATGGCACGCGCTATCAGTCCAAACTATTCAACCCTGAGTTCTTGCGGGAAAAAGAGTTGCCCGTTCCGGATTGGATGACCGAGGCCCCCCGCAGCATTCCGGGCGTGTTCGAGGATATCTGATGCTGCGGCCGGTCCGCCTGTGTCTTGCGTTTTTACTGCTGTGCTGCGCCTTGTTGGGTGGCCCCGCGGCCGCCGAGCTGACGGATCGTCAAAGCGAGTACTATCAGAATTGGCTGGACACGGCGAGCCGGGCCGAAACCGATATCGCAGAAGATCGGACATCGAACGCCGCGCTTGAAAACCTGCGGGCCGAGATTTTCGACTACCGCGAGGATTTCAACACCGCCCGAGGCGCCAATACTGACCGCATCCAGACGCTGGAGGCGCAGATCAAAGCGCTGGGGCCCGCACCCGAGGGGGACGCGTCAGAGCCCGAAGAGATCGCCAAGCTGCGCGAGCATCTCGAAGATCAACTGACCAGCCTGCAGGTCCCCCGGATCATCTCGGAAGAGGCGTTCAGCCGCGCAAATGGACTGATCAGCGAGATCGATCAGTTGCTGCGGGACAGGCAAACCAAAGAACTGCTGGAGCGCGGCGTTTCCCCGCTGAACCCGGTCTATTGGGGCCCGGCCTGGACAGATATCGTCGAGGCGCTGCGGGGATTGGTCAATGAATCGGCGTTTAATCTGAAATCCAACATCGTCCAAACCCGCCTGAGCGAGCGCGGCCTGGGCATTCTGTTTCTGGTCGCTGCGGCGGGAATCCTGCTGTATTACGGGCGCTTCTGGTCCGAGCGGGCAGGGGAATACCTGCGCAATTTCGGGGGACGGGGCAGTGGGGTCTGGTCCTTTCTGGTGTCGCTGTTGCGTATTGCTTTGCCCTGGTTTGGGGTCTGGCTATTGGTTCAGGCAATCACCATGACCAGCCTGCTTGGATTGCGCGGCACACTGATCATTCAAAACGTGCCATTTTGGGCGGCTTTGATCTTTTACTACGACTGGATAGGGCGTCAGCTCTACGTCACGCAAGCGGCGCAAAGCTTTGCCCGCCTGTCGCGCAAGACTGTGACTGAACTGCGGGTCTATCTGGATATTCTGGCGGTTCTTCTGATCCTCTATGAGTTCGGGCTGCTCTTTGACCAGATCGAGAATATCTCGGACGCCACTCGTGCGGTCATCAGCTTTCCAGTGGTGGTGGCCACGGCGTTGATCTTGTTGCGCATACGCCGGATCAGAACCACTCAGCCTCAGGACGGTGATGCAGAGGTCAGCGAACCCGCACGCAGCGCGGGTTTGTCACAGGTGGTGGATTTCCTGCGTAAGGCGCTGTTCCTGCTGGGTATCGCAAGCCCCATCCTTGCCGCTGTGGGATACACAAACGCAGCCGAAGCGATTGTCTTTCCGGCCGTCAAAACACTGGTTCTGTTTGCCGCGCTGGCGATTTTCCACCGGTTCCTGACGTCGGTTTATGGCTGGATTAGCGGTCAGGGCGACGGCGCACGGGATTCGCTTTTCGCTGTGTTGGCGGGCTTTGTTATTGCCATCATGACTTTGCCGGTCATCGCCCTCTATTGGGGCGCGCGTGAAACGGACCTGCTTGAGCTTTGGTCGCGCCTGTTGATCGGGTTTGACATTGGCGGGGTGACGATTTCGCCCAGGAATTTCTTTACCTTCATTGTGGTCTTTGCAATCGGCTACGGGCTGACGCGGCTGCTGCAAAGCGGGCTCAGGACCTCATTGCTGCCAAAGACCAGCATTGATCCGGGCGGTCAGAACGCGATTGCGGCAGGCACCGGCTATGTGGGGGTTTTCCTGGCTGCGCTGGTGGCCATCATGATTGCAGGTTTCGACCTGTCGTCACTGGCCATCGTTGCCGGCGCTTTGTCGGTTGGTATCGGGTTTGGCCTGCAAACCATTGTGTCCAACTTTGTCTCGGGGATCATCTTGCTTGTTGAACGGCCGATCTCAAAAGGCGATTGGATCGATGTGAACGGGATGATGGGCTATGTGCGCGACATCTCGGTGCGGTCGACACGGATTGAGACGTTTGACCGTACGGATGTGATCGTCCCCAATTCGGACCTGATCAGCGGTGTGGTGACAAACTACACGCGCGGCAACACGATTGGCCGCGTCATTGTACCGGTTGGCGTGGCTTATGGGACCGATACGCGGTTGATTGAAAAGATACTGGGTGAGATCGCCAATGCGCACCCCATGGTTCTGGCCAACCCCGCGCCCAGCGTCGTGTTCAAGGGGTTCGGTGCGGATTCGCTGGATTTCGAGATTCGCGCCATTTTGCGGGATGTGAACTGGGTTCTGTCCGTGACCTCGGACATGAACCACGAGATCAACCGCCGTTTCGTCGAAGAAGGCATCGAGATTCCCTTTGCCCAGCGCGATGTCTGGCTGCGCAATCCTCAGGCGTTGCAGACGCAGCCCGGTGGAAAACCGCCCAAGCCCGAGGTGGCAGAAACGCCGCGGACGCAACCAGTTGAGATGACTGAGACTGATCTGTCGGGTGGCGATGGGGACGAGGTCTGACCCCACGTTCAACCTGTCTGAGACTGGTTGAATTTTCGCGATAATCGCCCCTTGCAAATTCCCCGGCGATGGTCCAAGTATCGCGCCCACGGAGAGGTGGCCGAGTGGTCGAAGGCGCACGCCTGGAAAGTGTGTAGGCGGGAAACCGTCTCCAGGGTTCGAATCCCTGTCTCTCCGCCATTCCCCCAGCTTAAGTACTGTCTGACGCGAAACCCGGTCTGGTGTTTTGGGCTGCTGCGCACCTGATCAATGCCCTAGTAAGGGCGCATTGCTGCCATATCGTTCAGGTAACGTCCGGCCGTTCTTCAGCTGCCTACTGGGATCGCAAAGCTACCCGCAGGAATGTGTCGCACCGGTAACGACCCTTCGATTTCTTGCGCCAGCCAATTCGCGAAACCGGCGTGTTGGGGTAACAAGGGCCGTAAGTAAAAGTGGAACAAAAACCATGAGCAGCCAGTTCCGGACACGTGCGGGCGCGTCGCCCAAAGTCGGACACAGAACCACGGTCGGAGGTACAATGCTATTGTCCGTTGTCGTTCCATGTATGAACGAAGAAGCCTCGATCCCGATGCTGGTCGATCGTCTGGTCGCCGCAACGCAGGCGTGGCAGGGCGAGGCCGAGATCGTGCTGGTCGATGATGGCTCGACCGATGGAACGTGGAACGAGATTTGCAAACAGTGCCAACAGCATTCAGCAATCCGCGGGTTGAAGCTGTCGATGAACCGCGGCCATCAGGTTGCTTTGACGGCCGGGCTTATGGCTGCAAAGGGCAAGCGGATATTCATGCTGGACGCCGACCTTCAGGACCCGCCCGAATTGCTGTCTGACATGATGGCGATGATGGATCGCGGCTATGATGTGGTCTATGGGCGGCGCAGTGAGCGCAAGGGCGAAAGCTGGTTCAAAAAGGTGACGGCGCACGGGTTCTACCGCGTGCTCAACCGGTTGTCAGATGTTCCTATTCCGAACGACACGGGTGACTTCCGGCTGGTCAGCAGGCGGGCTTTGGATGCGGTTCTGCAAATGCCCGAACGCGCGCGTTTTATCCGGGGGATGTTCGCCTGGGCAGGCTTCCGGCAGATCGGTATCGAGTATGTTCGCGACCCGCGCGTCGCCGGTGAAACCAAGTACCCGATGTCCAAGATGATCCGGTTCGCCTTTGACGCCCTGGCGAGCTTTTCGATCAAACCGCTGCAAATCGCGACACGGTTGGCGTTTCTGACCCTGTTTGTTGCTGTTCTGATGGCGATCTATGTGTTCGGCTCGTTGATTTTGTACAGTACCGTCGCAGGTTGGGCTTCGACCGTATTGGTGATCAGCTTTTTCTCAGGCATTCAGTTGCTGACGCTTGGTATCATCGGCGAATACCTTGGACGTCTTTATGTCGAGGCCAAAGGTCGCCCTCTGTACTTTGTCGATGAAGAGGCGGGGCAGGAGATTGAATCCGTAGGCGAAGCGAATATAGAACGCATCGCTGGGAACCGATGAGCGAACACCGCCGCATATTCCGCTTTGCAGTCGTCGGAACCGGAGTGGCCGCCTACTATATGGTGGTCTACCTGGGGCTGCTTTACCTGCTTGGCTCTCCTTGGATTGCCAATCTACTGGCTTTTGGGTCCGCGATCCTGATCCAGTATGTTGCCCAAACCGCCTGGACATTCGGCAAGCCTCTTGCAGCCCCGGCGCAGTTCGGTCGTTTTCTGTGCATGATCGGTGTGGGCCTGATCGTGTCCTCGGCACTGACCGGGATCATAGGGCCGCGCCTTGGCGTGTCTGAGACTATCTCGGCCGCATCCGTCGTCGTGGTCTTACCTGTACTGAACTTTATGATCCTGCGCTTGTGGGTCTACCGTGAGCAAAATTCAATCTAGAGAACCGTTATGACGCATGTTTATTCTAATGAATTCTTTGACTATATCGACCAAGGTGCACGGCGCTCGGCCAACCGTTTGATCGACTGCTTGCAGACTTGGATCAAACCGGAAAGCGTTGTTGATTTCGGGTGCGGGCGCGGTGTCTGGTTGTCTGAATGGACGGCGGCGGGTTGTGCCGATATTGCGGGGATAGATGGCGACTATGTGGACCGCGACCGCCTAGCCATCCCGCCCGAGGCATTTTTTGGCAAGGATCTTGTGCAACCGATAGATCTGGGGCGCCGCTTCGATCTGGCCCAATCTCTGGAAGTTGGCGAGCACTTGCCAAATGAGGCGTCAATCAGTCTGGTGCAAAGCCTGACAACACATTCCGATCTTGTCCTGTTCTCGGCAGCCGTGCCGGGTCAGGGCGGCGAATTTCACATCAATGAGCAACCACTGGCATTCTGGCAGGGGCTGTTCGAGGGTCACGGGTATGCGGCCTATGATTGTCTGCGCCCGGTCCTGTTCAGTGAAACCAGTATTGAGCCTTGGTATCGTTATAATTCGGTGCTGTACGCCAAATCAGAGGGAGCAGCCAAACTGCCGCCCGAGGTCCTCAAGACCAAGGTTGAGGCCCCCTTGAAAGAGGCCGGGTCGTTCAGCTGGAAACTGCGCAAGCAGATTGTGCGCCATCTGCCAGTCAAGACAGTAACGGCCATCGCACAGGCCCGTGCTGCGATCATCGCCCGGTCTTACGAGGGTAAGTGATGACCGCTCAACCTTTGGGGCGCGAGTTGCTGCGCCTTTCAATCCTGTGCTTTTCGGCCCTTATTTTGGTTTATTTGCCGCTGATTGAGGATCCTTTTGTCCGGCATGACGATTTCGCGGCGCTGTTGGGGACACATGAGGCCGCTTGGCAAAAAGCCTTGGATGAGGGGCGTTGGCTGAACTATTGGTGGCAATTCCGCCCTGTCTTTCTTTCCGCATCGTCGAACTTTCTTCTGTACCTAGCTGGTCAGTCGATTTTTGCGGCTGCAACAGCGCTGGCGATGCTCGATCGTGAGACGGGCGGATGGTACAAGGGGTTTTTAGCCTTATTCGTGGCGCTTTCGATCCCCGCCAGCCTGATCAGTTACTGGTTCAATACGATGCTGCCGGGGGCGTGGGTGATCGCTTTCTTTGCGATGGCCGTTGTCTTTCTGTCTCATCGTGCGGCCCTTATGCTTTTAGTCGTAGCTGTGCCGCTGTCCTTTATGGCCTACACGACCTATCCTTTCCTTTTGCTGTCTCTGGTGTTGCTGTCTCGAAAAGCGCCGAAAACCTGGCAGAGTGTGCTTTTGACCTTAATCGTCTTCATGTGCGCGCTCGCGCTTGGGGTCTTGGCGGTGTATTCCTTGAACTACATTCATCACGGCGTTTTTGGTATTCCCGTAGCCTCATGGCGCGAACCGACCGAAGTGCAGAGCTGGACGGATCTGCTGTCCAATCTGGATAAGCAAAAGGAATACTTGCAGACGATGTTCCTGCAGATGGGTGGGGGGGTTACCGCTCTGGGCTGGTGCATCCCTGTCTTGTATCTGGTGTTTTGGGGGGGCTTGTTTTTCCTCAACCGATTTTCTGCGATCACCGTTCTTGTGGCGGTAGCCGTAGGATTGGCGCCGTTGTTGGAAAAAGCGCTGATGTCCGGCCTGCAGGTGCCGCTGAGAACGCTTGGCTGGGTATGGCTATTGCTAGGGTACTGCCTTGTGTCCGTAGTAGTGGAATTATCCAGAACGCGGGGGAAGATTTTTCAGGCTACACGGGTTGTGAGCGTCTGTTTTCTTGTGTTCCAGTTTCTGGCACTTGCGACCTTTCCCTATGGATTTCTGCCTCTCTGGCAGGTTACGACAAAGGAAATGGCCGAGGCCGTTCCGGCGAATACGCAAACGGTCTATGTCTATGGGGATTACAAGAAAATCCCCGGTGCTCGGCAGGCAGCCATTCAGGACGTCCGGGGATTGCGCGCACGGCTGGAGTATTTAACGGGTGCAACTGTTGTTGTGTGTGACGATGCTCCTGAAGACTGTGCAGAGCTTGCACCGCCGTTCGATCCAGAGGACCGGGTTGCTGATGCGGTGGTGGCTGCTGATGGAGCGGAGGTTTTCATTCTGCTCTCCATCGCTAAAGAGGCGCTTTGACAAAGCCGTGAGCCTTTTGCAGATGCTTAGCCCGGTTGGAAAAACGTCAATTGTGTTGAATGTGATAAGCTCTTATGAAGAGGGCTGTCTGGCGCGCGCGTCATTTGGACAGGACCATCAAATATGATTGACCTGAATGGGCTTTCTCCTTTGCGTGAAAGCCGCAACTACAAGATTTTCCAGCACCCCGATATCGCCGGGGCCTTGTTGAAGGTTCGCGTGGATGAGCCTGAGCGGTCTCGTCGGATTCCGCGCTATTCTGAATGGCGGTATGGTCGGCTGCGGCAATGGCAGCGTGAGGCAAATGAGTATCTGGCTGCGCTGAACCGGGGATGTCCCGAAATTGAGCGTCTGGCGCGGTTCATGGGGTATGCGCGCACCTCCGAAGGGCCCGCGCTTGTCGTGGAAAAGCTCACCGGGCCAGATGGGCAACTTGCCCCCACGGTTCAGAAAGAATTTGAAACTCTGCAGAACGACCGGGCAGGGCGGCAAAAGCTGCATGATGAATTCATGGAACTGCTGGACGATCTGGAAAGGGGTCAGATCATCGTGGGCGATATGGGCACATTGAATATCGTTCGCGCGCAGGAAAGGGGCGGGAAGCTGGTCATTATTGATGGCCTGGGCGAACGCGTGATGTTTCCGCTGACGCTGTTCAGCAAGCGGGCCTTTCGCCATTCGATTCAGCGCCGTCGTCGGCGTATGGCCGGTTCCTTTGGGTTGGACAGGGCGTAACACGGCGCTTTGGGGCCAGCCATGATCCTGCCCGCCGTGCTTTGGGTGACGGGCTGGTGCCCTTGGCCTCAGTCTCCTGAGTTACGCAGCGAAGAGGTCATGGCGCGCCGGTTTGGAATACGCTAAGCCTATGACAATACAAGGGGGAGAGCGCTGATGAAACTGGAGAAACCGAACTTTGCGGCGCCGGACGATGCTAAGGATCGCAAGGCTATCCCTCCGGTCATCTGCTATCCGCCGGACACGCTGCAACAACCCGATCTGACCGCCTTGGCCAAGCTGCGGGCCGGGGCAAAGAAAACCGCCGAGGCTGTGGCAGCCCCCCGTGACGCCACATGTATCGATGTTCCTGCCGGCGCGTTTGTTCGGGTTTTGTCGGTCGATGGCCCTCAGGTCGGGGACCTGAACATGTGGAACAGGCACGACCTGACAGAGCGTTTTTATTCCGGCAAAACCCGTGCGCTGCATGGCACGCATTTGTCGACTGGGGACCGGATGTGGTCCAGCTTTCCCAATATGCGCCCGATGGCGACGGTGGTGGATGATACGCTGGATTGGTACGGGTTCGATGCCTATGGCGGCTCGGTCCATGATGTGATCGGCACGCGCTGCGATCCTTATACGGGGCGGCTTTTGTCCGGGGATGATTACCACTATTGCTGCCATTCGAACCTGACCCGGGCCTTGTCGGGCCATTGCGATTTGCCACTGCACGAGGCCGAGATGTTGGTGCATGATGTGCTGAACGTCTTTATGTGCACCGGGTTCACCCGTGACACCGGGCAGTATTTCATGAAGGCCAGCCCGGTGCGCCCAGGCGATTACCTTGAGTTCTATGCCGAGATTGATCTGATCGTGGGCCTGTCCGCCTGTCCGGGTGGCGATTGCTCGTCCGAGCATTCCTCGGACACGGCCGCCTGTTACCCGCTGGTGATGGAGGTTTATGATCCGGTTGAGGACGCCCGCGCCGCCCATATGCAGCCCGTGCGGTCCGCCTATGACCGGACGCATGGGACAGGCTAGGCGATCAGGCGACGACCCAACCGGTCCAGCATCCGGCAGCACAGATCAAGCTGCTCGACCTCAACATATTCGTCCGCTTTATGCGCCTGAGTGATCGATCCCGGGCCGCAGACAATCGCATGAACGCCCAGTTGCTGAAACAGCCCCGCCTCAGTGGCAAAAGCCACGGTGCCGGTGCCATTGGCGCCGGTCAGTTCAGCCACCAGTTCACGTGCGGCGTTTTCCTCCATGGGTTCCAACCCTTCGACCTCGGCAATAGCCTCTTGGGTGATGCTGGCCTCGGGGTGTACGGCGTGCATTTCAGGCAACAACGTGTGCCGGACGTAATCCGACAGGGTTTTGCGAACCAGATCGGCATCGCTGGACTGAACCGGGCGCATTTCCCAGGCCACTTCGGCCTTGCTGGCAATGACGTTATGGGCGACGCCGCCTGAGATGCGGCCGACATTGATGGTGGTCCAGGGCGGCTCAAACAGGCTGTCCTGCGGCGCGCGCGATTTCAGGATATGACGCAGCTCAAGCAGTTTGCCGATATAGCGCGCGGCATATTCGGCCGCGTTGACACCGTCGTCGGGGGCCGAGCTGTGTCCTTCGAGCCCGACAAAGCTGGTGGTGTATTCAAAGCAGCCTTTGTGCCCCTCGACCACGCGCATTTCGGTTGGCTCTCCGATGATGGCGATGTCGGGTACGATGCCGCGGTCTGACAGATCGGCCACAAGGGTCTGCGCGCCCAGGCATCCGACCTCTTCATCATAGGTGAAGGCAAAGTGCAGCGGTTGCTTTAGGGTACGGGGATCCAGCGTTTCGGCAAAGGCGAGGGCGGCGGCGATGAAGCCCTTCATGTCACAGGTGCCGCGCCCATAAAGCCGGCCCTCTCGCTCAACCATCTCAAATGGATCGGTGGTCCAGTCCTGATCGGCCACCGGCACCACGTCCGTGTGACCGGATAGCAGAACACCGCCCGGCATCTCGGGGCCCAGTGTGGCAAAGACATTGGCTTTTTTGCCGGACGCATCGCGGGTTTCGATACAGCGCGCGCCCAGTGCTTGAAGGCGGTCGGAAAGATAGCGGATGATCTCAAGATTGCTGTCGGCCGAGACCGTTTCAAATGCGATCAAATCCGCAAGAATGTCTTTGGTTCTGGTCAAACTCATGGTTTCACAAACAGTTTTCTGGGCCGGTCGCAAAAACAGGTCGCGGGTCCGGTGTCAGTGATCAGGATGGACTCGGTGATTTCAAGCCCCCAATCGTCCATCCAGAGGCCGGGCATGAAGTGAAAGGTCATGCCGGGTTCCAGAACGGTTTCATCTTCGGGGCGCAGGGATATGGTGCGTTCCCCCCAATCCGGGGGATAGCTTAGGCCAACAGGATAGCCACAGCGCGCGCCGCGTTCGATCCCTGCACGTTCCAGCGGGGCGGCCAGAGCTTGCGCAATGTCCCGCGCCTGATTACCCGCGCAGGCGGCATCGAGCCCTGCCTCAAGCCCTTCGACCAACGCGGCCTCGGCCCGTAGCAAGTGGTCCGGGGGCTGCCCCAGAAAGATCGAACGGCAGAGCGGCGCGTGATAGCGGCGATAGCAGCCTGACAGCTCAAAGAACGTGCATTCCCCGGATTTGAAGGGCGCACCGTCCCATGTCAGATGCGGGGCGGCGGCATCGGCACCCGAGGGCAGCAGTGGAACGATGGCCGCGTAATCCCCCCAGTCGTCACCCACGCCGGAAATCGCATCGTGGTAAATCTGGGCTACCAGTTCATTCTTGCGCAGCCCCGGTTCGATCCGCTCCAGCACGCCATCGACCAGCTTTTCTGAAATCCGCGCGGCCTTTTGCATCAGGGCGATTTCCTCGCCCGACTTTACGGCGCGTTGCCGGTTGACCAGCGCATTGGCATCGACCAGCCGGGCCTCGGGTAACTCGGATGTAAGGGTCAGATGCGCCTTGGCCGAGTAATAATAGTTGTCCAGCTCGACGCCGATGCGGGCTTTGGTCAGGCCGCAGTCGCGGATCAATTCCGCAAGGTCCTGCATCGGATGGCGAATGGTCGATTGCACATAGTGGTCGGCATAACCCCGAATGCGATCATCGGGCATCCAGACCGTCCGGCGCGCGCCGTTGGCATCTTGTTTCCTGCCCCACCAGATCGGGTCCTGATCCTGCAAAACCAGAACGCCTTGGTGGACGTAGAACGACCAGCCTTCATACCCCGTCAGCCACGCCATGTTCGAAGGATCCTCGACAAACAGCGCATCCAGTCCAGCCGCGGCCATGGCTGCACGTGTTTTCGCCAACCGGCGGTCGTATTCCGCCTGACTGAAGGCCGGGTTGGTATGGGCCATCGGGTGCTCCTGCGGTGAGTGAGTTTCGTTGACAGAACTTCACGAATCCGGTCACGTCAATGGGCAACATAGGAAAGACGCTCAGTTGAAAATCACATCGAATCCGTATCGCGCAGGTCAGAAACTGATTGAGGATGCCCCGTACCCGTCCACCAATGTCGCACGGGCATCCGACGTGATCGCCCGTTGCCTGTCGGACGAGGAAACGCCACTGCGCGATGTGGCCGGGCTGGCCGATGTCGAAAACCTGTGGGTCAAGGATGAACGGGGGCGTATGGGGCTGGGCTCGTTCAAGGCGCTGGGGGCCGCCTATGTGATCGCGCGCCATGCGGTTGACCTGAGCGAAACACCTGATGCCACGACCTTACAGGGGCGGACATATGTGACCGCCAGCGCCGGCAATCATGGCCTCAGCGTCGCCTCGGGCGCGCGCAGGTTCGGCGCCGATGCGGTGGTCTATATCGCTGACACCGTGCCCGAAAGCTTTGCAGATCGGCTGCGCGAGCAGGGGGCAAGGGTCGCGCGCGAAGGGGTGGACTATGCCGCCAGTATGGAGGCCGCCAGTAAGGCCGCCGAGGATAACGGTTGGATACTCCTGTCGGACAGTTCGTGGGAGGGGTACTATGATCTGCCCTACACGCTGATGGAGGGGTATTTGCAGATGGCCTCTGAGGCCGTGCACCAATGCCCGCAGGTTCCGACCCATGTCATGTTGCAGGCCGGAGTGGGCGGAATGGCCTGCGCCGTTGCGGCCTATGTCCGAACGGCTTGGGGCGACGCGCCGCAGATCGTCGTGGTTGAGCCGGAGGCCGCCCCGGCGTTGCAGGCCAGTATTGAGGCTGGTGCCTGCGTCTTTGCCGACGGCCCCGACAGTGTGATGGGGCGGCTGGACTGCAAAGAGCCTTCGCTGATCGCCCTGAATGGTCTGGCGCGGGATGCCGATGCGTTTCTGACCTTGTCCGATACGCAGGTGACCGCGCAGCTTCCGGCCATGGCCAAGGCGGGTATGGCAACTACAGCGTCAGGCGGGGCAGGGGTTGCCGCCGTTATGACGGAAGATGCGCGCGAGGCCCTCGGCATCTGCCCCGACGCGCGTGTGTTGTGCTTCCTGTCGGAGATCGCGGAATGAGGGGGTTTGAAGCCTCCGAATTTCACGCGCGGACAGCACGCGCGCAGGAGAGGATGGCGCAGGCCGGTCTTTCCGCCTTACTGCTGACCACAGAGCCAGAGGTCCGGTATTTCACCGGGTATCTGACCAGATTTTGGGAAAGCCCCACGCGGCCCTGGTTTCTGATTGTTCCTGCGTCGGGCAAGCCGATTGCTGTGATCCCGTCGATAGGTGCCGCGTTGATGGCGCAGACCTGGGTTGACGACATCCGCACCTGGAGCGCCCCGGACCTGTCAGATGACGGGATCAGTCTGCTGGCCGAAACTCTGCGTGAAATCTGCCCGTCTGGGGAAGTGATCGGGGTGCCGGACGGGCATGAAAGCTATGTCCGCATGCCCTTGGCGGATCTGCAGCGGCTTCAAAATATGCTCGGCGACAGAAGTCTGGGCAGCGATGGCGGGATTTTACGTGCGCTTCGCATGGTGAAATCGCCCGCCGAGATTACCAAGATCGAAACCGCCTGTACGATTGCCAACCGGGCGTTTGACCGCGTGCCCGAAATCGCGCAACCCGGTGTCGCGCTGGATGAGGTCTTCCGCAGGTTCCAAATGCTGTGTCTTGAGGAGGGCGCCGATTGGGTGCCGTATCTGGCCGGCGGGGCCGAGCAGGGTGGGTATACCGACGTGATCTCACCCGCACGGTCGGATGCGCTGCGGTCGGGCGATGTGTTGATGCTGGATACGGGCCTCGTGTGGGACGGCTATTTCTGCGATTTTGATCGCAATTGGTCGGTTGGATCGGCCTCATCGCTGGTGCGCGATGCCTATGCGGCCCTGATCGACGCCTCGGATGCGGCGTTTGAGGTGGCGCGACCCGGCGCGACCGCAGCGGACTTGTTCCACGCCATGAACGCGGTCCTGTCACGCGTTGCAGGCGATACGGGGGCCGGTCGGTTGGGGCATGGTCTGGGCATGTCCTTGACTGAATGGCCGTCTTTGATCCCAACCGATCACACGGTTTTGGAACCGGGGATGGTGTTGACACTGGAACCCGGTATTGCCGTGGGCGACAAAATCCTGGTCCACGAAGAGAACATTGTCATCACAGAAGCCGAACCCCGTTTTCTCAGTGCCCGTGTCGGGCCGGAGTTGCCGCAGATATGAGTTATTTGCCCTATACGCTTGATCCAGACGACCCCAAGGCCACGCCAATGGGGCTGATCGTTTTGCAGACCGATGAGACGATCGAATCCGAATTCAACGCCCATTTCACGGATGACCCCGCGCCGGTTTATGTGTCGCGTATCCCAAGCGGGGCTGAGGTCACCACCGACACGCTGGCCCAAATGGAAAACGCATTGCCTGCGGCAGCAGACCTTTTGCCCAAGGCACGGCCTTACAACGTGGTCGGTTATGGCTGTACCTCGGCCAGTTCCGTGATCGGGTCCAAGCGGGTGGAGCAATTGGTGCAACAGACCTGCAATGTGGCCCATGTGACAAACCCATTGCGGGCGGCCTCGGCTTGTGCGGCGGAATTGGGTGTTTCCCGTTTTGCTCTGCTGTCACCTTACATCGAGGATGTGAACGAACCCCTGCGCCGCGCATTTGCGGAAAACGGGGTGTTCATGGATGTCTTCGGCTCATTCGGAGAGGCCGAGGAATCCAAGGTTGTACGTATCTCGCGGCAATCCGTCGTCGATGCCGCGTTGAAATTGGGCGCAGATACATCGGTTGAAGCTGTTTTCATAAGCTGCACAAATCTAAGAACTTTTGATGCGATCCCCGAGGTTCAGGCCCAACTTAAAAAGCCGGTTTTGTCCAGTAATCAAAGCCTTGCGTGGCATATGCGGGCCCTGAATTCTGCTTAACGGTGCAGCAGACCTTCGGGAATTTGAGCAAAAACTGTCATATTTTGGTTGCACGTCACCTGCCGCTTGTCCTTAAATGTGGACAATAGGTCTGCCAGATCCGGATAAACCGGGCAAATAGCGGGCCGCACAGGGAGCCAAGTCGGTATATGTCCAATGACGCAGCGTTCGTCGAATTTCAACGTGTGCAAAAATCCTATGATGGTGAAATACTCGTTGTAAAAGATCTCAATCTCTCAATGCCAAAGGGCGAGTTTCTGACGATGCTCGGCCCGTCAGGGTCGGGTAAGACTACCTGTCTTATGATGCTGGCCGGGTTCGAAACCGCCACGCATGGCGAGATCATGTTGGACGGGCGACCGATCAACAACATTCCGCCGCATAAGCGTGGGATCGGGATGGTATTCCAGAACTATGCCCTTTTTCCGCATATGACCGTGGCCGAAAACCTTGCGTTTCCGCTGGAAGTTCGCAAAATCGGCAAGGATGAACGCGAGGCCAAGGTCAAACGCGCCCTTGACATGGTGCAGATGGGCGCCTTTGGCAGCCGCCGCCCGGCGCAATTGTCGGGTGGTCAGCAGCAACGGATCGCACTGGCTCGCGCGCTTGTGTTCGAACCCGAGCTGGTCCTGATGGACGAACCGCTGGGCGCGCTGGACAAACAGCTGCGCGAACATATGCAGTTCGAAATCACCCGTCTGGCCCATGAGCTGGGGATCACCACGGTCTACGTCACGCACGACCAGACCGAGGCCCTGACCATGTCGGATCGGGTCGCGGTCTTTGACGATGGTCGCATTCAGCAGCTGGCCCCGCCGGACCTGTTGTACGAAGAGCCGGAAAACAGTTTTGTTGCCCAATTCATTGGCGAAAACAACACACTGGAAGGCGTTCTTAAGTCGATCGACGGGGACTCGTGTGTGGTGGCGTTGGACGATGGGTCGGAAATCGACGCCAAGCCGGTGAACGTACATACGCCGGGGGAGCGGACAAAGGTGTCGATCCGCCCGGAACGGGTGGAGTTCAACAAAGACCGTCTGCACGAGGATGCGCATACGCTGAAGGCGACGGTCAAGGAATTCATCTACATGGGTGACGTGTTCCGTTTCCGTGTGTCTGTGGCCGGGAACGATGATTTCATCATCAAGACACGGAATGCGCCTGACGCAGTCAAACTGCATCCGGGGGAAGAGGTCGAAATAGGCTGGCTTGCCCATGATTGTCGGGCGCTGGACGCCTGACACAGGAATTCCCGCGCAATCCGCCCGGATGCGCGGCGCTCACGGTCATCGGGAGACCCCGTGCCCCAATGATCAAAAGTAAATTTAACGGGTATAACAGGGAGTTAACAATGAAAGTTACCAAAACCACTCTGCTGGCAAGTGCAGTTGCCGCAGTCGCTGGCGGTGCAATGGCCGAAGAGATGACCATCGTCTCGTGGGGCGGTGCCTATTCCAAATCGCAGCTCAAGGCGTATCACGAGCCCTATTCGGAAAAGACCGGCGTTACGATTCTGAACGATGACAGTTCGGCCGAGGCGGTTGCCAAGCTGCGCGCAATGAACGAAGCGGGCAACATCACCTGGGATGTGGTGGATGTTGTTGCGGCGGATGCGATCCGCCTGTGCGACGAAGGTCTGGCGATGGAAATCGACTTTGACTCGCAGCTTGCGGCCGCACCGGATGGCACGCCCGCGTCCGAGGACTTTGGCGATCTGCTGGTCAGTGACTGCTTTATCCCGCAGATCGTGTATTCGACCACCTTCGGCTATCGCACCGATCTGGTGGGCGACAACCCTCCCACCGAGATTTGCGCGGTGTTCGATCTGGAAAACTATCCGGGCAAGCGTTCGCTGGAAAAGCGTCCGATCAACAACATGGAATGGGCGCTGCTGTGCGACGGCGTAGCCAAGGACGACGTTTATGACGTGCTGGCGACCCCGGAAGGGCAGGATCAGGCGCTGGCCAAGCTGGATACCATCAAGGACAGCGTTGTCTGGTGGTCCGCCGGTGCCGACACGCCGCAGTTGCTTGCCGATGGCGAGGTCATCATGGGGTCGACCTATAACGGCCGTTTGTTCAGCGTGATCGAAGAGCAGAAGCAGCCCGTTGCCATGCTGTGGGACGCGCAGGTGTTCGATCTGGACGGTTGGATCATCCCCGCCGGTCTGAGCGAAGAGCGTCAGCAGCGCGCGCTGGACTACATCATGTTCGCGACCGACACCCAACGTCTGGCGGATCAGGCCAAGTACATCTCTTACGGTCCGGCCCGTGCATCTTCGGCCCCGCTGGTGGGGCAGCACGCTGACCTGGGCATCGACATGGCACCGCACATGCCGACCGATCCGGAAAACGCCAAGAACACGTTCCTGTACAACTACGAGTTCTGGGCCGACTACCGTGACGATATCGACGCCAAATTCCAGGCGTGGCTGGCACAATAAGCCTGTCTTACTCGATTGGTTGGGGCCTGCGCGGGCCCCAACCCACCAAAAGACCAAGGGACGCAGATGACTGACGCAACTCAATCCGGTCCGATGCTGGCTGCCGATGGCACGCCTCTGAAGAAATCTCTGGCACGGTCTCTGCGCCGCCGCAAATTGCGGGCTTTGGCCCTGATTGCGCCGCTGCTTTTGTTCGTTCTGCTATCCTTTGTAATCCCGATTGTGTCGATGCTGTTCCGCTCGGTTGAAAACAGCATTGTCGAAAATACTCTGCCGCTGACGGTGGTCGAACTGCGAAATTGGGACGCTGAAAGCGGTGACTTACCCGGGGAAGAAGTATACGCCGCCTTCACCAAGGACATGATTGCGGCGATTGATGCGAAAACGCACACGCGTCTGGGCTCGCGCCTGAACTATGAACAAACTGGCATGTCGTCGATGTTCCGCCGGTCGGGCCGCCAGATCAAAAAGATCGACCCTGAGACCGACGCGCCGTTCAAAGACAAGCTGATTGAGATTCACGATGGCTGGGGGGATGTCGACACCTGGCGCACGATCAAGACCCATGCGGTTCCCATCACCAATGGCTATTTCCTGAACGCCGTCGACATGCGCCGAACGCCCGAGGGTGCGCAGGCGCAGCCCGAAGACAAACAAATCCTGATCAAGCTGTTTGGCCGCACCTTGATGATGTCGTTGATCATTACGGGGGCCTGTATCCTGCTGGCCTATCCGGTGTCATACATCTTGGCGACCCTGCCGATGCGGGTGTCGAACCTGCTGATGATCCTTGTGTTGTTGCCGTTCTGGACGTCGCTGCTGGTGCGAACCTCGGCGTGGAAGGTGATGTTGCAGCAGCAGGGGGTGATCAACGAAACGCTCGTTTGGCTTGGCTTAGTGGCCGATGACGCCCGATTGGTGATTATCAACAACCAATTCGGCACGATCATCGCGATGACGCATATCCTGCTGCCGTTCATGATCCTGCCGATGTATTCGGTGATGCAGACGATACCTGAATCCTATACGCGCGCTGCAAAATCCATGGGCGCGACGAACTGGACGACCTTCTGGCGCATCTACTTCCCGCAATCCATTCCGGGCATCGGCGCGGGGTCGATCCTCGTGTTCATTCTCGCCATCGGCTATTACATCACGCCCGAGATCGTAGGCGGTACCAAGGGTGTCTTTATCTCGAACCGGATTGCCTACCACATCTCGTCCTCGCTGAACTGGGGCTTGGCGGCGGCCTTGGGGACGATCCTGCTGGCTGTCGTTCTGTTGCTTTACTGGTGTTACGACAAGATCGTGGGCATCGATAACGTGAAACTGGGATAAAGATCATGGCAGCACTTACACCTATATCCCGCAAACCACTGTCGGTTGTCCTGCCCGCTGTGGCCATTGCCGGAGGGTTCGTTGGCATGTTCGTCGGCGCCGGGCAGGGCAGTGTCCTGTTGGGCATCGTGATCGGGGCCGTCCTGATGGCAGGTCTGGCCTGGGTTTACATGAACGTGTTGGATAACGAGCGTGTGGCCCGGTGGATCACGATTCTCGGAATAGGTGGGCTTGGTCTGCTGTTTGCTGGCATGACGGGGCTGATCGTGGGCCTGCTGGTGGGGTGGTTCTTCGCCTTCTTTATCTTTTGGCTGTACGAAGGGCGCTATCGGCGGAAACTGCTGCCGTATATGACCGGCGGGCAGGTGCTTTGGCACTATACGTTCCGGGTGATTTGCGGTGCGATCTTCGTGTTCCTGATCACACCGATCCTTGTGGTTCTGCCGCTGTCCTTCAATGCGCAGGATTTCTTTACCTTCACGCCCGAAATGCTGCGGCTGGACCCCGAGGGGTATTCGCTAAAGCATTACCGCGATTTCTTCACCAACAATGAATGGCAGCGCAGCTTCAAGAACTCGCTGATCATTGCGCCGATTGCGACGATCATCTCAGTGTCGCTGGGGACGTTGGCCGCCATTGGCCTGAGCCAGAGTCACGTGCCCGGCAAACGGGCGATCATGGGTATCCTGATCTCGCCCATGATCGTGCCACTGATCATCTCGGCTACCGGCATGTTCTTTTTCTACAGCGATATCGGGCGTTTCCTTGAGGGTACGCTGGGCATGGACAAGAACTTTGTGGGCTATGTGAAGGTCATCCTTGCGCATGCGGTTCTGGGTATTCCTTTCGTGATCATCACGGTGACGGCGACCTTGGTCGGCTTTGACCAATCACTGACCCGCGCGGCGGCGAATATGGGGGCAGGGCCGGTGCGGACCTTCTTCAAGATCCAGATGCCGCTGATCCTGCCGGGCGTGATCTCGGGCGGCTTGTTCGCCTTCATCACCTCGTTTGACGAGGTGGTCGTGGTTCTGTTCGTCGGCTCGGCCAGCCAGAAAACGCTGCCGTGGCAGATGTTCACCGGTCTGCGCGAACAGATCAGCCCGACCATTCTGGCGGTGGCGACGATCCTTGTGGTGATCTCAATCGCTCTGCTGACCACGGTTGAATTGCTGCGCCGCCGGTCCGAGCGTCTGCGGGGCCTTTCCCCCGCTTGACGCACGCCGCGGCGTGATTTAGCCCTATCCCTGTGTAGCCCGGTCACGATGGCGTCGTGACGGTCAAACGGGCGCATGGCTCTCGGTTCCCGAGGCCGCTTGTCCTGAACGCCGGGACTTGTGGCCGGGCACCCATCGTCCGGCATTGCAGGAGAGAGCATGATGACAGACCTGACCAACCGCCCCGAGTTCTTCACCAGCCACAATGGCGAAAAGGCCCCGTTGCCGTTCAGCAAGGCTGAATATCAACGCCGCCTGTCGGGCCTGCGCGCCTTGATGGCGGCGCGGGATATTCCGGCGGTGTTGCTGACCTCGATGCACAATATCGCCTATTACTCGGGCTTTTTGTATTGCGCCTTTGGCCGTCCCTATGGCTGTGTGGTCACGCAGGACGCCTGCACCACGGTGTCGGCGAATATCGATGCGGGTCAGCCGTGGCGGCGTTCGGTCGAGGAGAACGTGATCTACACCGACTGGAAGCGTGACAATTACTGGCGTGCCGTGGCCAGCCTGATCGGTGGCGCGAAACGGATCGGGATTGAGGGCGATCATCTGACGCTGGCAATGCGCAACACGGCGCTGGCGATGCTGGGTCAGCCGGAACTGGTGGATGTGGCCGCTGATACGATGGCCGCCCGCATGGTGAAATCGGCAGAAGAGATCGAGCTGATCAAGGGCGGTGCCCGCACCGCAGATGTGGGCGGGGCCGCCATCCACGCCGCGATCCGCGAAGGCGCGACCGAGATCGAGATCGCCATAGCCGGGCGCGACGCGATGGAGGTCGCGATTACGCGCGCCTACCCGGATGCCGAATATCGCGACACCTGGGTCTGGTTCCAGTCGGGTCTGAACACCGATGGCGCGCATAACCCGGTGACCAAACGGGCGTTGCAAAAGGGCGATATTCTGTCGCTGAACACCTTCCCGATGATCTCGGGCTATTACACCGCGCTGGAACGGACCCTGTTTCTGGGCGAGCCTGACGCGGACAGCCTGCGCATCTGGAAGGCCAACGTGGCCGCGCATGAACTGGGGCTGAGCCTGATCAAACCCGGCGCGACCTGTTCGGGCATCACGGCCGAAATCAACCGGTTCTTTGCCGATGAAGGGCTGCTGCAATATCGGTCCTTCGGCTATGGTCACTCATTCGGTGTCCTCAGCCATTACTATGGCCGCGAGGCCGGGCTGGAACTGCGCGAGGACATCGACACGGTGTTGGAGCCGGGCATGGTCGTCTCAATCGAGCCGATGCTGTGGATTCCCGAGGGCCAGCCCGGCGCCGGTGGTTATCGTGAGCATGACATTCTGGTGGTCGAAGAAAACGGCGCCGAGAACATCACCGGCTTTCCCTACGGGCCAGAGCACAACACAATCAGCGCATGATCTGGCAAGCGGGAATGGGTGTCCTTTCCCGCCGTCCTTCGGCCCGTTGTTTAGGGCGGGGTTGATTGTCCGGTTCAGCGACGTGTATCTGGCGTAAGCACTGGAAAAGGACAAACCGTGGGACATTTCGAACTGCCGCCGGGAACGGGTGCCTATTTTATCAACCTTGACCGTGTGCCTCAACGGGCCGCGTTCATGGATGATCAATTCGCCCATGCCGGTCTGGCGGGCGCGCAACGGTTCAGTGCAACCGATGGTCAGAAACCCGGCGGATTGGATGGCAACCGCTATGTCGCCGGAACCGGCAGCCGCTGGGGCCTGACGCAAAGCGAGATCGCCTGTTTCGAAAGCCACCGTGCCATTTGGCGAATGGTTATTGAGCAAGAGCTGCAAGCCGTCGCGATCTTTGAAGATGACGTTGAGTTTTCTGCGCAGGCTGGGGGTGTGATTGCGGCGCTGCTGAGTGGGGCAGACGGATTCGATCTGATCAAGCTGGACTATTCCCCGCGCCCGATGCGGTTCGGACCCTTGCAGCATATGGCCGATATACCGGTCCGGCCCATGTTGGAAATGGCCCCAAGCTCAGCCGCGTATATCGTGACGCAGGCGGCGTGCCGCAAATTACTGTCGTGGTCTGAGGTGTATTCTGACCATCTGGACGACTTTATCTCTTACCCCCGCCCGGATTGGCAGATGTACCAGTGTTTCCCGGCGATTGGGGTGCAGATGATGTGGTCCAAACAGCAAGAGGCGGCCGAGGCGGTTAAAGTCAGCGAACGTTCGCAGGATCAAAAGACCAATAGCGGGCTGGACAAGGGGCCCTTGTGGTTCCGCATCCGTCGGGAATTGCAGGCCACACGGCGCAAACTGTATTGGCGCACTGGCGGGCAAAGCCGGTTGTTGGCCAATGGCGGTTTTGCGGGGTTTATCCCCTGCGCGGATGACCTGAACGTTTGAACCGCTGGCCGCAGTCACTCATCCTGCGGCACCAGCCCTAAACCGCGCAAATAGATGCCAATTCCCGTCTCCAGCAAATCTTCGGGCGGGAAGGGGGAACTGGCGCCGGTATTGCGCGCGAACAGTTCGACAACTCCGTGGCTCATGGCCCAGATATGCGCGCTGAACATCGAAGCGGGTGGGCGTTTTTCAGGCGGGATGTGCTGAGACAGGTCCGATGCCGCCTTTTCAAGAACGGCCTTGGCCCGGTTCGCCGCCAGTGCCAGTTCAGGCGTGCGGTTCACGGAAATCCCGCTTTCGAACATCGCGATATAGTGGCCGGGATGTTTGCGGGCAAAAGCTAGATAGGCGCGGCCCGTCGCCTCAAACGCGGCGAGCGCTGAAGGCTGGCCCTTGTCATAGGCGTATTGCATCAGGTCGGCGAACATCTCAAACCCCTGACGCGCGGCCTCGGCAATCAGATCTTCGCGCCCTTGATAATGCCGGTAAACCGCCGCAGGCGTGACCCCGGCGGTTTTGGCAGCCTCAGACAGGGTAAAGCCGGTTGGGCCTTTTTCTTCGATCAAGGACAGCGCGGCCTCGATCAGCGCCTGTTTCAGGTTTCCGTGGTGATACCCGCGTTTTGTCATCCCTGTGTCAGGCGTCCTTGTTGCTTAAGGGGTCGGAATACCAGACATAATCCTCCATCGGCGTTTCGTCCACCGTCGCTCATGCGTCCCAGATTTCCGGCCCGCCGCAGATTTTGTCATCAATCGCGCCAATCGCGTCTTCGTCTTTTTCAGCATAGTCCAGCGTATGCAAAACGGTGCGAATGGCCGCCAAACGCGCCCGTTTCTTGTCGTCTGACCGTACAATTGTCCACGGACAATGCTCTGAATGGCTGCGGGTCAGGGTTTCTGAAATCGATTGGCTGTATTCATCCCACTTGTCCAATCCGGCAACGTCAATCGGGCTGAGTTTCCATTGCTTTAGCGGGTCCGTCTCACGCGCCAGAAAGCGGTTCAGTTGCTCGGCGCGCCCGACATTCAGCCAGAATTTGAACAGGGTGATCCCGTCGTTGACCAGCCCGGTTTCCAGCGGCATGACCTGCCGGAAAAAGCGTTCGCGTTCCTCCGCTGTACAAAACCCGAAAACGTTTTCCACGACCCCGCGATTGTACCAGCTGCGGTCGAAGAACACGATTTCACCTGCCGAGGGCAGGTGCTGAATGTAGCGCTGGAAATACCATTGGCTGCGTTCCGTATCCGACGGTTTGCTGAGCGCCACGTTGCGCGCGCCGCGCGGGTTCAGGTTTTCGCGAAACCGCTTGATCGTGCCGCCCTTGCCAGCCGCATCGCGTCCTTCAAAGATCAGTGCGAGGCGTTGATCGGTGTCTTTGATCCACGACTGCATCTTGACCAGTTCGATCTGCAGTTGCTCCATTTCCTTTTCATACTCCTTGCGTTTCATACGCTCGTCATAGGGGTATGAGGGGTTCAGGATGTCGCCCTTGTCAGATTTCTCGATCGCCTCCCGGACATCTTTCGGAGCCTTCTTTTCGAAATAGTTCTGAATTGAGCCTTTGGGGGACCGGGCCATGCGTCACCTCGCCATAAAATCCATATCCTACTATGGATTAGCGGCGGGCTTAACGCAAACCTGCACGTTGTGCGGCGCGGTCTATTGCTGCGGCAACCTCAGGGGCGGCGACGACCTGCGGCATGTGGCCAATGCCGGGCAGCTCGATCAGTTCAGCCCCCGGGATATCGTCGATCAGGCGGTGCGAATGCCATTCAAGACCGACGGTGTCATCGGCGGTGCCGTGCACGATCTCGGTCGGGACGGCAATCTCACCATACCGGGATTGCAGGGCGCGTACCTCTTCCAGAAGGTTGGCGCGTTGTTTGCCGTTGGCATGCATGGAACCGCGCCGGATGGTCAGGCCGGTGCCAAAGTGATCGGCATAGCCTTCGGGCGCGGTTTGGGGGGCAAACACCTTGTCCAGGGCCTTTTCAACGTACCACTCAGGAACAAATGCGGTGATCAGGGGCAGGACGATTGCGTTCCCGACCGAGGTTGCGGCCATTTGGTTGAACCCATCCAGCGGGGTTTCCCACGGTATCGCCGCCGGGGCGATCAGGACCAACCCCGAGATGTTTTCCGGCCGCGTCACCGCCCACGCAAGCGAGACCGACCCGCCATAGCTCTGGCCAGCGACGATGGGCTTTTCAGCACCCAGCTGAGCAGCGACCTTTTGCAGGATGTCGGCCTGTTCTTCGATTGTCTCTCCATCGGGGTTGAAGCTGTCACTATAGCCCAGCCCGGGACGGTCGAACACGATCACCCGGTAGCTCTCGGCAAGGATCGGAGCCAGGGCAAAGGTCATGTCACGCGTGTTGCCGCTGGAGCCATGGATCAGAACAACGTCGGGACCTTCGCCCATGACAACTGCGTGTACGCTGATACCATCAACATCGACGATCTGCCCTTCGGGGGGAAAGGTAGCTTCAGCCCGGGCTTCGTTGCGAGAGGCGCGCCAGACAGCGACGACCCATAGCAAAAGCAGCAGGGTCAAGAGGATGAGACCAAAGCGCAGCATGATCTCAGGCCCTCAGATCTGTTTTCTCGACCCCGATCCGACGGATGTCATACGGGGTTGTTCCGTAAATTTCGCTGATCCAGTTGCCATAAAGCAGATGCGCATGGCTGCGCCAACGGTTCTGCGGAGTTTGGCTTGGGTCGTCGTCCGGGTAGTAGTTCATCGGCACGTTAATGGGCGTGCCGTTGGCAACGTCGCGATCATATTCCTGTTTCAGCGTGTCGCTGTCATATTCGAAATGGTTGAAGATATAGAGCGCGCGATGCGCCGGATCTTCGACCAGACAGGGGCCGACATCGTCGCTGCCCAGCAGCGTCACCAAACCATTGGCGGCGTCGATTTCGCCTTGTTTCATCTCAGTCCAGCGGCTGACCGGAATTACGCAATCATCCGAGAACCCCCGCAGGAATGGCGAGGCGGGGTCAAGATTGGCATGACGGAAACACCCGAACGCCTTGGCGTCCAGCATGTGCTTTTTGACGCCATGGAAATGGTTGATCATGGCCATACCGCCCCAGCAGACGCCAAAGGTCGAATGCACATTGGTCTGTGTCCATTCAAAAACTTCGCGCAATTCGTCCCAATAGGTGACGTCATCAAACTCCAGATGCTCTATCGGGGCACCGGTGATGATCAGTCCGTCGAACTTCTCGTCCTTTACCTCCTGAAAGGGGCGGTAGAACTCGGCCATATGTGCGGCGGCTGTGTTCTTGGTGCGGTGCTCGGTCATGCGGATCAACGACAGGTCGATCTGCAGCGGCGTCGCTCCAATCAGGCGCGCAAACTGGTTTTCAGTCTGAATCTTCTTGGGCATCAGATTCAGTAACCCGATCCGCAGGGGGCGGATGTCCTGACGCATTGCCTGATCCTCGGCCATGACCGAGACGCCCTCTTTCGAGAGGACATCAAACGCAGGAAGGTCGGCGGGAATCTTGATTGGCATCAGGTGCAAGCCTTTGGAGTTACAGTGTAGAGGCGGAAGTTAAGCGCGGTTGGCGCGGGTCTCAAGGGTGCGCTCGATCAACTCGTCGAAATCCGCGGCGTCACGCACCTTGTGCATGTCGTCCGCGGTGACCGCAACTCCCCAGTTCTCGGCCATCGCCTCATACCGTGGCTGGCGATGCGCCAGCGCCTGCGCATAGGTCCATCGGATAAAGGCGTCTGGATTCACCTCTTCGGCCTGACAGGCGTTCTGGGTCAGATACTCCTCCCAAACGCGTGTCAGGAACTCGGGCTGGTAAGACATCGGTTTTGGGGCCTTGTCAAAGCGGCGGATCAACTCGGCCGTATGATCCTCGTCACCTTGAATCCAGATCATCAGGGCTTGGCGGGACAGCTCTGACAGGACGTGATCTGCGGGATCATTCGGGTCCACCCATTCACAGATCGACCCGCCCGTGTCGCAGATGAAATTTGGGTACTGATACAAACGTTCGGCGCGGTCGATGAAGTATTCGGTGTCCAGCAGCGCGTGTATTTCGGCCAAACGGAACTGTTCCTGACGGCGTCTGTACTCTACCAGATCCAACCCGCCCAGATCGGGGTTTCCTGGCTTACCAAGATAGGCCGCCACCGGCGTCAGGTTCTCGAATGAGATGTTCGAGCCGATATAGATCGAATCCGTCAGAAGCAGATCACGCAGAAACGGGACCTTCATCGCCTCGGCCTTGGCGTTGTCGGCGATGTACTCGCCCATGTACCGTGTGCCGATGCGGTAATCGATCGAATAGTGGAACCAGTCGCCGGAATCGCGCAGTACATTCGAGACATAGGTCTTGCCCAGGCCCGACATGCCGAAGAACAGTACTTTTTTGCGCGCGGCCTCGCGCCAGTCTTTTGCCGAGCTGTAGATCATGATCCGCGGTCCCTTTTTCCGACCTAGCTAAATCGGGCAGAGGACGGCGTCAATTGCGCGGCGCAGCGCGGTTAAGGATCAGCAGCCCCAGTGCCAGAATTGCAAAACCCAGATAAGCCTGCGGCGGCAGAGCTTCATTCCGCAGCAGGGCGCCCAGAATGATCGCGACGGGTGGGATGACCAGGGTGACCAACATCAGATTACCCGCACCTGCCATGGCCAGAACGCGGTAATACAGCAGGTAAGCCCCGGCGGTGGCAATCAGAGAGTAATAGGCAATCGCCCCCCAGGTGATTGGTGAGAGGTCCAGGTTGGGAACCCCGTCTGTCAGTAAGGTCAGGGGCAGGATCAGCAAGGTCGATCCGCTCAGCATACCCGCCGCGGCCACCACGGGCGGCAGATCCGACAAGTAGGCGCGGGCCCATGCTCCGGCCAAAGCGTAAGAGAGGGTTCCGGCAATCACTGCAAGTTGGGCAATGCTTTGAAGGTTGAAATCCGCAAAACTCCGAAGGCCGATGGCGACCGTGACGCCCACAAACCCGAGCGTGACCCCCATCAGCCGCGATGGGCTGAGCCGCTCGTCTTGAAAGAACAGCGCGGCGATGAGCACGCCAAAGATGGCTGTTGCCGCATTGAGGATCGAGGTCAGGCCGACCTCAATATGCAACTGCCCCCACGCCATCAGGGAAAATGGGATTGCGTTGTTCAGCGCGCCCATGATCAGAAAGGCCAGCCATATTCTGGGGCTGCGCGGAACCGGCAGGCGTCGAAACCAGACCACCAGCCAAAGCGCCAGCATTGCCCAGAAGACGCGATGAAATACCGAAGTCATCACCGGAATCTCGTCCAGAGCGATGCGGATCGAGACGAAGGACCCGCCCCAGATCACGCCCAGCAAGACAAGCTCGGCCCAGGCTTTTGGCGTTAGGTGTTTCTGCGTGGTCATAGGGTCTTTTCACATGGCTGGTGAATTTGTTCGACCCGAATCCTGCGCAAAGAAAACCCCGCCGATGGGCGGGGTTTTACAGATGGTATGGGCGTTGGGATCAACCCAGCGAGTAGGTGATCTGCAAACCGACGCTCCAGGCGCTGTTGCCGCTGAATTCGCCACCGGTTGTGGTGGTGGCATCGCCAATATCGGTATAGCGAACGCCGCCCGAAATCTGCGCCTTGTCAATAGTGTACGTTCCGCCGAGACCGACGCTCCAGAAACCGTCCGTCGGGCCGAGGTTCGAAACTTCGGAACCGGTGCTTTTTTCGTAACCAAAAGAGACAGCGCCCGAGAATTCATCCGAGAACTGATAACCCATGCCCAACGTGTAGGTGAATGTGTCATCCTCGAAGTTCACCAGATCGGTGCCGCCGGTCAGAGCCGAGAAAGTCGCAGGCGCAACCGCAGCTTGCGGCCAGTCAACCCAACGGATCGAGCCGAAGACAAGGGTCTTGGGTGCAACACCGGTCTGGAAGTCCAGGTTCACCGATTGCGGCGTTTCGACCTGAGTTGTGCTTTCCTGCGTCACAGGAACCACGCCAGCTGGCGGGGCTCCGGGCGGGACGGGCAGATCAAATCTCTCGGTCGTGCCAAGGTCATGGGTGATCTTGGAGTTGTAGACCAGCGAAACACGTGCCGCGATTTCCGGACGTTCCCATGCCACGCCGACGAGATAGCCAAAATCGATCTCTTGGTCGAAATCAACTTCGTAGCCCGCGACGAACGGCACGGAGACGTTGGCCTCGACCCGCTGACCGCGAATACCGCCGATGGCGCTAAAGCCGTTGCCGACCTTGTAGCGCAACACAGCCGTAAGTGCGTCGATATCTGCATCGGCGCTTAGAACACCGGTGCGGCCGCCAACCGGGGCGAGGGGGTTGATCGACAGAGGGAAGTTAGCCGGATAGGCAATATCCGCGCCGAACGGCTCATCATAGATAAGGGCAAAGTCCAGCTTGTCGTTGAACGCGTGTTTATAGCCCAAGCCCGGCGAGAAAAAGCTCTCGGATACGTCGCCGGATTCGACGCCGTTCTGTTCACCGCTCACATCCGGGGTTGTGTACCCCAGCCGAAGCTGTACGGCCGATCCTTCTTCGAAGATCAGGTTGATGCCTTGGCCGCTGCGGTCAAGACCGCCTGCCACGGCCCCTGTCGCCCCAACACTGAGTGCGCACGCCTGCAATAGCGCTTTTTTCATTGAGTCCTCCCTAACGATGTCCTGTTGGTCAGATCAGTTTATTGAGTGATTGAGATCGACCTGACTGATGGTGCCCGATACTTTCTTAAGCAATAATGAACCGTCAACCGGTGACGGTACGTTATTATTGTTCTGTATCACGGGAACGTGTTGCCAAACTGTTACGGTTCTCGGCGCTAACATTCAGAAAGATACCTGAGAAGATCACGGCAGCGCCCAAAAGCGTCCAGTGGTCCAGTGGCTCGTGATACAGAATCACGCCTACAACGGCGATCGTTGGCAGGCGGGCAAAGTCGAACGGCACCACCACCGTTGCGGGCGCAATGGCCAGCGCGTTGGTGATACAGTAATGCGCCAGCAAACCAGCCAGACCTACGAGCAGCAGAAATGGCGCCGTTGCCGCCGTTGGCAACGTGATCTGGCCGTCGATCCCGGCGGCGATCAGGCCCAGGACGGCTTGCATCACCGTCAGCCAGAACATGATGCAGCCGATGCTTGCGAAATGGGTCAATTTCTTGGTGGAGATCGTGGTCAGCGCGAAGAAAACAGCTGAAAGCGCAGCGGCCAGAACTCCGGCGTTCATCGGCACCGCGCCGGGGCGGGCCACGATCAATATCCCTGCAAAACCAATCAGCGCGGACATAACGCGCACTGTTGTCAGCCGCTCTCCCAACAGCAGCGGAGACAGCAGGATCACCCAGATGGGTTGCGTGAATTCCAGCGCAAAAACCTGCGCCAGCGGGATGATCGACACCGCATAGAACCACAGGTTCTGACCGGTGAAGTGCACAAGGTTCCGAACGCCGTGCAGACCCAGTCGATAGGTCGAAACCTGCGCCCATTTGCCTGTCACCGTCAGAATTGCCGCCACAACACAGATGCCGACGAGGCTGCGGAAGAACATGATCTCGAACGTGTCATGGGTCACGCTCAGTTCCCGGCCTGCGACAGCCATCGAGGAAAATGAGGCGATGGCTCCCGTCATCCAAAGCGCGGCCTTGCCGATCTGAGGTCTGCTGCTGTCCATTTACCTGCCTGCGGGAATCGCGGTTTCTGACATGAAACCTATGGGTTTCTGGGCAGAGTTAAACAAAAAAGCCGGGACAGAGCCCGGCTTTGAAGGTTATTCCCACTCGATCGTTCCGGGGGGTTTTGAGGTGATGTCATATGTGCAGCGGTTGATGCCCTTGACCTCATTGATGATCCGCGTGGCAGTTTCGCCGAGGAATTCATGGGTGAAAGGGTAGTAATCGGCGGTCATGCCATCGACCGAGGTCACGGCCCGCAGCGCGCAGGCGTAATCATAGGTCCGCCCGTCACCCATCACACCGACGGTGCGCACAGGCAGGATGGCCACGAAGGCTTGCCAGATGTCATCATAAAGCCCGTGCTTGCGAATCTGGTCGATATAGACCGCGTCGGCCTCGCGCAGAATCTCAAGCTTTTCGCGGGTGATCTCAC
Organism: Ruegeria sp. BE1; assembly: GCF_056538885.1. NCBI lineage: Bacteria > Pseudomonadati > Pseudomonadota > Alphaproteobacteria > Rhodobacterales > Roseobacteraceae > Ruegeria > Ruegeria sp. BE1. The sequence continues at coordinate 978,763 of NZ_JBQFTY010000001.1, forward strand.
CGGGGCAGCGGATCGCCAGACCGGGGCCGGGGAAGGGGTGGCGTCCGATGAAACTCTGCGGCAGGCCCAGTTCGCGGCCCAAGGCGCGGACCTCGTCCTTGAACAGCTCACGCAGGGGTTCGACCAGTTTCAGGCCCATCTTTTCGGGCAGGCCACCCACATTGTGGTGCGACTTGATGGTGACCGACGGGCCGCCCGAGAACGAAACCGATTCGATCACGTCAGGATAGAGCGTGCCCTGCGCCAGAAACTCGGCCCCATCGATGGTGTCGGCGTGTTTCTGGAACACGTCGATGAATAGCTTGCCGATGATCTTGCGCTTGGTCTCGGGGTCGGATTGGCCCTCCAACTCACCCAGGAACAGCGCGCTTTCATCCGCGTGGATCAGTTGGATGTTGTAGTTGTCGCGGAACATGCCGACAACTTCTTCGGCCTCGTTCTTGCGCAGCAGCCCGTGGTCGACGAACACACAGGTCAGCTGATCACCGATTGCCTCATGGATCAGAATTGCCGCGACCGAGCTGTCGACACCGCCGGACAGGCCGCAGATGACCTTTTTGTCGCCCACCTGTTCGCGGATTTTCTCAATCATCTGTTCGCGATAGGCGCCCATGGTCCAGTCGCCGCTGAACCCGGCCAGCTTTACGAAATTCTCATACAGTTTCGCGCCTTTGGGGGTGTGGTGCACCTCGGGGTGGAATTGTACCGCATAGAAATGTCGACCGGGGTCGCCCGTGATGGCAAAGGGCGCGTTCGGAGAGGTCCCGAACACCTCAAACCCCGGGGCGATTTCGCTGACATGGTCGCCGTGGCTCATCCAGACCTGCTCGTCCCCCTCGGCAAACCAGCCGTCCAGAATATCCAGCTGACCCTTGGGCGTGACAAAGGCGCGTCCGAACTCGGCGGTGCCGTGGCCGCTTTCGACCTTGCCGCCCAATTGGTGCATCATCACTTGCTGGCCGTAGCAAATGCCCAGAATCGGCGCGCCGTAGTCGAAAATCTCTTGCGGCGCGCGGGGCGATCCCTCACGCGTCACGCTGTCCGGCCCGCCCGAGAAGATCACGGCCTTGGGCGCCATCTGGCGCACAAAGTCCATCGTGACATTCTGATAGGGGTGGATTTCGCAATAGACGTTCAGCTCGCGCAGGCGGCGGGCGATCAGCTGCGTTACCTGGCTGCCGAAGTCGATGATCAGAAGGCGGTCATGGGTGTCTTGGGTCATGGGTGGCTATTATGGCGCAAGCCGTGCATGTGCAAGAGTTATGACGCGAGGGCCTGACGTTGAGAGGCGGGCGAATGTCGCTTTTTCTCCGATAGCGCCGTTATCCAGATGCTGGCGCGCTTTTGTGTCCTGTAACACGGCTGGTGAACCTAGAAACAGACGGGAGATCTCAATGTCTGAGGCAAACGCCCGGCGTCGGTCAAGGGGTGGCGGTGGCGCTGCTCGCCGCGCTGAACGCACCGCAGTGCGTATCGAGACAGCAAAGTATATCGAGCGGAACATTCCGAACTTTGAAGTTCTGAATGAAGAAGCGTTGCAGATCATCGAAGCGAATGCGGAAACGATTCTGGCCGAGGTCGGTGTCAACTTCGTCGACAATCCGGCAGCTCTGGAACGCTGGAAAAACGCCGGTGCCGATGTGGATAGCGAGCGGGTGCGCATCCCGCGTGGTCTGGCGCGCGAGCTGATCAAAACGGCCCCCAGCGAATTCACCCAGCACGCCCGTAATCCGGAAAAGTCGGTTGTGATCGGCGGTCGAAACATGGTTCTGGCCCCCGTCTACGGCCCGCCTTTCGTGCGCGATGCGCAAGGTGGCCGCCGCTATGCGACCATGGACGATTTCAACAAGTTCGTGAAACTGGCCTATATGTCCAAATGGCTGCACCACTCGGGCGGGACGGTTTGTGAACCCACGGATATCCCGGTGAACAAGCGTCACCTGGATATGCTGATGGCGCATATGACCCTGTCGGACAAACCGTTCATGGGCTCGGTCACCGATCCCAGCCGCGCGCAGGATTCGGTTGAAATGTGCGAGATTCTGTTCGGCAAAGAGTTCGTGCAGGAAAACACTGTCATGACTTCGCTGACCAACATCAACTCGCCGATGACCTTCGACGATGTGATGATGGGCGCGCTGGAAGTGTATGCGGCCAACAATCAGGCCTGCATCATTTCGCCCTTTATCGTCGGCGGTGCGATGGCTCCGGTTTCGGTTGCGGGTACGCTGACACAGGTTCTGGCCGAAGTTCTGGCCGGTGTCGCATACAGCCAAATCGTTCGTCCGGGAGCGCCCGCGATTTTTGGTGCGTTTGTGTCGTCGATCGACATGAACTCGGGCGCGCCGACCTTTGGTACGCCCGAAGCGTCGATGGTCACCTACGGCGCGGGTCAGCTGGCGCGGCGTCTGAACCTGCCGTTCCGCTCGGCCGGGTCGTTCTGCGGCTCGAAACTGCCGGATGCACAGGCAGCGTACGAGACTGCGAACTCGCTGAACATGGGTCTTATGTCAGGCGTGAACTTCATGTTGCACTCGTGCGGCTGGCTGGAAGGCGGTCTGGTGGCTGACTTTGAAAAGTTCGTCATGGATGCCGACCAGTTGGGCGTCCTGCACGGTCTGGCCAAAGGCGTGGCTTATGACGAGAACGCGCAAGCGATGGACGCGATCCGCGAGGTTGGGCCCGGTGGCCACTATCTGGGATGTGCCCACACACAGGCGAACTTTAAAGAAGCCTTCTGGAAGAGCGAGATGCTCGACTACAAACCCTTTGAAACATGGGTTGATGAAGGTGAGCGTGACACACGGCAGCTGGCCTCGGCCCGGGTCGAGCATCTGCTGGCCAACTACCAGCAACCGCAGCTCGATCCCGGCATCCACGCGGCTCTGACCGAATATGTCGAGAAGAAAAAGGCCTCCATGCCGGATGCCTTTACCTGATCAATGAATCTGCGGGGCGCGGCTGGCCTGATACAGCTGCGCCTCACCCAGCAACGCGATTAACAGGTCCAGGTGACGGACCAGGGAATAGGCGGCGTCTTCGGCCAGTCGCTGCGCGTTAACCTCTCGCTCCATCTCCAATAACCGAACCAGGGCCGCACCGGTTCCGGGCAACGCGCCATATCCCAAAATGCGTTGCAGATGGCGTTCCCGATCATAATCCTGAACTCCGTGTTTTGCGGTCCGGGCCAGCAGGCGGGGACGGCGGAGTGTGGTAATCATGGTCATGAGATCCTGCATTTTCTTGGTTTCCTTGATCGAATGGAAGTTGCCCTTTTGTGGCACAACCTACGCGGGCGTTGCCTTGATCAAGATCGCCCCGAACTCTGACTTCATGAGTGTTTATGATTTTGAACCAAATCTGGTTCTTACCTCTGCGGGTTAACGAACGAGTAACGAAAGCAACTCTAGTTAGAATTGGTTAACGAACTCATCAGGGGCGTTTGAGAACAGAGTGTTGTGGCGACAAGGGCAAGGAACTATGGAAAATAACATGGCTTTCACCATTCCGGCTTGGGTACCTGAAGGGGCGCAGAGGTATCTGGCCCATACCGAAACCGGGCGGTCGATCCGCGACATTGCGCGATCTGCCGGATGCCATGCGTCCACCATACTCAGACAGATCAGACGTATCGAAACACGGCGGGATGACCCGTTGGTGGACGCTGCGCTGCAGTCTCTGGCAGAAACGCATTTTGCGGATACGGATCGCTTTTCGGATTTTGCGTCATCGCGTTTCACGGATGAGGACGCGGCGGCAAAGGATGATGTGTTCAACAGCGAGGCGCTGCGAATTCTGCGCCGTCTGTGTGAAACCGGGTCCGTTCTCGCAGTGGCCGAGGAAATGGACAAAGCTGTTGTCGTTCGAGACAGCGGCGACAGCGCAGCGACCCGGACGGCGGTTGTGGATTGTGCCATCGCGCAGGCGCTGGCGTTGAATGACTGGATATCCTGCGACAAGCCAGGCCGAATTTCCCGGTATCGTATATCAGCCTCTGGTCGGACAGCCCTCAGCCGGTTGATTGCCGAGGCCGAAAACAAGGCACGCGAACGCAATGAGTTCGGAATGGCCGAGGCGCAGGCCCCGTTTCAATCCCAGATGAGGTCGGGGCAGGGCGACAGCCCAAAAACCGACCGGCCACGGCGCATTCGATACAGCGCCGCCGAAAGCCCGCTGATCGCACTGGCGCGTCGGCGTGACCGGGACGGCAAGCCGTTTCTGGATGAAACGCTCGTGGCCGCAGGTGAGCGTTTGCGCGAGGATTTCGAACTGGCGCAAATCGGGCCTCAGGTGGCGCAGAACTGGGATCACTTCTTGACCGCTGGGGGGCGCGGCAGCTTTAAGACCGAGTCCTTCGGCGGGCAGGGCGCGTCGGACGCGAGGGATCGTGTCGAGAGCGCCTTGTCCGACCTCGGCCCTGGTCTCAGCGATGTGGCTTTGCGTTGCTGCTGTTATCTCGAAGGCCTGGAATTGGCGGAAAAGCGGATGGGATGGTCGGCCCGTTCGGGTAAGATCGTCCTGCGGATCGCATTGCAGCGGCTGAAACGGCACTACGAAGCCCAGTCCGAGCGCAATCGCATGATCGGTTGATATGTTTATCTTGCGTATGTGGAGGTAAGTGATAGTCAGGGGTTATGAATTTCACCCTTAGACAATTGCAGTATTTCGCCGCCGTCGCCGAACAGCGGAACTTTGGCCGGGCTGCGCAGAAATGCCATGTTTCGCAGCCTGCCTTGTCCGTGCAGATCAAGGCGCTGGAAGACAGTTTGGGCGGGCCTTTGTTCGAACGTCAGGCGCGGGATATTCTGCTGACCCCTCTGGGGCGCGACGTTCTGGGATTTGCCCGCGAAATTCTGGGGGCATCTGACAGGTTGGATCAATTCGCCCGGGATCGGTCGGGTGGTCACAGGTCGCTGTCGATTGGAATCATTCCGACAATTGCACCCTATTTGCTGCCGGGCGTCCTGGCCGGGCTCAGGACATCTGACGTCTCGCTGCGGGTCCAGATACGCGAGGCACGGACCGAGCGACTATTGGACATGCTGCGCGTGGGTGAGATTGACGCCGGTGTCATGGCCTTGCCGTCCGGGGGGCGCGAGTTGTTTGAGCTGCCCTTGTTTCAGGATCGGTTTCTATTGGCTGGCAGCTCTGCGCGCTTGAGAGGAATGGCTTCAAATCCCCAGGCGCTTCACCCGCTGGATCTGAAGACGACGCAGTTGATGCTGTTGGATGACGGGCACTGCCTGACCGATCAGGCGCTGGAAGTGTGCGGCCAGGATCGCAGTAGCGGTTTGATCAATATGGGGGCGTCGTCGCTGGCGACGCTGTCGCGATTGGTGGCCGAAGGGTTTGGCGTCACGTTGATGCCTGAACTGGCGGCACGCGCGGAATCCGACGCCGTGCAGGGGCTTGAGTTGATGCGATTCAGCGCGCCGCAACCCGCCCGAACAGTTGGTCTGGTACGCCGCGCCTCCACCAGCCCGGACAATTGGTTCGATGAATTGGCCGAAGTGATCCGCCGGGTTGGCGAAGAGATCGTCTCAGCCACGCGCGCCTGACACGAAAAAGGCCCGCGCATGGCGGGCCTTTGAATGGGAATGACGATATCTGTTAGGCCAGAGCGGGCTCTTTCGCCTCGTCCAGATGTTTCTTCAGGTTTTCCGGCGACGACACGCCATAAGGATCCTCGGGGCAGTTATCCATCAGGCCGGGTTCTTCGAACCACGCTTCGACTACGCCGTCGGTGATGATCGCCGCATAGCGCCACGACCGCATGCCGAATCCCAGATTGTCCTTGTCGACAAGCATGCCCATCTTACGAGTGAACTCACCCGACCCATCGGGGATGACCTTAACGTTCTGCAGACCCTGATCCTGTGCCCATTTGTTCATCACAAAGCTGTCGTTGACCGACATGCAGTAGATGTCATCAATGCCCTTGTCCTTGAATTCAGCATAGCCGTTTTCAAATCCGGGCAGCTGATAGGTTGAGCACGTGGGCGTGAACGCACCGGGCAGCGAAAACAGGATCACGCGCTTGCCAGCAAAGTAGTCTGCGGTGGTTTTGTCTTCCCAGCGGAACGGGTTGGGGCCGTCGATGGCCTCATCGCGCACACGGGTGTGGAAGGTGACATCAGGCAGTTTAGTCCCGGACTTCATATTCAAATTCCTGTGATTCATACGTGAACTCTCGCGGCTTTAAAACAGTTCTAAATTGGCTTCAATGCGAATAATTCGGTGATCTGAAAAACTTCTGAATGCCACTTAAGACTATGGTTTTCTTTGGGTTCAGGGCGAAATATTCCATGTTTTTCTGCACTTGCATACTGCGCTGTTATGGCAGCTATGCATGGGTGGCGTAGCTTGGACCTGCAGTTTATATTATGTGGAAGCAAAGTGACCCAAAGTCAGGAAAGCCGACCGTGCGTGATCTGAAGATCCCCGAACAAAGACATCCCGAAAAAGCGCATCGTCAGGACAATGCGCAACCAAAAAAGCCGAAATGGATTCGCGTCAAGGCTCCGGGCGGGAAAGGGTATGCCGATACCCACAAGATCATGCGCGAGAACAATCTGGTGACTGTCTGCGAAGAGGCCGGGTGCCCCAACGTGGGCGAATGCTGGAGCCAGGGCCACGCCACCATGATGATCATGGGCGAGATTTGTACCCGCGGTTGTACCTTCTGCAACATCGCCACAGGCCGACCGGATGATCTGGACGCGTTTGAGCCGGGCCGGGTTGCCCACGCAGTGCAGAAGCTGGGGCTGAACCATGTGGTCATTACTTCGGTAGACCGCGATGACCTGAAAGATGGCGGGGCCGAGCATTTCGCCCAGACCATTCGCGCGGTCCGTCACCGCTCACCCAAGACAACGATCGAAATTCTGACGCCTGATTTTTTGAAATGCGACCCGTCGGTTCTCGAAGTTGTGGTCGAAGCGAAGCCGGACGTGTTTAACCACAACCTTGAAACTGTTCCGGGCCTTTATCCCGAAGTGCGTCCCGGTGCGCGCTATTTCCACTCTCTGCGCTTGTTGCAACGGGTCAAAGAGATGGACCCGTCGATCTTCACCAAATCGGGTATCATGGTCGGCCTTGGCGAAGATGAACAGCAGGTGCGTCAGGTCATGGACGACATGCGCGCGGCTGATATCGATTTCCTGACCATCGGTCAGTATTTGCAACCCACTCCAAAGCACCACGGTGTCCATCGTTTCGTAACGCCCGAAGAATTCGCCTCTTACGAAAAGGCGGCCTATGGCAAAGGGTTCCTGATGGTGTCGGCAACTCCGTTGACGCGTTCGTCTTATCACGCGGGCGATGACTTTGCCCGCCTGCGTGACGCGCGCCAGAAAAAGCTGGAGCAGGGGTGACACCCGATACGCTGGCGCGGCTGACCCGGCTGCGCCACGACTTGCACCAATATCCCGAAGTTTCGGGGCAAGAGACCGAAACAGCTGCTCGGATCGCGGATGAACTGCGCGCGCGTGGTGCGGATCGCGTGCTAACCGGGATCGGCGGGAACGGCGTTGCTGCGATTTTCGACAGCGGGCAGTCCGGGCCGACCGTAGGCATCCGGTGTGAGCTTGACGGGCTGCCGATTCAGGAGCTGTCCGATGCAGCATATGCCTCGCGCGTGCCGGGCAAGGGGCATCTGTGTGGTCATGACGGTCATATGGTGATGGTTCTGGGCGTGGCAGAGCATCTGGCGCAGTCCCGTCCTGATGCGGGCCGCGTGGTGTTGATCTTTCAGCCCGCCGAGGAAACGGGCCAGGGCGCAATTGCGTTTCGGAATGATGCTCAATTCGCGAGTATTGCGCCTGATTATGTGTTTTCTCTGCACAATTTACCGGGGCTGGCGCGGGGCGAGGTCTCTTTGTGCAAGGGCGCAACCAACTGCGCGTCGCGCGGGATGAAAATTGCTCTGACCGGCAAGACATCCCATGCTGCCGCGCCGCAGGATGGGATTTCTCCGGCTGGCGCGCTGGCTGTTTTGATGCCTCAATTGGCGGGTTTGGGGCAGGGCGGTACTTTGGATGCCGAATTCGCCCTGACCACCGTCACACATGCCAATCTGGGCGAGCCAACGTTCGGCGTGACTCCGGGCCGGGCTGAGCTGTGGGTGACCCTGCGCACAGTGGCCGACGCGCGTATGCAGCGCCTGATGCAAGAGGCCGAGGCCCTGGTCGCTCAGGCCGCATCGGCCCATGGGTTGGGGGTTGAGATCAGCTATGAGGATGTGTTCGAAGCCTGCACAAACGACCCCGAAGCCGTTGAAGTCTTGCGGCAATCCTGTGATCAGGCGGGCATCAAATATACGCTGACGCCCAACCCGCAGAAATTCTCAGAGGATTTCGGGCAGTTCGGCAAAGGGGCCAAATCGGCGATGTTCTGGCTGGGGTCCGGCGCAGGTCATCCGCAGTTGCACAACCCCGACTATGACTTTCCCGATGCCTTGATCCCGGTCGGAACCGGGATTTTCCTTGCGGCGATCCAGCAGGTTCTGGGGCCGTTTACCCCTCGGTAAAGCGCACCTTGCCGATGAAGGGCAGGTTGCGGTTGCGCTGTGCAAAGTCGATCCCGTAACCCACGACAAATTCATCCGGAATCTCGAACCCGATCCAGTCAGAGCGGAAATCAACCTCGCGCCGGCTGGGTTTGTCCAGCAGGGCGATGGATTTCAGCCGTGCGGGTTTGCGGCTGCGCAACAGCTTGGTGACGTGGTTCAGCGTGTGGCCGGTGTCGACGATATCTTCGACCACCAGCACGTCACGCCCTTCAATCGCGCCGCGCAAGTCTTTGAGAATACGCACCTCTCGGCTACTTTCCATCGCATCTCCGTAAGATGACGCCTCAAGGAAATCGACCTCGATCGGCAGGTCAAGCTCGCGCACCAGGTCGGCGATAAAGACGAAGCTGCCGCGCAGCAGGCCGACCACAACCAGCTTGTCGGTATTGCCAAACTCGCGCGTGATCTCGCGGCACAGCTCCTCGATCCGCGCGGCGATGGCCTTGGCCGAGATCATCTCATCTATCACATATGCGCGGTCCGTCATTGCATCCCCCTTGATCTTTGGCGCGCAACATACGACATGACGCGCTATTGTCACCTGCAAATACCGGACGCCATGCCCACTCATTCGGAAACCCGCCACCTGCCGTATACAGCGCAGCAGATGTACGACCTGATCGCGGATGTGGCCAAATACCCCGAGTTTCTGCCTTGGTGTGCCGCCGCCCGTATCCGCCGGACCTACGCCGCCGGTGAGGCGCAGGTGATGGAGGCGGATCTGGTGATCTCGTTCAAGGTTTTCCGCGAACGGTTCGGCAGCCGCGTGACCCTGTTCCCCGATCAGATGAAGATCGACACCGAATATCTGGACGGCCCGTTCAAATACATGAAATCCGACTGGCAGTTTGAAGACGCGCCCGAGGGTGGGTGTAACGTGTCCTTCCACGTGGATTTCGAATTCAAAAACGCCATCCTGCAAGGCATCATCGGCGTCGTCTTCAATGAGGCAATGCACCGGATCGTCCAGGCGTTCGAGACACGCGCCGCGGATTTGTACAGCTAAGGCTTTACCCGCAAACGGTGCACGCTAGACTGCGCGCATGAGCGATTTTTCTTCTTCCTTGGCTGCATTTGCGGCTGGCCCTGTTGAGACGACCAAGCAGGCGCGGATCGTCACCTCTCTGTCCGTTCTGGATTGGATAGCGGTCGGGCGCGCGGGCGTGGATGAGCCTGTGGCTCATGCGGTACGTGATCTGGTTCTAGGCGAGGCAGGGGCCGCTCAGGCCCACCTGTTTGGCGGGGGTGCCGCCCCTTTACGCGGCGCAGCGCTGGTCAATGGCACCGTGTCCCACGCGCTGGATTATGACGACACGCATTTTGCCCATATCGGCCACCCGTCGGTCGCCATCCTGCCCGCCGCCCTTGCGCTGAGCGAATGGGACGATCGTATCCTTGTCGATTTTCTTGAGGCTGCCTTGGTTGGGATGGAGGTTTCGATCCGTGTGGGCCTGTGGCTGGGGCGCGATCACTATCAGGCGGGGTTTCACCAGACAGCCACCGCTGGCGCCTTTGGGGCCGCCGTCGCAGCAGGGCGCATTCTGCGCTTTGACGTGGCAAAGATGCGCAAGGTGTTGGGCCTGACGGCGACACGCGCCGCCGGGCTCAAGGCGCAGTTCGGCACGATGGGCAAACCCTACAACGCGGGGCTTGCAGCCTCGGCCGGGGTCGAGGCCGCCTTGCTGATCGCCAAAGGGTTTGAGCCCAATATGGACGCGCTGGAAGGGCCCTATGGGTTTGGCGCGACACATCAGGGCGAAGGGGACGCCCAGACCGCCTTTGCGGGGTTGGGCGAGGAATGGCTGTTCGAAACTGTCAGCCACAAGTTTCATGCCTGCTGCCACGGCCTGCATGCCGCGCTTGAGGCCGCACGTGAATTGGACATTGCCGAACCCGAAGTGGCCGAGATCAAAATCAAAACCCATCCCCGCTGGATGAGCGTCTGCAATCAGACCTCTCCGACCACCGGACTGGGGGCCAAATTCTCATATCGGACCGTGATTGCGATGCAGGCGCTGGGGTACGATACGGCGCTGCCCACCAGCTATTCCGATAAAACCTGCGCCGACCCGCGTGTGCAATCCCTGCGGGATCGGGTTGTGGTTGAAGCGGATGAGAGCCTGTCGGAAACGCAGGCCCATCTGTCCCTGCTGCGCCGTGACGGTGCGCGGCCCGAGGCGACGCATGATCTGCTGGCTCCGATGCCGTTGTCAGACCGAGAGGATCGCGTGCGCGGCAAAGCATCCAAACTGATCGGCGGCGATACAGCGGACGCGATCTGGTCGATGCTGCGCACCGGAGGCCGCGCCCGTGATTTGTCAAAAATGCTGGCGGGTTAGGCCACGCGCCAGTGCAACGGGAACCCGGGGTCGAATACGGTGACAGGGCCGTCATCGGTTTCGATCTTGTCGGGATAATCCACCACATCCCCTTTGATCAGGGTGATCATCTCTTCGTTCACCGGCAGGCGATAGAATTGCGGACCGTGCACCGATGCAAAGCCTTCCAGCTTGTCCAGCGCATCCTCACGTTCGAACATTTCCGCCAAAAGTGACATCGTGTTCGTGGCCGTGAAACAGCCCGCACAGCCGCAGGGCAACAGCTTGTTTTCATCCGTATGCGGCGCGCTGTCCGTGCCCAGGAAATACCGCGCATCGCCCGAGGTCGCAGCGGCCAGCAGGGCCAGGCGATGCTCCTCGCGCTTGGCGACGGGCAGGCAATAGTAATGCGGCTTGATGCCGCCTGCCAGAATATGGTTGCGGTTGATGATCAGATGGTGCGTCGTGATGGTCGCGCCCAGATCGCTGTCATTGGCTTTGACGTAATCGACGCCGTTCTTGGTGGTGATGTGCTCCATCACCACGCGCAGGCCGGGTGTGGCCTTGCGGATCGGGTCCAGAACGCGGTCGATAAACACGGCCTCGCGGTCAAAGATGTCGATATCGGCATCCGTGACCTCTCCGTGGACACACATGGGCAAGCCGATCTCGGCCATCTTCTCAAGCACAGGGCGCACCTTGTCGAAATCGCGCACGCCCGAGGCCGAGTTTGTCGTCGCCCCCGCCGGATACAGCTTGACCGCCTTGACCAGACCGCTGGCATGGGCGGCTGCCACGTCCTCGGGATCGGTGTCCTCGGTCAGATACAGGGTCATCAGCGGCTCGAACGTCATGCCGTCGGGCAGGGCGGCCATGATCCGGTCGCGATAGGCGGCGGCCTGATCGCCGCGCACGACTGGCGGTACAAGGTTCGGCATGATGATCGCACGGGCAAAATGGCGCGCGGTTTCGGGCAGGACGGCCTGCAACATCGCGCCATCGCGCAGATGCAGATGCCAGTCGTCGGGGCGGCGGATCGTGATGCTATCGGTCATGCGCCCCCGCTAGCACAGAGGCCGCGCCCGGAAAAGACCTTGTCAACACGTCGGAACGTCGTAGGTCACATTGGGCGCGTGGCCTTGACGCAAAGGCTCGGCCATGACCTTTTGAGGCCAAGGAGAGATTTGCCCATGACCCAGCCCACATCCATCGACGCCGTTCAAACCATGCTGGGCGCGCAAGGCTATGTCTGCGGGCGGGCGCTGGCCACGGTGGTGTTCCTGTCGCTGAAACTGGGCCGTCCCCTGTTTCTGGAAGGTGAGGCTGGCGTCGGCAAGACCGAGATCGCCAAGGCGTTGGCCGCAGGCCTGAACCGCCGACTGATCCGGCTGCAGTGTTATGAAGGGCTGGATGCGTCCTCGGCCGTCTATGAATGGAACTTCCCGGCGCAAATGGTGGCCATCCGCACCGCCGAAGCCTCAGGCGGTGCCGAACGCGGCGCGCTGCAAACCGAGCTTTTTTCGGACGACTACCTGATCGAACGCCCGCTGCTGCAGGCGATGCGCCCGGACGCCCACGGCGCGCCCGTTCTGCTGATTGATGAGCTTGACCGCACCGACGAACCGTTTGAAGCTTTCCTGCTCGAAGCGCTCAGCGATTTCCAGGTCACGATCCCCGAACTTGGCACCGTCAAAGCACCCGAGCCGCCCATCGTCATCGTCACCTCAAACCGCACGCGCGAGGTGCATGACGCCCTTAAGCGCCGCTGCCTCTACCACTGGGTCGACTACCCCGATTTTGACCGTGAGATCGAAATCCTGAACGCCCGCGCGCCCGAAGCGGCGCAGGCGCTCAGCCGCGAAGTGGTGGCCTTTGTCCAACACCTGCGCACCGAAGACCTGTTCAAGAAACCCGGCGTTGCCGAAACTATCGACTGGGCCAAATGCCTGCTGGCACTGGACGTGATCAACCTCAGCCCCGAAGTGATCGGCGACACGCTTGGCGCAATCCTGAAATACCAGGACGACATCCAGAAACTGCAAGGATCCGAGGCCAAACGCATTCTGGACGAAGCCAAAGCCACCTTAGAACCGGCCTGATGCTTCTTCTTGTTGGAAATACGGCGGGGGTATGGGGGCAGCGCCCCCATGACAGGTAATGGCAGAACAACTCCCACTCGATATCCCCGACAACCCGAAACTGGCACAAAACATCACTCATTTCGCCCGCGCATTGCGCAAGGCGGGCTTGCCAATCGGAACGGGCCGTGTCGTCGATGCGATCCGCGCTGTACAGGCCGCCGGGTTCTCGGAAAAGCGGGATTTCTACTGGACGCTGCACGCCTGTTTCGTGAACCGGCCCGAACATCGGACGGTCTTTGCGCAGGTCTTCCGCATGTATTGGCGCGATCCGCGTTACATGGAACATATGATGGCCATGATGCTGCCTGCCATCCGCGGCGTGCAGGAGGATCGCAAAGCCGAGGCCGGGGAAAAACGCGCAGCCGAGGCTCTGTTGGATGGTGTGCAGCACGACCCGCCGGACATAACAGAATCAGAGGAAGATACCGAGCTTGAGATTGATGCTTCGCAAACTGCATCGACCGAGGAACGCCTGCGCAGCCTTGATTTCGAACAGATGAGCACGGCCGAGATCGCCCTGGCAAAACGCATGCTGGCGCGGATGACTCTGCCGGTGAAACCCATTGAATCGCGGCGGGGTCAGCCCAGCCATCTTGGGCAGCGCATAGACCGGGCCAGAACCCTGCGCGCCGCCATGCGGCAGGGCGGAGAGCTGCACGAAATTGCCCGGCAAAAGCCCAGACACCGCTGGCCAAATCTGGTGGTGCTGTGTGACATCTCAGGTTCGATGAGCCAATACAGCCGGATCATCCTGCATTTCCTGCACACGGTCTCCAACGCCAAGGGCGCAGGATGGGCCAAAGTCCATGCCTTTACCTTCGGCACGCGCCTGACCAATATCACCCGCCACCTGCAACAGCGCGATGTGGATGCCGCACTGGCCGCAGCCGGGGCCGAGGCGCAGGATTGGGAGGGCGGCACACGGATCGGGGAATGCCTGCATGCGTTCAACCGGGATTGGTCGCGGCGTGTCATGGGACAGGGGGCGGTGGTCCTGCTGATCTCGGACGGGCTGGATCGTGGAGAGCCCGAAGCGCTTGGAAAAGAGATGGAGCGGCTGCACCTCTCTGCCCGTCGCCTGATCTGGCTGAACCCGCTGCTGCGCTGGGATGGGTTCGCGCCCAAGGCACAAGGCGTCGCGGCCATGCTGCCGCATGTGGACAGCTTCCGCGCGGGTCACTCAATCGCGTCGCTGGAGGACCTGGCCAATGTCATCTCAAAACCAGATGACGTGGGAGAGAAAGCGCGGCTGATGACCGCGCTTTCGGGCTGATCAGCCGTCCAGTTGTTCCTGATTGCACTTCCGCGCCATTTCCATGGCCTTGAAGGTGCCGGTCAGGTCGACGGTGAAGGCGAATTCCTTTTCAGGAAAAACAACCATGACTTTTTGTTTTGCAATGTCTTCGGCAAATTGCGGATCGTCGGACAGGACATAGCCGCCGGAATACCCTTTGGTGATGTTGCCCTTCATGCCGGTGGCTTCACCCACATAGATGTTGTCGCCCAGCAGAATCGCCACGCCTTCGGTCTCGCCACGTTTGATGTCGGTCTTGGCCTTGGTGAAGACGCCGACATAGCCCACTCCGCGGTCTTCGGTCAGGCCCATCTGCACAACGTTTTCCGAGTCGTCCACAGCCTCGATCAGGCAGGATTTCTTGTCTTGATCAATGAAGACCTTCCATCCCTCAACTTCGCCATACCGCAGGAAAGTGTCGGCGCTGACGGCCGTCGACGCCAATAGTCCAAAGCTCACTCCCAGTGTAAAAATGCGTTTCAACTCTTTGTCTCCTTTGTAAAAATGAAACATGCGCATTTGCGAATGTTGCAATTGCGCGTGTAGGCTAGAATCGGGTCGGAAGACAATCAATGCCAGACGCAAATACCGGAATTCCGGGCCAAATTGCGCCGATCTGCCTGCCGGTGCGGGATTATGACTTCCTTTTATTCCGTTCAAACCTGCCTATGTTGGTCGAAACGACTTCGGGAGGGGTCAATGGACAGATTCGACAGCAGCCCAGAAACCGCGTTGCGCTGGTTTGATGCGGGCAAGCCAACGGCCTTGGCCACCGTGGTGCAGACCTGGGGCAGTGCCCCGCGCCGGGTGGGGGCGCAGCTTGTGATCGGCGGCGATGGCCGGATCGAAGGGTCGGTCTCGGGCGGATGTGTCGAAGGGGCTGTCGTGGTCGAGGCGCTTGAGGCGATCGACGAAGGCGATGCCCGACTGCTGGAATTCGGCGTCAGTGACGAGGACGCCTTTGCCGTTGGTCTGGCCTGCGGCGGCACGATCCGCGTTTTGGTCGAACCCGTGGGCAAAGTGCTGCCCGAACCCATGCTGCGCGAACTGGTCGAGGCCCGCGCCAACCGTGAACCCATCGCCTATGAGGTCAATATCGAAACCGGCCACCGCGCGCTGCGGCGCAATGCCTACCCCGAGCGGTTGCGCATGGACAAATCCGGGTTCGAGGACGACGGGCAGACCTTTGTCGCCGTCCACAACCCGCCGCTACGGTTGATCATCGTTGGTGCGGTACACATCGCGCAGGCGCTGGTGCCTATGGCACGGATCGCGGGCTATGACCCGGCTATCATCGATCCGCGCGATGCGTTCGCCTCGGATGCGCGCTTTCCGGGCGAAAAGATTCTGACGGACTGGCCGGATGAGGCCGTTGCGAAACTCGGGATGGATTCGCGCACGGCGGTAGTTCTGCTGACCCATGATCCCAAACTGGACGACCCCGCGCTTGAGGCCGCGTTGCAGGCCGGGGTGTTCTATATCGGCGCGCTTGGTTCGACCCGCACCCACGCCAAGCGGGTCGACCGGATGAAAGGGGCAGGGTTTACCGACGACCAGATTGCGCGCATCCATGGCCCCATCGGTCTGGATATTGGTGCAACTGGCCCCTCTGAAATCGCGGTGGCCATTCTGGCGCAAATGACCGCCGTTCTGAGGGGCAAAGCGTGAAGTTCGGCGAAGTTCCCGTCGATGAAGCCGAAGGCGCGATTCTGGCGCATTCCGTGCAGGCCGGCGACACCAAGCTGCGCAAAGGTCTGACGCTGACGCCCGATCATCTGCAGGCGCTGACAGAGGCCGGGCACAGCGCAGTGACCGTGGCGCGTCTGGACCCCGGCGATTGTCATGAGGATGAGGCCGCCGGGCTGTTGGCTGCCGCTCTGGTCCCCGATGCCCAAGAGGCCGCTTTGCGGGTGACACAGGCTTTTACCGGGCGCGTGAACCTGTTGGCGGACAGGCCGGGCATCGCCATTCTGGACGTCGCAGCGCTTGAGGCGTTTAATCAGGTCAATCCCATGATCACTGTGGCGACGGTGCCGCAATATCAGCAGATGACCGCCGGAGGCATGGTCGCAACCATCAAGGTGATTTCCTATGCCGTGCCGGGCGCGGATGTAGAACAGGTCGCGCAGCTTGCGCATGACGCGATCCGTCTTCGTCCCCCGATTTATCGGACCGCGGGTCTGGTTGTGACGGACATCCCCGGTGGGCCTCCGAACGAAAAGGGCATCGCAGCCATTCGGGGTCGGGTCGAAGCGTTGGGGATGGAATTGACGGATGTGCGTGTCGTACCGCACCAGACCGATGCGCTGTCCCAGGCCGTCAGTGAAATCGGTGGCGAGTTACGGATGATCCTGACCGGCTCGGCCACCTCGGATGTGTCGGATGTTGCGCCCGAGGCCGTGCGGCAGGCAGGCGGGCAAGTGGATCGCTTTGGGATGCCTGTTGACCCCGGCAACCTGTTGTTTCTGGGGTCATTGGGTCAGACGCCGGTCATTGGACTGCCAGGCTGTGCACGTTCTCCGGCGTTGAACGGGGCTGATTGGGTCTTGTCCCGCGTTGCCTGCGGGATCGAGACGACCGGGGCGGATATTGCTGCCATGGGCGTTGGCGGGCTTTTGAAAGAAATCCCGACACGGCCTCAACCCAGGGCATCGCGCACGCGGTAATCAGAGCGCAAGGGTTAACTCCGCCGTCGAAGCCTGTTCACAAACGCTCCTACCCTGCATTCGCAGAGACCGGGTGCTTTTGTTACGTCCGGCGCAGCCTTGGGGGTTTCGAGGGCTGCCAATAAGCGCCTGTATCCTCGCGGGCCTTTTGGTAGGCGTCAGTTCTTTGCCGGGCGGTGTCGCCTCCGGCGTCGAACAGATGGCCCAGCAGGCATTCCAGAACGGCCATCGCGCCGGTATAGCAGGCAAACGGATGCAGGGCGCGGGTGCTGACGGCGAAGGCCACGTCGGGTTCCACACCGGGCGCGATCACGTCGCTGTCTGAAATCAGGATCAGCCGCATCCCGCGCTGTTTGGCAAAGCGCATCGACTGGATCGTGTCGGCGGAATAGGGGTGGACGGTGATGGCGACCAGACAGTCCTGCGCGTCGGCATCCAGCAGGTCGTCCGTTGCTGATCCGACATGGCGCGGAATAAGCTGTATGCCAGGAAAAGCCATACGGCCGGTGTAGGAAAAATAATAGGCCAGGGCATAGCTTGCACGCGTCGCTGTCACAAAGCATCGGTGTGAGGATGTGATGTGCTGGACCGCCGCGCGCACCTGTTCAGGCTTCATCAGGCGAAGGGATCGCGTGACCACGTTTTGTTCATTCTGGGCCAATTTGGCCTGAGTCTGGTGAAAGGCATCTTCTCCCTGCAGAGAAGTCATCCAATCCTGACCAAGCCCAATTTCGCGGTCTGTGACCAGCGCGGTGCGGAAGGGCGCGCGGAAGGCTTCGAAACTGCCGAAACCCAGACGTTGCGCCAAGCGCACCAGCACGTTTGAGCTGACACCTATGCGGGCAGCGGTCGTTCGGATCGGGTTCAGGCCGAAATCCCCGGGATGATCGATGACGTATTTCGCGGCGGCCTGCAGGGCCGGAGGCATCTGAGCGATGCCTTGCCGCAATCGATCCGTGATTTGGTTTGGTGTGGTCTTCATCTGCACAGAAAAACAAATGTTTTGAAGAAGGCAACTTAAAAACACTGCACAGCTGGTTAAATAGCGGGCGAGACAAGAGGTACGCGAATGGCTGACATGAATCGCCCCTATGTTCTGGTGGCTCCGAATGGTGCACGTCGAGGTGTGTCAGATCACCCGGCATTGCCGGTCTCCGTGGACCAGATCGTGGCCACCGCACTTGCCTGTTTTGACGCAGGTGTAGACGGGCTGCATTTGCATGTGCGGGACAATGCCGGTCAGCATTCATTGGATGCTGGGCGATACCGAGAGGCTCTTGCGGCGCTTGGGGAAACTGTACCGGGGATGGATGTGCAGATTACCACGGAATCGGCGGGTATGTTCGATGTACCGGCCCAGCTTGGGTGCCTTGAAAGGGTGCGGCCCGAATGGGCGTCGGTTTCCGTTCGTGAAATAGCGCGGGTGCCCGAACTGGCCCCTAAGGTCTACGGTCTTTGCGCCGAACAGGGGACGCGGGTTCAGCACATCCTTTATAATGCGGACGACGCGGCCTTGCTGAAACAATGGCAGGATTCGGGAATTGTATGCGCGGGGCAGGTTGAGCGGATTCTGGTGCTGGGCCGGTATGCGTCCGGTCAGCAATCCGCGCCGCAGGATTTGGACCAGTTTCCGCAAGATACTGCGCCTTGGATGATCTGTGCCTTTGGCGCGCAGGAACATGCCTGTTTGCTTCATGCTGCTGCACGCGGCGGCGATGTGCGGGTCGGGTTTGAAAACAGCCTGACGGATGAAGCTGGGACCCTTTGGAAAGACAATGCCGCGTCTGTCGCCGCGTTGGTTGCAAAATTGCAAGGAGCAGTCAAATGAGTCACGTATTTCCACGCCACACCAAATCCGATCTGCCTGTCGCGGCGGGCGGGGACGGCTGTTACCTGATCGATGCGCAGGGGCGGCGTTATCTGGATTGTGGTGATGCGGCTGTCTCGTGTCTGGGTCATTCCAACCCGTCCGTCATACGCGCGGTGCAAGAGCAGGTGGAAAAGATTGCCTTTGCGCATTCCGGGTTCATGACCTCGGAACCGGCCGAGGCGCTGGCGGATCTGTTGGTGAAACACGCGCCGGGGGATCTGGACCGGGTGTATTTCGTCTCGGGTGGGTCCGAGGCGACCGAGGCTGCGATCAAACTGGCGCGGCAGTATTTTCTTGAGGTCGGTCAGCCGGACCGCCGCCACGTGATTGCCCGGCGGCAGAGCTATCATGGGAACACGCTGGGCGCTTTGTCGGCTGGTGGCAACGCGTGGCGGCGGGCGCAGTTTGCGCCGATGCTGATCGACATGACCCATATCGCGCCCTGTTATGAATATGCCGAGAAGCCTGATGGCGAAAGCACCCATGACTACGGTCAACGCGTCGCCAATGAGCTTGAGGCCGAGATTCTGCGCTTGGGCCCGGATACCGTGATGGCCTTTATCGCCGAGCCCGTCGTGGGCGCGACCCTTGGTGCGGTGGCCGCGGTCGATGGCTATTTCAAACGTATTCGCGAGATTTGCGATCAGTATGGCGTGTTGCTGATCCTTGATGAGGTGATGTGCGGCATGGGGCGGACGGGGCATCTGTTTGCCTGTGACCATGATGGGGTCGCGCCGGATATTCTGTGTATCGCCAAAGGGTTGGGGGCAGGGTATCAGCCTATTGGCGCGATGATGTGCGCCAGTGAAATTTACGATGCGATCCGCGACGGGTCGGGGTTCTTTCAGCACGGCCACACCTATATTGGCCACCCGGTCGCCACAGCCGCTGCGTTGGCCGTGGTGGGGGAACTCACTGAACGTGCTCTGCCGGACCGGGCCCGCGTCATGGGGGACAAGGTGCATACGGCTCTTGAGGCCACCTTTGGCCAACATCCCAATGTCGGTGATTTGCGCGGGCGCGGGTTGTTTCGAGGGATCGAGTTGGTGGCTGATCGCGGGACGAAGGCTCCGTTCGATCCGGCGCTTGGAGTTGCGGGCAAGATCAAAAAAGCCGCCTTGGCCGAAGGTCTGATTTGCTACCCGATGTCCGGAACGCGCGATGGGCGACGGGGGGATCACATCCTGCTGGCACCGCCTTTCATCATCGACGACACGCAGGTTGACGAAATGGTTGGCAAACTGGACACGGCGATCCGGTCCGTGATCTGAGAAACTTGCGGACAGGCTTTGTGTTTGCGATCAATACGGTACACCAAGAAAAGGGGCCGACCGCATGATCACGGATATCTGGACGAGTTTTCGGGCCCTCCCGCTGTGGGTGCAGGTTTGGGTCGCCGTGATCCTGGTGCCTGTCAACCTTGCGCCTGTCGCGTTTCTGGGCCAGCCGAACGCGGATATCATCGCACTGTTCTCGATCGGGGGGATGGCGCTGAACCTGCCGATCATGATCGCCGCGCGGGGGATGAGCAAAGCCATGGCCATACCGCATTTGCTGTTGTGGGGACCGATGATTGCCATCGTGGGGATCACGCTGACCGGCGCGCCCATTTTGCCGCAAAGCTATGTCACCTTTTTGATCATCCTGCTGATCGTCGACCTGATTTCGTTGGGCTTCGACTTCAACGACGCCCTCCAATGGCGGAAAGAACGGCGGGCAAAATAAAAGCCCCCCCGGGCAGAGGAGGCTTAAAGCTGTTCAACTTTTGCCGATCTTACTTCTGCGGCAGAGGTCCGATCATCATGATCATCTGACGGCCTTCCATCTTGGGCATGTTTTCAATCTTGCCCAGTTCTTTGATGTCCTCGGCCACGCGTTCCAGCAGCTCGCGCCCAAGGTTCTGGTGGGCCATCTCGCGGCCACGGAAGCGCAGAGTCACTTTTACCTTGTCGCCATTCTCAAGAAACTTGAACACGTTGCGCATCTTGACGTCATAGTCGTGCGTGTCGGTGTTGGGCCGGAACTTGACCTCTTTCACCTCGATGATCTTTTGTTTCTTGCGGGCTTCGCTTTCGCGTTTCTGCTGTTCGTACTTGAACTTGCCGAAATCCATGATTTTGCAGACTGGCGGGTTCGCGTTGGGCGAAATCTCAACCAGATCGAGACCGACATCGGCGGCCATCTGCATGGCTTTGGCGGGATGAACCACCCCGACGTTTTCACCTTCGGCGCCGATCAGGCGAATTTCGGGGGCACGGATCTTTTCATTGACGCGCGGGCCAGTGTCTCTCTGCGGCGGCGCGTTGTGAGGTCTGCGGGCTATGGGTTCATTCCTTTGATGATTGCAGAAATTCGAGCCCGAAATTTAGACCGCCCTGCGTGTTGATTCAAGCGTGATCAACGCCGAAACCGCTGAAATCCGCAGGTTTTGCAGCAGGTTTATGCCCGGGCCGCAGTCTGTACCACGACCCGGGCGTGTAGATCAGCCGACAAAGGCCTTTTCGATGACGAATTCCTTGGGCTCGGAATTTGCACCTTCGCGCAGGCCGAACTCTTCCAGGATCGCTTTGATGTCCAGGTTGAAGGCCAACGAGCCACAGACCATCGCGCGGTCGGTTTCCGGCTTGATACCGCCTTCGATGCCCAGATCGGCAAAGACTGTTCCGTCTTTCAGCAGGTTGGTGATACGGCCCATCTTGGGGCTCTCTTCCCGCGTGGTGGTCGGGTAATAGCGGATCTTGTCGGCAAAACCTTCACCGATCAGCTCGGCCAGCAACTCATCCTGTCGGATGTCTTCGATCAACTGGCGACCGAATTCCAGCTCGGCCACTTCGCGGCAGGTATGGGTGATGATGACCTCATCGTAATCCTCATAGGTCTGCGGTTCGCGCAGCAACGAGGCAAAGGGCGCAAAGCCGGTGCCGGTGGCAAAGAACCACAGGCGTTTGCCCGGCAGCAGGGCATCATGCACCAATGTGCCAACGGGTTTGGGCCGCAGGATGATCTGATCACCGGGGTTGATGTGCTGCAGCTTGGATGTCAGCGGACCGTCCTGTACCTTGATCGAGTAGAATTCCAGCTCTTCGTCCCAGGACGGAGAGGCGATGGAATAAGCGCGCAACAGCGGCTTTTGCTTGCCGGTCTTTGGATCGGGATCGCCCATCAGGCCGATCATCACAAACTCACCCGAGCGGAACCGCAGCGTCGCGGGGCGCGTCACCTTGAAGGAAAAAAGGCTGTCGGTCCAGTGCTTGACCTCGGTCACGGTCTGGGCGTCCGGCAGTACGGGGGCCTTTACGGCGGTTGCTTCGGTCACGGGCTTCATCTCTGTCATCGTTGTCACAGCCGGTTGGGTAAACCGACATCTCCGTTTAATCTTTGATCCAAGTCAGGAAAAGGGGGCAGTTGCCCCCACGTCCTGTTTCACGGCTGGCGATAGGCGGACTTAGCCGCGCAGGCGGGCCTGATAGTTGTTGTCCTGCCAGTTCGAGCGCGCAAGCCACTGATCTTCGGGCTGACGCTGAGCAAGCGAGTCGTCGATCTCGATCTCATCAAAGCCGCTGCGGCGTGCCATGGCGTATTGGTCCGCCAGCACATGGCCACGGGCGCGCAGCCGCCCCTTGTAGCCTTTCAGGCGCAGGATGCGAGCGATGGTAAAGCCGCGCCCGTCCGCGGACGAGGGGAAATCCACACGCACCATCTGTGCGTTGCCCAGCCGGTCGACCAGCTCATCCGGGTCTGTGTCCGAGCTTACGTCCAGCGCGACCACATCATTTGCGGCGTCTTCCAGGGTGACGAACCCATCGGTCCAGTCATCAAGGCCAAAGCCTTCATCCGTTACGATTACACTCATGTTGTCTCTCCGGCGCGCACCATTTTGCCATCTACAAAATGAATGCCGCATTCTTCCTTGTTCTGATCGCGCCAGCGTCCGGCGCGAGGGTCTTCGCCCTCTTTGACCGGCGAAGTGCAGGGCGCACAGCCGATCGAAGGGTATCCTTTGGCCACCAGCGGATGCCGGGGCAGGTTGTTTTCTTCCATATAGGCGCGCACGTCTTCGGGCGCCCAGTGGGCCAGCGGGTTGACCTTGATCCGGCCTGTGCCGTCTTCAACCTCAAAGAACTCAAGCGCGGCGCGGGTGCCGGCCTGAAACCGCTTGCGCCCGGTGATCCAGCCGCAATACCCCGTCAGCGCCTTTTGCAACGGAAAGGTCTTGCGCAGGTTGCAGCAGGCATCCGTATCCCGCAGGCGCAATGCGCCATAGGGGTCTTCGCGCTGCACATCCTCATCCTCGGCGCGGATGATCTGCACGTTTTTCAGGCCCAGACGTTCGCTCATCTCTTGCTGGTACTCCAGCGTTTCGGTGAACAGCATCTGCGTGTCGACAAACAGCACCGGGGTCATCTTGTCGACCACGGCGGCCATATGCAGCAACACCACGGACTCGGCGCCAAAGCTTGAGACCAGCGCCAGCGCGTCGATCTCATCAATGGCACCATGCATGACATCATGCGCCGAGTGGTGCCGGAACCGGGCATTCAGCGCCTCGACCCGTTCGGTCAGCTCGCTACGGTCTTTGCCCAGTTCCGTCTGGATCAGATCAAGCGGCATTCGCCTGCGCCTCGGGGTAGAGGGCTGCTTTGAACGGAGCCATGCCAACACGGCGATAGGTCTGCAGGAACTCTTCCTCGGGGCTGTCGCGCTGTTCCAGATAGGTGTTCACGATCCGCTCGACCGCTGGAACAATCTCATCATAGGCAAAGCCCGGACCAGTGCGGTCGCCAATGGCTGCCGTTTCCGTGCCGTCACCGCCCAAAGTGATCTGGTAATTCTCGACGCCCGCGCGATCCAGTCCCAAGATGCCGATGTGACCCACATGGTGGTGACCACAGGCGTTGATGCAGCCCGAGATCTTGATCTTCAGGTGACCGATATCATGCTCCAGCTTCAGGTCGTCAAAGCGGTTCGCGATTTCCTGTGCAACCGGGATCGAACGGGCCGTCGCCAGCGCGCAATAATCCATGCCGGGGCAGGCGATGATGTCACTGATCAGGCCGATATTGGCGGTCGCCAACTCGTATTCTTTCAGCCTGGCGTGGATCGCGGGCAGGTCCGACTTGTGGACATGCGGCAGGATCACGTTCTGTTCGTGGCTGATGCGCAGTTCGTCATAGGCGAACTCTTCGGCCAGATCGGCCATCACGCGCATCTGTTCACCGGTTGCATCACCGGGCGTCGCGCCGTGTTTTTTGATCGAGATCGTGACAATCGCGTGGTCCGCATTCTTATGCGGCGCGATGTTGGTATCGACCCACGAGCGGAAGACCGGATCGTTGGTATAGGCACTTTCAAAAGACGCAACCGAGCCCTGACGGAAATCAGGTGCCGCGAAGTGGCCCTTGATCTCTTCCAGCAGGGCCATGTCCGCGCCTTTGAACTGCGGGCGGACCTGCAGGAAACGCTCGTTAACCTTGGCGCGAATGGTGTCAATGCCGTTCTCGTGGACGGTGATCTTGATGCGCGCTTTGTATTTGTTGTCGCGACGACCGATCTGGTTCCAGACGGACACAGTCGCTTCAAGATAAGCCAGCAGGTCGTCAAAGGCGACAAAATCGGACAGTTCTTTGCCGATCATCGGCGTACGTCCCAGACCACCGCCCACGATCACGCGGGCACCCAGAACGCCGTCGCGTTCAACCAGCTGCAGGCCGATATCGTGCGCCTTGATCACAGCGCGGTCATTTTCCGAACCGGTGATGGCGATCTTGAACTTACGCGGCATGAACTGGAATTCCGGGTGGTCGGTCGACCACTGGCGCAGCAGTTCGGCATAGGGGCGCGGATCGGCGACCTCATCTGCAGCGGCGCCGGCGAAATGGTCGGCGGTCACGTTGCGGATGGTGTTGCCCGAAGTCTGAATGGCGTGCATGCCAACCTCGGCCAGCGCGTCCAGCATATCCGGCACGTCTTTCAGTTTCGGCCAGTTGTACTGGATGTTCTGACGGGTGGTGAAATGGCCGTAACCTTTGTCCCACTTCTCGGCCAGCAGAGCCAGTTGGCGCATCTGCGCGCTGGACAGCGTGCCATAGGGGATCGCAACCCGCAGCATATAGGCGTGCAGCTGCAGATAAAGCCCGTTCATCAGGCGCAAGGGTTTGAATTCATCCTCGGTGAGCGAGCCGTCAATGCGGCGCTCGACCTGTGCGCGGAATTGTTTGTTGCGCTCTTCCAGGAATGCTGTGTCGAACTCGGAGTAGCGATACATGTCTAGCTGTCCTTAGTTGCAGCCCCGAAACCTTGGGGCCTTGAAGGGGAGAGAGAGGGCCGAAGATCAGGCCCGGGGCTGCGTTTCTGTTTCCTGCTTGCCATGGGCATAGTTGGACGGGCCGGTGCGGCGGAAGTCCTCGCGGAAATGGGTGGGTTCGGGACCGTTCTCGCCTGCGACGGCATCAGCCAGATAGGCGCCGACGATCTTGTTGGCCTGACGCGATGCATCCAGCAGACGAACCTGCGCGTGGGCCTCATCGGTGATCAGTTCGGCCTCGGCCAGCTCACGCGACCAGCGGTCGTCTTCGGTCAAGTAGATAACGTCGCCTTCCAGCAGGTCATTGGCGGTGACGACTTTGGGGGTAAAAGCGCGGGCCATCAGGCGTGCTCCTTCTTGAATTCGGTCAGGGCCTTGGCCGCTTGGCGCGGGGCGAGGCCATAAAAGGTCAGGGTTGGGCCGTCCATTTCGGCGGCGGACAAATCGTTGGGCAACTGGTCCAGTTTGGTCGCCAGAACGCGTTGATCGGGTCGCGAGGCGTTTTCGATCAGCGTCACGGGCGTGTCGCGATCCGCGCCGTGCATGATCAGACGGCCCTGAATGAATCGGGCGGATTTCTTGCCCATGTAAATCGCGGCCACCGACCCGTGGCGCGCCAGCGCGGCCCAATCGTGATCTGCAAAACCCTTCATGTCGTGGCCGGTCAGAAACCGCACCGAGGAATTGCGGCCCCGGCGTGTCAGGCTTTGACCAATGCCTGCGACAGCAGCCGAAGCAGCCGTGATTCCAGGCACGATCTGCCAGGGGATGCCAGCGGCATCGACCGCTTCGATCTCTTCATCCAGACGGCCAAATACGGTGGGATCACCCGACTTCAGGCGCACAACGCGGTGGCCCTTTGCGGCGTAGTCGACCAGCAGGGCGTCAATGTCTTCCTGCTTCCACGATGGCCCGAAGCCCGCCTTGCCGACATCGACCAGCCGGGCGGATTTACCGGCCAGTTCCAGAACCTCGGGGCTGATCAGGCGGTCATGCAGAACGACGTCAGCCCGCTCAAACGCGCGCAGCGCCTTGAGGGTCAGCAACTCCGGATCGCCCGGTCCCGCGCCGACAAAGTCGACATGGCCAGTGCCATCATGTGAATGCGTAAGCTGCATGGTTCGTTCCGCTTGTTTGACTTGACCTGCAATATAGGAAATATTCCCGGTATTGCGCCATACGGGCGCTTAAATAAGAACAAGCGTTCCGTCAATTCACGAAACTGGAACGCTGGTTTTGAAACGAAGGAAAAATTGGAATGTCGGTGCGGATTGATGACACGGATCGGAAAATTCTGGTTGAGCTACAGCGCGATGCCAGCCAATCGCTGGACGAAATAGCAGCCCGTGTCGGCAGTTCCAAGACCCCGGTTTGGAATCGCATACGCAAGCTGAAAGGGGCCGGAGTCATCGGCCAGCAGACCGTTCTGCTGGATGCCGAAGCGCTGGGATTTGAGGCGACATTCTTTGTGCTGATCCGCACCTCGGAACATGAGGCGGACTGGCAGCGAAAATTCCTTAAGGCCCTGCGGGATCGGCCCGAGGTGCAAGAGGCGCACCGGCTGGCGGGCGACATTGACTATATCCTAAAGGTCCGGGTCAAGAACGCGCGGGCCTATGATGAATTCTACCAGACCCTGATTTCAGAAGTGCGGGTGCATAACGTCACCGCCCTGTTGTCTATGGAAGAGATCAAGTCGACCACCATGTTGCCACTGACCGCGTTGATTGAAGGCTAGGTCACACCTGCACCATCAGGCGGGTCAGTCCGTGGAAATGGTAGGTGTTGGAATACTCCGGCGCGGCGCTCAGGCGCAGGTTGGGGCAACGGTCGAACAAGGCCGTCAGCGCGATCCGCATTTCCAGCCGTGCCAAGGGGGCACCAACACAGAAATGCAGGCCGCCGCCGAAACTGGTATTGGTGACGACAGGGCGGGCCGGATCGAACTTGTCCGGCTGTGCCCAGACCGCCGGGTCGCGGTTCGCGGCCCCCAGCAGCAGCGCAACCTCATCCCCGCGTTTGAATTTGTGACCGAAAGCCTCGACATCCTCATAGGCATAGCGGGTGAATATATGCAGTGGCGGGTCATAGCGCAGGATTTCTTCGACCAGACCGTCCGTTTCAAAGGGCGATGGATCAAGCCCCAGCTGCAGGATCGTTTTCACCCCGTTGGCCAGCGAATGCACCGTCGCCTCGTGCCCGGCATTCAACAGCAGGATACAGGTCGCGACCAGTTCATCGCGGGACAGTTTCTCGCCATCTTCCTCGGCGGCGATCAGCCTTGTGATCAGGTCGTCCTGCGGGTCCGTGCGGCGTTGCTCGATATAGCCGGTCAGAAATGCGGTGAAATCCTGCGACGCCGCCGCGGCGGCGTCTTCGGTCTGGCGCGTGCGGCTGGCCTGATACATGGCCACCATGGCGTGTGACCAGCGCAGCAGATCGGGTGACATCTCGGCCGGCACACCCAGAAGGCGGCAGATGGTGACCACGGGGACCTGAGTACAAAACGCATCCAACAGGTCAAACGGGTCCTGCGGGAATCGGTCGATCAGGCTGTGGCTGAGATCATGGATGAACGGCTCCAACGCGGTGATCGCGCGGGAGGTAAAGGCACGCATGACCAATGCGCGCAGGCGGGTGTGCCGGGGCGGCTCCGCCTCAAGCAGCGAATGCGCCTCAACCGCCAGCCACGGGGCCAGATGGGCGGGGCCGGGGCGCTGCATCTCGGCCGGGACCTCTCGGCCAAAGCGGCGGTCTTTCAACAATGCCTGAACGGCCCGATGCGACACGGCAGCGACTTTGCCGTAGTCCTCCCAATAGACAAGGTCCCCATGCGAGCGGGCGGCATCGTAGAACGGGTAGGGGTTTTGCACGAATTCCGGATCAACCGGAGACTGGAATACGGTCTTCATGCCGCGCAGACTTGCCATGCGGCGCGTCGAATGCAAGACCCTATGGTATGCAAAGGCTTTGGGTCATCCTTGGATTTCTGTTTGCCGTCGGGCTGTTGTCCGCAGGTGTCTGGTCTTATGGCTACCGGCAGGCGCTGTCTCAGCTGAGCGAAAAGGCCGAGGCCGACCTGGAACTGGCCGCCGACCGGCTGAGCACACAGATGCAGGTCTATCAGGAACTGGCCGTGCTGATGGCAAGTCACCCGGCCTTTACCGAACTGGCGTCCCCCGGCGGGCAAAAACAGGCGCGGGCCATTCTGCTGGATGTGGCGGACAAAACCGCTGCCGTGAACATGATGTATCTGGACCGATCCGGGCGCATTCTGGTGTCGGCACAACCGGTTGAGCAAAACGACATGGCCGCGCATCCGGCCTTTCAGCGTGCCATGCAGGGGGCGTTGGGCAACGCGCATGGGGTTCTTCCGATCAGCGGCAACCGTACCTATTCCTACGCAGCCCCGGCCTTTGACGAAACGGGGCGGGTAAAAGGCGCGCTGATGGTCGTGGCCGATGTGCAAGACGTCGAGCAAACATGGCGCGGCAGTACCGAGGCCGTGTTCTTTATCGACAGTGACGGGATTGTTTTCATCTCGAACCGGTCGGACCTGTTGTTCTGGCGGCGTGCCGAGGGCGAGTTGGGGTTATCCCCGCCCCAAGGGGGTAAGGTCGCGTTCTCCTCGACCTATGTTGGACCGCATGAATTGTGGCGGCTGAACTGGGGACGGTATCTGCCCAGCCGTGCCTTGCATCTGATGTTGGATCTGCCGGTGATCGACATGACGGCTGAGGTTTTGGTGGATGTCGCGCCCGCCCGCCGTCTGGCTGGGCTGCAGGCGGCGACCGTGGCGGCGATCTGTCTGGCCTTTGGTGCATTGCTGTTTCTGGCGACCGAGCGCCGACGCACGCTGACCCAGGCCAATGCGGTGCTGGAAAGCCGTGTTGCCAAGCGCACACGTGCTCTGACCGCGGCAAATACTGCTCTGCGCCGTGAGGTGCATGAGCGGCAAGAGGCTGAGACAGCCCTGAAACATGCGCAGGAAGAGTTGATCCAGGCCGGTAAACTCAGCGCTTTGGGGCAGATGTCGGCCGGCATCAGTCATGAACTGAACCAGCCGCTAATGGCGATCCGGCAATTTGCCGACAACGGAACCGCCTTTCTGTCGCGGGGACGCGAGGAAAAGGCGGCAGAAAACCTGACCCGGATCTCGGACATGGCGGCGCGGATGGCGCGGATCATCAAGAACCTGCGCGCCTTTGCCCGCAACGAAAGCGAGCCGATGGGCAAGGTCGATCTGGTGCAGGTGATCGACACCGCCGTGGAACTGACCGAGGCGCGGCTGAAGGACGAGGGCGTGGGGCTGGACTGGGAGCCTCCGCAAACGCCGGTCTATGCGTGGGGCGGTGAGGTCCGGTTGGTGCAGGTATTCGTGAACCTGATCAACAACGCCGCCGACGCCATGAGCCAGCAGGAGGATCGCCTGATCGAGATTGCGATTGAGGCAGGCGATATTCTGGCAGTGACCGTCCGCGATATTGGTCCGGGGATTGAGAACACCGAGAAACTGTTTGAACCTTTCTACACCACCAAGGCGGTGGGATCGTCCGAAGGTATGGGTCTGGGGCTTTCGATCTCATACGGGTTGGTTCAGAGTTTCGGGGGAAATATCCGGGGCACCAATGCCAAGACCGGAGCGGTGTTTACCGTGGAACTTGAATACTACCGGGAAGAAGACGTGGCATGACACGCAAAGTTCTGTTGGTCGATGACGATTCCGCCGTGCGCGAGGCGCTGGCCCAGACACTGGAACTGGCCGATTACCACCCGGTGACGGCGGGGTCTTTCGTTGCGGCCAAGGATCATATCCGGGCCGATTTTTCCGGGGTGATCGTCTCGGATATTCGGATGCCGGGCAGGGACGGATTTCACCTGCTGACCTATGCGCATGAGGTCGACCCCGAACTGCCGGTGATCCTGCTGACTGGCGAAGGGGACATACCGATGGCCGTGAAGGCCATGGGGCAGGGCGCATTTGATTTTCTGGAAAAGCCCTGTGCGGCAGCCGATCTGCTAGATGTTCTGGGTAAGGCGTTCACGGCGCGCGATCAGGTTCTGGAACAGCGCGCGTTGAAACACGAACTGGAACGCGGAGACCCCGCCGCGCGGCTGTTGTTCGGGTTGTCGCCGCAGGCCGAAGCCCTGCGCGAACGCGTGCGGACCGTAGCCCCAACCGGGATTGAGGTTCTGGTCACCGGGCCCGCAGGCAGCGGTATATCCAAGGTCGCCGAAGTGGTGCATCTGATGTCGCCGCAGGGGCAGGGGCCGTTTGTCAAAAGACCCTCATCCGGGCTGACGCCGGATGCTTTGTTGCAGGTCTGTGAAGATGCGGCAGGCGGGTCTTTGTTTCTGGACGAAATCTCGGCCATGCCTGAGGCCACGCAATTTGCGGTGCTTGAGGTGTTGGAACAGGGCCCGGATGTGCGGATTCTGGCGGGATCGACCGCGGATTTGGGTGCCTTGTCCGCCGAAGGCCGTTTTCATGCTGAACTGTTTTACCGACTGGACGTGATGCGGGTGCGCATCCCATCGCTGGCGGAACGTCCCGAGGATATTCCGGTGATCTTTCGCCACTATGTCGCTCAGGCCGCAGAGCAGGCTGGAATTGCCGAACCTGAGATCTCTTCGGAATATCTGGCGTCTCTGATGGCCAGTGATTGGCCGGGTAATGCGCGGTCTCTGATGTCAGCCGCGATGCGGTTTGTCTTGGGTATGCCCGAAGAGGTTGCCCAGGCCACTGATCTGGGGCTGAGCGAGCAGATGGCGCGGGTGGAACGGTCCTTGCTGATCGCCGCGCTGGGGCGGCACAATGGCAAAGCGTCGGACGCGGCCAAGGCTTTGAAACTGCCGCGCAAGACCTTTTACGACAAGCTGGCGCGCTATCAAATTCGCCCCGAGGATTACCGCCGGTAGCCGCTGGCTCTCCCGCCCCCTTTGGCCGCATTTGCATGCGTTCAAAGGCGTTGGGCCGGGCAGCCCGCTGGCGCGGGCTGCAGTTGCGCTGTGTGATTCCCAGAGCTGATTCGAGAAGAGTGCGGAAATCCGCACAAGGGCCATTGCGCCTGTGCGAATTTCCGCACAACGCGTTTTGGTGTTAATTCCTGCATTTGGTGTGGTTGTTTTAAGTATCAGATAATATGCGGAAAAATAGATTCCTTCTGTGCCCTTAACAAATTATTGAGCCGCGCCAGTTGATTCGGTTCACTGCAGCCCATGCGGCACTGAAGGGGTGTCGACTCGATTGTTTGAGGAAGTCTGGGAGGAAGAGACTGATGAAAATCCTGACAACGGCTGCAACGGCCTTGGCGCTGACTGTTACTGCAACAGCAGGGATGGCTGCCTGTGACGATGGTGAAATCGTCGTAAAATTCGCGCATGTGACCAACACCGATAAACACCCAAAGGGGATCGCCGCATCGCTGCTGGAGCAGCGCGTGAATGATGAGATGAACGGTGTGATGTGCGTTGAGGTCTACCCGAACTCGACCCTCTATAACGACGACAAGGTTCTTGAGGCGATGCTGCAGGGTGACGTGCAACTGGCCGCGCCGTCGCTGTCGAAGTTTGAGAAGTTCACCAAGCAATTCCGCCTGTTCGACCTGCCGTTCATGTTCAAGAATATCGATGCCGTGGACGCATTCCAGGCATCGGACCAAGGCCAGGCAATGAAAGACAGCATGCAGCGCCGCGGCCTGCAGGGCCTGGCGTTCTGGCACAATGGCATGAAGCAGATGTCGGCGAATCAGCCTTTGGTTGATCCCTCGGATGCGGATGGCCTGAAATTCCGCGTTCAGTCCTCGGACGTTCTGGTGGCGCAGATGGAAGCCATCGGTGGCAGCCCGCAGAAAATGGCCTTCTCAGAAGTTTATGGCGCGCTGCAGCAGGGCGTTGTGGACGGGCAGGAGAACACCTGGTCGAACATCTACGGCAAGAAGTTCTTTGAGGTGCAGGACGGCATCACCGAGACCAACCACGGCATCATCGACTATCTGGTCGTGACCTCGGTCGATTGGTTGGACAGCCTTGATCCGGAGGTCCGCGATCAGTTCCTGACCATTCTGTCTGAGGTCACCGAGACCCGGAACAAAGAAGCCTTTGCCGTGAACGAAGCGGCCAAAGCCTCGATCACCGATGCGGGCGGCATCATCCGCGAACTGAACCCCGAACAGCGTCAGGCCTGGGTTGATGCGATGAAGCCCGTTTGGGACAAGTTCGCCGACGACGTTGGTCAGGACAAGATCGACGCCGCTCAGGCCATCAACGCCGGGTTCTGATCCCGGTTCAGCCCGCGCGTCTTGGGGCTGGGGAGTTACCGACGCGTAGGCCGGGCGGGCCAAACACAGGCCCGCCCCCATTCTTCTCATCACAAAAATATGGGGACAGAGAGATGTCTGGTGCGAAACCCGGCCAAGGCGGGCTGGTCGACCATATCGAAGAAACCCTGATCGCATTGCTGCTGGGCCTTATGACGGCCGTGACCTTTGCCAATGTGATCGCGCGTTTTTTCTTTAATTCCAATATTCTGTGGGCGCTTGAACTGACCGTGTTCATGTTCGGCTGGCTTGTGTTGCTGGGCGCGTCTTATGCGGTCAAGAAACACGCGCATCTGGGGGTGGATGCGATCCTGAACATGCTGCCCACGGCACCGCGCCGCGTTTTGGCGCTGATTGCTGTGGCGTGCTGTCTGGTGTTCTCGCTGTTACTGCTGAAGGGCTCATACGACTACTGGGCCGTGTTCGCGGACCTGCCGCCCACCTCGGGTCGCTGGTTCCCCACGGGGTTCAATGTCGATGCGCGCAGCCAGAGTTTCTATGAGGTCGACGACATCCCAATGGTCGCGCCGCTGCGCTTTCTGGAAGACATGATCAACTATGGCGAAGGCTACGAGAAACTGCCCAAGGTGGTGCCGTATCTGGTGTTGCCGGTTTCGATGCTGCTGATGGTGATCCGGTTCGCGCAGGTCGCCGTTCAGATCTGGCGCGGCGAAGCCGACCGCCTTGTCGCCAGCCACGAAGTCGAGGACGAGATTGAAGAAGTCCGCGCACAACAAGGGGTGCATGACTAATGGACGTTGTTCTTCTTTTCTCAATGGTCATCGGCCTGCTGCTGATCGGTGTTCCGATTGCGGTGGCGCTTGGCCTCAGCTCGACCCTGTTCCTGCTGATCTATTCCGACAGCTCTCTGGCCTCGGTTGCGGGTACATTGTTCGAGGCGTTCGAGGGGCACTTTACCCTGCTGGCGATCCCGTTCTTTATCCTTGCGTCGTCCTTCATGACGACCGGTGGGGTGGCGCGTCGGATCATCCGGTTCTCGATTGCCTGTGTGGGGCATCTGCCGGGCGGTCTGGCGATTGCGGGCGTGTTCGCCTGTATGCTGTTTGCTGCGCTGTCGGGGTCATCCCCGGCGACCGTTGTGGCCATCGGTTCGATTGTGATCGCGGGTATGCGTCAGGTGGGTTATTCCAAGGAATTCGCCGCGGGTGTGATCTGTAACGCCGGTACGCTGGGCATCCTGATCCCGCCCTCAATCGTGATGGTCGTCTACGCCGCCGCTGTTGAGGTCTCGGTCGGACGCATGTTCCTGGCCGGTGTCATTCCGGGTTTGATGGCCGGTCTGATGCTGATGGTCACGATCTACATCATGGCCAAGGTCAAGAACCTGCCCAAAGGCGAATGGAAAGGGTGGGGCGAAATCTTTACCTCGGCCCGCGAGGCCGGTTGGGGTCTGTTCCTGATCGTGATCATTCTGGGCGGTATCTACGGCGGCATCTTTACCCCGACCGAGGCCGCTGCGGTGGCTGCTGTCTATGCGTTCTTCATCGCCAGCTTTGTCTATAAAGACATGGGTCCGCTCAGCACCGAAGAGGGTGTGCAGAACCTGCCATTGATGAAAAAGCCCTATGCACTGCTGACGGCGTTTTTCCATCCCGACACCAAACACACGCTGTTTGAGGCGGGTAAGCTGACCGTCACGCTGCTGTTCGTGATCGCCAACGCGCTGATCCTGAAGCATGTGCTGACCGATGAGCAGGTGCCGCAGCACATCGCCAACGCCATGCTGTCAGCGGGTCTGGGTCCGGTGACCTTCTTGATTGTGGTCAACGTGATCCTGCTGATCGGTGGTCAGTTCATGGAGCCTTCGGGCCTGCTGGTGATCGTGGCGCCCTTGGTGTTCCCGATTGCCATCGAGCTGGGCATCGATCCGATCCATCTGGGCATCATCATGGTGGTGAATATGGAGATCGGGATGATCACACCTCCGGTCGGGCTGAACCTGTTCGTGACCTCGGGCGTTGCGGGCATGCCGATGATGGGTGTGGTCAAGGCGGCGCTGCCGTTCCTGGCGGTGCTGTTCGTCTTCCTGATCATGGTGACGTATATCCCGTGGATATCGACCTTCCTGCCCAATACCTTCATGGGCCCGGAAATCGTGACCAATTAGCGAGTTACATATAGTGCTGGTAAAGCCGGGCCCTGATCAGGGCCCGGCTGTTTTCGTTTCTTCCAACGTGTTTTATACCTGCCGACCGTGGCCAAAGCCTTGATCAGAATTAGGTAGACGTCCTGCGGTTGAAACGGGGTTTGGAATGCTTAGATCAGGTAGCAGAGGACGACCTCCCCGCAACGGGTGATCACTCGGGACGACCCGAGCAAGGTTTGAGGTGTCCCAATGCCCTGGATTTTTCTTCTCTTTGCTGGCCTGCTGGAAATTGTGTGGGCCGTCGCCATGAAACAATCGGCCGGTTTCACGCGCATGTGGCCTACGGCGGTGATGGGTGTGTCGATGATTGGCTCATTCGCACTGTTGGCCATGGCGATGCGTACGCTGCCGCTGGGAACAGCCTATGTCATCTGGACCGGGATCGGCGCGGTCGGAGCCTTTGCCGTTGGCGCGATGTTTCTGGGCGAGGCGATCACCCCATTGCGGGTGTTTGCGGCCGTTCTGATCGTATCAGGGCTTGTCGCGATGAAGATTGCCTGAGGTCATGACGACGCCACCCCCTAAGGAGGGTTGGGCCGAGACGTGGGCCTAACCTTGGTTGCGCAAGTCGTCACTTTTTTCCAAACAGACGGGCAAGACTGCGTTTTTTGCGAACTGGCGCTTCCGCAGGAGCAGCCTCTTGCGGAGGTTCTTCCGTTTTTTCTGGCGCGGGCTTTTTGTCACCTGGCTGGTAATTGTGCCATTTGTCGATTGAAAATCCGCCCTTCAATACATCGGTGAAATGAGGCGGGGCGTAAGCAGGATTCACAAACACAAGATCAACTTGCCACATATAGCCGTCGTAGTAAGAGAAATCGATAATATCCAGCAGCTCAAACCCGGCGGCCAGCATCAACTGGATCCGTCTGGCAATTGTGATCCGGGGTGCTTCGAGGATCAGAACAGAACAGTTTTTGAGAGCCTCCTGCGCGCCCTCAAGGATCATCTCTTCGGCTCCGTCCACGTCGATCTTCAGCAGAAACGGAGCCGCCGGTTTTTCATTGGCGACGAACGTGTCCAGTTTCAGCGTAGGAACTGTGCGCAATGACTTGGTAGGCGATTCTTCCTTGGCAAAGCGCGCATGTGTGACGTCGTGCCCATCCATAACGGTCGATACGGTTAGTTCTGCCGTTCCATCCGAATTGGACACAGCAACTTTGTTCAGTTCGTAATCGATGCCAGCTTTGGTGTAGATTCTCTCGATCGCTTCGAAGTGTTCTTCAATAGGTTCAAACAGATGATGCTTTTTGTCCCGAAAAGCAGCCATCAACTCATGCGTGCCGAAATGGATACCGACATCCAAAACACACTCGATTGGAAACTCGGCGTCACGCAGATGCGCGAGGAGCGAGGGCTTGTTTGGGTGGCGCTGACTACTTTGCATGTCATTCCTGAAATTGGCACAATTTAATTGGTTCGGATTGACGCGCGTCTTTCGAATGTTGAGCTTGCCTGCGCGATCAATGCCGGGCGATTGTTCGATCAAAGGTCTGGGGAATACAACCTGTTCTTTTCCCGCGCGACAAACTCAGTCAGTTCACGCCTATGCGGTTTCCAGCGCTTTTATGATGCCGGAAAAATCTGCCGCCTTCAGGCTGGCCCCGCCAACAAGGGCGCCATCCACGTTTGACACGGCGAAAATCTCAGCTGCGTTTGAAGGCTTCACCGAGCCACCATAGAGCAATCGCACCGAACGCCCCACACCTTCGCCAAAGCGGCGTTCCAGACGGGCGCGGATAAAGTCGTGGACCTCTCCGATTTCGTTCAGGGTGGGCACCTTGCCTGTGCCAATGGCCCAGATCGGTTCATAGGCGACAATCAGGTTCTCGCCGGTCGATTGATCGGGGATCGAACCTGACATTTGACCGCCGATAATGTCCAGCGTGTTTGCGGCCTCGCGCTGTTCCAGGCTTTCGCCGACACAGATGATGGCTTTCAGTCCGGCATCCATCGCGGCCCGTGCCTTGGCGCGGATGTCCTCGTTTTGCTCATCATGATCTTCGCGCCGCTCAGAATGGCCCAAAATGACCGATGTCGCTCCGGCATCCAGCAGCATGTCGGCGCTGATATCGCCTGTATGCGCACCCGCGCTTGCCGCATGGCAATCCTGACCGCCGACAGTGATCCCGGTGCCAGCGGTCACAGTAGCCGCGCGGTGCAGCAACGTGGCAGGCGGGCAGATCAACACGTCCACATCGGGCGAGGGGAATGCGTCGGCCAGGGCTTGCAGCTCGCTCAGCGATTCTGTGGTTCCATTCATCTTCCAGTTGCCAGCCGCCAGCTTGCGCCGCATATCAAATCCCCCGTGAAATATCACTGTTCTGCTGCCCCGGATAGCATTGCCAGACCGGGGTGACAATTCCGGTTGCAGCGCCCTGCAATAAACGGCAGTTTGCGCGCGCAGAAAGGAATGCCCCTATGATCGATAATCTTGACCTGAAGAAACTGGATCAACGCGACCCGGATGAGCTGAGCAAGCTGCTGCATGCGGTCGGTCAGATCGGGTTCCTCACCGTCTCGAATACGGGCCTGGAGGCGGATCGGATCCAGCAAGTGATCGCGATGTATCGCGCCTTTTTCCAGTTGCCGGCCTCCCAAAAGGCAAGCGTCGACATGGCTGCAACCGGTTCGAACCGGGGGTGGGGGGCATCGCAATCCGAGCAGGTCGATCCCAATGCAAACCCGGATTACAAAGAGGTGTTCGATTGCGGGTATGAGCTACCGGCAAACAGCCCTTATGCGGGGTCCAATCTGGGTGTCTATGCCCCCAATCAGTGGCCCGATACGCCCGCGCAGTTCAAACAGACGATACAGGCGTATTACACAGACGCCTGCGCGGTTGCGATGCGTGTTCTTAGGGCGATCGCCGTTGCACTGGGGCGGCCGGAAAACAGCTTTGATGCGGCGTTCGGTACACCGATGGCGCTGCTGCGCGGCAATTACTATCCCAAGCGGCCTGCCTGGGCGGGCGAGAGCGATTTTGGGATCGGGGCGCACACGGATTATGGCTGTTTGACCCTGCTGGCAACGGACGGAACTTCGGGGCTCGAAGTGCGTATGCCTGATAACTCATGGGAGATGGTGCAGACCAAGCCGGGCACGTTTGTCATCAACTTCGGGGAAATGCTGGAGTTCTGGACGGCAGGCCGGGTCAAGGCCACGCTGCACCGTGTGGTTGGAGATTCACAAGAGCGGCTGTCGGTGCCGCTGTTTTTCAACCCGTCTTACGACACCAATGTCGCGCCGCCGGACTCGGTTCAAAACATCACCGCAGGCGACCACCTGACCCGTCGGTACAATGAGACCTATGTGCACCTTCAAACGGCTTAAGGGGCGAGATTTTCGTCGAACTTAATGGATTCACCGCAACCGCAGGCGTCAACGACATTGGGGTTGCGGAACTTGAAGCCGGATTCCAGCAGGGATACTTCGTAGTCGATTTCAGTGCCGAACAGGAACATCTGTGCCATCGGGGCGATGATGACACGGGCACCATCCTGTTCGACGACCTCATCGTGGGTGTCTACCTGATCAACGTAGTCCATGGTGTATTCCATGCCCGCGCATCCGCCTTTTTTGACGCCGATGCGTAGGCCAGCATGGCCGCCGGTTTCCATCAGGCGCACGATCTGCTGCGCCGCCTTGGATGTCATGGTGACTGCCTGTTTGCCGGGAATGCCAAACATTGTGTTCTCCGTTGTCGCGCGTAACCTATAACTTAGTGCTGACGGGGCGCTGGCTCAAGACATAGCAGCTATGCTGACCTGACTTTTCCTACCGATTGTGAATGTCACTTGCCTTTTGGCAGAAGCTGGACTTTGCTGCTGTCACAGTATTTTGGCAGGTCGAGGCAAGGTGAGCAATATGAGAAATCCGACAAAATTGTTTAAATGCATAGTGTTGGCGTCTGTACTTGGCGTAACCGCAGGCGCTGGTATGGCCGAAGACAAGCCGAAAACGCATCCTGTGAACTGCAACACGGCCGAGGGCGACTTGCGCGCAATTGCAGCCGAAAAGAAACACGCACAGGACCAACAGGTTGAAAGCGTTGCGGCGATTACCCCGGCGGGGGCGCTGTTGGGGCTGATTACCGGAACCGAGAACAAGAGACTGTCTATGCTGAAAGGTGACTACGTCAAAGCACTGGATGAACGGGCAGCGGAAATCAAAACCAAGTGCGGCGTTCAGTAAGCTGCTGATGCGGCAATGAAAAAGACCGCTCTCGGGCAAGAGCGGTCTATATTTTCAATATGTGTCCCGAACTCGGGTATTGGGGAGGGTACCGTTCGGGTTTGTACAGCGTGCTCAATGGGATGCGAGCTGTGACGCACCGGGACTATGATTGGGATGCGTAACGGATTTCCAACAGGCACGTGACAGAAAAATAAACCTTTTGCGACACAGGGTTGTGGCGCGCGGTTTACATAAAGCCCAGCTCCAGACGGGCTTCGTCCGACATCATCTCCATCCCCCAGGGCGGTTCCCATGTCAGTTCCACGTCGACCTCTTTGACCCCGGCGACAGGTTCAATCGCCTCAACGATCCAGCCAGGCATTTCACCAGCGACCGGGCAACCCGGTGCTGTCAGGGTCATGATCACCTTGACCGCGTTTTCCTGAGAAATCTCAATCGTGTAGATCAGGCCCAGATCGTAGATATTCACAGGAATTTCGGGGTCAAAAATGGTCCGGCAGGCTTCGACCACCGAGTCGTACAGGGGATGCTCGATAGACGAAGGCGCGATCAGCGGCGTGCCTTCCAGATGTTCGCTCGGATGAGTCATGCGGGCCTCGGGTCAGTTTCTGAGCATTTATATAGGGAATGCCACCGGCAGCGTCCAGAGGCGCAATGGCGCCCGCAGGGGGCGCCATGTTGGCTTATTCGTTGATGTCGTGTCGAAAGGTTTTCACCTGACCATGGGGCAGGGCGAAAATGCGCCGCAATGCCAGCCAGGCGACCAACGACAAGGCTGCAAAGATCAACAGCAGCACAGGCAGCGAGGGCGCGATCCCCGGAACGGCCAGCAACAGACCCGTAATGGCCGCCCCGATCGCAAAGCCCAGAAAGATGAAACCGGGCAAAACGATTTCGAGTATCCCAAGCGCCAGAGCGGCAGCCAACCAAATCCACCAGGTCAGCCAGAAGGGATCAGCCATTACTTGCCTCCTTTCAGCATATTGAAGGCGTTACCAAAGGCCTCCAGCGCATTTGCGGGCAACACGATGGTTTGCGAGCCGGTGCCATTGCCCAAAGCATTCAACGCCTCAACCTGCTTCAAGGCAACCTGATACTGCGCGGCCTCGATGCCATTGTCCTGAATGGCCTTGGCGACCACGCCGGTGGCATAGGCTTCGGCCTCGGCCTGAATGCGGCGGGCTTTGGCAGTTTGTTCCGCGGCATACAGCTCGGCATCGGCGTTCAGCTCGACCGCGCGTTTCTGGCCTTCGGCCTCGGTCACCTGTGCCCGGCGGGCGCGTTCGGCGTTCAGCTGCTGCAACATCGCATCGCGGGTGGCCTGATCCAGATTCACGTCCAGAATCTCGGCCCGGGTCACTTCGATGCCCCAGTCATCGACAGCGGTTTCAACGCTTTCCTGAATGCGCGTGATCAACTGGGCGCGGTTCGATTGCACCTCATCCAGATCCATTTTACCTATCTCGGCCCGCACGATCCCTGCCACGGTGGTCGCAATCGCGCCATCGACGTCGCGGATACGGTACACCGTCTTTTCCGGCTCAAGAATGCGATAAAACACCGAGGTATCGATCTGCACCAACACGTTGTCCTTGGTGATCGCGTCCTGTGTCGCATTGGGCAACTGACGTTCCAGAATGGATATCTTGTGGCGTGCAACGTCCAGAAACGGAACGATAAAGTTAATGCCCGGCCCCAGGACCGAGTGCAGGCGGCCGAACCGTTCGACCACGTATTTCTCGGATTGTGGAACGATCTTGATGCCTTTGAACGTGACGACGATCAGCAGCACCGCCCCAAGCACAAAGATGATGTTCGAGGTCAACAGCCCAATAATCTGTTCTTCTGTCATAACTGTCCTCTTATTATTGTGTACTATTGTATACATATGGGGATCGAGTCGCCCGATTTCAACTTTGGTATGAGGCGATCTGGTGCGGATGCAAATCTTTGAGATGCCCGGTTTCCTGCGGAAGTTTCAAATTGTGACCGCTTTGCATCCCACCTTGTTTGCGGTATCGCGCTGGGATGAAACTGATCATCGATACAGACCCCGGCATCGACGATGCCATGGCCATCGCCTATGCAGCCGCAGCACCCGAGATTGAACTGATCGGGTTGACCACGGTGTTCGGCAATACGCATGTGCACCAATCCAGCCGCAACGCGCGATTTTTGTTGGATAAACTGGGGTTGACGATACCCGTGGCCGAAGGCGCCTCGGTACCGATGGGTCGGGATTTCCACGCTCCGTCCGAGCATGTGCATGGTCCCGAAGGCTTTGGCGATATCATAGATATTCCCGAGATCGGCGCCAATCATGATCTCTCTGCTGCCGAGTTCCTCGTCGACATGGCGCGCCGTCACAAGAGTGAGGTGGTGGTTTGCGCCGTGGGACCATTGACCAATATCGCAGCAGCGATGGAGCTGGATGCGGAGTTCGCGCGCAACATCAAACGCTTGGTCATCATGGGTGGCGCGGTTTATTGCTCCGGTAATATCACGTCTCATGCCGAGGCGAATATCTATCACGATGCGCAGGCGGCAGATATCGTCTTTGCTACTCCGCCGGAAACGGTGCTGGTGGGGTTAGATGTGACTTTGAAAACGCTTTACGAAGCTGCCGATTTTAAAGCTCTGGCGCAGCGATCCCCCGGGATGGGCGGATTTCTACGGGACATTTCCCTTTTTTATCTGAAATTCTACAAAGAGATTGGCGGTTTGGAAGGCTGTGGCCTGCATGATTCAACGGCAGTGATCGCCTGTACCCATGAACCCCTGTTCGACACGGTGCAAACCGGCCTGAACGTTGTGACCGAAGGCCCCGAGATCGGTGCGACGCGCCCGGACCCCGCGCGGCCTGCGGTCCGGGTCTGTCAGGATGTTGACGGGGCAGGGGTGGTACAACTGTTTACGGAACGTGTCGCCTCGTTGCCCTGACCGCTTGCAAAGATCGGACAGATCGGGCAAATGCTGCCCGGTTCAGCGACCCCGAGGCATCCCATGACCGAGCGTTTTTCTTTTGACCTGAAAGCCACCGACGGCAAGGCGAGAACCGGCGTGATCAACACGCCGCGGGGCGAGGTGCGAACGCCCGCTTTTATGCCTGTGGGGACGGCAGCGACGGTCAAGGCGATGATGCCGGAAAGCGTGCGCGCGACGGGGGCAGATATTCTGCTGGGCAACACCTATCACCTGATGCTGCGCCCAACGGCTGAGCGGATCGACCGGCTGGGCGGGTTGCACACGTTCATGAATTGGGAACGGCCGATCCTGACGGACTCGGGCGGGTTTCAGGTCATGTCGCTGGCCGGGCTTCGCAAGCTGACCGAAAAGGGCGTGACCTTCAAATCCCATGTGGACGGCTCAAAACACGAGTTGACGCCGGAGCGGTCGATGGAAATTCAGCGCCTGCTGGGGTCCGACATCGTGATGTGTTTCGACGAATGCCCGGCGCTGCCCGCAGATCGCGACCGGATCGCTGAATCCATGCGCCTGTCGATGCGGTGGGCCGAGCGTTCGCGTGAGGCGTTCGGAGATCGCCCCGGCCATGCGCTGTTCGGCATCATGCAGGGTGGTCTGGAACAAGACCTGCGCGAAGAAAGCGCCGAGGCGCTGAAACAGATCGGTTTTGAGGGCTACGCCGTGGGTGGTCTGGCCGTGGGCGAAGGGCAGGAGGCCATGTTCGGCTGCCTGGACTATGCGCCCGATTTCCTGCCCGCCGACAGGCCCCGCTATCTGATGGGCGTGGGCAAGCCCGATGACATCGTTGGCGCTGTGGCGCGCGGGATCGACATGATGGACTGCGTTCTGCCCTCACGTTCAGGGCGCACGGGGCAGGTTTTCACGCGCTATGGCGTGGTCAACATCAAGAACGCCCGCCACGCTGATGACCCGCGCCCGTTGGACGAACACTGCACATGTCCGGCCTGTTCCAACTATTCGCGGGCCTACCTGCACCACGTATTCCGCTCGAACGAGATGATCTCGGGCATGCTGCTGACCTGGCACAACCTGCACTACTTCCAAGAGATCATGCAGGGCATGCGCGACGCGATTGCGGCGGGCACGTTTGGCGCTTGGCAGGCCACGTTCCATGCGCAACGCGCGCAGGGCGATATCGAACCACTTTGATCGCCCGGAAATTGCCCGGCGGTACAAAATCGGTGGATATGTCGTTCGGGTGCCTTGCAGTCCGGAAAACCTCGGGTCATTCTGATCCCTGAGACATGGCGGTAAGGTTGAAAAAGGGCGATGAGGCCCCACCTTTACCGTCCAAGACAGGAGATGGCCGAGCGTTGCCTTATTCAGGGACCGGAGCCATCTTGCCAACGATAAGGATTGAGCATGCAAGAGCCCCTTAATTCCTCATACCCCGTACTTCCGCTGCGCGATATTGTGGTGTTCCCACACATGATCGTGCCGCTGTTCGTGGGTCGGGAAAAATCCGTCCGTGCACTGGAAGAAGTGATGCAGGACGACAAGCAGATTTTGCTGTCCAGCCAGATTGACCCAGGTGATGATGACCCGGCTGTTGATGGCATTTACAACGCTGGTGTTCTGGCCAACGTTCTGCAATTGCTGAAACTGCCCGATGGCACTGTGAAGGTGCTGGTTGAAGGGCAAGCCCGGGTGAAGATCACGGAATTTCTTGAAAACGATCAGTTTTTCGAAGCTCGTGCAGAATACCTGACGGAAATCCCCGGCGACGTCACCACGACCGAGGCGCTGCTGCGCACTGTCGCGGATGAGTTCGAGCGTTACGCCAAAGTGCGCAAGAACATCCCCGAAGAAGCGCTGACCGCCGTGGGTGAGACCACCGAACCCGCCAAGTTGGCCGATCTGGTTTCGGGCCATCTGGGCATTGAGGTCGAACAAAAGCAGGAATTGCTTGAGACGCTGTCGGTCAGTGAGCGGCTGGAGAAGGTCTATGGCCTGATGCAGGGCGAAATGTCGGTTCTGCAGGTCGAGAAAAAGATCAAGACCCGCGTCAAATCCCAGATGGAGAAGACCCAGCGCGAATACTATCTGAATGAGCAGATGAAGGCCATTCAGAAAGAGCTGGGCGACGGCGAAGACGGCAGCAACGAGGTTGCTGAGCTGGAAGAGAAAATCGCCGAGACCAAGC
The DNA here is from genome assembly GCF_056538885.1 of Ruegeria sp. BE1. NCBI lineage: Bacteria > Pseudomonadati > Pseudomonadota > Alphaproteobacteria > Rhodobacterales > Roseobacteraceae > Ruegeria > Ruegeria sp. BE1. The sequence goes on from NZ_JBQFTY010000001.1 coordinate 1,022,733, forward strand.
TGTCGAAAGAGGCCCGCGAAAAGGCCGAAGGTGAGCTGAAAAAGCTCAAGAACATGTCGCCGATGTCGGCCGAGGCCACGGTTGTGCGTAACTACCTCGACTGGATTCTGGCCTTGCCGTGGGGCACCAAATCCCGCGTCAAAAAGGACCTGGGCCGTGCGCAGGACATTCTGGACGCCGATCACTACGGGCTTGAGAAGGTCAAAGAGCGGATCGTTGAATATCTGGCGGTTCAGCAGCGTTCGAAAAAGCTGAAAGGCCCGATCCTGTGCCTTGTTGGTCCTCCGGGTGTGGGTAAAACCTCGCTGGGCAAGTCGGTTGCCAAAGCCACGGGGCGCGAGTTCATTCGCATCTCGTTGGGTGGTGTGCGTGATGAATCCGAGATCCGGGGCCACCGTCGGACCTATATCGGGTCGATGCCGGGTAAGATCATCCAGTCGCTGAAAAAGGCGAAAACTACGAACCCGCTGATCTTGCTGGATGAAATCGACAAGATGGGCCAGGATTTCCGTGGCGACCCGGCCTCGGCCATGTTGGAAGTGTTGGACCCGGAACAGAACAGCACGTTCATGGACCACTACTTGGAGGTCGAATATGACCTATCCAACGTGATGTTCCTGACCACGTCGAACAGCTATAACATGCCCGGGCCTCTGCTGGACCGGATGGAGATCATTCCGCTTGCCGGTTACACCGAGGAAGAAAAGAGCGAAATCGCGAAACAGCACCTGATCAGCAAGCAGGTCAAGAACCATGGCTTGAAAGCCAAGGAGTTTGAGCTGACCGACGAGGCGCTGCAATCCATCATCCGCACCTATACCCGTGAGGCGGGTGTGCGGAATCTGGAGCGTGAGATCGCCAAGGTGGCCCGGAAATCGCTGACCAAGATCATCAAGAAAGAGGCCGACTCCGTCACGGTGACGCCTGACAATCTGGATGAGTTCCTTGGCGTGCCCAAATACCGCTATGGTCTGGCCGAACAGGACGATCAGGTCGGCGTTGTGACCGGTCTGGCCTATACGTCGGTCGGCGGCGATCTGCTGCATATCGAGGCGCTGAAACTGCCCGGCAAGGGGCGAATGAAGACGACAGGTAAGCTGGGCGATGTGATGAAGGAATCCATCGATGCGGCGTCGTCTTATGTGCGGTCAATCTCACCTCAGATCGGGGTAAAACCGCCCAAATTCGACTCGTTGGACATCCACGTCCACGTGCCGGATGGGGCAACGCCCAAGGATGGTCCGTCTGCGGGGTTGGCGATGGTGACGTCGATCGTCTCGGTGCTGACAGGCATTCCGGTCCGCAAGGACATCGCGATGACGGGTGAGGTGTCCTTGCGCGGTAACGCGATGCCGATCGGCGGGTTGAAGGAAAAACTGCTGGCGGCGCTGCGTGGTGGCATCAAGACCGTTCTGATCCCGGAAGAAAACGAAAAGGATCTGGCGGACATCCCTGACAACGTGAAGGAAGGGTTGGAGATCATTCCAGTGACCCACGTGTCTGAGGTGCTGAAACGGGCCCTTGTTCGTGAACCGGAGCCGATTGAATGGGATGAGGCGGCCGAAGAAGCTGCGGCGGCAGCGGCCAAAGCCGCCGAGAGCACAAGCCCATCTGCCACAGCGCACTAACCAAACAAAAAGGCGGGGACGACCCCGCCTTTTCTTTTCGCACCAGACGTTCTGGCGCGCGGGGGCCGCAAAGTGCTTCATAGCTTCTTCTGAAAAAACAGCGATTAACGCGCTGATATTGATGCGTTCTTGCTGTTTTGGAATTCCCAAAAAAGAAATACACAGCGAAACAGTCGCACTATTTTTCGTAAGACTCTAAAGGGAAGAATGGTGGGTGATAAGAGATTTGAACTCCTGACATCTTCGATGTGAACGAAGCGCTCTACCACTGAGCTAATCACCCTTGGACCCGGCTGTTATAGCGAGTCCGAACGTTCTGCAAGAGTCGATTTCCATTTTCGACCAAAGCGGGCAGTCAAAACACAAGCGCCCGACATTTTGCCGGGCGCTGGCCTGATTTTTGGGGGAGTCAGAGGATGAAATCGTCAGCCGTCAGGTCGATTGCACCCTTTAGCTTGATGACCATCTCTGGTTCGCTGTCGCCATCTGTGTCGATAAAGACAATCGTCTGATCAAGGGCGGAATTGGCGTAGTCTTGCTTGATATAGTAGATTTCGCCGTCATCCGATGTGCTGATCGGAGAGGTGCCGTTGAAGACAAATTCCTGATCACCGCTCAGCGTTGCGTTGGCGTCGATTGCGCTCAGGTCGATTTTGTCCTGACCCTGTGTGAAGTCAGTGATGACGTCCGCCAGTTTCCCGCGGTCGCCACTGTCGGTGACGGCGTTGAAGACAAATGTGTCGGTGCCGTTGCCACCGCCCATGATATCAAGCCCTTCGCCGCCGGTGACTGTGTCGGCGCCTCTGCGGCCGTAGATCTTGTCATCACCGTCACCGCCTGAGATCGTATCTGCACCTCTGCCGGCCCAGATGGTATCTGCTCCATTACCGCCAGTGACGTCGTCATTGCCATCGCCAGTGTAAATAGTGTCTGAACCATCGCCGCCCGAGACCTGGTCGTTGCCGATGCCTGCGTCGATTGTGTCCCAGCCATTGCCGCCCGAGATGTTGTCGTCGCCGTCGCCGGAAATGATATTGTCCCAACCGTTGTCGCCGCTGATGGTATCGTTTCCAAGACCTCCGCGGATGACGTCCCAGCCGAGACCACCAGAGATGGTGTCATTGCCGCCGCCGCCGTAAAGCGTATCTACCCCATCCAGACCGTTCAGAGTGTCGTCGCCATTGTAACCATAGAACGTATTCGCAGATGCGTTTCCGGTGAACTGGTCGCCTTGCGCGGTACCGGACAGGTTTTCGATCCCAGAGATCGTGTCATTGCCATACCCTGTGTTTTGCGCAGTGGTGATGGAAAGGTTTACGCTTGCAGCGGCCGTCCCGGTGAACACCAGTGTATCGGTACCTTCGCCCCCGGCAATAAGATCGTTGCCGTCACCATTTTTCGCAATGAACTTGTCCCAGCCTTGGCCGCCTGAGATGTCGTCGTTCCCCAATCCACCGTTCAGAGAGTCATTGCCGTTTCCGCCCCGGACAATGTCATTGCCGCCGTCTGACGAGATGACATCGTTTCCGCCATTACCGGCGATATAGTTTGCAGAGGAGTTTCCATACAGGAAATCGCCAGCGTGCCCGCCGATTGCGTTTTCGATGACAACGCCATTGGCAATCGTAAACCCGCCGCTGACGCCGAATGCGTGCGAGGGGGATCCACCTGCGTCGTGCCCTTCCAGATCGGCGGCTTTCAGGTTGATCTTAACGCCTTTCCAAAGTCCCGCGGCCGAAATCGTATCATTGCCGCCGGTGTCCCAAATGGCTTGCCAGAAGGTACCGGCAGCGTTGGCGCCTTTCAGCGAATAGACATTGTTGCCTGTGTTATGCGCCTTGGTTCCATAGATCGCCTGAAGGGCCGCGATATCCAGCGCCATGGGCCCCCCGACGCCGCCGAAGTTGTTGGACGGCAGCGGCATAACCTGAGGGTAGCCCGAGTTATAGGACATGATCGTGAAAATGGCCTGATTCTGACCGTCGGTGCCGTAGTCGCCGAACTCTCCGGTCACTCCCGGGAAAACGGACGAGCCACCGCCATTGTCATGAGGGTGCGCCAGCCCCAGGCCATGCAGGATCTCATGAACAATGGTTGCAAAACCTTCGCCACCTCTGCCAAGGGCCGCAGGCGCAAAAAGGGGCGTTTCGTAATTGAAGAAGCCAAACAGGGTGTTGATGCCAAAATCATCCTGCAGCAGGGGTTTATCTCCGGGAACCTGATGGGCGCCCAGGACCCCCGGTGAACCAAAGAAATCGTCCGCTACCAAACCCCAGGAGATGTTTTCATAATTCGCGCCTTGGGGGGTGAGGAAGGGAACCTCGACAAAGGTAACGGGAATGAAGGTTTCGATCAGATCAAGCGCTTTGCGAAAGGCCTGTTTTTCGAAATTCGACATATTCTTGAAGGCGCTAACGGAATTGTTCCCAAAAGAATATGTAATTGTTCCGGCAGGTCCACCGACATTGGTGTTCACATCCCAAGAGTTGCCCCAAATCAGACCGTCGACGTAGACGTGCCCGGTTAGGGTTCCACCCGGATTGGTTGTTGCTACAGCCATAACTATAACCTTCGTTGCTTATAACGCAGACGATAACGCCTCATGAAACAACATTTTCGAATGCGTTGATTTTACCTACTTTTCCCGCGAAAAACCCACGGATGTTTTCTGATCCCACTTTCAATTCGAAACCAGGAGATGCAAGCCCATAGAGTGTTTTTCTGTTGTTTTGGCGCCTCGTGTAACCTGTTGCACACGCATTGTGGCTGAAAAATGGCGACCCAATAAACGTGATCGAAACGCGGTGTACATAGCCTGGAATTAAAGGGCGGTTATGTATGGGCTTGTTTCGCGCCATACACTTTTTACGTGTCCTTGTCGGAGGTGCCGGTGCCCGGATTCGGATCCCGCTCTGAGGCATCCGATCCAGGTTTGAAATGGGGTGTTATGGAAACGAAAGCGCTGACATCTGGCCACATCCGCAAATCGTTAGGCGTTGAGCGGTCTGGAAACAAAATCACCGTTCGACGAAAAAACTTCAAAACGCCGCTTGACGATGTCGGGGCGTGGCCATAATACACCCCAACGTTCAGCAACGAACGGGCAGCGGGCGGTTGTAGCTCAGTTGGTTAGAGTACCGGCCTGTCACGCCGGGGGTCGCGGGTTCGAGCCCCGTCAACCGCGCCATCGCTGCCATCCTTGGTCCAGGACAAAGGCCGTGAAATAGATGCGCGGTTGTAGCTCAGTTGGTTAGAGTACCGGCCTGTCACGCCGGGGGTCGCGGGTTCGAGCCCCGTCAACCGCGCCATTTCATTCTTCAAAAGGCAAAAAACTATCTAATGGTCGGCTCAGCGCGCCGGATCGATAATCCCGTGTCAGGAGATGTCGGCAATAATCCTTCAGTTCACACTTTGTTCTAACTTTTCTGTTGGAGACTCGGTGCCGCTCGCCTATTTCTAGGACACTTGTGTGTTGGGGGCCAAAATGGCTGAGCTGAAGAATATCGAGGTGCGCGGCGCGCGTGAACATAACCTCAAGGGCATCGATGTAGACATCCCGCGGGATCAGCTGGTGGTGATCACCGGTCTGTCCGGGTCGGGTAAGTCGTCTTTGGCGTTTGACACGATCTATGCCGAAGGGCAGCGGCGCTATGTCGAAAGCCTGTCGGCCTATGCGCGGCAGTTTCTGGATATGATGGAAAAGCCGGATGTCGATCACATCAGCGGCCTGTCCCCGGCGATTTCGATTGAACAGAAAACCACGTCGAAAAACCCGCGCTCGACCGTTGGTACGGTGACTGAGATTTACGACTACCTGCGCCTTTTGTTTGCCCGCGCAGGAACGCCTTACAGCCCCGCCACAGGCCAGCCGATTGAGGCCCAGCAGGTGCAGGACATGGTCGACCGCATCATGACGATGGAGGAGGGCACGCGCGGCTATCTTCTGGCCCCCATCGTGCGGGACCGGAAAGGGGAATACAAAAAAGAATTCCTCGAACTGCGCAAACAGGGTTTTCAGCGCGTGAAGGTGGATGGTGAGTTTTATGAACTCGACACGCCGCCCACGCTGGACAAGAAGTTCCGCCACGACATCGACGTGGTTGTTGATCGCCTTGTCGTGCGCGAAGGGATGGAGACGCGGCTGGCCGACAGTCTGCGCACCGCTTTGGATCTGGCGGATGGCATTGCGATTCTGGAAACCGCCCCGAAAGAGGGTGACCCGGAGCGGATTACCTTCAGCGAAAATTTTGCCTGTCCGGTCAGTGGCTTCACGATTCCTGAAATCGAACCCCGCCTGTTTTCGTTCAACGCGCCCTTCGGGGCCTGCCCGGATTGCGACGGTTTGGGGGTTGAGCTGTTCTTTGACGAACGTCTCGTGGTGCCGGACCAGACACTGAAACTCTATGACGGGGCCTTAGCGCCCTGGCGCAAGGGCAAGTCCCCGTATTTCCTGCAAACCATCGAGGCCATCGCGCGCCACTACGAGTTCGACAAGAATACGCCCTGGAAAGACCTGCCTGCGAAGGTGCAGCAGGTGTTTTTGCGCGGGTCCGGGGATGAGGAAATCCAGTTCCGCTATGACGAAGGCGGGCGGGTGTATCAGGTTACACGCAGCTTTGAAGGCGTGATTCCCAATATGGAACGCCGCTATCGCGAAACCGACAGCGCGTGGATTCGCGAGGAATTTGAACGTTATCAGAACAACCGTCCTTGCGGGGCCTGCGAGGGCTATCGCCTGCGTCCCGAGGCGCTGGCAGTCAAGATTGCGGGTCTGCATGTGGGGCAGGTGGTTCAGATGTCGATCCGCGAGGCTTTGGCCTGGGTCGAGGACGCCCCGAACCATCTGAGCGTGCAGAAAAACGAAATCGCGCGGGCGATTTTGAAAGAGATTCGCGAGCGTTTGGGTTTCCTGAATAATGTGGGTTTGGAATATCTTACGCTGTCACGTTCAAGCGGCACGCTCTCGGGCGGTGAGAGTCAGCGTATCCGTCTGGCCAGCCAGATCGGCTCGGGCCTGACAGGCGTTCTGTATGTTCTTGACGAGCCTTCTATCGGCTTGCATCAGCGCGACAATGACCGGTTGCTCGGCACGCTCAAGAACCTGCGCGATCAGGGCAATACGGTGATCGTGGTCGAACATGACGAAGAAGCGATCCGCGAGGCGGACTACGTATTCGACATCGGCCCCGGTGCTGGTGTGCATGGCGGGCAGGTCGTCAGCGAGGGCACACCGGCTGAGATCGCGGCGGACGCGGCCTCGATGACCGGACAATACCTTTCAGGCACGCGAGAGATTGCGGTTCCGACCACCCGGCGTAAGGGCAACAAGAAGAAGGTCAAGGTCGTCAAGGCGACGGGCAACAACCTCAAAAACGTCACGGCCGAGTTTCCGCTGGGCAAGTTTGTCTGTGTGACTGGCGTGTCCGGCGGCGGGAAGTCGACGCTTACGATCGAGACACTGTTCAAGACCGCCTCAATGCGCTTGAACGGCGCGCGTCAAACGCCCGCGCCTTGTGAAACGATCAAAGGGTTGGAGCATCTGGACAAGGTCATCGACATTGACCAACGTCCGATCGGGCGGACTCCGCGTTCGAATCCAGCAACTTACACCGGGGCCTTCACCCCGATTCGCGACTGGTTCGCCGGTCTGCCCGAGGCCAAGGCACGCGGTTATAAGCCGGGGCGGTTCAGCTTTAACGTCAAGGGTGGTCGGTGCGAGGCCTGTCAGGGCGACGGTGTCATCAAGATCGAGATGCACTTTCTGCCCGACGTCTATGTGACCTGCGAAACCTGCAAAGGCGCGCGCTACAACCGCGAAACGCTTGAGATCAAATTCAAGGGCAAGTCCATCGCTGATGTCCTTGATATGACAGTGGAAGACGCGCAGGACTTCTTCAAGGCCGTGCCCTCGATCCGGGACAAGATGGATGCTTTGGCGCGGGTTGGGCTGGGCTATATCAAAGTCGGTCAGCAGGCGACGACCCTGTCCGGCGGTGAAGCGCAGCGGGTGAAGCTGTCCAAGGAGCTTTCCAAACGCTCAACCGGGCGGACACTGTATATTCTGGACGAGCCGACAACGGGTCTGCATTTCGAAGATGTGCGCAAGCTGTTGGAAGTACTGCATGAACTGGTTGATCAGGGTAACACCGTCGTGGTGATCGAGCACAATCTGGACGTGGTGAAGACTGCAGACCACATTATCGACATCGGCCCCGAAGGCGGTGACGGAGGCGGTGAGATTGTCGCAACCGGCACCCCCGAGGATGTGGCCGCGGTCGAGCGCAGCCACACTGGGCGGTATCTGAAACCGATGCTGGACAGCGCTCGGGTAGCAGCTGAGTGAGTGTTATCAGTTCGAATTTTGCGAGGCTCTGCCTCGCGCTCCGGGATATTTTTGGACAGATGAACAGAGGATCGGGGGACTTTAACCCCGTCCCCGTTTTTCGAACCGGGGCAGCATTGCACTGAAGTCTTTGCCTAGCCCGTTCTCGGATTCGACAAACTGTTCATAGAGCGCGGTTGCGATCTGCCCCATTGGCGTATCCGCATCCGCGCTTTCGGCGGCTTGCTGGCTGAGGCGCAGGTCTTTCATCATCAGTTCCGCGGCGAATCCGGGTTGGTAATCGTTATCGGCCGGGCTGCTTGGGCCAACGCCCGGGGCTGGGCAATAGGCATTCATGGTCCAGCTATAGCCCGAGGACGTGCTGACGACATCGAACATCTTTTGCCGGTCCAATCCCAGCTTGTCGGCGAGGGCAAACGCTTCGCAGGTTGCGATCATGGTGACGCCCAAAATCATGTTGTTGCAGATTTTCGCCGCCTGACCTGCGCCGGAGTCGCCGCAATGCACGGCTTTTTGGCCCATGATGTCGAACAGAGGCTCAGCTTTGGCAAAGGCATCAGCGCTGCCGCCGGCCATGAAAGTCAGCGTCCCGGCGGCTGCACCGCCAATGCCGCCGGACACAGGCGCGTCGACAGCCAGAATTCCGGCCTTGCCCGCCTGATCCGCGACGGCGCGCGCGCTGTCCACGTCCACGGTCGAGCAATCGATCCAGACGGAACCGGATTGAATCGCCGGGACGATCTCATCCGCGACCGCACGCAGGATCTGCCCATTCGGAAGCATGGTGATGACGATCTCGGCCCCCGCAGCGGCCTCGGCCCCGGAACTGGCCATGCTGACGCCTGCGACGTCGACATCCGCCATGTCAAAGCCGGCGACCTCATGCCCGGCCTTGGCCAGATTGGCAGCCATAGGGTTGCCCATGTTGCCCAGGCCGATAAATCCGATTTTCATCTCTTACGTCTCCTCAAAAGTCAGCATGTCTTTGCCCAATGGCTGCAACATTTTGGACACTGCAACGCAGGGAACAGGCTGATCGGCATATTTCCACTGTGGGTTTCTGTCCTTGTCGATGATCTGGGCGCGGATGCCTTCCAGAAAATCGCCATGCTCCATGGCGCGGAATGTATAGCGATACTCCATTTCCAACGCTTTGCGCTGGGTCAGGCTGGGTCCGCGCAGACGGTGGAGGGCCTCAACCGTGCAGGCCATCGAAAGCGGCGCGTTGCGGGCCATGAGCTTGCGGGCTTCTGTCGCGATGGCGCGGTCGGAATGGGACAGGTTGTTCAGGATGTCCGCCAGAGTTTCCCCATCAAAGCAGGCGTCGATGTCAGCCTGCATCCGTTCCAGATCACCATCAGCAGGCGGGCAGGCGTGCTTTTGCAAAATCTCGGGGTCGCCTGAGGCCTCAAGCAGTTCAATCAGATCAGGCCAGTCTGCAAGCGGAATGTAGTGATCGGCGAAGCCCGCAAAGATGGCGTCCGCGGGCCCCATGCGATGGCCCGTGGTGCCCAGATATTCGCCCAACCGCCCCGGCGCCAGCGCCAGCATCAGCGTGCTACCCACATCTGGAATCAAACCGATTGAGCATTCAGGCAGCGCAATTTTTGAGCTTTCGCCGACGATCCGGTGGCTGCCGTGACAGCCGATGCCAACGCCGCCACCCATGGTGAAGCCCTGCAGGAAACTGATGATCGGCTTGGGGTATTCAAAGATCAGCGCGTTCAGGCGGTACTCGTCCCGCCAGAAGGTGCGACCATAGGCGTAGTCACCTTTGATGCCCGAGGCGTAAAGGTCCGCAATATCACCCCCGGCGCAAAAGGCTTTGTCGCCCTCGGCATCCAGAATGATCACATCTACCGTGTCATCCTCGCGCCAGTTGCGCAGCGCGGTGTCGATGGACATGCACATGTCATAGGTCAGCGCATTCAGCGCCTTGGGGCGGGTCAGGGTGATGCGCCCGGCGCGGCCCGTGATGCGGATGTCGATGTCAGGCATATGCCCCTCAGCGTTCGGCAAGCAGTTGGCGGGCGACGATGACCCGCATGATTTCATTGGTGCCTTCCAGAATCTGGTGCACCCGCAGATCGCGGACCAGCTTTTCGATCCCGTAATCGGCAAGATAGCCGTAGCCACCATGCAGTTGCAGGCACTGGTCCACAACCTTCGAGCCGGTCTCGGTCACGAATTTCTTGGCCATGGCGCAGAATTTGGTGGCATCGGGCGCGCCCTGATCCAGCTTCCACGCGGCCTGCCGCAGAAAGGTACGGGCAGCTTGCAGTTCGATCTCCATATCGGCCAGCCGGAATTGCAGCGCCTGGAACTGGTCGATGGATTGGCCGAAAGCCTTGCGTTCGGACATGTATTGCAGCGTCATGTTCAGCCCGGCCTGCGCCGCGCCCAGCGAGCATGAGGCGATGTTCAGCCGCCCGCCATCCAGACCCATCATGGCATATTTGAACCCGTCGCCTTCGGTGCCCACAAGGTTGCCTGCGGGGATATGGCAATCGTCGAACTGAACCTGCGCCGTAGGCTGGCTTTTCCATCCCATTTTCTGTTCCAGCGCGCCAAAGGACAGGCCGGGGGTGCCGTCCTCGACATAGACCGTCGAGATACCCTTGGGGCCATCCTGCCCGGTGCGCACCATACATACATAGGCATCAGAATAGCCTCCGCCCGAGATAAACGCCTTGGTGCCGTTCAGCGTATAACCCTCGTTGGTGCGGTCGGCGCGGGTTTTCAGAGCGGCCGCGTCCGAGCCTGATCCGGGTTCCGTCAGGCAATAGCTGAGCACGGTGTTCAGGCTGAGTATGTCGGGCATGATGCGCGACTTCAGGTCCTCGCTGGCAAAGCTGTCCAGCATCTTGGCGCACATGTTGTGGATCGACAGAAACGCCGCGACCGAGGGGCAGGCCATCGACAATGCCTCAAACACCAGGGTGGCGTCCAGACGCGACAGGCCAGACCCGCCGCCATCTTCTGAGACATAAAGGGCGCCAAAGCCCAGCTCTCCGACTTGGGGCCATAGCTCTTTTGGGATGGTTCCATCCGATTCCCATTGGCGGGCATGTGGGGCGATGTTGTCCTGGCCGAAATCATAGGCCATGTCGAAGATCGCGGTTTGCTCTTCTGTCAGTGCAAAATCCAAGGCTTGCCTCCCACGCTGCCGAATGAATTGAACGACTGTTTATTTCCGAATTCTTACAGAAATTTTGCACGGCCAGCAATTGCGCTGTCTGGTCACAGATCGTGGTGAAATTCGTCGATCAGGTGCTGCACAACGGCTTTGCCGGGATCCTCGTGCTTGGCGACGGCTTCGGCATAGATACGGCGTTGGCGGGTGGCAGAGGTGCCGGTTTGGGCAATCTGCAAAAGGCGCGCAAGTTCGGTCATGGTGCCCAGCGCTTCGGCATCTTCGGCCAGCATGCCCATCAGTTCGCCCATCAGCTCGGGCATTGGTTTGATCGAACGGTCGCCGAAATCGATCAGACCTTCACCCACGCCATAGCGCTGTGCCCGCCAACGGTTTTCGCCGATCAGGAACTGGTCATAGTGCCGCCAGCGCAGGTTGCGATCCTTCAGCCGACACAGCATCCGGGTCAGTGCCTGCACCAAGGCGGCCAAAGACAAGGCATGCTCAAGCCGGGGCTGCACATCCATGATCCGGGTTTCCAGCGTTGGAAATCGGTGCGACGGCCGCAAATCCCACCAGATTTTCGTCGTGTCCTCGATCACGCCGAGTTCCACCAGAATACCTGTCGTTCGCTCATAATCCGCCCAGCTGGCCAAAACGGGCGGCAATCCGGTGCGCGGCAGGTTGTCAAATACGGTCAGACGGTATGAGGACAGGCCCGTATCCTCTCCGTTCCAATAGGGCGAGGAGGTGGACAGCGCCAGCAGGTGCGGCAGGAAGTAAGACAGCTGAGGCATCAGATCGGCGCGCAGGGCAGGGTCCTGAACCCCGACATGAACATGCATGCCGCAAATCAGCATCCGTCGGGCAACCCCGCCCAATGCGTGTTGCAAGGCGTCATAGCGGTCTTTGCGGGTGTGGTGCTGCTTCTTCCAATCGGCAAACGGGTGACAGGATACGGCGATCGGGGCCAGATTATACTCGGCTGCGCGTTCGGCTACGCAGGATCGCAGGCGCTTCAGGTCCTCGCGGGCGGATTTGATGGTTGTATGGGGGCGGGTGCCGACCTCAATCTGGCATTGCAGGAATTCCGGGCTGACCTGACCCTCGAAATCGGCCTGGCAGGCGTCCATCAGCGCGGCTGGGGCTTCGGCAAGTTGCAGGCTGTCGCGATCGACCAGCAGATATTCCTCTTCGATGCCCAGCGTAAAATCTTGCTGCATGGCGGCCCTCGTTTACCTAGAGCGTTTCGGGTTTTACCTGAATCACTCTGTGACACGAATGTCCCGAGAACGCCGCAGGCGTGGCAGGGTATTCGCGTCTCAAGTTAAACCCGAAATGCTTTATTCCGACCAGTGAATACGGAAAATGGCGTTTTGCCAAGCGTTTGACGCGGCACCGCTTGCAGAGGTCGGGCGAGCAGCGGTAAGGAACGGGTCAGATGACAGTGGAGCCGCCCGTGAAACCCAGAAAATTCCCCAAGATCAATGAGGCCCTGGACGAGCTGGGGGTAAAGCTGATCGACAAGGCCCCGGAACAGGACGAGCGCGCCCGTCTTGAGGCGTTCGAACGGGCAGGCGGGCTGACCCGTCCGGCTTATGCCCTGTCACCGGGGATGGAGGGGTTCGATATTGCGCCCTTGGTGGCTGAATATACAGAATATGCTGACGCATTGGCCGCGCTGAAAGACCCTGCGCGCAACCAGACGGGTTACAGAATCGGGAATGGTTACTACGACAGCCCCGACGCGGATGCGCTGTATCTGATGATCCGCCGGTTCAAACCGAAACGCGTGATCGAGGTCGGTTGCGGCAATTCCACCCGCGTGACGCGGCAGGCGATCATAGATGGCGGGTTGGACACGCAGATCACCGCGATTGACCCATATCCGCGCGCAGACATCGCGCATGTGGTGGATCACTTCGAGCAAAAACGGCTGGAAGAGGTCGACCCCGCGCTGTTCGATCAGCTTGAGGCCGGCGACGTTCTGTTCATCGATTCCAGCCATGTTGTACGGATGAGCAATGACGTCGCCCATCTGTTCTGCCGGATCATACCCGCGCTGAAACCCGGTGTCGTGATCCATGTGCACGATGTTTTTTTACCCTACGAATATCCCAAGCGGTTCTTCTATGACTGCCCGGGCTGGGGGGAGCAGTATATGCTCCACGCTTTGTTGCAATCCGGCGCGTTTACAATGCTTTGGCCGGGATATTTCCTGCAACAGGATCGCCCAGATGCGATGGATGCTTTGCCGTTTCTCAGGAACGGTCGGGCGCAGAGCATCTGGGTGCAGATCAAGAAAACATGATGTCAAAGTGATCCGGCTGTGATGAGGCCCCGTACCCCTTTTCATAACCAACTGGAGAGGAGTTCACAGTTATGTTCCGTCGTACACTTATGGGTGCCGCCGCCGCACTGGCCCTGACACTGCCGATGAAAGCTCAGGCCGCTGACATCGTGGATACTGCCGTATCGGCCGGGTCGTTTGAAACCCTTGTGGCCGCTGTTCAGGCGGCTGGTCTGGTCGACACGCTGAAGGGCGATGGCCCGTTCACCGTTTTCGCCCCCACGGATGAGGCATTTGCCGCGCTACCCGAAGGCACGGTGGAAACCCTGCTGCTGCCCGAAAACAAGGACCAGTTGGTTGAGATTCTGACCTATCACGTGGTTCCGGCCAAGGTGATGTCGGGCGACATTGCAGGCAAGCGCGCCAAGGTTCTGACCGTACAGGGCGACCGTCTGAGCGTGAATGCCAAGAACGGCGTCAAGGTCAATGACGCCAAGGTGGTTCAGGCCGATATCGAAACCAGCAATGGTGTGATCCACGTGGTCGATACGGTGATCCTGCCGGAATAAGGCCCCCTCGACAAGAAAAAGCCCCGGTCCTTTTGGCCGGGGCTTTGCGTTTCAGACCAGTCGGACCTGAGTTCCGATCTGGACTAGGGGATACAATTCCTCAACATGTTGGTTGTAAAGACCGATGCAACCTGACGAGCTTTGACGTCCGATCTTGCGCGTGTCGTGGGTGCCGTGGACCAGATAAGCTGGCCAGCCCAAATACATGGCACGCGTACCCAGCGGGTTTCCGGGTTCTCCGCCGTCCATTCGGATTGGAAGGCTCGGGTCACGCTCGCGCATGGATGCGGTCGGTGTCCAGCTTGGGTTTTCGCGCTTGCGTACAACTTCAGTATAGCCGCGCTTGGTCAGCTCTTCGCTCATGGGAACCGAGCTTGGGTAGAGTTTGTAAGTTCCATCCGGGCCCCAGTAGTGGACCGCGCGGCTGGTGATGTCGGCCAGCAGGCAACCTGCGCCCAGCTCATCAAAGTGATCCTGCCAGTTCTGCTGCGAGAACGAGGATACGTTTCGGCGCACCGGCAGTTGCGTGCTGATCGCTTCTTCATCCGTGGGGAAAGCATCCAGACTTTGGGCGCGCACGATCGCGGGCGTTGCCAGCAGAGATGCCGCGCCCAACAATGCGGTGCGGCGGGTCATACGAGGTTTCGACAAATTGGCCTCCGGTCCAGGAACTGCTCACTCAAACATTTTGCCGATAAAATATTCAGGTGAGACCTGTTTTTCCAGATGGTGCGGCCTGAATTTATCGTGAAGCGTGCGAAAAGACGCCGTTCCGAACGCCCAGACACAAAAAAACCGGCCCATTTGGGCCGGTTTTCTGTGTTGTTTGGGTTTAATCCATCGCTTTGAAGTTGAACTCGCCACCTTCTTTGATGCCCGATGGCCAGCGCGCCGTGACGGTTTTGGTCCGGGTATAGAATTTGAAGCTGTCCGGGCCATGTTGGTTCAGATCGCCGAACATGGATTTCTTCCAGCCGCCAAAGGTGTGATAGGCCAACGGAACCGGGATCGGGACGTTGACACCGACCATGCCAATATTGACACGGCTGGCAAAGTCACGCGCGGTGTCACCGTCACGCGTAAAGATCGCAGTGCCGTTGCCATATTCATGGTCCATCGCCAGTTTCAGCGCCTCTTCGTAGGACCCTGCACGAACGGTCGACAGGACCGGGCCAAAGATCTCTTGCTTGTAGATGTCCATGTCCGGGGTCACGTGGTCAAACAGGTGCGGTCCGACAAAGAAGCCGTCCTCATAGCCCTGCAGGCTAAAGTCGCGATTGTCGACGACCAGCTTGGCACCCTGTTCGATGCCCGAGTTGATCAGGCCCAGAATACGCTCTTTCGCGGCGCCGGTCACAACCGGGCCCATGTCCACGTCATCGCCTGCGGTGTAGGGGCCAACTTTCAGTTTCTCGATGCGCGGCACCAGCTTTTCGATCAGCGCGTCGGCGGTCTCCTCGCCAACCGGCACTGCGACCGATACGGCCATGCAGCGTTCGCCTGCCGCGCCGAAACCCGCACCGACGAGCGCGTCGGCGGCCTGATCCATGTCCGCGTCGGGCATGACGATCATGTGGTTCTTCGCGCCGCCAAAACACTGCGCGCGCTTGCCGTTCGCGGTTGCGCGGGAATAGATATATTGCGCAATCGGGGTGGAGCCTACGAAGGACACGCCCTGAATGATCTCGCTGTCCAGCAGGGTATCCACAGCCTCTTTATCGCCATTAACGACCTGGAAGACACCTGCGGGCAGACCAGCCTCGACAAACAGCTCTGCCAGCATCAGCGGGACCGAAGGGTCACGTTCGGACGGTTTCAGAACCACGGCATTGCCGCAGGCCAGCGCCGGGCCAACGTGCCACAGGGGCATCATGGCCGGGAAGTTGAACGGCATGATCGAGGCCACAACGCCGAGCGGCTGACGCATGGAATACATGTCAATGCCGGGGCCTGCGCTGTCGGTGTATTCACCCTTGAGCATCTGCGGCGCACCGATGCAGTATTCGATCACTTCCAGACCACGCTGCAGGTCGCCCTTGGCATCCGGTATGGTCTTGCCATGTTCACGGCTCAGCGCTTCGGCCAGCTTGTCCATGTCGCGGTTCATCAGACCGACCATGGCCATCATGACGCGCGCCCGTTTCTGCGGGTTCGTCGCGCCCCAGGCGGGTTGCGCGATTGCGGCTTGTTCGATCGCGGCGGTGGTTTCCGCTGCGCTTGCCATCGGGCATTTGTACTGTACCTCGCCGGTCGCTGGGTTGAACACATCATCAAACCGGCCCGAGGAACCGGCCACATATTCGCCATTCAGAAAGTGGGTCAGGTCTTGCATCGAAAACTCCTCCGATAGATTTGCGCGCAGAATAGGCTTGCAGAAATCTCACGAACAGAGGCAATGTCTCAAAAGAGCTTTGCAAAAATGCAAAAGGACGATCATGAACCCGAATTGGGATGACATGCGTGTTTTCCTGGCCGTCGCGCGTGAGGAAAGCCTGTCTTCGGCCGGTCGTATCCTTAAAATCGACCCGGCCACTGTGGGTCGGCGCATCGCGCGGCTGGAAACAACGCTGGACACAAGCCTGTTCACCAAGTCTCAGCAAGGCTATCTGCTGACTGCTGCCGGGGAACGTCTGTTGGATCACGGACTACAGGCCGAAGAGGCGATGCGCGCGGCGGCGGGGGCGGTTGTTGGCTCGACCAAATCGCTGAGCGGGCAGATTCGGATCGGTGCACCGGATGGCAGCGCCAATTACCTGTTGCCGCAGGTCTGCGCGAAGATCAGCGATGAAAACCCTGATCTGGATATTCAGATACTGGCCTTGCCACGGGTCATCAACCTGTCGCGGCGCGAGGCCGATATGGCCCTGACTGTCAGCGCGCCAACCGCAGGCAAGCTGCTGGTTCAACGTGTCTGTGACTACAAGTTGCACATGGTCGCGACCGAGGACTATCTGCGCCAGCACGGTTCCATCCACTCGGTCGCTGATCTGAAGGGGCACCGGCTGATCGGCTATATTCCCGACATGATCTTTGACCGTGAACTGGATTACCTCAGCGACATTGGCATTGACCGCGTTGCGCTTGCATCGAATTCGGTTTCGGTCCAGCTGCGGCAGGTCACGCTGGGCACCGGGGTCTGTGTTGCGCATGATTTTACCCTGCCATTCCACCCAAATCTGCGGAAACTGCTGACGGATCAGGTCAGTCTGACCCGCAGTTTTCACCTTGTCCGGCACGAAGGTGATCAACGGAATGAACGCCTGAACCGCTTTGCCGAGGCGCTGTCACACGGCATCCGTGACGAAGTTGCGCGGCTTGAAGCCGAGGCTGACGCTTGACAGGTGGGCCCATTCCGGCAACGCTTTAAAAAACAGTACGTTATTATCCGGAGGTTTTTTGCATGCTCGTTCAGGCCATTCTGACATCCAAGGCTGCCAACGGGGTGGTGACAGTGCCGCCATCTGCAACGGTGTCCGAAGCCGCAAAGATTTTGGCGGCAAAACGGATCGGTACAGTGATCGTGTCCGAGGATGAGGGCAAAACCGCCATGGGCATCCTGTCGGAGCGCGACATCGTGCGCGAGCTTGCCGCCAGCGGCAGCGGCTGTCTGGACCAGCCGGTCGACAGCTATATGACCCGCGATCTGGTCACCGCCACACGGCAGGAAAGCGTTCAGGACATCATGACCCGTATGACCGAGGGCCGGTTTCGTCACATGCCGATCGTCGAAAACGGTGAACTGGTGGGCATCGTGACCATCGGCGATGTGGTCAAGGCGCAGTTGATGGAACTCGCGATGGAAAAAGACGCGCTGCAGGGCATGATTATGGGTCATTGACGGCTACGGCCGTCGCACAGGCCACTTGCACCCGCATCCAAGTTATGTTTGCGTGCGCAGAAATTTTATTGCGCAGGAGGGCGCGATGCGGGTGGCATTGTATCCGGGAACCTTTGACCCCATCACCATGGGTCATATCGACATTATCCGCCGTGCCTCGGCGCTGGTGGACAAGCTCGTGATCGGTGTCGCCATCAATCGCGACAAGGGTCCACTGTTTTCATTGGAAGAACGTGTGGCCATGATCGAGGCCGAATGCGCGCATCTGTCCCAGCAGACCGGTACCGAGATTGTGGCACATCCATTTGAGAACCTGCTGATCGATTGTGCCCGCGATGTCGGCGCGCAGATCATTGTGCGGGGTTTGCGGGCTGTCGCTGATTTTGAGTATGAATTCCAGATGGTTGGCATGAATCGCGTGTTGGACGATTCGATAGAAACCGTGTTTCTGATGGCCGAAGCGCGGCATCAGGCGATTGCATCCAAGCTTGTGAAAGAGATCGCCCGGTTGAACGGGGACGTGTCGAAATTCGTCACGCCCCGCGTCAACGACGCCCTGAAAGAGCGTTTAGGATAGCGCGCCCATCGCGGCGGCTGTGTCCAGCATCCGGTTCGAGAAGCCCCATTCATTGTCATACCACGCCAGCACGCGCACCAGCGTGCCGTCGGTTACTTTGGTCTCGGCCAGCGACACGGTCGAGCTGTGGGCATCGTGGTTGAAATCCATCGACACAAGCGGGCGGGTTTCTGCCGCCAGAACGCCGGGGATTTTGGCCGCAGCCTCAACAAACAGCGCGTTCACTTCGTCTTCGGTTGTGGGGCGCGCCACTTCGGCGACCAGATCAACGACCGACACGTTTGGCGTGGGGACGCGGATCGCCTGACCCGTCAGTTTGCCTGACAGTTGCGGCAGAACCAGACCTACTGCAGCGGCTGCGCCGGTTGTGGTAGGGATCATCGACAAGGCGGCGGCGCGCGACAGATAGGGGTCTTTGCCCGCCGTGTCGTGAACCGGCTGGCTGGCAGTATAGGCGTGAACCGTGGTCATGTTGCCGTGGACGATACCCAGACCATCATCCAAAGCGGCTGCGACCGGCGACAGACAGTTCGTGGTGCACGAGGCGTTAGAAACGACGGTATCCTGCGCCGTCAGCTCATGGTCGTTCACACCGAACACGATTGTTTTGACCCCGCCATCCCCGCGTGCGGGCGCCGAGATCAGGACCTTTTTCGCACCGTTCTTCAGGTGGCGCTCTGCCGCTTCGCGCGTGCGGAAAACGCCAGTGCACTCCAGAACCACGTCAACGTCGGACCATTCCAGCGCCTCGGGGTCGCGTTCGCTGGTCAGACGAATGGGGCCTGCGCCCACATCCAAACCGGCCTCGGACAAGGTCACTTTGTTCGGATAGCGGCCGTGTACGCTGTCGAATTCGAACAGATGGGCGTTCATTTCAGGTTTGGCCAAATCGTTTATCGCCACGATCTCAACATCTGTGCGACCGCTTTCCATCACGGCGCGCAAAACGCCGCGCCCGATCCGTCCAAAACCGTTGATTGCCAATTTGAGTGTCATGTTCTGCTCCGTCCGAATAGCGGCCAAGTTTGGTTAGCGCTAACATCACGGGATCGGTCAAAATGTCAAGCAAAACCTCAATCAGCGCCAGAAAGCGAGCCAATCCAGAAAGGAGTAGAGCTTTTTGCCCAGGAACACCAAATGCTCGGGTCCAAAGATCAGCACGTCCAAAAGGACCGCGCCAAGGATAAGCGCGCCAAGCCAGAGAGCAATTTGGTTGGTCATGGTGGCCCCGAACGAAAATGCCCGCCCAGATAACCTGAGCGGGCAAAAAACTTCAAGAATTCAAACTGGTCTTAGTTAAGCCGGCCCATTGCCACGGCAACATCGGCCATGCGGACCGAGAAGGCCCACTCGTTGTCATACCAGGCCAGAACACGCACCAGACGGCCATCGACAACGCGGGTCTGATCCGGCGCGAAGATCGAGCTTTCTTCGGTGTGGTTGAAATCGGTCGACACCAGCGGAGCGGGTTCATAGCCCAGAACACGCTGCATCGGACCCTGCGAGGCTTCGCGGACGATTTCGTTCACTTCT
Source organism: Ruegeria sp. BE1 (assembly GCF_056538885.1). Lineage (NCBI taxonomy): Bacteria > Pseudomonadati > Pseudomonadota > Alphaproteobacteria > Rhodobacterales > Roseobacteraceae > Ruegeria > Ruegeria sp. BE1. The sequence continues at coordinate 1,042,644 of NZ_JBQFTY010000001.1, forward strand.
TCCACGGTCACGTCGCGACCGGCACGGAAGGTCAGGTCAACGGCCGAGACATTCGGGGTGGGCACGCGGATGGCCGAGCCATCCAGACGACCTTTGAGGTTCGGCAGAACTTCACCCAGCGCCTTGGCGGCACCGGTCGAGGTTGGGATCATCGACATCGCAGCAGCGCGGGCGCGGTACAGGTCGCTGTGGCGGCGATCCAGGGTCGGTTGGTCGCCTGTGTAGGCGTGGATCGTGGTCATGATGCCGTTTTCGATGCCGATACCTTCGTCCAGAACCTTGGCAAGCGGAGCAAGGCAGTTCGTGGTGCAGGACCCGTTCGAGACCATGTTGTCATTTGCAGTCAGCGTGTTGTGATTCACACCGAACACGATGGTCTTGTCGACATTCTTGCCGGGGGCAGACAGCAGAACCTTTGCCGCGCCACGCTCAAGATGCGTCTTGGCTTTCAGGCCGTCGTTGAATTTGCCGGTGCATTCCAGAACGACGTCGCAGCCTTCCCAGTCCAGCTCGTTCATGTCGTAGGTCGAGAACATCTCCATCGGGCCCCGGCCCAAATCCAGAGTATTGCCATTGACGGCGATGTCGCGCGGGAAACGGCCATGGACGCTGTCATATTTCAACAGATGCGCGGTTGTTTCCAACGGGCCGGTCGCGTTGACCTTGATCACTTCGATGTCGTTACGGCCTGACGCGGCGATGTGCGACAGGGTGCAGCGGCCGATGCGGCCAAAACCATTGATACCGACCTTGATGGTCATGTGACGTCTCCAAATGCGCTTGCGATGCAGGCCATATAGCCCTGATTGCTGAATCTCAAAAGAGCAAAAGCGGCATATTTTTAAGGTGTTAGCGCAAACCTGCGGCGGTTGCGCTAACGCTTGCGCTAGCTGACGGATCGGGTAGGGTCCGCATACGGTGCAAGACAGGAAAGGATGCGCGATGAGCGGTCTGTTGGCCCTTTTGGACGATGTGGCGGGGATCGCCAAGGTGGCAGCGGCCTCGGTCGATGACGTGGTTGCTGCTGCGGGCAAGGCCGGGGCCAAGACGGCGGGTGTGATCATCGATGACGCGGCAGTGACGCCGAAATACGTTCAGGGCTTTGCGCCTGCGCGGGAACTGCCGATCATCTGGCGCATTGCGCGCGGGTCGATCTTTAACAAGATCGTTTTGCTCTTGCCGGTCGCACTTTTGCTGGCCAATTTCGCGCCATGGCTGATCACGCCTTTGCTGATGCTGGGGGGATCGTATCTGTGTTTTGAGGGGGCAGAGAAGATTTTTCATGTCCTTTTCCCGCATGGCAGCAAGGCCATCGAAGACGACATGAATGTACGCGACCCCGGCCATCTGGAGGAGCAGAAGGTCAAGGGTGCGATCAAGACGGATTTCATATTGTCGGCCGAAATCATGACCATCGCTTTAGCGGCGATTGAGGCTCCGAACCTTTGGATGCAGGCAGCCACGCTTGCGGTTGTGGGGATCGGGGTGACGGTCGCGGTCTATGGCTCGGTCGCGTTGATCGTGAAAATGGACGATGTCGGGCTGTTTCTGGCGCAGAACGCACCAACGCCTGTGGGCAGGGGCCTAGGTCGCGGCTTGGTCAAGGCAATGCCGGGCGTGATGAAAACCCTGTCAATTGTTGGCACGGCAGCCATGTTGTGGGTGGGCGGATCGATTGTCATTCACGGGATGGAGGTTCTGGGCTTTGGCTGGCTGGGCCATCATATCCATGACTGGGCCTATGCGCTTGGCCACATGGTATCCGCGCAATACGAAGCAGCTGTTGAGTGGATTGCCAAAGCCACCATGGATGGCATTTTCGGCTTGGCCTGGGGATTCGTCCTGATCCCCCTGGCGACCAAATTGCTGAAAAAGCACTAAGTATTCGCCAAAGGGCAGGGTGCGTCAGTAGTCGTTTGGGTTGCCTTTCACGACAACGCCCGATCCGTCGACCTTGCCATCCTTGTATAGGGTCACGGCAGCCCCATCGATTTTGAGGTCCCAGCAATTCTTGGGGTCCGTGCCGTATTGAAAGCACATGCCATTGTCGGTGGCCGTCCAGACACCGGTATAGCCATCGCCTTTGATCGTGCCGTCTGCTGCGTAATACTCGGTGAATGCGCCCGACAGCATGCCACCCTGATAGGTGTGGTCGCTCATGGTGTTTTGGATTTCATCTTTGGACGCGAAAGCCTCGGCGCTGGCGGATGAGGCCGCGACGATCGTGGCCAATACGAATGCGGTGGTGCGTATCATGTCTGTTCTCCCTGTTCCTGAAAGCCTTTGGCTGACCTAGCGGGTGGCGGGTAGGAGGAAAGACACGATACGGTCACGATGACTCACCGGCCCGTGAGGGTGCGGGAAAGAAAAAAGGCGACCAAGGAGGCCGCCTTTTCAATGTGATTTGCAGTGGGGATTAACCCAGCAATTCTTCGACCTTCGCAACTGTCGCCTCGGCGGTGATGCCGAAATGCTTGTACAGCTCACCCGCCGGGGCGGATGCGCCAAAGCTGGACATGCCGATAAAGCCTGCTTTTGCTTCGCGGCCACGCTCGCCCAGCAGCCAACGGTCCCAGCCACCGGCGCGCACGGCGGCCTCGATGCCGACGCGGACCGGCCCACCGGGCAGAACGCGTTTGCGATAGGCTTCGTCCTGTTGCGCGAACAGTTCCATGCAAGGCATGGACACAACGCGTGTGCCGATACCGTCTGCCTCAAGCATCGCTTTTGCTTCCATCGCCAGCGAAACCTCAGAGCCGGTTGCGATCAGGATGGCCTGACGCTTGCCCTCGGCCTCGGCCAGAACATAAGCGCCCTGCGCAACTAGGTTCTTGGTCTTGTGATCTTTACGCACGGTCGGAACGCCCTGACGGGTCAACGACAGGACCGAGGGGCTTTCCTTGAAGGTCAGCGCCAATTCCCATGCCTCGGCCGTTTCAATGGTGTCAGCGGGGCGGAACACATAGGTGTTGGGTGTTGCGCGGCTGATGGCCAGATGCTCGACCGGTTGATGGGTCGGACCGTCTTCGCCCAGACCGATGGAATCGTGGGTCATCACGAAAACCGACGGGATTTTCATCAGCGCGGCCAGGCGCATGGAGGGGCGGGCATAGTCGGTGAAGGCCATGAACGTACCGCCATAGGGGCGGATGCCACCATGCAGCGCCATGCCGTTCATTGCGGCAGCCATACCGTGTTCTCGGATACCGTAGTGAATGTAACGGCCCTTGCGGTTTTCCGGCAGGAACACGCCCATATCGGCCGATTTGGTGTTGTTCGACCCGGTCAGGTCTGCCGAGCCGCCCACGGTCTCGGTCATGATCGGGTTAACGACGTTCAGAACCTTTTCCGACGAGGCGCGGGTGGCCAGTTTCGGTTGCTCTTCCGAGGCTTGTTTCTTGAACGAACGGATCGCACCGGCCAGTTTCTTCGGGGCTTCAAACGCATAAGCGCGGTTGAACTCGGCCTGTTTACGCTCAGAGATTTGCGCGAAACGCTCTTCCCATGCAGCGCGCTCGGCAGCGCCGCGGGTGCCGATGGCCTCCCATGCGGATTTCACATCTGCCGGGATTTCGAACGCGCCATGCGGCCAGCCATAGCCGTCCTTGGCGGCTTTCAGCTGCTCCTGATCGGTCAGCGCGCCGTGGCCTTTCGACGTGTCCTGCGCCGCGTGGCCCAGAGCGATATGGCTTTCACACGCGATCATGGTCGGCTTGTTCGACTTTTTCGCCTGGGTGATGGCCGCGTCGATGGCCTGCGGATCATGACCGTCAATCTCGATCACATGCCAGCCCGAGGCCGCGAAACGGCGCACCTGATCGGTGCGGTCGGCAATGTCGACGGTGCCGTCGATGGTGATGTTGTTGTTGTCCCAGAAGACGATCAGCTTGCTCAGCTCATGGCGACCGGCGAGGGTGATCGCCTCTTGGCTGACGCCCTCCATCAGGCAACCGTCGCCTGCGATCACATAGGTATAATGGTCGACGATCTTTTTGCCGTAATGCGCGCGCTGGATTTCTTCGGCCATGGCAAAGCCCACAGCGTTCGAAATACCCTGACCCAGAGGGCCGGTTGTGGTTTCGATCCCGTCGACCAGAAAGTTCTCGGGGTGGCCTGCGGTTTTGGCGCCCAGCTGGCGGAAGTTCTTGATCTCTTCCAGCGTCACATCGCCATGGCCGGTGAGATAGAGCAGCGAATAGATCAGCATCGAGCCATGACCGGCCGAAAGGATGAACCGGTCGCGGTCGGGCCAATTCGGGGCCGAGGCGTCGAATTTCAGGTGCTTTTCGAACAGCACGGTCGCAACATCGGCCATGCCCATGGGCATACCGGAATGGCCGGAATTGGCGGCAGCGACGGCATCAAGGGTCAAGGTGCGGATGGCCGCAGCTTTGTCCCAGTGTTCAGGATTGGCATTGCGCAGCGCAGTCAGGTCCACGGGCGTTGTTCCTTTGGATTACAGGCAGATGGGCGCTCAATACCATCCACCCTCCAAAGTGCAAGCAGAACCCTTTATTTTGCGGCCGGGCAGGATCAAGAAAGCGGCCCAAGTGATTGAAAGCAAACAGTGGGTATTTTTGTGTGTGTTGGGTTAGACTGGGCCAAGAAGCGGAGTAAGTTGATTCGGACAATCCCGCGTGACAAGGAACCTTGGTAAAGAGGTGGCAGGGGCATGAGCCAGATCGAAGAATTACATCGCCGCATCATCACCGCGATGGAGCGCATCGGAACCGGTGTTGAGGCGCTGCGGGATGCGGCCCCGTCCAATGCTGGTGCAGACGACACGTTGCAGGCCGCGCTTGAGGATGAGCGCGTTGCCAATGCGCAATTGGAAGAGCGTCTGAAATCCCTCAAAGAGCGCCACGAACAGGAAGTCGACGCCATGCGCGCCGATATGGAAAGCCTGCGCGCGGCGCCGGTTGAAGATCCCGAAAACGGCGCGCTGCGCGAACAATTGGCCGAAGCCACAGCCAAGCTTGCTTCGGTCGAAGCTGCGCGGGCTGAACTGGCCGCTGCAAAGGCTGCGTTGGAAAACCAGGATGAGCTGGACGCGTTAAAGGCTGAAAACGAACAGCTGAAATCCGCTGCGGCCTCACTGCAAAAGATTGAAGCGGAAAATGCTCAGCTGCGTTCGGAACTCGCCGATAGCGAGCGCGTGGCTGAATTGAGCGCAGAGCTTGATATGTTGCGCGCGGAACGGTCGAGCCATGGTGCGGCAATGTCGCGTCTGGATGACGATCTGCAGCGGATGCGCAAGGCCAATGAGCAGCTTCGGCAATCGGTCGATGAATTGCGTGCGGCCACGCAGGATGGCGTGCTGGATGCCGAATTGCTCAACCGCGCCACTGTGGCCGAGCTTGAGGCGACACGTGCCGCGCAAGCCACGGACGCTGCCGAAGCGCACGCGGTTCTGGCCCGGCTGGAACCGTTGCTGTCCAAGGCGAAACTGGCGGAAGGAGAGGTTGAATAATGCCCGAAGTGACCATTCAAATCGGTGGGCGCGGCTTCGATGTCTCGTGCCAGGAAGGCGAAGAGGCGTTTCTGCACTCTGCCGCAAAACTGCTGGATGACGAGGCGCAGGTTCTGTCCGATCAAATCGGTCGTATGCCGGAATCGCGGATGCTGTTGATGGCCGGGCTGATGCTGGCAGACAAAGCGGCGGGAACCGATGACAAGATCAGGTCGCTTGAGGCCAAACTTTCCGCGGTTGAGGCCGAGCTGCACCAGATCAAAACCATGCCGCAGCCCGAACCTGAAAGAATCGAAGTGGCCGTGGTCCCGCCATCGGTGACCGACACACTGGCCGAGTTGGCAGCACGCGCGGAAGCCTTGGCTTCCGTGATCGAAGAAAGGTCTGCGAAATGAGAACCCTGATCTGTTCCGCTGCTTTTGCCCTGTCGGGTGGTATGGCTTTGGCTGAGATTGACATCCTGCCGGTCACGTTCACCTGTTCGAACGGCGTGCCCCTTCAGGTTGCGTATTTCAATGCGCCAGACGGGTCCAGCGCTGCGGCGATGATGGTAGACAATCAGTTGGTTACGCTGCGCCAGACCGAAAGCGGGTCCGGCATCCGATATGAATCCGAGGGCGGTCCGGGGACATATATCCTGCGCTCAAAGGGCTGGGAGGCGACTGTGGGTTATCTGGCGGCAGGTGCGGATGCCGCCAGTGAACAGATTATCGTGCAGAACTGTGTCAGCCGCTGATCAGGCGTTCGCTTCGCGGATCTTGTCAGCGGCGTCCTTGTTGTAGCCGACACCGTTGTCGTCAAACAGCGTGTCCAACTCACCCGACAGGGTCATTTCGGTGATGATGTCGCAACCGCCAACGAACTCGCCTTTGACATAGAGTTGGGGCACGGTCGGCCAGTCCGAGTAATCCTTGATGCCCTGACGAACGTTTTCATCGGCCAGAACGTTCACATCGGTATAATCCACGCCCATATAGTTGAGAACACCGGCCACGCGGGACGAGAATCCGCATTGCGGCATCTCTTTGGTGCCTTTCATATACAGCACCACATCGTTGGCTTTGACGGTTTCGTCGATCTGGGTCTTAACGTCGCTCATCTTGCTTGTCCTCTTTGCCCGCATCCGGGCCGGTTGTTGCGTGTTTTGACGGGGTTGAGGTCCAGCCTTCGTCCTCTAACCGTCTTTGTTCGGCTTGCGCCAGGGCCAATGGGTCAAGCCCGTATCTTTCGATGCCGCCCACCTTGCTGATTTTGTCCGGGTCCGGGCGCATATCGACAAGGTTTCGTTTTCTGTGCCGTTTCAGATAGGCCTCAAGCAGCGCGGCGGCAACCACCAATGCCGCGATGACGGCTATCCAGAACAGCCAGCCACTCATTTTTTGGGTGCCATGGCTTTGGCGTATTCCTGAGGATCGCGTGGAATTACGATCGCAGAAGATTGATCACTGTTTGAGCCTGCATAGTTCGAAGACACGACCGCCGCGTTTTGACTTGGTGTCGTGCCTCGGCCCGCTCTTTTGTGAGTTTTCCCAAGAGCATTTCGAACGATCAGCACACTGCCAACAATCGCAATGGCTGCGCAGATCAAGTAAATCCAAAACGTAACCGTCATTCAGGTACTTTTGTGGTCAGGGCCAGCGCGTGCAACTCTCCGTCCGGGCCGTCCATCTTGCCTTTCAGCGCCGCATAGACCGCGCGTTGCTGTTGGACCCGGTTCTTGCCGCGAAAGCTTTCGTCCACGACCATGGCGGACATATGTACGCCGTCATGCCCGCCGACCTGAATTTCCGCATCGGGAAAGGCTTCGCGCAGCAGGTGTTCGATATCATTGGCGCTCATCGGCATGTAGGTAACTCCTGAAAGTCTTTCCCAAGATGTAGAGCGATGCGGGAGAGGGTGCAAGGTGGCACGAATGTGCAAAATGGCAAAACCCGCGCCTGTGGAAGGCGCGGGTTTTTCCGTATTTGGAACGAGAAGAAGGGCAGGCGCGCGCCCTTAGGCCACGGCCGCCGCAAAGCTGTTGCGGAAGGTTTCGGTCAGCTCGGTCAGAGGGGCTTCGGAATTGCCGATCTTAACATTGTCGCCGGTGAAACGACCGACCGAGACCAGCGGCACGCCAGCCTGACCGGCGGCGATCATCAGCGCCTCGGCCTGATCAAAGTTGCAGGCGACCAGATAGCGGGCCTGATCCTCGCCGAACAGGAATTCGGTCGAGGCTTCGTCGAGGCACACGCCCACGCCCGCGGCCTCGGCCAGTTCGAAGGCGGCCAGCGCAAGGCCGCCATCGCCCAGATCGGTGCAGGCTTTGATCATCTCACGATTGGCGCGGATGAAATCGCCGTTGCGCTTTTCGGCGTCCAGATCGACATGAGGGGCGTCGCCGTCTTCGCGGTTGAAGACCTCGGCCAGCAGGGCGGATTGGCCCAGATGACCGTTGGTTTCGCCGATAACCAGCGCCACGTGACCTTCGCGAACCTCGTTGCCGATGATCTCGTCCGTGTGGGTCAGCAAGCCCACCGCGCCGATGGTTGGCGTGGGCAAGATCGCCTGACCGTCAGTTTCGTTATAAAGCGAGACGTTGCCCGAAACGATGGGCATGTCCAGCGCGGCGACCGCCTCACCAATGCCTTGGATCGCGCCGACGAACTGGCCCATGATCTCGGGCTTTTCGGGGTTGCCGAAGTTCAGGTTGTCAGTGGTGGCCAGAGGTTTGGCACCAACGGCGGTCAGGTTGCGATAGGCTTCGGCCACAGCTTGCTTGCCGCCCTCAATCGGGTTGGCGCGGACATAGCGCGGGGTCACGTCGGACGTGAAGGCCAGCGCCTTGTCGGTGCCATGCACGCGGACCATGCCAGCGCCCAAACCGGGGGTTCGCGCGCTGTCGGCCATAACCATGGTGTCGTATTGTTCGTACACCCACTGCTTGCCCGCATAGTTGGGCGAAGCGAGCAGGGCGCGCAGGCCGTCGATTGGGTCGATCTGAGGGACCTCGGCCAATTCCTCGGCCTCGGGCGTGGCCACCCAGGGGCGGTCATATTCGGGTGCGGTCGAAGAGAGTTTGGACAGGGCCAGATCGGCTTTGACCTCGCCATTATGGACGATCAGAAAGCGGTCTTCGGCGATGGTCTCGCCTACGATGGCGAAGTCCAGATCCCATTTTTCGAACACGGCGCGGGCCTCGGCCTCAAGCTCGGGTTTGAGGACCATCAGCATGCGTTCCTGAGATTCCGACAGCATCATCTCATAGGCGGTCATGTTCTCTTCGCGCTGGGGGACGTTTTCCAGATCAAGGCGCACGCCAAGGCCGCCTTTGTCGCCCATCTCAACGGCGGAACAGGTCAGGCCCGCAGCGCCCATATCCTGAATCGAGATCACGGCGCCGGTCTGCATCAGTTCCAGCGTCGCCTCCATCAGGCGCTTTTCGGTGAAGGGGTCGCCGACCTGAACGGTGGGGCGTTTTTCTTCGATCGTGTCGTCGAACTCGGCCGAGGCCATGGTCGCGCCGCCCACGCCGTCGCGGCCGGTTTTGGCGCCCAGATAAACGACGGGCATGCCGACGCCCGAGGCGGCCGAGTAGAAAATCTTGTCACTGTCGGCCAGACCGGCGGCGAAGGCGTTTACAAGGCAGTTGCCGTTATAGGCGGGGTGGAAACGAACCTCGCCACCCACGCAGGGTACGCCGAAACAGTTGCCATAGCCGCCGATGCCTTCGACCACACCGTTGACCAACTGGCGGGTTTTGTGATGGTCGGGTTCACCGAAGGACAGGGCGTTCATCGACGCAATGGGGCGGGCCCCCATGGTGAAGACGTCGCGCAGAATGCCGCCCACACCGGTCGCCGCACCCTGATAAGGCTCGATATACGAGGGGTGGTTGTGGCTTTCCATCTTGAACACCACAGCCTGACCATCACCGATATCGACCACACCCGCATTCTCACCCGGTCCACAGATCACCTGCGGGCCAGAGGTCGGCAGAGTGCGCAGCCATTTCTTGGAGGATTTGTACGAGCAGTGCTCGTTCCACATGGCGGAAAAAATGCCAAGCTCGGTAAAGGTCGGCTCGCGCCCGATGATCTCAAGGATCATGTCGTATTCTTCGGGCTTCAGCCCGTGTGAGGCGATCAGATCGGGGGTGATTGCGGGCTCTTGCATCTTCTGTCCTGTGTCCAAGTGGGCCGAGATTGCGCGCCTTGTAGGGCAAGGGCGCGCCCGTGGGAAGGGTCAAGTGACCGCAGGCGGGCCCTGACAAAGAAAAACGGAACCGACCTAGGGCCGGTTCCGCCTATTTTTCAGCCATAGCTTCGGCTCAGGCCGGGTTTTGCTGCTGGTTCGCCGCGTCGGCGGCTGCGGCCCCAACGGCGGCCTTCTGCTCTTCAGTCAGGTGGTCGGCTTCCTCCAGACCGGGAATGGCAACGCGCACTTCGCGGCGGGCAAAGTCGATCCCGTTTTCCTTGAAGGCGGCCTTGACCCGGTTGAAGATTTCCTTGCGCAGGGTGAACTGCTTGCCCGGTTTGGCCATGAACTTGCCGCGGATGATCATGCCCACATCGTCAAAGTCGAACACGCCTTGCGATTTGAACGGCTGCAGGAAGCCATCCTTGTGCAGCTCATCTGCCATCATCTCGGCCCCGATCTTTTTGAAGATCTTCTTGACCTTGTTGGGATCGGTATCAAACGGCACGGTGAATTTCAGCTTCATGATGACCCAGTCGCGGCTGTAATTGGTCAGCTTCTGAATCTCACCATAAGGAATGGTGTGCACCGGGCCGCGATGGTGGCGCAGTTGCATGGACCGGATCGAGATCTTTTCGACCGTACCCGTTGTGCCGCCGACATCGACATATTCGCCAACGCGGAAGGCGTCATCGACCAGAAAGAAGATGCCGCCGACGATATCTGCGACCAGTTTCTGCGCGCCAAAACCGATGGCCAGGCCCAGAACACCGGCACCGGCCAGCAGCGGGGTGATGTTGATGCCAAGCGCTCCCAGCGCCAGCAGCACAAAGATCACAGCAATTGCGGCCTGCGCAGTGACGCGCAGCAACGGCAGGACAGTCGCCAGACGCGAGCCGCCCGATCCACCGCCTTCGCCAGCCTCTTCGTCGGGGCTTTGATCTGCGGCGGTCTGTTCCTTGGCCAGACGGCGGTTGATCCAAAGCGAGACGACCTCATTCAGGATGTAGCCGATCGCAATGATGATGAAGAACTGGATCAGCTTGCTGCCGGATTCAGCGCCACCTCCGGCAATCTCCTGCAGGTCGAGATCCCAGGCGCGGGCGACCATCAGGATGATCAGGATGCCCGCAAGAACCCGACCGATGCGGATATAGCTGCGCTTGGTCGATTTATAGGCGCGCTCGGCCACTGGGCCTTCGCCGAGCATTGGCGGCTGCAGATGCCGCACAAGGCCGCGGATCAACGTATCCAGAGCAGGTGCGATCAGCAGCCAGAACATGGTCTGGAAATGAGCCCCCTGAACCAGCAGTTGCAGCGATACCGGGTTGCGCTGCGCCACCAGAAACTCGACCAGCAGCCATGTCAGGGCGGACACACCGATGGCGAAATAGGGGTAATAGTGGGCCACCTCTTCATCGAACTTTGTATGATCGGGATCTGTGCCCAGCATCATCTGGGTCAGCCCCTCGCGCGCGGTCCAGGCGATCAGGCCGATATAGATATGAATGCCTGCGTTCAGCCAGAATCCAATGCGCGTTTCACCCGGGGTGATGCCGTTCAACTGGTTGAAATGGATGATGAACAGGGTGAACCCGATCAGCAACAGCAGGCCAATCAGGTTGCGATGCAGGTATTGTGCCCAGTGGTCGTCAATATTCACCAGCCGGAAATGAGGTTTCATCGGGGCCAGCACAAAGCGCGAGACTGCAGCACCCAGGCGCGGAACCCAGATCAGATAGAACACGAAGGGCGCGGCATAGGTGATCTGCTCGGTGGTCAGAATAGCGTTTCCGAGGGCGCGAATGACCACGTAGAAAACCACAAGCCCTGCGATCTCATGGCAAAAGCGGACAAACAGGTATTTGACCGCGCCCCTAAGATCGTTTTCATCTTCGGGCTCAACCGGGCTGTGCCATTTGCGCGTGATCAGACCAAACAGCTTTTCCGCCACATATCCAGCGACCAGAACGCTCAGAACCAATCCAAGCAGGACCAGCGCGCCATTGCCGCCGAACGTGCCGATGAAGTTGTCGACCGCGTGAACCTGGGCGCTAAAGAGGTTCGGGATGGTCATCAGCACGTGCTTCCACGAGGTCATCATTTCTGCCCAAATCTCGTTGAGCTCAGTGATTGGGTCTTCGTGGTCGGCGGCTTCGGCAGCCTTTTTTTCGGCCACTGCATCCAGACGCTCCAACAGGATGGCGCGGACCTGATCGTCGGACATACGTGCCACCAGATCGTCCACTTGTTCCGGTGTCAGATCATCGGGAATAGTTACGGTGGATGTCGAACCGTTTGAACCGGTGCTTTGTGCAAGGACCGGGCTGGTCAGACACAAAGCGCAAAGGACCGCCATCAACAGGCGAAGGGGGTGAAACATCGAATCTGTCCTCGATCACACGTTTTTGTGAATTTTGCGCGATCATAGGGCTAAGTGCCCGAGTTTCCCAGATGTTTTGCCGACTTATTCAAATGTATACTGCCTACCGGCAAAAAAAAGGCCGAGCACTAAGCTCGGCCATAGTCCAACAGGGAGGTATGAAGATGATGAGCGTTTCAGCATCACCGCCTTCATGTGCCCATTTAGGGATCACTTTGCGCACGATCAAGATGTTTCAGACTGATCTGTGATCATGCCCGCTATGCTGCAGGCGCATGGCTAAAGTTTTCCCATCTGCTTCAGCTGTTTGCGTTGCGCGACGATCTCATCCTGCACGAAGTCTCTGAAGGCCGCGACGCGTTTGGAATGGCGCAGTTCCTCGGGGTAGGCCAGGTAAACAGGAACATCAGCCGTTTCGATATCTGACAGGATCGGAACCAGATGCGGAAAGTCCTGCGTGACATAGTCCGGCAGGACACCAATGCCCAAATTATGCAGAACGCCCTGCAGAACGCCAAAGTAGTTGTTCACTGTCAGCAAAGAGCCTGGGTTGTAGGTCATCAGATGCCGTACCATTGCCGCGCTTGCCCCGACCTGCGGGGCCGAGGGGGTTTGGCAGATCAATCGATGATCCTTGATCTCATCCAGTGACTGCAGCATGCCACCATGCGTTTCGAGGTATTCCCGGGTCGCGTACAGCGTCATCTGCACGGTCATTAGCCGCTTGCGCACCAGATCGGCCTGGCTGGGTTCTTTCATGCGGATGGCCACGTCGGCTTCGCGCATAGGCAGGTCCAGCACGCGTTCTTCCAGCATCAGGTCGATGTTGAGATCAGGGTATTGCTCATAGAGTTTTGGCAGGCGCGGGGCGAGCCACAGCGTGCCAAATCCAAATGTGGTGGTGACGCGCAGGACGCCGAAAACCTCTTCTTCGCTGTCGCGGATGCGTGCGGCGGCGGCATCCAGACGCTTGGACATGGCCGAGGTTGCATCGAACAGCAGCTCGCCCTGTTCGGTCAGGATAAGCCCGCGCGCATGGCGGTGAAACAAGGTCGAATCAAGCGACTCTTCCAGTGCTCTGATCTGTCTGCTGACTGCGGACTGCGACAGGTTCAGCTTGTCCCCGGCATGGGTCAGGCTGCCCGCATCCGCCACTGCATGAAATATCCTAAGCTTATCCCAATCCATTGCCGCAACTTTCATTATTTTTCGGAACGCCTATATGAAATAGGTGACAACTTCCACAATCAAACACTGAAATCCCTAGGTTTTATGGGATAAACCCTATGAAGGTCAGAATTTATGACCTAATATGGGTGGAAATGTAGCACACTGATCTGACGAGGGGAGGCGTCTGATGAGTCAGCCAGAAATATCGCTGAATGACCGGTTCGATCTTGAGAAAAATCCTGTTCTTCTGAACGGCACTCAGGCGCTTGTGCGTCTGATGATGATCCAGAAAGAAAGGGACAGGCTGGCCGGGTTGAACACCGCTGGTCTGGTGACCGGGTACCGAGGCTCTCCGCTAGGGGCTGTGGACCAGCAGATGATGCGGGCGCAAAAGCAGCTGGTCGAAAGCGACGTCACCTTTCAATACGGTTTGAACGAAGATCTTGCCGCCACCGCCTTGTGGGGCAGCCAGCAGGCTGGACTGCGCGGGGATGGCAAGTTCGATGGCGTCTTTGGCTTGTGGTATGGCAAGGGCCCCGGCGTGGACCGGTCTGGCGATGTCATGCGCCACGCCAATATGGCCGGAACGGCAGAACATGGTGGTGTTCTGGTGGCCATGGGGGACGACCACACCGGCGAAAGCTCAACCGTGTTGCACCAGTCCGAATGGTCTTTGGTCGACATGTACATGCCGATTGTCAGCCCGGCAGGTGTGCAGGAGATTCTGGATTACGGCGTTTACGGGTTTGCGCTCAGCCGGTTTGCCGGTGTCTGGGTCGGGCTGAAGACGATGAAGGACACGATTGAGGTTACCTCGGTCGTGGATGGCAGCTTTGACCGGATGAATGTGGTCAACCCCGCCTTTGATATGCCCGAGGGTGGTTTGAACATCCGTCTGGCCGATACCCCGCACCTGCAAGAGGCGCGGATTATTGACTATAAACGTTTTGCTGCCGAAACCTTCTCGCGCGCCAATGGGATGGACCGGCGTGTCTGGGGCAAGCCCGGTGCCAAGATCGGGTTCGTCGCGGCGGGCAAAAACTGGCTGGACCTGACGCACGCCCTGTCTTTGCTGAACATCGATGAACCCGAGGCAGAGCGGCTGGGCATCACCACCTACAAGATCGGGCAGACCTTTCCGCTGGACATGGCCGGGTTCCATAACTGGGCCGAGGGGCTGGACCTGATCGTGATCGTCGAAGAAAAGCGCAAGCTGATCGAGGTGCAGGTCAAAGAGGCTATCTTTGATGACCGTCGGGGCCGCCGTGTCTATGGCTGGTACAAAGGCGGGGCCGGGACGCTGCACCGCGAAGAGTTGTTCCCGACCCGAGGTGCGCTCGATCCGATCATGATAGCCGAGAAACTGGGCCAGATCCTGATCGAAGAGGGCCGCGAAACCGATGGCGTACGCGCCGGGCTTAACAGTCTGGCCGAGGCACGCCGGGCCGACAACGCTGAAGAGATCGCAACCCGCCTTCCGTATTTCTGTTCTGGATGCCCGCATAACAGCTCAACCAAGATACCGGATGGCAGCCGCGCCTATGCCGGGATCGGCTGTCACTACATGGTGCAGTGGATGGACCGGGAAACCACCGGTTTCACTCAGATGGGCGGCGAAGGCGCGAACTGGATCGGTGAGGCGCCGTTTTCAACTACGAAACACGTGTTCCAGAACCTTGGCGACGGGACCTACAATCATTCCGGCGTTCAGGCGATCCGGGCCGCGCTGTCAGCGGGGACGAACATCACCTTCAAAATCCTGTTCAACGATGCGGTCGCCATGACTGGCGGGCAGGGGAATGAGGGCGATCTCACCGCCGAGCGGATCGTGGCCGAGGTCAAGGCCATGGGTGTGCAGCATATCGCCGTGGTTTATGACGAGAAAGAAGACCTGAATTTCAATGCGCTGCCAGCCGGCGTTGATAGCTTTGAGCGCGCTGATCTGATGAAGGTGCAAGAGCGGTTTCGCGAGATTGAGGGGGTCTCGGTCATCGTCTATGTGCAAACCTGTGCGGCTGAGAAACGGCGTCGACGCAAAAAGGGGGCGTTTCCTGATCCCGACAAGCGCGTCTTCATCAACACTGATATATGCGAAGGCTGCGGCGATTGCGGGGTTCAGTCCAACTGCGTGTCAATCGTGCCGAAGGAAACCGAACTGGGCCGCAAGCGGGCCATTGATCAGTCCAGCTGCAACAAGGATTTCTCGTGCCTGAACGGATTTTGCCCGTCTTTCGTAACGCTGGAAGGCGCGAAAATCCGAAAGGAAGCCACCACCGAGATTGATCTGCCGGATCTGCCTGACCCTGTGCTGCCCGAGATCCGCGGCACGCACAACGTGGTCATCACCGGCGTCGGCGGCACCGGGGTTGTGACCCTCGGGGCGATCCTGGCGCAGGCTGCGCAGATCGATGGCAAGGGTGCAGGCATGATGGAGATGGCCGGTTTGGCCCAAAAAGGCGGCGCTGTGTATATCAATTGCCGCCTCGCCAACCGTCCCGAAGACATCAGCGCCATTCGCGTGGCCACGGGCGAGGCGCATGCGCTGATCGGCGGCGATCTGGTCGTGTCTGCGGGTGCTAAAACGTTGGGTCTGACGCGCGCAGGCCGGACCGGCGCGGTCGTGAACAGCCATGAGACGGTCACCGGCGATTTCACCCGGGACACCGAATTCCGTATACCGGGCGACCGGCTGGAGCTTGCTTTGCAGGCACGCCTGAAAGACGATGTATCCCTGTTTGACGCCACTGATCTGGCGCGCGCGGTGATGGGGGACTCGATCTATTCCAACATGATGATCTTCGGCGCGGCGTGGCAGCGCGGCCTGTTGCCGGTCAGTCATGAGGCGATCCTGGCCGCAATCGAACTGAACGGCACGGCGATTGAACGCAACAAACGCGCCTTTGACATTGGACGTTGGGCTGTTTTGCACCCGCAAGAGGTTGCTGCAATTCTTGAACCGAACACGACGGACCTGCCAAAGACTCTGACACAAAAGATCGACTTTCGCGCGCAACACCTGACGGCGTATCAAAGCGGTCGCCTTGCGAAACGGTATCTCAAAGTGGTCAACGCGTTTGAAGATGACGGCGTACGTGAAGCGGTGGCCAAAGGCTATCATAAGCTGTTGTCTTACAAGGACGAATACGAAGTCGCGCGACTAATGCTGACCAGCCGCGACAGGGCAGCGGTCGAGTTTGACGGGGATTTCAAAATGACCTTTCACCTCGCGCCGCCTATCCTCGGAGGGACCGGTCCGAATGGCCGCCCGAAAAAACGCACTTACGGTGACTGGATGTTAGGGCCGATGAAGGTTTTGGCCCGGCTGAAGGTTCTGCGCGGAACTCCACTGGACATCTTCAGCTACAGCGCCGAGCGTCGGATGGAGCGGGCACTGATCAAACAATATGAGCGTGATCTCAAAGAGATCACTCCGCTTGTTAACGCGGCAACCCGTGATGCGTTCATTGCCTTGGCGCAACTGCCTTTGGACATTCGCGGGTTTGGTCCGGTCCTGCAGGCCAATGAGGCCAAAGCCGCAAAACGGCGCGAGGAATTGCTGGCCACCATTCGCAACGGTGGCCCCGAGATGCGCGCAGCGGCGGAATAAATCGTCACGGTTTTGTCACGATAACTGGTCAAAATTGCTGTCTGCACATATCTTGCAGCCAGCAATGTTGGAGAGTTGAATGCCCTCGCGCCGCCATGTCGCACGTGACATATCCTATGCCTACTCTGCCGAGACCAAGGGCGGGCGTATGCTGATCAAGCTGATGGAGAACACCACCGGCCGGATGCGACTGATCAAACGTGCGGATGGGTATGAAAGAGAGGTCGCTCAGGGCCGTGATTTCTGGTCGGTTATGGTGGAGCGCTATGGCCTGTCATTGGATGTGGTGGGGGGCTCTCTGCAGAATATTCCTCAAACCGGGCCATTGATCCTGATCGCCAATCATCCCTATGGCATTCTCGACGGGATGATGATGGGTCACATCCTGTCTCAGGCCCGCGGCGACTTTCGCATTCTGGCAAATCATGTTTTCCGCAAGGCAGAAGATTTGAATCGCATCATCCTGCCGATCTCGTTTGATGAAACGAAAGAGGCGGTGAAACTGAACCTTGAGACCCGCAAAACCGCGCTGAACTATCTGGGAGAGGGCGGCGCAGTCGGGATTTTTCCGGGGGGCACGGTCAGCACCGGGGTCAAACCGTTCTCGCATCCCATGGACCCGGGCTGGCGCGGCTTTACCGCGCGGATGGTGGCCAAATCGAATGCGACCGTGGTGCCGGTTTTCTTTGACGGCCACACCTCGCGCCTGTTTCAGATCGCCAGTCATTTGCACAGTACGTTGCGCATGGGTTTGTTGATCAAAGAATTCAAGAAACGCGTGGATACCCCCGTTCAGGTGGTGATCGGAGAGCCCATCGGGCGCGACGTTTTGGACCCTCTCTCGACGGATACGCGCAAGATGATGGATTTCTTGCGCAAAGCCACGTATGAGCTGTCTCCGACGCCGTTAGAGTCCTATGACTACGGCTATGAATTTGAGGAACGGCATCGCGCCTAAAGGGGCATATGGCAGTAGGCATCTTTGATTCTGGATTGGGCGGTCTGACCGTTCTGGACGCCGCGCAGAAACGTCTGCCGGACGTGGATTTTCTGTATTTCGCGGACAGCGCGCATGCGCCATATGGCGTGCGCGATGCCGAGAATATCTATGATCTGACACGCCGCGCCGTTTACGACCTGTGGAACCGGGGTTGCGATCTGGTGATTCTGGCCTGCAACACCGCCAGCGCCGCCGCGCTGCGTCGGATGCAGGAAGAGGGCGTGCCCGAGGGTAAACGCGTACTGGGCGTCTTTGTCCCCCTGATCGAAGCTCTGACCGAGCGGCAATGGGGCGACAACAGCCCCCCGCGTGAGGTTGCGGTGAAACATGTGGCCCTGTTTGCGACACCCGCGACAGTTTCCAGCCGCGCGTTCCAGCGTGAGCTGGCGTTCCGTGCGATTGGCGTGGATGTTGAGGCCCAAGCCTGCGGCGGTGTTGTGGATGCCATCGAAGACGGCGATCTGATCCTGGCCGAGGCGCTGGTACGCAGCCACGTGGATGCGCTGAAACGCAAGATGCCCGAACCGCAGGCCGCGATCCTGGGCTGCACGCACTACCCGTTGATGGCGGATGCCTTTCAGGCTGCCTTGGGCGCGGACGTGCAGGTGTTCAGCCAGGGCGCGCTGGTGGCGGAAAGCCTTGCGGATTACCTGCAACGCCATCCGAATATGCAAGGAACCGGGCAGGGCGGTTTTGTGACAACTGGCAAACCCGGCACCGTAAGCGACCGCGCAACACAGTTCCTTCGACGACAAATCACGTTCGAAGCCGCCTGATTTAGGTCAAGGACGGCACTGCGTACTCTCTTCTATTCAAAGACCGTCACATGGCGGTCGTGAAATGTGACACCATCAATCAAGAGGTCTGACATGACCCATAAAATCGCAATCCTGGGTGCTTCGGGCTATACCGGCGCAGAACTGGTGCGGCTGATCGCCGAGCACCCGAACATGGAAATCACCGCTCTGGCCGCCGAGCGTAAGGCCGGGATGTCGATGGCCCAGGTGTTTCCGCATCTGCGCCACATGGACCTGCCGGACCTGTGCAAAATTTCCGAGATCGACTTTTCGCAGATCGATCTGTGCTTTTGCGCGTTGCCGCACAAGACAAGCCAGGAAGTCATTCGGGACCTGCCGAAATCCCTGAAAATTGTCGATCTGTCCGCAGATTTCCGTCTGCGTGAGGCGGATGAATATCAAAAGTGGTACGGCAACGCCCATGTCGCGCTGGAACAGCAGGAAGAGGCTGTCTATGGCCTGACCGAGTTCTACCGCGACGACATTCGCAACGCGCGGTTGGTGGCGGGCACGGGCTGTAATGCGGCCACGGGGCAATATGTGCTGCGGCCTTTGATCTCGGCCGGGGTGATCGATCTGGATGACATCATCCTGGACCTGAAATGCGCTGTGTCCGGTGCGGGCCGGTCGCTTAAGGAAAACCTGCTGCATGCGGAGCTGAGCGAGGGATACAACGCCTACGCTGTGGGTGGCACCCATCGGCATCTGGGTGAGTTCGATCAGGAGTTCTCGGCCCTTGCGGGTCGTCCGGTGCATGTGCAGTTCACGCCTCATCTGATCCCCGCCAACCGGGGCATTCTGGCGACCACTTACGTCAAGGGCGATCCGGCCAGTGTGTATGAGGCGCTGGCGAAAACCTATGAAAACGAACCCTTTATCCAGATGTTGCCCTTTGGCGAAACGCCGTCAACCCACTATGTGCGGGGCTCGAACTATTGCCATATCGGGGTGGTTGGCGACCGGATCGAACGTCGCGCCATTGTGATCGGCGCTTTGGATAACCTGACAAAAGGTAGCAGTGGCCAAGCCTTGCAGAACGCCAACCTGATGTTAGGTGAGGATGAAACCCGGGGCCTGATGATGGCCCCTCTATTCCCGTGAGGACGGTATGAAAACGCTCAAGAAACGTCGTCGAGTTCAAGTCATTTTGCTGGCCGTTGTGGCCTTGGTCTTGGCTACGGGGTTGATTGGGTATGCGATGCGTGACGGAATCAACTTTTTCCGCTCGCCCAGCGAGGTGATTGCTGAGCCGCCTTTGCCGAACGAGGTGTTCCGCATCGGTGGTCTGGTCGAAGAAGGCTCGATCATCCGCGGGCAGGGTGAAACAGTTCATTTCGTCGTGACTGATGGCGGCGAAAGCGTGCCGGTTGCGTTCACCGGTGTTCTGCCGGACCTGTTTTCGGAAAATCAGGGGATGGTCGGCACCGGATCTTACAAAAACGGCGTGTTTGAAGCCACTGAAATCCTTGCGAAACACGATGAGACCTACATGCCGAAAGAGGTTGTAGACGCATTGAAGGAACAAGGGGTTTACAAGGAAGCCGGCGACAGCTGATCTTAGCATATTTCGGAGTTTTCGAGCAGGGCGTTGCACAAGCAGCGCCCTATTTCGTTGCCCGTCTTTAACCGGTTTCGCCCAGCGTTTGCCCAACGGCAATCGGAGGGTACGATGCAGACCGTCAGACAAATTGCGACACAGATTGTGGCCCGGGAAGGTGGGTTCGTAAATGACCCGGACGATCCCGGCGGGCCAACAAAGTTTGGCGTTACAATTCACACTATGCGTCGGTTGGGTATGGACATTTCAGGCGACGGGCAGATCACGTCGCAGGACGTGAAGATGCTGAGCCAATCGCAAGCGGTCGACATCTTCATCAAACACTATTTTGAACAGCCGAGGCTTGGGAGCCTGCCGGAGGTTCTACATGCGTCTGTATTTGACATGTACGTCAACGCAGGCGGTCAGGCTGTCAAAATCCTTCAACAGCTGTTGCGTGATATGGGTTTTAAGATCGTGGTGGACGGCGTGGTCGGTCCTGAAACCGCGCAAGCCTGCCATGCTGCGGCCGACCCGGGTGCGAAAGCGCTGAGAGACGCCTATGGGATAGCCCGGCGCAATTATTATTTTCGGGTGGCCGACAACAGGCCTGCGTCCCGCAAATACGCGCGGACCCGCGCCGGGGGCAAGGGCGGGTGGATTCGCCGTGCCGAAGAATTTGTCTCACCCGTCTATCACCTGAACGAAGCCGAATTTCAAAAGAGGGTCGCCGCATGGGATTGATTTCAAGCGTTTTGGGCATTCTGTTTGGCAGTGGTCGCAATATCGTAAGCGAAACCGCCGAAGTGTTTCGCGAAAATGCCGAAAACAGCGCGGAACGAGGCCTCGCCTTGCAACATCAGGCGATGGTTCAGATGGGGCAGGAGTTTCAGGCCAATCAGAAAAGCGCGTTTGATCGGTTTATGGATGGCTTGAACCGTTTGCCGCGCCCTGCGATGGCATTGGGGACGCTGGGGCTATTCCTTGCCGCCATGGTCGATCCGCTATGGTTTGCTGCGCGCATGCAGGGGATTGCGCTGGTGCCCGAGCCCTTGTGGTGGTTGCTTGGGGTGATCGTCTCATTCTACTTTGGCGCACGACACCAGACCAAGGTTCAGAACCTCCAGCGAGAGCTTGCTGTCTCAATGGCGCGCACCCCGCAGGTGTTGGACAATCTTCGGGCTTTGGACATCATGCGCAGTGACGGTATCGGGGCGGCTGACACCAAGGGGGACGCCGCAATGTCCGAACGTGCCGTGCAGCCCGAGCACAACCCGGCGTTGGACGATTGGCGGCGCACGCGCGGGGCCTGAACCGCGACACTATGCTCGCCCCGTAGGGGCGAAAGTGATTGGTGCTTGCCCCGGAACCGGAATATGGTCCGGGGCATGATTACAGAACTCGGTCACTTCGCCCTCATCCTCGCTTTTTTGGTTGCAATTGTGCAGTCGGTTGTACCGCTTGTCGGTGCGGCTAAGCGATGGCCTGGATGGATGTCTTTTGCCGAACCGGCGGCGATCTTGCAGTTCCTTCTGGTCGGGTTTTCCTTCTGGGCACTGGTCTGGGCGTTCGTGACGTCTGACTTCTCTCTGCGCGTGGTGGTCGAGAACAGCCATTCGGCCAAGCCGATGCTCTACAAGATCAGCGGTACTTGGGGAAACCACGAAGGCTCCATGCTGCTGTGGGTGCTGATCGTGTCGTTGTTCGGCGCAATGGCCGCGTTTTTCGGCGGGGGACTTCCGCCGACCTTGAAGGCGCGCGTTCTGGCTGTTCAGGCATCGATAGCGGTCGCTTTCTTTGCCTTCATCCTGTTCACGTCCAACCCGTTTGACCGGTTGATCGTGGCCCCGTTTGACGGCCGCGACCTGAACCCGCTGTTGCAGGATCCCGGTTTGGCCTTCCACCCGCCGTTCCTGTATTTGGGCTACGTGGGCCTCAGCATGGCGTTCAGCTTTGCCGTCGCCGCCCTGATCGAGGGCCGCGTGGATGCGGCGTGGGGGCGCTGGGTGCGGCCATGGACGCTGGCCGCCTGGGTATTTCTGACGATCGGGATCGCACTGGGATCGTGGTGGGCCTATTATGAGCTGGGCTGGGGCGGTTTCTGGTTCTGGGACCCGGTTGAGAACGCCTCGTTCATGCCGTGGTTGCTGGCGGCGGCGCTACTCCATTCCGCCATCGTGGTCGAAAAGCGCGAGGCGTTGAAAAGCTGGACCATTCTGCTGGCGATCATTGCCTTTGGGTTCTCGTTGATTGGCACGTTTATCGTGCGGTCGGGCCTTTTGACATCCGTTCATGCCTTTGCCAATGACCCCGAGCGTGGTGTGTTCATCCTGCTTATTCTGGTGTTCTTCATGGGCGGCGCGCTGACCCTGTTTGCCGCGCGCGCGCAGGCGATGGAGGCCAAGGGCGTCTTTGGCATGGTCAGCCGTGAAAGCGGTCTGATACTGAACAACATCCTGCTGGCCGTTAGCTGTTTCGTCGTGTTCGTGGGTACGATGTGGCCGATGGTCGCCGAGATGGCCTTTGACCGGAAACTCTCGGTCGGCGCGCCGTTTTTCAACGCAGCCTTCACTCCGTTCATGGTGGCATTGGGGCTGGTCTTGCCCGTCGGTGCGATGCTGCCGTGGAAGCGCGGTAAGCTGGGTAAAACCGCTTATTCGCTGCGATATGCCTTTGCGCTGGCGGTGGCGTTGGCGCTGCTTGTCTGGGCGATGCAGACGGGGCGTAGCGCGCTGGGACCGGTTGGCCTGTTCCTGGGCGCGTGGGTGACCTTCGGCGCTGCTGTCGATCTTTGGAGCCGCACGGGCCGCAATGGCAGTCTGAAACGTCTGTTCCGTCTGCCCGGTGCAGACTGGGGCAAGGCTGTGGCCCATACCGGATTGGGCGTGACTATATTCGCCATTGCCGGCCTGACCGCGTGGGAGGTCGAAGACATTCGCGTCGCGCAGCCGGGCCAGCCGTTCGAAGTGGGTCAGTTCACCCTGACGCTGGAAGACGTGCGGCGTGTAGAGGGGCCGAACTATTTCTCGACCACCGCTGATGTGCGGGTGGAAAAGAATGGCCGCGACATGGGGACGCTCCATCCTGAAAAACGCGACTATCCGGTCGCGCGGATGCCGACGACCGAGGCGGCGATTGACTACCGGTTCCTTGGTGATCTTTACGTGGTGATCGGGGATCAGCAGGCGGATGGGGGCTGGGTGATGCGCACCTATATCAAACCTCTGGCCAACTGGATCTGGGGTGGCTGTATCCTGATGGCTCTGGGCGGCTTGCTCAGCCTGTCGGATCGGCGGTTCCGTGTGGCGGCAGGTGCGCGCAAGGCCCCTGCGGGCGGAGTACCTGCGGAATGAAACGTCTGATTTTGATCCTGACGCTGATCGCCTCGCCCTTGTTCGCGGTGCAGCCTGACGAGGTGCTGGATGACCCGGTCCTGGAACAACGCGCCCGTGACCTCAGCACCGGCTTGCGCTGTCTGGTCTGCCGCAACGAAAGCATCGACGAAAGCAACGCTGAACTGGCCCGCGATCTGCGCCTGCTGCTGCGGGAGCGGCTGGTGGCGGGCGATACCGATCAGGAGGCGATTGCCTTCATCGTGGATCGCTATGGCGAATATGTACTGCTCAAACCCAAGGTGACGGGATCAAACCTGATGCTTTGGCTGGCAGGACCGATCATGTTGCTGATCGCCGCCGCAGTGGGCTTCAGCTTTATGCGCAAGCGATCGCAGGTTCAGGCCATTGGCGAAAACGATGCGCTGAGCGAGGCCGAGAAAGAGCGTTTGCGCCAAATTCTGGAAGACTGACCCAGGGTTCTGCTTTTCCTCTGCGGTGAATTCCGTCAGGGTTCCCAAAACTCTGGACTGTTTTGGGGAGGGGTAGATGGACTACGAAACGATCCTGTTGGACGTCACTGACAATTTGGCGGTTGTAACCCTGAACCGCCCTGACAAGATGAACGCCATGACGGCGCAGATGCGGGCCGAGGTCACGCACGCGATGAAGCATGCCGCACGCCACGCTCGGGCGATTGTTCTGACCGGGGCGGGCGCTGCGTTCTGTTCGGGTCAGGACCTGGGCGATGCTTCAAGCACCGGTAAGATCGATCTTGAGCGGACCTTGCGCGATGAATACGAGCCGATGCTTGAGACAATCCACGACTGCCCGGTTCCCACTATTGCGGCGGTCAACGGCGCGGCGGCCGGGGCAGGGGCGAACCTTGCGCTATGTGCGGATGTGGTGATCGCGACCGAAAGCGCTTATTTCCTGCAAGCCTTTGCGCGGATCGGTCTGCTGCCCGATGCGGGTGGAACGTGGTTCATGCCGCGCCAGATGGGGTTTGCCAAGGCGATGGGGGCGGCTCTGTTCGCCGACAAGATCAGCGCACGTCAGGCGGATGAATGGGGTTTGATTTGGGAAGCCGTGCCGGATGACGCGTTCGAGGCGCATTGGCGCAAGCGTGCCGCTTATCTGGCCAATGGCCCCACTGCCGGGTTCGGTGCGATCAAAAAGGCCATCCGCGGCACTTACGAAAAGACACTGACGCAACAACTGACGGTCGAGGCGCATCTGCAAGGCGATTGCGGCCGGACCCGCGATTTTGCCGAAGGTGTGGTGGCCTTCATGGAAAAACGCCCCCCGAAATTCGAGGGGCGCTAAGGATCAGGCGCGGCGGCGGCGGCGTGTCCGGCGCTCGGGCATGGCGTCTTCTTCGGTACCGTCTGAGGTAGACGAAAACGGCCCCAGCGCGTTGGTGATCTGATCCAGCGTCGGGCGTGACCCGCGCGGGCGCGTATCCAGTGCCTCGCGCATTTTGCGCAGGTGGGCTGGCATGGTGCCACAGCAACCGCCGATGATAGTGGCCCCGGCATCACGGGCCATGGCGGCATAATCGCCCATCAGCTCGGGCGTGCCGTCATAGTGGATGTGGCCGTCAACATATTTCGGAATACCCGCATTGCCTTTGGAGATCACGGGACGTTCGGTCCCTTGCGCGGCAAAGCCCAGCACAGTGCGCAGGATGTCGGACGCGCCGGTTCCGCAATTTGCACCAAAGGCCACCGGCGGGTTCGGCAGGGTTTCGACCAGCTGCGCCAGATCGGCAGATGTCACACCCATCATGGTGCGTCCGGCGGTGTCAAAGCTCATGGTGCCACACCAGGGCATATCGGCCAGGGCAAAAGCCTCAGCCGCGGCGCGGAATTCTTCGGGCGCGCTGATGGTTTCCAGCCACAGCACATCCGCGCCACCGGCTTTCAGCGCATCTGCCTGTTCATGGAACATCTCAACCGCCTCAGCATGCGACAGGCTGCCTACAGGCTCCATGATCTCACCGGTAGGGCCGACCGAGCCTGCAACGATAACGGTGCGCCCGGCCTTGTCGGCCACTTCACGGCCCAACTCTGCGCCGATCCGGTTCAGCTCGGCCACGCGGCTCTGGGCGTCGTGCAGTTTTAGGCGCGCCGAAGTGCCGCCGAAGGTGTTGGTCAGAAACAGATCGCTGCCTGCATCCACCGAACCCTGGTACAGCGCACGGATCTTGTCGGCTTCGTCGACATTCCACAATTCAGGCGCATCACCCGATTGCAGACCCATATTGAACAGGTTAGTGCCCGTTGCACCATCGGCCAGAATGGCATCGGTGGTTTCAAGAAGCTGGCTCAGTGCATTTGTCATTGGGGTATTCCGGAAAAAGGCGCAATTGGCCCGATAAAATCAGAGACGCCCCATGTCTCATGACAGGGGCGTCAAATCAAATTCATAAAACTCATGAAGATCATGAGGCAGGCGTGAAAGCCTTATTCCGTCTCGCTGAGAACCTGCGCTTTGGCCTCGGGCAGCAGCTCGGCCATCTTGGCGCGGATTTCGTCGTCAGAGGACAACGCGCCCAGATCACCTGCGACCTTGCGCACGACATCCTCGTGCCCGACCTCTTCCATGTCGGCGATCACAACGGTTTTGGCATAGTCATCGGCCTCAGAGCCGGATTTTCCCAGCTTTTCTGCCGCCCAAAGGCCCAGCAGTTTGTTGCAGCGGGCCTGAGCTTTGAACTGCATTTCCTCATCATGCGCAAACTTGGCTTCAAAGGCGTTTTCGCGTTCGTCAAACGTGGTCATTGGTTGGGGACCTCTTGGATTACATCTTCTTGTTTGAAGATATGACTATTGCAGCGCCCGTGCGCAAGGGATTTGCCCTGCGTCAAACCCCCTCGGGTCAAGTAAACTTGCGGGACCGGGGGGCTTGCACTATGAGAACGCCAACGTGAGGGGACTCATTCCCTCTGATCAGAGTGGAAAGGTCGCTTATGGCGCGTCGCAAGAAAATCTACGAAGGTAAGGCCAAGATCCTGTATGAAGGCACCGAACCGGGCACCATCGTGCAGTATTTCAAGGATGATGCCACCGCGTTCAACGCCGAGAAAAAGGATGTGATCGACGGCAAGGGTGTTCTGAACAACCGCCTGAGTGAGTTCTTCATGAACGGTCTGGCCCAGATCGGCGTGCCGACCCACTTTATCCGCCGTCTGAACATGCGTGAACAACTGGTGCGCAGCTGCGAAATCGTGCCGCTGGAAGTCATCGTGCGCAATTATGCTGCCGGGTCGATG
This sequence comes from Ruegeria sp. BE1, assembly GCF_056538885.1. Classification (NCBI taxonomy): domain Bacteria; kingdom Pseudomonadati; phylum Pseudomonadota; class Alphaproteobacteria; order Rhodobacterales; family Roseobacteraceae; genus Ruegeria; species Ruegeria sp. BE1. The sequence goes on from NZ_JBQFTY010000001.1 coordinate 1,069,390, forward strand.
TCCAAACGTCTGGGCATCGCCGAAGGCACGCAATTGCCGCGCCCGATCGTCGAATACTGCTATAAAGACGACGCCCTGGGCGATCCGCTGGTCACCGAGGAACATATCGCCGCCTTTGGCTGGGCCAGCCAGCAGGACATGGAAGACATCCTGAGCCTCGCACTGCGCGTGAACGATTTCATGAGCGGCGTGATGCTGGCCGTGGGTATCCGTTTGGTGGATTTCAAAATCGAAATCGGTCGCGTCTATGACGGCGACTTCCAACGCCTGATCATCGCCGATGAGATCAGCCCCGACAGCTGCCGCCTGTGGGACATTGAGACCGGTCAGAAGCTGGACAAAGACGTGTTCCGTCGCGATCTGGGCAGCCTGACCGACGCTTATTCCGAGGTCGCGCGCCGTCTGGGCGTTCTGCCGCAAAGCAATGTGGCAAAGCCTACGCTGATCAACTGACCGTTTGCTCGGTTTAAGAAAGCATCGAAAAGCGCCGTATATCCAACGGCGCTTTTTTCGTTCCGGCAGGTCCGCGCGTTCATTGCAGAAGCACTTTGGCACGCGACAATCGTGTTGATCGGCGAACCTGCGTCAAACTGTGTGCGGACAAGGGTTGTCGAACGCGGTTTCCCACGCTATCCCCCGCGCAACGGAACGGGCCGGGAACCGCGGCCCTCAGCTGGAGTTGCAGGAATGAAAGCACGGGTGCATGTAATGCTGAAGAACGGGGTCCTTGACCCTCAGGGTGAGGCTGTGCGGCACGCCTTGGGCGCCATGGGCTTTGATCAGGTCGAAGGCGTGCGTCAGGGCAAGGTGATCGACCTTGAGCTGGCCGAAGGCGCGACCGAGGCCGACATCACCGAGATGTGCGAAAAGCTGTTGGCCAACACCGTCATCGAACGTTACGAGATCGAACTGGTCTGAACGGATGCGGGCAGCGCGTCTGATCACCTATCGTCAGCCGCTTGAGCTGACGACCATTCCCGACCCTGAACCGGCCGAGGACGGCGTTGTCGTCCGCGTGCTGGCTTGTGGCGTTTGCCGGTCGGATTGGCATGCGTGGTCAGGCTCGGACCCGGACGTGGTTCTGCCGATGACCCCCGGACACGAATATTGCGGCGAGGTTGTCGCTGTGGGCGCGCGGGTCAATCGGTGGAAGGTGGGGGACCGGGTGATTGCGCCCTTTATTCTGGCCTGTGGCCACTGCCCGGATTGCGCGCAGGGGCATCAGACTATCTGCGCCGATCAGGTGGTGCCCGGTTTCACCTGTGACGGGGCGTTTGCCGAATACATCGCCGTTGCCCATGCCGATGCCAACCTGACCGCTTTGCCCGATACGCTCGCCCCGGACATCGCGGCGGCGCTGGGATGCCGCGTCACGACCGCCTGGCAGGCTCTGGTCGGGCGCGCGCAGATACAGGGTGGCGAGTGGCTGGCGGTTTTTGGCGGCGGTGGCGTCGGGATTTCCACGTTGCTGCTGGGCAAGGCGCTGGGGGCCCGCGTTGTCGTCGTGGATATTGCCGACGATAAGCTGGACTATGCCAAAGGTCTGGGCGCGGACGCGGTTGTCAACGCAGCGACTTGCGACGCGCCGCAAGCGGTCAAAGACCTCACCGGTGGCGGGGCTCATGTCGCGATTGAAGCGCTAGGGATCGAGACAACGACCGTGGCCGCCATGAAATCCCTGCGCAAGCTGGGTCGAATGGTGCAGATCGGTATGCCTGCGGGCGATCATGCGGTCATGTCGCTGCCAATGGATGCGCTTTATTCCGGCCAACTGTCTGTCTTCGGTACGCGTGGCATGCCCAGTTGGCGCTATCCGTCGCTGTTGTCATTGCTGTCTGGGGGCTCTGTCGACCTCAGCCCGCTGGTGACGCGAAACATAACTCTTAGTCAGGTAAGCGATGAGCTTGCCGCCTTTGATCACCCGACGCCTCCGGGCGTGGCGGTGGTCACCGATTTTGTCCTGTAGGAGGGTCCGCATATGCGCGCAGCCGTCATCGTTTTCCCCGGGTCCAACTGTGACCGGGACCTTGCAGTGGCCTTTGAACAGGCCGGGTTTCAGGTCGACATGGTCTGGCACAAGGACGCCGCCTTGCCCCAGGGTGTGGATATTGTCGGTGTACCCGGCGGATTTTCCTATGGCGATTACCTGCGATGCGGGGCCATTGCCGCGCAATCTCCGATCTGCAAAGCGGTGGTCGAACATACCGAGCGTGGCGGCTATGCCGTTGGGGTCTGCAACGGGTTCCAGATCCTGACTGAAACGGGCATTCTGCCCGGTGCGCTGCTGCGGAATGCGGGGCTGAAATACATCTGCAAGACTGTCGGTCTAAAGGTCGAAACCAGCGACAGCGCCTTTACCCAGGGCTACAACGCGGGCGATGTGATCGGTATTCCGATTGCACACCATGATGGAAACTATTTCGCGAATGAGGCAACATTGTCCGCGCTTCGTGATCAGGACCGGGTGGCATTCACCTATACCGAGAATCCGAATGGCTCGGTTGGGGACATTGCCGGCATCCTGTCGGAAAACCGCAGGGTTCTAGGGATGATGCCGCACCCGGAACGCGCGGCGGACGAAGGGCATGGTGGCACCGACGGGACGGCATTGTTCCGCGCATTGTCAGGCGTTCTTGCCCCGGCGTGACTTGAGCTTGATCTGAACCCCGCGTAGTTTCGCTGCATGAGTTCTGATGTTCGCTCTGGCTGGTCCATTCTGACAAAACCGTTTCGTGGTGCGCCGCTTGGCTGGCGCCTGCGAATTGCCGTTTTCGTTTTGCTGGTGGCGGCCTTTGCCACGATCTGGATCACGAACAGCCTGCTGACCGACAGGTTCACCGAATCCACCCGGAACAGGGCCGAGGTTCGGCTGGCCCTTTATTCGGGCAACCTGCTGAGCGAGCTGCGCCGGAACGCGATTGTTCCACAGCTCTTGTCCCGTGACCCGACGCTAATCTCGGCCTTGCAGTCGAGCGATTATTCCCTGTCCAGTCAGCGCCTGATTTCGTTCGTGGAAGAGATCGGCGCGGCCTCGCTTGTGCTATTGGATCGCGATGGTCTGACCCGGGCGGCGACGGACAGAAACCGACTGGGCGAGGCGCACAGAAACTCACCTTATTTCATTGATGCAGTGCGGTCGAACGCCACGATTTTCTCGGTGATCCCAAAGGAATCCGGCGGCTATAGCTTTATCTATTCACGTCGGATCGACGCGAACGGAGAGATGTTGGGCGTGATCCTGGTTGAGGTCGACCTGCATAAGTTCGAGCTGACCTGGGCCGGGATTTCCGATGCGGTGATGGTCACGGACAGCACCGGTACAATCATCCTGTCGACCGAGCCGCAATGGCGCGGTGTGGATGAGGCCGAAGCGATGCTGCGCCAGCCGCCCGAAAGCGCCATCCAACGCGCCATCCGGGCCACGACCGATTGGAACGCGCTGCCACCTGACGCCTATTTGCAGGGCGAGGCGGTGATGCGGATGGAAACGCGCATCCCGTTCCGGGGTTGGCAGATGACCTCGTTCACCACCTATGCGTCGATCCGGGAAAAGGTGAACAGCGTTCTGGCGCTTGAGATTATGGGCTTTGCGATTCTGTTGGCGCTGGCCTTCTATGCGCTTAGCCGTCGGGCCACGTTCCGCATGGCCTTGTTCCAGCGCGAGTCGGCAGAGCTTCGCGCATTGAACGCAAGGCTACAGCGGGAAATTGCTGAACGTGAACGGGTCGAAAAGACGCTGGAAGTGGCCGAACAGACGCTGGCGCAAAGTTCAAAACTGGCGGCGTTGGGTGAGATGTCGGCCGCCGTCAGCCACGAGTTGAATCAACCGCTGGCTGCAATGAAAACCTATCTGGCGGGGGCGCGCCTTTTGCTGCGCCGAAACCGGCCCGAAGAGGCGCTGGCCAGCTTTGGCCGCATCGACGGTCTGATTGAACGGATGGGGGCGATCACCCGGCAGCTCAAATCTTATGCGCGCAAGGGCGCGGACGCGTTTTCCCCTGTAAATCTTGGTGACGCGCTGGCCTCATCCCTGTCGATGATGGAGCCGCAACTGCGCCAGCGGCATGTGAAAATCACCCAGATTCTGCCCGAGGAACCGGTGATCGCGATGGGCGACCGGATGCGGATCGAACAGGTGATGGTCAACCTCTTGCGCAATGCCCTGGACGCCACCAAATCTATATCAGAGCCGGACGTGGAGATCATTCTGGCAGCGGGCGATACGGCGGTGCTGACGGTGCGCGACAACGGGCATGGAATCGAAGATATCGAGAACCTGTTCGAGCCGTTCTACACCACCAAGCAGCCGGGCGATGGCGTCGGGTTGGGGCTTGCTATCTCATCCGGTATCGTAAACGACCACGGGGGTCGGCTGACGGCGCGCAACGGCCAACATGGGGGCGCGGTGTTCGAGATGCAGCTGCCGATACTGGGAAGCGACGGCCTTGAGGCCGCTGAGTAACAAAGGAAAGACTATGGCACAGGCCATGAAAATCGCCATTGTGGATGACGAACAGGACATGCGCCAGTCGATCAGCCAATGGCTTGCCTTGTCGGGATATGACACCGAGACGTTCTCAAGCGCCGAGGACGCGCTGAAAGTGCTGGGGCCGGATTATCCGGGGATTGTGATCTCGGACATCAAGATGCCGGGCATGGATGGTATTCAGTTGCTGAAGAAACTGATGGGCGCGGACAGCACCTTGCCGGTGATCATGATCACCGGGCACGGCGATGTGCCCATGGCGGTTGAGGCGATGCGCGTGGGTGCGTTCGACTTTCTGGAAAAGCCCTTCAACCCGGATCGCATGTCGGAACTGGCCAAACGCGCCAGCAATGCGCGCCGTCTGACTCTTGACAACCGGGCTCTGCGGCGCGAGCTGTCTGGTGGCACGCAGATCATGAACAAACTGATCGGCGCAAGCCCTGTGATGGAGCGTCTGCGTGAGGATATTCTGGACCTCGGGCAGGCGGACGGCCATGTTCTGATCGACGGCGAGACCGGCACTGGCAAGACCCTGGTGGCGCATGCACTGCATGCGGTGGGCAGCCGGGCAGGCAAGAAATTCGTTCTGGTTTCCTGCGCAGCACTGGAAGAGGACGCGTTGTCGAAACGCCTGTTTGGCCCGATGTTGCCCGAGGATACGCAACTGCCCGCTATCGAAGAAGCGCGCGGCGGGACGCTGGTTCTGGAAGATGTCGAAGCGCTGAGCGATACGTTGCAGGCGCGGCTGCTGAGCGTGATGAACGATCAGGGCACCCCGGCTGAAACGCGGATCGTGGCAATCTCGAACCTGCAAGAGGCGGGGAAAACCAGCGAAGACGTGCTGCGCCCGGACCTGTTCTATCGTCTGGCGGCTTTGCGGATCACCATGCCGCCGCTGCGGCAGCGTGGCGAGGATATTCTGACGCTGTTCACCCGCCTGAGCGAGCAATTTGCCGAGGAATATGGCTGTGATGCACCTCAGGTCAGCGCGCAGGAAGCAGCGCAATTGCTACAGGCTCCGTGGCCGGGCAATGTACGCCAGTTGATCAATATTGCTGAGCGTGCCGTGCTGCAATCGCGCCGAGGCTCGGGCACGATTGCGTCGCTGTTGATGTCGGATCACGAAGAGATGCAGCCCGTGATGACGACCGAAGGCAAGCCCTTGAAGGAGTACGTCGAAGCGTTCGAGCGGATGCTGATCGACAATACGATGCGCCGCCACAAGGGCTCGATTGCGTCGGTGATGGATGAGCTGTGCCTGCCACGGCGGACGCTGAATGAGAAAATGGCGAAATACAGCCTGCAGCGTTCGGATTACCTGTAACCGGCAGAGAGGGGGCCGGCCCCCTCTCTTGGCCCGTAGGGCCAATTCACTCCCTCGAGATATTTATGGCCAGATGAAGTGATCCCTGCGTCCTTGAGGCCAGGGAATGCAGTTTGCCCATTGTCTTTTCCACAGGACTGCTTTTATTGTAACCGGACGGGCAGGGCCGATTTTGTGCTCTTAAGCCCCGAATCTTTGAGTTTCGCTGCGATGCCGCAGGTGGTGACCTAATCCCGCATTGGCTGAGCAGACCGATTGTGCCCCGAAATGGGGCAGATGAACGCCTGAGCCCGCCGCGTGTGGGCGAAAGGAATAAATGGGCAGGTTGCGGTGAGCCGCGCCTGTCGGAGAAGAACCGCGATGACGCGCGCGCAACGAACGACTATACGGGCAGGGGGCCACAGCGCCAGACCCTGCCGCGCGCCGTCCGAAATCGCCCGTACAAGACACCTCCCCAAATGCGCCTGTCCCCCCGGACGGGTAAGGACAACGCGTTTGGCGCGGTGCACCAAGGACACATGGCTAAGAAAATGCTTATCGATGCCACCCACGCGGAGGAAACCCGCGTTGTGGTGGTCGACGGAAACAAGGTTGAGGAGTTTGACTTTGAATCCGAAAACAAACGCCAGCTTGCTGGCAACATATATCTTGCAAAAGTAACGCGGGTTGAGCCGTCGCTGCAGGCGGCGTTTGTGGATTACGGCGGAAACCGGCATGGGTTCCTGGCGTTTTCCGAGATTCATCCGGATTATTACCAGATCCCGGTCGCTGATCGCGAAGCGCTTATGGAAGAAGAGCGCGCCTATGCTGAGGCGATGAAGGCGCGCGATGAGGCGGAAGAAGCCAAGCCCAAAAAACGCCGGTCGCGGTCGCGCACCAAGGCGGCGGATGTAAAATCGGACGATCCGGTCGAAACGCTTGAGGTTTCGACCGAGCCGACAGGCATGGAAACCATCGATCTGGCCGATGGTGAAGAAGCCGCTGATCTGGAGGTCCCGGAAGGAAGCTCTCCGATGGAGACGGTGGCCGAGACGCCGGTTGAAGAGCCGGTGGATGAAGTTGAGGCGGCGGCAGAGTCCGATGCGCCGGCTGAAGATGTCGAACAGCCGTCGGAAGCAGTTGAAATCGCGGCAGACGCGAATGGCGGCGAAGCGCCTGAAGAGGCTGCGCAAGCTGGCGAGGACGCCGAAGCTGTTGCTGAGACCGAAGCCACGGTCGAAGTGACTGACGCGGTGGAAGAGGCGGCAGCGCCTGAAGCCGAGGACAAAGCTGAGTCGGACGAGGAAGAAGACGCTCCGGCCCGTGCGGATGCTGCGGCCAAGGATGACAGCATCGAGTCGGTTGCTGACGAGGATGACAGCGACGATATTCGCCCGCCGCGCAAACCGCGCCCGCGCCGGTACAAAATTCAGGAAGTCATCAAGGTCCGCCAGGTTCTGCTGGTGCAGGTCGTCAAGGAAGAGCGCGGCAACAAGGGCGCAGCGCTGACCACCTATCTGTCGCTGGCCGGTCGCTATTGCGTTCTGATGCCCAACACCGCGCGCGGCGGCGGAATCAGCCGCAAGATCACCAATGCGCCGGATCGCAAGAAACTGAAAGAGATCGCCGCTGAGATCGACGTGCCCACCGGCGCGGGTCTGATCATTCGGACCGCAGGCGCCAAGCGCACCAAATCCGAGATCAAGCGCGACTATGAATACCTGCAGCGAATGTGGGAGCAGATCCGCGAGCTGACGCTGAAATCCATTGCGCCCGCGAAAATCTACGAAGAAGGCGACCTGATCAAACGCTCGATCCGCGATCTCTATAACCGCGAAATCGACGAGGTTCTGGTTGAGGGCGAGGGCGGTTACCGCATCGCCAAGGACTTCATGAAGATGATCATGCCGTCCCACGCCAAGAACGTGAAACGGTATGAGGACGCGCTACCGCTGTTCGCGCGCTATCAGGTGGAAAGCTACCTTACGGGCATGTTCAACCCGACGGTACAGCTGAAATCCGGCGGATATATCGTGATCGGCGTCACCGAGGCGCTGGTGGCAATCGACGTGAACTCAGGCCGGGCGACCAAGGAAGGCTCGATCGAGGAAACCGCGCTCAAGACGAATCTTGAGGCCGCAGAAGAGGTCGCACGCCAGCTGCGGCTGCGCGATCTGGCGGGGCTGATCGTCATCGATTTCATCGATATGGACGAGCGCAAGAACAATGCCGCTGTTGAAAAGCGTCTTAAGGAAAAGCTGAAAACCGACCGTGCGCGTATTCAGGTTGGCCGGATTTCGGGCTTTGGCCTGATGGAGATGAGCCGTCAGCGCCTGCGTCCCGGTATGCTTGAGGCGACGACGCAGCCTTGCCCGGCCTGCCATGGTACCGGCCTGATCCGTTCGGACGACAACATGGCCCTGGCAATCCTGCGTCAGATTGAAGAAGAAGGCACTCGCCGTCGTTCGCGCGAGGTTCTGGTGCGTTGCCCGGTCAGTATCGCGAACTTCCTGATGAACCAGAAGCGCGAGCATATTGCGCAAATCGAAGCGCGCTATGGTATGTCGGTTCGGATTGAAGGCGATGTGCATCTGGTAAGCCCGGATTTCTCACTGGAGAAGTTCAAGACGGCCAGCCGGATTGTGCCCGAAGCCAGTGCGCCGGTCGTGTCGGTGGACGCGTCCCTCATGGATATGGTCGACGCCGACGAGGAAGAGACCGTGTCGGAAGATACGGTGCAGGCCGAGGAAGAGAACAAACCCAAGCGCAAACGCCGCCGTCGTCGTCGCAAGAAGAGCAACGGTGGTGCGGAAGCGTCTGAGGCTGCAGGTGATGAGACCGGCGAGGCTGAAGCACCGGCTGAGGTGGCGGACGAAGCTGCGCCTGAGGTGGCAGAGGCCGAAACAGAGGAGAAGGCGGAAAAAACCAAGCGCCGCCGGGCACCCCGTCGCAAGAAGAAAGAACCTGAGGTCGCAGAGGCTACCGAGGCGTCAGACGACGCCGTCGTATCCGAGGATATTGCTGCGGCTGACGGCGCGGTAAAGGTCGATGAGGTGGCGGAGGTTCAGGCCGAAGACGCTCAGGAGGCAGATACCGCGCCCGTTGAGGCAGAAGCTGAGGCCGAACCTGCCGTTGAAGCGCTTGCTGAAGAAACAGCCGAGCCAGTGGTTGAAAAGGTGGCCGAACCTGTCGCCGAAACCGCCGATGAAACACCTGCTGAAGCAACGGCCGAACCGGCAGTAGAAGACGTGGCAGAGCCGGTTGCTGAACCTGTCGAAACCGTCGAAGTCGCTGTGGAAGACGTGGTTGAAGAGGCCCCTGAACCCGTGCTTGAGACGGTCGCGGAAGAGCCAGAGCAATCCAACGAACCACCCAAGCCGAAACGGCGTGGCTGGTGGTCCTTGGGGCAATAAACGCATAAAGGCGGGTCTGGGACCCGCCTTTTTCTTGTAACAATTCAGGTCTCAGCTCAGCCCGATTTTTCGATCAGATAGACCTGATGGCCGTCGGTTTCTTCTTGCGACAACAGGCGGTGACCGCTTTCCGAACAGAAATGCGGCACGTCAATTATGGCCGCCGGGTCATCCGCCAGAACGCGCAATACCGCCCCGGAAGGCATTGATTTCAGGCGCTTTCTGGCCTTCAGAACCGGCAGTGGACACAGCAGGCCCAGCGCGTCGAGTGTTTCAGTGACATTTGACATGAACCTGAGATATTTCGACTTGGTCACGGTGTCCAGCGCGCAACCACGAGGATGTGACCGATTGGCCCCGTGACGCGGCAGGTAGGATACCATATGTGCTGATACATGTTCGGAATAGACATCATAGACGCGGGCCTGCTGCCTGCCATGTTCATCGCAATGCTGGGTGGGTTGATCAGTTTCCTGTCGCCCTGCGTGTTGCCCATCGTTCCCCCGTATCTTGCCTACATGAGCGGTGTGTCGATCAATGAGATGCAGGACGAATCTGCAGCCCGTCGCAAGGCCACGCTGACCGCGCTGTTTTTTGTTCTGGGACTGTCCACGGTGTTCCTGCTGTTGGGGTTCACGGCCTCGGCCTTTGGGGCGTTTGTGCTGCAGAATCAGGTGCTGTTCGCCAAACTGTCAGGTGCGGTGGTGATTGTGTTTGGTCTGCATTTTCTGAACGTATTCCGCATTCCTTTCCTCGACCGCGAAGCGCGGATCGAGACGGGTGATTCCGGCGGATCGGTTTTCGGTGCCTATATCCTTGGTCTGGCCTTTGCCTTTGGCTGGACGCCCTGCATTGGCCCGCAGTTGGGCGCCATCCTGTCGCTGGCAGCGTCCGAGGCGTCGGTGGCCCGTGGCACCCTGCTGCTGGGTGTCTACGCGGCGGGTCTTGGAATTCCGTTCCTGTTGGCCGCGATGTTCCTGAACCGCTCTATGTCGGTGATGAACAAGATCAAGCCCCACATGGCGTTGATCGAAAAGATCATGGGTGGATTGCTGTTGTTTGTGGGCATCATGCTGATCACCGGCCTGTTTACCGAGTTTAGCTGGTGGTTGCTGGAAACCTTCCCGGCGCTCGCCAATTTCGGGTGATGTGCTGATCTGACTTACCTTGTCGGTAAGGCTGCGCTAACCTGCGCAGCAGAAGGTAAGGGCATGAGCAGTCATACAAATCAGCCGCAGGTGCGCAGGCGTCGGGTGTTCTATATCCCCGGCTACGATCCTATTCCCCCGCGAAGATACCGAGAGCTGTACCGCAAAGAAGCACAGGCGCAGGCGGCGATCTCGGGCTATGAGGTTTCGCTTTCGGCCAAAACCGGGGATGGCCCTTATGGGTGGCATGTCCGATCCCATCAGGATGGGCAGGATGTGGATGCTGATGTCGAGGTTCTGGTGTGGTCCGACATTGTTCAGGACAGCATGATGACGTCGATCCCGGCGACCTACCTGCAACTTTTGCGCACCGCTTGGATCTATATCGGGACGGGGACGTTGCGCCGCCTGATGCGCTTGCGCAAAGGCCCCGTGATTGCCGCACTCTATCCTGTTGCGATGCTGATGGGGCAGTTGCTGATTGCCTTTGGTCTGGCGTGGGCGGTGTCGGCGGTGCTTTGGGCGTTTCTCGGCTGGGTTGCTCTGATCCCGGCGGGTGGTTTGGCCTACGCGGTTCTGCATTGGTTTCGCAAAATCGACCATCGGCTTTTTGCCTATTACCTGATGCACGACTACGCCTATTCTGCCGCTTCGCGAGGGGAGACGCCCACCGAGCTGCGCGCGCGGTTGCGCCAGTTCACCGACCGCATCCGGGAAGCGCTGGACAGTGACGTTGATGAGGTTCTGGTCGTCGGCCACTCCTCGGGCGCGCATCTTGGGGTGTCTGTTCTGGCGGATTTGCTGCGGTCTCAACCAGAGCGACCTGGCCCGGCCTTGTCCTTTTTGACACTGGGGCAGGTGGTGCCCATGGTCTCTTTCCTGCCCGACGCACACGAGTTGCGCCGTGATCTGCATTACCTGTCGACGCAGGACCGGATCAGCTGGGTCGATGTGTCTGCACCGGGGGATGGTTGCGCGTTTGCCCTGTGCGACCCTGTGGGCGTGACCGGGGTGGCGACGGATCAGAAACGCTGGCCTTTGATCCTGTCGGCGGCCTTTACGCAGACCTTGTCACAGGCACGATGGCAACAGCTGCGCTGGCGCTTTTTCCGCCTGCATTTTCAGTACCTTTGCGCGTTCGACCGCCCGTCGGACTATGACTATTTCCGCATTACTGCGGGTCCGCTGACACTGGGCGACAGGTTCCGCAACCGCAAGCCGTCGAAATCGCGCATCGAAGATCCGGTGTCGAAATACCGCTCGGTGACACCATGACGCCGCCCAAGCCGACACCGCGCCCGGATAAGGTCTCGCTCTGGCGGTATCTCAAACTGTTTCGCAAGGATCTGCTGTCGGCGCAGCCGCAGCGCCTCTACCGCGCGTGGATGGCTGAATTTCGAACGCCGTTCTTCCGATCGTACATGATCAACCAGCCCGAGCTTGTGGACACGGTTCTGAAACAACGACCCGATGACTTTCCCAAATCTGGGCGTATCAGCGAGGGGCTGCGACCCTTGCTGGGCGAGTCGGTCTTTCTGACCAATGGCGAGACATGGAAACGCCAGCGCCGCATCATTGATCCAGCGTTTGAGGGCGGTCGGCTGAGAGATACCTTCCCCGCGATGCGTGCGGCGGCCGAGGCGTGCGTTGAACGGCTGCAAGGGCAGGCGGGTCAGGTCATCGAGGTGGAAGAGGTCACCAGCCACGCGGCGGCGGACGTGATTTTCCGAACCCTGTTTTCAGTCCCCATCGATCATGAGGTCGCCGCGCAGGTTTTCGAAAAATTCCGCGCCTATCAACGGCAACAACCGCTGCTGAATCTGGCCGCTTTCATCCCGGTTCCGCGCTGGTTTCCCCGTCTGCACGCGCGCAACACGCGCAAGAACGCCCGCGACATCCGCGCGTTGATCGGGCGGCTCACAGCCGAACGCGCTGACATGATTGCTGCGGGGCGGGCACCCGATGATCTGGCAACCAAGATCATGACCACGCCCGATCCCGAAACCGGTCAGTGTTTCGACACGCAGGAAATGGTCGATCAGGTCGCGATTTTCTTTCTTGCCGGGCATGAGACCAGCGCGTCGGCTCTGGCCTGGACGCTGTACCTGATGGCGCTTTATCCCGATTGGCAGGAAAAACTCAGCGCGGAATCGCAGGCTTTGGACGACCCAGGCTTTGGGGCCGTTTCGAAACTGAAGCTTAGCCGGGATGTATTCCGCGAGGCGCTGCGCCTGTACCCGCCGGTGCCCATGATGGTGCGCGAGGCGACGTGCCCCGAACATTTCCGCGACCGCGATGTGCCCAAGGGGTCACAGATCGTTATCAGCCCCTGGCACCTGCACCGGCAGGAACGCCTGTGGGATGACCCGGACGCGTTTGATCCGACCCGATGGGCGACGGAAAACGGCAAGACCTGCCAGCGCAACGCCTATATCCCGTTTTCCGCCGGTCCCCGCGTTTGCACCGGGGCCGGGTTTGCGATGGTCGAGGGGCCGCTTTTGTTGTCGATGCTATTGCGCCGATACCGGTTTGAACTGGTCCAGGGGCGCCCGCCCGTTCCCGTGGCGCATCTGACGGTGCGATCCAAAGACGGCATTTGGTTGCGCGTGGTTGAGCGCTAACAAGCTACCATCGCCCGTTTCCTTGCTGTATGCGGTTGCCAAACGCGGAATCATCATTGAACGGGAAAGTCTTATGTCCAAAGCAGAACAGCGCGAGCAAATGTCCACCGGTGCGGGTTTCATCGCGGCCCTGGATCAAAGCGGCGGCTCGACGCCCAAGGCGCTGGCGCTTTATGGGGTTGAGGCATCGGACTACAGCTCGGACGAAGAGATGTTCGGTGAAATCCAGAAAATGCGTGCGCGGATTATTCTGGCGGAGGATTTCACCAAGGATAAAGTGATCGGCGCGATCCTGTTCGAACGCACTCTGGGCGAAGAGATCGACGGTCAGAAAGTGGCCGACTATCTGTGGTCGCAAAAGGGCATCGTGCCGTTCCTGAAGATCGACAAAGGTCTGGAAGATGAGGCCAATGGCGTTCAGATGATGAAGCCGATCCCCGGTCTGGCGGACACTCTGGCCAAGGCCGACGGCGTGTTTGGCACCAAAGAACGCTCGGTCATCCATGAGGCCAACGCCGAAGGCATCGCCGCCGTTGTGGCGCAGCAATTCGACGTGGCCCGCGAAGTGATCGCGGCAGGCATGGTCCCGATTGTCGAGCCTGAGGTGAACATCAACTCGTCCACCAAGGCCGAGGCCGAAGACATCCTGAAGGCTGAAATCCTGAAAAACCTGGATCAACTGGCCGACGGTCAGGACGTGATGCTGAAACTGACCATTCCCAGCACTGCGAACCTGTATGATGCGCTGGCCGATCACCCGCGCGTTGTGCGTGTTGTGGCGCTGTCGGGCGGCTATTCCACCGAGCAGGCCTGTGATCTGCTGGGCCAGAATGGCAAGATGATCGCCTCCTTCTCGCGCGCGCTGACTGAGGGGCTATCGAAACAGCAGTCGGATGTGGAATTCAACGCGGCGTTGGGTGGAAACATTGACAAAATCTTCCGCGCCTCGGTCTAAAGGGCGCTAAGCCGGTTTGGTGAATTCGCGGCGCATCTGCGCCGCTTTTTCACGTTTGGAACACCCGATCGCATGGTCGTTGACCAAACCCATGGCCTGCATGAACGCAAAGACCGTGGTGGGTCCAACAAATTTCCAGCCGCGTTTTTTCAGGTCCTTCGACATGGCGATGGACTCTGGCGAGGTTGACGCCGTTTGAGGCGCGGGCGGCGTTTCAGCCTCGTACCGCCAGACATACCCGGCGATCGAGCCCTCAGTGGTCACCAGGTCCTGCGCGCGGCGGGCATTGTTGATCACGGCCTCGATCTTACCACAATGGCGGATGATGCCCGCATCCTGCAAAAGGCGTTCAACATCCGCTTGATCAAATTTCGCGACTGCGTTGAAATCAAACTGTTTAAACGCCTTTCGAAAATTCTCGCGCTTGGCCAGAATGGTGCGCCAGCTTAAGCCGGACTGAAAACTCTCAAGACACAGCTTTTCGAACAAGCGTTGATCGTCCGCGACTGGATAGCCCCATTCGCGGTCATGATAGTCAAAGAATTCGGGTGCTGATTGACACCATGCACAGCGCGGCTGCCCGTCAGGGCCGGGAACGGTTTGGCTCATTAATGTACCCCTTTTGTTCCCGCGCAGGATAAGGTCATCCAAGCGGCGGGTGCAAGCGTTAGCTGCGATACCAGTTCAGGATAAAAACGCGGATGGCTGAGGCCAAACCAATCTCAGGGTCACGGGAGACGTCAATTTCAGCGGCCAGGGCATTGATCGGAAGGTCTTTTTCCTTAGCGATGTCCCGAAAAGCTTGCCAGAACTCATCTTCCAAAGACACCGACGTCCGATGCCCTTTCAACGTGAGGGATCGTTTGATCGGACGGCCGCTCATTCATCCAGCTCTTTGTTGTCCAGATCGCGGCTCTGTTTTTCCTGTTCGAACCGATCCTCGATTTTTTCCACCTTGGAGCGTCCGAATTTCACAGCGTTCTGATCCGCGCGGGCCTTCTTTTCGGCCCGCGCTTTTTGTTTTCGATACCGGTTCAGGTTGACCGGCTTACCCATCAGTCTTTTGGACCGATCATGTGTTCGGGGCGGACGACAGCGTTAAAGGTGTCCTCATCCACAAAGCCCAGCGCGATGGCCTCTTCCTTGAGGGTGGTGCCGTTCTTATGCGCTGTTTTCGCAACCGTTGTGGCGTTGTCATAGCCAATGGTCGGCGCCAGTGCGGTGACCAGCATCAGCGATTCCTTCATCAGCTTGTCGATGCGCGGCTCATTGGCCTTGATGCCCAGCAGCATGCGTTCGGTAAAGCTGTCGATGGCATCGCCCAGCAGTTGGATAGACTGCAGCAGGTTGTAGGACATCATCGGGTTGTAGACGTTCAGCTGGAAATGCCCTTGCGAGCCTGCAAATTTCATCGCGGCGTCATTGCCCATCACGTGGGCGGCGACCTGAGTCAGCGCTTCGGCCTGCGTTGGGTTCACCTTGCCGGGCATGATGGACGAGCCGGGCTCGTTTTCCGGCAGGATCAGCTCACCCAGACCCGAGCGGGGGCCAGAGCCCAGAAAGCGGATGTCATTGGCGATTTTATAACAAGACCCGGCAATCGTCGCCAACGCGCCGGACAGGAAGACCATCGCGTCATGCGCGGCCAGCGCCTCAAACTTGTTGGGTGCGGTGACGAAGGGCAGGCCGGTGATGTCGGCCATGTTCTTTGCAACCGCCGTGTCCCAACCGGGGCTTGTGTTCAGACCGGTGCCGACTGCTGTGCCACCTTGGGCCAGTTCGTAAATGCCCGGCATCGCTGCCTGAACCCGCGCGATTCCCTGACGGATCTGGTGGGCGTAGCCGCCGAATTCCTGTTCCAACGTCAGTGGCGTTGCGTCCTGCGTATGGGTGCGGCCGATCTTGATGATACCGGCGAATTCCTTGGCCTTGGCCTCAAGTGCTGATGCGAATTTCTCAAGCCCCGGCATCAGAACGTCGCGCACGCTCATGGCGGTGGCGATATGCATGGCGGTGGGGAAGGTGTCGTTGGACGACTGCCCCATGTTGCAGTGATCGTTCGGGTGTACCGGCTCTTTCGAGCCGATCACGCCACCCAGAATCTCAATCGCGCGGTTGGCGATCACCTCGTTCGAGTTCATGTTCGACTGGGTGCCCGATCCGGTCTGCCAGACGACCAGAGGGAAGTTGTCGTCGAACTTACCCTCGATCACCTCACCCGCGGCCTGAATGACCGCATTCGCAATTTTCGCGTCCAGCTTTCCGGTGGCCTTGTTTTCCATCGCGCAGGCCTTTTTGATCACGCCCAGCGCGCGTACGATGGCCACGGGCTGTTTTTCCCAACCAATCGGGAAGTTCATGATCGAACGCTGCGTCTGAGCGCCCCAATACTTGTCAGAAGGGACCTCAAGCGGGCCAAAGCTGTCGGATTCGGTGCGGGTCTGAGACATCTGTCACTCCGTCATGTATACAGTCGCATGCCGTTTACCCGTAACAGAGTTGTCGCGCAATCGGCCAGTTGCGCGCACCATAAACTCAAGGGGGCCAGAGGTATAGCCGGAAGCTCACGCGTTTTTTTGTTGTGAAACACGTTGTGCGCGCCAGTGGGTCAGCTACAGTAAGTTGATCACCATCATGGAGGTTTCGGTGGGCATATCGGTTCGAAGATTAACCCTGAAATCTATTGTGTTGTCCCTGGGCTGGATGATCACTGTGGCCCTGATGACGTCACAGGCCCATGCAACAAGCATTGAACCTTTTGTCGGTGACTATACTGGCTCAGCCAATGTGGTTGATGCGGACGGGAGCGAGATGGCCCGCGACATGAGCGTTTCGATCCATGAAACGCGAAACGGCTTTAACGTCAGTTGGACAACCACGACCTACCGGGCCGATGGTCGGGTCAAGAACCAGAAATTCTCGATTGATTTCAATCAGTCCGAGCGCGCCGATGTCTATTCCGCTGCTATGAAGCGCAACGTGTTCGGACATGAGGTGCCCCTTGACCCGATGCAAGGCGAACCCTTTGTCTGGGGCCGGATCGAAGGGGATACTCTGACCGTGTTTTCGTTGTTTATCGACGAGAACGGGGATTATGAGTTGCAGCAGTTCGACCGCACCCTCGCTGAGGGCGGTCTGAACCTGTCGTTTTCACGGTTCCGCAACGGTGTGAAGTCACGATCAATCGAGACTTTCCTGAAGCGGCAGTAGCCGCAAGCACCTATTACTTTCGGAAACTGTCCAGCGAGACGACCTCGGCATCGCGCTGCTCGGGGTCTTCTTCAACTTCGATCGACTCTTCGGTGATGCTGTCCAGATCTTCGTCGTCTTCGGGGCTTTCGAACCGCAGCCCGAACTCGACCGACGGATCAACAAATGTCTTGATCGCGGAATAGGGGATGTACAGCGGCTCGGGCGCGTCGCCAAAGTTCAGCGTGATGGCAAAACCGTCATCACCGACCTGCAGGTTTTCGAACCAGTGCTGCATGACGATGGTCATTTCCTCGGGATACCGGTCGCGCAGCCAATCTGCCAGCTCAACCCCGTCTTGACGGGTGTCGAAGGTGATAAAGAAATGATGTGCACCGGGCAGGCCGGTTTCGGAAACACCGGTCAGAACGGTCTTGATGAGCCCGCGCATCGCGGTGTGCATCAGGTTTCCATAGTCGATGTCTTGCGACATGTGTCATCCTCAAAAGTGGTCCCCCTCAGCATAGGGGATTTCATCGGAAACGAAAGACCGGCTGAGTCGGGATTGTTCAAAGAAAGTGGAGGCCGGTTCCAATCGCTGCCATAATCACAACTGTGCTGGCCATTCCAAATTTGAGCTTAAAAATCAAGAGTCCAGCCAAAAGAGTCAAACCAAGCGCTGCCGGTGACAAGCTGCCAATCTCTGGCAAGGGCAGCGTGATCAGCCCCCATGACAATTGGGTTATGTTTCCAAACAGAACGTTCAGGCTGAACCACAAGGACAGGTTGAGAATCACACCGACCACTGCGGCGGTGATTCCGTGAAGGGCAGCAGCCAGCCGTGGGCGGGCGGCCAGTTGGTCTAGGTAGGGGGCGGCCAGAAAAATCCAAAGAAAGCACGGCACAAACGTGGCCCACAACGCGACAGCGCCTGCGGCCAGTGCCAGGGGCACGCCGCCGTTGATCTGACCTGTCAGCATCGCGACAAACTGCGTCACCAGGATCAGCGGGCCGGGTGTCGTCTCGGCCAGGCCAAGCGCATCAATCATCTGATCGGTGCTGATCCAGTTATACTGATCGACAACGGTTTGCGTCATATAGGCCAGAACGGCATAGGCCCCGCCGAAGGTGACAACAGCGAGACGCGCAAAAAACCACCCCAGATCGCTGAGCAGTTTCTGGCCCGAGAAAGTGAGCGCCAGCAAAGGTCCCAGCCAAAGCAACAACCAGATGAGGGCGGTGCGCATCGTCCCCAATGTATTGGGACGCGCCCGTTTCTGTTCGTCCGGCACATCGCCGTCAAAGCCGAAATATCCCCAAACAGCTGCCAGTAGAATGATCAGCGGAAAGGGCAGGTTCAGCGCAAAGATGGCCAGAAATCCCAGCCCGGCAATGGCACGGTGTTGAGTGTTTGTCAGCGCCTTACGCGACAGGTTTCTGAGTGCCTGCAGTACAATGATGATCACCGTGGCCTTGATGCCCAGAAACCCGGCCTGAACCGCCGGCAGGTCGCCAAACGCGGCATATAGCCCGACCAGCGTCGCGATCACGACCGCTCCGGGCAGAACAAACAGGGCGCCTGCAATCAGTCCTCCGGTCACTCCGCGCAGTTTCCAGCCTGCATAGGTGGCCAGTTGCATGGCCTCGGGGCCGGGCAGCAGCATGCACAGCGACAGGGCCCTCAGATAGGTTTGTTCGTCCAGCCAGGGACGTTTTTCTACCAGCTCCTGATGCATCAGCGAGATTTGGGCCGCCGGACCGCCAAAAGACAGCAGGCCGATGCGGCCGAAGACGCGGATCAGGTCTTGGACCGTCGGGCTCATGCCCTGGACCCCCGCGGGCAGTCGTGCGTTTCGTCAAATCCGTCGCGAGCCCAGCGGTAAAGCGCGTCATACAGGTGCAGGCCCGCGTCAAGGTTCTGATGATCGTCCCGGTACTGCCGCGACAAGCCGACCGAGATGGCCAGCAGTCCGGCAGCCTCGGGTGCCAGATCGTGGCGGTTGGTATCAGCGGCCCGGATGATCGTGGCAAGGCGATCCAGAGCCGAGCTATGGAGCTGAAACTCATCCAACATGGTGTCAAAGGTGCATCGTTCGCCCCGGTGGGACCAGAACGTGCCGTCGATATCGAACGGAGTTGCGCCAAAGACATCTGCGGCGGTCATGACCTCGGCAGAAGCGACGAACAGGAACTGCGCCTGCGGGTCGACAAAGCGACGGATCAGCCAGGGGCAGGCGATCCGGTCTATCTTGGGCCTATGCCGTGTGATCCAAAGCGACACACCATCGCGTGGCTTCGGCATGGCAGATGCTGGTATGCGCGGGGCATCAACCACGTCTCGCCAGCCAAGCATGCCGCCTTCCAGAAACTCTGCAGCGCAGCCCTTGCCGCGTAACCAGGACACGACCGCCTGACTGAGTTTTTTGCCTTTTTGACAAATGATGACGGCTTTTTGCGTGCCGACGATTCGTTCCAACCCTCCCAAATCCGTCGCTGGATGACGTCGGGAGCCGGGGATCAGAAAAGGATCGGCCTCAAAGTCTTCATCAACGCATATGTCGATCAAGACCGGGGCGTCCGGTGTTCCGATCAGGCGTAGCAATTGTTTTGGAGTTATGGAATTCGGCGCAGGCATGGCATGTCTCCTGTGATCAACGGATACATGCGAAACTTGGGCTGGCGCCTCACGGGGCGTTCGCAATCTTACCCCATGGTCTTTGATTACGGTTAAGCGCCATGGGGGTCAAGATTTCTGAAGGTCCTTCAGGCCCAGTCCAGTCTTTGGCCGGTCATACACACTGGCAATGTGTCCTGCGGGAACTGACCCAATTGTTCGAACAAGGCGATGAAGTCGAACTGGTTATACGCCTCGACCATACGTCCGTCTTTCATGCGCGCCAGAACGCTGCCGGTGGCCTCTAGCGGGGCACCATTGTCGGCGCGGGTGGTCTTGAGGTGCAGGATCGCCGACACCCAATCGCCATCTTCGACGATCTTCGGCAGATCAACCTTGATGTCGCCCAGGATATGGCGAAAGGCCATCACGAGGTCGCGAAAATCATCCGCGCCCACCTGCATTTCAGGAATCAAACCTTCGGCCATGGTATCCGGGGCAAAGAACTGATCGATCGCATCCGTGTTCCCGTTTTCCCAAACCTCGGCATACCAGTTTCTGAGTATATCTGCGTTTGACATCCCAGCTCTCCTTTTCCTGTCGGGGTCAGCATGAGACGAAAGGGTGAAGAAACCCTGAACGTGAACAAGTTCAGCGAAAACAGCAGACATTTGGTGGGAAATGCAGGTTTCTGTTGCCAGGTACCTGCGAACCCCGCCTTACGCGGCTAGGCGCAAGGGCTTAAGTTTCGGTCTTGCTACTGCTTACGCAGCAACTGCAACCGGAGCACGATTGTCGTTTGCAATTGTACTGTTTTCGCCGGTAACGGTGGCAGACAGCCGAGACAAAGCTAACCCCTTTAGACGTTCGTCGATCCTATTTCGGCCCCAAGATCCCCAAACGAAGGATGATTGGTGGAGCCGCCGGGTACCGCCCCCGGGTCCGATCCGCTTATTACGAGCGCGTTTATGTCCATAGTCCCGAAGGACATACCCTATATAGGTGAGCGCGTGCGCGGATGCAAACGGGGAATGCCCATTTTGCGACACGCTAAATCAATAGGTTAAGCGGCTCTGTTGATGTTTGCCAGGATCAGCCACAGTGCCAGGGCCAGTTCGATTCCTCCGAACGTTAGCGCCTTGACCATCGGTGGGTTGTCCAGAATGACCGAAACGAACCGCCCAAGGGCCGCACCAGCATAGACGACGCCCAGCATGGCATAGGCCATCGGATTGTTCAGCCACAGGACGACCGCGCCGGTGACGACAAACAGCCCACCGACCGAGGCGCGCATTTCGCTGAGGCCCATGGTGCTGTCGGTTGGCGCCAGATCCAGCGCGTTGGCCGTATGGGCCGGGGCCAGAAAGCCGAACAGGCCAAAGCCGATGGTCAACAAGGCGGCGATTACATTCAGCGCTGTGGTCATCATACCCTCGCTCAAGCTGGTTTGCGGCGTTGTTGTGCCACGTCCTGAGCTAGCTTGCGCGTGTAGTTTTCAAGCTCAACCAACGTTGTGTCGACCTTTTCTGCGTCGCGGGCCTCAAGCGCGTCGGCGATCTGTGCGTGCAGGGCGATGATCTCTTCGCGGGACCGGGCGGTGAAGGTGATCATGTTCATCAGTGGCTGCATCGCCTCGACCGCTCCGGCCAGTTGATAGGACAGGACCGGGTTGCCCGCACCGTCGACCAGAGCGCGGTGAAAGGCGACGTCCGAGGCGCAAAACGCCTCATCTGTAAGGCCGGGTTGGGCCTGACGAAAGATTTCGGCCCGCATGGTGGCCAGTTGATCGGCTGTGCGACGCTGCGCCGACAAAGGCGCACAGGCGCGTTCCAGCGCAAACCGGGCCTCGCACGCGGTATCAAAGCTGATCGCGTTCATCGACAGCAATAGGGTCGAGGTGGTGATCTGCTGCGAATAGGCGTCCTCGAAACTGATCCGGTTGACAAAGGCACCGCCACTGGCCCCGCGTTGTGTGCGGATCAGGGACTGTGCCGCAAGCCGTTTCAGCGCCTCGCGCACGGTCGGGCGTGAGACTTTGAACTGGTCTGACAGTTCGGCCTCGGACGGCAAACGTTCATCCACGATCAACTGACCCGAGATGATGGCGTCACGGATGGCTTGTGCGATCTGCGCCGACAGATCAGCAGGGTTTTGCGGGTCGATTTTCATATTCCGGGGACCGTTGGTGCGATTTTATTTGTCTGACATTTAAAAGTCTGACATTTGAAAAGCAAGCACTGAGTCGGGAGGGCCAACGTGAGTCGCGCAGTTCTACGCAGCGGATTATGGCTGGGGTTCTACATTCTGATCCTGTGGGCGTGGTGGATGATGTTCACCATGAGCCGTGACATGGATCTGGATTGGATCGGTCGCCCGGGCCCGATGGGACAGGCCATGGCGGCAATGGACCCGCGGATGGACATGTATATGCCCATGGCCGAATTCGGGCCGCTGTTCTGGATGTGGGCGATCATGATGGCGGCGATGATGCTGCCGACCCTCGTGCCGACCCTGCGCAGTTATGAGGACCTGATCCGCAGCGCCAATGGCACGCGCGCGGGTTGGATCGGCGTGTTGACCGGGTATTTCATCGTCTGGGTGGGGTTCGCCGCCTTGATCACCGGTGTACAGCTTGGCCTGCTTTTCGGTGGTGTGGTCGATATGCTGGGCATCGCAAAATCCACCTGGTTCGCCGGGGGGCTGATGATCGCTGTCGGCGCCTTTCAGTTCACCCGCGCGAAAGAGGTCTGCCATGGCGTCTGCCACGCCCCGATGACCTATTTCCTGGGCCATTGGAAAACCGGGTTCGCCGGTGGTGTGCGCATGGGCCTGGGCCTTGGGGCCTTTTGCGTCGGTTGCTGCTGGGGCTTCATGGCGCTGGGGTTTGTCGGTGGCGTCATGAGCTTGCTGTGGATGGGGCTTGCGACGCTGTTCATGGTTCTTGAGAAACTTCCCCAGATCGGTCACGCGGTGACGCGACCGATGGGGTTTGCATTGATCGCGGGGGGGCTTCTCCTGCTGATCTATCCCTTTACTTTCGGAGGATAAGTGTATGGCTAAAAACAGGAAACCCGAGGCCGACCGGCTGCCGATCAGCCAGCGCATTGACAGCCGGATGCCCAACCCCAAACGGCGCGAGATGAGCCCGACGGACTGGGCCATCAAGGGTGAGTTGATCCTGAACTGCTCCTGCGATGTGTTCTGTCCCTGTGTGGTGTCCTTGGGCGCGCACCCTCCGACCGAAGGGCACTGCCACGCGTGGATGGGCGTGATCATCGACGAAGGCCATTATGAGGGCGAAGACCTGTCGGGCCTGAACGTGGGTCTGCTGGTCGATATTCCGGGCCGTATGGGCGAGGGTCAGTGGAAGGTTGCCGCCTATGTGGACGAACGCGCCAGCGGCAAGGCGTATAACGGGCTGTTGCAGATTTTCAGCGGTCAGGCGGGTGGCACCACGGGTCTGTTCACCATGCTGGTCAGCGAGATTATCGGGGCCGAACGTGCTCCGGTTCAGATTGAACGCGACGGCACAAAGCGCCGCATCATGATCGGGCGCAAGATCCAGGGTGAGATTGAGATGATGGCCGGTAAGGACGCCGATCATCCTGTCATGGTCAGCAACTCCAAATACTGGATGGGCCCGGATATTATCGTGGCGCGCGGCACCAAATCCAAGGTGCGTGACTATGGTCGGGTCTGGGACTTTGGCGGGAAATCCGCTGAAATCTGCCCGATCGACTGGCATGGACCAAAGTGATGATCACCGGCGCATATGCGCAGGAGATGGCGCGCTATAACCGATGGCAAAACAGCCAGTTATCTGGATTTCTGAAAGCACTTTCTACTGACGATCTGACTAAAGAACGAGGTGCGTTCTTTGGGTCGATCATGGGAACGGCGAACCATCTGTTGTGGGGCAATTGGATTTGGATTTCGCGCTTTGACAAGGGCCAAGGGCCCGGCGGCGGTATCCCGGAAAGTGTCTCGCTTTGTGATGATCTCGCAAGCTGGGTGCCGTTATGCGAACAGATCGATGCGCGGATTTCAGACTGGGCCAAGACCCTTGGTGATGCGCCTTTGACCGGTGAATTCACCTGGCTCTCAGCCACAAAAGAAGCTGATGTTACATTGCCTTACGCGCAATGCGTCATCCACATGTTTAGCCATCAAACTCACCATCGTGGGCAGTTGCACCAGATGCTGACCGAAACTGGATCAGCCGCACCTGTCAGCGATCTTGTCTTCATGCCGCAGGAGGTATGACATGCCGCAAATTTCCCTGTCCCGCCGGTTGCGCCGCACGCCGTTCTCAGACGGTGTCGAGGCCGCAGGTGTCAAAGGGTACACCGTCTATAACCGCATGCTGCTGCCGACGGTTTTTGAAAGTGTTGAGGCCGATTACCGGCATCTCAAGACCCATGTTCAGGTCTGGGATGTAGCCTGTGAACGGCAGGTCGAACTGCGCG
Source organism: Ruegeria sp. BE1 (assembly GCF_056538885.1). Taxonomy (NCBI): domain Bacteria; kingdom Pseudomonadati; phylum Pseudomonadota; class Alphaproteobacteria; order Rhodobacterales; family Roseobacteraceae; genus Ruegeria; species Ruegeria sp. BE1. The sequence continues at coordinate 1,093,585 of NZ_JBQFTY010000001.1, forward strand.
GACCGGATGCTGCGCGCCTGATGCAGATGCTGACGCCGCGTGATTTGCGGGGGATGCTGCCGGGCCAGTGTTTCTATGTGCCGATTGTCGATGAAACCGGCGGTATGCTGAATGACCCGGTGGCCGTGAAACTGTCTGATGACCGCTGGTGGATTTCCATTGCGGACAGTGACTTGTTGCTGTGGGTTAAAGGGATTGCGGCGGGCTATCGGCTGGATGTTCTGGTGGATGAACCTGACGTGTCGCCTCTGGCCATTCAGGGGCCAAAAGCGGATGATCTGATGGCGCGGGTTTTTGGCGACCGCGTACGCGATATCCGGTTCTTCAAGTTCGACATGTTCCAGTTCGAAGGCCGTGATCTGGCCGTCGCGCGGTCGGGCTATTCGAAACAGGGCGGGTTCGAGATTTATGTCGAAGGCTCGGACATTGGTATGCCGCTGTGGAACGCGTTGTTTGCGGCGGGCGAAGATTTGCAGGTGCGGGCGGGCTGTCCGAACCTGATTGAGCGGATCGAGGGCGGGTTGCTGTCCTATGGCAATGACATGACCGACGACAATACGCCCCACGAATGTGGGCTGGGCAAGTTCTGCAATACCCATACGGCTATCGGATGTATCGGACGGGATGCGTTGCTGCGTGTGGCCAAGGAGGGGCCGGTGCAGCAGATTCGTCCGATTGCGATTGAGGGGGACGCCGTGCCGCCCTGTGATCGTCCATGGCCGGTTCTGGCGGATGGCAAGCAGGTCGGGCAAGTCACCTCGGCCGCGTGGTCCCCAGATTTTCAGACGAACGTCTCTATCGGGATGATGCGGCTGAGCCATTGGGATGCGGGCACAGGTGTTGAGGTTGAAACGCCGGACGGTCTGCGCCGAGCCACTATTCAGGAGAAGTTCTGGATCTGAGGGCGGTTGGGGGCGCTGCCCCCGCCGCTGTGCGGCTCCCCCGGGATATTTTTAGACAGGTGAAGAACGGGGCCTGTCGCCAGGGAAAGAAAGGGAAAAAAGATGTTCAATGCGTTGGTTATGGAAAAGGACGAGGAAAGCGGTCTGGCCAGCCCGGCGGTCAAGCAGCTGTCTGCGGATGATCTGCCACAGGGTGAGGTCACGGTGGCGGTTGAGTACTCGACCGTGAACTATAAGGATGGTTTGTGCCTGTCTCCCAAAGGTGGCGGCCTGGTGCGCAACTATCCGCATGTTCCCGGCATTGACTATGCGGGTACGGTCGAGGCGTCCTCGGACGATCGCTATAAGCCCGGCGATAAGGTGGTTCTGACCGGTTGGCGCGTGGGTGAGGCCCATTGGGGCGGCTATTCGCAAAAGGCCAACGCGCGTGCGGATTGGCTGGTGCCTTTGCCCGATGGTCTGGATGCGCGGCAGGCGATGGCGGTTGGGACCGCTGGGTTTACTGCGATGCTCGCCGTAATGGCGCTGGAAGATCAGGGAATGCAAAAGGATCACGGGCCGGTTCTGGTCACCGGCGCTGCGGGTGGCGTGGGATCAGTGGCTACGGCGATTTTGGCCAATCTGGGGTATGAAGTTGCAGCCGTTACAGGCCGCCCTGAAACCGGTGACTACCTGAATTCCCTGGGGGCCACCACGATTGTTCCGCGCGAAGAGCTGAACGAGACCACCAAGCGCCCGTTGGAGAGTGAAACCTGGGCCGGCTGTGTGGACGCCGTCGGGGGCGAGATGCTGGCGCGTGTGCTGGGGCAGATGAAGTATGGCGCGTCAGTTGCGGCGGTCGGTCTGGCGGGAGGCGCGGCCTTGCCTGCAACCGTGATTCCGTTCCTGCTGCGCGGGGTCAACCTGCTGGGCATCGACAGCGTGATGCAGCCCTATGACAATCGCCTGCGCGCATGGCAGCGTGTGGCCACCGATCTGCCGATGGACAAGCTTGAGGCGATGGTCGTTCCGGCAACCCTGAGTGATCTGCCGCAATTGGGTGCCGACATCCTGAAAGGTCAGGTCAAAGGGCGCGTCGTTGTGGATGTAAACGCCTGATCGACAGGGCGCTTTCATGGACCGGCCGGATTCTTTGCCGACCGGTCTATTTATCTCTGAAACTTCGCGAAAATGCCGGAAACACCTCTGGTCATTGACGCATTTCCCCATCATCATTGCTATACATCCCAATTGCGATGGCTTAAGAGCCATGCCAACAGCACCTGAAGACGGGGAGTGAGCAGCATGTCTGACGATTTCGAACTGGATACCGATGATCTGAAACGGCGCATGGACGGCGCCATGTCCAACCTCAGAACTGAATTTGCCTCGCTCAGAACCGGGCGGGCCTCGGCCTCGATGCTGGAGCCGGTGATGGTGGATGCTTATGGGTCAATGACGCCCATCAACCAAGTGGGTACCGTGAACGTGCCGGAACCGCGGATGGTAACGGTTAATGTTTGGGACAAAGGCTTGGTCGGTAAAGTCGAAAAAGCTATTCGGGAAAGTGGGTTGGGGATCAACCCTCAGCTGAACGGTACGATCATCATGCTGCCGATCCCGGAACTGAACGAAGAACGCCGTCGTGAGCTGGGCAAGGTTGCCGGTCAGTACGCCGAGCATGCGCGGGTTTCGATCCGCAACGTGCGCCGTGACGGGATGGACCAGATCAAGAAAGCCAAGTCGGACGGTATGTCCGAGGATGACCAGAAATTCTGGGAAGCCGAGGTTCAGGATCTGACCGACGAGATGATCAAGGCCGTCGATTCTGCACTTGAGACCAAGCAAGCCGAGATCATGCAGGTCTGAGTCCCGGATATGCGCAAAGCCCCAGATACCGAGACTGTGGCCGGGCCGCGCCATGTCGCCATCATCATGGATGGCAATGGACGTTGGGCGCAGGCGCGGGGGCGGCCTCGGCTTTTCGGCCACCATGCGGGTGCGCGGCGCGTGCGCGAGGTGGTCGAGGCTTGTCCGGGGCTGGGTGTTAAATATCTGACGGTTTTTGCCTTTTCGACCGAGAACTGGAAACGGACGCAGGCCGAAGTTGCCGGGCTGATGAGCCTGTTCCGCCGCTATATCATCAAGGAAACCCGGACCCTCAAGGAAAACGGGATTCGCGTGCGCTTTATCGGGGATCGGGTTCGACTGGATTCCAAGCTGACGAACCTGATGGACATGCTGGAAGAGGAAACCAGAGATAACGATCTGGTGCACCTGACCATCGCCCTGAACTATGGCGGTCGTGATGAGGTGGCGCGCGCAACCAAGCGTTTGGCACGCGACGTGGCCGAAGGGCGGTTGCGCCCCGAGGATGTGGATGAAGAGACGCTGCCTAAGTATCTGGATACCCACGTTCTTCCTGATCCTGATCTGGTCATTCGCACCAGCGGCGAGGCGCGGATTTCCAACTTTTTGCTGTGGCAATCGGCCTATTCGGAGTATGAATTCATCGACACGCTGTGGCCTGATTTCACCGCAACCGAACTCGAACGGCTGTGCCGGAGTTTCGGCTCGCGCGAGCGACGGTTTGGAGCCGTTCCCGCATGACGGACAGCCGTTGGTCTGATCTGACCGCCCGAGTGCTTTCGGCGGCTGTACTTGTGGCGATTGGTGCTGTCGAGGTTTGGCTGGGCGGTTTATGGTTTGAAACCTTCATCGCCGTTGCCTGCGGTCTGATGACCTGGGAGCTGGTCCGGATGATCGACCAGGACAAAACCGGACTTGCGGTGCAGCTTGGAATTCTGACCGGTGTCGCGGTTCTGATCAGTTATCACGTACCGCCACTTTACAAGCTGCCATTTCTGGTGGCCCCGGCGCTGGTTGGGGCAGGGCAGGTCAGCCGCTCCAAAGGCATCTATGCGTTGTTTGCCATCTGGATCGCCGCCTCGGGGCTGGGCTTTATCGCGATCCGCGAAAACATGGGTTTTGTCTGGATGGTCTGGCTGATCTCGGTCGTCGTGGCGACCGATGTGGCAGGGTACTTTGTCGGCAAAGCTGTCGGCGGGCCCAAGTTCTGGCCGCGCGTCAGCCCCAAGAAAACCTGGTCGGGAACCGCCGGTGGCTGGGCCGCCGCCGCCGTGGTGGGCATTGTGTTTGCCGCATATGGCGGGTTCGGAGCCACGTTCGTTTTGATCTCGGTTCTGGCGTCGATGGCCAGTCAGGCGGGCGACATTGTCGAAAGCGCGACCAAGCGGAAGTTTGGGGTCAAGGACAGCTCGAACCTGATCCCAGGCCATGGCGGGTTCCTGGATCGGTTCGACGGCATGATGGGGGCGGCTCTGTTCGTTCTGATCGCGGGGCTGTTCTATGGCCCCGGCAGCATGTGATGCGTATGGCGATCTCTGGGCCTTTGCCCCGGATCACATTTGCGATGGGTCGACCTGTGGTTGTCTTACTATTATGGGGCGTGGGGCGGCTTGATGTTTCCAGCGCTAAATTGAACCTTGATAACGCCTTAAACACGGGCCATTTGGCAGATAACAGCGACACAACCTCCGCCATTCAGTCAGCAGGATAAAAACTTGGACTTCATTTCTCTGATCCCTTCCTTCGGCAACCTGCTTTACACTGTCGGCGCGTTCGTGATCGCGCTGTCGGTGATCGTAGCGGTCCATGAATACGGCCACTATATCGTGGGCCGTTGGTCCGGCATCCACGCCGAGGTGTTCTCGATCGGATTTGGCCCTGTTTTGCTGAGCCGCGTCGACAAGCGCGGGACACGCTGGCAATTGGCAGCATTGCCCTTTGGCGGCTATGTGAAATTTCTGGGCGATGCCAATGCCGCGTCTGGCAAAGACGAAGAGGCGATGGAGGAAATCAGCCAGCAAAGCCCCGAGGAACTGCGCCGTACAATGCATGGCGCGCCTCTATGGGCCCGTGCTGCAACAGTTGCTGCGGGCCCTGTGTTCAATTTTGTGATGTCGATTCTGGTGTTTGGCCTGATTTTCCTGTCGCAAGGTGTCACCAAAGAACCTTTGACCGTTGGCACACTGCACCCGCTGCCGGGCACAGTGCAAGAGCTGCGCGACGGTGATGAGATCGTTGCCATTGACGGGATCGCCGTGCCCGATTTCGATCAGCAAGGGGCCTGGGCGGATTTTACCGAAGCTCTGTCGGTCGAGCCTGCGCTAACCTATAGCGTGATCCGTGACGGGCAGACTTTGGATGTGTCGGGCCCCTGGCTGTTTCCGCCGTTGATCCAACAGGTTGTTCCGCGCAGTGCAGCCATGGATATCGATCTGAAAGCCGGGGATGTGATTACTGCGGTCAACGGTGACAGCATTTTTGCGTTCGATCAGTTGAAGGATTACGTCGAAGGGTCGGACGGAAAGGCTTTGCTGTTGAATGTCTGGCGGGATGGGGCGGATCTTGAGTTCGCATTGGTGCCGCGTCGAACAGATGAGCCAACACCTGAGGGTGGCTTCGTAACCCATTGGCGTATAGGAATTGTCGGGGGAATGGCGCTTGAACCAGCGACTGAGCCTGCGGGTGTCTGGTCATCTTTGTCAGGCGGTGTCCAGCAAACATGGCGCATTGTCGATGGCTCATTGTCGGGGGTCTGGCATATGATCACCGGTGCGATCAGCACATGCAATATATCCGGTCCCATCGGAATCGCCGAGACTTCGGGTGCGATGGCCAGCCAGGGGGCGCAGAACTTTATCTTTTTCATTGCCGTTCTCTCAACTGCCGTGGGGCTGCTAAACCTGTTCCCGATCCCAGCGCTGGATGGCGGGCATCTGGTGTTTTACGCATATGAAGCCGTTACCGGCAAACCACCCAGCGATGGTGCATTGCGTATTCTGATGGGCGTCGGGGTGTCCTTGATTTTAGGGCTGATGGTGTTTTCGGTTACGAACGATCTGTTCTGCTGAATGTGACGCGGACCTCACGAAAACGCCGCATTTCCGCCGCAATTCACGGTTAATTTATGCTGCGTTATTCGTTTTGAGTCCGAGGGTCCTATGGCAAAGGTACTGCGCAAGTCTGCTGAAAGTGTCGGCTACCTGTTCGTGTTGAACTGGGACATGTTGTTGTTCTTTGGGGCCACGGCTGTCGCCATTGGCGGGTGGGCCTATCTGATCACCATGTGATTCTAAATCTCTGTTGTGAAAACCACACGAGGCGGCCCTAGCGGCCGCTTTCTGTTTTGGTCTTTTGACAAGATTCAATAATCTCGCTACTCAGCAATAAAGTCCAAAAATATTGGGTAGTGAAAAAAATGACTCATAGCCGAGGCGCGGGCACATCCTGCGGGGGACAAAAGCCAGAAAACAAGATTTTGTGGCGGTCACTAACGTTAATTTTCTTTTTGTCGATAGTAAGCTTTGCGCCCTTTCCACAAGCGGCCCGGGCGCAGACTTTCGTCATCAATTCGTTTGATGTCGAAGGCAACCAACGCATCGAAAGCTCGACCATTATCGCCCGTACGGGCATTGAACCGGGTCAGACAGTGACCGGTGGTGAGCTTAACGATGCCTTTCAGCGTTTGCTTGACAGTGGTGTTTTTGAAACAGTTGAACTGACCCCGCAAGGCAACACGCTGCTGATCTCGGTTGAAGAATATCCAACGATCAACCAGATCAGCGTCGAGGGGAACCAGCGCGTCAAGGACGATGTTTTGCTTGAGGCGATCACCTCACAGCCGCGCCGGGTATTCACCCCTCAAATGGCCGAAGCCGATGCCGATCTGATTGCCGAGATTTATTCGGCGCAGGGTCGTGTCTCGGCCACTGTTATTCCGCGCATCATCCGCCGTAACGACAACCGGGTCGATTTGGTCTTTGAAGTGGCAGAGGGAACAACGATCGAAGTTGAACGCGTCAGCTTTGTCGGCAACCGCGCCTACTCGGACCGGCGTCTGCGCCGTGTGCTGCAGACCAAGCAGGCCAACGTGCTTCGGACATTCCTGAGCGGTGATACATTCATCGCCGACCGGATCGAGTTCGATAAGCAGGTTATCCGGGATTTCTACCTGTCCCGTGGCTATGTGGATTTCCGGGTCAACAGCGCGAATGTGGAATTTACCCGCGAACGTGATGCGTTTTTCCTGGTGATGAACATCACCGAAGGGCAGAAATTTTCGTTCGGTCAGATCAGCACGGTCAGCGAAATTCCGGGCGTTGACCCGGCAGCTTACCAGGCGGCGTTGAAAATTAAGCCGGGTGTGACCTACACGCCTTCGCTGGTTGAAAACTCCATCGCCCGTATGGAGCGTCTGGGGATCAAACAGGGCGTCGACTTTCTGCGCGTGGAACCACGTGTCACCCGCAATGCGCGGGATCTGACACTGGACGTGCAATTCGTGCTGACACGCGGCCCGCGCATCTTTGTTGAGCGCATCGATATCGAAGGCAATACCACAACGCTGGACCGCGTGATCCGTCGTCAGTTCGACACCGTGGAAGGTGATCCCTTCAATCCGCGTGAAATTCGTCAGGCCGCCGAACGTATCCGTGCGCTTGGCTTCTTTACCGTGGCCGATGTTGAACCGCGCGAGGGTTCGACCCCCAGTCAGGTGATCGTCGATGTGGACGTGGAGGAGCAACCGACCGGCTCGCTGAGCCTGGGTGGTAGCTTTTCGGCTGCTGACGGTTTTGGTATTGCGGTTGGTCTGCGTGAATCCAACTTCCTGGGTCGTGGCCAGACGATTGGTCTCAACCTGTCGACAGCGCAGGACTCTGAGCAGTATACCATCAACTTCTCGGAACCCTATCTGCTGGGGCGCAGATTGCGCTTTGATCTGGGTCTGGGTCTGGCGACCACCAACTCAAGCTTCGCCAGCTATGACACCGATACATTGTTTTTCCGTCCTCAGCTAAGCTACGCGATTGGTGAGCTGTCCTCGCTGCGTCTGCGCTATGGCTGGGAAAACAGCGAAATGACCCAGCAGGATGACGAGATCAACGGTGCCGTCATCTCGTCGGAAATCGCACAGGGTGAACGGACAACTAGCCTGCTGGGCGTATCTTATGTCTATGACAGTCGTCTTGGTGGTCTGAACCCCAATGCAGGTGTTCTGTTCGAAGCGGGTGTCGATGCGGCCGGTCTGGGCGGTGACAATGAATTCTTCAAAACGACCCTGCGCAGCATTGCGCAGAAGCGGGTCTGGAACGAAGAAGTTGTTCTGCGCGCCACGCTTGAGGCCGGTGCGCTGCATTGGCGCGGCGGTGACTTTAGCCGTACAATCGACCGTTTCGTCCTTGGGCCCAGCGTGTTCCGCGGTTTTGAACCCGCTGGTATCGGTCCGCGCGATCTGTCGAACGGGCAGGACGATGCGATTGGCGGCAACTACTACTGGGTTGTTCGTCTGGAATCCGATTTCCCCTTGGGTCTGCCCGAAGAGTTGGGCCTGCGCGGTGGTGTCTTCTATGACTTCGGGAACCTCTACAACCTGAGCGATGTGAACACGGCAGGTGCTGATATCGTGGGCGAAGATGGCTCGATCCGTCACGTGCTGGGTGTCTCGGTGCTGTGGGAAACTCCGTTTGGTCCGCTGCGCTTTAACTTCTCGAAAGCGATCAAAAAGGAAGATTTCGACAACGAGCAGAACTTTGACCTGACGGTTCAGGCACGGTTCTGATCACGGATGCCGAAGACGTTTCTCATGAAACTACAGGGCCCTTTTTGGGCCCTGTGTACTTTTCTGACACTGGCCTGTGTGGCGCCCTTGCATGCACAGCAACTGGGTGTCCCGCAGAGCAGTGTTGTAACGCTGTCCACCGATCAACTGTTCACGGACTCTGCCTTTGGTCAGCGTATCCTGCGAGAGTTCGAGGCCGAAGGCTCGTTACTGGGCGAAGAAAACGAGCAGATTGTTGAACAGCTGAGCCGGGAAGAGAAGGACCTGACCGAACAACGTGCGACCTTGAGTGCGGAAGAGTTTCGCCCCTTGGCCGAAGCATTCGACGCCAAGGTACAGTCGCACCGGGAAAGCCAGCGCGCCAAGTTGGATGCACTGTCGCAGCGAAGCGAAGAGGCACGACAAACTTTCTATGAGCTGGTTCAGCCCATCCTGATCGACCTGTTGCGCGAATCCGGCGCATCGATCCTTATGGAACGGTCGAATGTAATCATCAGCCTTGAAAGCGCCGACATCACCGAGGCGGCGATTGCGCGGATCGACGCTGCAATCGGTGATGGCAGCACCGGCGAAACCGGGGCTAGCGAATAGGTTTGCTTGCCCTTGACGCGCGGTATTGCTAACCACGCGCAAATTGAAATCCAGAACGGGACGACTTCATCATGAGCACGGAAACCCAAAGCGCCGACATTCAGCTGATCCAGCGCATATTGCCGCACCGCTATCCGTTTCTGCTGGTCGACAAGGTGGTCGATATCTCGGGGTATCAGTCGGCAGTTGGCATCAAGAACGTCACCATGAACGAGCCGCATTTCCAGGGCCATTTCCCGGGAACTCCGATCATGCCGGGCGTAACGATTGTTGAGGCAATGGCGCAGACTGCGGGTGTGATGCTGGGCGTAGGCATGGACGTGATCGACAGCGAGCTGCTGATCTACTTCATGAATATCGACAAGTGCAAATTCCGCCGCAAAGTGATCCCGGGCGATGTGCTGGAAATGCACGTCGAAACCGTGCGCGGCAAGAAGGGCGGCAAAATCTTCAAGTTTGCCGGTCGCGCAACCGTTGAGGGCGAAGTGGCTGCCGAGGCGGAATTCTCGGCCTATGTTGACTGGGATATGGAAAAAACGACATGAGCGGCATTCATCCAAGCGCAATCATCGAAGACGGTGCGCAGGTCGGTGAAGGCTGTGTCATAGGACCGTTCTGTTATGTCGGCGCGCAGGTCAAACTGGGCGACAGGGTTGAGCTGAAGTCGCATGTTGTGGTGACCGGCGATACCTCGATCGGGGATGAGACAGTCATCTTCAATTTCTCGGTGATTGGTGAGATCCCGCAAGACCTGAAATTCGGAGGCGAAAATACCCGGCTTGAGATTGGCAAGCGCAACCGCATCCGCGAGCATGTGACAGTGAATACCGGCACCGATGGCGGTGGCGGTGTGACACGCATCGGGGATGATTGCCTGCTGATGGCCGGTGTGCATGTGGCGCATGACGTCCAGATCGGCAACCGTGTGATCATGGTAAACCACGCGGGTGCAGCCGGGCATTGCATCATCGAAGATGACGTGATCGTGGGCGGCATTTCGGGCCTGCACCAATGGGTGCGCGTGGGCCGTGGCGCGATCATTGGCGCGTTGACCATGGTGCCCAATGATGTGATCCCCTATGGCCTGGTTCAGGCTCCGCGGGGTGAACTGGACGGGCTCAATCTGGTCGGGTTGAAACGCAAGGGCGTCTCGCGCGAGGATATCTCGGCCCTGCGTGCGGCCTTCCGTGAACTCACGGACGGGGAAGGCACGTTTATGGAACGGGCGCACCGTGTCGGCGCAGACAACCAAAGCGAATATGTGCAACGGATCGTCGATTTCGTCACTGGACAATCGGATCGATCCTTCCTGACCCCGAGGAAGTAACCCATGCTGGCGCTGATTGCGGGAACGGGTGCTTTGCCGGACGAGGTGGTGAACCACCTGTCGGACCGGCCAATCGTCTGCGCGATGGAGGGGTTTACGCCCGACACGCTGACTCCGGATGTTGTCTTCCCGCTGGAACAGCTGGGCAGCTTCATCGCGGATATCAAATCGCGCGGCGTGACCGATATTTGTTTGGCGGGCGCAGTGCGGCGCCCGGCGATTGATCCGGCGCGTATTGATGCGGCGACAATGCCTTTGGTGCCCGTGTTGCAGCAGGCGTTGATGTTTGGCGATGACGGCGCGCTGCGTGCCGTGATCGGGATATTCGAGCAAGCGGGTCTGGCCGTGCGCGCCGCGCATGAAATCGCGCCGAGCTTGCTTCCGCAATTGGGCTGCCTGACCGAAGCACAGCCATCTGACGCTGAACTGGGCGACGCGGACCGGGCGGCGGGCATCCTGCGCGCCATGGGGGCAGCTGATATAGGACAGGCATGTGCCGTATCCAAAGGGCAGGCGCTGGCGGTGGAAAGTATCTTTGGTACCGACTGGATGCTGCAATCCCTGACCCAGCGTCCCGATGCGGGCGGAGGGGTCTTGTTCAAAGCCCCGAAACCCGATCAGGATCGCCGCGCCGATCTGCCCACCATTGGTCCTGATACCGTGGCAGGCGCGGTCGCGGCAGGGCTGACCGGGATTTTCATCGAAAAGGGTGGCGTTATTGTCCTGAACCAGGAACAGGTCATCGAGGACTGCAATCGTCTGGGCTTGTTCTTATACGTGCGAGAGCGGGCCAGCTGATGAAAGTATTCGTGGTCGCCGGCGAACCTTCGGGCGACCGACTGGGCGGTGCGCTGATGGAGGGGCTGCGCAGCCTAGTGCCAGATGTGCAGTTTGATGGGGTCGGCGGGCCACTGATGCAGGCGCAGGGTTTGGACACCCTTTTTCCCATGGCCGAGCTTTCGGTGATGGGACTGGTAGAGGTGCTGCCCAAGTTCTTCCACCTCAAACGCCGGATCGCCGAGACGGCGCAGGCCGTTTTGGACACGCAGCCAGATGTGCTGATTACGATCGACAGTCCAGACTTCTCGCTGCGCGTTGCAAAGATCGTCAAAGCGCACAGCAATATTCGCACTGTACATTACGTCGCCCCCAGTGTCTGGGCCTGGAGACCGGGCCGGGCGGATAAGATGGCCAAGGTCATAGACCATGTCCTTGCGCTGCTTCCGTTTGAGCCGCCCTATATGGAACGTGCCGGCATGGAGTGCGATTTCGTCGGCCATCCCGTCGCAACCGAGCACGTGGCCACGCAAGACGATATTCAGGCGTTTCGTGCAGCATATGGTCTGGGTGATGCACCGATCCTTCTGGCGCTGCCCGGCTCACGCGGTGGAGAGGTCGCACGGCTTGCTCCGGTGTTTGGTGAGGCACTGAAACTCTATCTGAATGACCGGCCAGATGCGCGTGTGGTTGTGCCTGCGGTTGCGCATATGATTGAAACAGTGTCGCAGCATGTCCAAAGCTGGCCGGGTGATCCTGTTGTCGTTGATCCGCGCGATATGCCGTCGGATCAGGCGGTCAGCCAGAAACGCGCGGCATTTGCAGCCGCGGAACTGGCGCTGGCGGCGTCCGGGACTGTTTCGCTTGAGCTGGCGGCGCAATCCACGCCGATGGTGATTGCCTACAACCTGAACTGGCTCACGACCCTGATCGCCAAGAAAATGGTCAAGCTGGATACGGTGACGCTGGTCAATCTGGTCTCGGAAACCCGCACCGTGCCGGAATGTCTGCTGGATGCGTGCCAGCCCGACAATATTGCAGCGGCGTTGCAAGCGGTCGCCGCGTCCCCGAATGCGCAGCAAGACGCCATGGCTGTTACCATGGAACGTTTGGGACGTGGGGGCGAAGCCCCCGGACTGCGCGCGGCTAAGGCCGTGTTGAATCGGATGGGCGCGTGATGCTGGATTTCGTGCTGTTTGGGCTGTCGGCTTTTATGGCGCAGGTTCTGACCAATCTGGACAACCTCGCAGCGCTGCTGGCGTTGTCGCTGGTGTCGGGGGCCAAACGGTCGGTCACCGGGTTCCTTTTGGCACAGGTCATAGTGATTGGGGCCGCGTTGCTGCTGGCCCTTGGGGTCGATGATGTGGTGCCCCATTGGGCCGGTTATCTGGGCCTGATCCCGCTGAGCCTGGGGGTGCTGGCCCTGATCCGGCGCAAAATGGGCGCAGAATCTGACGCGAACCCAAAGCTGGACACTGGCGCATCGGTAATCATGGTGACACTGCTGTTCATCAGCCTGTCGATGGACACTTTTGCGGTGCTTGCGCCATTGCTGGCGGATTCTGCACCGGGCTTCCGATCCGCTGGTGTCATCGGGGCAGGCTGCGCTGCGGTGAGTCTGGCCTCGGTCGCGATGCTGGGGGCAAAAGCCCCTTTCATGAGCGGAACCCTGGCCCGCCGGTTAGAGAGCCTTGTGCCCTATGTGATGATTTGCGCCGGGCTATATATCCTCAGCAACTCGTGGACGGACGCGGTTTAATACCCGCGCCAGATCCAGCCACCACCAAAGATGCGGCTGCCCTCTGAAGCATAGAACACACAGGCTTGCCCGGGCGAGACACCTTCTTCGGGCGTCAGCAGCTCGACCTCGGCCGTGGTATCGGACAGGGGGCGAATGATCGCCTCACGCGGGGGGCGGGTCGAGCGGACCTTGACCTTCAGGTGCCATTCCTTGCGGGCGTTAAAGGGCTCATCCCCCAGCCAGTTGATCTCACGCACCGGAATGGTGCGGGTGGCCAGCATCTCTTTGGGGCCAACGACGACCTGTTTCTTGTCGACGTCCAGCTTGACCACATAAAGCGGCTCGCTCAGGCCACCGATCCCCAAACCGCGGCGCTGACCGATGGTGTAGTGAATCACGCCATCATGCTGGGCCAATACGCGACCATCCGCGTGGACGATCTCACCCGGTTCCGCAGCGCCGGGGCGCAGTTTCTCGATCACGCTGGCATAGTTGCCATTGGGCACGAAACAGATGTCCTGACTGTCGGGCTTATCGGCGACGGCCAGCCCGTATTGTGCCGCCATTTCTCGGGTGGCGTCTTTCGAGGGCAGGTGGCCAAGCGGAAAGCGCAGGAAATCCAGCTGTTCGGGCGTGGTCGAGAACAGGAAGTAGGACTGGTCGCGGTTCGCATCCTCGGCGCTGTGCAGTTCGGGGCCGTTGGCACCCATCATGCGCTGAATATAGTGACCGGTGGCCATGCAATCCGCCTCAAGGTCCTTGGCGGTTTCCAGCAGGTCCTTGAATTTCACCCGCTCATTGCAACGGATGCAGGGTACGGGGGTCGCGCCCGCAAGGTAGCTGTCGGCGAATTCATCAATCACGGCGTCCTTGAAGATATTCTCATAGTCCAGAACGTAATGGGGGAACCCGCGCTCCTCGGCCACGCGGCGCGCGTCGTGGATGTCGATCCCAGCGCAGCACGCGCCTTTTTTGGCCAGCGCCGCGCCATGGTCGTACAGCTGCAACGTGACGCCCACGACATCATAGCCCTGATCGGCCAGATGGGCCGCCACAACGGAACTGTCCACGCCACCTGACATGGCCACAACCACCCGTGTTTCCGACGGGGGTTTGGCAAAGCCAAGCGAGTTCAGCGGTGTCTCGGTATCGAGGGCCATGATGATTCCAGCGCGGGTTAAGAAAGACCGGCAGAATATAGGAAAATTCTACACACTCTCAAGGGGCGGTTTCACCCTGCATTAAGTAGGCTGGTGTCAGCTTTGTCGCAGCACGAAGAGGACCGAAAGATGTATTTGCACAAAGTAGAGGGACCAAGGTCCGTAACCCTGCCGGATGGAACGGTTTTATCCCGGGCGGACTTGCCCCCGCAGGACACGACCCGGTGGGTCGCATCGCGCAAGGCAATCGTAGTGCGTGGGGTCGTTTACGGGTTGATCTCCCTGTCGGACGCCAAAAAACGCTATGGGCTGAGCGATGAAGAGTTCAATTCCTGGGTTTCTGCTGTGGCAGAGCACGGAACCGAGGCTTTGAAGGTCACAGCGTTAAAAAAATATCGACAACCTAAAGATGAAAGTGAATAAATGATTCAACGGTAACGTCAGATTAACCATTTTTGATCAGGCTCAGTTTGAATTGGTAAATTGACCCGAATTGGAGCAGTAAATGCGTATACTTCTTGTCGAGGATGATCCGACCACGTCCAAAAGCATCGAACTGATGCTGACGCACGCCAACCTTAACGTCTATGCGACGGACCTTGGCGAGGAAGGCATCGATCTGGCAAAGCTTTATGACTATGACCTGATCCTTCTGGACCTGAACCTGCCGGACATGAACGGACACGAAGTTCTGCGTCAATTGCGCATGGCGCGGGTCGAAACGCCGATCCTGATCCTGTCCGGTGCGGACGATACCGAGAACAAAATCAAGGGCTTCGGATTTGGCGCCGATGATTACATGACCAAGCCATTCCACCGCGAAGAACTGGTGGCCCGCATTCATGCCATCATTCGCCGCTCAAAAGGGCACTCTCAGTCGATCATACACACTGGGCAGGTCGCGGTGAATCTGGATGCCAAAACGGTTGAGGTCGAAGGCAAAGCGGTGCATCTGACCGGCAAGGAATACCAGATGCTGGAGTTGCTGAGCCTTCGTAAGGGCACCACGCTGACCAAAGAGATGTTCTTGAACCACCTTTATGGCGGCATGGATGAGCCTGAACTGAAGATTATCGACGTCTTTATCTGCAAACTGCGCAAAAAGCTCAGCAACGCCACTGGTGGCGACAACTATATTGAAACGGTCTGGGGGCGGGGATATGTGCTGCGCGATCCCCAAAGCAACAGCCTTGACGAAACGCGGATGGCCGTTGGCGCCTGATTGGAACATAGGTCGCCGGTGGTCCGGGGCGACCTGCCACACTCACTGAACAGCACATCTGGACCTAGCCATGGCCTCGCCCTATCACTGAGGTCCAAGAAGACGTGACAGGGCGAGGCCATGAGCAATTTGATTCCGGTATCTGAGCTGACTGAGGACGCCGCGAAGACGGAACTGGCGCAATTGGCGCAACAGCTGGCGCGGGCAAACACGCTGTATCACGCAGAAGACGCGCCCGAGATTTCCGATGCCGAATACGACGCGCTCAAACGCCGCAACGCAGAAATTGAGGCGCGTTTCCCTCATCTTAAACGGGGGGACAGCCCTTCAGATCAGGTTGGCGCGCGCCCGGCCGAAGGATTCTCGAAAGTCACCCATGCCGTGCGCATGATGTCGCTGGGCAATGCGTTCGATGACGAAGACGTTCAGGATTTTGACCGGTCTATCCGCAAATATCTGGGGCTTACGGATTCTGAGCCTCTGGCCTTTACAGCCGAACCAAAGATCGACGGCTTGTCTCTGTCTCTGCGCTATGAGGGCGGGCAGTTGGTTCAGGCGGCGACACGCGGTGATGGGGAGGTTGGCGAGAACGTCACCGCCAATGCAAGGACAATCTTCGATATCCCTCAATCAATTCCGGATGCGCCGGATGTTCTGGAGGTTCGGGGCGAGGTCTATATGTCCCACAAGGATTTCGATGCTCTGAACGCCCGGCAAGAAGAGGCGGGCGAAAAGCCCTTTGCCAACCCGCGCAATGCAGCAGCCGGGTCTTTGCGACAGCTGGATTCCGCGATCACCCGCGCCCGTCCGCTGCGGTTTTTTGCTTATGCATGGGGGGAATTGTCCGCGCCGCTGGCCGACACACAAATGGATGCGATCGGGCAATTGAAAGCGTTTGGGTTCACGATCAATCCGTTGACCCGGCTGTGCGAAACGACCGAGCAGATGCTTGCGCATTACCGTGACATCGAAACCCAGCGCGCGACTTTGGGCTATGACATCGATGGCGTGGTCTACAAGGTGAACGATCTGGCCTTGCAGGGGCGCCTTGGGTTCCGTTCCACGACCCCGCGTTGGGCGATTGCGCATAAATTCCCCGCCGAACTGGCCTGGACCCGGCTTGAAGCAATCGACATTCAGGTGGGCCGCACTGGGGCGCTCAGCCCCGTGGCGCGGCTGCATCCGGTCACTGTTGGCGGTGTCGTTGTCTCGAACGCCACGCTGCACAATGAGGATTATATCGCCGGACGCGATGCCAGGGGCGGCATAATCCGCGACGGTAAGGACATCCGTGTTGGCGATTGGGTGCAAGTCTACCGCGCGGGCGACGTGATCCCGAAGCTGGCTGATGTTGACGTCTCGAAACGCCCCGACGACGCGCAACCTTTCGTGTTCCCCACCAAATGCCCCGAATGCGGCAGTGACGCGGTGCGGGAAGAAGGGGATGCCGTGCGCCGCTGCACGGGTGGGATGATCTGCCCGGCGCAAGCGGTGGAAAAGCTGAAGCATTTCGTCTCGCGCAAGGCGTTTGACATCGAAGGTCTGGGCGCAAAACAGATTGAGATGTTCTATGACGATCCGGACCTGCCGATCAGAACTCCGGTTGATATTTTTACACTTCAGACGCGCGATTCCGCGAACCTGAATAAACTGGCCAACCGCAAGGGCTGGGGCGCGCAAAGTGCCGGAAATCTATGGGCGGCGATTGATGAAAAGCGCAAGATACCCTTTGGGCGGCTGCTGTTTGCCCTGGGCATTCGGCATATGGGTGAGGCCGCGTCGAACCTGGTCGCAACCCACTATGGCACATGGTCCGAATTTGAGACAGCCGTAACCGCCGCTGGTCATTTCGAAGGCCCTGAATGGGAGGATTTACTGGGTGTCGACGGCGTAGGTGACGTTATGGCGCGGGCGCTCGTCTCGGCCTTTGCGCAAGAGGCTGAGCGCGCCAGTATTGACGCGTTGGTCGCGCAGTTGGACGTACAGGATGCCAAACGCCCCGACACCGCGGGCAGCCCGGTCGCCGGCAAAACCGTTGTCTTCACTGGCACGTTGGAAAAGATGACCCGCGCCGAGGCCAAAGCCCGGGCTGAGGCTTTGGGCGCCAAGGTTTCAGGCTCGGTCAGCAAAAAGACCGACATTCTTGTGGCAGGCCCGGGCGCGGGATCCAAGGCGAAAAAGGCGGCTGAACTGGGCATCGAAACATTGGATGAGGATGGCTGGCTACAGCTGATCGGCACCGCATGAGTGGCCGTCCCGAGCAGTTGTTCCCGCTTTTTGCCGGGCTGGAAACGCTTGACGGTGTGGGGCCCAAAACAGCGCAGGCCTTTCGGCAGGCGGGCATCGAATCTCCTCGGGATCTGGTGTTCAGCCTACCGTATGCCGTGATTGACCGCAGGCGTCGCGATACCATTCAGGGCGCTGATCTGCCGACGACTTTGACCGTAGAAATCACTGTTGGCCCGCACCGTCCCCCGCGCAACAAAGGGGGCGCTTACCGTATTCATGTTGAGGACGCTCAGGCCGATTTCCAGTTGGTGTTCTTCCACGCACGCGGGGATTACCTGAAGCGTATGCTGCCGGAAGGGGCGCGGCGGGTCGTGTCGGGCAAGCTAGAACTGTTCGACGGCATGGCGCAGATGGTCCACCCCGATCACATGTTGCCGCCGGAACAGGCGCAGGACATTCCAGAGTTCGAACCGGTCTATCACCTGACGCAGGGGATCACGCAGAAAACGGCGTATAAGGCGGCGCGCAGTGCGTTAGCGCGTGCTCCAACACTGGGCGAATGGATCGATCCGGCGTTGATCGCCAAGCAGGGGTGGGGAGATTGGTCCACGGCCATCGAAGCGACGCACAACCCCAAAGGTGCGGATGATGTAGCGGCCTTTGCGCCTGCGCGGGAACGACTGGCATATGATGAGCTGTTTGCCCATCAAATGACGCTCGCTTTGGCCCGTCAACGAGAACGGAAATCCAAGGGCGTTGTCAGTGTCGGCACCGGGCGTTTGCAGGCCCGGGTTCTGGGCAGCCTGCCATATAAGCCAACCGGAGCCCAGATGCGGGCGATTGATGAGATCACCGCCGATATGGGTTCGGACGCGCGGATGAACCGGCTTTTGCAGGGGGATGTTGGGGCCGGCAAAACCCTGGTGGCCTTCATGGCGCTGCTTGTCGCCGTTGAGGCCGGCGGGCAGGGCGTGATGATGGCTCCGACCGAGATTTTGGCCCGCCAGCATCTGGAGGGCCTGCGCCCGCTGGCCGAAGAGGCGGGCGTTGTTCTGGAAATACTGACAGGCCGGGACAAAGGGGCTGAGCGGCGCGCCAAGCTGGCCGCCTTGAAGAACGGGGATATTCACATTCTGGTCGGCACCCACGCGGTGTTCCAAAGCGATGTAGAATTCCATACATTGAGGCTAGCCATCGTGGACGAACAGCACCGCTTTGGCGTGCGCCAGCGGATGGAGCTGTCGGAAAAGGGGCAGGGCGCTGATGTTCTGGTGATGACGGCCACGCCGATCCCGCGCAGCCTGGCGCTGGCGCAATATGGCGATATGGACGTGTCTGTGCTGGATGAAAAACCGCCCGGACGGAAACCGATCAAAACCGCCATTGTCAGTACCGACCGCATGGATGAGGTCGTCAGCCACCTGCGTCGGGCCATTGAAGAGGGGCGTCAGTGTTATTGGGTTTGCCCGCTGGTCGACGAATCCGAGGTGTCCGACCTGACCGCGGCTGAGGAACGGTTTAAACGACTGCGCGCGATCCTGGGCGAAGGCACGGTGGGGTTGGTCCACGGGCAAATGCCATCGGCTGACAAAGACGCGGCGATGAAAGCGTTCCAAGAGGAGCAGACCAAGGTTTTGGTGGCCACCACGGTGATCGAAGTTGGGGTCAACGTGCCCAACGCCTCGATCATGGTGATTGAGCGGGCCGAGATTTTCGGGCTGGCGCAATTGCACCAGCTGCGCGGACGTGTTGGCCGGGGTGAGGCGGATTCGACCTGTTTGCTGATGTATCAGCCTCCGCTCAGCGAAGGGGGCCGGAAACGGCTGGAGGTCCTGCGGGAAACCGAGGACGGGTTTCGGATCTCGGAAACTGATCTGCAGATGCGTGGGGCCGGGGATCTGATCGGCACGGCCCAATCGGGGCTGCCAAGGTTTCAGATCGCGGATGTTGAACGACAGGCCGGGTTGATGGCCATTGCGCAATCAGATGCACGAACGTTGCTGAACGCGGACCCGCAGCTGGAAACAGAACGGGGGCAGGCGGCGCGTGTTCTTCTGTGGCTTATGAAACAGGATCAGGCAATTCGTTTGATTTCAGTGGGTTAGGGTTTTTGTTCCCGTAAGTTCGCAAATGTTCTCAAAAAGTTCTTTACCGACTCGGTAAAATATGAGAACAAAAGGTCAACAAAGGATTAAATCTCGACCGGAGGTGAGACCATGCTGACCCAGATCAAAACCGCCCTGAGCCGTTCGCAATCGACGATTGTGCAAGATGCTGCAGGGGCCGTATCTTTGATCGTCATGCTGATGGTTGCCCTTCACCTGCCGGGGACGTTCTAAGCCTTTCTGCCTGCGATCTCGTGCCGAAAATACCGCGCTGTCATCCCCATTTCAGTCAAGGGTGACCTGCCTGTCCCAATTCCCTTGAGAGGCCTGCCTCGGCCTCATGCGGTTACCCGGACCCCACATGAGAAACGCACAACCTGCCGCCGCCCTTTCCGCCCGGAAGGTGCGGCGGTTTTTTCTTACAATTCACCGGTTTGGATGATCTTGATCATCGCAGACAGGACCGAGTTTACAGCGACCGAGGCTAGGATCATGCCCATCACGCGACTGATAATTGCAGCGCCGGAATAGCGGATCAAACGGATGATTGGGTCGGCCAGCAGCATCAGAACAAAGGCAATCAGCACCACCGTTAGCATGACCAGCGCTGTGATCCCCTGATCTGCGGCGCTGTAGCGGTGGTTGTCGGTCAGGATGACAATGGCAAGCATCGCGCCGGGCGAGGCCAGTGACGGAACGGCCAGCGGAAAAATCGCGGGGTTTGGCTTGTTGGCCGATTTCTCCATCTCTTCTTCGGCTTCGTGCTGTTCAACAACCTGCTTGCTTTCGCCAAAGATCATGGTCAGGGCGAACAGGAACAGGATGATGCCGCCAGCCACTTGGAAGGAATTTAGTCCTATATCCAAAGCCTCGATCAGTAACTGACCAAAGACGAGGAAGAACAACAAAACACCCGCGCTGACCAAGGCGGCCAACAGGGCGGTTTTGCGGCGGGCTTTTGTGGATAGGCCCGCCGTTACAGCGATGAAAACAGGGATGGTTCCGATCGGGTCGATGACGACCCAAAGCGTAACGAAATGTTCAAGCAGCTTTTCCAAACCAATCCCCCGGCGTTATCTGTGACTACCCCGGATCGGCGGAAAACGCCATTGTTATGCGCAATTAGCCTGTTCTGCCTGCTCCATCGCTTCGGCCGCAGCCTCAAGCGCCAAAAGGATGGACGCATGGCGGTTCTTGTAATCCCGCGCGGGGATCAGAACCTCAAGCCCGTCAAAAGGCGCATCGGGCGCCGGGCCATCCTTTTTCAGCATGGCAGACAGCTGGTCACGCGCGGTTTCAACCTGCGCGCGCGTGGTGCCCAGAATAGCGTTGCCAACAACCGAGGCAGACGCCTGACCCAGGGCACAGGCTTTGACATCCTGCCCGAATTCGGAAACCTTGCCATCCTGCATGGACACGTCGACAGTGACGGTCGACCCACACAGGGGCGAGCGCTTTTTGACCGTGGCATCGGCATCCTTGAGCCGGTCGAGATGTGGGATATCCGCAGCCAGTGCCAGAATGCGGCCGGAATAGAGCTTGATCAGATCGTTCTCGCCAGACATGGCTTTCCCTCGTTGTCCGTTCCTCATACATAGTGAGCATCCACCGGGATGCAAAAGGTTTTTCTTATGTCCGCGACTGCTACTTTCGACCCATCCGCCCTGAAGTTTAACGAGGCTGGTCTGATCCCCGCGATTGCACAGGATGCGCAGTCGGGCGAAGTGTTGATGATGGCCTGGATGAATGTACAGGCCATTGAAAAAACACTGGAAACCGGGCGCGTGACCTATTGGTCGCGGTCGCGTCAATCGTTTTGGATCAAGGGCGAAACCTCGGGCCACACGCAGGAATTGGTGGATTTCCGCTTTGACTGCGACAGGGATTGCATTTTGGTTCTGATCAACCAGACGGGTGCAGCCTGCCACACCAATCGGCGGACCTGCTTTTATACCGCAGTGCGGGACGGGCAGGAGGTTGAGCTGATGTACCCGATGGAGTGATCGGGTCAGAGGCCCACCATGCGTCGAATATCAGCGGGCGAGGCCCCGTCGGCGCGGTATTTCGAAATCGCTCGCGCGTCGTCGCGTTTTGCCAGACGTTTGCCCGCGTCGTCCCGGATCAAGCGATGGTGCAGGTATTGCGGGGTCGGCAGCCCAAGCAGAGCCTGCAGGACAACGTGAATGCGGGTGGCTTCGAACAGATCCTGACCGCGAATGACATGGGTTATCCCTTGGGCTGCGTCATCCAACACGACGGACAGGTGATAGGACGTTCCCATGTCGCGCCGGGACAGCACGACGTCACCGATCGTTTCTGTCAATTCATCTGGTGTGAACAGGATCGTTCCGGTTTCTCCGTCTCCGTTTTCCACAAAGGAACCCGTAGGTTCTGCGTTTTGTGACAGGATCAAACGACCTGCCGCAGCCATGTTCAGGCGCAATGGGATGTCTTTGGGGCGCGGCTCTTGCGCCATCGCATCGCGCCATTTTGTCCGGCACGTTCCGGGATAGATGATCCCATCCGGCCCAAGCAGGGGTGCACCTTCCTGCGGAGCGCTTGCGGCGGCGGCAATGTCCTTGCGGTTGCAGGTGCAGGGATAAAGCAGCCCACGCGCCCACAGATCGTCCAGAGCGGCATCATAGGCCCCGGACCGCTCAGACTGACGCATCACGGGTTCGGGCCAGTCCAGACCCAGCCATTGCAGATCATCGTAAATCTGCTCTTCCCAATTGGGGCGAGAGCGGGACTGATCGATGTCTTCAATGCGCAGCAAAAATTCACCGCCCCGGACCGTTGCCAGATCATGGGCCAGCAGCGCCGAGTAGGCGTGCCCCAAATGCAAAGGTCCTGTGGGGGATGGCGCAAACCGGGTTCTAAATGTCACGCTTTCTCAACAACATAAACGTCTGACTTCAAGTCCATCCCGGGCAGGTGCGGACCATATTCCCGAAACAGCAACCGGGCTGCGCCCATGTCCAGCCAGTCATTCAGACGACAGGTATAGGACACGTCCTTAAGCGTTTGATCGTTGAAGGAAAACGCCAAAAGCCCGTTTTTAGGCAGCGCATGCATCAACATGTCCAAAACACTGGGCGGTGCGGCCCCCGCGCCGATCACACCAATCGCGGCAATAGCTTTGTAAGCATCTTGTTCCAAAGGGTTCGGATCGGTGATCTCAAACGTGGACAAGGTGCGGTAGATACCTTTGGCCTCAGCACCCTCAAGCATCTTGGGCGTCGGATCCACCCCGTCGATCACCTGAAATCCGGCGGCCTTCAGGGCCTCGCCCGACAGGCCGGTGCCACATCCGTAGTCCAGCAGAGGTGTCTGAGGTTCCGGCATTTTTGACCACAACGCTTCGGCCACCCGACCTGGGGTGGCGTAGCCGTGTGCGCCAACTTCAGCGTCATAAGAGGCTGCCCATTTTTGATAGTGTGCATGTGTATCCTTGGGGTTTTCCAAGGCGTAGGCGTCTTTGAAGTTCTCGTCGCTCATGCACTGATGTTACGTCGGGCAGGCCCAAGACGTCCAGTCAGCAATGCGACAGCCAGCTTTCCCATTCGGCTTTGGCGCGATCCGTATAGGCTTTGTACCGGTCCTTACGCCCACGGCGACCGCCTTTCAGCCCATCGACAGGACGGAACAGGCCAAAATTGACGTTCATCGGCTGAAAGGTCTTGGCCTCGGCGCCACCGGTGATGTGGTGGATCAAGGCCCCCATGGCGCTGTCCTGCGGCACCTCGGGCAGCGTTTGGCCCATGATTTCAGCGGCTGCCAGCCGGCCTGCCAACAACCCCATGGCCGCACTTTCCACATAGCCCTCAACCCCGGTGATCTGCCCGGCAAAGCGGATGTTGGGCTTGGATTTCAACCGCATCTGCGCGTCCAAAAGGGTGGGAGAGTTGATGAACGTATTCCGGTGAATTCCGCCCAACCGCGCAAAGCTGGCGTTTTCCAGACCCGGGATCATACGGAACACCTCGGTCTGCGCGCCGTATTTCATCTTGGTCTGAAAGCCCACGATATTGAACAGCGTGCCAAGCGCATTGTCCCGGCGCAACTGCACCACCGCATGCGGTTTGACGTCCGGCTGGTGCGGGTTCGTCAGGCCAACCGGCTTCATCGGGCCATGGCGCAGGGTTTCGCGGCCACGTTCCGACATCACCTCGATCGGCAGGCAGCCGTCGAAATAGCCTGCGGTTTCGCCCTCGTGGAACTCGGTCTTGTCGGCGGCCAGAAGGGCATCGATGAACGCCTCGTACTGATCGCGATCCATCGGGCAGTTGAGATAGGCGGTACGTTCTTCCTCGGTCTCACCCTTGTCATAGCGCGATTGCATCCACGCTTTGCTCATGTCGATGCTGTCGGCGTAGACGATGGGGGCAATGGCATCAAAGAACGCCAGGGACTCGGCGCCGGTTTCGAGGCGAATAGCCTCACCCAGCGCGGCCGAGGTCAGCGGGCCGGTTGCAAAGATCCAATGGCCGTCGTCGGGCAGGGCGGTGACCTCTTCATCCGTAACCTCGACGCGGGGGTGTGCGCGCAGCTTGGCTGTAACGGCCTCGGCAAAGGGGTCGCGGTCCACGGCCAGCGCGCCGCCAGCGGGCAGGCGATGCGCATCGGCGGTGGTCATGATCAAACCGTTTGCGGCACGCATTTCCCAATGCAGCAGACCAACCGCGTTTTGTTCGTCATCGTCGGAGCGGAAAGAGTTTGAACACACCATCTCGGCCAGGTTGCCGGTTTGGTGCGCAAAGGTGCCGACCTTGGGGCGCATTTCGTGGATCACCACATCCACGCCCATTTCCGCCGCCTGCCATGCGGCCTCGGACCCGGCCATCCCGCCGCCCACGATATGCAATTTCTGTGTCATGGGCTGCCACATAGGGCACAGCACAGCACAACGCAACGGATCAGGTCAGGAAATTGAGAGAGGGGATTTTGGGGTCGCCGCTGCGGGTATGTCAACGCCGGTGAGAGAAACCAGCTTGGAGGGACCTTCCGCCCACGGCGACCCAAAAAATGTATCCAGAGCTTACGCCCTGTCCCAGCTTTGCCACAGTGTTGCCTTTTTGAAAAGTGCAAAAATGCGAACAGTCCTTAAAAATGTTGACAACAATTGCCTCATTGATGCCAATTTGGCGGTCTTTTTTCGATAAATGCAGATATTCCTTCTTCGGTATCTCTATGCAGCATATTCTGTGCCATTACCTCTCCGGTGTAGGAATATGCCTGTTCAATGGGCATATCGAGCTGCTGATAAAAGGCTTGCTTGCCGATCTTCACCGCCGATCCCAGCTTGGAGGCCAGCTGATCCGCAAGGGCTGAGGTTTCATGCTCCAGCAACATTTCCGGCACAACGCGGTTGATCAGCCCCAGTTCCGCTGCTTTTTCGGCTGATATGAAATCGCCGGTGGTCAGCATCTCAAACGCGCGTTTGCGTGGGATGTTGCGGCTCAGCGCTACCATGGGGGTCGAGCAGAACAGGCCGATATTCACGCCGTTGACGCCAAACCGCGTGCCTTCTGCCGCCACTGCCAGATCGCAGGTGGCGACCAGCTGGCAGCCCGCAGCGGTGGCGATGCCGTGGACTTGCGCGATAACGGGCTGGGGCAGGGACTGGATCGACAGCATCATCCTGGCGCATCGGGAAAACAGGTCCTCGAAATAAGCTTTGCCGCCATCTTCGGCCTGCCGCCCAGCCGTCATCTGTTTCAGATCGTGACCCGCGCAGAACGCCTTGCCTTCGCCCCTGAGGATCACGGCGCGAATCGTGCTGTCGTCGCGCAGGGCGTTGAATTCTGTCTGAAGGGCGGCCAGCATCTCGTCGCTGAGGGCATTCAGACGTTCGGGCGCGTTCATTTTCAGGGTCGCCACCGCATCTTTGTCGTTACGTTCCAGAATTGCCATCTTGCCCTCCGATCTGATGTCAGGCCAACTCTAGGTCGGCAGAGCACGGAGGGGAAGCATGGCGTTGGAAATGGATCGGGACGAGGTGATGGATTACCTGCGGCAGGTTTTCCCCCAGGTGCGCCACGATTTCGTAGTTGAAGACCTGACCGAGGATACAATCGTCATGCGACTGTTGGTTCAGGACAAACACCTGCGCCCCGGCGGAACGGTCTCGGGGCCGACCATGTTCGGGCTGGCGGATGTCTGTGTCTATGCCATGGTGCTGGCGCGCAAGGGGCGGCAATCGCTGGCGGTGACCACGAACAGCTCATTGGATTTCCTGCGAAAACCCGAAGGGGGCAAGGATATGATCGCCCATTGCCGGTTGCTGAAACTTGGTCGCAGCCTTGCGGTTGGGGATGTGTTGATGTTCTCGGAAGGATCCGACAAGCCGGTGGCGCGGGCCACCATGACCTATTCCCTTCCGCCCGAAGGGTCCGCAGCAGCCGCGTTCGGATAAAAAAGGCCGGGCAATGCCCGGCCAGGAAGAGGTCCCGTAATGGGACTGGGGAAGCTTAGTCCTGCCAGAAATAGCGGCTGTATTCCTGACGGGCCTGGTATCTGGTCAGCCCGACATCCTTGAGCATCCGGTCATCCAGATTTGACAGGTTCACGCGGCTGCGGCGTTGGCGTTCCCACTTTGTCACAGTCGCCGCAAACCGTACTGCCAGCGATGCGACCAGCGGCAGCCGGGGGCTGTCGTTCAGCAACATAAGGGCGGGGGTGTGCATAGCGCGTGTCATAGTGGGTATCCTTTCAAATTGTATTGACACAAAGCGTAAATGTTCGGTACATGTATTTGATACATTCTTGATTGTGTCAAAATCAAAGGAAGAATTGTAATGGATACAATTTGGCCCGACTCCCTGCCAAAGTCCAAAGGTCCTAAATACACATTGGTGGCCGACACAATCCGAAAAGCCATTGATAACAAGCTGCTGGAAGTTGGTACGAAACTGCCGCCGGTGCGGGAACTGGCGTATCGGTTACAAATAACACCGGGAACAGTTGCGCGAGCCTACACGATTCTGACCGATGAAGGTTTGCTACAGGCCGAGGTCGGACGTGGTACATTTGTCGCCCAGCCGCGCACTCCGGTCCTGGATGATATTTGGGCGCGGCAGACCGAACCGCCCGAGACCGACGCTGTTCGCCTGTTCAGCCCATTGCTGCCAGACGTAGGGCAGGTGAGTGCGGTCCGTGCCGCCCTTGTCGAAACCTCCAAAGGCCCGGCCGAGGATTTTCTGAACTACCCCAGCCGGGACGCGTACAGACCGGTCCGGCAGGCCGTCGTCGATTGGTTGAGCGATGTGCCCTTGGGCGTTCTCAACGAAAGCGACGTGGTCCTGTCCCATGGCGGGCAGAATGCGATTTCGCTGGTGTTGCAAACGGTACTGAAAGGCCCCGCGCCAACAATTCTGGTCGAAGACCTTTCTTATGCAGGATTTCGGCGCTCGGCCCAGATTTTGCGGGCCGATGTGGTTGGGGTGCCGATGGACGAACATGGCGTCCTGCCCGAAGCGCTGGATGCCTTGGCGCGGCAAACCAAGGCGCAGGTGTTTTGCACCTCGCCCGAAGTGCAAAATCCCACGGCGACGCACACTCCGATCGAACGGCGGCAGGCGTTGGTGCGTGTCGCACGCAAGCATGGGATGGAGATATTGGAGGACGATTGTTATCGCATCGGCGATGCCCGCGCGCCCGGCTATCGGGCTTTGATGCCGGAAAGTGGTTGGCATGTGAGTTCGATCTCGAAAACCCTAACCCCGGCTCTGCGGGTCGGCTTTGCCATCGCGCCGCGAGGCCGGGGCAGCGAGTTGCGGCAAGTCGCCGAATACGGCTTTTTTGGCCTTGCGCATCCGCTGGCCGAGGTCACGCGCATATTGCTGTCCGACCCCCGCAGTCGGCAATTGGCCCAAAGTGTTCGGGACGGCGTTGCAAAATACGTCATGATCGCCGTGAATACACTGGGCGGCTTTGATCTGACTTGGCATTACGAAGTGCCGTTCGTGTGGCTCAAACTGCCCTCGGGTTGGCGCTCTGCCGCGTTTTGCCGTGCCGCTGCGGCAGAAGGGGTGCAAATCCGCTCCGCCGACGAGTTTGCTTTGCGCGATGGTCGGGCCCCACATGCGGTACGGATTGCCATCAATGCGCGTGTGGCGAAAAGCTCATTCGAAAATGCGATGCAGCGGCTGCGCGGCCTTTTGGACAATCCACCCGAGCAAATCAGCGTCTAAGCGTGGGGTAAAATAATACCTATTTTATAAGTTATTGTTTTTGCTTAACTTAAAAGGCATTGCTGTTGTTGACCTACACCGCGCTCCCCTCTAAATACGCTCCATCGAATTCGGGCCGCTCCGACCTATGGGGCGGTCTTTCACATCAAACAGGACTATCCTGCCATGAAAACCTTTTCTGCAACACCTGCAGACATCGACAAGAAATGGATCCTGATCGACGCCGAGGGCGTTGTTCTGGGCCGTCTTGCCTCGATCGTCGCCATGCGTCTGCGTGGCAAGCACAAAGCGTCGTTCACCCCGAACATGGACATGGGCGACAATGTCATCGTGATCAACGCTGACAAAATCCAGATGACCGGCAAGAAGCGCGAAGAAAACTTCTACTGGCACACGGGTCACCCGGGCGGCATCAAGTCGCGCACCAAGCAGCAGATCCTCGAAGGCGCACACCCCGAGCGCGTCGTGACCCAGGCGGTCAAGCGCATGCTGCCGGGCAACCGTCTGGCGCGCCAGCAGATGACCAACCTGCGCGTTTACGCCGGTGCCGAGCATCCCCATGAGGCGCAAGCGCCCGAAGTTCTGGACGTTAAGTCCATGAACAAGAAAAACACCCGGAGCTAATGACCATGGCTGATCAGATCAATACTCTCGAAGAGCTGAGCGCCGTTGCAGGCGTCGAAGCCGTCGCCGAAGAAGTCATCGTGCGCGAGCCCGTCCGTGACGAACTGGGCCGCTCCTACGCCACCGGCAAGCGTAAAGACGCTGTTGCCCGCGTTTGGATCAAGCCGGGTTCCGGCAAGGTCACCGTGAACGGCAAAGACCAGGACAAGTACTTTGCGCGTCCCGTTCTGCAGCTGATCCTGCGCCAGCCGTTCCAGGTTGCCGGTGTAGAAGGTGAGTTCGACGTTGTTGCAACCGTCAAAGGCGGTGGCCTGACCGGTCAGGCCGGTGCGGTCAAGCACGGCATCTCGAAAGCGCTGCAGCTGTACGATCCCAGCCTGCGTGGTGCCCTGAAAGCCGCTGGCTTCCTGACCCGCGACAGCCGCGTTGTGGAACGTAAGAAATACGGTAAGCGCAAAGCGCGTCGTTCGTTCCAGTTCTCCAAGCGTTAATCGCTGCGGAATACGACTTTCAAAGGGCTCGCAAATGCGAGCCCTTTTTTGTTGGCTTATTCCTCGTAAACCAGCTTCCAGGCACCGTTTTCGACCACATTGACGAAAACCGTGTCAGCCCCTTGATGGTCATCGGGACCATAGGTGATCTCATTGCCGACCAGCTCATCCGTGTAGTTCAACGACTCCATCGCGGCGATAAAGCTTTCATGTGTCAGGTCGGGGCCTGCGGCCTCAAGCGCTTTGACCATCATCTCGGCGGCGGAATAGCCCAGCATGGCAAAACCGACGGGGTCTTCTCCGGTCGCGGCTTTGTATTCCTCGATAAACGCAGCCGGGGCGGGTTCCTCGGCCCGTGCCCACAGGTCCTGCCATGAGGCCGCGGCGTAGAACCCATCTGTCACACCGCCCGGAACTTGTGCCACGACGGTCAGGAAACTGGCCGACGTTCCCAGGAATTTCATATCCGTCAGGCCCATCTTTTTGGCCGTGCCAACAACGGTGATCGCCTGACGCACGCCAAGTGCCATGGTGACGATATCGCAGCCTTCTTCCTTGAGCTTGCTCAACGAGCCCACTAAATCGGTTTCATCAGGTTTATGCGTGGTCTCGGACACAAAGGCGATCCCGGCCTCTTCGGCACCGGCCTGACTGCCCTCAAGGATTTCCTCGCCAAAATCGGTGGGCAGGTACATGGTGCAGACGCTTTGCGACCCGAAGGTGTCAGCCAGATATTTCACGCCAACGCGGCTTTGATCGAAATAGGTCGAGAACGAAGTGAACTTGTTATCCATCGGTTCCTGCAGCATCTGCCGCGCAGCGGTCAGCGGGGCAACGTTTGGAATACCCTTTGGGTCCAACAGCTTAAATCCCGCCATGTTCATGGGCGTGCCCAGCGATTGCATCATGGCAAATACCTTGTCGCGATTGAGCAGCTTGTTATAGCCCTGCATCGCGCGCGGCATCTGATAGCCGTTATCTTCAACCACAAAGCGGATGGTGCGGCCGTGTACGCCGCCTTCGGCGTTGACGCGGTCAAACACGACATTGGCCCCTTTGGTGGCAGGAACTCCGACGGCGGCGAATATACCGCTCAGGTCGTTGACCGAGCCGATGACGATCTCATCCTCTGTTACGCCTTGCGTTTGTGCGTTGGCCATCGTGGCAGCAGCAGCCAAAGCGGTGGCGGCAGTCAACTGTTGGATCACGTTCCTCATGTTTCTCCTCCCTTTGGGTAAACCCTTTTCTATTTGTACATGTCTTCAATGAGATGTGCGTGTTTCTTTTCAACAAAGCTGCGCTTGAGCTTCATCGTGGCCGTCAGCTCATCATCGTCGGCGGTCAGCAGCACGTTGATCAGGCGGAAATCCTTGATCTGCTCGACCCGTGCGAAGTCTCTGTTGACGGCTTCCACCTCTGCGCCGATCCGGTCCCGAACCTCCGTCGCGGCGCAGAGCGAGGCAAAGTTCGAAAACGGAACCTTGCGATCCTGTGCGAATTTCTCAACGTTTTCCTGATCGATCATTATTAGCGCCGTCAGGTATTTGCGTTGATCACCGATAACGACTGCATCCGAGATATAGGGGCTGAATTTCAACCGGCTTTCGATCTCGGCCGGGGTGATGTTCTTGCCGCCCGCTGTGATGATGATGTCTTTCAGGCGGCCGGTGATGGTGACATAGCCGTCGCTGTCGATTTGCCCCATATCACCGGTGCGCAGCCAGCCATCGGCAGTGAAGGTCTCGGCGGTTTTGGCGTTGTTGCGCCAATAGCCCTGAAAGACATTCAGGCCCTTGATCTGGATTTCACCGTCGTCCGAGATGCGCACGTCATTGCCCGGCACCGCGCGCCCGATGGTGCCAACCTTGTTGTGCTGCGTCGTGTTCAGGGTTGCCAGACCCGAGGTTTCGGTCATGCCAAACCCTTCGACCAGCGGCACACCAATGGCCCAGTACCATTTCAGCAAATCCGCTGAGATGGGCGCGGCCCCGGAACCGCCCCGGCGCAGCCGATCCAACCCCAGCATCCGCCGCAGATTGCGCAGGACCAGCCTGTCCCACAGCCAGAATTGCGCGGCAATCGCAGGGGGAACGGGCTGCGCCGACAGGATGTATTCGGCGCGGGCAAAGCCAGCCTTCAACGCCATGCGAAACGCGGTGCGCCCAGCAGGGGTTGCGTCCTGTGTCAGGATTTGGACATAGGAATAAATCTTCTCCCACACGCGCGGAACCGCGGTGAAGGTCGAGGGCGAGACCTCTTGCAGGTTGGCAAACACGGTCTCGGGGCTTTCGGCGAAATTCACCACACATTTCGAAGCCAGCGGCAAATAGACCGACACGTCGCGCTCAAGGATATGGCAGAGCGGCAGAAAACAAAGCTGCTCATCACTTTCCAATGTGGGCAGGGCATGCGCCCCAGCCTCAATCGCGGCCAGGATGTTTTCATGGCTCAGCATCGCCCCTTTGGACATGCCGGTCGTGCCTGAGGTATAGACCAAAAGGGCGGTATCCTGCGGCGAGGCCAGGGCGATTTCACTCTGGAACCGGCTGGGATCGTCTGCCTCGGCCTGACGTCCGAGGTCATAGAGATCGCCGATCATCATACAGCGGTCGTGGTGCAGATCGTGCAGGCCCTCGTCTTCCAGAGTGATGACATTCAGCAGGCCCGGCACTTCGTCCTCGATTTCAAGGAACTTGTCCAATTGCTCTTCATTCTCGACGACAAGAAAGCGGCTGTCGCTGTCATTGATCAGGTATTTCAATTGCTTGGCGGAATCGGTGGTGTAAACGCCCGAGGCAATCCCGCCGACCCCCTGAATACCCATATCGAACCACGCCCATTCCTTGCGGTCCTCGGACAGGATCGAGACGACCTCGCCCCGTTGCAGCCCCAACTTGCGAAGGGCCAGCCCAATCCATGTCGCATGCTGCCAGTAGTCGGCCCAGCTGTAGGATTTCCAGATGCCGAGGTCTTTTTCGCGATGCGCCGTCCGCGCGCCCAGATCGGCACATCGTTTGTGAAACAGTTCGCAGATGGTCCTGCATTCATCGACCAGTACGGGCCGTTGTCCGGGCGTCGCGTTGTACTGGATGCCGTTAATCTTGGTCTGAGGGGGCAGGGTGCTGATGTTCATGCCGCTTACCTCCAGGTCTTTTTGCGTTTCCAGCGGCGGTTTTCCCGCGTGCCTTCTTCCTGCACGCCCAGGTAGAAGTTCTGGATGTCTTCGGATTGCATCAACATATCCGCCGCACCGTCCATGACGATGCGCCCGACCTCCATCACGTACCCATGGTGGGCCAGTTCCAGCGCTGCATTGGCGTTCTGCTCAACCAGCATCATGGTCATGCCCTGTTCGTCATTCAGGCGTTTGAGGATGCCGAAAATTTCCTGCACTAGCAGCGGCGACAAACCCAGCGAGGGTTCGTCCAGCAGCATGATCTTGGGGCTGGCCATCAGCCCACGCCCGATGGCCAGCATCTGCTGCTGTCCGCCAGACAGGGTTCCGGCCTCTTGGGTGCGGCGTTCTTTCAGGATCGGGAAATAGGAAAAGACCAGCTCGCGATCATGATCGATCTGGCCTTTGTCCGATGCGGTATAGGCCCCAAGGCTGAGGTTTTCATCGACCGTAAGCAGGGGGAACACCTCGCGTCCCTCGGGCACGTGGACGATGCCTTTTTGCACGACCTTATGGGGCTCGGACCCCTGAATTTCTTCGCCGTCGAAGGTGATTTTGCCCTTTTCAGGGTCCATCACACCCGACACGGTTTTCATCAGCGTTGTCTTGCCCGCACCATTCGCGCCGAGGATCGACACGATTTGCCCCGGATGCACGTCCAGCGAAACACCGCGAATGGCCATGATCGGGCCATAGAAACTTTCGACATTGCGGATGGTCAGGATCGGTTCGCTCATGAAGCTTTACCCAGATAAGCTTCGACGACCGCCGGGTGCGATTGCACCTGCGCCGGAGTCCCCAGCGCCAGCATCGCACCGTCGGCCATCGCCAGCACCCGGTCGGATACGCCCGAGACCAGCCCCATGTCATGTTCGACCATAAGCACCGTGATCCCCATCTGCCGCCGGATATCGTCGATCCACCAGCGCATATCCGTGGTCTCTTCGACCGACAGGCCCGAGGCCGGTTCGTCCAGCAACAGCAGCTTGGGGTCGGTGGCCAGCGCGCGGGCGACCTCGACCACTTTGCGCACACCATAAGGAAGGCCCGAGATCATCTTGTCGCGATACGCCTGCAAATCGAGGAAATCGATGATCTGCTCGACCTTTTCACGGTTCTCGATCTCTTGTCGCCGGGCCGAAGGCAGGAAAAACACCTCGGACAGCAGATTGGTTTTGCGATGGCGGTGCCGCCCGACCAGCAGGTTCTGCAGCACGGTGGCATGTTCGAACAGCTCAATGTTCTGGAACGTGCGCGCCACCCCATAAGCCGCCACGCCCGAGGGTTTGACCTGCAACAGATCATGGCCGTCAAAACGGATCGACCCGTCAAACGGATCGTAGAACCGCGAAATCAGGTTGAACACGGTCGATTTTCCCGCGCCATTGGGGCCAACGATGGCAAAAACCTCGCCTTCATCGACCGAAAATGAAAGGTCGTTCACTGCCGTAAGGCCGCCGAATTTCAGAGTGACGTTTTCAAACTCAAGCAGGCTCATCTCAGGCGCTCCGTCTTGAGGTAGGATTTCTGACGTTTGAACATGTCCTTGCGGTAGAAGGGGAACAGCTCAAACCACGTGCGGATTTTCAGCCAGCGGCCATACATGCCCATCGGCTCAAACAGGATGAAACCGATCAGGATCATACCGAAGATGCCAAACTCCAGCCCCGGTATGGCGACGGTGCTGCCGCCGAACAAAGCGCCGACATATTCCTTTGAGATCGATAGAAACTGAGGCAGGAAACCGATGACAATCGCGCCCAGAAACGCGCCATGGATCGAGCCCAGCCCACCGATCACGATCATCATCAGCAACTGGATTGAGATCAGAACGCTGAACGTCTCATTGTTGAACGCGCCCGAGAACATGCCCATCAGCGCGCCCGCCCAACCGGTGACCGCGCAGGACAGCGCGAATGAGATCATCTTGGTCCGCGCGATATCGATACCCATCGCCTGGGCCGAGACCTCGGAATCGCGCACGGCGATGAAGCTGCGCCCCAAAGGTGCGCGCAGCAGATTGATGTATCCCAGCGTCACCAGAACAGCGACCACCAGCACCAGCCAGAAAAAGGGGGCAGGGGTGCCCCAGCGGTCGATGGTCAGGCCAAAGACATCGACCCCGCCGATGAACTTGCCGCCGACGCCGCCTGTGATCGGCTCGGCCAGAACGATGACGTCATCCATCAGGATCGACAACGCCATGGTGAAGATCGCCAGATAGATGCCATGCAGTCGCAGGGCGGGGATTGCGACGGTTACGCCCGCAATGCCGGTCAAGATACCGGCCAGTGGAAAGGCGATCAAAAACGGCACGCCCGCCTCAAGCAAGATGACATTTGCATAGCACCCAAAGGCCAGAAACGCGGCGTGGCCCAGACTGACTTGACCGGTATGGCCGGTCAGCACCATCAGGCCCAGACCGGCAATGGCCCAGATCAGGACGTTTGTCAGCTCACCCAGATAAAAATCGTCCAGCCACCACGGGGCCGCCGCGACGACCGCCAGCAAGATCAGGTAGAGGCCCAGTTGATAGCCATCTTTCCAAGGGCGGATGTCCTGCATGTAGCTGGTTTTGAAAACGATCCGCATGCCCCTAGACCTTTTTGACCCGAACCTGACTGAACAGCCCGTTGGGCCGGAAGATCAGTACGGCCAGCAGCAACGCATAAGGCGCGATCTGGCTATAGCCTGCGGCGACATAGCGGCTGGCGAAGGGTTCGATGACACCAACGATCAGCCCTCCGGCCAGCGCGCCGGGCAGGCTGCCGAAACCGCCAATAACGGCGGCGGCAAAGGCCTTAATCCCCAGCAGACCCGTGGTCGGGTCGACAGACCCTTTGGCGGCGAACAGAATGCCGGCGATCCCGGCCACAACACCCGCCAAACCCCAGATAAAGCCCTGCACCCGTTTGACAGGAACGCCCATGTAATACGCCGCCAACTGGTTTTGTGAGGCCCCCTGCATCGCCAGACCCAGCTTGGTGCGGCTGAAGAAGACATACAGCCCCCAGGTCAACAGGATGGTGACGATGATGACAGCCACATCCTCCATCCCCAGAACCAGCCCGCCGAACCGCACCTCTTTCCCGGCCAGCGGGTTCTGCAGCGTCTGCGGCTCATGCCCCCAGATCAGCCCGGCCACAAAGCGGATCACAAAGCCCAAAGCGATGGTCAGGATCACCACAGCGGTCTGGCTTTCTCCGAACAGCCGTCGGATGATCAGACGATCCAAAAGATACCCAAGCGCGCCCATGATCCCCAATGAGATTGGCAGCGCCAGCCAGAAAGGCAGCCCCATATATTCGGTGTTTGTCAGTCCGATGGTGACAAAGGCCCCCAACATCATGAAATCGCCCTGCGCGAAATTCACCGCTTCGGTCGCTTTGTAAATCAGAACAAATCCAAGCGCGATCAGGCCGTAGACACAGCCATTCGCCAGCCCGCTGATCAGCAGCTGCGCGTTGTCCAAGTTCACCTCCCAATACCGGTTTTCCCGACGTTGTTGATGCCGCAGAGGTCGTTGCGCCCCCAAGGCTTGGGTTCACTATGGCGTGATTATCACCTTTCCGTCACTCTTTTTCAGCGCGCCCGCCAGGTCAGAGATCACATTTCGCAGCGCAAGCCGTTCAGAAACATCGGTTTTCCATCGTCCGTCTGCAAATCGGGCCTGCACCTCGGACACAACACGCATCTGATCGGCCGGAGGGGTTGAGGTCATCCATTTCGTCAGCCAGAACCCCTCGATCCGTTTGCCCATAAAGATAAACTGGCCCATCTGCGTGAGCTTCGGCAACTCGGCGCTGAGCTTGCCATAACACACCCACCGCGCGCCGTTCGGCATGGCGCAAAACACCTGCTCCGAAAGCTGATCGGCAACTGCGTCCAGAAACACGCGGGGTTTCAGCTGCCGGCTGAGGGACGCAAATTGTGCGGGCATATCCGGGTCCGAGGTCACGAGCACGGCGTGGGCCCCAAGGCCCTGTAGGGCAGAAGCAGCCTCAGCGCGCCTGACCAGCGCGATGGGCTTCAGCCCCAGATCACGCCCGAGGCTGCACATGAGCTTACCCAACTGACTGGTCGCGGCTGAGACAACAAACGCATCACCCGCAGCCCTTGCAATATCGACCATCGCCATTGCGGTCATCGGATTTACGATCTGGGCGGACCCGTCATCGTCCGAGATGTCAGGGCGCAGGGGGATGCACATCAAAGCCTGCGTGACCACATATTCCGCCCAGGCACCGGCGGCGGCGGCGACAAAAGCCACGCGCTGACCCTGCAGGGCCTCAGCCCCAGCGCCGGTGGCCACCACATCTCCGCAGCCTTCGAACCCGGCAGCGGCCCCTTGGACACGCGGCTGTCCGTATTCGCCCTTGATGAAATGGATGTCGGACGGGTTCACCGATGCGGCGCGTAGTCGGATCAATACTTCACCCGGCCCGGGGTTGGGAACAGGCAGCTCTGCCTCGGCCAACCAATCAGACGCGTCCTCAAGTGACGGCCCTGTAGCCTGGCCGGAATAGCCATCCTGAGTTTGAATAACGGCAAACATGGTTGCTGGCAGGTCGGGCATGGGGGCTCCTTCAGAAATCCTTGCGACGGGGTATCTGTCGCAGTTCGGCAAAGCGAATTCTCCGCTTTGCCGTTTGTCTTGCAGCGAAACAAATACCACGGAACGGGTCAACGCTCCGCGTGTGTGACCTTACGCAAGGGGTTCGGTCACTGTCCGCTCAGCAAAGTTCTGAGCTCTTGCAGTTTGATCGCGATGGTTTCCGGCGATGCCTGGATATCCTCCAGAATCTGGATGGCCTGTGTTTTCATCTCTTGCGCCAGATCGCTGTCCTCGATCGAGGTCATCACCGTGTCATAGTCAAAATTCTCAAGCGACAAGGCGCCGCTTTCGATCCAGCTGTTCAGAAGGTCCTGACCCTGATTGGCCAGTGCGGCCGCATCCTCACCAGCCTGGTTGGCCAGATCGGTTGCTGCTTCGCTGGCTTGTTCTGCCGCGTCCGATGCCTGATCGACAAGGGATGAGGCCGCGTCACTGGCTTGCTCGGAAACTGAGCTTGCCGCTTCACTGACGGCATCCCCTACGTCTTGTGCCGCTGTTTCCAATTGCTCAGCAGGGGTGGGTTCAGGTTGGGTCAGGTAATAATAGGCGCCAGCGCCAAGTCCGGCGATGACGACTGCAAGTAATAGAGTACGCGACATGAGAGTCTCCTTTGGAAAATGTGCCGCCTTGGTGATGGGATTCTAACCGAAGGCAAAGGGGGAAATCCCTGAAACTATTTTCATTTCCATGGATTGAGCCGGGGTTCGCCGGTCCGGCCAATACGGACGGCAACAACATGCCGGATCATTGGATCAAACGAAGTGCGCGTGTGATCCAAGGCTGTCTGCGCACGGGCGTGTTCGACGTTGACCTAACACTTTTGGTCATTCGGCCTGACGGCTGGACGTACGATACCGTTCGGAGGTTTCATAATAGTCATCGAACCCAATCCTGCGGCGCAGTTCTGAGAACTCCATCAATCCGGGGCGCTCGTCGTTGCGCATTGCGCCAAGGGTCTGGACCATGGCCTGCATTGCAACGGCCATCAAAGACAGCGGATAGGCGGCAATGGAATAGCCAATGTCACGCAACACCGCGTTCGGCAGGTCGGGGGTTTCGCCGCCCTCAACGATATTGGCCATCTTTGGGCCGGGCAGGGCGCTGCAGATCACCCGCATCTCAACCTCGGTCTTGGGGGCTTCGACAAACAGGATGTCCGCCCCAAGTTCGGCAAAGCGTTCCGCCCGGGCGATTGCCTCGGACATGCCGTGTTCGTGGCGCGCATCGGTCCGTGCAAGGATCATGATATCTTGACCGGCCTCTTGCAGCTCGGTCTGTGCATCCACCGCAGCGCGGATGCGGTCATAGGCTTCATCACGGCTCACAACGGCCTTGCCCGGCGTGTGACCACAGCGTTTGGGGGCCAGTTGGTCCTCGATCATTACCGCCGCACAGCCAGCGCGGGCAAAGCCCTCAACCGTGCGGCGGACGTTCATGGCGTTGCCATAGCCGGTATCGCCATCTCCGATCATGGGGATGTTGACCGCGCCCGCGATGTTGCGCGCCTGATCCAGAACCTCGCCATAGCTCATGAGGCCCAGATCGGGTTCGCCAATCCTGCTGGCCGATGCTGCAAAGCCCGACATGAAGGTCAGATCATAGCCTTCCTGCGCGATGAGTTTCGCGGACAGCGCGTCAAAACAGCAGGGCATGATGTGGCAGCGATCTTGTTGCAAAAGGCTTCGCAAGCGCGCGGTTTGGGTCATTTTATCACCACTTAAACGGAATATAGAGGGCCAGATCAGGCCACAGGTAAAGAATGATTGCTGTCACCAACAACAGAGCGAGAAACGGTAAGACACCCTTGGCCACATCCCCCAGCGAGGCGCGGGCAACGGCCTGAATGACATACAGGTTTAGCCCTACAGGCGGCGTGATCAAGGCACATTCCACCATGATCACCATGAAGATGCCGAACCAGATCGGATCGAACCCCAACGCCATGGCTGCGGGCAACAGGACAGGGGTCATGATCAGGATCATCGACAGGGCCTCGAACACCAGCCCCATCAACAGCAGAATGACCGAGACCAGTAGGATGAAGACAAGGGCACCGTCGATATTGCTGGCGATGAAGGCCGAGATGTCCTGCGGAATCCGATAAAGCGCGATGGCTTTGCCGAAAATCTTGGCCCCAGCGATGATCAGCAGGATCGCGGCCGTTGTGATGGCACTGTCGCGAATGGCCTCCCACAGTTTCGACCATGTCAGAGTGCGCAGGATCAGCCCTGTGATCAAAAGCGCGGCTGCAAAGCCGACGGCGGCGGCCTCGGTCGGGGTGAATGCCCCTGAGTAAAGCCCAAGGACGATCAGCAGCGCCAGCGCCAGCGAAGGTGTCGCGCGCAGAGAGGCGTCGATCCTCTGCCTGCGGTCGGCCTTTGGTACAGGTGTGTAGCTGTCGGAAAACCGTGCATGGATCATTGCAAATCCCACGAACAGCGCGACCAGCAACAGACCCGGGCCGATGCCTGCCAGAAACAGGGCGATCACGGATTCCTCGGCCACAAATCCGAAGACGATCATCGGAATGGAGGGCGGGATCAGGATGCCCAGCGTGCCGCCCGCCGCCAGCAGGCCGTAGACAAAGCGGCGCTCGTACCCTCGGCTGACCATTTCGGGGATGGCCACCGTGCCAATCGTAGCCGCCGTCGCCACGGATGAGCCGGAAATCGCGGCGAACAAGCCGCAGCTGAGGATCGTCGCAACCGCCAGCCCGCCGGGCCAGTGCCCGACCCAAGCCTGAACGGCTGCGAACAGGTCGCGACCCACGCCGCCTTTCAACAGCACATTGGACATTAACAGGAACAGCGGCACCGCCAGCAGGATAAACCCGTCCAGCGTAGACAGAATGGCCTGCGGCGCCATAAGTGGTGAGAACCCGCCCAGAATCAGCATGCCCAGCCCGATCCCACCCAGGGCAAAGGCCACCGGAACACCGATCAGCAGCAGGGCAAACAGGCAGACAAGGATCAGCAGGATCGTCATTCGTGGCTGCTCCCCAATGTTGTCAGGTCGCGGGCCTTGAGGTTCAGCAATTCGACCACGGATTGCGCGGTAAGCAGGGCAAAGCCAACAGGAACCGAAAGCTCGGCAATCCAGATCGGCAGATTCAGCAGCGAGCCGGTCGTGCGTCCCCGGATCAGGCTGTCGAAGAAAATTTGCCACCCCCAGATCATGACGATGACCGAGAACGCGATGATGACAAGCAGGGCCACGACCACGCAGACCTGCTGCGCCGGTTTGGGCAGCAGGTTCGTCACCGCGTTGACGGTGATATGCCGGCGCTGATGCAGCACCCAGCCCATCGCCAGCAGACACCCCCAGATCAGGCAGAGCTGGCTGAGTTCCGCAGCCCAGATCGTGGGGCGGGTAAAGAAATACCGCGCGACGACCTCATAGGTCAGCATCGCGCCGGTCGCGGCCAGTAGGATTGCCCCAAGCACACCAGCCCAGAGCGAAAGGGTTGTGACAAATTTCATGATGATCTCATCGGGCGACCGGGTGGGTCGCCCGCAATTGCGAGGTTGCGATCAGTTTCCGGCCGCCTCAAGAACGGCCTCGCCTGCATCACCGGCCGACGCCACATAGGCGTCGTAAACAGGCTGAGCCACCGCTTTCCAGGCGGCCAGATCCTCATCGCTCAGCTCCACGATGGTCATCCCGTTTTCTGCGGCGGCGGCATAGGCGTCGGCCTCGATCTGAGCCATGCGGTCGCGCACATCCGCCTGAGCCACGGCCGCTGCATCAGTGATATGACCCCGAATATCTTCGGGCAGACTGTCCCACCATTCGGTGTTGACGACCACGACAAACTCAATATCCGCGTGGTTGGTGACGGTGATGGTGTCCATAACCTCCCACAGCTTGCGGGATTTCACGCCGGACACACCGGTCATCCCCACATCCACCGTGCCACGCTGATAGGCCAGATACTGTTCTGAGCCCGAAATCAGCGTCGGCGCACCACCCGCCGCCGTCACGAAATCACCCAGCGTTTTGCCGAAAACGCGGACCTTCTTTCCCTCCATATCCGCAGGGGTTTTGATCGGCCCACCATTGGACAGCATGATCGCACCGCCATAAGCCTGCCAATAGAGGATCTGACCGCCGGTCTCGGCAACTTCGGCCTCAATCGTGGTGCGGACCGGGCTGCCTTCGGCGACGGCGGCGCGCACCTTGTCTTCAGTGTTCAGCAGGAACGGCATGTAGAACACATCGACGACAGGCGCATCACCAACGTATCGGGTCAACGAGGCCACACCAGCCTCAATCGCGCCCGAGCCAACAGCGGCGGGAACTTCCTTGTCTTTGTAGAGGGTCGCGCTGTCGTAAATCTCGACATCAATTGCGCCGCCGGTGCGCTCTTCGACTTCTTTTTCGAACATCAAAAGGTTTTGACCAAGATGGCTTTTCAACGGCAGCTG
Organism: Ruegeria sp. BE1; assembly: GCF_056538885.1. Classification (NCBI taxonomy): domain Bacteria; kingdom Pseudomonadati; phylum Pseudomonadota; class Alphaproteobacteria; order Rhodobacterales; family Roseobacteraceae; genus Ruegeria; species Ruegeria sp. BE1. Next base: position 1,134,784 of record NZ_JBQFTY010000001.1, read on the forward strand.
AAGCGAAATCCGCATCTTTTCCTGCGCGTGCGCGCCGCTTGCCAAAACACCAAGACCTAATGCGGCCGTCACAATCAATTTACGCATCATTTTTCCTCCCATTGGTGGTTCAGCACACGCGAGGCTGGCTGCCACGGGGCATAAGTATCAATATGATGCTAATCAGACAAACCCTGTTTTCGATGAAAGCCCGGACAACAGTCTGTTTTATGGCCAGTTTTCCCGATCACCCGCAAACGAACACAGATAGAAACGCCCGAAAAGGCGGTTTGGAACAGTGATACAAGCCAGGGAAAGTGGCGGAGAGACAGGGATTCGAACCCTGGGTGGGCTTGCACCCACAACGGTTTTCGAGACCGCCCCGTTCGACCACTCCGGCACCTCTCCGCGGGGGTCTGTGAGGGGGGGATTTAGTCAGGAACGCGCAGGGGTGCAAGCAGAAAATTCCCTAAATTCACTATGACGGGATTTTCCATTGCCAGATGGCTTAAAACGCCTAGGATTCCGCACATGACACATCTTATGCGCCGCCTTACCGTTTTCACCGCCTCTCTGGTTTTGGCCTTTGCCACAGTGACCTTGCCCGCATCCGCGGCCAGTCGCGACCGGATCGAAGCGTTTCTGACCACAACCGGCTTTGACGTCGCGCTGGAAAGCATCGCGCTGGCCTCGGCATCGGCCCCGCAGATGCTGGGGATCGATCCCGACGGGCTTGGGTCGGACTGGTCGCGGCTGACCGAAGAAGTGTTCAACACTGAAGAAATGCACGAAATTGCCGTTTCGATTCTTGAACAGACACTCAGCGATGAGGCGCTGACCCATGCGGTGGAATTTTACGCCTCGGATCTGGGTCAGCGTCTGGTCGAGGCCGAAAATGCCTCGCATATGGTGGAAGATGACGATGCCAAGCAGCAAGAGGGGCAAGAGATCATCTCTGACCTGATCAAGGATGGATCAGCCCGCGTCGAAAGCATCAAGCGTATGAACGCGGCCATCGATTCCAGCGACACGGCGCTGCGGGCGTTGCAGGAAATTCAGGTCCGGTTTCTGCTGGCGGCCAGCGCCTCTGGCGTGATCGATCTGCAACTGGGGGCCGATGACCTGAGAGAGATGATGCGGCAGAATGAGGCGGGCATGCGCCAGGCGCTGCAGATTTCCGCTCTGGCCGGGTCGGCCTATACGTATCAGGGTTTCTCGGACGATGACATCATCGCCTATGCTGAGGCGCTTGAGCAGCCCCTGATGCAAGAGGTTTACGAGCTGCTGAATGCCATTCAGTATGAGATCATGGCGATGAAGTTCGAAGTTCTGGCCGCCCGCATGGCCGAGCTGCACCCTGCACAGGATATCTGATGAGACTGTTTTCTGCAGCGTTGGCCTTGTGTCTTTCAAGCGCGCCGCTGCTGGCCAATGAAAAGGTCGAGCAGCTGATGACTGCCTTGCAGCTTGATCAGACAATCGAGGTTCTGCGCGACGAGGGCCGCGCGATGAGCGAAGAGTTGCAGGAGGATTTTCTCAACAATGCCGGTGGTCCTGTTTTTCATCAGCAGGTGGATCGTATCTTTGATGCCGAAACGATGCGTTTCCATATCGTTGAGGCATTCGAACAAACCCTTACCGAACAGCAACTGGATCGCGCCATTTTGTTTTTTGAAAGTGATCTTGGCCAAACCCTCGTGTCGCTTGAGATCACCGCGCGCATCGCGCTTGGCGACGAAGCCATCGAAGACATGGCTCAGGACACCTATGAAAACGCCGATCCGGATGCTGAGACCTATCGCCTGATCGAAGAGTATATTCAGGTCAACAATCTGATCGATGAAAACGTTCAGAACGCCATCAGTGCCGATTTCAACTTTTTCCGGGGTCTGAATCTGTCTGAAGGGCTGGATGAAACCGAATTGCTGGCGCAGTTGCTTGCCCAAAAGGACGACACGACCGAAAGCACACGAACATGGCTGTATTCTTTCTTTCTGTTGGCCTATAGCCCGCTGACTGATGCCCAGATGCGCGAGAATATCGCGTTCTCCCGTACTGAGACGGGCAGGGCGGTGAATGAAGCCTTGTTCGTGAGTTTCGATCGCATGTACGACAACATCTATTTTCAACTGGGCGAGGCAGTTGGACAGGTCCTGAAAGGGTCAGACCTTTAAGCCTGCATTTGATGTTGACTTTCCCCCGCAATCTATGGATAAGCGCGCATCCCGGCCGGTTCTTCCGCGCCGGGTCTCGTTATTATTGACCCAAAGGGCGTGGCCCAACGGGTCGTCACACAGCCCGAAAAGGGCGCGCTGTTCGAGGTGGCGAAAGCCAGCAACACCCAATCGGGGACCACAGAACGCGGGTTAGATAAGGAAAGACGCATGTTTGCGGTCCTCAAGACTGGCGGCAAGCAGTACAAGGTTCAGGCGGGCGATGTGCTCCGTGTTGAAAAGCTGGCTGCCGACGCAGGTGAAAAAGTTCAATTCAACGATGTTCTGATGCTGGGCGGTGACGCTCCGGTTGTTGGCGCACCTTTCGTTGAAGGCGCAGGCGTTCAGGCCGAAGTGATCGAACAGATCAAAGGTGACAAGGTCATCAAATTCGTCAAGCGCCGTCGTAAGCACAGCTCGAAGCGTACCGTTGGCCACCGTCAGAAACTGACCCTGGTCAAGATCACCGACATTCTGGCGTCGGGCGCTGACAAGTCGGGCATCAAAGCGGCTACCGGTTCGGCACCGGCTGGCGAAGCGGCACCTGCTGCAAAGCCTGCCAAGAAAGCTGCTGCCAAGGCAGAAGCACCCGCCGCCGCTGCAGCGGCTGCTGACGATCTGACCAAGCTGAACGGTGTCGGCCCCGCCGCTGCCAAAAAGCTGAACGACGCTGGTATCGAGAGCTTTGCCGCTCTGGCTGCCTTGTCGGACGAGCAGATTGCTGCTATCGACACCATCAAAGTGAAGCCCGAATGGGTTGAGCAAGCCAAAGAGCTGGCTCAAGGCTAAGGAGAGAGAGAATGGCACATAAAAAAGCTGGCGGTTCCTCCCGTAACGGTCGCGACTCAGCTGGTCGCCGCCTTGGCGTGAAACTGTATGGTGGCCAAGCGGCCATCGCAGGCAACATCATTGTGCGTCAGCGCGGCACCAAGTTCTGGCCGGGCGAAGGCGTAGGCATGGGCAAAGATCACACCATCTTTGCAACCACTGATGGCGCCGTGAAGTTCCACAAGGGACTCAAAAACCGCACCTTCATTTCGGTCCTGCCAGTGGCGGAGGCCGCAGAGTAAGCCGAAACCCAGAAGGTTTAAAAAATTGGGGGGCCGGCAGAAAATGCCGGTCCCCTTTCTCGTTTTAACACAGTTTTGATCTATGAGCCCGATGACAGACCCTGCACGCACCATACCGTCCTTGTTTCAAGGCCGGATTGCCCATGCGGTTGAAGATCGTCTGGGCCGAAAATATCTGATGTGGACGCTGGCCGGCTTTGCCGCCGCCTGCGCAATTTACGTGTTGTTCGGAGGAGGACCGCACTTATGAAACTTGAGGCAATAATAAATCAGCCGGTGATTGAAACCGAGCGGTTCGACCTGCGCCCGTTGCGCCGGTCGGATATGGGTCTCATTGAACACTATGCCGGTGACGAGCGCGTGGCGCGAATGACGACCACCATTCCGCATCCGCTGCCGCCGGGATCGACTGAAGCGTTTGTCACACGTGCCATGTCCGAAGACCGGGATGAAGACGTCTGGGCGATGGACGCCACCAAGGATGGTGGCCCCGAACTGATCGGCCTGATCTCGCTGACCCGTCTGGACCGCAACCAGTCCGAGGTCGGCTATTGGGTCGCGCCCATCTATTGGAACACGGGTATTGCTTCGCTTGCCGTAGAAACGCTGGTCAGGGCCAACCCGCTTGAGAACGCCAACATGTTCGCCAGTGTGTTTCAGGACAATCCGGCCTCGGCGCGGGTATTGACCCATTGCGGGTTCGAATATCTGGGCGATGCAGAAAGCTATTCGGTGGCGCGCGATGCGAATGTGCCCACCTGGACATATACAAAGAAACTCTGACTTGTGGCCGATGGGGCCTTTGCAGTAGGGGACAGTCATGAAATTTCTCGATCTTGCAAAGGTCTACATCCGGTCCGGGGCCGGAGGTGGCGGCTGCGTCAGCTTTCGGCGCGAAAAATACATCGAATATGGTGGTCCCGATGGCGGTGATGGCGGCAAAGGCGGCTCGGTCTGGGTTGAGGTCGTGGACAGCCTGAACACGCTGATCGACTTCCGTTATCAGCAGCATTTCTTTGCCAAAAACGGGCAACCCGGCCGCGGGCAACAGCGCACCGGCAAGGATGGCGATGACATCGTCCTGCGTGTGCCCGTCGGCACCGAGATTCTGGACGAAGACGAAGAAACCGTCATCTGCGACCTGACCGAGGTCGGGCAGCGCGTGCTGCTGGCCAAGGGCGGCAATGGCGGTTTCGGCAACCTGCATTTCAAATCGGCCACCAACCAGGCTCCGCGCCGCGCCAATCCGGGGCAGGCAGGGATTGACCGCACCATCTGGCTACGGCTGAAGCTGATTGCCGATGTGGGACTGTTGGGCATGCCCAATGCGGGCAAATCGACCTTTTTGGCGGCCACCTCGAATGCGCGACCCAAGATTGCGGATTATCCGTTCACCACTCTGCACCCAAATCTGGGAGTTGTGGGGGTTGATAACGTCGAATTCGTCGTCGCTGACATCCCCGGCCTGATCGAAGGCGCCCATGAGGGCCGCGGGATCGGAGACCGTTTTCTGGGTCATGTCGAACGCTGCGCCGTGTTGCTGCATCTGGTCGATGGCACTTCGGAAACCGTGGCCGAAGATTACCGCACCATCATTCATGAGCTTGAAGCCTATGGCGGTGAGCTGGCCGATAAACCCCGCATCACCGTGTTGAACAAAGTCGACGCGCTGGATGATGAGGAACGCGAACTGGCTAAGGCGGAGTTGGAAGAGGCCGTGGGCGGCCCCGTCATGACCATGTCCGGCGTGGCGCATGTGGGCGTGACCGATGTTCTGCGGGCCTTGCGTGCGCAGATCGACGACAACCGCGTCCGCCACAAACCCGCTGAGGAGGCCGCGCCTTGGCAACCCTGACGTCTGCAAAGCGTCTTGTTGTAAAGATCGGGTCTGCCTTGCTGGTGGATCGGAATACAGGGTTGTTGCGGTCGGATTGGCTGCATTCGCTGGCGCAGGACGTGGCGTGGCTCAAGGGGCAGGGGACGGATGTAATTCTGGTGTCATCCGGGTCGATTGCGCTGGGGCGTGGGGTGCTGGGCCTTCCGATGCAGACCTTGCCGCTGGAACAATCGCAGGCCGCCGCAGCCGTGGGTCAAATCCGGCTGGCCCGCGCCTATGAAGAGGTTCTGGCCCCCCACAATATCACCACCGCTCAGGTGCTGGTCACGCTGGAAGACAGCGCGGATCGACGGCGCTACCTGAATTCGCGCGCCACGCTTGAAACCTTGCTTGGCCTCGGCGTTGTGCCGATTGTCAACGAAAATGACACAGTAGCCACGGATGAAATCCGTTACGGCGACAATGATCGCCTGGCTGCCCAGATCGCGGTGACCGTGGGCGCAGATCAGCTGATCCTATTGTCGGATGTCGATGGGTTCTACACGGGCAACCCGTCCGAGGATGCCTCGGCCACGCGCTATGATGTGATCGAAGACATCACGCCCGAGATTGAGGCCATGGCCGGTGATGCGGGGTCGGGCCTGTCCAAGGGCGGGATGAAGACCAAACTGCTGGCCGCCAAGATGGCAACGGCTGCGGGCTGTGATATGGCCATTACTGAAGGATCGCCCATCAACCCGCTGAAAACGCTGGAAAACGGTGCGAACTGCACGTGGTTCACGGCGACGGTTGATCCGCATGCTGCCCGCAAACGCTGGATCTCGGCCATGAAGCCACGGGGTGAGATCGTGGTCGACGCTGGCGCCGCCACAGCGCTTGGCAATGGCAAGAGCCTGCTGCCTGCGGGTATTGTCGAAGTGACCGGCGATTTCGGGCGCGGCGACCCGGTGGCGATCATCGACCCGCAGGCCCGGCGACTGGCGCAGGGCCTCAGCCGCTATACCGCGCAAGAGGCAGATGCGATCAAAGGGCGCAAATCATCCGAGATCGAGGCGACGCTAGGCTATCCGGGCCGCGCCGTCCTGATCCACCGGGACGATCTGGCGCTATAAGACAACAGGAAAGGCATCAAAGATGAAGGATTTCGACAGCATTCCCGCCCTGATGGCCGATCTGGGGGCACGGGCCAAGGCGGCCTCGGCCGAGCTGGCCTTTGCCACTGCCGAACGCAAACACGCCGCTCTGATTGCTGCGGCGGAAGCGGTCTGGGCCAATCGCGCCGAGATCATCGAAGCCAACCAGAAAGACCTGGAATTTGGCCGTGAAAAGGGCCTGAGCCCGGCGATGATGGACCGTCTGATGCTGGATGAATCCCGTATTCAGGGCATGGTCGACGGGCTACGCACGGTCGCCGATCAGGCCGATCCGGTGGGTGAGGTTCTGACCGAATGGGATATGCCCTCGGGTCTGAATATTCAGCGCGTCCGCACGCCTTTGGGTGTGATCGGCGTGATCTATGAAAGCCGCCCGAATGTCACTGCAGATGCGGGGGCGTTGTGTTTGAAATCCGGCAATGCGGTGATCCTGCGCGGCGGGTCCGAGAGTTTTCATTCGTCAGGCGCGATCCACGCCTGTCTGGTTCAGGGCCTGAAGGCCGCGAACCTGCCCGAAGATGCCATTCAGCTTATCCCGACCCGGGATCGCGCCGCCGTTCAGGAATTGCTGACCCTGACCGATTATGTCGACGTGATTGTCCCGCGCGGCGGCAAGGGGCTGGTTGGTCTGGTGCAGCGCGAAGCGCGGGTGCCTGTGTTCGCGCATCTCGAAGGCATCGTTCATATCTATATCGACAAAGCCGCAGACCCGCAAAAAACGCTGGACGTTGTGCTGAACGCCAAGACCCGGCGCACGGGGATTTGTGGTGCGGCGGAATGCCTGCTGATCCATCAGGATGTCGTCGAAACGCTGGGCCGGGATGTGATCGCTGCGCTGATGGCTGCCGGGGTTGAAGTCCACGCCCAGGGCGCGCTGGCCGTGGATGGCACGGTTGCGGCCACAGCAGAGGATTGGGGTAAAGAGTTTCTGGACAGCATCATTGCCGCCAAACCGGTCAAAGACATCGATGCGGCCATCGCGCATATCCGTCAGTATGGATCGAACCACACTGATTGCATCATGACCGAAGACGCGCAGGCCGCAGCCCACTTCTTTGAACGTCTGGACAGCGCCATTCTGATGCACAACGCCTCGACCCAATTTGCTGATGGTGGCGAATTTGGCATGGGGGCCGAGATCGGCATCGCCACCGGCAAGATGCACGCACGGGGCCCCGTTGGGGCGGCTCAGCTGACCAGCTTCAAATATCTGGTTCGTGGTAACGGCACGACCCGGTCTTAAAACCGGATCGCAACACGGGTTGAGGTCGTCTCGGCCTTGACCCGCCGACCCATTGCCGTCGCGGTTTCGGGCAACAGGGCGAACTGAACCTGCGCGGGAGTGACCTTTTTGGGGAACCGCCCGCTGGGCAGGTTCTTCCACAAGTCAGCATCAACGCTCAACTTATCCGCTGAGCCGGTCACGGCCCAGTCATTGCCCGAAGTGGTGATGGTGACTTCGCCGCCAAACGGCATCGCGCTTTCGCAGCACATCATTGCCAGGAAGGCCAGTTTGACCTGATTGCGCGGAACGGGCTCGGTCAGGTTCCAGTTAACCCGCACACGCCCGGCGCGCTCAATATCCTTAAGCAGGTCGGTGACCTCGGTCCGACCCAGAGGCTGATCGCTGGCCGCGCCGAATGCCACGCGAAAAAATCTGATCCTGGCGCCCGCACTTCCAACACTGCCCGAGATCAGCTCCATCTCGGGGCCTTGGGTTGTGCCAACCATTTCAAGCAGTTCCAGGCCGTTGGTAATCGCCCCGATCGGGCTGATCAGATCGTGACAAATCCGCGAGCCGATCAATTCAGCCAGGTTGACCTCTTTTGCACGCATGCGTAACTCCTGCTGTATCTGCCGCCTGAGCCGGAGCCACCGATGACAGACCTCAATGCTATTCTTGCACCGGGCATGTATGTCCGCCACCCCGATTTCCCCGATTGGGGCATTGGACAGGTGCAGTCCAATATCGGGGGCAAAATCACCGTTAACTTTCGCGAGCAGGGGAAAGTGGTGATAGACGGAACACGCATTGCCCTGATGCCGGTCTTTGATCCGTGAAACTGGTTTAGGAATGGTTAACGCCACGCTGTTCGAGAGGCCGTACGGGCGATGTTGCCATTCCCCCGGCACCTGCGCTATCAGCGCTGAAACGATACGGAACCGCTGATGCCGGACACAGGCCCATCCTTCACCGTCAAACTTGCCGAGACCGAGGCCGACCTGCGCGCCGCGCAACGGCTGCGCTATGACGTGTTCGTGCGCGAACTGGGGGGCGGAGGTGCATTGGTCAATCATGAGGCTGGGTTAGAGCAGGATCGCTTTGATCCTTATTTCGACCATATGCTGGCCATTGATGACCAGACCGGCGAAACTGTTGGCGTTTACAGGCTGTTACCGGGCGAACGTGCGGCAGAATTGGGGCAGTTCTATTCCGAGGATGAATACGACCTGTCCGTGCTGAAGACCAGCGGCCGCAAGCTGTTGGAACTGGGCCGGTCCTGCCTGCACCGCGACTACCGCGGGGGTACAGCGATGTATCATCTGTGGAATGGCTTGGCCGCCTATGTGGCTGAACGTCAGATCGAGGTGCTGTTCGGCGTGGCCAGCTTTCACGGCACGGATGTGCAGGCGCTGGCGCAGCCCTTGTCCATGTTGCATCACAACCACCTCGCGCCGCCGGACCTGCGGGTACGCGCCCAGCCTGAGGTGTTCCAGAGCATGAACCTGACAGCCCCTGAGGATCTGGACCGGCGTGCCGCGATGGTACAGGTGCCCGCGTTGATCAAAGCCTATCTGCGGCTTGGCGGCTTTGTGGGCGAGGGGGCCTTTGTCGATCATGCGTTCAACACCACCGATGTGTGCCTGATCCTCGACACCGCCCGCATGAACGAACGTCAGCGCCGCATCTATACCGGAGCCTGAAACAGTGAGCGATGCATCCTGGCATAGCGACGACTCGCCCGACCCGATTGACCTGGGGGTCGCGGGCTGGGCACTGGCAATCCTGCGCGGGCTTCCGCTGGCACTGTTGGTGTTTGGCGGGCTGATCATCTTGTTGACCCTGCGTCTTTTCGAGCGCCCCATCTATGGCGTTCGCCGCCCTCTGACGCCCTTCATCACACAATTTGTCTGCCGCAATGCGTTTCGCATCCTGGGCATCGGGTTTCGCACCTCGGGGCAGATGATGACGCAGCGTGGGGCTGTGGTGGCGAACCACTCCTCATGGCTGGACATATTCTCGCTCAACGCCCGTAAAAGGGTCTATTTCGTGTCCAAGGCCGAGGTCGCGAAATGGCCGGGGATTGGCTGGCTGGCACGTGCCACGGGAACAGTATTCATCGAACGTGACCGCAAGAAAGCGCGCGAACAGACCCTGCTGTTTCAGGAACGTTTGACCGCGGGGCACAAGCTGCTGTTTTTCCCCGAAGGGACCTCAACCGATGGCCTGAGGGTTTTACCTTTTAAAACAACGCTTTTTGCTGCGTTCTTTACTAATGAGCTGCGGGATTTCATGTATGTGCAGCCGGTTTCGGTGATCTATCACGCCCCGCGCGGGGAACCGGACCGGTTCTATGGCTGGTGGGGCGACATGGACTTCGCGCCGCATCTGTTGAAGACACTGGGCGCACGCAGACAGGGATCGGTTGAGGTGATTTACCACGCGCCAGCCAAGGTCAGCGACTTTGAAAACCGCAAGGCGCTGGCAGCCCATTGCGAAGAGGCAGTACGACACGCGCATTCTTTGGCAAGGCTCGAAAAATAAGGGCGAAAGCCCCTTGCGCTGCTTTAAAACCTGCCGTATATGCGCGCCATTCAAACCCGCAGGCGGGGTTTGGCCTTTTTGAGGGAGACATCCTCATCAAGACCGCCGGTTGGAGCATCCGCTTCTTTCACCCCCGCCAAGGCGTAAACCGGAAAAGGAAAATAGCATGGCTCTTCCCGAGTTCTCCATGCGTCAGCTGCTGGAAGCTGGCGTTCACTTTGGTCACCAGACACAGCGTTGGAATCCCCGCATGGGTCCGTTCATCTACGGCTCGCGCAATGGCATCCACATCATGGACCTGACCCAGACCGTTCCGATGCTGGATCAGGCGCTGCAGGCCGTTCGTGACACCGTTGCAAAAGGTGGCCGCGTTCTGTTCGTTGGCACCAAGCGTCAGGCCGCTGGCCCGATCGCCGAAGCTGCCGAAAAGTCGGCCCAGTACTACATGAACCACCGCTGGCTGGGCGGCACGCTGACCAACTGGAAAACCGTTTCCCAGTCGATCAACCGCCTGAACCAGATCGACGAAGCGATGGAATCGGGCGCCGAGGGCCTGACCAAGAAAGAGCGTCTGGGCATGGAGCGTGACCAGGCCAAGCTTCAGGCATCGCTGGGCGGTATCCGCGAGATGGGCGGCGTTCCTGACCTGCTGTTCGTCATCGACGTCAAAAAAGAAGCACTGGCCATCGCCGAAGCCAACAAGCTGGGTATCCCGGTTGTGGCTGTTGTCGACACCAACTGCTCGCCCGATGGTGTGGATTACATCATCCCCGGCAACGACGACGCAGCGCGCGCCATCTCTCTGTACTGTGATCTGGCCGCACGTGCCGCTCTGGACGGCATGACCGCTCAGATGGGTGCAGCAGGCGTTGACCTGGGTGCATTCGAAGAAGCACCGGTTGAAGAGGTTGTCGCAGAAGAAGCCCCGGCCGAAGCGTAAGCTGCCCGTCACGTAAATGACATATGGGGCAGGGTATGACCTGCCCCAATTCCGTTTGAATTGAGGAGAGCCTAAAGATGGCAATCACAGCAGCAATGGTGAAAGAACTGCGCGACTCGACCGGCGCAGGAATGATGGACGCGAAAAAAGCGCTGACCGAAACCGGCGGCAACATGGACGAAGCCGTTGACTGGCTGCGCACCAAAGGTCTGGCCAAAGCGGCCAAGAAATCGGGCCGCACCGCAGCCGAAGGTCTGGTTGCTGTTCACGTGAACGGCGGCAACGGTGTTGCTGTCGAGGTGAACTCGGAAACCGACTTCGTTGCGAAAAACGCCGAGTTCCAGGAAATGGTTGGCAAGATCGCTTACGCAGCCGAAGGCGTTGCTGACGTTGACGCTCTGCTGGCGGCCGACCTGGGCGGCAAGAACGTGGCCGACACCCTGACCGACAAGATCGCCACCATCGGCGAGAACATGTCGGTGCGCCGTATGGCCAAACTGTCGGGCGACACTGTTGTGTCCTACGTCCACAACGCAGCCACCAACGGCATGGGCAAAATCGGCGTTCTGGTCGCTCTGACCGGTGGCGACGAAGCGATCGGCAAGCAGGTTGCAATGCATATCGCAGCTGTGAACCCGGCGGCTCTGTCCGAAGCGGACATGGACCCGGCTGTTGTCGAGAAGGAAAAGCAGGTTCAGATGGACATCGCCCGCGAATCCGGCAAGCCCGAGCAGGTGATCGAAAAGATGATCGAAGGCCGCATGAAGAAATTCGTCGCGGAATCGACCCTGCTGAACCAGTCCTTCGTTGTGAACCCTGACCTGACCGTTGAAGCAGCGGCCAAAGAAGCAGGCGCAACCATCACCGGCTTTATCCGTCTGGAAGTTGGCGAAGGCATCGTGGTCGAAAAAGAAGACTTCGCAGCCGAAGTTGCCAAGGCCGCTCAGGGCTAAGGAACATCGCCGGGTCCCGTTGGGGCCGGGTTTCCAAATAAGAACCGGTCGCGCTATGCGTGGCCGGTTTTTTTGTTCCGGGAATCAAAAAGGGCGCCGTAGCGCCCGGGTAAAAGGATGAAATTGAGGGGCCCCGCATGATGGGGATGGTCGAGGCCCCCCAAAAATTCCGACACAGAGACGTGGACGAATAGACGCCCTAATGTCAGAGCGACCGGAGAGCTTTGGAATTGCAAAGATCCGATCAAATGTTCCCTGGCTAAAGCCACCACTCACGGAACAATATCACTTTGCAACCGGGCCTCGGATTCGGAAAGTCATGATTTCCTTACCCTAGGTAAATTGACGCAATTTGGCGTCAATTTTTAGTCATTACGCTTCCATAACGAACATCTGATTCTGCAGGGCAGCTTTCAAAACGGCCTGGGCCGTGGTTTCGACCGACAGCGCCTCACGCGCGAGGCGCAGGTGCTTTTCGACCGTTGCCGCCGTCAGCCCCATCAAAAGGGCAATGTCCTGCGTTGTTTTGCCGTCTCCGACCCATTGCAGCGCTTCGCGCTGGCGCTTGGTCAGGGCCCGGTTCGGCGCGTTGTAGGGCAGGGTGAGAATCTTGAGATGCGCAACGTTGTTCATCAGCAGGATTTCGTCGCCATGCTTGGCCCACGTGGCCTCCACCTCTTCCTGGCTTTTGGCATTGCCAGCCGACAGGGAAATCGCCCCTTTTGAGCGCATGGAGACCGAGGTGAAGCTGATCGTGTAGCCGAAGGTCACACCTTGCGAGCGGTTGAACTCCAACACGTCAAGTTCCTGCTTGGTCAACTTGCCGTTGGCGACCATATCCTGCGCGATGCTCCAGCTGGCGGCGCCTTCGTTTTGCAGCGCCCATTTCAGCATGGGGGCGTGAAAATACATGCCATCCCGCAGAAAACCGTCCAGGTAGCGTTTCTCGTGGTTGGTGAGGATCACAAAATCCTCAGGGTCGCCCAGAGAAGTCTCGGTTCGATATTGCGTGTACCCGTAAATTAGACGGTCAAAACCATAGCTTGCCATCTGACGGCAATGCGCATCCCAAAGCTCTTCCAAGGTTTTGGTATAGCTCAGGAAATGCAGATACTCGGCCAGCTTCATGCAGAAGCCCCGCGCTTAAGATGAGCGGCGAGCGCATCAAGGGCCAGAACATACCCCTGCGCGCCAAAACCACAAATCTGGCCCATCGCGACCTTTGAGATGTACGAGACGTGGCGGAAGCTTTCCCGCGCATGGATATTGGACAGGTGCACCTCGACAACCGGCAGTTCGACCGAGGCAATCGCATCCATCAGGGCGATGGATGTGTGGGTATAGGCCCCGGCGTTCAGGACGATACCGTCCTGCTGACCTTTTGCCGCATGGATTGCATCGATCAGCGCGCCTTCGTGGTTAGATTGAAAGCACGTAATTTCGAACCCAGCTTTGGCCCCATAGGTTACGCATAAATCTTCGACCATCGCCAGCGTGGTGCTGCCATAGACCTCGGGCTGGCGGGTTCCCAGAAGATTTAGGTTTGGTCCGTTTAAAATCAGAGCTTTGTGCATTGGTCCATCGATCCCATCACATGTTCATATGCATGAGTTAGCTTCAATGTCCACCTGCGAACCGGCGCAATAGGCGATGAGGTGCGCACCGGGTCATTCCGTGGACTCATCCTGAGGCATAGTCACAACAGTTTTCCCAAGCGCTGCGCGACCTGCCATGTGGCGCAAGGCGCCGGATGCGTCTTGTAGGGGGAAACGTGCGCTGATTCTCGGCCTGATCCGCCCTTCGGCGTATAGACGGAACAAATCCTTTACGTTTTGCGCATGCCCATCGGGATCACGAAACACCGACGCGCCCCAGAACACACCAACGATTTCACACCCTTTGAGCAGGGGCAGATTCAAAGGGATCTTTGGAATGCCAGCCGGAAAGCCGACCACAAGGTAACGCCCTTTCCAAGCCATGCTGCGCAGCGCAGGCTCGGCGTAATCCCCGCCAACCGCGTCATAAACGACATCCACACCCGTTGGACCGGCCAGAGCTTTGATATCCTGCGAGAATTTCTTTTGCTGATCTTTTGTCATGTCATGGGAATAGACAATGGTTTCATCCGCCCCAAGTTCCTTGCAGAAATCTGCCTTGTCCTTTGAGGAAACCGCCGCAATCACCCGCGCGCCGATGGCTTTGCCCAGCTCAATCGCCGCTGATCCAACTCCACCCGCCGCCCCAAGCACCAGCAAGGTTTCACCGGATTGCAAGGCGGCGCGATCTTTCAAGGCATGATAAGACGTGCCGTAGGTGAAAATGAAACAAGCCGCGTCCTCAAACGGCATTGTCTCTGGAAATTTGACAGCTGTCGCAGCCGGTATCGCGATATGGGTGGCAAAACCGCCGTGTCCCGTCAGGGCCAAAACACGATCTCCGACCTCAAGCCCGCTGACGCCTTCCCCCAGAGCCAGAACTTCTCCGGCAATTTCACCGCCGGGTGCAAAGGGGCGGGGTGGTTTGATCTGATAGCGATCTTCGATGATCAGCGTGTCTGGATAGTTGACGCCCGCCGCCCGGATTCCCACCAGAACCTGCCCGCGATCAGGTACAGGATCGGGCAGAGAGGTCAGTTCCAGACTGTCCGGTCCGCCCGGCGCGACGCTGAGTAAAGCTTGCATATCAGCCCTTTTACACTTGTTATTCCATCAAGAGGAGCTTTGGCGCAGCAACTGGTCTTGTCAAGAAATCACCCGGTCACTTGACGCGTGGTTCACGGGCCCGTTCTGGTCAACGAAAACAAGCAGGAGACGCCCATGACCCCCGATACGCTATTCTCATTGCAGGGAAAAACCGCTTTGGTGACCGGCGGGGCCACAGGCATTGGCCGAATGGCGGCCGAGGCATTGGTACGTGCCGGGGCACGCGTCCTGATCGCGTCGCGCAAAGCTGAGGCCTGTGAGGCTGTGGCCGCCGAATTGAACGCTCTGGACGCACCCGGACAGGCCGAAGGGTTTGGCGGCGACGTGGCCACGCAAGAGGGTGTTCAAGACTTGGTGTCCAAGGTTAAAGCCCGCACGGAAATCCTTGATATCCTGATGAACAATGCAGGCGTTAGCTGGGGTGCGCCCATGGGTCAGTTCCCCTTTGAGGCGTGGGATAAGGTTATGTCGGTCAATGTGGCCGGGTTGTTTGAACTGACCCAGAGGCTCTTGCCTATGTTGATCAAATCAGGTTCGGCCGATGACCCATCGCGCGTCGTCAATGTCGGTTCGGTCATGGGAGAGGTTCCCATGGGCGACGGCGCCTATAGCTATTCGGCGTCGAAAGCTGCTGTTTTGCACCTGACCAAGATCATGGCCAAAGAGTTCTCACCGCACCACGTCACCGTGAATGCGCTGGCACCCGGACCTTTCGTATCGCGCATGACCGCCTTTGCGACCGCCGATGAAAACACACGCGAAAGGGTTGGGAAATCGGTTCCTCTGGGGCGCGTGGGGCGTGAAGAGGATATTGCAGGCTGTATGTTGTTCCTGTGCGGTCGCGGTGGCAGCTATGTCACCGGCGCGGTGATCCCGGTTTCGGGCGGGATTAACGTTGTGACCGCCGGAAACATCTTTGCCGAAGCGCTTTAACCCATAAGACGGAGAGGCGGTATGAACAGCACGCAACTGGATGTCCCGGCGGTTGACAGCTATCTCAGCCAGCATCTGAGCGGCTACCGAGGGCCCCTGACGGCGACCAAGTTTACGGTGGGCCAATCCAACCCGACCTTTCTGCTGCAAACGCCTGAAAAGTCGTATGTCTTGCGCCGCAAGCCACCCGGCGCATTGTTGAAATCTGCCCACGCCGTTGACCGTGAATTTCGCGTGCAGTCTGCCTTGGCTGACAGCGCCGTGCCAGTCCCCCAAATGCATCTGCTGTGCGAGGGCACATCTGTCATCGGGTCTGAGTTTTATGTGATGGAGCATCTACAGGGTCGCATTTTCATGGACCCGACTCTTGAGGGTGAAACCAATGAAACACGCAGTGCCATACTGGACGAAATGAACCGGGTTCTGGCCGAACTACATCAGGTCGATATCGATGCGGTGGGCCTGTCCGATTACGGCCCACCCGGAAACTATTTCGAACGCCAGATCGGGCGCTGGATCAAGCAATACCGCGCCTCGGAAACCTCTGATATTGCTGATATGAATGCGCTGATGAAGGCGCTGGAAACGGCCATACCTGCGGACGATAACCAGAGAACTCTGGTGCATGGGGATTACCGTATCGACAACCTGATGTTTGAAGAAAACGGTACAAAATGTATCGGCGTGCTGGATTGGGAGTTGTCGACAATCGGTCACCCTTACGCAGACCTCGCCGCCGTTATCATGCAGTGGCGATTGCCACCGGGGGACCAGGGGCGTGGATTGGCGGGGATTGACCGCGCACAGCTGGGATTGCCGTCCGATCAGGCGTTTATCGACCAATATTGCGCCCGTCGCGGGTTGGACGGGATAGACAATTTCGGCTTCTACCTTGCCTTCAATTTCTTTCGTATGGCCGCGATTTTGCAGGGCGTTTTCAAACGGGCGCAGGACGGAAACGCCTCGGACCCGAAACGCGCCGCCGCGTTTGGCGCATATGTGCCGATCTTTGCCAAACACGGCCTGACGGCGCTGGAGACATGATTTTCCTGTCTTTTCGCCGCTTAAGCCCCCAAGATCACCACAAAGATCCACAGGGCACGTAACCGATGACGCAACTCGACCCCAAACGCCGGGCTAACATCACCGATTGGATGCAGCGATACGTGGATGATCGGAAATACGCGGGCAGTTCGCTTTTGGTAAAGCACAAGGGTGATGAGGTCTTTTTTCACGCCTGTGGTCAGCGGGATGTGGAAAGTAATCTGCCGTTTCAGCGCGATACGCTCGTTCGTCTTTATTCCATGACCAAACCTGTAACGAGTGTTGCTCTGATGATTTTGGTGGAACGCGGGTTGTTTCACCTCGACGCGCAACTGTCAGAATTCATACCAGAATTCAGCGATATGCAGGCCCTGATACCCGGTGCCACGCGATTGGATCAGACCGAGGATGCCCTCAGCCCGACACTGCATCAACTGCTTACGCATACAAGTGGGTTAAGCTATCCGTTCAATCCCGGTCTGCTTCCGCAGGCAATGGACGCTCAGGATCTGATCTTTAAACCGGATCAGGGGCAATTGGCGGACCGCGTTGCTGACGTGGCCCATCTGCCGCTGGCGTTTCAACCCGGCACGCGGTGGGAATATTCGGTGGCCACAGATGTGCTGGGCCGCGTGATCGAGGTTGTTTCAGGCATGTCCCTGGACCAGTTCTTTGTCGACGAAATTCTTGGGCCGCTTAACATGCGTGAAACCGGGTTCCGGGTGCCAGAGGGGGCAGGGGATCGGTTCGCGTCACTCTACACGCCGTTGGCCGGTGACGTGATGGCCTTGAATGCGGCGAAAACCGGCGGAGAAACACTGCGCGTTGTTGATCAGGCCGGGTCATCGCCGTTCGAGCGCACCACGACCTTTTCCGGCGGTGGCGGTTTGGTCGGCACGATCGATGACTATTCTCGTTTTGCCGAAATGATCAGGGCGCGCGGGCAGGGGAACGGTCAGAGAATTCTGGGATCAAAGACCGTAGATTACATGCTTATCAACCACTTACCGGGCGATATTGCATCTATGGGCCCGCAGAGCTTTGCCGAGCAACCTATGGAAGGTACAGGCTTCGGATTGGGCGGCGCGGTCGTTATTGACCCGGGCAGAACGCGTGTGCCGGGCTCTGTCGGGGACTTCAGCTGGGGTGGTATGGCCTCCACCTTCTTTTGGGTTGATCCGGTAAACGACCTGACAGCGGTGTTCCTGACACAGTTGTCACCGTCCAGCTCGTACCCGTCACGCGCCGAGTTGAAAGGACTGGTGCGTGGCGCGTTGATCGATTGAATTCCAGGTCAGGGACCTTCCTCAAGCCGTTGATTAAGCTTGCGCATTCCGCCCAGCCACCGATCATAGTCAGTTGTTTTTAATTGCATATAATCGCGCACCTGGGGATGCGGTAGTATCAGAAATTCCTCGGCACGAATGGCGTCGATACACGCATCTGCGACATGTTCCGGCTCTAACATGCCATCGATTGCGGCAACGGATTGCTCATGTCCGCGCGTCATATCCGTGCGAACCGCCTGAGGGCAAAGGACCGAAACACGCAAACCCTTATGGCCATAAGTCAGCGACAACCACTCGGCAAATCCTACGGCGGCATGCTTGGACACGGCATATGGTGCTGCGCCCGGTTGGTTCAGCAAACCCGCGGCTGAGGCCGTGATCATAACATAGCCCGAACCACGCGCGACCATGCGTGGCACCAGATGACGTGCGGTCCAGACATGAGACATTACGTTGATCTGCCACGTGCGGTTCCAGTCTTCGTCCGGCGCGTCACAGCCACCAAGCGTCAAAATTCCGGCATTGGCGCAGAACAGATCAATTGGACCAATCGTATCTTCGACGTTGGTGATCAAAGACTTAATGTCATCTTCTTTGGACACATCACAGATGATCGGGTGGCCGCCAATCTCACGGGCTACGTTTTGAATGCCTTCGGCATCAATGTCCGAACAGACAACCGTTGCACCGTCACGCGCAAACCGTTCAGCCAATCCGCGCCCAATGCCGCGCGCGGCGCCAGTGACGACCACAGTTTTTCTACTGATCTCCATATCAAGTCTCCGAACATCTGATTGGCCTCCAAACGGTAACCAGAATTCAGAGTGGCGCAATGATGACCTGATGTTACCCTTTATTTAACATAATCTCTATTACGCGAAGTATGAATTATTCTA
This sequence comes from Ruegeria sp. BE1, assembly GCF_056538885.1. NCBI lineage: Bacteria > Pseudomonadati > Pseudomonadota > Alphaproteobacteria > Rhodobacterales > Roseobacteraceae > Ruegeria > Ruegeria sp. BE1. Next base: position 1,153,560 of record NZ_JBQFTY010000001.1, read on the forward strand.
GTAGAAGGCCTGCAATCCTGTTTGCGCGCGTCCCAGGATCAGCGCGTGCACGTCATGGGTGCCTTCATAGGTGTTCACCGTCTCAAGGTTCACCATGTGGCGAATGACCTGAAACTCCAAAGAAATCCCGTTACCGCCGTGCATGTCACGCGACATACGCGCAATGTCCAGCGCCTTGCCGCAATTGTTGCGCTTGACGACCGAGATCATCTCGGGCGCGGCTTCGGCTTCGTCCATCAAACGCCCCACACGCAGGCTGCCTTGCAGCGCCAAGGCGATTTCGGTCTGCATATCTGCCAGTTTGCACTGGAACAGTTGTGTCTGCGCCAGTGGCCGATTGAATTGCTTTCTGTCCAGACCGTATTGACGCGCGGCGTGCCAGCAACTTTCGGCGGCACCCATAACGCCCCAGCTGATGCCATAGCGCGCTCGGTTCAGGCAGCCGAACGGACCTTTAAGGCCCTGCACATGCGGCAACAACGCGCTGTCGTCGACCTCAACACCGTCCAGAACAATCTCACCGGTGATGGAGGCCCGCAGGCTCATCTTGTTCTGAATTTTCGGAGCGCTCAGACCCTTGAGGCCCTTTTCCAGCACAAAGCCGCGAATTTTACCATCATGTGCGTCAGACTTGGCCCAAACCACAAATACATCAGCGATGGGCGAGTTTGAAATCCACATCTTGCTGCCGGTCAGGCGATAGCCGCCGTCGATCTTCTCGGCACGGGTTTTCATGCCTGCGGGGTCCGATCCGGCATCCGCTTCGGTCAGGCCGAAACACCCGATCCATTCACCGCTGGCCAGTTTCGGCAGGTATTTGCGGCGTTGTTCTTCGCTGCCATAGGCATAGATCGGGTACATGACCAGCGAGCTTTGAACCGACATCATCGAGCGGTAACCGGAATCGACACGCTCAACCTCACGCGCGACGAGACCGTATGAGACATACCCTGCCCCAAGGCCACCGTATTCTTCTGGGATCGTCGTGCCCAGCAGACCCATTTCACCCATCTCACGAAAGATTTCAGGATCGGTTTCTTCGTTCTGGAAAGCGTCGGTCACACGCGGTTGCAGTTTTTCCTGCGCATAAGCCTGCGCGCTGGCTGCAATCATGCGTTCATCTTCTGTCAACTGATCGGACAGACGGAACGGGTCATCCCATGCGAATTGGCCCATGTCGGGCGCGTCTTTGGCACGCAATGCAGGCTTTGTGTCAGGGGCGTTCATGGTTTCTCTCCGCTCAGTCAGCTTGGTCGCAAACTAGCGCGGCTTATCCATAAAGGACAGAAAGAGTTTCGCATCTTTCTATGAGCAAAACTCATACCCCCTGCCCCGGATTTACCCCAGCGCGTAACCTGCGCCACGGACTGTTCGAACCGGATCATCGCCGCCATGTTGCGTCAGCGCCTTGCGCAGACGTCCGATATGAACGTCAACGGTACGCGTATCGACATAGATATCGCGGCCCCAGACCCGATCAAGCAGCTGCTCGCGGCTCCAGACCCGGCCCGGTTTTTCCATGAAGGTGCTCAGCAGGCGGAACTCGGTCGGGCCAAGCTTCAGCAGCTTGCTGTCCCGGCTGACTTTGTGCGTCTCGGAATCCAGAACAATGTCGCCGAATTCCAGACGTATTCCAACGGTTGCGGGACGCACGCGGCGCAGCTGGGTACGGACCCGCGCCATCAGCTCAACCACTGAATAGGGTTTGACCACATAGTCATCCGCACCTGTTTCCAAGCCGCGCACCTTGTCTACCTCTTCAGTGCGGGCCGACAGCATGATGATCGGGATCGACCGCGTGTCAGGGCGCGATTTCAGGCGGCGGCAGACCTCAATCCCGCTGAGGTTGGGCATCATCCAATCCAGAACGATGATATCGGGATGTTCCTCGTCGACCAGCAGCATGGCCTCATCACCACTGGCAGCCTTGGACACGCGAAACCCTTCGGCCTCAAGGTTATAAGCCAGCACTTCGCGCTGCGCCGGTTCGTCTTCAACGACCAGAACTGTAGGCTGATCAGCTGACATGACTTAGACCTCCTGCGGGGTGTGCGATGTGATATCGGCCTTGGGGCGCGCCTCGGCCGGGCGTTCGCCGGTCACCAGATAGACGACCTGCTCGGCGATTGCGGTCACGTGATCGCCCATACGCTCAATATTCTTGGCGATGAAATGCAGATGCATGCACGACGAGATATTGCGCGGATCTTCGGCCATGAAGGTCAGGAATTCGCGGAACAGGCCGTTATACATCTGGTCCACTTCTTCGTCACGATTGATGACGTCTGTGGCCAGTTCGGCATCGCGCTGAATATAGGCGTCCAGTGCGTCGCGCAGCATCACCTCAACCTCGCGCGCCATGCGACGCAAGGCAGCAGCGCTGCCGTTGATCTCGCCTGCATTGACCAGAACCGTGGTCCGTTTGGCGATGTTTTTGGCATAGTCGCCAATGCGTTCAAGGTTGCCCGCAACTTTCAGCACCGACAGAACCAGACGTAAATCGCTGGCGGTCGGAGCACGCAGCGCAATCAGACGCGCGGTTTCTTCGTCGATCAGCTCTTCCAACGCGTCGATGGCTTTATCGCCCTGACGCACCTGCTGGGCCAGCTCTTCATCACGGGATTCCAGCGAGCGCGCGGCGCTCATGATGGCGGCTTCGACCAGCCCGCCCATTTTCATGATATGGGCCTGGATCGCTTCGAGGTCGCGGTCAAAGGCAGATGCAATATGTTGTTCGCTCATGATTCAGTACCTGTCCTCAGCCGATCCGGCCGGTGATGTAGCTTTCGGTGCGGGGATCTTCGGGGTTGGTAAAGATCTGCCCCGTCTCACCGAACTCGACAAGGTTGCCGAGGTGAAAGAATGCTGTCTTTTGGCTGACCCGCGCGGCCTGCTGCATCGAGTGGGTCACGATCACCACCGAATAGCGCGAGCGCAAATCGTCAATCAGTTCCTCGACCTGCGCGGTTGCAATCGGGTCCAGCGCTGAACATGGCTCGTCCATAAGCAGAACTTCGGGCTCGGTCGCCACAGCGCGGGCGATGCACAGGCGCTGCTGCTGACCGCCGGACAGGCCGGTGCCGGGGGCGTCCAGACGATCCTTGACCTCATCCCAGATCGCGCCGCGACGCAGGGATTTCTCAACGATCTCATCCAGTTCCGCCTTGTTCTTGGCAAGGCCGTGGATGCGCGGACCATAAGCCACGTTGTCATAGATCGATTTGGGGAACGGGTTGGGTTTCTGAAACACCATGCCCACCTTGGCGCGCAGCTGCACCGGATCGACGCGCTTGTCATAGATGTCTTCGCCATCCAGCAGAATGTCGCCTTCGACCCGGCAGATGTCGATCGTGTCGTTCATCCGGTTCAGACAACGCAGGAACGTGGACTTGCCGCAGCCCGACGGACCGATAAAGGCGGTCACGGTCTTGTCTTCGATCTGAACATCCACATCCTTGATGGCGTGGTTGTCGCCGTAATAGACCTGAACCTTGTTCGCGGCGATCTTGATGTCTTTGGAGTCCACGGCTCTCTCCACTCGTGTCATGTCGTTCATAATAAGCCTCCTACCAACGGCGTTCAAAGCGGCGGCGCAGGATGATTGCGATGATATTCATGGTCAGCAGGAACATCAAAAGGATGATAATGCCGCCCCAGGCTTTCTCATAGAAACCCACATCGGCGCGGGCGGCCCAGGTATAGATTTGCGCAGGCATGGCCGAGTTCGGCTCGGTAAAGCCCGCCATGAAGCCATCGGGATAACCACGGGCCACAAAACCCACCATACCGATCAGCAGCAGCGGCGCAGTTTCCCCAAGCGCTTGCGCCAGACCAATGATCGTTCCAGTCAGGATGCCAGGTGCTGCCAGCGGTAGAACGTGGTGGAACACCGCCTGCATTTTCGAGGCCCCTACCCCCAGCGCGGCATCGCGGATGGATGGCGGCACAGCCTTTAGCGAGGCACGGGTTGAGATAATGATTGTCGGCAGTGTCATCAGGGTCAGCACCAGACCACCGACCAAGGGCGCGGATTGCGGCAAGTGCATGAACTGGATGAATACTGCCAAACCCAGAATACCGAACACAATCGACGGAACAGCGGCCAGGTTGGAAATGTTCACCTCGATCAGGTCCGTAAACCGGTTCTGCGGTGCAAATTCCTCAAGATATATTGACGCGGCAACACCAATGGGCAGTGACAGCCCCAATACCACCAGCATCATGAAGAACGAGCCTACAACCGAGGCACCGATACCCGCGCCTCCGGGGTTATCAACGCCGGAATCCGCGCCGGTAATAAAGGGCCAATTGAACGCCTGTTTGATGATACCCGCCTCTTCCAGCGCATCCACCAGATCCAGATCGCTTAGCTGCAGAAAACGGCTGTCTTGCAGGGTGTCACGCGAAACACGGCCTTTGAAGTAGCCGTCAACCCGGCTTGAGGCCGCCAGATCGAACTTTACCGGCTCGCCCAGTTTATCGGGGTTGTCGGCGTAAAAGGTACGGATCGTGCCACCAACTTTACCCAAAAGACGCTCGATCGCATCCTGATCGAAATCGACGGTGACGCCGCTTTCGTTCAGTTGATCGTTCAGCGCACCGATGAAGAGGTCGGAATAGGCTTTGGTCTTGAACAGGGTGCTTTCCGCCTCATCCCGCTGTGCGGGTGACAGGGTGAATTCGACACTGACCACGGTGCGCTGGAAGGCTGGTAAGCCTTGCGACAGGATCGACGCGAACAGAACGATCAGAAAGAAAAGCCCTGTCGCAATCGCAACGATGCCATAGGCGCGAAACCGTTTTTCTGCATTCGCACGCTTTTTTGTGCGCGCGTCCGTGTCCATCAACGAGGTCGCATGGCGACTTGGCTGAGGGCTGTCCATGCTTGCGTCGGTCATTCGTACTGCTCCCGATACTTACGCACGATGTAAAGGGCAAACACGTTTAGCCCCAGCGTGAGGATGAAAAGGGTCATGCCAAGTGCAAAGGCGACAAGGGCCTCTGGCGAGGCGAAATCCGCGTCGCCGGTCAATTGGCTGACGATTTTGGCGGTGACAGTTGTCATCGCCTCAAAGGGATTGAGGCTCAGGCGGGCAGCGGCCCCTGCCCCCAAGACCACGATCATGGTTTCACCGATGGCGCGCGACGCCGCCAGCAGGATCGCGCCGACGATCCCGGGCAAGGCTGCGGGCAGAACCACCTGACGGATGGTTTCGGACTGTGTCGCACCCAACCCGTAGGACCCGTCACGCATCGCTTGCGGTACCGCGTTGATAATGTCATCGGACAAGGAGGACACAAATGGGATCAGCATTATGCCCATCACAAGACCGGCAGTCATCACGGCCGTACCGGCCTTCATCCAGCCCAGCCCGTTGTCACCGAATACATCCAGCAAAAGCGGGCCGACTGTCAGCAATGCAAACAGACCGTAGACAATGGTTGGGATCCCGGCCAGAACCTCGAGCAGCGGCTTGGCAACAGAGCGCACACGAGACGACGCGTATTCACTGAGGTAGATCGCGGCAAACAGACCGATGGGCACGGCAACCAGCAGAGCCACCAGCGAGATGTAGAACGTGCCCCACAGCAGCGGGATGATCCCCAGATCCGAGGCACCACCGCGACCCGAGAAGCTGGGCGCCCAGGTTGTACCAAAGAAGAACTCGGACGCGGGGTAGAGTTTGAAGAACTCCCACGTGTTGAAAACCAGCGACAGTACAATTCCGATTGTTGTCAGGATGGCAATAGATGCGGCTGCAAGCAAAAGGACGCGGACGCCCTGCTCGACCACATTGCGCGCGCGGTATTCAGACTGTGTTTGGAACCAGCTGATTGCGGCCCCGAACAGAGCGACCAGAATGACGGCCCCCGTCATGATCCCGTAGCCGGTGGAGTTCATAACGCGGTAGCTTTGTGCGGCCCGCAGTACCGGCTGAGTGATCTCGGACGTCACCACTTGGCCGGCATCTTTCAACCGCTGAGTCATATCGGTTACATCCGCGCGCGCGTTGCGGGCCTGATCTTCTGAAATCAGCCCGGCGGCGACCGCGTTGTCCAGCCCGTCTGCGGTTCGGCGCACTTCGGCCATGACAAGGCTTAGGGACGATCCTTCTTTGACGGCCGTCTCGGGGATCATGTCCGAGACCTGAGAGGAAACATAAAGCGGCTGCGCCAGAAGCCAGATGATCAGCAGACCAAAGGCAGGCACAATCGCTTTGAGGGCAACATTTGCACCATAATAGGTTGGCAGCGAGTGCAGGTTCCTGCTGTCTCCGCCGGCGCTTTGCAGGGCGCGTGCGCGTCCTAAAACATAACCGACTGCGGCGATCGCAAGCACGATCAGAAAGAGCCATAGTATCGGCATGACACCCCCGTTAGGTCTTGGCTGGGTATTTCGGAAAACACAGTTGGGGGCGGCATAAGCTGCCGCCCCCGGTCATTCAAGCCAAAGGCGGGATTAGCTACCCGAACCCATGGTCACTTCGTTTGCAATCGCATCCTGAGTCTTTGCCAGCTCAGGGTCGGCAACCAGGCCATAGTTGGCCAGCGGGCCCGAACCACCTGCGATTTCGTCAGCAGTGAAGAACTGAGCGTATTCTTTCAGGCCGGGGATCACGCCGATATGCGCTTTCTTGACGTAGAAGAACAGCGGGCGCGACACAGGGTACTCACCCGACGCGATGGTCTCGGTCGACGGTGCGATACCGCCCATGGTGGCCACTTTCAGCTTGTCGGTGTTGTTTTCATAGAAAGCCAAACCGAACACGCCGATGCCGTTGGGGTTGGTGTCGATACGGGCCAGGGTCTCGGTGTAGTCACCATCGATGTCGACCGACTTGCCGTCGGTGCGCACGTCCAGGCATGCGTCTTCGGCGTCATCTTCGCTCATGCCGCCTGCGACCATGGCTTCCATGGCGCCAGTGGCTTCGCAGCCTTCCAGCAGAACTTTGTCTTCAAAGACTTCACGGGTGCCGTGCTTGGTGCCAGGGATGAACATCGCGATTTCAACATCCGGCAGATCGGCGTTGAACTCGGCCCAGCTGTTAAAGCTGTTGTCGACCAGCGCACCGTCTTTCATGACTTTCGAGCCGATGGCGTTGTAGATGTCGGCGGGTTCAAACGCGGTGAAGGACGGGCCGGACTGTTGGCTTGCGAATACGATGCCATCGTAACCGATGCGGACTTCCATGATGTCGGTCACGCCGTTTTCGGCACAGGCTTTGATCTCTTTTTCACGGATGGCGCGCGATGCGTTTGCAACGTCGATGGTGTTTTCGCCAACGCCCTCACAGAAACGCTTCAGGCCTGCCGACGAGCCGCCAGATTCGACAACCGGTGTCGGGAAATCGGTGTTCTCACCGAACAGTTCGGCAACGATCGAGGCATACGGCAGAACGGTCGACGAACCGGCGACCTGTACGTTGTCACGCGCAGCAGCAGTGGTTGCCGATACGGCAGCAATCGCCAGCGCAGAAGCCGACAGTTTAACAAAGGACATCTCAGTCTCCTTGAGAAATAGAACTATGATCATCCCCATGATGATCTTGCGGGCACCTCTAAGGACCGCGCGTAAGCCTTTTGTGACAGGTTTGTAACAGCTTTATGACAGTTGACGGGAAATCTGCGTTATCCACAACAAACCAGACATGCAGCATTCACATAGGTAAACGGAACTTTACCCGGATCAGGTGAATTTTACTGGTTTATCGGGGCAGTATGACAGTGAATGTCGTGCCTTTGCCAAGGTCACTTTCCACCCGCAGCCGCCCGCGATGGCGGTTGATGATGTGTTTGACGATGGCCAGCCCAAGACCCGTGCCCCCCAGTTGCCGCGATCTGTGGCTGTCCGCGCGATAGAATCGCTCGGTCAGACGGGGCAGATGAACGGAATCGATTCCCGGCCCCTTGTCGATCACCTGCACCCGGACCGCCGGACCGCGCAGCGCAGAATCGCGGTCTGACGTACCAACGCAGACTTCTACACTGCCGCCGCTGCCACCATATTTGATGCCGTTCTCGATCAGGTTGGTGAAAACCTGGCGCAGCTGATCATCATCCCCAGTCAGGGAAACGGCTTCATCCGGCGCACGCATGTTCAGATGCACCCGAGCGTCATCCGCCAGCGGGCGCAGAGAGTTCAGGGTGGATTGCAACAGACCCTTCAACTCCAGCTGTTCCTTGGGGCGCACCCGCTCTTCGCTTTCGACGCGGTTCAGGGACAACAGATCGCCCACCAGCCGATTCATGCGGTTGGCTTCATCCGTCATGATCTGCAAAAACCGCTCGCGGGCGGCCGGATCGTCGCGGGCCGGGCCGCGCAGGGTTTCGATAAACCCCATCAACGCGGTCAGAGGGGTGCGCAATTCATGGCTGACATTGGCGACGAAATCGCGGCGCATCTGGCTGGCTTGCTCAACATGGGTGATGTCCTGAAAGACCACCATCAACGCACCGCCGGATACGGCGCCCACGCCGCTCATGTACCGGCATTCAACCTCAAATGTGGTGTCTTGGGCACCGTCATTGGACAGGTGGCGTGTTTTTGCCGTGTTTTTGGTGCGCAGGCCCTGTTCAATCGCTTCGATCACCTGCGGCTGCCGCAGAATCGTCGCGAAATGACGACCCGTGATGTTTTGCGACAACAGGGTTTTGGCGTCGGTATTGGCGGCAATGATCCGCTCGGTCTGATCCACCATCAGCGCAGGCATAGGAATAGCCGCGACAAATTCGGCCAGCAGGTCGTCTGACATCGTTCTGATCTTTCCGCTTTAGACCACGGGCTTCATTTCATCCCGAAAGCGCCGCATGTTCTGCTGATAATGCAACGCGCTGAGCGTGATTTTCTGTGCAGCAGCCTCATCCAACTGGCGCACGACCTTGCCGGGTGTGCCCATGACCAGTGAATTGTCGGGAATCTCTTTGCCTTCGGTAATCAGGGCCCCTGCCCCGATCAGACAGTTTTTCCCGATCCTGGCACCGTTCAGAACGATAGCGCCCATGCCGATCAGAGTATTTTCCCCAATCGTGCAGCCATGCAGCATGACCTTATGCCCAATTGTGCAGTTCTTGCCGATGCTCAGCGGGAATCCGGCGTCGATATGCATGACGCAATCTTCCTGTACGTTGCTGCCTTCGCCCACTCGAATCTCTTCGTGATCGGCGCGGATCGTGCAGCCAAACCAGACCGAGGCCCCCTGCTCCAAAACCACCTTGCCGATCAGGTTGGCATCCGGCGCGACCCAGGTGTCTTCATGTATCTGCGGCGCACGCGCGCCCAAGGCGTAGATGGTCATGACAGGCCCTCAAACTCATTTTGCAAGTTACGCACGTGATTTTGCAGGCGCGGCTGCTGGATGCGGCGCATGCGTTCAGCGGCTACGATGGTTTTCAGCTTGTCTTCGGTGCTGTCCAGATCGTCATTGACCAGCACGTAATCGTAATAGCCCCAGTGGCTGATCTCATCCCAGCTTTTCAGCATCCGTTTGGCGATCACGTCTTCGCTGTCCTGCCCGCGGGTTTCCAGACGGCGGCGCAGTTCGGGGATCGAGGGCGGCAGGATGAAAATCGACAGTGCGTGCTTGCCCAGATCCGAGTTTCTGATCTGCACCTCACCTTGCCAATCGACGTCAAACAGCACATCCCGGCCCGCATTGATCGACTCGCGCACCGGCCCGGCGGGCGAGCCGTAGAAATTTCCGAACACGTGCGCATGTTCCAACATCTGCCCGTCGGCCACCTGCTGTTTGAACTCATCTTCGGACAGGAAATAGTATTCGCGCCCGTGCTCCTCACCCGGACGTGGCGCGCGGGTCGTGGCCGAGATCGAGAATTCCAGCCCCTCGTCCCATGCCATCAACCGGCGGGCCAAGGTGGATTTCCCCGCGCCCGACGGCGAGGACAGGATGATAAGTAGCCCGCGGCGATCTGCCATGTCAGTGGTTCCCATTGCTTATTCTACGTTCTGAACTTGCTCGCGCATCTGGTCTATTACGGCCTTCAACTCAAGCCCTACCGAGGTCAGATCAGCGCTTTGGGCCTTGGAGCACAGCGTGTTGGCCTCACGATTGAATTCCTGCATCAGAAAGTCCAGCTTGCGTCCAACAGCGCCGTCCTGAGACAGCAGATCGCGGGCGGCGGCCACATGGGCCTTTAGGCGGTCGATCTCTTCGGTGATGTCAGCCTTGACGGCGATCAGGGCCAGCTCTTGCGCTACGCGGTCCGGGTCTGCGCCCTGCGTGTTGTCCATGACACGCGCAAGGTTGTCCCGCAGCGCCTCGGCGGTTTTGTCTTTGCGCAGCTCTGCCAGTTTTGCGGCCTGTTCGGTCAGGTCCGAGACTTGCGACAATTGCCCGTCCAGAATATCGGCCAGCGCTGTGCCTTCGGTCTGACGCATGTCGACAAACGCCCTAAGCAGTGCACCGAATTCTTTGGTCAGTTGCGCGACCAGTGGCGCGGGATCGTCCACGTCACTGCCCGCATCCAGCATGCCCTTGATCGCGATCAGCTCGGCCGCGGATGACGGGGCCAGCGTGACGCCGGCGGCTGCGGCCATCTCTTGTGTGCGGGACAGGGCTGTCAGGGCGGCGGCCATGGCGGGTTCATTCAGCGCCAGATCAGGGGTGGATTCGTCGCGGCTCAGCTTCAGCGACAGGGTGACATTGCCGCGGCTAAGGGTTTTTGAGGTCTGCGCCCGCAGCGCCGCCTCAAGCCCGGTCAACCAATCGGGCACGCGCAGGCGCATATCAAGCCCCTTGCCGTTCACACTGCGCAGTTCCCACGTCCAGCTATGCGGGCCAAATGCCCCCTTGCCCGAGGCGAAACCGGTCATGGATCTGATCATGCCTGCCCTTTCGTCCTTGCCTTTTTGCGTCTTGCGCCCCGCACCTAATGCCATCACCGGGGGCAGAGCAAGAGATTGCTGAGTTTGCGCCTATCGCCAGAAGTTAACCATTCGTTAAAGATTTCCTCCAAAATAGAGATAACCCGTGTCAATCTGGCCAAAGCCAGCGACTAGTCGGACAAACCCGGCCCCGTTAGATGGCATTTTATGAAAATGACGGTCAATCGACACTAGGGTAATGAGATGAAAGCCTTTTTTGGAAACGGCTCCGGGTCAAGTTTTGGAAAGATCGTCGCAATGGATCGTTTTGACAGCGGGCGCAGCCTTTCGCCCATCCGACAGGTCGAAGCGTATTGGACTGCGCTGTTAAGCGGTGACAGTGTTCCGATGCGGTCGCAGATCGATCCGCGCGGGCTTGAGAATATTCTGGAATTTACCTTCATCCTCGAACGGATCGCGCCGGGTCTGGCGCGGTTTCGTCTGGCCGGAAGCCATCTGAACGCTCTGGCAGGGATGGAGGTGCGCGGCATGCCCCTGACCGCCTTTTTCGAAGCCTCCGCCCGGCAAGAGGTGACAGATACGCTGGAGCAGGTCTTTGCCCAACCCGCCATCGCAGATCTTGAGATGGTTTCCACCGGCCGGTTGGGTCGTACCCGCATGCAGGCCCGCATGATCCTGTTGCCGTTGAAAAGCGACCTTGGCGATGTCAGCCGCGTTTTGGGCGTTTTGGTCAGCGATGGCGCAATCGGGGCGACCCCGCGCCGGTTTACGGTGCCCAACACCCGGGTCCGCGCGGTGTCCGACATCCAGACCCAACAACCACAGCCCGAACGTAAACTGGCCGGATTTGCCGAGGATCCGGAAAGCTTCAAGCAGCGCGGCGCGCATCTGCGGCTTGTGGCGTCGCGTGACGACTGAAACTAGCCACAGTTCGAGGTCTCACAGAAAGAAAAAGGCGGACCGAACTGGCCCGCCTTTTCTTTTTCGTTCGCAATTGCCCTTAGCTAGCAGCGCGTTTGCTGCGATCCCGGCGCAGGTTGGTCAGCTCCTCTGCCACCAGGAAGGCCAGCTCAAGCGATTGCGACGCGTTCAGGCGCGGGTCACATGCGGTGTGGTACCGGTCCGAGAGATCCTCTTCGGTCACCGCCCGCACGCCACCGGTGCATTCGGTCACGTCCAGGCCGGTCATCTCGAAATGCACACCACCGGGGATCGTGCCCTCGGCCTGATGCACACCAAAGAAGTCGCGCACCTCGCGCAGGACCGAATCGAACGGACGGGTCTTGTAACCCGTGGCCGATTTGATCGTGTTGCCATGCATCGGGTCGCAGACCCAGGTGACCTTGGCCCCCTCTTCCTTGACGGCCTTGACCAGACGCGGCAGATGCTCGCCCGCTTTGCCCGCGCCGAAGCGCGCGATCAGGGTCAGGCGACCCTCTTCGTTTTCGGGGTTCAGCTTGGCCATCAGAACCTTGAGGTCTTCGGCTGTGGTCGTCGGACCGCATTTCAGACCGATCGGGTTCAGAACGCCACGGCAGAACTCCACATGTGCACCGTCCGGCTGACGGGTGCGGTCACCGATCCAGATCATGTGGCCCGACCCGGCCAGCCAGTTGCCCGAGGTCGAATCAAGACGGGTCAGCGCCTCTTCGTATTCCAGCAGCAGCCCTTCGTGGCTGGTGTAGAATTCTACGGTCGAGAATTCATGCGTGGTGTCGGCGTTGATCCCGGCGGCATCCATGAAATCAATGGAATCCTGAATGCGATCAGCGATCTCCGAATATTTCTGCACGTCCTGATCATCTGTGAACCCAAGGGTCCACGAATGCACCATGCTCATATCGGCGAAACCACCGGTTGAGAAGGCGCGCAGCAGGTTCAGCGTGGCAGCCGCCTGCGTGTAGGCCTGCAGCATCTTGCCGGGGTTCGGAATGCGCGCTTCGGGCGTGAAGGCCAGTTCGTTGATGATGTCACCGCGGTAGCTGGGCAACTCAACGCCATCCACAACCTCGGTTGGCGCGCTGCGCGGTTTGGCGAACTGTCCGGCCATGCGGCCAACTTTGACCACAGGCACCTTGGCGCCATAGGTCAGAACCATTGCCATCTGCAGCATCACCTTGAACGTGTCACGGATGGCATCCGCGCTGAATTGCTCAAAGCTTTCTGCGCAATCGCCGCCCTGCAGCAGGAAGGCTTCGCCGCGACCGGCGGCCCCCAACAGCTGCTTGAGCCGCCGCGCCTCACCGGCAAAGACCAGCGGCGGATACTGTGAAAGCTGGCCTTCGACCTTGGCCAGAGCGGCCGCGTCGGTATAGTCTGGCATCTGAACCCGGGGCTTGTTGCGCCAGTTCGTTTTTTGCCATTCGGTCATAGCTTTGATCTCCGCTGAAGTGTTCAGGTCGTCTCTATACAAAATGCAATGAAGAGTGACCATATCCCTTTTGCGCCCCTTGACGTCGTAAACAAGCTTTGATCATGGTGGCTGCCAAATCTGCCGCAGGGTTAAACCGACCATGCGCCGAATCAAGGACCCCTCGCCATGCAAGAGCAACGCCAAGTTGTCACGGTGGAAGACAAGAAATCCCACCCAAAGAACTTTGTATTTGTCCTGCTGGACAAGTTCTCGCTGCTGTCTTTTGCATCAGCGCTGGACAGCTTGCGCATTGCCAACCGCATGGCGGACAGAGAGCTTTACACGTGGACCCTGATGGGGGATGGCGGCGAGGTGGTGCAATGCTCGGCCGGTACATCGTTTCATCTGGATTCGGATCTGGTCGATCTGCAACGCGATGACGTCGTTCTGATCTGCGGCGGCGTGGATGTTCAGACCGCAACCACCAAACGGGTGCTGAATTGGGTCCGCCGCGAGGCGCGCCGGGGCTTGCGCATCGGCGGGTTGTGCACTGCAGCCTATACTTTGGCCAAAGCCGGTCTGCTGGACGGCAAGCGCGCCACGATCCACTGGGAGAACTCGGACAGTTTTGTCGAAGAATTCGACGAGGTCGAACTGACCAAATCGGTCTTCCTAATTGACGGCAACCGGATGACCACGGCGGGCGGTACATCCTCCATCGATCTGATGTTGAAGATCATCGCCGATGACTATGGCGAGGATCTGGCCAATGCCGTGGCAGATCAGATGATCTATTCTTCGATCCGAACCGACCAGGACACGCAGCGCCTGTCTACGCCAACCCGCATCGGCGTCCGGCACCCCAAGCTAAGCCAGGTGATCCTGATGATGGAGAAGAACATCGAAGAGCCGATCTCGCCTTCGATTCTGGCCAAGGACGTGGGCATGTCGACCCGGCAGCTTGAGCGGCTGTTCCGCCGCTATCTCAGCCGTTCGCCCAAGCGCTATTACATGGAATTGCGCCTGCACAAGGCCCGCAACCTGCTGATGCAAACGGATATGAGCGTGATTAATGTGGCGCTGGCCTGCGGCTTTGCATCCCCCAGCCATTTCTCAAAATGCTACCGGGCGCATTACAACACCACACCCTACCGCGAGCGCGGCGCACAGGGTGAGCGTCTTTCGGGCTGAGTTACGACGGATCGCCTTCGGGGCTCATGCGGTAAACGGCCCCTTCTCCCACGGAAATAAACCAGATCGCGCCGTCCGGGGCCTCGACAATATCGCGGACCCGGATCGTTTCCGGCCCTTTGATTTGCTCAACCTCGGATAGCGGATCACCGGTCAGGCGCGCGATATAGTCGAACTTGAGCGAGCCGACAAAAATGTTGCCCTCCCATTCCGGCCACAGCTTGCCCGAATAGACCATCAGGCCAGACGGCGCGATGGACGGGTCCCAATAGTGCTGCGGCTGCTCCAATCCGGGTTTTGATGTTCCTTCGCCGATCTTTTCGCCCGAATAATGCACACCATAAGAGATCACCGGCCACCCATAGTTCCGCCCCGGTAGGATCAGATTGACCTCATCCCCGCCACGCGCCCCATGTTCCGACGTCCAAAGATTACCCTCGGCGTCCAGACCCGCGCCCTGCGGGTTGCGGTGGCCATAGGACCAGATTTCCGACCGCACGTCGTCATCATTCACAAACGGATTGTCGTCAGGCACGGTGCCGTTGCGGTTAACGCGGATGATTGAACCGATGTGGTTCGATGTGTCCTGCGCCGCCGGCCGGTCGCCACGATCCCCGATTGTGACGAACAGCGTGCCATCCCGCGCCTCAACCACGCGCGATCCGAAATGCTTGCCGGTACGTCCGCCCGGGACAGCTTCGAAAACCACCCGCACCCGGGTCAGATGGGTGCCGTCTTCGGATAACCGCGCCACGGCCAGCGCGGTACCCGCCTTGCGGAACTGCCGTTTCGAGAAGGTCAGGAAAATCTCGCGCGTTTCCGGGAAATCGCGGGCAATGGTCACGTCCAATAACCCGCCCTGCCCATCTGCGGCCACCCGGGGCACGCCTTTCACGCGGTTTGTCTGCCCATCTTTGACATGAAGAAGATTGCCGTCGCGCTCGGTCACAAGGAACCCTTCCTCGGGCAGGATGCCGATAGCCCAGGGGGCATCAAGGTCCTGAACCATGGGTTTGACCTCTATCGGCCCGGCCGAGGTTTGCATCGTTTCGGCGCTCGCCAAACCAGCCGCCAGCGACAGAACCAGAATCAGGCTACCTTTGAACATCATTCCCTCCAGCATCGCATGACTGCCCACACAGCAACCATGCCAGCAAACCAATGCAGAGCCTAGCTGGCAACAACACATTTGTGTGAGGACTTTTCTTTTCCGAACAGCTTGCCTAGGGTCGTGCTCAGAACGAAGACGTTCCAACTTGGGAGTAACCACATGAAAAAGCTGCTTACCGCAACTGCAGCAACCGCCCTGCTGGCGGGCACCGCAATGGCCGACGATGTAAAACTGGGCGTTCTGTTCGGTTTCACCGGCCCGATTGAATCGCTGGCCCCTGCGATGGGTTCGGGCGCTGAAATGGCCATGGCCGAAGTCACCGAATCCGGCAAACTGCTGGACGGCGCAACCGTCACCGGCAGCCGCGCCGATACCGGTTGTATCGACAACGGTCTGGCCACCTCGAACGGGGAACGCATGATCGCCGATGGCGTCGCTGGTATCATCGGCGGAGACTGCTCGGGCGTGACCGGTGCAATCCTGCAGAACGTTGCGATCCCGAACGGCATGGTGATGATCTCGCCCTCGGCCACATCACCCGGTCTGTCGACCATGGAAGACAACGGCCTGTTCTTCCGCACCGCCCCGTCGGATGCGCGCGAAGGTCAGGTGATGGCCGACATCCTGAACGATCGTGGCATCAGCTCAATCGCGCTGACCTATACCAACAACGACTACGGCAAGGGTCTGGCAGATGCGATCCAGTCCTCGTTCGAGGCGTCGGGTGGCGAAGTCACCATCGTTGCCGCGCACGAAGACGGCAAAGCCGACTATTCCGCCGAAGTGGGCGCGCTGGCCTCGGCCGGTGGCGACATTCTGGTTGTCGCGGGCTACTTGGATCAGGGCGGTCTGGGCATCATCCAGTCGGCACTGGACAGCGGTGCATTTGACACCTTCGGTCTGCCCGGTGGCATGATCGGTGACTCGCTGCCTGCCAATGTTGGCCCCGACCTGAACGGCTCGTTCGGTCAGATTGCCGGTTCGGGTGGTGAAGGTGCTGAAAAGTACTTTGCCATGGCCGAAGCCGCAGGGTTCGACGGCTCGTCGCCCTATTCGCCGGAAAGCTATGACGCAGCTGCGCTGTTCATGCTGGCGATGCAGGCCGCCGGGTCCACCAACCCGGCCGAGTACGGCGCGAAAATCATGGACGTCGCCAACGCCCCGGGTGAGAAAATCTATCCCGGTGAGCTGGCCAAAGGTCTTGAGCTGCTGGCCGCAGGTCAGGACATCGACTATGTCGGTGCGTCCGGCGTTGAGCTGATCGGCCCCGGTGAAAGCGCGGGCTCGTATCGTGAGATCGAAGTCACCGACGGCGAAAACGCAACCGTCAACTTCCGTTGATCCTGCGTTAAAAGTCATAAAAACAAGCAGCCCGGGCCTTGTGTCCGGGCTGTTTCAATGACAAAAGCCCGCACCATTCGTACAGGGATGTGGCAACAACGCCGGAAAACGGCGGCTAGGGGAAAAGATGATCGTCGTCGAAGACGTGCACAAGCATTTCGGCGGGTTTCATGCGGTGGATGGGGCATCGCTGGAAATCCAAAAGGGCTCGATCACCGGTCTGATCGGGCCGAACGGGGCCGGAAAAACCACTCTGTTCAATGTCATCGCGGGTGTCCTGCCGCCGACCAGCGGCAAGGTCTTTATGGATGGTGAGGATATCACCGGCCTGCCCCCGCATGAGCTGTTTCACAAGGGCCTGCTGCGCACGTTCCAGATCGCGCATGAGTTTTCCTCGATGACCTGCCGCGAGAACCTGATGATGGTACCCGGCGCGCAATCGGGTGAATCGCTGTGGAACACATGGTTCGGGCGCAAACGCATCGCCGATGAAGAACGCGCGCTACGCGCCAAGGCCGATGAAGTGCTGGAGTTCCTGACCATCGAACATCTGGCCGACCACAAGGCCGGTCAGGTCTCGGGCGGGCAGAAGAAACTGCTGGAGTTGGGCCGCACCATGATGGTCGACGCCAAGATCGTGTTTCTGGACGAGGTCGGCGCTGGCGTGAACCGCACCCTGCTGATGACCATCGGCGATACGATCCTGCGTCTGAACAAAGAACGCGGCTATACCTTCGTCGTGATCGAACACGACATGGATTTCATCGGCAAGATTTGCGATCCGGTCATCTGCATGGCCGAGGGCAAGGTGCTGGCCGAGGGCACTCTGGACGAAATCAAAGCCAATGAGCATGTGATCGAAGCCTATCTGGGCACCGGCCTCAAGAACAAAGACAAGCTGGAGGCGGGCGCATGACCGACAACCCCTACCAGGACGACAAGGGCAACAAGGATGCCTCGATCACCAATACCCACGGGGTCGGCACCATGACCCCCGCCCATCCCAAAAGCGGTGAGACGCATAAGGTTGATGGCGGCCCCTTCCTGATCGGTGACACGATGACGGGCGGGTATGGCAAGGGCCCCGACATCCTGCACGACTGCACCATCGCCGTGGACAAGGGTGAAATTGCGGTGATCGTCGGCCCCAATGGCGCAGGCAAGTCCACTGCGATGAAAGCCGTGTTCGGCATGCTCGACGTGCGCTCGGGCGCGGTGCGGCTGGATGGTGAGGATATCACCAACCTCAGCCCACAAGACCGTGTGATGCGCGGCATGGGATTTGTGCCGCAGACCTCGAACATCTTCACCTCGATGACGGTGGAAGAAAATCTTGAGATGGGCGCCTTCATCCGCCGCGATGATATTTCGGGGACGATGGAGCAGGTCTATGACCTGTTCCCCATCCTGCGCGACAAGCGCAACCAAGCCGCCGGAGAGCTGTCGGGCGGTCAACGCCAGCAGGTCGCCGTGGGCCGCGCGCTGATGACCCAGCCCAAGGTGCTGATGCTGGACGAGCCGACCGCTGGTGTGTCGCCCATCGTGATGGATGAGTTGTTTGACCGGATCATTGAGGTCTCGCGCACCGGGTTGCCGATCCTGATGGTCGAACAGAACGCCAGGCAGGCGCTGGAAATCGCGGACAAGGGATATGTGCTGGTTCAGGGGCGGAATGCCTATACCGGCACGGGCAAGGAACTGCTGGCCGATCCCGAAGTGCGCAAGAGTTTCTTGGGAGGGTGAGGATGATCAAACTTGCTGCTACGTCATTTTTTCTCGCGATCTCGACTTCTGCCGTTTTGGCATATTCGGAGCCTCAGAGCAGTTTCATCGAGTATGATTGCGTCATAATTCAAAAATGCGACCACCAGTTTCTGTGCAAGAAAACCAATGAACCGACTACGATAGTTTATACGTCGCTAATTTTTGACTTGTCACTTACTGAGTTGAGCGGTCCGGCGAACTATCCCTTTGACAATTGGCATATAGGAACAGCGTGGGTGGACCTAATAAATCCTCGTGCAGGTAAACTGCCTATAGCGCTGTGGTATTCTGAAGAGGCCGGTTTTGCTGGAGACATAACATTTCGTCTCGAGGACTGGCTCGAAGGAAAACAAGAATCTCCCTTCCGTATAGATGGTTATGCGCTTGTTATGACCGGTGACGTGGAAGAAATCGGATACAGCAGGGCGAACATAGACAAGGCGGACGATCTACCTTGGCAAATGACCTTTTACAAGAAGAAGTGGGATGAGCCCCACCAGTATTTCACCCAAGACCTTCTCTGTGATTCCGATTGGTAATCGATATGGACTTCCTCAACGCCCTTGTGGCGCTCTCCAACTTCGTTCTCGTTCCCGCAATCGCTTATGGCAGCCAGTTGGCGTTGGGCGCTTTGGGGGTGACGCTGATCTATGGCATCCTGCGGTTCTCGAACTTTGCCCATGGCGATACGATGGCCTTTGGCGCGATGATCGCTGTTCTGGTCACATGGGGCCTGCAGGCCGCAGGGGTCAGTTTTGGGCCGCTGCCGACCGCTCTGCTGGCCCTGCCTTTTGCCATTCTGGGCTGTATTGTTTTGGTGCTTGCCACTGACCGGCTGGTTTACCGCTTTTACCGGGACCAAAAGGCCAAGCCGGTCATTCTGGTGATCGTGTCGATGGGTGTGATGTTCATCATGAACGGGCTGGTGCGGTTCATCATCGGGCCAGACGATCAAAGGTTTTCGGACGGGGAACGGTTCATCGTCTCAGCGCGCGACTTCAAAGCTATGACCGGGCTGCGTGAGGGGCTGGCGATCAAGACATCCCAAGGCATTACCGTGGTTGTGGCCGTTGTCGCCGTGGTGCTGCTGTTCTGGTTCCTGAACAAGACCCGCACCGGCAAATCGATGCGCGCTTATTCGGATAACGAGGATCTGGCGCTGCTGTCCGGTATCAACCCCGAGCGTGTGGTGATGATCACGTGGATCATCGTCGCTGCTCTGGCGACCACGGCGGGGGTTCTGTACGGGCTGGACAAAAGCTTTAAGCCGTTTGTCTATTTCCAGCTTCTGCTGCCGATCTTCGCCTCGGCCATCGTGGGCGGCCTTGGCAACCCGCTGGGTGCCATCGCAGGCGGGTTCATCATCGCGTTTTCCGAGGTGACGATCACCTATGCGTGGAAAAAGGTGCTGACCTATCTGGCACCCGAAAGCCTGGAGCCGTCGGGATTGGTTCAGTTCCTTTCCACCGATTACAAATTCGCCGTCAGCTTCGTTATCTTGCTGATTGTGTTGCTGTTTAAGCCCACGGGCCTGTTCAAGGGGAAAGCGGTATGACCGTGTCTGTCAAAAACACGCTGCTTTTCGTTGTCGTTGGTGGGCTGATCCTTCTGACCGGGTTCACGCAAAGCTGGAACGCCGCGATCCTGATCCTGAATATGGGGCTGATCTCGGCCATCATGGCGCTGGGCGTGAACCTGCAATGGGGGTTTGCGGGCCTTTTTAACGTCGGCGTTATGGGCTTTGTCGCGCTGGGCGGGTTGGCAGTTGTGCTGGTTTCAACCCCGCCGACGCCGGGGGCCTGGACCGCCGGTGGTTACGGCGTCATCCTTGCGCTGTTGCTGGGGGCCGCGACCGTCGTGGCCGCTGTCATGATCTCGCAAAAGATGCAGAAAGGCCGCGTTCGTACGCTGTCGATCATCGCGATCCTGATTGCGGGTTTCTTCATCTACCGCGCCGTGTTCGACCCTAATATCGCAGCGATTGAGGCGATTGATCCCGCCGTTGCGGGCAATATTGGCGGCCTGAACCTGCCCGTTCTGCTGGCCTGGCCTGCGGGCGGGCTCTTGGCCGCCGGGGCCGCGTGGCTGATCGGGAAAACCGCTCTGGGGCTGCGTTCGGACTATCTGGCGATTGCGACACTGGGCATTGCCGAAATCATCATCGCGATCATGAAAAACGAAGACTGGCTGGCCCGTGGGGTCAAGAATGTCTACGGCATCCCGCGCCCTTCGCCCGTGGTGGGCTATGAGGTTGAGTTACAACAAGACCCCTCATTCCTCGCGCGGGCCGATTGGCTTGGGATCGATCCGGTCACAGCCTCGACCCTGTCGGTCAAGCTGGGCTATTCGCTGCTGTTTACCATCGTGCTGCTGTTGCTGCTTTGGATGGCGCAGATGGCGTTGAAAAGCCCGTGGGGCCGCATGATGCGCGCCATTCGCGACAATGAGGTCGCGGCCGAGGCGATGGGCAAAGATGTCACCCGCCGCCACTTGCAGATTTTCGTTCTGGGCTCTGCCATTTGCGGCATTGCTGGTGCGATGATGACCACGCTGGATGGGCAGTTGACGCCGGGCACATACAACCCGCTGCGCTTTACCTTCCTGGTGTGGGTCATGGTGATTGTCGGCGGGTCGGGCAATAATTTCGGCGCCGTACTAGGGGCCTTTCTGATCTGGTTCCTGTGGGTTCAGGTCGAACCTATGGGGCTGTGGCTGATGAACCTGATCACCTCTGGACTGCCGGATGGCAGCGGGCTCAAATCGCATCTGATCGACAGCGCCGCGCATATGCGCCTGTTCACCATGGGTTTGATCCTGTTGATTGTCCTCAGATTCAGCCCAAGAGGTCTAATCCCCGAAAAATAGATCAAATTTCTGCTAAATTTTTGAAACCGCGCTGCGTCATCGGCGCGGTTTCTTGATTCATCTTCGGAACATGAATAGACCGAATGACAGTTGGGCACTGTCCGGACCCGCGCCAGATCGCCTTCACGTTAAATTAGTCAGTTCACGCTGATACTACAGGTCACCTTTCGAGAGTAAGAAGACGACACATGAAACCTTCGTATATCCCCAAGATTCTGCTGCTGCCGGTTGTGATCAGCCTGGCCGCCTGTATCCCCTCGCCCAAGGATTTTGAAACCGATCCGGTCACGATCCAGACCCCCAAAGGCGAAGTCACCTGTCAGCTGTACCGCCCTGATCGCGTTGTCTGGGACCGGGCGATTGATTTCCCGGCGACCAAAATGTCGGTCAGTGAGGCGGACGCCTATTGCCAACAGGAAGGCCAGCGTCAACTGGGCTGATGTGCTGCGCGCCGGGCGGACCTTTGGCAGCCCGGCGCCCCTGATCTATCTGGCGCGGAACAATCCGCCCAGAATTCCGCGAACGATGCGGCGCCCGGTTGTGCCTTTCAGCTCTTTGATAACCGCGTCGGTCATGGCGGTGGCAAATGTGTCTTTCTGCCGAGTCACGCGCGAAGAGGACCGCCCGACCCGACTGCCGGAATAGCGGCGCGCCGTTGCGAATTCTCGTTCTGCAACGGTTTGTGTTTCCTCCTGCTCTTCGGCCTCGGCGGCGGCTTGCGCGGCCTGATCTGACCGGGCCTGCAGGATTTCAAAGGCGGATTTTCGATCTTTCAAGGTCCCGTATTTGGCCTGCATTGGCGAGGCTGCCAAAATGGCCGTACGTTCGGCTGGCTCAATCGGTCCAAGCTGGCTGCCGGGCGGTCGGATCAACGTTCTTTCTACAACCCCCGGAACGCCCTTTTTCTGCAACATCGAGGTCACCGCCTCACCCACGCCGACCTCACGGATGGCGGCCTCGGTATCGAAAGCCGGGTTTTCGCGATAGGTCTCGGCGGCAAGGCGCAGATTCTTTCGGTCCCGAGCCGTAAAGGCGCGCAATGCGTGCTGCACACGGTTGCCAAGCTGACCCAGAATATCCTCGGGAATATCCGCCGGGTTTTGCGAGATGAAATAGACCCCCACACCTTTGGAACGGATCAGCCGCGCGACTTGTTCAACCTTGTCGACCAGGACTTTGGGCGCGTCTTCGAACAGCAGATGCGCCTCGTCAAAGAAAAACACCAGTTTGGGTTTGTCGGGGTCGCCGACCTCGGGCAGTTCCTCGAACAGCTCGCTCAGCAACCACAGCAGGAACGTGGCATATAGCCTGGGCGACCCCATCAGCTTGTCCGAGGCGAGGATATTCACCATCCCCTGCCCATTTTCATCCGTGCGCATCAAATCCGCCAGTTCCAGTGCGGGTTCGCCAAACAGATTGGTGCCGCCCTGGTTTTCCAGCACCAGCAAGCGCCGCTGGATCGCCCCGATTGATGCGGTCGAGACATTGCCATAGCGCAAAGACAGCTGCGCGCGGTTCTCACCAATCCACACCAGCAACGCCTGCAAATCCTTGAGGTCCAGCAGCGGCATGCCTTCCTCATCTGCCACGCGGAATGCGATATTCAGAATACCTTCCTGCGCCTCGCTCAGATCCATGAGGCGCGACAACAACAGCGGGCCCATCTCGGTCACGGTCGTGCGGACCGGGTGTCCTTGCTGTCCGAACAAATCCCAAAAGGTCACAGGGCATGCGGCATAGGCGTAGTCCTGAAACCCGATGCGGGTCGCACGATCCTGAAACGCCTGATGCAGCTTATGTGTCTCACTGCCCGCTTTGGCCAAACCAGACAGATCGCCTTTGACGTCGGATAAAAAGACCGGCACCCCCGCTTGCGAGAACCCCTCGGCCAATATCTGCAGCGTGACCGTCTTGCCGGTCCCCGTCGCACCGGCGATCAGCCCATGCCGGTTGGCATATTTCAGTGTCAGGGATTGAGGCTGGCTGTAGTCGTTACCCCCGCCACCGAGAAAGATGTTTTTGTTCATATCTGCAAGGCCTTAATTCTACCGATCTGCACCCAGCATACAAAGTTAACCTTTGACTGCGATAGTCTATTTGCCGCCCTCGTGGCCATTGGTTCGGGGCGGCAGACTTCCTCCCTGTCGACTGGCCGCGCCCTTGGGCGCGGTCTTTTTTAAGGAAATGCTGTAACAACCATTAAATTTCAGGTTAGCAGTTGACCGATGGCCCCGCCTTTCGTAACGTCTGCGCATAACTAAGTCGGCCAGTCCGACGGGGAGAAAATTTTTGAAGGGAGCCGCTCCACCGGCTCTCTTCTTTTTTGGGTAAGCCCAGCGAAAACGGCAAAAAAACGTTCACAACAATCCGATTGCGCAGGTTAAGACCTGACACTGTAGCCGAAGGATGGTATGAGCCAGAAAAAAGCTCAATCACTCTGCCGAGGCATTCATGATCAAGAAACTTATCCCCTTCACTGTGGCCGCCGCTGCGCTGTGCGGTGGTGCTGTACACGCGCAGGAAGCGCAGCCCGAAAACCAGATACCTCAGACTCAAATCGGGACC
This sequence comes from Ruegeria sp. BE1, assembly GCF_056538885.1. Classification (NCBI taxonomy): domain Bacteria; kingdom Pseudomonadati; phylum Pseudomonadota; class Alphaproteobacteria; order Rhodobacterales; family Roseobacteraceae; genus Ruegeria; species Ruegeria sp. BE1. The sequence goes on from NZ_JBQFTY010000001.1 coordinate 1,177,593, forward strand.
GAACTTGACCTGGGTGAAACCGGGCCGCGGGTTGGAGAGCAGTACCTCAAGGAAGAATCCGGCGATTGGGCAATCATGTGCATCAATACCGGCACCGACACCGAGCCCTGCGCAATGCGTCAGACTTTGAATGGTCAGCAAGGTCAGCCAGTTGCGGAAATCACGATTGAAAAACTGTCTGAAACATCACCAGCCGTAGCGGGCGCAACCATAGTTGTGCCGCTTGAAGTTCTCTTGCAAGCTCAGATAGCGCTGTCAGTCGACGGAGCGCCCAGCAAACGGTACAACTACCACTACTGCAATCCGGTTGGCTGTGTGGCACAAGTCGGTTTTACACAGCAGGACATCGACGCCATGAAAAACGGCAGTAAGGGAACCTTGTCGCTGGTTTCCCTTATTGCGCCGACGCAAGCACTGCAGTTGGAAGTATCCTTTGCGGGTTTCACTGCTGGTTTCGATCAGTTGACTGTTATTCCCAACTAGTATTTCAACGAAGAAACGCCGCCCCGCTGAGGGCGGCGTTTGTGGATCGCTGACAATTCTTTAAACGCTTTTCAGCGCCAACACCGCGTTCAACCCGCCAAACGCAAAGGCGTTACTGAGAACAACGTCAACCTTTGCCTCTCGGGCGACATTCGGCACCACATCCAACGCGCATTCGGGGTCGGGCTCTTCATAGCCAATGGTAGGAGCAATCACCCCATCCCGCAGTGCCATGATACAGGCCAACAGCTCAACCGCCCCGGTGCCGCCGATCAGGTGACCATGCATGGACTTTGTGGATGAGATCATCAGATCATCCGCATGCGGACCGAACACATCCGCAACAGCCGCGCATTCGGTTTTGTCATTGGCTGCCGTCCCGGTGCCGTGGGCGTTGATATAGCCCACCTGATCCGCATTCAGCCGCGCATCGGCCAAAGCTCCGGCCATGGCCCGTGCAGCCCCTTGTTTGCTGGGCATAACGATGTCCGACGCATCCGAGGACATGGCAAACCCCACGACCTCACACAGAATCTCGGCCCCGCGCGCCCGGGCGTGATCGTATTCCTCGAACACAAAAACACCCGCACCTTCGCCCTGAACCATGCCGTTCCGGTTCGCGCTGAACGGGCGGCAGGCGTCCTTGGACATCACGCGCAACCCTTCCCAGGCTTTCACGCCGCCAAAGCACAGCATCGATTCCGACCCACCGGTGACCATCGCCGGAGCCGCCCCGCTGCGCACCATCTGGAACGCCTGCGCCATTGCGTGGTTGGATGACGCGCATGCGGTGGAAACGGTAAAGCTGGGGCCTTTGAGGTTGTGTTCCATCGACACATGGCTGGCCGCTGCGTTGTTCATCAGCTTTGGCACAACAAAGGGATGCACCCGGTTCTTGCCGTCTTCATAGACCGACCGGTAATTGTCGTCCCAGGTCGACACACCGCCACCGGCCGTGCCCAGTACGACACCTGACCGGGCGGCAAGCTCACCGTTGAACTTGATACCGGACTGATCAATCGCCTCTTTCGCGGCGGTCAACGTGAATTGAGTGAACCGGTCGTAAAGGCTCATCTGTTGGCGGTTAAAACGGCCCTCGGCCTCAAACCCGCGCACCTGACCGCCGATTTTGATGGACAGGCGATCCACATCCCGAAACTCAAGCGGGGAAATCCCACAGCGCCCTTCGCGCATGGCCTCCAGCGTATCGGGAACGGAATGGCCCAGCGAGTTGATCGTCCCGGCGCCGGTAATGACTACGCGTTTCATCGGAGGGGATCAGACCTTTTCCGACACAAGCTTTTCGATACCGGCAATGATGGCCGCGACATTCGAGATATCGAAATCGCTGGCCTCGGGCTCGTTGGCGTTGAAGGGGACGGAAATGTCGAACTCTTCCTCGATGGCAAAGATGCTTTCGACCAGACCCAGACTGTCGATGCCCAGATCCTCAAGCGTGCTTTCGGGTGTGACATCCGAAGGCTCCAGCACGGCCTGCTCAGCAATGATTGCGATGACGCGGTCGGTGATGCTCATGTCGGTCCTCTGATTAACCCGTTGCGGATGATTTAATCGCTCGGGGGCTGTTTGAAAACCGCCTTTTTCAACGCCTCTACGTCACGCGCCATACGCGGCAGGCGACGCTGGGCTTTGTAGATTTCGGTATGGGTTGCCATCTTGATGCCCGGATAGCCCATGATCACACGGCCTGCGGGCACATTGGACAGAATCTTGGTGCCGCCGCCGGATATCACGCCGTCCCCAATAAAGATATTGTCGACTACGCCGGTCTGGCCGCCCAGAACCACGTTATTGCCGATCTCGACCGAGCCCGAAACACCGGTTTGCCCGCACAAAAGACAATCCTGCCCTACCCGCGTGTTGTGGCCGACATGAACCAGGTTATCCAGCTTGGATCCGCTGCCGATCTTGGTGTTGCGGATCGTGCCATTGTCGACGGTGCAGTTCGAGCCGACTTCAACATCATCCCCAATCTCAACCGCGCCCAATGAATGGATACGCAGCCAGCTTTGCGCCCGCGCATCGCCCTGATCTCCAAGGGTTTTCCGAGCATTCTCGGCCCCCGACACCTCGGGTGTGACATAGCTAAAGCCGTCGCCGCCGATCCGCGCACCGGGTTGCGCGATAAAGCGGTCGCCGATTTGCGCGCGCGCGCCGATGCTGACCATTTCGCGCAAAACCACATTGTCGCCCAGAACGGCATCCATGCCGATCACACAATGCGCGCCGATCACTGCGTTCTTACCGATCCGAACCCGCGCGCCGATCACCGCCAAAGGCGCTATCGAGGCCCCCTCACCAATCTCAGCCGTCGGGTCGATCACCGCCGAAGGGTGAATGCCCGGCTCAACCCCCTGCCCGCGATCCAGCATTGCGGTCACACCCGCCATTGCCATACGGGGGCGGGGCACGAAAATCGCAGCCTCCAGCCCCAATGTCTGCCAATCCGCACCTTCCCAAAGGATCGCCGCACGGGCTGAACCCTGGCTCAGCGCCTCGGCAAATTTGGGAGACATGGCCATCGCCAGATCTGACGTCGTCGCATCGCCGGGCTCAGCCGCACGGTTAATGATCAGGCTGGTGTCGCCCTCACTGGCCGCCCCAAGGGCGTCGGCGATTTGCTGGATGGTATACTGCATGTCGGGCTTCCCGGTTTAAGGACCTGCCCTGCTGATTACCCCTGAACGTCCGGCAGGACCACCCCTGCTTTCTGCAGAGCCGCCCAGATTTTTTCATCCCGCTCATAGACATCGCGACGGTACTGAACCTTGCCTTTGGGGCCGATGTAAGCGGTGCGGTAATCCAGATGGACCGGAACGTGCTGTTCCAGATGCACGGTCGTCTCTTTGCCCGAGTTCAGAATGCGGTGGAAAAACGCCTTTGGGTCCTCTTCCTGCTTGGCCAGCAGGGCATAGGCGAACTCAAAAGGTTGCGCCAGGCGGATACAGCCGTGCGAAAAGGCACGAACCTCACGCGCGAACAAGGATTTCTGAGGCGTATCATGCAGATAGATGTTGTATTGGTTCGGGAACATGAACTTCACCAGACCCAGCGCATTGCTTTTGCTGGGCGGCTGACGCATCGCAAACGGGAAGTTCCGCGCGGTGAACTGTGTGAAATCCACAGCGCCCCTGTCGACCTGACGCCCGCTGCGGTCGGTGATTTGGATATGCCCCACGGCGTTTGGATTTGACTGCAATTGCGGCAGGTATTCCTTGGTGATGATCGAGCGCGGCACGTACCAGCTGGGATTAATGACCAGATGCTCCATCTCGTCCGAGAATTCGGGACTGCGGCGGTCATGGACGTTTTTACCGATCACGGCGCGGGTTTCGAAAGTGACCAATCCGTCATCCACGATCTTGGCCGAGAAATCCGCCTGGTTGACCAGAATATGCCGTTCCCCCCGTTCGCGCGGCAACCAGCGTTCCCGTTCCAGGGCAACATAGACGGATTTCAGCCGCTCGGACGCGCTGCGGTTCAGTTCAGTGAGCGTGCCCTGCCCGGCCACCCCATCCGTTGCGAGGCCATGGTCGTTTTGAAAGGCCTGCACAGCCACCAGCAACGCATCGTCGAAATCGGGGTTTGCCGTCGGGCGCAGATACCCCATCGCCACCAGACGATTGCGCAGTTTTATGACATTGAGCCCCGTGTCGCCATGTTCCAGCTTGGCCACCGGAACCGTCGCGCCCCATCCACCTTGTTTTATCAGGGACTCGAGCACGAGTTTCTGTTTCATCAATGCGCGATACTGGGTGGACTGCGGCGCAAGATCATCAAAATAGCTGTCGCCTTCGGCCGAAGCCAACGCCTTGAGGTGATCTTTGCCCGATGCCCGCTCAACCTCGCGTACAAGGCCGTCGTCGATCTCACCTGGGCGCAGCGCGCCCGATTGCAGGTTTTTGGCATATTCCACAAAAGCGCGGGTCAGCTGGATTTCAACGGCCCCCATATCCCGTGTCGTGCGCGCATTCTGCATCTGCTCCAAAAGCGCCTGAACGCTGTGGGACCCGCGCGGCAGCCCGTGCATATCCGTTGATGACAGAGCTTGAATCAGTCGTGCGCGCCTTGCCTTGTGATCTGCTGTTTCCCCCACCCAAAGCGGGGCGAATCCGTTTTCGCGATAAAACGCAGCAATCCCACTGCCTGCCGGAGCAAATTCGGCCACAGCCATCTGATAGGCGGTTTGCGACTGGGTCTGCGCACCCACAATCGAGGCCGACGCCAGAAAACATGCCGTTAAAAGAAAACCAGTACGTGTACGAAAACCTGACAACATGGGATGACCTTGATAATTCTCATTTTTTTCACGCTGGGAACGCGCTTTCTAACAATATGTTTGCGCCACAGGCGGGTTGTCTATTCACAAATGCATCACTTCACTGCATCTTTCCCCGCGTGATGCCACTTTGCATCGCCCGGCATCCTCGCAGGGCCAACTGCCTTTAAATCTTACAGAAAAACATCACCTGCGCAAAAAATTGCCGAAAATTCCCCCTTGAAAAGGTGAATATGAAAGACTTCTTGGCTGGTTTTCGCGTCTGTGCCATAAATTCGCCATCTGGGATGGGAAAAATTAAGAACGCGCGCGTAACATCGTGTGCAGGCAGGAACAGTACGGGACGAAACAAAATGACGAAGAGCAGTACTTCGGGCTTGACCCGGCGTGCCCTATTGGGTGCATTCGCAGCAACAGCAGTCATAGCCGCACCAACATATTCCAACGCAGCAGGGTTCCTTCGCGGTGGTGGCGATATTCGTCGCATTCGCATGTATTCCGGTCGCACCGGTGAGCGTATCGATATGATATATTGGGTCGATGGCAAGTACATCAAGGACGCTGTCAAAGAAGTGAACCACTTCATGCGCGACTGGCGTACCGATCAAGTCAAGGACATGGATCTGCGCACCATCGACATCATGGCAGCCTCGCACAACATGCTGGACGTCAACGAACCCTACATGCTGCTGTCCGGCTATCGTTCGCCGCAAACCAACGCCATGTTGCGATCCCGCTCGCGCCGGGTTGCCAAGAACTCGCTTCATATGAAGGGCCAAGCCGCTGATCTGCGTTTGTCGTCACGCTCGGTCTCGCAAATGGCTCGGGCGGCCATGTCCTGCCGCGCCGGTGGCGTTGGCAAATACTCCCGTTCCAATTTCGTCCATATGGATTGCGGTGAGGTCCGCAGCTGGGGCGGCTAATCCGCCACCATAGCATTTCAAAAACAGGCGCCTTTGGGTGTCTTTTTTTGATTCTGAATATTGGGCGCAATACCCATCAAGGTCGAACGGCGAATTGGAAGAATGGCGCACCTGAGAGGATTCGAACCTCTGGCCTCTGCCTTCGGAGGGCAGCGCTCTATCCAGCTGAGCTACAGGTGCCTTGGCCGTTAGCTAACCTTGTTCCGATCCGGGTGCAACTGCAAATCCACCCAGATCAGACAGGATTCACGCAAACAAATCATGCGCCAGTTCCAGCGCATCGATCAGCGTGTCGACCTCATCCGTCGTGTTATACAGGCCAAAACTGGCGCGACAGGTTGCCGTTACCCCAAGATGGTCCATCAGCGGACCAGCACAGTGGTGTCCTGCCCGCACCGCAACGCCTTTTTTGTCCAAAATGGTCGACACGTCATGGGCGTGCCCTGCCCCGTCAAGCGTGAAGCTGAAGATTGCTGCCTTGTCAGGGCGTGTGCCCTGTACCTGCAACCAGTTCAGACCGGTCAGGCGTTGCATGGCATAGTCGCGAATACCGGCCTCATGCGCGGCGATGCTCTCCATCCCAAGATCCATCATGTAATCCAGCGCGACACCCAGACCGATGGTTTGTACGATACCGGGGGTTCCAGCCTCAAACTTCATGGGCGGGTCGTTATAGATCACCTGATCTTTGCTGACCTCTTTGATCATGTCGCCGCCGCCGATAAAGGGGCGCATCTCGGCCATACGCTCAGACTTGATATAGATCGCGCCCGAACCCGACGGACCATAAAGCTTGTGCCCGGTGATGGCGTAGAAATCGCAGCCAATATCCTGCACGTTCACGGGCATATGCACCGCGCCCTGGCTGCCATCCACCACCACCGGAACGCCCTTGGCATGGGCCCCTTCGGTGATCGCTTTGACATCGACCACGGTGCCCAGAACGTTAGAGCATTGGGTCACAGCCACCAGTTTGGTTTTCGGGCCGATTGCGTCGATCACCGCCTGCGGGTCCAGCCCGCCCTCGGCATCCGTGTCGACCCATTTCAGAACCACGCCCTGCCGTTCGCGCAGAAAATGCCAGGGCACGATGTTGGCGTGATGCTCCATGACCGACAGAACGATCTCATCCCCTGCCTGCAGGCGCGGCATCGCCCAGCCATAGGCCACAAGGTTGATGCCCTCGGTCGTGCCCGAGTTCAGGACGATCTCATCCTCATCCGCCGCGCCCAGAAAGCGCGCAATGGTGCCCCGCACGGATTCGTATTTCTCGGTCGCCAGATTGGACAGATAATGCAACCCGCGATGGACGTTCGAATACTCCTCGGCATAGGCGCGGGTCACCGCATCGATCACAACCTGCGGTTTTTGCGCCGAGGCGCCATTGTCCAGATAGGTCAGCGGCTTGCCGTTCACCTCGCGCGACAGGATCGGAAAATCGGCGCGGATTTTTTCTACGTCATACATGGTCTTTTTCGTTCCTATACCGGGCCGCTGGGCGCAAATGCGAGGACAAAGGGCACCGCAACCAGAGCGGACAGTAAGATGACCCCGAAGGATTTCCAGAGCGAGCCGAATTTATGTGCTTCATTCAGGAAATGAAGCGAGACGTAAAGGCTCAAAACCGCAATGGCGAGCGTAATCATCAGGATCAGAAAAGGCATTACCAGCAACGAGATCAATGTCAGAACCAGCCCGACAATCTGCAGATATTGCACCCAGATCGTCAGGAGGAAGATGTCATCGAAACTGGCAACCCCGCCCAAAAGTCGCCCTATGATCAGAAAAGTGGCCACAGTCAGCATCATCGCACCTGCCGATCGGGCAAGGATCAGCACCACCGGATCGCTCTGCGGGGCCGTTTGGCCGTCGACCACCGGCAAAAACTGCCCGATAGCCAGTTGCAACAGGCAGCTTAGGACAACGGCAAGGAAAAACCCCAGCCAGAGAACCTCGCGCTGGGGGTTAATCGTCAGAAGGTACCGGGCGGTCTGGGCCGGGTTCGATACCGTCTGAACGGCAAGGTTAGCAAGCGATATCTGGGTCATTTCACCTGCCTTTGCGCATGCACCAGCCCGGCCAGCCAGAACCACAGGAACACCACAAACCACAGCGCGCCCACTGCCGTCAGCACCGGGCCCGAGCCGATGAAACCCGCGACCAGACCATGTAACAATAGCAATGGGGTCGAGGACAACAATGCCCAGAACAAGGCCAGACGTGCACCATAGGACGTGCCATGGCCACCAAACAACCGCGCCACCCCAAAGGATACAAACGACAGGACGTAAAAGAGCAACGGCAGCAGAAAAACCGTCCCAAACAGCGCGGCCCCCATCAGGGCGTTCAGCTCCAGCCCCTCAAGGTGCGCACGGCGGGCAAGGCCGGGCAGTTGCGCGATGAATGCCACCACGCAGAACCCCATGACAAAGATCAGCGCCCGGTCTTCCCGTTCACCCAATTCCAGAAGCCGACGCACCACGCGCCCCGGCCCCCGGTACGTGGCCACGATATCTGTAGTGACAGGCATTAGCTGTGACGCGCCAACCAGCCTTCCAGACGGGTCACGATCTCTTCGGCCAATGCGCTGTCTTCGATCTCGTCCACCGCCTCGGCCAGAAAGGCCAGTGTCAGCAGGTTGGTGGCCTCCTTCACAGGTACACCACGTGACCGCAGATAGAACAAAGCCGTTTCATCGATCGCCCCGGATGTCGACCCGTGCGAACACGCAACGTCATCGGCATAGATCTCAAGCTCCGGCTTGGCGAGGAACTGGCTGTCGTCATCCAACAGCAGAGACTGGCTGATCTGATACCCGTCCGTCTTCTGCGCGCCCTCTTTCACAAGGATTTTGCCCTGAAACACACCGGTCGCGCCATTGCGCAGCACCTTTTTGAACACCTGACGGCTTTCGCAATTCACCGCGTCATGGGTGATGAACACCGTATCGTCGTGGTGGAAGTCGCCGTCACCCACGCAGGCCCCGGCCACATGGGCCACCGCATCGTCACCGGTCAGTTCCACGATCTGTTCGTTGCGGGTCAGAACGCCATTCGCGGTCAGGGTAAAGGACTTATAGGTCGATTCCTTACCAAGGCGCGTGAACATATGCGTCACCGCGCGACGCTCATGATCGCGGCCTTGCGCACGGATGTGATGCAACGCGCCGGTGTCGGCGATGTCGATCTCCATGCACTTGTTGAAACGCGACGCCGCCGGGCCGGCCTCAAGCACGGTCAGCTCGGCTTCGGGTTCAACGCGGATTATGTGGTGCAGCATGGCATCCGAATTCTCGGACGCATGGCGATAGACCAGACAGATGGGTTTCGACGGCTTGCCCGTCACGTGGATGGCCACACCGTCCTTGGCAAAAGCCGTGTTCAACGCTGCCAGAGGGCGCTGCACAGGCACCTGCCCGCGCGCCTCAAGCGTACCGTAGAGCTGCTTGGCCCAGTGGATATCCTTGCCGCAGATATCCTCGATCCGGTCAATCTTGACGCCTTCGAGGCTCAGATCATCCGAATCCTCGGGGCTGTAAACACCGTCGACGAACACGATCTTGAGGCTGTCGATGGCTGAAAACACCAGCGACTCGCCATCGTCAAACACCGCAGCCTGCGGCGCGTCCGCCGATACCAGCGTGTCGGGGCGGGTGTATTTCCAGTATTCGTCGCGACGGCTGGGCAGGCCCATTTCCTGAACACGCGCAAGCGCGTCTTCGCGCGCGGCGCGCGTGCAGCCGCCTTCGGGCAGCACCAGGGTCGCCAGACGCTCGTCTGTGACCGATTGTTTTGCTTGCGGTAAAGCCATCAGTTCACCTCGGCCAGAATGTCGGAATAGCCGTTATGCTCAACTTCCAGCGCCAGTTCCGGGCCGCCGGACTTGACGATACGGCCGTCGGCCATGATGTGCACGACATCAGGTTTGATGTGGTCCAGCAGGCGCTGATAGTGGGTGATCACCAGGAACCCGCGGCCTTCGTCGCGCAGGGCATTCACGCCCTCGGACACCAGCTTCATCGCATCCACATCAAGGCCCGAGTCGGTCTCGTCCAGAATGCACATCTTGGGTTCCAGCATCGCCATCTGCAGGATTTCGTTGCGCTTTTTCTCACCGCCCGAAAAGCCCACATTGACCGGGCGTTTCAGCATATCCGCATCGATTTTCAGCGACTTGGCCTTGGCGCGGACCTCTTTCAGGAAGTCAGCCGCCGACAGTTCCTCTTCGCCGCGCGCTTTGCGCTGTGCGTTCACCGCAGTCCGCAGGAAAGTCATGTTGCCAACGCCCGGAATTTCGACCGGGTACTGGAACGCAAGGAACACACCCGCGGCGGCGCGTTCCTCCGGCTCCATCTCCAACAGGTCTTCACCATCCAGAGTGGCCGAGCCTTCGGTGACCTCATAGCCATCGCGCCCCGACAGCACATAGCTGAGCGTCGACTTGCCCGAGCCGTTGGGGCCCATGATCGCGTGTACCTTACCGGCCTCGACCGTCAGGTCGACACCTTTGAGGATCTGCTTGTCTTCTTCTTCAAGCTGCACGTGCAGGTTCTTGATTTCCAGCATGTTTCTTCCTTTTCTCCCGACCGGGCGATGCGCGCTCCGGCCATTATCCCGATGTTTCAGGCCAGGCGGCGAACACGGCCCCGGACCCTCGATTCAATCAGCCCCCTGCAGCCGCCAGGCGCAGCGCCAGCGATGCGACGCCAACACCTATGAAAAAAGCTGCAATGGGTGCATTTCTTGCCCGACCCTTTTTGAAGGTCAGCAGCGCTTTTGCGCCCCAAATTATAAAGGCCATAAAGATCAACCCGGACAGACCTGCCGTCAGCAGAACCGACTGAATGAAGTCTGGAACTTCTGCAGCATCGACCTTCATCTTTTCATAGTTGGCATTCGTGAACACCAGTATCAGGCTGACAGCAAAGCCAAGCAGACCGCAAAAAAACGTGGCAAGAATCCGCAGAACGGGACGCCGCTTGGGGCCTGCCGTTTGCTGAATGGTCGAGCCGCCAATGCCCGCCAACAGAACAGCAGAGCCTTCGTTGGACTGAATACGTTCAATCCTGCTTTTGAAGTCCGAATTGCTCATGAATCAGCCAACCGACCCTTCCAGCGAGATGGCGACCAGTTGCTGCGCTTCCATGGCAAACTCCATCGGCAGCGCTTGCAGAACGTCCTTGCAGAACCCGTTGACGACCAACGCCACGGCCTCTTCTTCGTCCATGCCACGCTGGCGGCAATAGAACAGCTGATCGTCATCCACCTTGGATGTCGTCGCCTCATGCTCCACACGGGACGAGTTGTTCTTGACCTCGATATACGGAACGGTATGCGCGCCGCATTTGTCGCCGATCAACAGACTGTCACACTGGGTATAGTTGCGGCTGTCCTTGGCTTTCGGGTGCATCGACACCAGCCCACGATAGGTGTTCTGTGCCTTGCCCGCGCTGATGCCCTTGGACACGATCCGCGACTTGGTGTTTTTGCCCAGATGGATCATCTTGGTGCCGGTATCGGCCTGCTGGTAATTGTTGGTGATCGCGATCGAATAGAACTCACCCTGACTGTCATCGCCGCGCAGGATGCAGGACGGGTATTTCCACGTCACGGCCGAGCCGGTTTCAACCTGCGTCCACATCACCTTGGACCGGTCGCCCCGGCAATCGGCGCGCTTGGTCACAAAGTTATAGATGCCACCCTTGCCGTTCTCATCCCCGGGGAACCAGTTCTGAACGGTCGAGTATTTCACCTCGGCGTCTTCTTCGACAATGATCTCGACCACCGCGGCATGCAGCTGTGCCGTGTCACGCTGGGGCGCAGTGCAGCCCTCAAGGTAGGACACGTATGAGCCCTTGTCGGCAATGATCAGCGTCCGTTCGAACTGACCGGTGTTTTCAGCATTGATGCGGAAATAGGTGCTCAGCTCCATCGGGCAGCGCACGCCCGGCGGGATGTAAACGAACGAGCCATCCGAGAACACGGCTGAGTTAAGCGTGGCATAATAGTTGTCGGACACCGGAACCACGGTGCCAAGGTATTTCTTGACCAGCTCGGGATGTTCCTTGATCGCCTCAGAGATCGAGCAGAAGATCACGCCAGCCTTCTTCAGTTCGGCCTGGAACGTCGTGCCCACCGATACCGAGTCGAACACGGCGTCCACAGCTACCTTGCGGCCCTCGGCGGGGATGTCTTCTGCCCCTTCGACACCTGCCAGAATCATCTGCTCTTTCAGAGGGATACCCAGCTTTTCGTAAGTGGCGAGCAGCTTGGGATCGACCTCATCCAGTGACTTGGGCTTTTCTTCCATCGATTTGGGACGGGCATAGTAATACTGGTCCTGAAAATCGATCTCGGGATAGTCGACCATGGCCCAGTTCGGTTCTTCGATCTGCTTCCAGCGTTCGAACGCGGCCAGTCGCCATTCGGTCATCCATTCGGGTTCGTCATTCTTACCCGAGATCAGACGGACAATATCTTCGTTCAGCCCCTTGGGGGCATATTCCATCTCAATCTCGGTTTCCCAACCGTATTTATAGGTGCTTACATCGCGCACCGCATCCACGGTTTCCTGATCGACGCCTTCTTTTACTTGGGTCTGGTCCAAAGCGGCCATTTCCTTACTCTCCGTCAGATCACGCGGCACGCGCGCGATGTTTCTTTTCTTTTTCAAGCCACGCCTCGGCGAAACGCAGCACATCTTCTTCTACAGTTTCGGGCCCCAGCGACACGCGGATCGCACTGGCCGCGGTCACCTCGTCATATCCCATCGCGGTCAGCACTGCGCTGGCGCGCACCTTACCGCTGGAACAGGCGGACCCTGCGCTGATGGCAAACCCAGCAAGGTCCATCTGCATGACCTGCGTTTCGCCCTTCCAGCCCGGGGTTGCAAAACACAGGGTGTTCGGCAAACGGTTCTGATCTTTCCCGACAAAAATAGTAGCTTTAGAACTGGCCTCAAGGGCCTTTTCTAGAATATTTCTAAATTCTTTGACCTGATCCCAAACGCCATTGGCCAGATCCCGTGCCGCCGCTTCAGCAGCGGCCCCGAAGCCCGCGATTCCAATGACATTTTCTGTCCCGGACCGGCGGCCCATCTCTTGCCCGCCACCCTTTATCTGCGCCGGCAAATCTGTGCCGCGTTTCATGACAACCGCACCAACACCCTTGGGACCGCCCAGTTTATGGGCCGAAATCAGCGCCATCTGGCATCCCATCCAGTTGAACGCGACCGGCAATTTGCCAAAAGCCTGCGTCGCATCTGTCACCGCCAGCCCATCCGGCAATGTCTGCACGATGCCGGTTTCCGAATTTGCCAGTTGCAGGGCCGAATGCGCCGGATCAGTCACCAGAACCTGACCGTCCTTTGAAACCGCCAAATCCTCAGCAACCCAAGACCTTACGGCATCATGCTCGACAGCTGCGCCACGCAGGTCACGCCCAGCCAGCGCAAGTGCCGCCCCTTCGGTCGATCCCGAGGTAAAAACGATATCCGCACCATCTGCACCAAAGGCGGCGGCAATCTGGGCTCGCGCGCGTTCAACCAAAGCTTTGGCCGCGCGCCCCTCGGCATGGACCGAGGACGGGTTGCCGCACACATCCATCGCAGCAATCATGGCCGCACGGGCCTCGGGGCGCAGCGGCGTTGTCGCGTTATGGTCCAGGTAAATACGAGTCACAGACTCACCTTTTTCATGGCCGCAAGGCCGGGTACAGGGCGTGGCATCACGTTATTCATCCACCACAGCAAACAGACTGGGCACAGCAGGACACGGCGCAAGATCGTTCTTGATCACGTCAGACAGCCGCGTCTGATGCAAGAACACATAGACATGCGCGCTCAGGCTTTCCCACAAACGGTTGGTCAGCGACTGCGCCCGGCTACCCGAAGACGCACCCGAAGCACCCGCGCCTTTTTGCAGTGCGTCCACCGTCTCATCCACGGCTGATAGCACCTCAACCACGCGGATTTCCGAGGCCGGACGATTCAGGCGATACCCACCGCCGGGGCCGCGCACCGATGACACCAGATCGGCCCGGCGCAGTTTGACAAACAGCTGCTCGAGATACGGCAGCGAGATGTCCTGACGCTCAGAGATTTCGCTGAGTGTAACCAGAGTGTTTTCGGGCTGAATCGCAATATCGGCCAACGCAACCATTGCATAGCGACCTTTGGTCGACAGCTTCATTCTTTTCCCCTTCTGGCTGGCACCGCGCGAAAACATTGACGCCGCCGCCACCAGTGCGTATCTCCGACGGACAGCGACTTGCGCAACGCAATATAATTAGAACCGTTCTAAGGTGCCCGAGCATAACCGTCAAGTATCTCGGGAGACCAGGAAGAAAAAGACAGGACCAAAGCACACATGCCCGAGGTGATTTTTCCCGGACCCGAAGGCCGCCTGGAAGGCCGTTACCACCCGCAAAAGGAAAAAGACGCACCGATCGCCATCGTGCTGCACCCGCATCCTCAGTTCGGCGGGACCATGAACAACAAGGTGGTCTATAATCTGCACTACGCGTTCTACAACATGGGCTTCACCGTGTTGCGCTTTAACTTTCGCGGCGTTGGCCGCAGCCAGGGCGAATATGACCAGGGCGTGGGTGAGCTGAGCGATGCGGCATCCGCACTGGATTACCTGCAATCGATGAACAACAACTCGAAACACTGCTGGGTTGCCGGGTTCTCGTTCGGGGCATGGATCGGGATGCAACTGCTGATGCGTCGGCCCGAGATCACCGGGTTCATCAGCGTATCGCCGCCCGCGAACATGTACGACTTTTCCTTCCTAGCACCCTGCCCGTCCTCGGGTCTGATCATCAACGGATCGGCCGACCGTGTCGCGCCGCCCTCAGATACCACGGCGCTGGTGAACAAGCTGCACGAGCAAAAAGGCATCACCATCACCCATAACGAGGTGGAAGACGCCGACCATTTCTTCCAGGATCGTCACATGGACACGCTGATTACCGATGTCAGCGACTATGTGAAACGCCGACTGACTGAGACCACACGCTGATGTCTGATACCATCATTATCCTGGCCTCCAAACTGGCCGAGGACACGATGAAAGTGATGGACGAAACCGGTGACGACCGCTTTTTTGTTGAGGTGGGCGAACTTCTGGGGGCGTCCTCGCAGACCTTGGAAGAGGCGTTCCTGACCGAAATCCGCGTGCGGCTGGCCGAACGCAAGGCCCGACAATTCGTGATCAAGCGGTTGTCGGACCATAGATCGAAAACCAAAGCGATTGAGTTGAAATGACCGAAAGACTGTCCGCGCAAATCGAATTCCTGAAACGCGCGGACGGCCTGAAATCGGTTGATCGCGCCAATTTCCTGTTGGATCAATCCCGTCCAGAAAATGCGGCGGAACACAGCTGGCAACTGGCCCTATGGGCGCTGGTGATGCAGCCTCTGGCCGATAAAACAGTCGACATCGACCGCGTGATCCGGATGCTGTTGCTGCATGATCTGGTTGAGATCATCGTCGGCGACCACCCTATCCATCTGCACACCGATTGGAGCGCGGTCGAACAGCAAGAACAAGTCGCGGCAGCCGAGCTGTTTGGCCTGTTGCCCCCGGATCAGTCGCAAGACTGTCTGAGCCTGTGGCAAGAGTTTGAGGCCGACCAAACCCCGGATGCGAAATTCGCCAAACAGCTGGACCGCTGCCAGCCGATGTTTCAGGTTCTGTGCGCATCCGACCCGCTGCCCGAACACCGTGCTATCGTGCAGGACAACCTGAATGGCGGGCGGGCAGCCTATCTGAAAACAGATTTCTCGCAGGCCCACGCGGCAGCGGAAAGCCTGTTGTTGGGCGACAAGCCTCAGGAAACACCGTTTTCATCGCGACTGGCCTTTCTGGCTGAGACAGACAAGTTGAAATCCGTCTACCGGGCCTCGCGCCTGCTGAATGGTGCGCGATTTGAGAACTCAGCCGAGCATTCGTGGCATATCATGCTCTATGCTTGGATATTGAGCGATCACGCGTCCACCGATGTTTCAATTGACCGCGTGCTGAGAATGCTGTTGCTGCATGATATTGTCGAGATCGATGCCGGAGACCACCCGATCCACGGTCATGTCGATCACGCCGCACAAGAGGCCGAGGAACAGGCCGCCGCAGATCGCCTGTTTGGCTTACTGCCTGAACAGCAACAATCCGAGTTCATGGCCTTGTGGCAGGAATTCGAAGCGGCCAACAGCGCGGATGCCCGGTTTGCGAAGGCGATTGACCGCTTTCAGGCCCCAATTGGCAATCTGGCAACCGGAGGCGGATCGTGGACCGATTATAACGTCACCTATGCCCAGATCGAACAGCGTGTCGGAACTCCGGTCAAACGCGGTGCGCCTGGCCTGTGGGCATGGCTAACACCGCAATTGCAAGAATTCTTTGCCACACCCGTCAGCTGAAAAAGAAAAAGAGGCCAAATGGCCTCTTTTTCCCCGAGCTTCGACAGACGCGAAAACCTTCGAAACTATCTAACCAATCAACAAACAGGCTGCATATTTGTCGACGGACCCCCCGTCAGCAAGCCACCCTTGCGTCATTTTCGAAGTCGAAAACCAAGACATTATGTCCTGAAAAACAGATGTTTCAATCTATGGATAAACAAAAAACATTTAAAAACAATTTCTTGTTACCATGAAGGCCAATTTCAAAATAGTAAGGTAATCCTGACTTTTCAAACCTTGTCAGGCGCGTGGCCCGGTCAGATTCAATGGCGCAAAAACTCCAGAATCTTCTTGCCCGCCCAGATGAATCCATGCTCAACCTCGGAAAACTGAGTTTGAGACTCCGACCGTGCCCAAAGCCTACCTGATCCTGATGCTGGCGGTTGCCGCTGAAACCATCGGAACCACCGCCTTGCAAGCCAGCCAGCAATTCAGCCGGTTCTGGCCTTCCGTTCTCGTCGTCGTCAGCTATGGCATCGCCTTTTACCTGCTGGGTTTGACGTTGAAATACATGCCGGTGGGCGTCGTTTACGCGATCTGGTCAGGACTTGGCATCTTTCTGATCGCAATCATCGGATTTGTCGTCTTCGGGCAAAAACTCGACTGGCCGGCGGTCATCGGGCTGGCGATGATTTTGGCGGGAATCCTGATCATTCACCTGTTTTCCAAGACCGCAGGCCACTGAGCATCGGTTAGGGCTGGCCTATTTGGTCAAACCGCGTTATGCGCGCGGCAACTTCCCGTTCAAAGGCTGACCTCATGGACCTGCGCAATATCGCAATCATCGCTCACGTGGACCACGGCAAAACGACCCTGGTGGATGAGCTGCTCAAACAATCCGGCGCGTTCCGGGAAAATCAGGCCGTGGCGGAACGTGCCATGGACAGCAACGATCTTGAGCGCGAGCGCGGGATCACCATCCTTGCCAAAGCCACCAGCGTCGAGTGGAAAGGCACGCGCATCAACATCGTCGACACCCCCGGTCACGCCGATTTCGGTGGCGAGGTTGAACGCATCCTGTCGATGGTCGACGGCGTTGTCCTGCTGGTCGATGCTGCCGAAGGCCCGATGCCGCAGACCAAGTTCGTGACCTCCAAGGCGCTGGCATTGGGTCTGCGTCCGATCGTGGTGCTGAACAAGGTCGACAAACCTGATGCCGAACCGGACCGCGCGCTGGATGAGTGTTTCGACCTGTTTGCCAACCTCGGTGCTGACGACGATCAGCTGGATTTCCCGGCCATGTACGCCTCGGGCCGGTCTGGCTGGGCCGACATGGAGCTGGATGGTCCCCGCAAGGATCTCACCGCCCTGTTTGACCTTATCGTCGACCACGTGCCCGCCCCCAAACAGGCTGACAAAAAAGACGAGCCGTTCCGTATGCTGGCCACGACCCTCGGCAGCGACCCCTTCATCGGTCGCATCCTGACCGGTCGTGTGGAAAGCGGCACGCTGAAGGCAGGTGACAGCCTCAAGGCGCTGTCGCGCGATGGCACGCTGATCGAGAACTTCCGTGCCTCGAAAATCCTGGCCTTCCGCGGTCTGGGCCAACAGCCCATCGACGTGGCCGAGGCCGGGGATATCGTCACCATCGCAGGCATGAGCAAAGCCACCGTGGCCGACTCGCTGGTCGCGCCGCAGGTGGAAGAGGCCCTGCCCGCGCAACCCATCGATCCGCCGACCATTACCGTGACCTTTGGCATCAACGATTCGCCGCTGGCCGGTCGTGACGGTAAAAAGGTGCAGTCCCGCGTGATCCGCGACCGTCTGATGAAAGAGGCCGAATCAAACGTCGCTATCCGCATCACCGACACTCCCGGCGGCGAAGCCTTCGAGGTCGCTGGCCGAGGCGAATTGCAAATGGGCGTTCTGATCGAGAATATGCGGCGCGAAGGGTTCGAACTCAGCATTTCGCGCCCGCAGGTCCTGTTCCGCGAAGAAGATGGTCAGCGCCTTGAGCCCATCGAAGAGGTCACCATCGACGTGGATGACGAATTCTCGGGCGCGGTGATCGAAAAGATAACCGGCGCGCGCAAAGGTGAGCTGGTCGAAATGCGCCCCGCCGGTGCCGGCAAAACCCGCATCATCGCCCACGTGCCCTCTCGCGGCCTGATCGGTTATCACGGCGAATTCCTGACTGACACCCGCGGCACCGGCGTGCTGAACCGCGTGTTCCACGACTGGGCCCCTCATAAAGGTCAGATTCCAGGCCGTCGCGCAGGCGTTCTGATCTCGATGGAGAACGGTCAGGCCGTCGCTTATGCGCTGTGGAACCTTGAGGAACGCGGGCGCATGTTCGTCGCCCCGCAGACCGATGTCTATCAGGGCATGGTGATCGGCGAGCATTCGCGCGACAACGATCTGGAGGTGAACCCGCTCAAGGGTAAAAAGCTGACCAACGTACGTGCCAGCGGATCGGATGATGCGGTTCGTCTGACACCGCATGTGCAGTTTTCATTGGAAGAGGCCATCGCATATATCGACGATGATGAGCTGGTCGAGGTCACGCCAAATGCGGTCCGTTTGCGCAAACGCTACCTGGATCCGCACGAGCGCAAACGCATGGCAAAATCTGCCTGAGGTTGACAGTGGCATAGTTCACAAATGCGAAACAATATGGCCATTGTGGCAGTTTTGCATCCATTTCTGCCCCTTATCTATCAGAAAAGCCCGCCCTTGTGGCGGGCTTTCTTGTTGTTTTTTGGTTAATTTCAACCCTTGCGTGTGAAGACGGGAGCGGTTCTTTACACACTCCCCTTGAAATTGTGACGAAAAGCGGATGTAATTAAGTTATAAATGTGGCACGATCCATTTTGATTAATCATGTGTCTCCGAAGTTAGTGTGACCAAGTGTAACGAGTTTTGAAGGAGTGGCGCTATGCGCGTGAAATCCCGTTTATTATCCATTGTGTTCGTTTCAGCGGCATTTCCGCTGGTAACATCAAGTGCGGCTTTTGCCGAAAGATGTAACATCAATACGGCCCGTCAGTCCGTGTCGACGGAAACCCTGTGTAACTGCACAGTCGTCGATACGCGCATGCTGCGGTACATACAACGCCGGGCAGATTTCGAAGACATCCTGGCCCGCACCCTGGACAGCTGCCCCGCGTTTGCAGCTGTACTTACTGACGTTCCAACAGCAACCACTGCAGCTTCGGACCGCGATGGAGAAGACGGCACTTCATCCGACGTCGACGGTGGTGATGGCAGCGACGGCGGTGGTGATGGCGGCGACGACGGCGGTGATGGTGGCGACGACGGCGGTGATGGTGGCGACGACGGTGGTGATGGCGGCGACGGAAACGGCGACGACAATGGCGGCGACGGAAACGGCGACGACAATGGCGGCGGCGGTAACGACGGCAACGGCGGCGGCGGCAACAATGGCGGCGGCGGCAACTCCGGTGACGGCAACGGCGGCAACAATGGCGGCGGTGGCAACGACGGCAACGGAAACGGCGGCAACAATGGCGGCGGTGGCAACTCCGGCGATGGCAATGGCGGCAACAATGGCGACGGCGGCAACTCTGGCGACGGAAACGGCGGCAACAATGGCGGCGGCGGCAACTCTGGCGACGGAAACGGCGGCAATAACGACGGCGGAAGCAACTCCGGTGACGGCAATGGCGGCAACAACGGCGGCGGCAGTAACTCCGGCAACGGCAATGGCGGCAACAACGGCGGCGGCAGTAACTCCGGCAACGGCAATGGCGGCAACAACGGCGGCGGCAGTAACTCCGGCGACGGAAACGGCGGCAGCAACGGTGACGGAACTGACGGCGGATCAGGCGGCCAGGGTGGCGGCGGAGAATCTGGCGGCAACAGCGGCCAGGGCGGCGGCGGAGCTGCAGGTGGCAGCGGTGGCCAAGGCGGTGTCTTCTGATCTGTCTCGTTTGATCCAGTGTTACCGCATTCTTTGCGGCACGAACAAACAGATGTGACTTGTTAAAGTGCAAAAGGGCGGCCCTACGGCTGCCCTTTTTCTAGCACCCCTGACAAACAGGCGCTGCGTTAGCTGCTAACATAGACGCCGACCCAGCTGCTCGGACGGCTGGGATTTTGCATTCTGAGAAACAGATAGTCTGTTGCAGACCAAGGTTTGATCTGATTGGTTAGGTTGTCCAACACCAGATCCCCAGCCGCCGAACGATACACCAACACGGCATGCGAGTTGCGGCGCTTGTCCAGAACCGTTGCAATCAGCAACTTACTGGGATCAACACCGGCGCGGATCAAGTCACGCTTTTTCAACAGCGCAAAATCTTCGCAATCTCCGCCGCGCGAGGTCGGCAAGGCCCATCTTTCCGCAGTGCGATACTGCGAGAAATCCGTAACCGATCGCGTTGTCGCGTTCACCTTACGGTTAATCTGCCGAATTAGCTGCATTTCCTGCCGCGTGCTTATCCGCGCGGATGCCTTGGTTGAGCACGCCCAATTATACTGCCGACAGAGTTGGCGGGCACCACTGGGTGGTGGGGAAGCCGACACGCTACGCAAGAAACTGCTTTCGCTGGCACTTGCGGATGTGCCAATGCCTAAACCGCCAAAAGCAATAGCGGACACGACCAGCACACGACCGAATGACACGGCCGCTCGCGGGAAAACCTTTCTGAATTCCAAGTTCAAGGGATTCATGCCTGTTCCTCGATCATTATTCATCCTCAGGATTGCGGATAAACGAGACCGTACTGCGTTCGGGTTAACTATCAGTAGACGAGGTCGTTTGCGCAATCTGGGTAAACCGTGCAAGCGAAAAGAGGCGGAAATCCGTTCCGCATTTTGACCATTTCAGGCAAGAATTGAACCAAAATAGCCACAATCCCTATGATTGCGGCGCAAAAACTACTGCAAAGTCGCAGCGTAATAATATGTAACTAAATGATTTTCCACCGCTCATCAGGATGAACAAACACGACCATCCTGCTGACTTATTCTGTTGGCTGGAATCCGCTCACACAACCCTAAGGTGGCATAACTTTGCCAATGCGGTTCTAATCCGTGATCTCAACAACCACCAATTCACGCTCGCTGGCGCCGCGTGCATGGTCCAGTGCCTGTTGATATTGGGAGGAGTTGTAGCACTCGACAGCGGCCTCAACCGAAGGGAATCGGGCCACCACATTGCGTGGCCGCTCTTTCCCTTCCAGCTGAACATAGCGCGCGGCGCGGGCGATAAATTCTCCGCCATGCGCCGCAATGGCAGGGCCGGCCAGTTCAGCATACTTTGCGTAGGCTTCGGTATCCGTCACCGTAACATGAGCAATCCAGAGTGCGGGCATCTTACCCTCCCAATACGTTTTCTGCAGCTTTGATCGCCGCGTCCGAGTTCGAGGCGTCGCGCCCACCGCCCTGCGCCATGTCGGGACGTCCACCGCCGCCTTTGCCGCCCAGCTCGGCCACCGCTGCGCGGACCAGATCCACGGCAGACACCTTATCCGTCAGGTCAGTCGTCACACCAGCCGCGACGGCGGCCTTGCCACCGGCATCCGCGATCAGCAGCACGGCGCCCGAACCCATACGGCTTTTGTGTTCATCGATCAGCGCGGGCAGATCCTTGCCCGAAACACCGCTCAGCGCCTGAGCCAGAAAGGGCACGCCATTCACGTCGCGCGCCTCGGCACCGCCCTGCCCCGAACCACCGGCCATGGCCAGATCGCGACGCAGCTGGGCAACCTCGTTCTGCAACGCCTTGCGTTCGTCCAACAGCGATTTGACCCGGCTTACCACATCATCGGGCTGCGCCTTGAGTTCAGTTGCAATCTGACCAAGCCGTTGATCCTGCGCGGACAAATGGCGGAATGCCTCATCCCCGGTCAGGGCTTCGATCCGGCGCACGCCTGCACTGCTGGCGCTGTCGCCCAGCACAACAAAGGTCCCGATATCGCCGGTTTGGCGCACATGCGTGCCACCGCACAGCTCAATCGACCAGATTTCGCCATCCTGCCCTTTGCCAGTCGGGGCCTTGCCCATCGACACAACACGCACTTCGTCGCCGTATTTCTCACCGAACAGAGCCTGCGCGCCCAGTTCGCGCGCGTCGTCCGGCGTCATGATCCGGGTTTCCACGGTCGAGTTCTGGCGGATGAACTCATTCACCTCGCGCTCAACCTTCTGGATTTCCTCGGTGCTCAGCGCCCTGGAGTGGCTGAAATCGAACCGCAACCTGTCCGACGCATTCAGCGATCCGCGCTGCGCGACGTGATCGCCCAGCGTTTCCCGCAGTGCTTCGTGCAGCAGGTGTGTGGCCGAGTGGTTCGCGCGGATCGCGGAGCGGCGGGCATGATCGACCTCAAGCTCGACGCCGTCGCCTTTGGACAGCGTGCCCTGATTGACCGTCACCTGATGGGCATAGACCTTGCCCTCGGCAAATTTGCGGGTGTCTCCGACTTTGGCAACGTCCTGCAGATTTTCCAGCCGCCGGATTTCGCCACTATCCCCCACCTGGCCACCAGCCTCGCCATAAAACGGCGTTTGGTTCACGATGACCCAGCCCGTGCCGCCTGGTTCAATCTTGTCGACCAAAGCGCCATCAACGACCAGCGCGGCAATCTGACCCTCAGCTTTCTCGGTATCGTAACCCAGGAAATCGGTGGCCCCTGCGCTGTCGAGCACGTCGAACCACACGGCCTGATCGGCGGATTCACCCGACCCGGCCCAGGCCGCGCGGGCCTTGGCCTTTTGCTCGGCCATCGCGGCGTCGAACCCATCCGTATCGACATTGCGGCCTTTTTCGCGCAGCGCATCCTGCGTCAGGTCCAGCGGGAACCCGTATGTGTCATAAAGCTTGAACGCGGCATCCCCCGACAGCGCAGCCCCTTCGGGCAGGCGGGCCACCTCGTCATCCAGCAGTTTCAGGCCCCGATCCAGCGTCTGCTTGAACCGCGTCTCTTCCAGCAGCAGCGTCTCTTCGATCAGAGGCTGCGCCTGCCCCAATTCTGAATACTGCGCACCCATCAGTTGCACGAGGCTGGGCACCAGACGGTGCATGACCGGGTCTTTTGCCCCCAGCAGATGCGCGTGCCGCATGGCGCGGCGCATGATCCGGCGCAGAACATAGCCGCGCCCGTCATTGCTGGGCATCACGCCATCCGCAATCAGGAACGAGGTCGAACGCAAATGATCCGCAATCACGCGGTGATGCACGTTCTGGTCGCCATAAGGATCAACGCCCGTGGCCTCTGCCGAAGCCTCGATCAACGTTTTGAACAGGTCGGTGTCATAGTTGTCATGGCTGCCCTGCAACAGAGCACCGATCCGCTCCAGCCCCATGCCGGTGTCGATCGACTGCATGTCGAGCTCCACCATTGAGCCGTCTTCGAACTGCTCGTTCTGCATGAAAACGATGTTCCAGATTTCAATGAACCGGTCGCCATCTTCCTCGGCCGAACCCGGAGGGCCGCCCCAGATGTGATCGCCATGGTCAAAGAAAATCTCGGTGCACGGACCGCAGGGGCCGGTCGGGCCCATCTGCCAGAAATTGTCGCTGGTGGCGATGCGGATGATCCGGTCCTCGGGCACGCCAACCTTTTTCCAGATCTCGAACGCCTCATCATCGGTATGGTAGACCGTCGTCAGCAGGCGGTTCTTGTCGATTCCGAATTCCTTGGTGATCAGCTCCCAGGCAAACGGGATCGCCTCATGCTTGAAGTAATCTCCGAACGAGAAATTCCCCAGCATTTCAAAGAATGTATGGTGGCGCGCGGTATAGCCCACGTTGTCCAGATCGTTATGCTTGCCGCCTGCACGCACGCATTTTTGCGCGGTGGTGGCGCGCGTGTAATCGCGCGTCTCAACGCCGGTGAACAGGTTCTTGAACTGCACCATGCCCGAGTTCACGAACATCAAGGTCGGGTCGTTGCGCGGGACCAGAGGGCTGGACGCCACCACCTCATGCCCCTGTTTGGCAAAGTAGTTCAGAAAGGTCGATCGGATATCGTTCAGCGTGGGCATTTGGGCTCTCTCAGCGCGCAATCATTTTGGTCCGCAAAGGTTTAGCCCTGTCCCACAGGATAGTCCACAGCCGAGGCGCCCGGAACGAAACAAGGCGGCCCTTTCGGACCGCCCTGCCATTCTAGGTCGCACTTGGGCTCTACGCCTCGAGGATATCGTCATCCTCGGCCACACCCGGGGGCATGTCGAACTCCAGCCCGTGTGCAGCGCGGATTTTGTCCTCAATCTCAAGCGCGGCGCGGCTGTTGTCGCGCAGGTATTGCTTGGCATTCTCACGCCCCTGCCCGATCCGCTCGTCGCCATAGCTGAACCATGACCCCGATTTCTCAACCACACCGGCCTTGACGCCCAGATCCAGCAGCTCACCCATTTTGCTGATGCCTTCGCCATACATGATGTCGAATTCCACCTGCTTGAACGGCGGTGCCACCTTGTTTTTGACGACTTTCACGCGGGTCTGGTTGCCAACAACCTCGTCCCGGTCCTTGATCGCGCCGATGCGACGGATATCCAGACGGACCGAACTGTAGAATTTCAGCGCGTTACCACCGGTTGTGGTTTCGGGACTTCCGAACATCACGCCGATTTTCATCCGAATCTGGTTGATGAAGATCACCATACAGTTCGAGCGGCTGATCGAACCGGTCAGCTTGCGCATCGCCTGGCTCATCAGGCGGGCCTGCACGCCCACGCTGCTGTCGCCCATATCGCCTTCAAGCTCAGATTTCGGCGTCAGCGCCGCGACCGAGTCGACCACGACCATGTTCACAGCCCCCGACCGCACCAGCGTATCGGTAATCTCCAACGCCTGCTCACCAGTGTCGGGCTGCGAAATCAGCAACTCATCCAGATCGACGCCCAGCTTGCGGGCATATTGCGGGTCCAGCGCGTGTTCCGCGTCCACAAAGGCGCAGACACCGCCGCGCTTTTGCTGTTCTGCGATACAATGCAGCGTCAACGTGGTCTTACCCGAGCTTTCAGGCCCATAAATCTCAACAATCCGGCCCATCGGCAGACCGCCAATCCCCAGCGCGATGTCCAGACCCAGCGATCCGGTCGAGCTGGCCTCGATATCCTGCTTGGCATCCTCGCCCAGCTTCATGATCGAGCCTTTGCCGAACTGCCGTTCAATCTGCGCCAGCGCGCTGTCGAGCGCCTTTTGCTTGTCTGCGTTTTTCTTGTCGCTCATCGTCAGAAGATCCGCCATTGTCCTGTCGCCTTCCCTTTTGTCACACCCTTGATCGGGCGGCAATCGCTGCTTTGTTCGCCTCTTGTTCCTTATGGGACCAAAAGTAGAACATTTCAATAAAAACTTACAGACCTCACTGTTGGGCAATTGTGTTAAAGAGTCGTTTACGCCAATCTGCAACAGTAGTGATACCAAACAAAAGGCACATAAATGCTTGTTTTCTATAAGGAACGCCTTGCGTTTCTGGCCGTTCCCAAGACAGGCAGCACCGCCTATCACTCGGCGCTAAAGGATCGTGCTGACTTTGTGGTGACGGGACCACCAGACCTGAAACACGCGCCGGTGCGCCGCTATGATCGCTTTTTCCAGAACATTTTCAGAAAAATGTACGACACCGAGATGGAGATTATGGCCGTTGTGCGTGAACCGATCGACTGGCTGGGCAGCTGGTACAAGTTTCGCAGCCGCGATGATCGGATCGGGCACCCCCATTCGACACACGACCTAAGCTTTGACGATTTCGTGCAGGCCTATATGCAAAACCCTCGCCCCGAATGCGCCGATGTTGGTAGCCAAAGCCAGTTCTTTCGCACCAGAAACAACGGGTTTGGCGCCAGCCACGTGTTCAAATACGAAAACCAGGACAAGATCCTTGAGTTTCTGCAAGACCGCCTGAACATGCAGATCGAGCTGAGGCAAGAGAACGTCTCCCCCCATCGGGACCTGACCCTGACGCCCGAGACCGAGCGCGCCTTTCGCTCAGCGCACGCAGCTGAGTTCGCCTGTCACGAGGCCGCGCTTTAGTTCAATTGCTGAAACACTGTCTCGGTCAGTTGATTCAGAGAAAACGGCTTTGGCAGGAAGGTCGAATTGGCAATCTCGGGTCCTGAATCACCGAACGCTCCTTCGGTGTATCCCGACATAAAGACCACCTGAACATCCGGCCGCGTCTTCATCGCCTCACGCACCCAAGTGGGACCATCCATGCCGGGCATCACCACATCGGTGACAAAGACATCAACGCTCAGGCCCTCATCTTCGAGCAAGCGCAGCGCTTCTTCCGCCGACTCGGCCTCAAGCACCGTGTAGCCTTTTAGCCTGAGTGCACGGGTGGCAAAGGCGCGCACGGGGGCTTCGTCTTCAACCAGCAAAACCACGCCTTCCCCTTGCCGCGCTGTCTGCGCATCCTCCACGGCGGGTATCGCGGGCTGAACGTCCGGTCGAACCGTACAAACCGGCAAGTAGACGATAAACTCCGTCCCATGCCCCTGCAGGCTGTCGACAAAGATGAAACCCCCTGTCTGTTTGACGATGCCGTAAACCGTGGACAGCCCCAATCCGGTACCTTCACCGGTGCGCTTGGTGGTGTAAAACGGCTCAAACACCTTTTGCAGCTTGTCCGCAGGGATCCCGACACCACTGTCTATGACCTTGACCGTGACATACTCGCCGGGCTGAACCGTAGCCCGGTCGCGGGTCAGGGGTGTGTTCAAGACCACAACCTCGGTCTCGATCCGCACCTCTCCTCCGTCTGGCATGGCATCGCGTGCGTTCACCACGAGGTTCATCAACACCTGCTCCAGCTGCCGCTTGTCCGCCCGCACGGGTTTCAGAACCGGATCATGGCTGAGGATCAGGCGGACTTTCTCGCCCACCAACCGATTGAGCAGGTGGATCAGGTCCGAGATCGTGTCACGCAAGTCCAAAACCTCAGGCTGCAAGGTCTGCTTGCGCGAAAAGGCCAGCAACTGGCTGACCAGCGCCGCGGCCCGGTTGGCATTCTGGTTGATCTGAACCAAATCGCCATAATTCGGGTCATTCTGATCATGGCGCAATAGCAGCAAGTCGCAATGCCCTGATATCGCAGTCAGGAGGTTGTTGAAATCATGTGCAACGCCGCCCGCCAATTGCCCGACGGCCTGCATCTTTTGACCCTGCACAAATTGTGCTTCAAGCGTTTTCAGTTCGGTGGCATCGTTCAGGACAGCTATCAGTTGGACTTGCCCATCTGTCACAATCCGGTTCAGGGTGACCTGAACAAACACCTCTTTGTCACGGCGATTAAGACGCAGGAATTCGGATCGCGTGGCAGGCTCTTGCGCAGCCGTTCGCGTTAACCAGTCCAAAATGGGATACCCGAGACCGCACAACAGATGGTCTGCATTGGTTACGCCGGGCTCAATGTCCCCGATCAGCGCCAGGGCAAGCCGGTTGGCTTCCAGGATACATCCGTCCGGAGCCAGATGCAGCACCGGTACAGGAAGATCGGCAAAAGATGCGCCCGGGCTTTCTTGCCCCCCCGAGTCGATGGGCGCGATAAGCAGGTCACGGACATTGCCTGATCGCCCCAGTTCGCACACCACAGCCGAGACCGGGCCGGTTTCCGTTTGAACGTCAACAAACGCGCCCTGCGCGTGGATTTCACCAGAGATGACGTTGTGCAGTGTCTCTGGTCTGCCACCAAGCAGATGCGCCGCGGCATCGTTGATCCGCAAGACTGTGCCGTTGCGCCCTTCGGTCAAGACCGGAACGGCGGCGGTGTCCCACTGGCCAGACGTATCCAGATGAAACCGCCAGCAAAAACGACCGCCTCCCACGTCAAAAATGGAAACCGGCACAGTGGAACCAACGGTAACGATATCCTCACGCACTTTGCCGTAGATTTCCGCCTTGGATTGCAACCGCAGCAAAATCGATGACGGGTTGGCAAACAAGGACTTCAGGCTGCGTTCCAGTCGCGCTCCTGGAAAGGCTTGAAACTGCGTACGTGCTTCGGGATTGGCGGCCAGAATGACACCCTCTGCGCTTGTGATAACACTTGGGAAGGCGTCCTGGTCCGTAAACACTGCCATGGTTTTGACGGTTTGCCGGGCCTGGTACTCGGAGATTTTGCTTTTCAGAACGACCAGAAAAGCCGCTGCCAACAAGGAAACGCCGGCCACGACAAAACCCGTCTGCCAGAGCCGAGGTACCACGCCCATTAAAGGTGAGGCGATCAACACTGCTCCGATCAAAATCAGTGGCGTCAATCGCAGTCCGGTCGGGGTACCCTGAGAAGATGGATCGGCAAAAACTTCGGTAGTATCGGTCATTTACAACTCAATTCGATAAGTGCCCGGACAAGCAACCCAAATATAGTTAATGACAGTTTAAGAAAAACCGGCATTTCTACCTTAAGTTGCTAATGACCGAAGCGTTATCGCGTCAAGTGTGCCGAGAAAAATCCATCTGCACCGTGGGAAACAAGCCATGTTTTCTGCAAACCCGCAGCCCAATCCGGGTTTTTGCGCAAAAAAGCGTCAACCACTGCGCCATTTTCATCTTCAAGCATCGAGCAGGTGGCATAGGCCAGAACACCACCCGGCGCGACCATGGGGGCAAGCTGGTTCAGAATACCCACCTGAATCTCTGTCAGTTCGTGCAGACGGTTTTCGGTCAAAGCCCATTTCCCCGCAGGTGCACGCCGCCACGACCCACTGCCCGAACAGGGTGCATCCACCAACACCACATCAAACGGCCCGTTTTGATCAACGTCTTTTAGCGTTAGGATTTCAACTTTGGCCCCGGCCCGGTCAGCCCTTGCGGGGATGTCGCGCATACGGGCGGGATTGATGTCATGGGCAAAAACCTGAACCCCCTGATGCGCGGCCAGCGCCAGCGATTTGCCACCACCGCCGGCGCAATAGTCCAGCACACGCAGCCCAGGGCGCAGGTCCAAAGCCGCAATAACGGCCTGACTGGCAGCGTCCTGCAATTCGACCAGACCACCGGAAAAAGCACGACTTTGGCCGATCTTGCGCGCCCCTTCGGTAACTTCCAGAGCTGTGTCACAGGCAGGATGCGGCGCAGCCTCGATCCCGTCACCGGCCAAAGCGGCAATAGCATCCGGGCGGGAGGTCTTAATCAGGTTCACCCGCAGATGCACGGGCGCGCGGCGCTGCAGTGCCTGTGCAACAGGCACAGTCTGATCGCCTAACGCGGCCTCAAACCGGGGCCAGAGCCATTCGGGAACGTCATACCGCTCTGCGTCCGAGACAAAGTTGCGCCCGACCTCATCTTCGGCGACAGGTTCAGGTGCATGGCGGATACCGGTGAACAGTTCGGCCACGTCGCCACCCAAGGCGCGAACGGCACCAATCATCATGCCGCGCCCGGTCTCAGCCCCGCCAAGCGCAGCGTAAGAGCGTTTGCACCGCAGGGCGTCGAACACATGATCCCGAACGGCGGCACGATCCTTGGAGCCCGCAAACCGGCTGCGTCGCGCCCAATTGGTAAGGGATTTTTCGACAGGTGCGCCCGACAGTATCTGATCAAGGATTTCGATGGCTGCCTGTATGCGTGCAGACGGTGTCATGAGGGTGTCCGATCCTGATAGCGCACCAAAAATACAAAACGGCGCCCAAACGCGGGCGCCGTGAACCTTGAAGACCGGTCTTACATGACCCGGTAGTTCGGGCTTTCGCGGGTGATTTGCACGTCATGCACATGGCTTTCTTTCAGCCCCGCGCCGGTGATTTTGACGAAATTGCAGTTCTTGCGCATCTCTTCCACGGTGGCGCAGCCGGTATAGCCCATCGCAGCACGCAGACCGCCGACCAGTTGGTGGACCACGGCGCTGGCCGAGCCCTTGTAAGGCACCTGCCCCTCGATCCCTTCGGGCACCAGCTTGTCATTTGCGGCGTCTTTCTGGAAATAGCGATCCGCCGAGCCGCGCGCCATCGCACCCAGGCTGCCCATGCCGCGATAGGATTTGAACGAACGGCCTTGGTACAGAATGACCTCGCCCGGGCTTTCATCGGTGCCCGCGATCATCGATCCAACCATGGCACAAGACGCACCCGCCGCAATTGCCTTGGCAAAATCGCCCGAAAACTTGATGCCGCCATCGGCAATGACCGGAACGTCCCCAGCGGCCGAGGCGCAATCCATGATCGCCGTCAGCTGCGGTACGCCGACCCCCGCAACCATCCGCGTGGTACAGATCGAACCCGGCCCGATCCCCACCTTGATCGCATCCGCCCCCGCATCGATCAGCGCCTTGGTGGCTTCGCCGGTTGCAACGTTGCCCGCGATGATCTGAACCTCATTCGACAGGGTTTTGACCCGGCTTACCGCATCCAGAACACCCTGCGAGTGGCCATGCGCTGTGTCCACTACGATAATGTCGACACCCGAATCCACCAGCTGTTCGGACCGTTCAAACCCGGCATCCCCAACCGAGGTCGCCGCCGCAACGCGCAACCGGCCCAAGGGGTCTTTACAAGCGGTCGGATTCAGCACGGCCTGCTCGGTGTCTTTCAACGTCAGCAGGCCCGTCAGTTTACCCGTGCCGTCGACAACCAGCAGCTTTTCGATCCGACGCGCCTTCATCAGGCTTTTGGCTTCTTCCAGATCGGCGGGTTCCTGCAGCATCGCCAGATTATCGACAGTCATCATCGCGCTGATCGGCTGATCATCGGACGTTGCAAAGCGCATGTCGCGGTTGGTCACGATGCCCACAACGCGTCCGTCCGCGTCGACAACCGGGAAACCGGTAAAATTGTAGCGGTCAACCAACGCCTTGGCATCGGCCAGCGTCTGATCCGCGCGCAGAGTGACCGGATTGTAGACGATACCCGATTCAAACCGCTTGACCCGCCGCACCTCGCGGGCCTGTTCCTCGACCGTCAGGTTCTTGTGGATGACACCAATGCCGCCCGCCTGCGCCATGGCGATGGCCATGCGCGCCTCGGTCACGGTGTCCATTGCTGAACTCAGCAGCGGGATGTTCATGCTGATTGCGCGTGTCACGCGCGTGGTCGTATCCGCCGTTGCAGGCAGCACAGAAGATGCGCCCGGAACAAGAAGAACGTCGTCAAAGGTGAGTGCCTCACGAATCTGCATCTGTTAACCCCATGCAAAAGCCCGTTTGGCGGTGACCCTATTACATGGATTGAACCCAAGGAAAAGCCCCCGACCTGAACTAGTTTCACCCTGCGGGCGGATGACGCGGCAAAAAACGACGCAACATGTGCAAAAGGTGCCGCTGAATGCCCTTTCCCTTTGGCTGCAAAACCATATCTTGCCCGGAATACGCGCGAATACAAAAAGGCATGTCCCAGATGACCACCGAACCTCTTGTCGTTTTTACCCCATCCGGCAAACGCGGGCACTTTCCCGTGGGCACCCCGGTTCTGACCGCCGCCCGGCAGTTGGGCGTCGATCTGGATTCCGTCTGTGGCGGGCGTGGGATCTGCTCGAAATGTCAGATCACCCCCAGCTATGGTGAGTTTCCCAAGCACGGCGTGACCGTGTCCGAGGACGCGCTGAGCGAATGGAACGCGGTCGAACAACGCTATGACGACAAGCGCGGGTTGAAACCGGGCCGTCGTCTGGGCTGTCAGGCCACCGTTCAGGGCGACATCGTGATCGACGTGCCACCAGAAAGCCAGGTGCACCGTCAGGTCGTCCGCAAGGCCGCTGCGGCGCGCGCCATCACCATGGACCCGGCCACCCGCCTGTATTTTGTTGTGGTCGAAGAACCCGACATGCACTCGCCCACCGGTGATCTCGAGCGTCTGGAACGCGCCCTGCGCACCCAGTGGGAGATTGAAGCCGTCACTGCCGATCTGTCCCTGATGGCCAAGCTGCAGCCCGTACTGCGCAAAGGCAAGTGGGAGGTCACGGTCGCCGTCCACAAAGGCCACAAAGACACCGTGGGCCGCATCGTCGAAATCTGGCCCGGCCTGCACGAAAAGGGCCTGTACGGTCTGGCCATCGATCTGGGCTCAACTACCGTGGCCGCGCATCTGACCGACCTGGAGACGGGTGAGGTCAAGGCGTCCTCGGGCCTGATGAACCCGCAAATCCGCTTTGGCGAAGACCTCATGAGCCGCGTGTCTTATGCCATGATGAACCCCGGCGGCGATCAGGAGATGACCAAAGCCGTGCGCGAGGCGATCAATGATCTGACCGTCTCAATCGCGCAAGAGGCCGAGATCGATCCCGAGCTGATCGTCGAGACGGTGTTTGTCTGCAACCCGGTCATGCACCACCTGCTGCTGGGTCTGGACCCGGTGGAACTGGGTCAGGCTCCGTTCGCGCTGGCCACGTCCGAAAGCATGTCCCTGCCCGCGCGTGAGATGGACCTGACCAAGATGAACCCGCGCGCGCAGATCTATATCCTGCCCTGCATCGCGGGCCATGTGGGGGCGGATTGCGCCGCCGTTGCCCTGTCCGAGGAACCCGGCAAATCCGAAGACCTCGTGCTGATTGTAGACGTGGGCACCAATGCGGAAATCCTGCTGGGCAACACCACCCGTGTGCTGGCGTGTTCCTCGCCCACCGGCCCCGCGTTCGAGGGCGCTCAGATCAGTTCCGGCCAACGCGCCGCACCCGGTGCGATTGAACGGATCGAGATTGATCCGGTCACCAAAGAACCCCGGTTCCGCATCATCGGGTCCGACAAATGGTCTGACGAGGACGGCTTCGATCAGGACGTCGCCACCACAGGCATCACCGGCATCTGCGGCTCGGGCATCATCGAGGCCGTGGCCGAGATGCGCATCGCCGGTCTGCTGGACGAAAGCGGCCTGATCGGCTCGGCCGAACAAACCGGCACCGCGCGTTGCGTGCCCGAGGGGCGCACCAACGCCTATCTGATCCACGACGCCAGCGCCGAAGGTGGCCCGCGCATCACCGTCACCCAGGGCGACATCCGCGCCATTCAGCTGGCCAAATCGGCGCTCTATGCCGGTGCGCGCCTGCTGATGGATGAGATGAATGTCGATACCGTGGACCGGGTCGTTCTGGCCGGCGCATTCGGCGCGCATATCTCAACCAAACACGCGATGGTTCTGGGCATGATCCCCGACGCGCCGCTGGACAAGGTGAGCAGCGCCGGCAATGCCGCTGGCACCGGGGCGCGGATCGCGCTCTGCAATATCGGAGCACGGGTCGAGATTGAGCGCGTCGTGCGCGAGATCACCAAGGTCGAAACCGCCATCGAACCCAAGTTTCAGGATCACTTCGTGGCCGCAAACGCGATCCCGCACAAAACCGATCCCTTCCCCGAGCTTGGGCAGGTGGTCACCCTACCCTCACCGTCGTTCAACACTGGTGGCGGGGATGACGAAAAATCTGGCCGTCGCCGCCGCCGGAGGTCATAGTCCTCGCAAACGGCGGAGGCGACATGGCCATAGCGAACGAAGAACAGGCTGAATTCTGGGGAAACTCGCCCTCAGGGGCCAAGTGGTTGACCTATGAAGACCAGATGGACGCCCTTCTGGCCCCGGTTCTGGATCTGGTGCTGGCACGTGCCGATCTGCAACCGGGGCACCGCGTTCTGGATATCGGCTGTGGCACCGGGGCCAGCACGGTTCTGGCGGCCCAAGCCGTCGGACCGGACGGCCATGTGCTGGCCGCCGATTTCTCACAACCCTTCCTTGACCGCGCGTCCCAGCGTGCGCAAGAGGCGGGGCATCAGAATGTCGGCTTTCAATACGCGGACGCCCAGACCCATCCCTTTGCCGAAGGCGACCGGGATGCCATGATCTCACGCTTTGGCGTTATGTTTTTCGAAGACACGGTCGCGGCCTTTACCAACATGGCCCGCGCTTTGAAACCCGGCGGTCAGATGACCTTTGCCGCCTGGGGCCCGCTGTCGGGCAACCCGTGGTTCCATCTGCCTCATGTCGCAGCGACCGAGCGTTTGGGCACCCCGCCCAAAATGGATCGCAACGCACCGGGTCCGCTGGCCTTTCACGATCAGGAACGGGTATGCGGCCTGCTGGCCGAGGCCGGTCTGACGGATATTCAGGTGGATGCGGTCCCTGTCACCCTGCCCGTGCACGGCTCGCTTGACGACTGCGCAGCACTCTGCACCCGGATTGGCCCCGCCGCGCGTGTGATTGCCCATTTCGACGGTGGACCCGAGGATATCGCGGTCATTCGCAAAGCGGTTGCTCGTGAATTCGCGCCCTTTGCCACGGGCGATGTCGTGAACATTCCCGCCCTGATCAACCTGTTTCAGGCACGGCGGGCCGTGTAGGCCCTAAAGCGTTTCGGGTTTAACTTGAGACACGAATACCCTGCCGCGCCTGCGGCGTTCTCGGGACATTCGTGTCACAGAGTGATTCAGGTAAAATCCGAAACGCCCTAAAGCTCTTGCAGATTGGTGTCGCGGAACTTGTTGGAGATGAACACCGCATCCCCAAAGCGCCGCTGGCCATTTGCAAAAGAACGCCCGGGAAAGATGTTGTACATTGAGTAGTTGCGGCGATCGAGCTCGTTCCAGAGGTCCAGGATCAGCGGACAATTCTCATAATGCGGGGTGTTGAACCATTCGAACATGATCATGTCGATCCGCTGTTCCGTCAACATTCGCTCAGCGCCGCGAAAGATGTTCAGTTCTGATCCTTGCGCGTCGATCTTCATGCACGCGACATGGTCGATCCCGTTCTCTTCGCAGAACGTATCGATGGTGTTCAATTCAACATCGATGGAGGTCGCCACTGTCGCCTCGGGATGATGTTCCAGCGCGGCCTCATTCATCGACAGCAAAGAGGACGTGCCCAAACTTTCACCCACAAAGAACTCGGACCTTCCAACCTCATTGCTCAGCGCCTGCTCGACGACATTCACATGTCTGAACTCTTTGAACCGTTCGGCGACATAAGCCGCCTGCTGCGGCAAGGGCTCGAACAGATAACACTGACTGTTGGGAAAGATGCGGATCAGATGGCGCGCTATCGTACCCCGGTTGACGCCAATATCGAAAACAGCCCCGGAATGATCGACCACTGCCGAAAGCCTGGCCAAAGCGCCGACTGGTCCACCTCTTTTGGCCAGCCCCCTGGCACGCCGTGTCAGTTCAGTTTTCATTCAAATCAGTCCTTTGGAGCGGGTAGCGGGAATCGAACCCGCGCGTTCAGCTTGGGAAGCTGACAGGCTACCATTACATCATACCCGCCGCGCTGTGATGGATAACACCGCCCCCGGAGCGACTTCAAGCGTCATTCGGACGGGATCAGAATTTACTCGGTCCGGGCGCGCAGACTGTCGATCAAGGCCTGATCCACGTCCAGCGCTTCGCAGGCTGCATCCAGTGTCCGTCTGTCCAGATGTTGCGGGCTCAGATCGATATCCTTCGAGAACGCATCGACAATCGCCTGCATTGCTGTGATCCGCGCATGTTTCTTGTTGTTGGCCGGAATCACATGCCAGGGCGCGATTTCGGTCGAGGTCCGGGCCAGCATCTCATCCACCGCGACCTCGGCCTCGGACCAGCGCTCACGGTTGCGGAAATCCTCATAGGTCAGCTTCCAGCGCTTCATCGGGTTTTGCAGACGTTCGGTGAACCGGGCCATCTGCTCCTCGGGCGAGATGTGAAAGAACAGCTTTACGATCCGCGTTCCGTCATCGACCAGCATCCTTTCAAAATCATTGATCTCGCGATACGCGGCGCGCCAGCGGTGCTCGGGCGTGAAGTGTTCAAGCCGTTCAACCATCACCCGGCCATACCAGCTGCGATCAAAGGCCGAGATCGCGCCCGCAGGTGGCAACCGCTCCCAAAACCGCAACAGGTAATGGCGGTTCAGATAGTAGTTGCGGGGCGCGCCAATGGGCCAGACCTTGAAACTGCGCGGATCAAGCGCCTGGCTGATGCGCCGAATGGTGCCGCCTTTGCCCGCTGCATCCCAACCTTCAAACACAATCACCCCCTTGGCGCCGTGAAACAGAAAAGCTTGCTGGATCAGGGCCAACTGCGCCTGAAGCTCTACCAGCTTTTCGAAATACGCTTTCTTGCCCAACCGTTTAGATAGGTCTGCGTCGCCCAGTTTCGGAGGATGATGCTGCGTCATGAAAATACCTGTGTGCCGTAAAGACACACTCAGTATCCCCTGCCCCTTATGATTTGACCTTGATCGGTATCAAAACGAAAAAGGCCGGGCGCTGGGCCCGGCCTTTGTCTTGTCTGTTGCGCGGATCAGGCGCGGCGACGACGGCCACCGCCACGACGACCACCACCGGCTGCACCGGCCTCATCAGGGGCTTTGTTGAACTTGATCCACTCACCGCCATGCGGGTCGTTGTTGGTCAGCAGGTTGGCGGCACGGATGGCCTCCATCTCTTTACCGGCGCGCGGCAAAGTGGAACCCAGACCAAACAGCTGGCAGAAGGTTTCATCATCCATATCAGCAGGCAGGATGATCCCCTTGGCTTCGACTTCGGCTTTCTTTTCGGCCAGTTTCTTAGGACCAACCGGCAGAGCCACCGGGTTCATGATCGCCGAGGTCATGCCAGCGCCCATTGCCATCGGCAGGAAGGCGTTGTTGATGCCGTGACGGTTCGGCAGGCCAAAGGACACGTTCGACGCGCCGCAAGTGGTGTTCACGCCCAGCTCTTCGCGCAGACGGCGGACCAGAGCGAACACCTGTTGACCGGCTGTTGCCATCGCGCCGATGGGCATGACCAGCGGATCAACCACGATGTCATGCGCGGGGATGCCATAGTCAGCAGCACGCTCAACAATGGTTTTTGCAACGGCGAAACGCACATCGGGGTCTTCCGAAATCCCGGTGTCGTCGTTCGAGATCGCAACAACCGGAACGTTGTATTTCTTGACCAACGGCAGAACCATTTCCAGACGCTCTTCTTCACCCGTGACCGAGTTCAGCAATGGGCGACCTTCGGCCGCGGCCAGACCGGCCTCAAGCGCGCCAGGAACCGAGCTGTCGATACAAAGTGGCACGTCAACCAGGCCTTGCACCATCTCGACGATCTTGGTCATCAGCGGCGGCTCGGTCTCGTTCGGGTTGGGGTTCGAGTTGTAGACAACGCCCGCGTTGATATCCAGAACGGTCGCGCCTGCCGCAACCTGTGCCAGCGCGTCTTTCTCAACGGTCGAGAAATCGCCCGCCTCAAGTTCAGCAGCCAGCTTTTTACGACCGGTGGGGTTGATCCGCTCACCGATAACACAGAACGGCTCGTCAAAGCCCAGAACGGCTGTTTTTGTTTTTGATTCTACGACTGTACGGGTCATGTCCGTTCCTTAGGAGTTTACAGGCTTTGCCGAAGCGCCGCCGTTATTGATTGCCCAGTTGGCATTGGTCTTGATGCCACCAAGCGGGAAGAAATGCACGTTGGTGATGTTGAAATCCGGGTTGGCCGCCTTGTGGTTGGCCAGTTCGGTGATCACGTCTGTGGGCTCATAGGGCAGCAGCAGCTTGGACACATCCATGGCGCGCTTTTGCAGAACCTTCAGCGACGGGCCAACGCCACAGGCGATGGCGAACTTGATCAGGGTCTGCAGCTTGGCCGGGCCTGCGATACCAATATGAATCGGCAGATCGATGCCCGCCTCTTTCAGGCTGTCGGCCCAGGCGATGATCGGCTTGGCGTCGAACGCGAACTGCGTGGCCAGCGCCATTTCGGCATCGGTGGTTTCGCTGAACTTCTGCTTCCAGCGCAGCGCATCATCCACGTTCTTGGTCGAGCCGTCGGGATCAATGTCCTTGTTGCCTTCGGGGTGGCCAGCAACGTGCAGGCGCTTGAAGCCCGCCTTGTCGAACAGACCGGTTTCCAACAGCTGCATCGAGCTGTCGAAATCGCCGTGCGGCTTGTCCACGCCACCGGCCAGCAGCAGCGCCTGATCGACGCCTGCTTCGCCCTGATACATGGAAATCCAGTTTTCCAGCGTCGCTGCATCCTTGATGATCCGCGCCGGGAAATGCGGCATGACCGGATAGCCTTCGGCAGCAATGCGTTTGGCGGTTTTGACCATGTCCTCGATGGGCGTGCCCTCGATATGGGCGATGTAGACGCGGGTGCCTTCGGGCAGCAGCGCGCGGAAATCCTCGACCTTTTCGGCGGTGCGCGGCATTACCTCGATCGAGTAGCCCTGCAAAAAGGCTTCGACGGTCGGGTTCACAGGGCCGTTTTCGACGGCATCACGTTTTTTGAAATTCAGCAAAGCCATAGCGGCCTCCCATATAGATCCGGGCTTCATGCCCAACCGTCATTGGCGATCAGGGCCTTGATGCGATCCTGATCGTATTCTGTTTCCAGACGCACAGCCTCGGATTCAGCGATTTCGGACGGATCGCCCTCAACCACGAAAGGGTCGGCTTTGCGCCATTCGGCCAGATAGGCATCGCTGTCCTTTGCGTTCACCTTCATCGCGGCCCGGTCGATCGCTTGTTCGAACCGTTCTTCCAGCTGCCGCTTTGCGCCGCGGCGACCTTTGCCCACGATAACTTGGGCGGGAATATCGCGCCAATAAACGATGGTGACGTCAGGCATTGCCTTTGATTCCTCCTAACCAGATGGCCCGGTTCTAAACGTCTATATGGGTTTGGGCCGGTCGATTTTCGACACAAGGCGCTTTTCAAGCGACGTTTTCGCCCACGACGGTGTACCGGGTGTCTAACGGGTTTCCCGGCCAGCGCGTAGATCAAATTTCTAAACACTTGCATGAATGCGCCGCATAACAACGTGAAAACCCCGGACAGTGGCGACCATCCGGGGCTGAATTGGCAAGTGTCGGCTGGTCTTAACCGACCAGGCCGCCATCCTCGCGAGTCACCGCAATGATGGCTGAACGCGGAACCGCATCCCCGCCCTCGGGCCAGTGGCTGTTGCCCTCTTCGCCGGGGTGCTGAATGCCCACGAACATGGTGCGGCGGTCGGGCGACCAGCTGAGGCCGGTGATCTCACACTCATTCGGGCCAACCAGGAAACGGCGGATTTCACCGGTGACCGGGTCGCCTGCCAGCATCTGGTTGTTGCCCTGGCCCTGGAAATCACCCTCATTGCCATAGTTACCGTCAGTCTGAATCCACAGCAGGCCGTTGCTGTCGAATTTCAACCCGTCGGGTGAGTTGAACATGTTGTCAGCACTGACGTTTTCCGAGCCGCCATAGACGTCCTGATGCACCGTCGGGTTACCGGCCAGCACGTACAGATCCCAATCGAAATCCGCCGACGCGTGATCCCCACCGGCAGGACGCCAGCGCACGATCTGGCCATAGTTATTAGCCTCACGCGGGTTGGGACCATTGACCGAAGTATCGTCCCCCCCGGCATTCGGTTTGACGCCACGGTTCTTGTTGTTGGTCAGACAGCAATAAACCTCGGGCAGGTTCGGGTTGGCTGCGACCCATTCAGGGCGGTCCATCGTGGTCGCGCCAACCGCCGATCCGGCCTGACGTGTATGCACGCTGATCTCAGCCAACGAGGCCATTCCGGTGGTCTCGGGCGTCAGGTCCAGCCACTCACCCGTGCCGTTTTCATAGAAGCGCGCCACGGACAATGTGCCGTTTTCCAACAGCGCGTTGGTGTCCACCCCTGCCGCATAGACGCCGTCCGAGACAAAACGGTACAGGAACTCACCCCGCTCATCATCGCCCATATACACGACCACGCGGCCATCCTTGTTGACGATGGCTTCGGCGTTTTCATGTTTGAACCGGCCCAGAGCGGTCAGTTTGCGCGGGGTCGAGGTGGGATCGGTCGGATCGATCTCGACCACATAGCCTGCGCGGTTGGGCTCGTTGGGGTTTTTCGACACGTCAAAGCGCTTGTCGATATTGGCCCAGCCATAGCCCCAGTCCGACGCCGAAACGCCATAGCGCTGCAGTTCAGGGCTGATTTCATAGGCTTCGTCAGAGGAAGAGAAGTATCCGTTAAAATTCTCTTCGCAGGCCAGATAGGTGCCCCACGGCGTCATGCCATTGCCGCAGTTGTTCCACGTTCCCTTCGAGGTCGTGCCTGTGGCGTCGGCTTCGGTTTTCAAAAGATCGTGACCTGCCCCCGGACCGGTCAGCGCCATATCCGTCTGGGGCGTGATGCGACGGTTATAGGGGCTGTCCTTGACGATGGCCCATGTGCCGTCGGTATTGGCAATTTCAACCACGGTGACACCATGTGCCATCATCCCCTTGGCAACATCGTCATACGATGTGGCCAGCGCCTCGGGGTTGTTGCCCCAAAGGATATCGCGGTTGGTGTATTCGTTGTTCACGACCAGCAGGACGTGGCCATCGTGCAGGAACACATCCTGACCGTCCGTGTTGTCGCCAAAGGCACGTTCCTGGCTGGCGGCAGTGCCGCGCGTCGCGTGGTCGAACTCGGGCGCGTCAGACCACAGCGGATCACCCCAGCGCACCAATACTTCGGCTTTGTACCCCTGCGGGACGATCACCTCATCGGCTGTGGACACCGGAACCGCCTTAAAGGCAAACCGGTCCGAAGCGGCGCGTGCGCCCGATGGGATCATCCCACCCGCCACGGCAGTAAAGCTGCCCATGGCCAGAACACCGCCAAGGAAGCCGCGCCGCGACAGCGCACGTTCAACGACACGGTCAAAATCGCATTCTTCGGGACGCGGATTCACAACTTCGTCAAATTCGTCAAAGGTGAGGCGGCGATCATCTTTCATGGCAGACTCCGTATCTGGCTGTAAGCTGGTGAGGAATCCCAAGGCAGGGACTGCACTCCAAATGGCACCCGAGTGTAAATGAGATATGACAGCCTCATTGATTTCAACTTTGAAATCACTTGCGCGTCGGCAAAGCGCCGCCTAGGGTCAAAGCAACTCGAAAATCGGAGGGCGTTAAAGATGGCGCCCAAGCGTCCCAAAGGTGCGGGCGCGTTCCCCAAGGCGGTCGAAAGCCCCGCGCCGGCAAGACCCGATCCGGATGCGCTGTATGCGGCGCTGGATTTGGGTACAAATAGTTGCCGCATGTTGATCGCCCAGCCCAAGGGCAGCGGGTTCCATGTGGTCGACAGTTTCTCGAAATCCGTGCAATTGGGCGCGGGTTTGGAGCGGACCGGACGGCTGTCCCGGTCTTCGATGGCGCGCACCATTCAGGCGCTGCGCATCTGTCAGCAAAAGCTGAAACGCAACAAGGTCAAACGGATGCGCCTGGTCGCGACCGAGGCCTGTCGGCGTGCGAAGAACTCGCGCGATTTCATCCGTCAGGTGCGCCGCGAAACCGGGCTGAACCTTGAGATCATCCAGCCCGAGGAAGAGGCCCGTCTGGCCGTGATTTCCTGCGCGCCACTGGTATCCACCAAGACCGAACAGCTTTTGGTGGTCGATATCGGCGGCGGCTCGACCGAACTTGTTTGGATCGACATCTCATCCATACCGCGCCGGGATCGCCCGGCGGCGATCATGCGGTTGCATGCCGGGTTTCACACAAGCGACAGCCCCTTTCCCGCCGCCAAGGTGGTCGACTGGATCAGCGTGCCCCTTGGCGTAGCAACGCTGCGCGATCAGTTTCACGACGTCGAAGACGACTCGGCCCGCTTTGCGCTGATGAGCTGGTTTTTCGAAGAAAACCTGGCCGATTTCGCCCCCTACAAGGACGAACAGGCCCGTGAAGGGTTCCAGATCGTAGGCACCAGCGGCACGGTCACCACGGTGGCGGCCTCGCATCTGGGGCTGAAACGCTATGACCGGACCAAGGTGGACGGTCTGCGCATGACCAGCGATCAGATTGACAAAGTCATACGGGGATACTTAGAACTCGGCCCACTGGGGCGGCGGCGCGATCCGCGTATCGGCGATGACCGGCAGGCCCTGATCATGTCCGGCTCGGCCATTCTGCAAGCATTGCTGCGCTGCTGGCCCACAGATCGCCTTTCTGTGGCGGATCGTGGGCTGCGCGAAGGATTGCTGTATGCTCAGATGAGTGCCGACGGCGTATTGGAAGACGGACCGTTCTGATGGCGAAGACACCAAGTGGCAAAAACAACTCGGGCCGCGGACAGCGCGACCTGAAGGTCAAGGTCAAGACCGCGCGCGGGCGCAAGCTGAGCTCGACCCGCTGGCTTGAGCGGCAGTTGAACGACCCCTATGTGAAACGGGCAAATGCCGAAGGCTACCGTGGGCGGGCCGCCTACAAGATACTGGAGCTGGACGACAAATTCCGCTTTCTCGTCCCCGGCGCGCGTGTGGTTGATCTGGGCTGCGCGCCCGGAGGGTGGTTGCAGGTTGCCGTCAAACGGGTGAACGCGCTGGGCGAGAGGTCTGGCAAACGGATCGGCACAGTTCTGGGCGTCGACCTGCAAGAGGTCGAACCCGTGGCGGGCGCAACCGCGCATGTGCTTGATTTCATGCAAGATGACGCCGATCAAAAGGTCAAGGACTGGCTGGGCGGCAAGGCTGATGTGGTAATGTCGGATATGGCTGCAGCCTCATCCGGGCACAAGCAGACCGACCATTTACGTATCATGGCGCTGTGCGAAACTGCGGCCTATTTTGCGTTTGACGTCTTGGAGGAAGGCGGCACCTTCGTGGCCAAGGTTCTGGCCGGGGGCGCCGAGGGCGATCTGCAAAAGCTGCTTAAGCAGAAATTTGACAAGGTTGCGAACGTCAAACCGCCCGCGTCCCGCTCGGACAGTTCCGAGAAATTCGTGGTTGCCACCGGGTTCCGGGGCTAGGGTCAGTCGTCCAGCCAGATCCGGTCGCCGGTCAGGAACTGCTCGCGCAACGAGGCTGATGCCGTTTGTTGCAGCAGCAGTGCTTCACCATGTTTGATGTATTCGGCTTTCTTCGCCTGAAGATTCGCCACACGCTGATCCACGGTTAAGGGATATTGCAGCTGGGATGTATGAACCGGCTTACCCGCCATAAGTCACCTATACGCATACCAAAACGCTAACGTGACCTAAGGTTAACGACGAATTTTGCCGGGATCGTGGCGCAAAGCTGGCCGTTTTGCGCGGTTTGCTAAGGCTGTTCTGGGGTCGAGCTGTCCAGTTCAGTGTCCGGGTCATCCGCACCCTGCAGGTCCATCAACGCGCCGTTATACTCAGCCCCCAGGATCAGAATTGCTGCACACAAATACAGAAAGATCAGCGCCGCCATGGCCCCGGCCAGACCGGCATAGGTCGCGCTGTACGAGGCGAACTGGGCGATATAGACCGAAAACCCCCACCCTCCGGCAGCCCAAAGCGCCAGGGTCACCAAGACGCCCGGT
This sequence comes from Ruegeria sp. BE1, assembly GCF_056538885.1. NCBI lineage: Bacteria > Pseudomonadati > Pseudomonadota > Alphaproteobacteria > Rhodobacterales > Roseobacteraceae > Ruegeria > Ruegeria sp. BE1. Next base: position 1,220,858 of record NZ_JBQFTY010000001.1, read on the forward strand.
ATGATCTGACGAATCTTGTGCCGCCCGGTTGGCAGGATCAGATGCGCAAACAGCACGACAAAGACCGGTACTGCCACTGTAAAGGTCCAGCGCAGGCGGTCGACGGACAGCCAGTCAGATACGTTTACATCCGTCTTTTCAGAAACCAACTGCGTGTAGGCCGGTAAAATGACTTCGACCGCTGCGATGATCATGATGGCAATACCGCCGAAGATCACGAGGCTCAGGCATAACAGGCGCGTTTTCCAGAATGGCCAGCTGTCATGATCGTGATAGGCTTGGTTCATGGCTTTGCGCACTGCCACCACCCCGTTCGAGGCAAAGAATACCGCCAGCAAACCACCCAGCGTAATCACGCCCGAGCCGGACTCGGCCAGAACCGCGCGCAATTCAGTGACGATCGGCCCCGCGACGTCCTGCGGCCATGCGCCGAAAATCAGCTCGATCAACTCATCCGTCACATAGTCCTGCGACAGAGACCCCGCCAGGGCGACGGTGAACAGGACAAACGGAAACAAGGCCAGCATCATCGACATCGCGACGTGGCTGCTCATGACAAATCCGTTTTTGGAATCAAAGCGTACGACCGCCATCCAAAGCCCCTGAATGGGACGGCTGACATAGGGAATCACACGCGCGCTCATCCCATGAGCCTAGCCTGACTGCCCCCGCCGCAGAACCTGCAAAACCACGCGGCGTGCAAATATTCAAAGACAAATATCTGGGCGCATTGCATAATCCAACCCGGCTGTGCAGGATCAGACAGGACTGCAACGCGAACCATCTAAGATCGGCTGGCCATGACACCGGACCCCAGTTTTCCCGAGACACCGTCAAAGCTGAAGCTTTCCGTTGTTCGCGACGTGTGCATTGTGGCTACGCTGGTGGTGCTGGGTCTTTATGCGGGGGCCGCCTTTTTGATCCCTTTGACCATGGCATTGCTGACAAATGTGCTGATTATCGCATTAAGCGACCGGATCATTGCACTGACCCGCATGCCGGTATGGCTGGCCAATGTGGCAGGGGTTACCGTGGTTTTGGCGGGCTTGTTCATGATCATGTATATCCTGGGCAGTCAGGCCACCCAGTTTGCCCGCACGATCAGCACCTATGAAAACCAGTTCGACGAAGCGGTCAATCGCGTCACTGGTCTTGTGGGCAATGACGTCACCACTTTCATTCGCGACAATCTGATCAACATCGACATGTCCTATATCGCGCGTGTGTTGCTGGGCAGTGCAACCTCGCTGCTGAACCAGTTCTTTCTGATCAGCCTTTATGTCGCATTTCTGATGGCTGAACGGCTGGCCTTTCGCAAAAAGATACAGTTGGCCGCCGGCAACGTGAAAACCGGGCAGGAATTCGCGGCCATTCTGGATGCGATCACCTTCAGCCTGCAGCGGTATGTGGGCGTCAAAACCCTGATCAGCCTGATCACCGCCGGGATCAGCTATACGGTTTTCAAAATCATGGGCCTCGAATTTGCCGAGACCTGGGCTGTACTGACCTTTGCGCTGAACTTCATACCCTCAATCGGGTCGATTATCGCCGTGATCTTCCCCTCGATGATCGCCCTGGTGCAGTTCGACAGCATCGGCCCCTTTCTGGTGATCGTGTTGGGCTGTGGCACCATTCAGTTCATGATCGGGAATTTTCTGGACCCCGCCATGCTGGGACGGTCGCTGAACATGTCTACCTTTCTGGTGATCCTCGCACTGATGTTCTGGACCACGATCTGGGGCCTGATCGGAGCCTTCCTCAGCGTCCCGCTAACGGTGTGCATCCTGATCGTGTTCAGCCACATCCCGGCCCTGCGGCCCATCGCCATCCTGATGTCGCTGGACGGCAGGCTGGGCGAGGATGTTGACACGCAACCGGCCAACTAAGTCATGAAGCCCCCAATTTTCATCGGGTCAGAAATCTACCGCAGCTCGACTTACGGCTCAAAGCACCCGCTGGCGATCCCGCGTGTGTCCACCGTGATCGATCTGTGCCGGGCGCAAGGGTGGCTGACCCCAACAAACTACCGGGTGAGCCCGCGCGCCAAACCCTCGGCCCTGACGGCATTTCACTCGCCCGACTACATCGACGCCTTGTATCAGGCCGAGCAGAACCAGGCCGTCTCGGACGAGGTGCGGCAGAGACATGCGCTGGGCACCCTGTCAAATCCGATATTCCCTGAGATGTATCGACGTCCGGCCACCGCCGCAGGCGGGTCGATGTTGGGGGCCGAGATGATCCGTGACGGTGGCGTTGTTTTCAGCCCCGCTGGCGGCACGCATCACGGGTTGCCCGAGCGGGCCAACGGGTTTTGCTATCTGAACGACCCGGTTCTGGCGATCCTGACTTTGCTGAAGGCGGGGCTGAACCGCATCGTCTATATCGATATCGATGCTCACCATTGCGACGGGGTCGAACTGGCCTTTCGCGGATCATCGCAAGTACGCATGATCTCGGTCCACGAAACCCGCCGCTGGCCATTCAGCGGCACATTGGACGATGATGCGGGCGGTGCAGCCTTTAACATGCCGGTCCCGCGCGACCTCAACGATGATGAGTTTGACGCGATCCTTGAGGAGTTGATCCTGCCCGCAACCGTTGCTTTCTCTCCTCAGGCCATCGTGCTGCAATGTGGGGCGGATGCGGTGGCCGAGGACCCGCTTTCCCGTCTGACCCTGTCCAACAACGCCCATTGGCAAACGGTTGCGCATCTACAAAATCTGACCGCGCGCCTGCTCGTGCTGGGCGGTGGCGGCTACAACCCCTGGTCTGTTGCCCGATTGTGGAGCGGTGTCTGGGCGACGCTGAACGGACATGAGGTTCCCACTCGTCTGAACGCCGAATCGCAAACCATCCTGCGCGGGCTGACCTGGAACCGCGCCGCCGGAAAACAACGCCCCGCGCATTGGGTCACCACACTGCGCGATGCCCCGAACCGGGGTGCCATCCGGCCTGAAATACGCGCCGACCTTGCCCATCTGGCGCAAAGGATTTGACGGTAGATCAGGTGCCAAAACCCTGTTAAGCTGCTGCGACCAATAGGAATTCCCGCATTGACACTTTGTGACAGGTCAGCTTTTCAAATCTGGCTGCAATTGGATCAACCAAATGAATGCAATTAATCAGATAAATGAACTCAAATCCCGTATGGGACAGTCGATCATCGGGCAAACCGACGTGATCGACCGGCTGGTGATCGGGCTGCTGGCCAATGGCAACCTGCTGATCGAAGGCTTGCCCGGGCTGGCAAAAACCCGCGCCGTCAAAGCCATGGCCCGCAATCTGGATGCGCTTTTCAGCCGGATACAGTTCACGCCTGACCTGCTGCCCTCGGATGTGACCGGAACCGAAGTGTTCCAGCAAACCGACGACGGCGGCACCTTCCGGTTCGAGCCGGGCCCGATCTTTGCCAACATCGTGCTGGCCGATGAGATCAACCGCGCCCCGGCCAAGGTGCAAGCCGCCTTGCTGGAGGCGATGGAGGAACGTCAGGTCACCGTGTCCGGTACAACCCACAAGATGGACCCGCTGTTCATCGTGATGGCCACGCAAAACCCGATTGAGCAAGAGGGCACCTATCCCCTGCCCGAAGCTCAGATGGATCGCTTTCTGATGCATGTTCAGATCACCTACCCACCGGTCGAGGACGAGGTCGAAGTGATCCGTCTTGTGCGAAACGAAGAGATTGCCGCTGGTACGGGATCACCTGACAGCCTGCCCACACCCATCCCGCAAGACGCCGTTTTTCAGGCGCGGGCTGAGATCGGACAAATCCACGTGTCTGAAGCCATGGATCGCTATATGGCAGACCTCGTGCAGGCGACCAGAACCCCTCAGATTTACAACGATGACCTCGCCAGTTGGATTGAGATCGGCGCCAGCCCGCGTGCATCGTTGGCGCTGGACAAATGCGGGCGCGCGCATGCCTGGTTGAACGGGCGTGACTATGTGGATCCTGCGGACATTCGCGCGATTGCCCATGACGTGTTTCGGCATCGCCTCACACTCAGCTTTGAGGCGCTTGGAAACGCCAAAACCCCGGATGACGTCATCGCCGACATCCTGCGCCTGGTGGCCCTGCCATGACCAAGAGGCATAACGTGTGAGCCAACCCGCCCCATATCAGAACGACCCTCGTATCCATGTGGACGCGAACCACCTGCTGCGGTTGGGTGCAATGTCCCGTGCGATCAGCCTGCTTCCGCATCAGCCGGCACGCTCTGTTCTCAATGGTCGCCATAGCTCGCGTCTGCGAGGTCGGGGTTTGAACTTTGAAGAGTTGCGGAACTATTTGCCTGGCGATGACATCCGAACCATTGACTGGAAGGTCACGGCGCGCACCGGTAAACCCCATGTTAGGGTCTATACAGAAGAGCGCGATCGCCCTGCCCTTTTGCTGGTTGATCAGCGTGTTTCGATGTTCTTCGGGACAAAGCAATACATGAAATCGGTCATCGCCGCCGAGGCGGCCGCAATCGCCGCGCATCGCATCCTGAGCCAAGGGGATCGGGTTGGCGGCATTGTCTTTGGCGACACGGATCTGGCCGAACATCACCCGCAGCGCCGCCCGGCTGCCCTCAGACGGTTCCTGTCGTCTGTCGCAACTGCAAATTGCCGGTTGAACGCCTCGTTACGGCCTTCGCCAACTCTCGGGCTGAATGACGTTCTGAAACAGGCCACGCGCATTGCCCATACCAACGCGCTTGTTTGTGTCTTTTCCGACTTCGACGGGCTGGACGAGGCGTCCGAGCGTTTGTTCAGGCAAATTGCGCGCTCGAATGATCTGATATTATTCAATATATCCGACCCGAGCGCGCGCGAGTTGACACCCGGCCTGAGGGTCACCGTGTCCGACGGGGATCAGCAGATTGAGATCAACGCTTCTGACCCAGACCTGGCGGGCCGCATTCGATCCGGGTTGGAACACCGGTTGTCCAACCTGCACGACTGGTCCCGGCGTTACAACTTTCCAATCGTTCCAATGACCACTTTGGACCCGGCTTTGTCGCAATTAATGAAACAATTCGGCCATCGAGAGGTAGGAAGATGAGCGTCGATGTTCAGGGCAAATCTTTGGTTGAGCTTTTGGACATGCTCGAACCCGCCCCTGTTCCTGCGCCGATCCCGATGACACCGCAGACCTGGGGATGGGTTGTATTGGCTGTTCTGGTCTTTTCGATCCTGACATATGGGCTGTACGCCGTCAGACGGCACCGCCAATCAAACGCCTATCGGCGCGCAGCCCTGCGCGCATTGGATGCTGCGGACAACGACGTTGCCGAGATCGCCGAAATCCTGCGTCGCACGGCCTTGGCCGCTTATCCACGCGACAGGGTTGCCTCATTACACGGCACAGACTGGATAAGTTTTCTCTCGCAATCAGCTGAAAAGAAAGGTCTATCTGAATCCAATAGCAAGATACTGTCCGAAGCCCCTTTCAGAACCACGTCTTCCAATCCTGCCATAGAAAGCTATGCACGTCAGTGGATCAAGACCCACAAAGCAGAACGGCGGTTGCAATGATTTCATTCGCTGCCCCCTGGGCCTTCGTCGCCCTCCCGGTTCCGCTGTTGATCTATCGGTTCGCGCCCCCGTACCGGAAAAAGACCAGTGCAATCCGTATACCATTTTTCCGGCACGTCGCCAAAGCTGCGCGGGCTGAGCCACGGTCGGGGTCGACCATTGCCCGCCGGACGAGGCTTCAAACGATCGTCGTTTCAGTCATCTGGGTGTTGCTCGTAACTGCTCTGGCCCGGCCCGAGAGGTTGGACGACCCGATTGTAGTTGAAAAATCTGCCCGGGACGTGGTTTTGGCGCTCGATATCTCTGGGTCGATGGATCAAAGAGATTTTGTAGGTCCGGACGGAACCCCTACCCAGAGGCTGGCAGCGGTCAAGGAGGTCGTGCGCGGTTTCATTGCTGATCGTCAGGATGATCGCATAGCCTTGATCATTTTCGGAACGCGGGCCTTTGTTCAGGCGCCCTTTACCGAAGATATCAACAGTTTGAATGGGTTCCTGGACCAAACACAGGTAGGTATGGCCGGTCCAAACACGGCGTTGGGCGATGCGATCGGCCTTGGCATCCGGCTTTTCGAGTCCAGCGAAGTTGAACAACGCCTGATGATCGTTCTCAGCGACGGGGCCGATACATCCAGCCGCATGGCCCCCGCCAACGCCGCGGCCATCGCAGCAGACAAAGGTGTCACCGTCTATACTATCGGCGTCGGAGACCCGGACGCATCAGGCGAGGATCGCGTCGATCTGGATGCGCTGAAGGCCATCGCCGACCGGACCGGAGGACAGTACTTTTTCGCTGGCGATCAGTCCGCCCTGACAGAAACCTATCAGATCATTGATGACCAAAACCCGCGCGTGGTCGAAACCCAGAGCTACCGCCCGCGCATCAGCCTTGCGCATATCCCTTTGCTGATCGCCTTAACACTTATGCTTGTGACGATCACTGGGCTCAACATCGCATACCGACGGCGGGGCATCCAATGATTGACGCAGTTTCAGAGTTTCATTTTATTCGAACGGGCTATCTTCTGCTCTTGATCCCGATATTTGGCCTCTGGTGGGCGGTGCGCCCCAAAGCCTCGGGGACAGCGCAGTTGCCATCCGGCATCGCACCTCATCTGGCACGGGCTTTGACGTTGAACGCGGAAACGACCCGCCGCCTCTACCCTGTAGATGTTGCGATGATTGCAGCCATCTTGGTCACTTTGGCCGCCGCAGGGCCGACTTGGGCGCGGATGTCCAACCCATTGGTTGCAGATACGGCCCCTCTTGTCATCGCCCTCAAGGTTACCGACAGCATGGAAGCCGGCGACCTTGCCCCATCCAGGCTTGACCGGGCGAAATTCAAAATCGCGGACCTGATCACCGCAAGATCCGGCGCGCAAACGGCCTTGCTTGCCTATGCAGGCTCGCCTCATCAAGTGGCTCCGTTGACCGAGGACGCATCGATCCTACGCCCCTTGCTTGAGGGGTTGGCACCCGCTGTCATGCCCATCCCGGGCGATGCGGCCGGTGACGCACTGACCTTGGCGGAAACGGTTTTGGAGGGCAACGAAACACCGGGGGCGATCTTGTTCGTTTTGGACGATATAGACCCCGCACAGCTTGCACCGTTCCAGAACACAGCGACACAGGTGTTGTTTCTGACGATGTTGCCAGAGGGTGGCACGATTGCCCAACTTGATAATGTACCGGACGCAACAGTGGTGCCCTTTTCCGATGGTGATCGCGACATTACCCGGCTGCAACAACATATCCAGACAGCCTATGAGGACGCCTTGGATGAAGACAATCAAAACGTTTGGAGGGATCAGGGATGGCTTCTGGCGTGGCCTGCCGCCTTGCTGACCTTGTTGTGGTTCCGTCGCGGTTGGGTCATTCGTTGGGCTTTGCTGGGGGCGTTTCTGCTGCAACCTGCAAGCCCGGCCTCGGCCCAGGGGTGGCGCGACTGGTTTCTGACGCCGGACCAGCAAGGTCAGATCGCCATGAATGCCAAACGCTATGCGGATGCCGCAGAGCTGTTTCAAGACCCGTATCACCAAGGATACGCCAAGCTGAAATCGGGCCAGTACCCCGAAGCGGCCGCCATTTTCGCCGAGCTGGACACGCCTGAAGCCGCCTTTGCCGAAGGCATGGCGCGGATTGGAAACCGTGAATACCGGCCTGCGATCGCCGCCTTTCAGACTGCTTTGGAGCGGCGCCCGGAATGGGCCGAAGCGCAACACAATCTGGACGTCGCCACGGCAATTCTGGACTATGTCGAAACCTCACGTGAACAGTCCGACACCGGCGAGGAATCCGGGATCGGAGCCGACGATACCGTTTTCGATAACGAAGATGCTCGGGGCGAGACAACTCAGGTTGAGGCGCAGACCGACGGCGGAACGGCGCTTTCCCCGGATCAATGGATCAGTGCCATTGATACGGACATGCAGGATTTTCTACGCAATCGATTCCGATTGGAAGATCAGGTGCAGAACCAATGAGATACGCCCTGATCCTTATCTTTTCTGCACTTCCTGGCATTGGCCTTTCACAAGGCACGCCCGATTTGACTCCCCGCGTGACGATCAGCGCACCGACCAAAGATGTGGTGGTCGGCCAACCCGCCGATATTCGCATTCAGGTTCTGGTGCCTACCTTCATGCCGTCACCTCCGGTCTTTCCCACGCTTGAGCAGGAAAACCTTTTGGTTCGCTTGCCCGAGCGCGCCTCGGGGCCTGTCAGCGAGTCCATAGACGGGGCGACGTGGTCCGGTGTTCAGCGGCGTTATCGCGTCTATCCCCTGACACAGGGAGAGGTGCGCTTTCCAGCGCAGGACATGACCGTCACCTATGCCGATCCTGAAACAAATGCGCCGGTTCAAGTGTCTGTGCCGCTTCAAGCCATTGCATTCAACGCCGTGGTCCCAGAGGCCGCGCGCGATCTGGCCCCGTTGATTGTTGCAACCGGTTTTGAGCTGAGCCAGGACATCGAAGGTTCCACAGAGATGCAGACAGGCGGCGCCATAACCCGTCGCCTGACCGCCCGGATTGACGGGGCAAGCCCGTTGATGATTCCCGTATTAATAACTGAAAATCAAACGGATACATTACGCTCTTATCCCAAAGAACCCCGTTTCAGCGAAACCGAAGAGCGCGGCATACTGTCCGGGCAGCGTGTGGATGAGATCACCTATGTCGCGCAAGACAGCGGTCAGACACAATTGCCTCCGGTCACGGTGCAATGGTTCAATCTTTCAAGTAACAGTGTCGAAACGGCCACGACGGATGCGGTTGAGATCACGGTTGCAGCGGCCGGGCCCGGAATTCCCTCGCTTCAAGACCTGCTTCGATACGGTTTTTGGGTGGTCGGGGTCGCCGTTGCGGTCGGTGGAGCGTTTCGGGTGTTCGGACCGCGTATTGGCAGGTGGCGACAAGACCGTGCGGAAAGATACCGGGCATCCGCCAGATACGCCGGGTTGCAGTTAGGACAAGCCCTGCGTGATCAGGACCTGACTGCCGCCTATTCCGCGCTGGAGGTATGGAAAGCCCGCTGTCGCGATCCGCAAGGGTACAGGCGGTTAGAGGGCACGCTGTCCGACATTGGTGCTGCGCGCTATGCACGTGATGGCCATGACGAGACCGCAGCATGGTCCTCTGCCCGCACGGCTCAAAAGCGATTGCGGGACGGCGGTGCCCTTCAACAACAGCCTCTTCCGCCCTTGAACCCTTAGTTCTGACAGCTCGCAATCAACGCTTGCCTGTCCTTCAACCGAACCCGCCCATAGCCCAGCTCAATCAACTCCATGTCCGAGAGCCGGTGAAGGCTGCGATGCAATGTGGGCTGTGATACGGCGATCATCTCGGCCAGTTCCTCTTGCGAGACCACGATCCAGCCCTCGGGTTTCGCGGTGCATTCATCCAGATGCAGCAGCCGCAAAACCAGCCTTTTCTCGCTACCGGTGACTGCCATGTTGGCCATGATCCGCAGTGCGGTTTGCATGTTTTCCTGGGTCAGGGCGTAAAAGTCGCGAATGTAATCCGGGTTTGCCTTGATCAGCTTGCTGATCGCCGAGTTGGGGAAAAACAAAGCCTGCGTGTCCTGCGTGGTCGCGACACTGACCAACCGGGGCGCATCGGCGAAAAGGGCCAGATCGCCAATCCAGAATCCTGCTCCTTCGCGGTGCACGACGAATTCGTGACCGTCATCTGCAGGTGCTGTAATCTGCACCCCGCCCTTGAGGATGGCAAAAATTCCATTGGCTGGGTCACCATAGTGATACAGCCCCTCATGCGCGGAAAAACACTTTGCGGTGCCGATTCTCAACAAATCGTTCTGGAACGATTCGGAGCGCATACTGAACCAGCCAACCTCTTTCAAGAGGTTAATATCATTCAATTTATTTCGCATCATTACCTATAAATATCATCATATGATGGGTTTCAAATAGAGCTTTTGGCCTAAGCTGCCAGAGTTCGATTCCCAACCGTGTGACCCTTCGCCGATACGCGATCGACATCTTCATGGCAGCACTAGCCAGCCTCCGAAGGAAATTACAACTCGGAGTTTCACTAACTCTTTTAAATCAGGAGCATACCATGTCCCCACCACGAACGTTTTCACACAGCTGGCGCGCGGGTTTGCGTCGCGTTGCTGTGGCGACCGTTGCCGTTGCGTTGGCAATCCCCGCCTGGGCGCAGGATCAGAAGCCCAACATTCTGGTCATCTGGGGCGACGATATCGGGCAATCCAATATCTCGGCCTACACGATGGGTCTGATGGGATACAACACGCCCAATATCGACCGCATAGCCAAGGAAGGCATGATTTTCACCGACTATTACGGTGAGCAATCCTGTACCGCTGGCCGTTCATCCTACATCATGGGGCAGTCGGTTTATCGGACAGGTCTGTCCAAGGTAGGTTTGCCCGGTGCGGATCTGGGCATGCAGGTCGAAGACCCCACAATTCCGGGCTTGCTCAAGGATCATGGATACGTCACCGGCCAGTTCGGCAAGAACCATCTGGGTGACAAAGATGAGCATCTGCCCACAAACCACGGTTTTGACGAGTTTTTTGGTAACCTGTATCACCTGAACGCCGAAGAAGAGCCCGAGAACGAAGACTATCCCGGCGATGCGGTTCTGGCCGATGGTCGCACGTTCCGCGACGCGTATGGTCCCCGCGGTGTAATCAAATCCAAGGCGGATGGCACCATCGAAGACACCGGCCCGCTGACTAAGAAGCGCATGGAGACGGTGGACGAGGAAACCGTTGCCGCTGCAATCGACTTTATCAAGCGCGCGCATGAGCAGGATCAACCCTTCTATGTCTGGTGGAACGGCACTCGCATGCATTTCCGCACCCATGTCAAAGACGAGATGCGCGCCCAGGCGAATGAGATCGCAGGCCGTGTCACCGACGAATACTCGGCCGGTATGATCGAACATGACATGCATGTGGGCCAATTGCTGGACCTGCTGGATGAGCTTGGCATCGCCGACAACACAATCGTGCACTACTCGACCGACAATGGCCCGCACATGAACACTTGGCCTGATGCAGCTGCGACGCCGTTCTGGGGTGAGAAAAACACCAATTGGGAAGGCGGATGGCGCGTGCCGTCGATGGTGCGCTGGCCGGGTCAGATTGAGCCCGGCTCGGTCACGAACGAGATCGTGCACCATATGGATTGGCTGCCCACCTATCTGGCCGTGGCAGGCGATACTGAGATCAAGGAAAAGCTGAAAGAGGGTTACAGCTCGTCGGGTATGGGCCGCGACTACAAGGTTCATCTGGACGGTTACAACATCCTGCCTCTGCTGACTGGTGAAGCAACAGAAAGCCCGCGGAAAGAGATCTTTTATTTCTCGGATGATGGTGACCTGACCGCGCTGCGCTTTGACGACTGGAAGCTGATCTTCCTTGAGCAGAAGGCCTGGGGCACCCTGCGCGCCTGGATCGAACCCTGGACCGAACTGCGCATTCCGCTGATCATCAACCTGCGTCGTGATCCGTATGAGCGCGCCTATCGCACATCCAACACCTACTATGACTGGCTTTTGGACCGGGCCTATTTCCTGGTGCCCGCGCAGCAATATGTCGGAACTTTCCTGGAAACCTTCCAAGAATATCCGCCGCGCCAAAAGGCGGCCAGCTTCAACTTGGAGCAGGTGATGGATAAACTCTCGGCACCGACCAACAACTGATCCTGTGTAAAATCCAAGGGGCCGCCGGTTCAACGGCGGCCCTTTTTCAATTGAGATACAAAGGAATTTCACATGAAGCACGCAGTTCTCTCTGCCGCTTTTCTGCTTTTGCCGCTGGGGTCGGCAGCCGATCCTCTACCAAGCTGGGACACATCCGACGCCAAGACCCGTATCGTGGATTTCGTCGAAACCGTCACCGATCCCAACAGCGCCGACTATGTAACCCCGGCCGAGCGGATTGCGGTGTTTGACAATGACGGCACGCTTTGGGCCGAACAACCGGTTTATTTTCAGCTGACCTTTGCCATGGATCGTCTGGCGGACCTTGCAGGGGCTGACCCGTCGATCTTGACCACACCGACGCTAAAGGCGGCGGCGCAAGGCGACCTGCAGGCCGTTCTTGAAGGCGGCCATGAGGCGCTGATCGAAGTGGTGAATGCCTCCCATTCCGGCATCAGCGTTGACGATTTCAAGACTGCCGTCGCCGAATGGCTGGACACGGCGCGCCATCCGGACACGGGCCTGCCCTATGATCAGATGACCTATCAGCCGATGGTCGAACTGCTGCGCTATCTGCGCGATGAAGGATTCCGGACCTATATCGTGTCAGGCGGCGGTCTGCATTTCATGCGTGTGTTTGCCGAGGACGCCTATGGCATCCCACCCGAGCAGGTTCTGGGCACATATACTGACACGATCTATGACACCGCAAGCGGCTCTCCGACCATCACCAAGGCACCGGATATCGCCTTTGTCGACGACAAAGAGGGCAAACCGATCAACATCGAACGTACCATCGGACGACGCCCCATTCTGGCCGGAGGAAATTCGGACGGCGACTTTGCGATGCTGGAATGGACCACAGCCGGGGACGGCCCGCGTCTTGGCGTTCTGGTTCATCACACCGACGCCGAACGCGAATGGGCTTATGACCGCGAAAGCCCGATTGGCAAACTGGTCGATGGTTTGGACAAAGGCCCTGATATGGGCTGGGTCATCGTTGATATGGCGCAAGACTGGGATCGCATCTACACTGGGGCCGACTAAGGCAACCTGAGACCGATAACCCCATGTGGACATTGCTTGTTTCCGCGGCCGTCTTCTTTCTGTACGTGACGGCCGCGTTGTTCGCGATACGCGCGGCGCAGACCGCGCGCACCCCACAGGGCGCGGTTGGCTGGGTGGTGTTTCTGATCGCAACGCCAATGCTGGGGGTGCCGCTTTACTTGTTTTTGGGTCATCACCGGTTTCGCGGGTATCGTATCGCCCGCCAACGCAGCGAACGTGTTGTCGAAGGAATCAAGAGCTTTGCCGATTTCTCGGCTCCCGACCCCGATACGATGCCGATCAATCCCCGCCCGTTTGAGGCACTTGCCCACCTGCCCGTCTCGCGCGGGAACGGGGCTGAGTTGCTGATCGACGGACAGGCTACGTTTGATGCCATCTTTAAATCCATCGACGCCGCCCGGTCCTATATCCTGATCCAGTTCTATATCGTGCGCGACGACACGTTGGGCCAGCAGTTGCGGGACAAGTTGCTGGCCGCCTGCAAACGTGGTGTGACCGTGCGGTTCATGACGGATGCGGTGGGCAGCTATGGTTTGCCGACCGCCTATCTTGACACGCTGCGTGCAGGCGGTGTGCAGATTGCCAATCCCCGCGACCGGCGCGGCCCGCAATACCGCTTTCAGCTGAACTATCGCAATCACCGCAAAACCGTGATCATCGACGGTGAGACCGGATTTATAGGTGGCCACAACGTAGGGGTCGAGTATCTGGGTCAGAGCCCCTATTTCGGCCACTGGCGCGACACGCATATCAAGATGACCGGTCATATCGTCCGGCAGTTGCAGTTGATCTTTACCGAGGACTGGCACTGGGCCCACGAAGAAGACCTGATCGACGATCTGGACTGGGCAGGAACCGAATCCGAGCAGGACATGAACGCGCTGATCGTCGCAACCGGCCCGGGTGATGACACGGAAACCGGCGCGATGATGTTCTTTGCCGCCATTGCCGAGGCCAGGGAAAGATTGTGGATCGCCTCGCCCTATTTCGTGCCCGATATCGACATCATGACCGCCCTTCAGCACGCGGCCTTGCGCGGTGTGGATGTGCGTATTCTGGTGCCCGAGGTGATGGATCACCGCCTGCCCTGGCTGGCGGCCTTTGCCTATTTTGATGAGGTCACGGCCTGCGGCGCGCGCGTGTTCCGCTATACCGATGGGTTCATGCACCAAAAGGCGTTTGTCGTGGACGATACGCTGGCCGCCGTTGGCACCACAAATCTGGATAACCGCTCATTCCGGCTGAATTTTGAGGCGATGGCGCTGTTTTTCGACCAGCGGGCCGCGCAAGCGGTCGAGGCCATGCTGCTGGCCGATTTTGAAAAAAGCTATGAGTTGACAAAGAAACTGCCGGATCAACCCGCCTATATCCGGTTCGGTTCGCCCATTGCGCGGCTGTTCTCACCGATCCTTTAGGACATCAGCTCTTCTTTGAAGACCTGCGTCATCAGGGCAACCATGAAGGCCGTCGACAGGCCAAAAGCCAACAAACCGGTGACCGAGGCAAAGGCACCGAATATCCGCAATGCCTCACCCAGAACGATGTCGCCATAGCCCAGCGTCGTGAATGTCACCAACGAGAAGTACAGCGCCGAGTTCCAATCCGGCAGCACATCACCCAGCACCCACACAATCGCCCATAGCCAGACCTGAAACGTGTGGATCGCGACGATAAAGACCAGCGCAATGCAGATCGGAGCCGCAATCGAGATGAATTTTTTGCTGTTCTCCAGCCGCAGGGACACCTGACGCAGCACCTGCGTGCACCATGTCAAAAGGATGATCTCAAACAGGAAGCAGACGCCCAGATAGACACTGCCCCAAAGAATCTGCTGCGTTAGGGTCATCGGTTCGCGTACCATATGAGGATCACAAGAAGTTGTCTCACAATGGCGACTTAGCGGACAAAGGACAAGGCTGCGACCAATGGAAACGTGTACGGCACTGCGCTGGACTCTGGCGCGATCAGGCGCACATTGTGCCCCACACAGATAAGGACGTTGTGCATGTTGCTGGCGATCGACAGGGTTCAGAAATCCTATCCGGGCGGCCGCCCCGTTTTGCGGGATGTGTCGCTGACGCTGGATCAGGGTCAGACCTTGGCCCTGACCGGCGAAAGCGGCAGCGGCAAGAGCACGCTACTGAACCTGGTGGGCGCGCTGGACAGGTTCGACGGCGGAGAGATCACGCTGGATGGCACCCCTTTGTCGCCGCTGGATGACGCCGGGCGGGCGGCGTTGAGGCGGCGCAGTGTCTCGCTTGTTTTTCAGCAATTCAACCTGATCCCGTCGCTGACGGTTGGGCAGAACCTGTCCTTCCACGCCCGGCTGGCCGGGCGCGAAGACCCCCGCTGGACCGCGCAATTGGCCGAACGTCTTGGCCTAGCCGATTTGCAAGAGCGCTATCCCGAGAATCTGTCGGGCGGTCAGCAACAGCGCGTGGCCATCGGGCGCGCGATGGCCCCCCGGCCCAAGCTGTTGCTGGCGGATGAACCCACCGGCAATCTGGACGAAACCGCCAGCGCAAACGTTCTGGACCTGATGCTGACTCTGGTGTCCGAAACAGGTGCGGCCCTTTTGCTGGTCACCCATTCACAGGACATTGCCGAACGGCTGGACCGGCATGTACATCTGGCGGGTGGACACATCTCATGACCGTGGCCGTCATTCAGGCCCTGATGTCGCATTGGCGGCGTCACAAGCTGCAATTGGCCACGTTGCTGATCGGCATCGCGCTGGCCACCGGGCTGTGGTCTGCCGTGCAGGCCATCAATGCCGAGGCCCGCGCCAGCTATCAGCGCGCCAGTGATCAGCTTGCCTTGGGGCAATATGACGAACTGCGCGCACCCTCGGGCCTGATTGCTCTGGACCAATACGTGGCGCTACGCCGCGCCGGTTGGCAGGTGGCGGCGGTGCTTGAAGGGGCAATGCGCCTGAACGGGCAGACGTTTCAGGTGATGGGCGTAGACATGGTAACGCACCCGGCCCTGCCTGCCGTGTCGCAGGTTGAAAGCTCGGACGCGCCGCCCGACCCGGCCGATATGCTGACCGCGCCGGGCCGCCTGCTGGCCGCGCCCGATCTGACCACGTTTCTGATGCGTATTGACGGGTTACCGCCAGTTTTGACCTCGGAGGCGCTGCCGCCCGATCTGATCCTGACTGACATTGGTGTTGCCGAGACACTGTTGGATCGGCCCGGCCAAATCTCTCGGCTCTTGATCCTGCCCGAGCAGCCACGAGACCTGCGGCCCCTCACCGAAATCGCACCCGATCTTCAGCGCGCCAAGGCCACCAACCGGCTGGACGCAGCCCAGTTGACGGATAGTTTTCATCTGAACCTGACCGCCTTTGGCCTGCTGTCTTTTGCTGTTGGCCTGTTCATCGTACATGGGACGGTCGGGCTGGCTTTTGCCCAGAGACGCCCAATGATCCGCACCCTGCGCGCGCTTGGCGTATCGATGCGGCGACTGGTGGTGATGATCTCGGTCGAACTCATACTGCTGGCTCTCATTGGCGGGGTGTTGGGTCTGATCCTTGGGTTCTTTTTGGCCGGGCTGCTATTGCCTGATGTCGCCGTCACGCTGCGGGGGCTTTATGGCGCCCCGGTTGACGGGCAGATGTCGCTGCAGCCGCAATGGGTTCTCGCGGGTCTGGCGATGGCCTTGGCCGGCACCCTGCTGGCCAGCAGTCAGGCGCTGTACCGGCTTACCCAAATGCCACTGCTTACAGGCGGAGGGCTGCAGGCCTGGCGCGGTGCTGCAACCGGGCAACGCACCCTTGGCCTACTTGGCGTGCTGCTGATCGTCGGTGGATTTGTCACCGGATACACGATTGAAGGTCTCGTCGCCGGGTTTACCATGGTTGGTGGCATTCTGACCGGGACAGCCCTGCTTTTACCCTACCTGCTGTCCCTGGTTCTGGCCGTTTTTGAAACCAGGGCGCGAACCCCTGTGGCGCAATGGATTTGGGCGGATATGCGCGCGCAATTGCCCGGCCTGTCCCTGGCCCTGATGGCATTGCTGCTGGCGCTGGCTGCGAATATCGGTGTTGGCACGATGGTGTCCAGCTTTCGACTGACCTTTGTCGGTTGGCTGGATCAGCGCCTGACATCTGAGCTTTACGTGACCGCCGCAGACAATGCGCAAGGTCAACAGATCGCGCAATGGCTGGACCCGCAGGTCGACGCCATCCTGCCCATCCGCAGTGTTGAGCTGGCGCATGACAGCGGGCCCTTGTTCCTTTATGGGATCAAGGATCACGAAACCTATCGCAAACATTGGCCGCTGATCTCGGCCTCTGACAACGTTTGGGACCGCGTCCATGGCGAAGAGGCCGTTCTGATCAATGAACAACTGGCCCGCCGCGCCAACCTCTGGCCCGGTGATACGTTGAGCCTTGGAGCCCCGCACAGGTTGACCATCGCCGGGGTTTATTCCGATTATGGCAACCCGACCGGTCAGGCAATCGTTTCGATGCCCCAACTGGACCGGATCGCCCGTGGCGTGGACACGCGCCGCTTTGGGGTCGTGCTGAACCCGGATCGTGCGACCGAGATGGCCCGGGCACTGCGGGATCGCTTTGACCTCCCGCGCGGGGCGGTTGTGCAGCAGGCCGCGATGAAGGCGCAATCGCTGGCGATTTTCGATAAGACCTTTGTCGTGACATCGGCCCTGAACGTGCTGACGCTGGGCGTCGCGGGCTTTGCCATTCTGACCAGCCTGTTGACCCTGTGGACCCAACGCCTGCCACAGATTGCGCCTGTCTGGGCCCTTGGCCTGACCCGCGCGCATCTGGCCCGGTTAGAGCTGTTGCGCAGTGTGCTGCTGGCCGCCCTGACGGCGGTTCTGGCGCTGCCGCTGGGGTTGGCTCTCGCCTGGGCGCTGCTTGCTGTCATCAATGTGCAGGCTTTTGGCTGGCGGCTGCCGATGCACCTGTTTCCCCTTGATTGGGCCTATCTGTTTGGCCTGACCCTGCTGGCCGCCGGGATCGCAGCCGCCCTGCCCGCGCTGCGCCTGTTGCGCCTGCCACCTGTCAATTTGCTGAGGGTGTTTGCCAATGAACGTTAAAGCTGTCCTGTGCATCCTTTTCCTGCTCATGCCTGCGGCCCTGCGGGCGCAGGGCTATGCCGGTCTGGGTGGCACAGCCGAAGGGTTCGACGTTCCTCAGCGCGGTTTTCAATTCGAATTCCCCCGCGATCACGGCCCGCATCCTACGTTTCGCATCGAATGGTGGTATCTGACAGCAAACCTGACCGGTGAAGACGGCCGGGACTATGGCATCCAATGGACGCTGTTCCGCTCGGCCCTGAAACCGTCCCAAACCGAAGGCTGGCAAAGCCCGCAGCTGTGGATGGGCCATGCCGCCGTCACCACCCCTGACGCGCACTACTTTGCCGAGCGCCTGTCACGCGGCGGCATCGGTCAGGCAGGTGTGACGGCCCAGCCCTTTGAGGCATGGATCGACGAATGGCACATGCGTGGGGACGATTTGGATAAGGTGGACCTAACGGCCAGCGGCCCGGAATTCTCTTATGCGCTGGACCTGACCACCCAGGGCCCGCTGGTCTTTCATGGCGACGCCGGATACTCAGTCAAATCCGCTGATGGACAAGCCAGCCACTATTATTCACAGCCTTTCTACACGGTCGAAGGCGTTTTGCGCCTGCCCGAAGGCGATGTTGCGGTCACAGGTCAGGGCTGGCTGGATCGCGAATGGTCCTCACAACCCTTGGCGGCAGATCAAAGCGGCTGGGACTGGTTCTCACTCAGCTTTGAGGGGGGCGACAAGCTGATGGCCTTCCGACTGCGCGGCGGGCGCGGCGATTTCACGGCGGCCACATGGATCGCTGCGGATGGGACTACAACGGTGTTACCCAATGGCTCGGCCTCCTTCACGCCGCTGGACAGCGCTCGGGTCGCGGGGCGCGACGTTCCGGTCCATTGGCGCGTCACCCTGCCCGACCGTGGTATAGATGTTAAGGTCTCAGCCCTCACTCCCGGTGCCTGGATGGGCACCCGGTTCGAATACTGGGAGGGTCCCGTCATCGTGACCGGCAGCCACAGCGGACGCGGTTATCTTGAGATGACGGGCTACTGATTTACCTGACCACATACACTGAGACGTTTGAGTGCCGGACTACGCGTGCGGCGTTTGGGCCGAGGAGGTAGTCTTTGAGGTCTGGTTTGTGGGCTCCGATGACGATGAGGTCTGAGTCGGCGTTGTCGGCGGTTTTGA